>NZ_JAWKJQ010000003.1:0-362429 GCF_041393715.1 Nocardioides sp. | reverse complement strand
TCGCCCTCCTGCACGGCCGCGGACACCTCGGGGATGAGCGGCCCGGAGTTGCCGATGCAGGTGGTGCAGCCGTAGCCGACGAGGTTGAACCCGAGCTTGTCGAGGTAGGGGGTCAGGCCGGCGCGCTCG
Organism: Nocardioides sp.; assembly: GCF_041393715.1. Lineage (GTDB taxonomy): Bacteria > Actinomycetota > Actinomycetes > Propionibacteriales > Nocardioidaceae > Nocardioides. Next base: position 362,300 of record NZ_JAWKJQ010000003.1, on the reverse strand, counting down.
TAGTAGTCGGAGACGACCTTCGACCCCGGGGCCAGCGTGGTCTTCACCCACGGCTTGCGCTGCAGGCCGCGCTCCACGGCGTTCTTGGCCAGCAGCGCGGCGCCGATCATCACCGACGGGTTGGAGGTGTTGGTGCACGAGGTGATCGCGGCGATCGTGACGGCGCCGTTGCCGAGCTCGAAGGAGGTGCCGTCGGGCAGCGTCACGGGCACGGTGGCGTCGACGTCGCCGGCGTACGACGGCAGCTCGCCGGCGAACGCGGTGGCCGCCTCGGACAGCGGGACGCGGTCCTGCGGCCGCTTCGGGCCGGCCAGCGACGGGACGACCGAGGCCAGGTCGAGCTCGAGCCGCTCGGAGTAGCGAGGCTCCGCCGTCGGGTCGTGCCAGAGACCCTGCTCCTTGGCGTAGGCCTCGACCAGGGCGAGCTGCTCGTCGGTGCGGCCGGTGAGCCGCAGATAGCTGATCGTCTCGTCGTCGACGGGGAAGACCGCGATCGTGGACCCGAACTCCGGGCTCATGTTGCCGATCGTGGCGCGGTTGGCCAGCGGCAGCGCCGAGACACCCTCGCCGTAGAACTCCACGAACTTGCCGACCACGCCGTGCTGGCGCAGCATCTCGGTGATGGTGAGCACCAGGTCGGTGGCGGTGGAGCCCTCGGGCAGCGAGCCGGACAGCTTGAAGCCGACCACCCGCGGGATCAGCATCGACACCGGCTGGCCGAGCATCGCGGCCTCCGCCTCGATGCCGCCGACGCCCCAGCCGACCACGCCGATGCCGTTGACCATCGTGGTGTGGGAGTCGGTGCCGACACAGGTGTCGGGATAGGCGACGACGGTGCCGTCGGCGCCCTCCCGGGTGAACACCACCCGGGCGAGATGCTCGATGTTGACCTGGTGGACGATGCCGGTGCCGGGCGGGACGACCTTGAAGTCGTCGAAGGCGCCCTGGCCCCAGCGCAGGAACTGGTAGCGCTCGCGGTTGCGCTCGTACTCGATCTCGACGTTGCGCTCGAACGCCTCGGGGCTGCCGAACACGTCGGCGATCACGGAGTGGTCGATGACCATCTCGGCGGGCGCGAGCGGGTTGATCTTCGAGGGGTCGCCGCCGAGGTCGGCCATCGCCTCGCGCATGGTGGCGAGGTCGACGACGCACGGGACGCCGGTGAAGTCCTGCATGATCACCCGGGCCGGGGTGAACTGGATCTCCTTGTCGGGCGCGGCGGTCTCGTCCCAGCCGGCCAGCGCGCGGATGTCGTCGGCGGTGATGTCGGCGCCGTCCTCGGTGCGCAGCAGGTTCTCCAGCAGCACCTTGAGGGAGAACGGCAGCGATGCGACGTCGAGGCCGTCGCCGGCCACGGCGGACAGCCGGTAGATCTCGTACGACGCGGCGCCGACCTCCAGCGTCCCCTTGGCCCCGAAGCTGTCCTGACTGGTCATCCGTCCACCCATCCTTGTTGCTCGCGGTCGTCCGTCCCATCTTGCCGTCGTCACGGGCGTGACCGGAAGGCGGGTAGATCTCTTGATATCAAGATACACGATATCAAGGCACTATGGCCAGCACGCCCCGCGGCCCACCGTGGCCCTCACTGGCGCGGCAGCAGGGTGGCCACACACTCCACGTGGTGCGTCATCGGGAACAGGTCGAAGGCCCGGAGCCCGGCCAGGTCGTAGCCCAGCTCCGCGAACGTCGCGACGTCCCGGGCCAGCGCGGCCGGGTCGCAGGCGACGTAGGCCACGGCCCGTGGTCGTCTGGCGACCACCTGCTCCACGACGGGTCGGCGGGCGCCCTCGCGCGGCGGGTCGAGCACCACCAGGTCGACCGGGTCGGCAGCCCGGTCCGCCAGCACGGTGCCCACTCCCCCGGTCACCACCTCGACCGGCGCGGACAGGCCGGCCAGGTTGGCGGCGGCATGGCTCGCCGCCGTCGCGTCACCCTCGACCGCGGTGACCGCCCCGGCTGCCCCGAGCTGCTCGCCCACGAAGCGCGCGAAGAGCCCGACGCCGGCGTACAGGTCGAGCAGTCGCTCCCCGGCGGCGGGACGCAGCGCCTCGAGCACGGCGGCCACCAGCGCCGACGGTGCGCCCGGGTGCACCTGCCAGAAGCCGTCGCCGGCCACCGTGAAGCTCGCCTCCGTCGACCCCACCGTGACGGTCTCTCGCACCGAGGGACCGCCGGGCTCGCGCGCGTCCTCGCGGGCGATCAGGCAGTCGTCGATCGGGACGACCTCGTGCGACCGATGTCGCCGCATCCCCCGCTCGCCCTCGGGAGTGGTGGCGAAACGCACCCGGGTGCGCCATCGCAGGCCCTCGTCGTCACCGGGGACCGCCTCGACGACCACCGGTCGGCGGGTGCCGGCCAGGCGCTCCAGCTGCTCGGTGACCACCTCGGCCTTGAGGGCGCGCTGCCGCGGCAGCGCGACATGCTGCAGGTCACAGCCGCCGCAGCCCCCAGGCCCGGCCACCGGGCACGGCGCCGGCACCCGGTCCGGCGAGGGGGTCAGCACCTCGATGGCGTCGCCCCGCCAGAACCGGTCGCCCGCGCTGCCCTCGGTGATCTCGACGACCACCCGCTCGCCCGGGAGGGCGTGCCGCACGAAGACCACGCGCCCGCCCCGCTCCGCGACCCGGGCGACACCGGCGCCGCCGTGGGCGAACGCGGTCACCTCCACCTCGAAACGCTCCCCGACCAGGGAGTCCCCGCGCTGTCGCCGGGGCCGAGCCTGGCCGCGTCGTCGGGGCGGGGTCAATCCTGCCTGCTGTCGAACGGGACCTGGGCGTCGGAGTCCGCCCGGACCACCCGGCCGCTGCGCAGGTCACCGGCGTGCGCGCGCCGGTGCCCGCGGTCCTCGCGCTCGACCGCGGCCTGGGAGGACCGCAGCTGGTAGGGCACCGAGATCATCATCACGCCGGGGCAGAACAGCAGCCTGGCCTTCAGGCGCAGGGCGGTCTGGTTGTGCAGCAGCTGCTCCCACCAGCGCCCGACGACGTACTCGGGGATGTAGACCGCCACCACGCCGCGTGGGTTGCCCTTCCGGATCTCCAGGGCGTAGTCGACGATCGGCTTGACGACCTCGCGGTAGGGCGAGTGCAGGATCTTGAGCGGGATGTCGATGCGGCGCCGGTCCCACTCCTCCAGCAGCCGGTCGGTCGCCTCCTGGTCGGTGCTGACGTAGACCGCCTCGAGCATGTTCGGCCGGGCCGCCTTGGCGAACGCCAGGGCCCGCAGGGTCGGCTTGTGGAGCTTGGAGGTGAGCACCATCGCGTGCACCCGGGTCGGCAGCACCTTGTCCTGCTCGTCGGCCGCCAGCTCGTCCTCGACGAGGTCGTAGTGGCGGCGGATCGCGCGCATGATCATGAAGAACACCGCCATCGCCAGGATGGTGATCCAGGCGCCCGCGAGGAACTTGGTGATCAGCACGATCACCAGCACCACGGACGTGAAGCCCAGCCCGATCGCGTTGATGACCCGCGACCGCATCATCCGGCGGCGCTCCCCCGGGTCGGTCTCGGTGCGCAGGTGGCGCGTCCAGTGCCGGATCATGCCCAGCTGGCTGAGGTTGAACGACACGAAGACGCCGACGATGTAGAGCTGGATCAGCCGCGTCGTCTCCGCGTTGAAGACCTGGATCAGGATGATCGCCATCACGGCCAGGAAGACGATGCCGTTGGAGTAGGCCAGCCGGTCGCCCCGCGACCCCAGCGCGCGCGGGGCGTAGCCGTCGCTGGCGAGGATCGAGCCGAGCACCGGGAACCCGTTGAAGGCCGTGTTGGCCGCCAGCACCAGGATCACCCCGGTGACGATCACGACGGCATAGAAGCCGGGCGAGAAGTGGTCGAACACCGCCTTGGCGATCTGCGCGATCGCGGCGTTCTGGTCGTAGGTGTTGGGGTCGAGGGCCACGCCGTCGCGGTAGAGCCGCTCGACCTCGTGCGGGTCGACGACGCGCAGCCCCATCTGGTAGCCGAGGACGATGACGCTCATCATCATCGTGATCGCGATCATGCCCAGCAGCAGCAGCGTGGTGGCGGCGTTCTTGCTCTTGGGCTTCTTGAAGGCGGGCACGCCGTTGGAGATCGCCTCGACGCCGGTCAGCGCGGCACAGCCGCTGGAGAACGCCCGGGCCAGCAGGAACAGCAGCGCGACCGTGGCCAGCGTCCCCTCGTAGCCCGCCTGCGGCTCGATGGTCAGGTCGGCACTCTCGACCTGGGGCAGGGTGCCGGCGAGCAGCCGGACCAGGCCGTAGCCGCACATGGCGAGGATCGCGACCATGAACGCATAGGTCGGGACGGCGAAGAAGGTGCCCGACTCCCGGATGCCACGCAGGTTCATCGACATCAGCAGCACGACCATCAGCGACGCGGCGGTCGCACGGTGGTCGTGGATCCAGGGCACCGCCGAGCCGGCGTACTGGGCAGCCGACGAGATCGACACCGCCACGGTGAGCACGTAGTCGACGAGCAGGGCGCTGGCCACCGTGGTGCCCGCCGTCTTCCCGAGGTTGACCGTGGCGACCTCGTAGTCGCCGCCCCCGCTCGGGTAGGCGTGCACCGTCTGGCGGTACGACGCCACGACGGCGGTCATGACCAGCGCGACGGCGATGCCGATCTTCCAGGACCAGATGTAGAACGACGCGCCCGCGATCGACAGCATGATGAAGATCTCGTCGGGTGCGTAGGCCACCGACGAGAGCGCGTCGCTGGCGAAGACCGGGAGCGCGATGCGCTTGGGAAGCAGCGTCTCTCCCAGCTGGCTGCTGCGCAGCTTGCGGCCGAGGAGGATCCGCTTGGAGACGTCGCCGATGCCCACGACCGGCAAGGCTAGTCGACGCGACGCCCGCTGTCCGAGTCACGGAACCACACTGCGCGCGCCGCGGCTCCGGCTGGGATACCGTTTCACTCGTGCACGTCGTGATCATGGGCTGCGGCCGGGTCGGCTCCACGCTCGCCCGGAGCCTGGAGGACCGCAACCACACCGTCTCGGTGATCGACAGCGACCCCGACTCGTTCCGCCGGCTGGGCCCCGCGTTCAACGGCGACAAGGTCACCGGCTACGGCTTCGACCAGGCGGTGCTGGAGAAGGCCGGCATCCGCCGCGCCGATGCCTTCGCGGCCGTCTCCAGCGGTGACAACTCCAACATCATCGCCGCGCGGGTCGCCCGGGAGACCTTCGGCATCCAGCAGGTCGTGGCGCGGATCTACGACCCGGGTCGTGCGGAGGTCTACCAGCGGCTGGGCATCACCACCGTGGCCACGGTCAAGTGGACCGCCGACCAGATCCTGCGCCGGCTGCTGCCCATCGGCGCCGAGCCGGACTTCCGCGACCCGTCGGGCACGATCCGGGTCGACCAGGTGCCGGTGCCGGAGAAGTGGATCGGCCACCGCACCATCCACCTGCAGGAGCAGTCCCGCAGCCGGATCGCGTGGATCGACCGCCTCGGCGAGGGCATGCTGCCCAACCGCGAGTCGGTGCTGCAGGAGGGCGACCTGCTGCACCTGGTGATGCGCGAGGAGAACGCCTCGCAGGCCTACGTCGTCTTCGCCCGCGGCCCCGAGGAGCAGTGACATGCGCGTCGCGATCGCCGGTGCCGGCGCCGTGGGACGTTCCATCGCCCGCGAGCTGATCCAGAACGGCCATGAGGTGCTGCTCATCGACAAGGAGCCCAGCTCGATCAAGCCCGAGCGGGTGCCCGACGCCGAGTGGCTGCTGGCCGACTCCTGCGAGCTGTCGTCGCTGGAGGAGGCCCGGCTCGACAAGTGCGACGTCGTGATCGCCGCCACCGGTGACGACAAGGCCAACCTGGTCACCTCGCTGCTCGCCAAGACCGAGTTCGGGGTGCCCCGCACCGTGGGTCGGGTCAACCACCCCAACAACGAGTGGCTGTTCACCGAGGCCTGGGGCGTCGACGTCAACGTGTCGACCCCGCGGATCATGTCCGCCCTGGTCGAGGAGGCGGTCACCGTCGGCGACCTGGTGCGGCTGTTCACGTTCCGCAAGGGCAACGCCAACCTCGTGGAGATGACGCTGCCCGACGACTCGCCCTACGTCGGCCAGCCGTGCGGGCTGATCCCGTTCCCCGACAACTGCGCGCTGGTGACCATCCTGCGCGACGGCCAGGTCTACCTCCCCGAGCGGGAGCAGCCGATCGAGGCCGGCGACGAGCTGCTGTTCGTCACCCCCGCGTCGGTCGAGCCCGAGCTCGAGCGGCTGCTGGCGCCCGGCCTGCACCCCGGCTGACCCGGCACCCCCGGGCCGCGGCTCACTCCTCGGCTGCCGGCGCCTCGGGGGCCGGCTGCAACGGCGTGTGGTTGCGGCCCAGCAGCCAGCCCATCATCGCCAGCGCGGACAGCCGCAGCGGCCAGCCGAGGCCGTAGCGCAGGGCGCTGAGCATCAGCACCGCGGCGTCGGCCGACACCGCGCCGGACCAGCCGGCCAGCCACACCGGACCCTGGAGCAGCACTCCGACGATGCCGGGCATGCCGAGCACCCAGGTGAGCCGGGTGCACAGCCGGACCACCTGCGGGTCGTGGTGCCAGCCGAGCGGGTCCCCCGTGACGTTGCCGAGCATGAAGCCGATCAGCGGCCACCGCGTCACGCAGCTGGCGGCGATGGCGATGGAGTAGGCGCCGCTCCAGATCAGACCGGGCAGGAAGAACGCCAGCGCCTGCTCGTCGGCGGTGCCGCCGGAGCGGCCCGCGAGGTAGACGAACAGCCAGCCGAGCCCGATCCCGAAGACCGCGTTGAAGACGTACTGGGTGGTCCCCCGCTGGGCCAGCCGCATCAGCAGCAGCCCGACGGCGAGCGCCGCGCTGGTCGTCAACGCCAGGCGCAGGTCCTTGGTCGTCAGCCAGACGGCCGTGAACAGGAGCGTCGGGCCGGCCGCCTCGAGCATGCCGCGGCGCCCCCCGAGAGCCTCGGCCAGCTGCCGGCGTACGAGCGCCTCGACGGTGTCGACGTCGAGAGGGTGGCTCGCGTCCTCCGAGGGTGGCTCCTGCGTCACGGCATCAGCTCGTAGCGAGGGTTGAACATGATCCGGGTGCCGTCGTGGACGCCGATCCGTCCGGTCACCTGGATCACCCGGCCCGGGGCGATGCCGGCGATCCGGCGACGGCCGAGCCACAGCACCGTCAGCACGCCCGACCCGTCGAAGAGCTCGGCCTCGAGCGCCGGCACCCCGCCTCGCGGACGCAGGGTGACCGTGCGCAGCGTGCCGCGCAGCCGCACCGGCTCGCGGTCGGGGGCCGAGGCGATGTCCACGACGCCGCTCTCCTGGAACTCCCGGCGCAGGTCGCGGGCGTGCTGGTCGGAGCTGCTCGCCCACGACGTCAGCCGCCGCCGCAGCCGGCTCTTCTCAGGCATGGCGGCAAGGGTAGCCGGGGTGACCGGTCGCGCTGCTCAGGACTGCCGGCGGGCGGACGCCGGGAGGGTCAGCGGCAGCGGGTCACCGGGGGGCATCGCGTCGCCGCCGCGGTTGACGACCACCGCGGCGAGCGTGTCGTCCCAGGCGGTGGCGTCGTCGGGATCGACCGCCGGCTTGCCCAGGAACGTCGCCCGCAGGAACCACCGCGGCCCGTTGATGCCGACGACGCGGCTGGGCTGGACGCCGGGGCTGCCGTCGGGCATCTGCACCTGCTGCTGCAGCATCAGCTCGATGCCGAAGCGGCCCTCGCGCTCGGTGGCGGTGCCACCGCGTTGCGCCGCGTCGGCCTGGATCTGGGGTCGCGCCTGGCTCCACATGTCACCGTGGCGCGGCGCCGCGAAGGCCCGGAACTCTACGGCCCCGTCGGGACCGGCGATCAGCACCGACTGCACGGCGTCGGTGGCCTCGTCGACCTGGAGCCGCACCTCGCGCTCGTCCTCGGGGGTGATCAGCAGGGAGCCCAGGTCGACCCGCTCGACGTCGTCGTCGACCTCGGAGACGTCGTAGGGCCCGGCGGCGCGGGGATCGTCGTCCGCCGCGTCCGCGACCGGCTGCTCGCCCGCCTCGTCGACCGGCGTCTCGTCGACCGCGTCCTTCTTGCGGCGGAACCTCACCCGACACTCTCCTGACTGTCCTCATCACGGCGGCCGAACCCGCCGGTAGAACCGTATCCCCCGGCACCACGCGGCGAGGCCGGAAGCTCACCGACCTCGACGAACCGGGCGCGCTCGACGCGCTGCACGACCAGCTGGGCGACGCGGTCGCCGCGGCGCATCGTCACCGGCTCGCGGGGGTCGAGGTTGACCAGGAGCACCTTGATCTCACCTCGGTAGCCCGCATCGACGGTGCCGGGGGTGTTCACGATCGAGACCCCGTGGCGGGCGGCCAACCCGGACCGTGGGTGCACCAGCGCGACGAAGCCCTCCGGGAGCGCGATCGCGACGCCGGTCGGCACCAGTGCCCGCTCCCCCGGCGCCAGGTCGACGTCGACCGCGGTCATCAGGTCGGCGCCGGCGTCGCCGGGATGGGCGTACGCCGGCACCGGCAGCCCCGGGTCGAGCCGGAGCAGCGCGATCTCGAGGTCCGTCACGGCGCCCGACCCTACCGGCCCCCGGTGGCTGCGAGCAGGCGCACTAGGCTTCGGCGGGTGGATGACGGCGCGCGCTACCAGGAGCGGCTGCACGCACCCCTGCGCTGGTGGGTCCAGGGCACCATGCTCGTCGCCAGCGCATGGCTGGCCGCGGCCGTCGCGATGCCGACCTCCGGCGCCCTGGCCGTCGCGGCGGTCGGGCTGGCCCTGATGGCCGCGTTCCTGCTGGGCTACGGCGGCGCGCGCATCGAGGTCGGCGACGGGATGCTGCGCGCGGGACGGGCCGCCATCGAGACCACGCTGCTCGGCGAGGCCACTCCCCTGGACGCCGAGGCCACGCGTCGGCAGGCCGGGGTCCAGGCGGACGCTCGGGCCTACCTCGTGCTGCGCCCCTTCGTGAAGACGGCGGTGCGGGTGGACGTGGCCGACGCGGCCGACCCGACGCCGTACTGGCTGCTGAGCACCCGGCATCCGCGGGCGCTGGCCTCGGCGCTGGACGCGGCCACCGGTAGGCTCGCGACCAGACAGCTCACCGGGGAGGACTGAGGACTGATGGCGGGCAACGGCTCGAAGGGCAACAGCTCGAAGATCTGGTCGGCCTTCTCGCTCGGCTCGGCGCTCCTCGCCGCGGCCGCGGCGAAGAAGGTCCTCACCACCTCGTGGCGGGCCGCCACCGGCAAGAACCCGCCGGCCAACCCGGCCGACCCCGACGTCGACCTGTGGGAGGCCGTGCTCTGGGCCGCCGTCAGCGGCACCATCGTCGGGCTGGCCCGGATGCTGGCCACCCGCCGCGCGGCCAGCTACTACACCCGCTCCACGGGCAAGCTGCCGCCCGAGCTCGCTGCCGACGACCAGGACGCCGACTCCGCAGAGCCGGCCCAGGCCTAGGCCTACGCGCAGTCGCGGCAGACCAGCTTGGCCTCGTCGGCGAGCTGGCTGCGGTGGTGCACGAGGAAGCAGCTCATGCAGGTGAACTCGTCCTCCTGACGAGGCTTCACCTCCACGGCCAGCTCCTCGTGGGAGAGGTCGGCACCGGGCAGCTCGAAGGACTCGGCAGCCTCCGCCTCGTCCTCGTCGACCTTGCCTGAGTTCTTGTCGTGACGGCGCGCCTTGAGCTCTTCGATGCTCTCCTCGGACGCGTCGTCGTCCGTCTTGCGAGGTGCGTCGTAGTCGGTCGCCATCTGGGTGTCTGCTCCTGGGGAATGTCAGCGTGCGGGAACGGGGTTGCTCGTCGTCAGGCGCCAGATTGTGCACCATGCCGGGTCGGAACGCACGCTGGTCTCACGACGTGTCGCGCAACGGTACGCGGGCGGGTTCTATTCCCCGGTCCGAGCGGTCGCTCCGAGGGCGGTCAGCCCGGGTGGTCGGCGGCCACCAGCCCGACCTCGGTGACCGTGGCGAGGAACTCCTCGAACCCGTGCTCGGGAGCGCACACCATCAGCGTCAGCCCGCCGATCCCGGTCATCAGCGCCGTGCGGGCGCCGGCCTCGCGGGCGACCAGCCCGCCGGCGGCGTGGTCCCAGGGGTTGAGCCCTTCCTCGACGTAGCCGTCGGCGGCGCCCTCGGCCACGTGGCAGAGGTCGAGCGCCGCCGAGCCGGGGCGGCGGATGTCACGCACCACCGGGAGCAGCCGGGCGATCGCCTGCGCCTGCAGCGCGCGGATCGGTGGCTCGTAGTTGAAGCCGGTGATCACCAGGCGCTGGGAGAGCGGGGCGGGCTCCCGGACCCGCAGCGGGGTGCCGTCGCGATGGGCGCCGCCGCCGAGCACGGCCCAGTAGGTCACCCCCGTCGGGACGTTGAGCACCACCCCGACCTGCGCGACGCCGTCGACCTCGGCGGCGATCGACACGGCGTACTGCGGCAGGCCGTAGAGGAAGTTGACGGTGCCGTCGATCGGGTCGACCACCCAACGCACCCCGGAGTCGCTCTCGTCACGACCGCCCTCCTCACCGAGGAAGCCGTCGCCGGGTCGGGCGCCCAGCAGCCTGCCGCGGATCAGCCGCTCGCTGTCGTGGTCGACGCGGGTGACCACATCGGTCAGGCTGGTCTTGGTGGCGGCGACCTCGACCCCGGCGGCTCGTTCGCGACGGATCAGCTCGGCGGCCTCGCGGGCCACGTCGAGGGCGAGGCGCAGCAGCTCCTCACGGAGCTCGGGGGTGACGGCGAGGGCGGCGCTCACGAGTCCTCTCCTCCGATCGTCGGCACGGGTCCGCGCGCGTTGACGCAGCAGCCGGCCGGGCAGCGGTCGTGTCCGGCGGGAAGCGCGCCGACCGCGGACCGCGCCGGCAGCTCTCCCCGCTCCGCCGCGGCCCGCTCGAGCACCAGCTCACGCACCAGCGCGACGAAGCGAGGGTCGACACCCGGCGTCGCCGCTCTGGCGGCCGCCAGGCCGAGCTTGTCGGCGGTGACCAGGGCCTCGGTGTCGAGGTCGTAGACGACCTCCATGTGGTCGGACACGAAGCCGACCGGGACCAGCACGACGGCGCGGGTGCCGGCCTCGGCGAGCTGCTCGAGGTGGTCGTTGACATCGGGCTCCAGCCACGGCACCGTCGGCGGCCCGGAGCGCGAGCAGTAGACCAGGTCGTGGTCGACCGAGCGGGAGACCTCGCGACGGACCTGGTCGACGACGGCGGCGGCGACGCTCTCGTGCTGGGCGACGTAGGCGCCCCCACGCGGGCCACTGGCGGCGTTCATCGTCAGCGGGATCGAATGGGTGACGAAGACCAGCCGGGCGTCGTCGCGGACGTCGGCGGGCAGGTCGGCCATCGCGGCCAGCACGGCGTCGACCACGGGGCCGACGAAGCCCGGGTGGTTGTAGTAGGTGCGCAGCTTGTCGAGGCGGGGCGCACCCGGCACCTCCGCCGCCGCCGCCGCGAGGTTCTCGCGGTACTGCCGGCACGAGGAGTACGACGAGTAGGCCGACGTCACGAAGCAGGCGGCCCGGGTCACCCCGTCGTCGCGCATCTGCGCCAGCGCGTCAGCGAGGTAGGGGTCCCAGTTGCGGTTGCCCCAGTAGACCGGCACCTCCAACCCGTTGGTGGCGAAGTCCTCGCGGATCGCCGCCAGCAGGGCCCGGTTCTGGTCGTTGATCGGCGAGCGCCCCCCGAGGCGGAAGTAGTGCTCGCCCACCTCCGCCAGCCGCTCCTTCGGGATGCCCCGCCCCCGGGTGACGTTCTCCAGGAACGGAACCACGTCGGCAGGCTTCTCCGGGCCCCCGAACGAGACGAGCAGCACGGCGTCGTAGGGGGCGGGATCGGGGGTCACCCCGCCATCGTAGGGGCCGCGCTTCGTCGATTCGGACGCTGTCTGAGCGGAGCCCTACGCTCGCCTCGATGCTCACCCCCTACCGCCGCGTGCTCAGCGAGCCGGGCGCCCTCGCCTTCAGCGGAGCCGCGCTCGTCGCCCGCCTGCCGATCTCGATGATCGGGCTGGGCATCGTGCTGCTGATCTCGACCGTGACCGGGTCCTACGGGCTCGCGGGCTCGGTGTCGGCGGTGTTCCTGATCTCCAACGCGCTGCTCACGGTGCCGCAGGGCCGGCTGCTCGACCAGTGGGGGCAGGCCCGGGTGCTGACCACCGCCATCGCGGTGCACACCGTCGCGCTGGTGCTGCTGGTCGTCGCGGTGCAGGCCGACTGGCCGCTCGTCACGACCTACGCCGCCGCGGCGCTGGGCGGTGCCACGCTGCCGGCCGTCGGGCCGTCGGTGCGCGCCCGCTGGTCGCACCGTCTGCACCGACCGGCCGACGTCGCCACCGCCTACGCCCTGGAGTCGGTGCTCGACGAGGTGGTCTTCATCGTCGGACCCATCCTCGTCACCGTGCTGGCCACCGGCTGGCGCTCGTGGTCGGGTCTGGCGGTGGCCATCGTGGTCGGGCTCGTGGGCACCCTCGGCTACGCCTCGCTGCGCGCCACCCAGCCCCCGGCCCGCCGGCGTAGCGCCGACGACGGGCCGCGCCCGCCCATGCCGTGGCGCGCGATCGCCGCGATCGCCCTGGTCGCGCTGCTGCTCGGCACGGCACTCGGCGCGGCCGAGGTGATCACCGTCGCCTTCACCGAGGAGGCCGGGGTGAAGAGGTGGGCGGGCTTCCTGCTCGCCCTCTGGGCGGCCGGCAGCCTCGTCGGCGGGGTCGTGACCGGCAGCATCCAGTGGCAGCGCGGGCCGGGCGGTCGGCTCCGCTGGGCCACCCTCGGGCTGGCCGTCGCGATGGCGCCCCTGCCCTGGATCGGGTCCGTGGCCGTCCTGGCGATGGTGCTCTTCGTGGGTGGTCTCGCGGTCGCCCCGTCGCTGATCGCCACCAACTCGCTGGTCGAGCAGACGGTGCCGTCCGGTCGGCTCTCGGAGGGCATGGCCCTGGTCCACACCGGGATCGTGGCCGGCGTCGCCCCCGGCGCCACCCTGGCGGGCCTGGTCATCGACGCGCAGGGCGCCTCGACGGCCTACCTGATCCCGGTGGTCGCGGGCGTGGCCGGCGCTCTCGCCGCCCGGCTCACGCCGCGCTGAGGAGCCTTCCGGCGCGCCGTCGCGGCACCGCCGTCCCGCGCTCCCGCTGGCGTAGGCTCGGCGCAACCGGAACCGGAGAACGGACGCAGGATGGAGCACCTCAGCCTCGTGGGCATGAGCGAGGACCAGGCACGCCTGCTGCTGGTGGACGACGCCGGGCACGAGTTCAGCCTCGATGCCGACGACGATCTCCGGGCCGCCGTTCGCGGCCACCAGACCCGCCTCGGCCAGTTGGAGATCCAGATGGAAAGCGCACTGCGTCCTCGTGACATCCAGGCCCGGATCCGGGCGGGTGAGTCACCCGAGCAGGTGGCCCAGGCCGCCGGGACGACGGTGGACAAGGTGATGGTCTACGCCGGGCCGGTGCTGGCCGAGCGGGCCCACATCGCCGAGCGGGCGCAGCGTGCGTCGGTGCGCACCACCGGCGGCGAGCCCGCGGCACGCACCCTCGGCGAGGCCGTGTCCGCCCAGCTCCGCCGGTCCAACGTCCCGGGCGACTCGCTCGACTGGGACGCCTGGCGCCGTGAGGACGGCCGCTGGACCCTGGTGGTGCCCCTTCCCGCAGCGGCCCGCGAGGGCGCCGCGCACTTCACCTTCGACGCTCCCGGCAACTACGTCGTGGTCGACGACGACGACGCCCGTTGGCTGGTGGGCGACCTGCCCGAGCCGGTGGAGACGCCGGCCCGGGACGACCTCCAGTCCGCCCGGGCGCGCCGGCTGGCCGCCGTACCTGCCGAGGAGCAGCTGCCGCTCGGCGACGACCTCGGCGGCGGCCGGGAGGCCTCCCTGGGTGACGACGCCATCGAGCTGGTCGCCGACGCCGACACCGAGGACCTGTCCGAGACCGCTGCCCGGCTCCGCGCGGCGCCGGAGGCCGACACGCTCGGGGTCGAGCAGGGCGCCGAGGCGTTCCTCGACGGCGTCTTCGCCCGGCAGAACCCCGGGGACGCGGCCGGCGAGCCGACCGTCGACGGAGCCTCTGCGGTGGCCGACGACTCGGTCGACGCGTCCGAGGACGACGAGCACCTGCCGCCGCAGCGGCGCGAGGTCAAGAAGACCCGGGGCCGAGCCTCGGTCCCGAGCTGGGACGAGATCATGTTCGGCGGCGGCTCGTCCGACTGAGTCCGGGCCTGCGTCGGGGTCGGCTCAGACGTCCCCGGTGGCCACCGGCCTGTCCGGGTCGGTGATCCAGCCCGACCAGGAGCCCGGATAGAGGGCCGCGCGCACCCCCGCGAGCTCGAGCGCCAGCACCGCCTGCGTCGCGGTCACTCCCGAGCCGCAGTACGCCGTCACCTCGGCACCCCGGGCGGCCCCGGCCTCGGCGTAGGTGTCGGCGAGCTCGCCCGGGTCGCGGAACCTGCCGGCCTCGTCGAGGTTGACCGTGAGCGGCACGTTGACCGCGCCGGGGATGTGGCCGGCCACCGGGTCGACGGGCTCCACCTCGCCCCGGAAGCGTTCCGGAGCCCGCACGTCGATGAGCACCCCCGCGGCGCGGACCTGGTCGGCGTCGACGACCGGCATGCTCCCCGGCGACCCGGAGAAGTCCCCCGGCGGCCGGCTCGGCTCCCCCGTCTCGGTCTCCCCGCCGGCCGCCAGCCATCCGCGCCAGGCGCCGTCGAGCACCCGCACGTCACGGTGGCCGTAGTGCCGCAGCAGCCACCACGCGCGTCCCGCCGCGAGACTGCTCCAGTCGTCGTAGACCACCACCGGGCGGTCGTTGCGGACACCCGCCGTGCTCATCGCCGCCACGAACCGGTCCGGGCTCGGCAGCGGGTGCCGGCCGCCCGCCCCCGGCGGGTCGGCGAGGTCGCTGTCGAGGTCGACGTACGCCGCTCGGGATGTGTCCGCGGCGTACCGCGCCCGCCCGTTGCGCGCCCCCAGGCGATAGCGCACGTCGAGCACCGTCACCGCCGGCAGTCGCTCGCGCAGCTCGTCGGGGTCGATCAGGGGGCTGGGCATGGGGTTCATCCTGCCGCAGCCGCCGATCCGGACGTCGAGCCGCCGCGGCAACTCTTCCCCGCCTGCCGTCGTCTCCTCGGTGACGAGGTCGACACCGGGAGGCGAGATGCGGAGCGCGAGCACCGCCGCGGGCATGGTCGTGGGGCTGTTGCTGGCCGCCTGCACCGCCGCGGCTCCGACCGGGCCGGACCGGGTGGTGGACTCCTCCGCGCCGCCCCGCACTGCCAAGCCGTCGCACGACGTCTCGCGCTGCGCGGCGACGGGGAGGCTCGGTCCCGACGGTTCTGGAGCTGGCTGGGCATCCAGCGGAGCTCGCGACCGGCGGATAGTCTGGCGCACGGTCGGCCGGTGCACGGCGTTCTACCTCGCCAGGTACGGCGACGGCTCGGGCCTCGGGCCGCACGGCTACTTCACCCGAGGCCGAGGGCTGTCGATCATCCACGGGCAGGACCGGATGCACACGCCGCAGGGGATCCGGCGCGGTTCCCGCGCCCGTGCCGTCACCCACTCGTTCGCCCATCTGGTGGGGACCGACGGCTTCATGACGGCTCCCGCCTCCGACGATGCGGCGTACTTCTTCATCGTGCGCGACAAGCGGGTGGCCTACTTCGGCCTCTCCCTGCCCGCCGACCCGTGCCTGAACACCTGGATGCGACAGCTGCGACGCGATCCGGCGTAGCTGACCCGCCGCGAACATGCTGCTGCGAGGTCGACGACGTGCCGAGGTCCCCGCCGGGACCGAGGACGGCGGGGTGTCGGGGCGGGGTGGCTACTGGTCGGGTGGGTCGGGGTCGCTGTTGTCGTCGCTGTCGATGAGGTGGAGGCAGCCGCCGGCCGAGGGGTGGGCGGGGGTGACGTCGCGGGTGCCGGTGTGGTCGACGAGGAGCCGGTAGCCGTGCGGGGTCGACCAGAGATAGGTCCCGGGTTCGATGACGGCGTAGCGCCACGGGGTGTGGGTCTTCAACCGGTGATGGCTCCGGCAGAGTGGGGCGATGTTGCACGAGCAGGTCGGCCCGCGGTCGGGTCGGCCTCGTCGAACGGGACCACGTGGTCGTGGTCGCACCGTCTGGCTGGTCTGGTGCACCACGGGAACACACAGTGCCCATCGCGCTGGTCGACCAGGGTCTTGAGGCGGTCGGGAACCTCGTACTGATCCACCCGCACATGCCCCGCCAGATCCAGGACCGGCTTCACGGTCACCGTCGCGTCGGGGTGGCCACACCACGCCCGGATCTTGTCGGCGTCGATCGGGGTGCAGGTGTTCTCACAACGCCCCACCATCCGGCCTTCGCCGGTGAGCGCCTGCCTCCGACAGGTGGAGGAACAAGGTCACCGGCCGCCGCGGGCCAGCGGTCGCACCCTCGGGTCACTGTCGTAGGAGAGGGCGAGCTGGGTCCGGGACATCTCACCCAACGCGGTCGCCCGGCGGGCATCGAGGCTCTCGGTCGACCCGGCGATCTTCAGCTGCTCGGCACCGGCAGCGAGCGCCTGGTCGAGATGCAGGGCGTCGGCCAGGTCCAGCTCACCGGAGACGGCGACGGTGCCGGTGAAGGACACCTGATCGGTGTGCACGTCCACCCGCCGGGTGTCCGCCACCTCGGGTGACGGGTTCTCGGGGTCCTCCCGCTCCACCCGTCACAGCGGATCCTCGCTTCCAGGATCAGCTGGTCGAGCTGACGCGTCGAGACCCGCCCCGCCACGATCGCGACCTGACGATCCACGAACCCCGCCGCAGCCGGAGAGAGCGGAAGGGTGGCATCGGCGACCAAGGTCGCCCGCCACGCCGGCACCGCACCCGCCTGCACCTGCGCCTTCAGAGCTCCGGCAGCCGGTGGCACAGCTCCAACGCCCGCCCGATCAACCGACGACCGGCGTCGGTGGTCAGCCCCAGCGCGGTGGCGAACTCCGCCACCGCGTACTCCGCGATGTCTGGGGCACCCTCACCGGCAAGAGGCACGACGTTGCCGGACTCCCACCAGTACGCCGCATCCCCGTGTCCGTCGGCTCGTGCAGCGCCGCCCACTCCACCGCCGCCACCAGCTTCGCCGCCGCAGCGGCCTGCTCGGCACGCATCGCCGCCCGGGCCGTCGCCAGCACCCGATCCGGAGACCCCGGGACCGGGACCTCCGCGAACGGGCGACTGGCTGCTAGGTCAACCCAATCAGGGCCACCGACAATCAGCCTGCTCAGACCGTGTTTGTCCCACTCGTGAGACAACTCGAGAAAATCGATCAACCGTCGAGCCCCCGACGCCTGCGAAACCACCACCGCAACAGGCCAGCGCGAAGCAGACGGCAGCCGCCACCACAGCAACCAACCAGCGACCCCCGCTCGTCAGGCCTGCTCAGACCCTGTCTCGGACGCTCGCTCCGCGGCTCCCAACCACCGGAGGCGATCCGGTGGTGGAGGAAGAGCGCCCGCGGGAGCGGCAGCCGCGTACAAGAGCAACCAACCAGCGACCCGTGGTCGTCACTGCACACCAACCGCAGCGGACCGGCGGCCGCCAGCGCGTGGTTAATCGAAGAAATTCTCGGATCGGTTCCTGGGTCGGAAACCACCACCGCAACAGGCCGGAGCGCGAAGCAGACCCGGCAGCCGCCGTACAAGAGCAACCAACCAGCGACCCCCGCTCGTCACTGCCAAGCACCGCAACCACAGCGGACCCTGCGCCCGCCAGACGCGTGGTTTCGAGACGCTCGCTCCGCGAGCCCCTCCACCACCGGGCGCGAGCTCCTCCACCACCGGGACGCTGCCCGGGTGCCCGTCGGTCCTAGGACCACCGTGCGATGGCGACTGCGACCGGACTCCCGATGGACTTCTCACACCCCACCACCCCGAGGAGCACCCCATGAAGATCCCCGCACTCCTGGCCCTGACCGCCGTGTCCCTGACCGCCGTCGGCGTGCTGGCCGCCCCCGCGCAGGCCAAGGACGTCGACGTCAAGGGCACCACCGGCTGCACCACCGGCATCAAGGCCAAGCTCAAGGCCGGGCCACGCGACCCGGGCAAGATCAAGACCAACGTGCAGGTCGACGACGTCGGCAAGGTACGCCGGGTGTGGACCGTCACGGTGACCGACGGCACCCAGACGGTCACCCGGACCGCCACCACCCGCGGTGCGTCCAACAGCATCAACCTGGACTTCTTCACCACCGACAACGCGGGCGCCGACGACGTGACCTTCACCGCCACCCGCGCCGGCGCGTCCTGCAGCGGCTCGGTCACCGTCCCCTGACCCCCAGCGCGACGCGCGGGCCACCCGACCGGCCCGCGCGTCGCGAGCCGACCGCCACCTCCGCAGCCGTCCCCGGCATGTGCGAGGATCACCGACCGTGGCGGAACTGCACTTCTTCACCGGGACTATGGACTCCGGCAAGAGCACGCTGGCGCTGCAGACCAACCACAACCACGCCCAGCGCGGTCGGGTCGGCCGGATCTTCACCGCCCACGACCGGGCCGGAGAGTCGATCCTGTCCAGCCGGCTGGGGCTGACCCACGACGCGATCGAGGTGCCCGACGACTTCGACTTCTGGCGCTACGTCGTCGACGCGCTCACCCAGGGCGGGCGGATCGACTACCTCATCTGCGACGAGGCGCAGTTCTACACCCCGCAGCAGATCGACCAGCTGGCCAAGATCGTCGACGAGCTCCAGATCGACGTCTTCACCTTCGGCATCCTCACCGACTTCCGCAGCGTGCTCTTCCCGGGCAGCGCCCGGCTGGTCGAGCTGGCCGACCGGATGCAGACGCTGCAGGTCGAGGCGCTGTGCTGGTGCGGCAAACGGGCCACCCACAACGCGCGCACCGAGAACGGCGCGATGGTGGTCGAGGGCGAGGTGATCGTCGTGGGCGACGTCGACGACATCGACGAGGAGCCCGCCGACGTGGCCTACGAGGTGCTCTGCCGTCAGCACCACCGCCGACGGCTCACCGCGGCACGCGCCAAGGCGGTGTCGCTGGCCCCCGAGCCGCTGCCGTTCGGCTCGGCGGGCTGAGCCCTCGGCTCAGCAGACCAGCACCGGGATGTTCATCTCGTCGGCGGTCAAGGAGCCGTGCAGGCCGACCAGCGACATCTCGTAGCCGAAGTCGACGCTCGAGAACACCCCGAACGTGCCGTGACAGGCCACCACCAGGTCACCCAGGCGAGGGAGGACGGCGGCCGTGGCCGTGCCGAACCACCCCCGCGCCAGCGCCTCCTCCCGGGTCAGGACAGTGGCCCGGGCGCCGAGCACCGACCGCCAGGCCGCGGCCACATCGGCGACCGCGCCGCCGGCACAGTAGACATGCCGGAACCGGGCCTCGCCGCCGAGCAGCACCAGCCCGTCGCGCAGCTCGGGGTGCTCGTCGACGTCGATCCGGTCGTCGGTCGGCGAGTCGACCATGCCGTGGTCGGCCACCACGACCAGCCGGACGCTGGGCGGCAGCTCCTCGCGCAGCTGCTCGGCCTCCGCATCGACCATGGCCAGCTGCTGGAGCCAGTGGCTGGACGCGACGCCGTAGCGGTGGCCGGTCCAGTCGAGGTCGCCGTCGTAGACGTAGGTCAGCGACGGCCGCTCGGCGGCCGCGGCGATCACCGCGGCGATCCGCTCGCCGACCCGGTCGGCGCCGACATAGGTCCCGCCACGATGGGCCGCGATCGTCAGACCGGAGTCGGCGAACTCCCGCTTGTTGACCACGGTCACCGTCGACCCCGCCGCCTGCAGCCGCTCGAAGACCGTCGGCCGGGGCTGCCACTCCCGCGGGTCGACCCGCTTGTCCCAGTAGAGCGCGTTGAGCAGCCGGTCGGTGCCGGGCACCCGGCTGGTGAAGCCGACCAGCCCGTGCGCGCCGGGCGGCAGCGCGGTGCCGAGCGAGGCCAGGCTCGTCGAGGTGGTCGACGGCACCCCCGCCGTGCCCCCACCACCGGGACCCGACCGGGCCAGCAGCGAGCTCAGGAACGGAGCCGCGTGGCCGTGCCGCCGCAGCAGCTCGCTGCCCAGCCCGTCGACCAGGAACACGACGTACGCCGGCGCGGGAGGCAGCGCCCACCCGGTGCCCACCGGCGCGTCGTCGACGGGCACGCCCAGGGCGCGGGCCACGGCGGGCACCACGTCGCCCAGCGACCGGTCGCCGTAGCCCGGCTCGACGAAGGAGGGCTCGACGAGGGGCTCCCCCGGCGGCGTCATCTCCGGCGGCCCGTCAGGCCGGATGGGTGCGGGCGGAGAGCGAGGCCGCGAACGACAGCAGCCCGCCGACCGCGTCGTTGCCGTCGGCGGCGCGCGAGACCCGCAGCGAGAAGTCGTCGCCGGCGACCACGCCGGTGTAGCCGTGGTCGGCGTCGCACTGCGGGTCGCTGCAGCCGGCCGGCTCGAGGTCGACGCGACTGACTCCACCCCAGCCGATGGTCAGCACGGCCTCGGCCGCCGCCGAGGGGCCGGCGGCGGGGTTGGTCACCATCCGGGTGACCACCACCGAGCGGATCGAGGAGAGCGTGATGGCCTCGGTGGAGGTGGAGGTGTAGGGCTCGGGCAGCAGGTCGTCGCCCGCGTGCTCGTCGGTGTGGGCCAGGATGAGCCGGGTCGGGGTCAGCACCACCACGGTCAGGTGACGGCGCACCTCCTCGCGCTCGAAGGTCGGCTCGTGGTGGACGTAGAAGGACACCACCTGCTCGCCCGCGACCGCGCCGAGCACCCCGTCGGCGACAACCTCGGGGTAGTAGCCGGTGTGCTGGATCGCGTCGCGCAGCTCGGGGCTGTGGTCGCGCTCGTCGGTGGTGCTCTGCCGCATCCGCGCAGTCTCTCACGCCGTCCCGGACCGCTGCGCGCGGCCTGTGGACGGCGGTCGGGGGCTACTCCGGGAGCGTGTCGCCCGCCGGGGTGTTCATCCGCCGCACGAACCAGTCGGAGCGCGGGTCGACCACGGGCTCGAGCCGGATGCTGCTGGTCAGCACGCTGATGTCCCGCGCACCCGCGAGCACCAGCGGCATCTCCAGGGAGCGCACCTGGGGCAGGTCGTGCTGGAGCCGGGACACCTGCAGGATCAGCTCCTCGAGGGCGTCGACGTTGACCACCTCGCTGCCGCGGTAGCCGAACAGCAGCGGCGACGACTTGATCTCGCGCACCATGTCGGCGGCGTCCTGCGGCGCCAGCGGCGGGATGCGGTAGGCGCGGTCGGCCAGCAGCTCGGTGAGCGCGCCGCCGATGCTGAACGACACCACCGGCCCGAACAGCGGGTCCTCCAGCGAGCTGATCGCCACCGGGACACCGGGTGGGGCGTTGCGCTGGACCACGAACCCGGCGTCCTCCGGGGCGCTGACGGTCTCGATCAGCGTGGTCCAGGCATCCTCCATCTCGGCCGGGGTGTCGATGTTGCGCCACACGTGGGCGAGGTCCGGGCGGTTGCGCAGGCGCTCGTGGGTGGCCTTGAGCACGACGTCCCAGCCGAGCTCCTCGGCCGCCACCACCGCGGCCTCGAGGCTCTCGACGGGGCGCGCCTCCCAGCACTGGATGCCGTAGGCACCCAGCAGCGCCGACCGCTCCGCCGGCTCCAGGTCCTTGCCGTTGGGGTGGTGCATGAGGATCTCGTTGACCAGCCGTTTGCCGGCCGGCGGCGAGTCCAGTACGCCGGGCTCGTGCGGCTCCTCGACCGGGTGCCGCAGCCACACGGCGTACTCGACGACGCGGGCGAGGGCGCGCACCGCCGCCTCGACGGCGGGATAGGACGGCACCGAGCCACGCCCGGCGGTGTGTCCGGCGACGTCGGGCACCCGGAGCAGCTCGGGGATGCCCTCGGCCCCGAGGAACGACGACACCAACGGCTTGTCGGACTGCTCCCCCACCGCGGCGAGCACGTTGGCGACGTCCTCACCGGAGACGTTCAGCGGGGGGATGTAGACCGCGACCACGGCGTCGATGTCGTCGCTGTCGATCGCCCCGTCGAGGGCGTCCTCGAAGTCCTCGGCGGTCGCGTCGGCCCCGAGCGCGACCTGCCGGTTGACCACCAGACCCACCGAGGCGGCCGCGTCGGTGGCCAGCAGCCCGAGGGCGTCGGAGTTGCCCACCACGGCGACCCGGCGACCGCGGGGCAGCGGCTGGTGGGCGAGCAGCTGGGCGACGTCGAACATCTCGTCGAGCGTGTCGACCTGGATCACGCCCGCCTGCCGGAACATCGCGTCCACCGCGGCCGGCGGCGCCCCGATCCGGCGTACGGAGTGGCCCATCGGGACCCCCTGGGTGGTCCGGCCCGAGCGCACCGCGATCACCGGCTTGCGTCGTGAGACCCGCCGGGCGACGCGGGAGAACTTCCGGGGGTTGCCGATCGACTCCAGATAGAGGAGGACCACCTCGGTGGCCTCGTCCTCGAGCCAGTACTGCAGCAGGTCGTTGCCGGAGACGTCGGCGCGGTTGCCCGCGCTGACGAACGTCGACAGTCCGAGCCCACGGTTGTTGACCTTCTCCAGGATCGCCGAGCCGAGCGCCCCGGACTGGCAGAAGAAGCCGGCCCGCCCCCGGGGCGGCATCAGCGGGGACAGGGACGCGTTGAGCTCCACGGCCGGGTCGGTGTTGATCACCCCGAGGCAGTTGGGCCCGATCAGCCGCAGTCCGTAGGACCGCGCGAGCCCCACCAGCCGCCGCTGCCGCTGTCGGCCCATCTCCCCGGTCTCGGCGAAGCCCGAGGAGATCACGATCAGCCCGTGCACCCCCTTCGCGGCGCAGTCGAGCACGACGTCCTGGACCGACTCCGCGGGCACCGCCACGACGGCCACGTCGACCTGGTCGGGGATCTCGCCGACGCTGGCGTACGCCGGCAGGCCGGACACGGCGGTGGCCTGCGAGTTGACCACGTGGACCCGGCCGGTGAAGTTGCCGGTGACCAGGTTGCGCACGAGGGCCTGCCCGATGGAGTCCTGGCGCCTGCTGGCGCCGATCACCGCCACGGACTGGGGGTTGAGGAAGGCCGCGATCGAGGCGGACTCGGCCCGGTGCTCCCGGTCCTCCATCACGCCGATGGCGGTGTCGGTCGGCTGGATCGGGAAGTCCAGGACCATCACACCGTCCTCGTAGCCGCTCACCACGCGGTAGCCGGCGTCGCGGAAGGTGTGGATCATCGCCTGGTTGTCGGGCAGCACCTCGGCGGTGAACCGCTCGATGCCCCGCTCCCGGCCGGCCTGGGCCAGGTGCTCGAGCAGCAGCTGCCCGATGCCGCGGCCCTGGTGGGCGTCCTCGACGAGGAACGCGACCTCGGCCTCCCCCGGCTTCACCAGGTCATAGCGGCCCACGGCGATCATCTGCTCACCGACGGTCAGGATGAACGCCACCCGCTGGGTGTGGTCGACGTGGGTGAACCGGTGCAGGTCCTTCTCGGAGAGCTCGGGCATCGGCGCGAAGAACCGGTAGTACTTCGACTGGGGCGAGACCCGGGCGTAGAACTCGACCATCCGCGCCTCGTCGTCGGGCCGGATCGGCCGGATGTGAGCGGTGCGGCCGTCCCGCAGCAGGACATCGGCCTCCCAGTGCCGCGGGGGGCGGGCGGGCGCGGCCTCCTGGCCGGTGTCCTGGACGGTCTCGCTCACCCCCTGAATCTATCGCTCTCGTGGGACCCCGGCGTTTCCACCCGGCAACCGTTGGGTGAACCAGCGAGAATCGCCCGCATGGCACGGCGGACGACCAAGGACCCCCTCCCCGACGACTTCGAGGAGCACATCCTCGACACCAACATCAAGCAGGAGATGGAGTCGTCCTTCCTCGAGTACGCCTACTCCGTCATCTACTCCCGAGCCCTCCCCGACGCCCGCGACGGGCTCAAGCCGGTGCAGCGCCGGATCCTCTACACGATGGACGAGATGGGGCTGCGACCCGACCGGGGCCACGTCAAGAGCGCCCGGGTGGTCGGCGAGGTGATGGGCCGCCTGCACCCCCACGGCGACGGCGCGATCTACGACGCCCTGGTGCGGATGGCGCAGCCGTGGTCGATGCGGCTGCCCTTCGTCGACGGCCACGGCAACTTCGGGTCGCCCGACAACGGCCCGGCCGCGATGCGCTACACCGAGTGCCGGATGACCCCCGCGGCCCTCGCGATGACCGCCTCGATCCGCGAGGACACCGTCGACTTCAAGTCCAACTACGACAGCCGCGAGACCGAGCCGACCGTGCTCCCGGCCGCGATCCCCAACCTGGTCGTCAACGGCACCACCGGCATCGCGGTCGGCATGGCCACCAACATGGCTCCCCACAACCTCGTCGAGGTCGTGCAGGCGCTGCGCCACCTGGTCAAGCACCCCGACGCCACCCTCGACGACCTGATGCGCTTCGTCCCCGGCCCGGACCTGCCGACCGGCGGCACCATCGTGGGGCTCGACGGCCTCCGCGACGCCTACGCCAGCGGCCGCGGCTCGTTCCGGATGCGGGCACTGGCCCGGGTCGAGTCCGTCACCCCGCGGCGCAAGGGCATCGTGGTCACCGAGCTGCCCTACAACGTCGGCATCGAGAAGATCGTCGAGCGGATCAAGACGCTGGTCCAGGGCAAGAAGCTGCAAGGCATCAGCGACGTCAAGGACCTCACCGACATGACCAACGGCACCCGCCTGGTCATCGAGGTCAAGAACGGCTTCCACCCCGAGGCGCTGCTCGAGCAGCTCTACAAGCAGACCCCGCTGGAGGAGTCCTTCTCGATCAACGCGGTCGCCCTCGTCGACGGGCAGCCCCGGACCCTCGGCCTCAAGGAGCTGCTCGAGGTGTTCCTGCAGCACCGCTACGACGTCGTACGCCGGCGCTCGGCGTTCCGCCGCGCCAAGGCGGCCGACCGGCTGCACCTGGTCGAGGGGCTGCTGCTGGCCATCCTCGACATCGACGAGGTGATCCAGCTGATCCGCAGCTCGGACAACGCGGCCGCCGCCAAGGAGCGGCTGATGACGGTCTTCGACCTCACCGAGGTGCAGGCCGACTACATCCTCGACATGCCGCTGCGCCGGTTGACGAGGTTCTCCCGGCTGGAGCTGGAGAAGGAGCAGAGCGAGCTCCAGACGACCATCGAGGAGCTCGACGCGATCCTCGGCGACGACGCGCTGCTGCGCAGGGTCGTCTCCGACGAGCTCGGCGAGGTCGCCAAGACCTACGGCACCCCGCGGCGCACGGTGCTCCTGGAGTCCGCCGGCACCGCCGCCGTCACCTCGGCCGTGCCCCTCGAGGTGGCCGACGACCCCTGCTACGCCCTGCTGTCGTCGTCCGGGCTGCTGGCCCGCACCAGCAGCGACGAGCTCCCCGGCTCCGGCGGAGCCCGCGCCAACCACGACGTGGTCGTCTCCGCCGTGCCCGCCACCGCCCGCGGGGAGGTCGGCGTGGTCACCAGCCGCGGCCGGCTGCTCAAGCTGGGCGTGCTCGACCTGCCCGCGCTGCCCGCCTCCGCCAACGACCCCCACCTCCAGGGCGGGCTGCCGCTCAGCCTGGTGGCCACCCTCGACCCCGGTGAGCGGGCGCTGTGTCTCACCACGCTCGTCACCGACGGGCCCGGTCTCGCGCTCGGCACCCGCGACGGCGTCGTCAAGCGGGTCAACCCTGAGCTGCTGAGCAAGGACGAGTGGGACGTGATCTCGCTCAAGGACGACGACGAGGTGGTCGGCGCCGTCGAGCTCGCCACCGGCGAGGAGACGCTGTGCTTCCTCACCTCCGACGCGCAGCTGCTGCACTTCTCGGCCGGCCTGGTCCGGCCACAGGGGCGTGGCGGCGGCGGGATGGCCGGCGTCCGCGTGGCGACCGGCCAGCGGGTCACCTGGTTCGGCGCGCTCGACCCCGCGACGTCGGTGGTGGTCACCGCGTCGGGCTCCTCGACCGCGCTACCGGGCACCGAGCCCGGCTCGGTCAAGGTCAGTCCGTTCACGGAGTACCCACCCAAGGGGCGAGGCACCGGCGGGGTCCGCTGCCACCGCTTCCTCAAGGGCGAGGACACCCTGGTGTTCGCCTGGGCAGGGTCGGCGCCGGCGCGGGCCGCGGCCGCCTCCGGTGCGCCGGTCGACCTGCCCGAAGCCAACGGAAGGCGCGACGGGTCGGGGGTCCCGGGGTCGCAGCCGCTGGCCGGCTGCGCCGGGCCGGTGGCGACGGCGCTGGCCGCGCGGCTCGGTGTGGCAGGGTGACGCCCATGCGTGCCCACCCCCGCCGGCGAGTGCCCGGCCTGCGCCCGGTCGCCCTCGTGCTGCTGGTCGCGCTGACGACCCTCGGCTGCTCCAGCGGCTCCGAGGCCGACGGCGCCAAGGACCCGACCCCGGAGGACGTGCTGGCCGAGGCCAAGCAGCGGCTCGACGACACCTCCGGACTGCAGCTGTCGCTGACCACCAAGGACCTGCCCGACGGGGTGCAGGGCCTGGACGCGGCCACCGGGGTGGCCACCCACGCGCCGGCGTTCGACGGCACTATCACGATCGTGTTCGCGGGCTCCCGGGTCGACGTCCCGGTGATCGCCGTCGACGACAAGGTCTACGCCCAGATCCCGCTCACGGTCGGGTGGTCCGACGTCGACCCCGCGGACTACGGCGCCCCGGACCCGGCCGCCCTGATGAAGCCCGACGAGGGGTTCTCCGGACTGCTCGAGGCCACCACCGACCTGACCAAGGGTGAGAGCGTCCGCGGCGGCACCGACAACAACGAGATCCTCACCGAGTACACCGGCACGGTGCCGGGCACGGCCATGAAGTCGGTCATCCCCAGCTCGTCGGGCGACAGCTTCGACGTGGCCTACTCCGTCACCGACGACGGCGAGCTCCGCGAGGCGACACTGACCGGCATCTTCTACCCCGACAGCGCCTCCATGACCTACACCGTCGAGTTCACCGACTACGGCACCGAGCAGGACATCGCCGCACCGTGAGCCGGGCATGACCGAGCCGGGGATGGCGGCCGCGCCAGATCCCGATGACACGGCTCCCGCGGTCTCCGGACAGGCGCGGCTGCTGCTGGGGCTGGCCGCCATCGCGGTGGCCTTCGCCGCCGCCGACACCTACGTCGTGGTGCTGGCTCTCACCGACATGATGAGCAGCGTCGGGGTGCCGATCGACGAGCTGCAGCGGGCGGCGCCGATCGTGTCCGGCTTCCTCCTCGGCTATGTCGCCATGCTGCCGCTGATCGGCCGGATCGCCGACCTGCGCGGGCGGGTCCCGGTGCTGCTGATGGCGCTGGTGGTCTTCGCGGTCGGTTCGTTCGTCACCAGCCTGGCCTACGACCTGCCCAGCATCGTGGCGGGCCGGTTCCTCCAGGGCGTCGGCGGGGGCGGGCTGGTGCCCGCGACGCTGGCCCTGGTGGCCGATCTCTTCCCCGCCGAGCGTCGCGGGGTCCCGCTCGGCGTCGTGTCGGGCGTCCAGGAGCTCGGCAGCGTGCTCGGGCCGCTGTTCGGCGCCGCGGTGCTGGCGGTGGCCGACTGGCGGGCCATCTTCGCGATCAACCTCGCCGTCGGGCTGGTGCTGGCGGCGGCGCTGCGCACGCTCGCCCCCGCCGGCCTCGCCGGAGCCGGCGTACGCCGGGGCGGGCTGCCCGACCCGGTGGCCCTGCTGCTGCTCGTGGTCGGCACCGCGGCGAGCGCATTGGTGTTCACCCAGCCCGAGGCGATCCGGCGTGACCTCACCTGGGGCTCGCTGTTCGTGCCGTTGACCGGCGGGTCCCGATGGGTGACGCCGCTCGGCGCGATCGCCGCGACCGCCCTCCTGCTGTTCGTGGTCCGCTGTGCCACCGCGCGCCGCCCGCTGGTCGACGTGGCCGGCTGGTGGCGGGCCACGCGCGAGGCCGACCTGACCGGCGCGCTGCTGCTGGCCACCGCCCTGGGCGGGGTGGTCCTCGCGTTCGCCACCGCCGACCCCCAGATCGAGGTCTTCTCCGACCGCGGCTGGTGGTACCTCGGCGTGGCGGCCGTCGCCGCGGCCGCCTTCGCCGCCCACCTCCGGCGGGCCGCGTCTCCGTTGGTGCCACGAGGGTCGATCGCCCGGACGCCGGCCTGGGGGTCACTGCTGGTGAGCTTCTTCGTGGGCTCCTCGCTGATCGCGGCACTGATCGACATCCCGATCTTCGCCCGCTCGACGATCTACCCCGACTCCCAGCTCGGTGCCGCGCTGGTGCTCGTGCGCTTCCTGGTCGCGCTGCCGGTCGGGGCAGTCCTCGGGGGCTTCCTCACCCGGCGGCTGCCGGCCGGGGTGGTGACCGCGCTCGGGATGGCCGGCGCGGCCGCCGGCTTCCTGCTGATGGCGCAGTGGGACGTCGACGCGCTGCGCTCGTGGACGGCCACCGTGCCGCTGCTGCTCGGCGGGTTGGGGTTCGGGCTCGCCCTGGCGCCGGTCAACGCGGCCGTCCTCGCCGCCACCGACGACCTCGTGCACGGTCTCGCGTCGGCGCTGGTCGTGGTGGCGCGGATGGTCGGCATGCTGGTCGGGATCTCCGCGCTGACCACCATCGGGCTACGCCGCTACTACGCCGAGCAGGCCGACATCCCGCCGGTCCGCGAGGTGTGCGACGGCAGCTCCCGCTGCGACGCCTTCAGCGACCTGCTCCGCCAGGCCGGCATCGCCCAGGAGCACACGGTCTTCGTCGGCGCGGCGGTGTGTGCGCTGCTCGCCGGCCTCCTGGCGCTGCTGCTCTTCCGGCACGCCGCCACCCGCGCCCTCTCGGCCGGCGACCTGCTCCGCTCCGCCGGCTGACCCCGTGGGTCAGCGGCGCGGCTGCTCGGCCCACAGCCCCAGCCGCACGGCCAGGGCCACCAGTCCGACGAGGGTTGCCAGCACCAGGGTGCCGACGAAGGTGAGTCCGTAGGCGACCACCGGGGCGGAGTCCTCGCAGCCCTCGCACTGCCGGGCACTGACGACCCAGGCGACCAGGTTGGCGAGCCCGAACGCGAGCAGGATCGAGGCGACGACGAAGGCCGCCGCCCACCGCACCGTGACCGTCGCACGGTCCCGATCCCGCTTCACGTCCGCTCCTCCTGCCCGCCCCCCGTCGGCCCGAGCAGGGTCATCGTAGTTCTGCTCCGCCTGCTCCGAGGTCCTTCGCGCCATCGTGTCGCTCAGGCGTCGAGAGCCTCGACGTCGACGTCGTAGGCGCCCTGCACGATGAACTCCTTGCGCGGCGCCACCTCCGAGCCCATCAGCAGCTCGAAGACCGTCGTCGCCTCGTCGGCGTCGTCGACGGTGAGCCGGCGCAGGGTGCGGCGGCGCGGGTCCATGGTCGTCTCGGCGAGCTGGTCGGCGTCCATCTCACCGAGGCCCTTGTAGCGCTGCACCGGCTCCTTCCAGCGCACGCTCTTCTTGGAGAGCTCGGCGAGCTTCCGCTGCAGCTCGTCGTCGGAGTAGGTGTAGAGGTACTTGTCCATCCCGCGCTTGGGGTTGGACAGCTCGATCCGGTGCAGCGGCGGCACGGCGGTGTAGACGCGGCCCTCGTCGACCAGCTCGCGCATGTACTTGAAGAACAGCGTGGCCAGCAGACACCGGATGTGGGAGCCGTCGGAGTCGGCATCGGCCATGAAGATGATCTTGCCGTAGCGGGTCGCGTCGAGGTCGAAGGTCCGCCCCGACCCCGCGCCGACCACCTGGATGATCGAGGCGCACTCGGCGTTCTTGAGCATGTCGCCGACGGAGGCCTTCTGGACGTTCAGGATCTTGCCGCGGATCGGCAGCAGCGCCTGGAACTCGGAGTTGCGGGCCAGCTTGGCGGTGCCGAGCGCCGAGTCGCCCTCGACGATGAACAGCTCGGACCGTTCGGTGTCGGTGGTGCGGCAGTCGGCCAGCTTGGCCGGCAGCGCCGAGGACTCCAGGGCGTTCTTGCGCCGCTGGGTCTCGCGGTGCTGACGGGCCGCGATCCGGGTCTTGGACGCGCCGACGACCTTCTCCATCAGCAGCTTGGCCTGCGCCTTCTCGGCGCGCCTGGAGGAGGTGAGGAACTTCTTCAGCTCGGCCGACACCACCCGGCGTACGACGGTGCGCGCGGCGGGCGTGCCGAGGATCTCCTTGGTCTGGCCCTCGAACTGCGGCTCGGCCAGCCGCACGGTGACCACGGCCGTCATGCCCTCGAGCACGTCGTCCTTGATCACGTCGGCGTCGTTGACCTTGAGCGCCTTGGAGCTGCGCATCACCTCGTTGAAGGTCTTGGTGACCGCCTGCTCGAAGCCGCTGACGTGACTGCCCCCCTTGGGGGTGGCGATGACGTTGACATAGGAGCGCAGCTCGGTGTCGTAGCCGGTGCCCCAGCGCACCGCCACGTCGACGGTCAGCTCGCGCTCGACCTCCTGCGGGGTCATGTGCCCCTTGTCGTCGAGCAGCGGCACGGTCTCGGTGAAGGTGTCGGACCCCTGGAGACGCAGGACCTCGGTGACGGGCTCGTCGTGGGCGAGGAAGTCGGCGTACTCGGCGATGCCGCCGTCATGACGGAACTTCTCCTCCACCGGAGTCTCACCGCGAAGGTCGCGGATCACCAGCTCCAGGCCGGGGACGATGAAGGAGGTGTGCCGGGCCCGTTCGAGCAGGTCGGCATAGACGAAGGTGGCGTCCTTGGTGAAGATCTGCCGGTCCGGCCAGAACCGGATCCGGGTGCCCGTGCGGCCCTTGGCCACCCGGCCGCCCTTGCGGGTCAGGCCGGACTTCGCGGTGAACCCGTCGCTGGGAGCAGCGCCGTCGAAGACGCCGGGCGCACCGCGGCGGAAGCTGAGGCCCTGGGTGGACGGCGACCGGTCGACGTCGATGTCCATCCGCGCGGCGAGTGCGTTGACCACCGACAGCCCGACGCCGTGCAGGCCGCCGGTGGCGACGTAGGAGCCGCCGCCGAACTTGCCGCCCGCGTGGAGCTTGGTCGCGACCACCTCGACCCCGGGGAGCCCGGTCTTGGGCTCCTTGTCGGTCGGGATGCCGCGGCCGTCGTCGTAGACCTCGGCCGAGCCGTCGCCGTGCAACGTCACCTCGACCCGGTGGGCGGCCCCGGCCAGCGCCTCGTCGACGCCGTTGTCGATGACCTCCCACAGGCAGTGCATCAGCCCGCGGGTGTCGGTCGACCCGATGTACATCCCCGGCCGTTTGCGGACGGCCTCGAGGCCCTCCAGCACCAGGAGATGGGCGGCGGTGTAGGTGTTGTCGGCGATGGTGGTGCTCCTGCTGGTCCAGACGTCGGCGGTACGCCGTCGAATCTACCTGCGACACGCCGTACGCTCAGGAAGGCTCGCCTGCCGCTCGGACGGCGCCGCGGCGTCTACGGTGATCGACATCCGCTTCCCCGGATCCGGTGTCCACCCGTGGAAATCCGGCCCCGGGGCGGGGGTGCCCGTGGTTGGATGGACGTGTTCTGCACCACGTGACGGCCGGGAATCTTGGGACCGGTGGCTACGTTGAGCCAGACACCGGACGAGAGAGAGGCCACCGTGACCACTGCTGTTGCCCCGAGCACCGCGTCACTGAGCGCGGAGGACCGCTGTGACCGCTGCGGCGCCCAGGCCTACCTGCGTGTCGAGCTGGTCAGCGGCGGCGAGCTGCTGTTCTGCGCCCACCACGCCCGCGAGCACGGCGACAAGCTGCGCCAGGTGGCGGCCACGGTGCACGACGAGACCCACAAGCTCAAGGACACCCCGGCGACGGCGCCCGACGGCGAGCGCTGACCGCGGCAGACGACTGCGACGGCCCCGGACCTGCAGGTCCGGGGCCGTCACCTTTTCCGCGCGGCGGGGTGTGGGAGGGTGACCCCCGTGACGCTCGTCGACGTCGCCTTCGGGCTGGCCATCCTGGTCGGGCTGGCCGGGATCGTGATCCCGATCCTGCCCGGCACCCTGCTGATGGCCGTGGCGATGGTGGGGTGGGCCGCCGAGGACGGCGGCCGGACCGCCTGGGCCTTCGCGCTCGGCGCCGTGCTACTGCTCGGGGTCGGCCAGGTGGTGAAGTACGCCCTCCCTGGCAAGCAGCTCAAGGCCGCCGTGCCCACCTCCACGATGCTGGTCGGCGCCGTGACGGCGATCGCCGGCTTCTTCGTGATCCCCGTCGTCGGTGCGCTCGTGGGGTTCCCCGTGGGGGTCTACGTCGCCGAGCGGGTCCGCGTCGGCGCTGAGGCGGCCTGGCCGTCGACCAAGGCGGCCCTGCGCGCGGTCGGGGTCAGCATCCTGGTCGAGTTCGTGGCCGGGTGGGCCGCGATCGTCGTCTGGCTCGGCGGCGTGGCAGCGGTCTGACCGTGGTCGTCGCCCTGGCCCTGGGGGCCGCCGTCAGCTATGGGCTCACCGACTTCGTCGGCGGCACGATGGGGCGCCGGTTCAGCCCGTTCTCCATGGCGCTGGTCATGCAGCTGGCCGGGGCGTTGCTGGTGGCGTCGTACGCCGTGCTCGCGGGCGGCGACCCGCGGCTCGCCGACCTGGGCTGGGCCCTCGCGGCGGGCACGGCCAACGGCATCGGCACGATGTTCCTCTACCGGGGGCTCGCGTTCGGCCGGATGAGCGTCGTGTCACCGGTGTCGGCGGTGTCCGCCGCGCTGCTCCCGGTGCTGGCTGGGCTGCTGCTCGGTGAGCGGCTCGGGCCGTGGGGCTGGGCGGGTGTGCTCGCGGCCCTGCCCGGCATCTGGCTCGTCTCACGCGTCTCCCCCGCCACCGAGGACGCCGACGGGCGGCCGACCGGGCTGCGCGACGGCATCCTGGCCGGCCTGGGCTTCGCCGGGTTCTTCGTCGCACTGGACCGGATCCCCGAGCGGGCCGGGCTGCTGCCGCTGGCGGTGAACGAGGTGGTCGCCGGCGCCGTGATCGTCGGGCTGGCGATGCTCACGGGCTCCCGATGGCGCCCCAGCCGCGGCAGCTGGCTGTGGGGATCGCTCACCGGCGCCCTCGGCGCCCTGGCATCGGCGCTGTTCCTGGCCGCCACCCAGACCGGGCTGCTGGCCATCGCCGCGGTGCTCACCTCGCTCTACCCCGCGGTGACCGTCATGCTCGCGGCCGCGGTCCACCACGAGCGGGTGCATGGCGGCCAGGTCCCCGGGCTGGCGCTCTGCCTGACCGCCGTCGCCCTGGTCGCCGCCCGCTGAGGCACGTTCGTCGCCCGTTCGGCGGGCCCTGGGCGGGCTGCGGGGGCGCGGGCGGCGCGGGCGGGGCGGGGGCGGGGATGTCTACTGGTGCGTACGACGCAGCAGGTGCGTCGTACGCACCAGTAGCCTCTCGCACCCGCAGCGAGTCAGCCGCGGTCCAGCCACCGGGTCCAGTGGCGGACCCCCTTGAACCAGTCCCGGACGGGGTGCGAGCCGTCCCAGAGGTCGACCATCTTGACCCCGACGCGCAGCTCGTCCGGGGACCCCAGGCAGCCGGCGTTCACCCGGAACCGCACCGTGTCCTTGTCGGCCACGAGCTTGACCTTGTGCCCGCACGTCAACGGCTCGCCGACCGCTCGCCAGTTCTTCATCCTGACGAGCTGATAGTCGGTGCCGGTCTGCAGACCGGTCCCCAGCCGCAGCTCGGGCCCGGCCTGGGAGCGGTCCGTGTCGATGAACAACGACATCGAGGCGGGCCCACCGTCGCTCTCCAGGAGCAGGTCGGTGACCTTCACCTCGACGACCAGCTTCGTGTCCTGGTGGTTGGCCGACACCTTCCGGATGTCATAGAGCGAGGCCGTGGCGTCCGCCGGGTCGCCGGCGCTCATGCTCTCGGCGTACGCCGGTGCGCCGAGCAGCGCGATCCCGGCGACCAGCGCACCCGCGGCGAGCCGGGTCGAGAGGCGGTTCGTGGTGGTCGTCATCAGGGTCCCCCTTGGTTCGATGGCGTCCCCTTCGTGGAGCCGCGCTGTCCTGTGCAGATGCATCGGAACGCCGAGAAGTTGCCGTCGAATCCGGATCGTGACCCGCCGGAAGGGGGCTCGTCGTTGAATCCCCGGGCAAGAACAGGGACGCTGGGGGGGCATGTCGCCGACCTGAGGAGTCCCGATGCTGAGCACGCGCACCGCCGCTGCGGTCGCCGTCCTGGCCCTGTCCGGCCTGGCCGCCTGCGGCAGCGAGTCCGGGGGGACCGCGTCCGACCCCACGGCCGCCACCTCCGACTCCAGCTCAGCGTCGAGCGAGGCGAGCGCGAGCGACAGCCCCACGGCCGAGGCCGCCCCAGGGTCCCTGACCGACCCGACGGGCGACGTGAAGGTCGACGGCAAGCACCCCGACCCCCGGCCCGACAACACCGTCGACACCGACCTGACCGGCCTCACGGCGACCTACGACGGCAAGCAGCTCGTCGTCACCATGACCTACGCCGACCCGATCGACCCCTCCGCCGTCGACGACTTCTACTCCGGGTTCACCATCGAGGGTGGCACCGGCAAGGTCGACGTCGTCCGTCTCCAGGACGCCAAGAAGCTCGACCTCACCGACAGCCAGGACTCGCGCGGCGGCTGTGGCTCCACGGCGACCACCGACGGGGCGGTCGTGACCATGACCGTGCCCGCCTCCTGCTTCGGCACTCCCCCGTCGGTCAGCGTCGGCGACGCCTACGCCACCAGCTCCGAGGAGTTCGACGGCGAGTGGGTCATCGACTGGGTCGGCACCGAGAGCGCCGACGGTGGGCCCATGGTCGAGGCCGCGCCGGCCTGACTCAGCCCCGCTTCACCCACCGCGTGAAGGTACGCCGGCCGAGCAGCCAGTCGCTGCCGGAGCCGTCGTCGGTGCTCTCATAGGCCACCACGGCCACCCGCGCCTTCGGGTGCTTGCCGAGGCACCCGTGTCCGAAGACGGCGACCGCCGTCTCGGCCTGCCAGTCCACGCGCAGCCGCGAGAAGCAGTCGACTCCCTGGCCGAGCCCCCAGCCGCCCGTGCCGGTGCGCGCCACGACGTGGTCCGCGCCCTTCCACAGTCCGGCCTCCATCATCAGCTCCGGCTGTGGGTCGCCGCCGCCGGTGTCGACGTACACGTTCAGGCCCTGCACCCGCTGGTCCGAGTGCTTGAGGAGGTCGTCGAAGTGGACCTTCACCTTCAGCCGGGCGTCGTGCTTGACGGCCACGCGCAGGATGTCGGCCTTGATGGCGGTGTCGTCACCGTCGTCCACCCGGATCGTGGCGGCGGCGGCCGGGCCGGCCAGCCCCAGGCCCAGCCCGGCGGCGGCGAGGAGGGCAGCGGTCGTGCGTCGAACAGTCATGGATTCCCCCGAACGGTCGATGTCATGTCGAGGGGTCAGATGCCGCCCGCGCCGGTTTGGTTGCGGCGCGGGCCGGATCGGCGCCCTTGTCAGTCGAGGTAGTCGCGCAGGACCTGGGACCGGCTGGGGTGCCGCAGCTTCGACATCGTCTTCGACTCGATCTGCCGGATCCGCTCGCGGGTGACGCCGTAGACCTTGCCGATCTCGTCGAGGGTCTTGGGCTGACCGTCGGTGAGGCCGAAGCGCATCGACACCACCCCCGCCTCGCGCTCGGAGAGCGTGTCGAGCACCGCGTGGAGCTGCTCCTGGAGCAGGGTGAAGCTGACGGCGTCGGCGGGGACGATCGCCTCGGAGTCCTCGATCAGGTCGCCGAACTCCGAGTCGCCGTCCTCACCGAGCGGGGTGTGCAGCGAGATCGGCTCCCGGCCGTACTTCTGGACCTCGATGACCTTCTCGGGGGTCATGTCGAGCTCCTTGGCGAGCTCCTCCGGGGTGGGTTCGCGACCGAGGTCCTGCAGCATCTGCCGCTGCACACGGGCCAGCTTGTTGATGACCTCGACCATGTGGACGGGGATCCGGATGGTGCGGGCCTGGTCGGCCATCGCACGGGTGATCGCCTGCCGGATCCACCAGGTGGCGTAGGTCGAGAACTTGTAGCCCTTGGTGTAGTCGAACTTCTCCACCGCGCGGATCAGGCCGAGGTTGCCCTCCTGGATCAGGTCGAGGAAGAGCATGCCGCGACCGGTGTAGCGCTTGGCGAGGCTGACCACCAGTCGCAGGTTGGCCTCGAGCAGGTGGTTCTTCGCGCGGCGGCCGTCCTCGGCGATCCACTCGAGCTCGTCGAGCATCTTGTCGCTGATCTTGCCGCCCTTGCCGAGCTTCTCCTCGCTGAACAGGCCGGCCTCGATCCGCTTGGCGAGCTCGACCTCCATCTCGGCGTTGAGGAGCGGCACCTTGCCGATCTGCTTGAGGTAGTCCTTGACCGGGTCGGCGGTGGCACCGGCCACCATGACCTGCTGCTCCGGCTCGTCGGTGTCGTCGGCGGCGGAGACGACGAAGGCCTGCTTCTCGTCCTCCTTGATGCTGGGGTCGCTCGCGACGTCCTTCTCGAACTGCGCGTCGTCGATGTCGGGCAGCACCTTCTTGCCGTCGGGGCCGACGACCGGCTGGGCGAGCTCGACCTCGAGGTCGACGGGGGCGCCGTCCTTGGCAGCGGCCTTCGTGGCCGGGGCCTTCTTGGCCGCCGCCTTCTTCGCCGCGGGAGCCTTGGCGGCCGCGCTCTTGGCCGGCTTGGCGGCCTTGGCGGCGGGCGCCTTCTTGGCCGCCACCTTGGTCGCGGCCTTCTTGGCGGGCGCCTTGGCGGCCTTCTTGGTGGTCGCTGCCGCGGCCCGCGTCGACGTGGTGGCCGCCTCGACGACGATGCCCAGCTCGGTCAGGTGGCCGACCAGCGGCCTGAGCTGCGCGGCGGTCAGCCCGGCCCCGTCGGCGGCCCGGCGGACCTGTGCCGGATCGAGGGTGCCTCGGCTGCGGCCGGCCCTGGTGAGGGCCACGAGGGCAGGATGCGCAAGCACATCGGAGGGAAGCGACGGACGTGGCTTCGAGGACACAAACACCTCTCGTCAAACGGCACGGGGGCGCGGCAAGGCCCGGTGGTGTCAAGGCCGCGCGCCCATTGTGCCATGCCCACCATGAGGACCCGGCATCCGGACCCGGCGTCGGGGCGCGTGGCGTGGGCGTCGCTCAGGAGCGCTTCACGGCCGCCTTCATCTGCTTCTTGTGGTCGCGCACCTTCTGCAACGACTCGGGGTCCACGACGTCGGCCACCGACCGGTAGCCCGGCTCGGCGTAGGCGCCCGCCGCCTGCTCCCAGCCGGCGGGCCGCACGCCCAGCTGCTTGGCGAGGAGCGCCACGAAGATCTGCGCCTTCTGCTTCCCGAACCCGGGCAGTGCGGTCAGCCTGCGCATCAGCTCTCGGCCGCTGTCGGCCTCCTGCCAGAGTCGCGCCGCGTCGCCGTCGTACTCGTCGACGACGAGCGCGGCGAGGGCCTGCAGCCGCGCCGCCATCGAGCCGGGGAACCGGTGGATGGCCGGGGGGACGGCGCAGAGCGCGGCGAACGCCTCGGGGTCCGCCTCAGCGATCCGGCGGGGGTCCAGGGTCTCGAAGCGGTCGAGCACCTTCGCCGGTCCCCGGAAGGCGTGCTCCATGGGGTACTGCTGGTCGAGCATCATGCCGACCAGCAGCGCGAACGGGTCGTCGGTCAGGACCTGGTCGGCGTCGGGGTCGCCGGTGATCTGGATGGCCATGGGGCCATCATGCCTGGACCCCGCGTCTCGGCGCGGCCGTGCCGAGCCGGGTCAGGTCGGGTCAGGCCGGGTCAGGCCGGGTCAGGTCGGGTCAGACCTGCGGATCGGCCTTCACCGCCAGGACCGGGCAGGGCGCGTCCAGCAGCACCCGCTGGGCGTTGCTGCCGAGGATGAGCTTGCCCACGGGCGAACGCCGGCGCAGCCCGATCACGATCAGGTCGGCGTCGTTGGCGTCGGCGA
Organism: Nocardioides sp.; assembly: GCF_041393715.1. GTDB lineage: Bacteria > Actinomycetota > Actinomycetes > Propionibacteriales > Nocardioidaceae > Nocardioides. Next base: position 324,718 of record NZ_JAWKJQ010000003.1, on the reverse strand, counting down.
TGCTGATCAGGTCCTCGGCGGGCTCGAAGCCGCGGACGAGATGGCGGACGTCGTGCTCCACGTCGGCGCCCTCGAGGTAGCGGTTGACCTTCGCCAGCACCTCGTCGGTGTGGATCGAGGCCTCGCCGTCGAAGTCGTCGCCGCCCCGGTGCGAGCTGACCACGACCAGCTTGCTGTCGCGGAGCTTGGCCTCCTCGATCGCCCGCTTCAGGGCCGCCACTCCCTCGGGCTTGTCGACAAAACCCACCACCACGGTCCCCATTGACCATCCTCCTCGCTCGGCGGGCCGACCAGGGCCCTCATGGGCACCGTATCGAACCCGGGGCCCGGCTCGGCAGCGTGTCGGGCCCGACGCGCGCCTGTGGACGATGACGGCGCCCCGGGCCGCCGCCGGGCAGGCTGACGACGTGGACGGCCTGAGCGAACCCCTCGACCGCGACCTGGCCCGGGCGCTGCGGTCGGCGGCCCTGGAGCTGCGCGACCGTCGCCGAGGTCGCCGGTTCCCCGCCGAGGTGTCCATCGGTGCGCTCGGGGTGCCTCGGCACCGTCGGTCGACGGTGCTGGAGCTCGACGAGGGCGAACCGCTCGACCACACGTTGCGCTGCGAGGTCGCCGCCGCTCTGCTCGCGCGGGCGGTGGCTGACGAACCGGCCCCGGTCGCCTGGCTGGCCAGGCCGGGACCGCTGGGCTGGCACGACCTGGATGCGCGGTGGTGGCCGGCGTTCGCCGCGGCCTACGCCGGGCCGGGGTGCCGCTCACCGCCGTCGTGGTCACCAAGGCGGGGTGGTACGACCCGCGCACGGGCCTGCGGCGCGGTGGAAGCGGCTGCGCTACCGCACCGCCGCCCGGCCCGACGGCGGCCCGCCCGTGGAGACGCCGGAGCACCGCTAGTCCCAGGTGTGCACCGGCTCGTTGGTGTGCATGTTGGTGCGGTACTCCTCGAGCACCGCGCGCAGGGCGTCGTAGCGGTCCTGGCCGGCCCGCCCGGCCATCTTGGCCACGAACCACTCCGCGCCGTTGGTCCCGGTCAGGCAGCGCTGCTCGATGATGCCGAGCAGCCGGTCCCGCTCGTCGGCCTCGACCCCCCACGCCTCCAGGCCGGCGTGGGCGAGCGGGAGCAGCCGCCGCAGCACCAGCTCGGTCGCCCCGACCTGGCCGATCCCGGGCCAGTAGAGCTGCGCGTCGATGCCGCGCTGGGCGGCCACGTGGAAGTTCTCCTCGGCGGCGCTGAAGGACATCTGGGTCCACAGCGGCCGCTCGTTCTCGGCCAGCGCACGCACCAGCCCGAAGTAGAACGCGGCGTTGGCCATCAGGTCTGCCACCGTCGGGCCCGCCGCGAGCAGGCGGTTCTCGACGCGTAGATGCGGGACTCCGCTGGAGATGTCGTAGACCGGCCGGTTCCAGCGGTAGATCGTGCCGTTGTGCAGGCGCAGCTCGTGCAGCTGGGGGACACCGCCGGAGTCCAGCACCGCCATCGGGTCCTCGTCGTCGGTGATCGGGAGCAACGCCGGGAAGTAGCGGACGTTCTCCTCGAACAGGTCGAACACCGAGGTGATCCACCGCTCGCCGAACCACACCCGGGGCCGCACCCCCTGCACCTTGAGCTCCTCGCTACGGGTGTCGGTGGCCTGCTCGAACAGCGGTATCCGGGTCTCCCGCCACAGCTGCTTGCCCAGCAGGTAGGGCGCGTTGGCGCCCAGCGCGAGCTGCACGCCGGCGATCACCTGGGAGGCGTTCCAGTACTCGGGGAAGTCGTCGGGCGAGGTCTGCACGTGGAACTGGGTGCTCGTGCAGGCGGCCTCGGGAAGGATCGAGTCGGAGGTGGTGTCGAGGCGCTCGTCGGGGCCGGTGATCGAGATCGTGATGTCCTCGCCGCGCGCCTGCAGGATCTGCTCGCTGAGCAGGCGGTAGCGCGGGTTGGCGCTGATCGACTGCGGCCCCATGTGACCGGGCTGCAGCGTCGGCAGGATGCCGATCATCACCAGGTGGGCGCCCACCTCGGAGGACTTGGCCTCCGCGTCGTTGAGGCTGTGCCGGAGGCTCTCCTCGAACGTCGTCAGGCCGCGCTCGCGCAGCTTGGCGGGCTCGACGTTGATCTCGATGTTGAACTGCCCCAGCTCGGTCTGGAACGCCGGGTCGGCGATGGCGGCGAGGGCCTCGGCGTTCTTCAGCGCCGGATCACCGGCTTCGTCGACGAGGTTGAGCTCCACCTCGAGACCGGTCATCGGGTCGTCGGTGTCGAACGCGGACTCACCCAGCATCCGCTCGAACACGTCGAGGCAGCGCCGGACCTTCTCCCGGTGCCGGGTGCGATCGGCTCGCGAGAACTCCTGTGCGTCGACCTCTTCGCCCATGGCGGCACCCTACGGGGCCGTGCCGCTCCCGCCCAGGGTCTCTCCACGCCTCGGTGCGCAGGCGGGCGGCGAGCGCTCAGGCGAGGTCACGGACCACCCGGTCGAGGTCGTCGCGCCACCTGCTGGGCGGGACCGCATGGAGCAGCAGGTCGCTCAGTGCGAGCGCCCAGCCGTCGTCTGGCCGCTCGGCTCGGCAGCGGTCGATCGCACACCACGCCAGCGCGCCCTGGCCACCCAGCCAGGCGACGAAGCCCAGGAGCGATGCGGGCCCCGCCACCCAGCCGGGCGGTGCGGCTCGCAGCACGTGGGTCCACAGCGCCGTCTGGCTGTCGGCGCACTCCCGCGACTGCGCACGCAGCGCCACCTCCCAGAGCGCGGGGTCGGCCAGGTCGCGGACCAGGCGTGCCGTGTCGAGGTCGCCGGGGTCGGGGTCGGCCACCGGGTCGCGCCGGTCGGCTGCCGCCATCGCCGACCGCAACCAGCCGGCCTCGGCGGCCCGCTGGCGCGCGGCCAGCCGCTCGGGGAGCTCGGCCAGGTGTGTCGCGGTGCGCGCCACCTGGGAGGGCGACGGCGCGATCGAGGCCGCCAGCGCGGCCCGACTGGAGTAGGTCACCTGACCGCGCAGGATCCCCTCCGCGGCGAACCGGTGTCGGCTCAGGTCGTAGTCCGCGGCGGGTCCCCGGCCGCCCTCGGGCGGCAGCGGGAACCACTGCCGCCCGTCGGCCTGGATCACGTCGACCACCGAGACGCCCTCAGCGGTGAACGCCTCGACCAACGCCCGCGCCAGACCGGGGCGGGGCGCCCTGCCGGAGAACACCAGGAACGCCACCCTCCGCAGGTCGTGGACCAGCACGGGTGTCAGCAGCATCTCGACCACCTGCGGCACGTCGGCGTCGGTGTCGGGCAGGTCGACGCGTGCGTGGAAGGCGCGGGCCCCGAAGGTGAGCATCACCAGGGACTCCTCGGGCTGGAACCCGAGCACCAGCGGTGCCAGCGCGAGCAGGTCCTCGGGCGTGCGAGCGGTCAGGGTCGTCGGCTCCATGCCCCGAGGCTCCCCCGCTTCGGCCGAGCTCGGCGAGGGCCAGGTGCGGCCCTGTGGAAGGCCGACCTCCGGGCGTCGACCGGGACGGAACCTGGCCCATGTCGGCGTACCGGCTGTCGGCGGCGGCCGGTACGGTCGGCCCATGCCGACCGAGCCTTCCCGCTGAGGCGAGCGTCGTGCGCGCCACCGCGTCGGTCCTGCATCTGGACCTCGACGCCTTCTTCGCCGCCGTCGAGCAGCGCGACAAGCCGTCACTGCGCGGCAAGCCGGTGGTGGTGGGCGGCGTCGGCGGTCGCGGGGTGGTGGCGACGGCGTCCTACGAGGCCCGCGCGTACGGCGTCCGCTCCGCGATGTCGACCCGGGAGGCGCGGGCCCGGTGCCCGCACGCGGCGTTCCTCAGCGGCCGCTTCCACGCCTATCGGCAGACCAGTCAGACCGTCATGGAGCTGCTCCGCGAGATCTCCCCGCTCGTCGAGCCCCTCTCCCTCGACGAGGCGTTCGTCGACCTGGAGCGCTCGGCGCTCCCCGACCACGAGGTCGCCACCGTGACGGCATTCGCCGAGCAGCTGCGAGGGCGTGTGGCCGAGGCCACCGGCGGGCTGACCGCGTCGGTCGGGCTCGGCACCAGCAAGTTCATCGCCAAGGTCGCCAGCGACCTCGACAAGCCCGACGGCCTCGTCGTGGTCGCGCCCGGCACCGAGCTCGACCTGCTCCGCCCGATGCATGTCACCGTGATCCCGGGGGTCGGCCCCGCCACCGCGGAGCGGCTACGCCGGGCCGGCGTCCACACCGTCGCCGATCTGGAGCAGGTCAGCCTGGAGGAGCTGGTGCGGCTCGTCGGGAAGGCACACGGTCAGACCCTCCACGAGCTGGCGCACGCCCGCGACGACCGGCCGGTGGTGCCCGAGCGGGAGACCAAGTCGGTCAGCGTGGAGGGCACCTACGACACCGACCTCACCGACCGCACCCTGATGGCCGGGCTGCTGACCCGTCAGGCCGGCGAGGTGGCGACCCGGCTCCGCAAGGCCGGCCTCTCGGGGCGCACCGTGTCCATCAAGGTGCGCCTCTACGACTTCACCACCCTGAGCCGCTCGACGACCCTGACCTCGCCGACCGACACCGCGACCACCATCGCCCGGCTCGCCCGTGGGCTGCTCGACGACCTCGACACCTCGGGTGGGGTCCGACTGCTCGGGGTCGGCGTCTCCGGGCTGGCCGACTGGGTGCAGGAGGACCTGTTCGGCGAGCTCGACCCCGCCCCGGACGACGACGAGGAGCCGCCGCCCGAGCTCCCGGCCACCGCCCGGCACCGCGCCTGGGCGCCGGGCATGGACGTCGTCCACGACGAGCTCGGCGCCGGGTGGGTCTGGGGCTCGGGCCGTGGCGTGGTGACGGTGCGCTTCGAGACGCGCGACACGCCCGCCGGACCGGTGCGCTCCTTCAGGGTCGACGACGAGGCGCTGCACCGGGCCCCGGTACCCGAGGCTCCCAGCGACGGAACCTGACCGCGTCGCCCGGGCGCAGCTGCGCGCACCGGAACAGGTCATCGGCCTCCACCACCGCCACCACTGGATAGCCGCCGGTGGTCGGATGGTCGGCCAGCATCACCACGGGCTGGCCGTCGGGCGGGACCTGGACGGCGCCGAGCACCAGCCCCTCGCTCGGCAGCTCCCGTTCCACGACCCTGGCCAGCGGCGACCCCGTCAACCGCAGTCCGACCCGGTTGGAGGCCGCGTCGACGACGTACTCCTCACGGGTGAGGTGGTCCAGCACCTGGTCGGCGAACCAGTCGGCGCGCGGCCCGGGACGCACCCGCAGCGGCCCCTCCCCCTCCACCCGCGCCGGTACGTCGACCGGCCGGGGCGTCCGGCCGGGCCCCACCGGAAGTCGCATCCCCACGGTGAGGGCGGGTGGGCCGACCCAGGCGAGGGTGTCCGTCGACCGCGAGCCGAGCACGGGCTCCACGGCGACGCCGCCGGAGACCGCCAGATAGCTGCGCACGCCCCTGGTGGCCGCGCCGACGCTCAGCTCGGCGCCGGCCGCGATGCTCAGCGGCTCCCCGAAGGGCCGCCCGCGGCCGTCGACCTCCACCGCGCAGGGCGCCCCCGTGACGGCCACGGTGACCGCACGGAGCGCGCGCACCGAGAGGCCGAGGAGCGTGGTCTCCAGGAGCGCGGCGCCCGGTTCGTTGCCGACCAGGCGGTTGGCCAGATCGGCCGCCGGTCGGTCCAGCGGGCCGGCCTCGGGGACCCCGAGGTGCGCGAACCCGCGGCGGCCCGCGTCCTGCACGGTCACCAGGCCCTCGGCGCGCGTCACCTCCAGCGTCATGGCTGCACCACGATCCGGACCCGGGTGCCGGGCGGCAGCAGAGCGGGCGGCTCGCGCTCGGGCTCCCAGAGCGAGGCCTCGGTGTGTCCAAGCAGCCGCCAGCCACCCGGGGACCCGGTCGGATAGACGCCGGTCCAGGTGTCGGCGATCCCCACCGCCCCGGCCGGGACCCGCGACCGGGGCGACTCCAGGCGTGGGACCGCCAGCTCCTCCGGCAGCCCGGCGAGGTAGGGAAAGCCCGGAGCGAAGCCGCAGAAGGCCACCACGTGCTCGACGGCGGCGTGGGTGGCAACCGCCTCCCGGCGGGTCATCCCCCATCGGCGCGCGACGTCGTCGAGGTCGGGGCCGTCGTAGCGCACCGGCAGCTCGACCAGGGGTCCCCGGGCGCGTGCCTCGCCCGGGACCCAGCCGGCGAGCACCCGCTCGACCCCGGCCACCGCGGCGTCGGTGAGGTCGGACCTGTCGCCGTCCACAGCGCCGTCCGCGCCGCCATACGCACCGCCGCGCACCCCACTGAGCAGCACCGTGCGCGCACCGGGCACCACCTCGTCGGCCAGCCGCCGCGACCGCAGCCAGGCGGCGAGCTCACCGGCGGTCCCGGGGCCGTCGAGCTCGACGAGCAGCGCGCGGGCGCCGTAGCGACGGATCCTCACCGGACCAGTATCCCGACCGGACCCGGCGCGCCCACCACCCGGAACACCTCGACCGGCGCCTCGGCGCTGTGTCATCCTGGTGCCGAAATAGGGTGAGGGGCTCCAGATGGTATGAGCATCAGGAGCCCCTCGGCTTGACCGCTCGGTGACGTCCCGGTCGATCGCGCTTCTCCTCCGGTCCCGCCGGCACCCGTCACCGGTTCGGCGCGGCGGGCAAGCCCGCCGGATGGACCTTCTTTTCCACTCGATCCCCAGCCCCGCAAGCGGAACTGGTAGAGAGAGTTCTACGCCTCCGGCACCGCCGGCGCAAGGGGAAATCCGAAGAAACTTGGGGCAAATCCTGGGTGTCGGCGTGTCGTCCACAGAACGTCCCTCGGCGTCCACAGGAGGACCGGTTCTCTCCACAGATCAGGGCCCCACCTGTGGAGAACCGCCGGCCGCAGCACGTCACCCCGGAGCCGCTCCTCGGGGCCGATCCGCCCGGGCCGATCCGCCGGGGCCGATCCTCAGAAGCCGGCCTCAGAAGCCGTCCTCAGAGACCGGTCAGCCGGAAGCCGGCGTCGAGCAGGGCGCGCCGCACCGCCCGGGCATGGGCGACGGCGCCCGGGGTGTCGCCGTGCAGGCAGACAGAGTCGACCCGCCGGGCCAGGTCGACGGCCCGCCGGGCGATCTCGTCGGTGTCGGTGAGCAGCGCGCCCGGCCGGTCGCGGGGCACCAGACCGCCGTCGGGCAGGTAGCCGCGGTCGGGGAAGCCCTCGTGCCAGACCCGTCGCCGACCCGCCGCCGCGAGCTCCAGCACCACCGCGCCGGGCAGGCCGAGGACCGGCAGCGACCCGGAGCCGTCGAGCACCGCCCGCGCCTGCTCCGGGTCGGTGGCGACCCGGTGGTAGAGCGCACCGTGCGGCTTGACGTAGCGGACCGCGACCCCCGCCTCGGCCGCGAGCGCCGCCAGCGTGCCGACCTGGTCGGTCACCTGCTCGCGGAGCACGTCGTAGGCGACCTCGCGCGCCACCCGGCCGAAGCCCGGCCGGTCGGCGTAGGACACCTGGGCGCCGACCGAGACGCCCAGCCGGGCAGCCTCCTCGCACACCGCACGCATGATGGCCGGCGAGCCGGCGTGATAGCCGCAGGCGACGTTGGCCGAGGTCACCAGCGCCAGCAGTGCGGCGTCGTCGGTCACCTCCTCGCCCAGGTCGGCGTTGAGGTCCACCACCAGCCCGGTCTCGGGGGGTGTCGCGGCTGGCCCTGCCTCGGGTGTCACGTCCCCCATTGTCCTTGGCTACCCTCGCCTCATGCAGCCCCCCGTCGCCGCGCGCCGTGAGCACCGTCAGACCCACCACGGCCAGGTCCGGGTCGACCACTACGAGTGGCTGCGGAGGAAGGACGACCCCGAGGTGACGGCCTACCTCGAGGCCGAGAACGCCTACACCGAGGAGCGCACCGACCACCTCGCCGACCTCCGTGAGGCGATCTTCGACGAGATCAAGGCGCGCACCCTGGAGACCGACCTCTCGGTCCCCACCCGCAACCGGGGGTTCTGGTACTACTCCCGCTCCTTCGAGGGCAAGCAGTACGGCGCCAGCTGCCGCGTCCCGGTCACCGACGAGGCCGACTGGCTGCCCCCGAAGCCCGCGGAGGACTGCCGGCCCGACGAGCCCGCGCTGCCCGGCGAGCAGCTGCTGCTCGACCTCAACGAGCTCGCCGAGGGCCACGAGTTCTTCTCGCTCGGCGGGTCCAGCGTGAGCCTCGACGGAAGGCTGCTGGCCTACTCCGTCGACACCCGCGGCGACGAGCGCTACACCGTGCGGGTCAAGGACCTCGAGCACGGCGACCTGCTGACCGACGAGCTGACCGACGTGATGGGCGGGGTCACCTGGAGCCGAGACGGCCTCGACCTCTACTACGCCACCGTCGACGAGTCCTGGCGGCCGGACCGGATCTGGCGGCACCGGCTCGGCACCCCTCAGGACGACGACGAGCTCGTCTACCACGAGACCGACGCGCGGTTCTGGGTCGGCTGCGGCCGCACCCGCTCCGACCGGTTCCTCGTGGTGGCGGCGGGGTCGAAGACGACCTCGGAGTACCACGTCCTCGACACCGACGACCCGCAGGCGGGATGGCAGGTCTTCGCACCGCGCCGCGAGGGCCTCGAGTACTCCCTCGAGCACGCCGTGCTCGGCGGCCGCGACGTGTTCCTGGTGCTGCACAACGCCACCGGCGCGGACTTCGAGATCGGGGTGGCCCCCGTCGCGCCGACCGACCCCGAGGACTGGCGCCCGCTCGTCGCGCACGACCCGGCCGTCCGCCTCGAGTCGGTCGACGCCTTCCGCAGCCACCTGGTCGTCCACCAGCGCAGCGAGGGGCTCACCCAGCTGCGCATCCTGGGGCTCGACGACACCGGCGTGGCCGACGACCATCTCGTCGAGTTCGACCACGAGGTCTACACCGTCGGCAGCGGCGGCAACCCGTCGTTCGACCAGCCCGTGGTGCGGCTCGGCTACACCACGCTCGCGGTGCCCAGCTCCGTCTACAGCTACGACGTCCGCGACCGCGAGCTCACCCTGCTGCGCCGCTCCCCCGTCCTCGGGGGCTACGACCCCGACGACTACGAGGAGCACCGGGTCTGGGCCACCTCCTCCGACGGCGAGCGGGTCCCGGTGTCGCTGGTGTGCCGCCGGGGCGCCCGCGACGACGGGCCGATCCCCTTCCTGCTCTACGGCTACGGCGCCTACGAGATGTCGATCGACCCCTACTTCTCCGTGGCCCGGCTCTCGCTGTTGGACCGCGGGGCGGGATTCGCCATCGCCCACGTCCGTGGCGGCGGCGAGATGGGCCGGCGGTGGTACGACCAGGGCAAGCTCGACCACAAGCGGGCCACCTTCGACGACTTCGTGGCGGCGGCCCGACACCTCGTCGACACCGGCTGGGCCACGCCGGAGACGCTGGTCTGCGAAGGGGCCAGCGCGGGTGGCCTGCTGGTGGGTGCCGTGGTCAACCAGGCGCCCGAGCTGTTCGCGGGCGTGGTGGCGGGTGTCCCCTTCGTCGACAACCTGACCACGATGCTCGACGCCTCCCTGCCGCTGACGGTCACCGAGTACGACGAGTGGGGCAATCCGGAGGCCGATCCCGAGGTCTACGCCTACCTCGCCGGCTACGCCCCCTACGACAACGTCGTGGCCCAGGACTACCCGCCGATCCTCGCGGAGACCTCGCTCAACGACACCCGGGTGCTCTATGTCGAGCCCGCCAAGTGGGTGGCCAAGCTGCGCGCGACGGCGACCGGACGCCGGGACTTCCTGCTGCGCACCGAGATGGTGGCCGGGCACGCGGGCGTGTCCGGCCGCTACAAGTCCTGGCAGGACCGGGCCTTCTCCCTGGCCTGGATGCTCGACCGGATGGGCCTCGCCGACCGGTCGCCCCAGGGCGCGGCGCCTCTCCCCGCGGGGGCCTGATGTCCCACCCCGCCGTCCTCCTCGACCTCGACCGCACGCTGGTCGACGTCCAGTCGTTCACCGACTACGACACCGCCTGGCGCGACGTGCTGGCGGTGCTCGGGCAGGCCGTCGAGGAGCACGGGCCGGAGACCGGCTGGACCGCAGCGACGCGAGCCTGCATGGCGCTGCTCGGGCAGCTGCCCGCCGGCGACCAGTGGTACGCCGTCTCCGAGACGATCGCCGGCCACGAGCGGGCCGCCGTCGGGCTGTCCCGACCGATGCCCGGTGTGGCGGCGTTCCTCGAGGCGCTGTCGGGCGTGCCGGTGGCCGTGGTCACGCTGCTCCCCCAGGACGTCGCCCGGCAGGTGCTGGAGCGCCACGGGCTGGGCGTCGACGCCGTGGTGGGCCGCGACCCGCTGGTGCGTCCCAAGCCCGCGGGCGACGGGCTGCGGCGCGCCCTGGAGCTCCTGGGGGCGTCGTCCGACGGCTGTCACATGGTCGGCGACAGCGCCTGGGACGCCGCCGCCGCCCGCGAGGCCGGCGTGGGCTTCATCGGCGTGCACTCCCCCTGCTCGGAGTTCAGCGCCTTCCCCGAGGCACCCGTCGCGGCGAGCCTGGCGGCCGCGCTCCCCCACCTGCGTCCCTCCTGACCGGCTCCGGCCGCGCGACCGTCTCGGGGAGATCACTGAGAACTCCCTGAGAGTTGCCGACAGCGGCAACTTCCGAGGGCTGCCACACGTCTGGCTGGGTACAAGGCAACAACGCAGGAGCGGGAACACCCGATCCCCGGCCGGTGTTGTAGCAGGCAGTGGGACCGACGCCACGCGTCGGCCCATGCAAGGAGGAGGAACCAGCCACCATGGCAACCCGCACGGCAACCCCGGGGCGTGAGATCGAGGGGCGCGACAGCGTCGGCCTCTACCTCGACGAGATCGCCCGCAACCCCCTGCTGGACGCCGCCCTCGAGGTGGAGCTCTCCAAGACCATCGAGGCCGGCCTGATGGCCGAGGCGCTGCTCGCCGAGGGCCGCATCGGCCGCAAGAAGGGCGGCGCCCCCGGCTACGCCTCCGTCGAAGAGCTGGAGTGGCTCGCCGAGGAGGGCCGCAAGGCCGTCGACACGTTCATCACCGCCAACCTGCGACTGGTCGTCTCGATCGCCCGCAAGTACGGCCGCGCGCAGATGCCGATGCTCGACCTGATCCAGGAGGGCAACACCGGCCTGATCCGGGCAGTGGAGAAGTTCGACTACACCAAGGGCTACAAGTTCTCGACCTACGCGACCTGGTGGGTGCGCCAGGCGATCACCCGGGGCATCGCCCAGCAGGCCCGCGTGGTCCGGCTCCCCGTCCACGTCGTCGAGGAGCTCAACCAGGTCGGGGGCGCCCGGCGCACCCTCGAGCGGCAGCTGGGCCGCGACCCCGACCCGGCCGAGATCGCCGCCGAGCTGGGCATGGACCTCGACCGGGTCCTCGACCTGATGGCCTGGGGCCGCGAGCACGTCAGCCTGGACACCCCCGTCGACGAGGACGGCGACACCTCACTGGGCGACCTGATGGCCCAGGAGACCGCCCCCGGTCCCGACCTGGAGGTCCTCGACGTCGAGGCCCGGGCCCGGCTGGACCAGCTGGTCGAGCAGCTCGACGAGCGCGCGGCCGACATCATCCGGTCCCGCTACGGCCTGCTCGACGGTCGCCAGCACAAGCTCGCCGACATCGGCGCCCGCCACGGCATCTCCGCCGAGCGGGTCCGCCAGCTCGAGCGCGAGGCGCTGGCCAAGCTGCGCCGCTTCGCCGACCCCGACCTGGCCGCCTGACCCGGTCCGCCGGCCGACAGATCAGCCTGAGCGCAGGGCTGCGACGACCTCCGCCACCCGGTGGCGGAGGTCGTCCCATGTCCCGGTGTTGTCGATGACGTAGGTCGCCGCGGCGAGCCGCTCCTCCCGGGTCGCCTGGGCGGCGATCCGGGCCTCGGCCTCCGCGACGGTGAGGCCGCGCGAGCCGACCATCCGCTGCACCTGCAGCTCCGCGGGTGCGTCGACCACGATCACGGCGTCGAAGGCGTCGGCCTGACCGGTCTCCACCAGCAGCGGGATGTCGTGCACCACCAGCGCGCCGGCGGGGGCGGCCGCCTCGAGCTCGGCCGCCCGAGCCCGCACCCGCGGGTGGATGATGGCCTCCGGCCGGCGTCGCGCCGCCTCGTCGGCGAACACCAGCGCACCCAGTGCCGGTCGGTCCAGCGCCCCCTCGGGGTCGAGCACCTCCGTCCCGAACGCCGCCACCACCTCCTCCAGGCCGGTCGTCCCCGGGGCGACCACCTCGCGGGCGAGCAGGTCGGCGTCGATCAGCACCGCACCGTGCTCGACGAGCAGCTCGCCGACGCTGGTCTTGCCGGATGCGACGCCACCGGTCAGCCCTACCCGCACCGGTCAGCCCTCGTCGCCGCCGTCGGACGGCTCGCCGACCGGCCCCTCGGGCGCGCTCGCCGCGCTGCCCTCGGCCGAGGCATCGTCACGCCGGGCCCGCCGCTCGGCGGCCCGTTGCTCCTCGGCCTGCTGCTCGGCCCGGCGCTGCCGGTCGTAGCGCCGCCGCTGCTCCTCGGCACGCTCGCGCACCTGCCGCAGGAAGGCCGCGTCCTGCTCGGGGCTGCCCGCCGCGGCGCGGCCGGGGCGGTCGTACTCCGGGAACTCCGGTGCCGGCCGCTCGTAGGACCGCGGCCGGGCCGCCGGCCGGGCCGTCCGGCCACCAGCCAGAGCACCGAGCCCAGCAGCGGGAACAGCAGCACGACCACGAACCAGCCCAGCTTGGGCAGCCCACGGACCTGGTCGTCCCGGGTGCCGAGCAGGTCGACCAGACAGAACACCCACATCGCCAGCACGGCGATCCCGAGGAGGAGCTCCAGCTTGATCACCGAGACATTGTGACCCACGAGCGGCTCCCCCACGGCACGTGTCGGCCATGCGTCGCGGGTTTCGCGCCGACGCGTCGCCGTGCGTCCTCGCGGTCAGCCGAGCGCCAGGGCCGCGTGCGGCCAGGCCTCGGCGACCAGATCGGCACCGAGGCGCGCGGCCACGGCGTCGTAGACGTCGGCGTAGTGGCGGGCCACCCGTGCGGCGGTGTCCGGCGTCAGCTCGGCCGACTTGGGCGAGCTGTTGACGCGATGATCCAGGTCGGCGTCCGGCGGGTCGATCCCGATCCGTCCGCACAGCCGCGCCAGCGTCTCGGGCACGAACAGCCGCTCGTAGAGCTCCACGGTCACCTCGTCGGGGGCGAACACCTCGTCGAGCACGGCCAGCGTCTGCTGGTAGCGGGTGCGCATCTCGTGGAAGGGATGGTCGTAGGTGCGCAGCAGCCGCGCCTCGACCGTCTCCACCTGCTCCTCCGCGGGGTGGTTGCGGTGGTACATCCGCTCCGCGGACCAGATCCGCTCCACCGGGTCGCGCAGCAGGAACACCACGTGCAGCCCGATCCCCCGGCCGGCCAGCTCGGCGCGGATCGAGGCGAACCGGGCAGCCGACAGCCCGGCGTAGGCCGGAGTGAGGTCGGTCGTGGCCCGGATGCCGTCGGGGGCCAGCAGGCCGGCGAGATAGTCGAAGTACGTCGACGGGTCGGCGTAGAACACCGCCCGTTGGAGCGCCGGCGCGTCCGGGGCGCGGGCCGCGTCGGCGCCGCCCGACAGCCGGCGCAGCGCCCGCTCGGCCTTGGCCAGCATGGTGGCGCGCATGTCGGCCGCGGAGTCGAGGTCGAGCACGTCGAAGAGGTGGTACTCCTTCAGGCAGCCGGCGGCCTGGGGCGACCGGGCGAGGTAGTCGTGCAGCCACGACGTGCCGGCCTTCTGGGCTCCGACGCCGAGCACGAGCCGCTTGGTCGCCGGCGCGCTGGTCACCCGGCCAGCCTAGGGGCTCCGCGGCCTGCGGGGCGGGAGCCGCGACGAGACGGACGACGGGGCCGGGTCCCCGTGGGAGACCCGGCCCCGTCGTGGTGCCTGTCGGCTGCCGCCGGTCAGTTGCCGCCGGTGAGCTTCTCGCGGAGCGCCTGGAGCGCCTCGTCGGAGGCCAGCGAGCCGCCGGTCTCGGGCTCGGCGGTCTCGCCGGAGGGTAGGACGTGGCCTCGCCGGCCTCGACCTCGGCCGCGGCGGCCTCCTTCTGCTGCTTGACGTGGGCCTCCCAGCGGGCGTGCGCCTGGGCGTACTGCTCCTCCCAGGTGGCGCGCTGCTCGTCGTAGCCCTCGAGCCACTCGCCGGTCTCGGGGTCGAAGCCCTCGGGGTAGACGTAGTTGCCCTGCTCGTCGTAGGTCGCGGTCATGCCGTAGAGGGTCGGGTCGAACTCCTCGACATCGGTCGCGACGGCCGTCTCGTTGGCCTGCTTGAGCGACAGCGAGATCCGGCGCCGCTCGAGGTCGATGTCGATGATCTTGACCATGACGGAGTCGTTGACCTGGACGACCTGCTCGGGGATCTCCACGTGGCGCTCGGCCAGTTCGGAGATGTGCACCAGGCCCTCGATGCCCTCCTCGACCCGGACGAACGAGCCGAACGGCACCAGCTTGGTGACCTTGCCGGGCACGATCTGACCGATCTGGTGGGTGCGGGCGAAGTGCTGCCAGGGGTCCTCCTGCGTCGCCTTGAGCGACAGCGAGACCCGCTCGCGGTCCATGTCGACGTCGAGCACCTCGACGGTGACCTCGTCACCGACGGCCACGACCTCGCTGGGGTGGTCGATGTGCTTCCACGACAGCTCCGAGACGTGCACCAGGCCATCGACGCCACCGAGGTCCACGAAGGCACCGAAGTTGACGATCGAGGAGACCACGCCCTTGCGGATCTGGCCCTTGCCCAGCTGGGTGAGGAACCCGTGCCGCACCTCGGACTGGGTCTGCTCCAGCCACGCACGACGCGACAGCACCACGTTGTTGCGGTTCTTGTCGAGCTCGATGATCTTCGCCTCGAGCGTCTGGCCGACGTAGGGCTGCAGGTCGCGGACGCGACGCATCTCCACCAGCGACGCCGGGAGGAAGCCGCGCAGGCCGATGTCGAGGATCAGGCCGCCCTTGACGACCTCGATGACGGTGCCCTCGACGACGCCGTCCTCCTCCTTGACCTGCTCGATCGTGCCCCAGGCGCGCTCGTACTGGGCGCGCTTCTTGGACAGGATCAGCCGACCCTCCTTGTCCTCCTTCTGGAGGACCAGGGCCTCGACGGCGTCACCGACGGTGACGACCTCGGCCGGGTCGACGTCGTGCTTGATGGACAGCTCGCGCGAGGGGATGACGCCCTCGGTCTTGTAGCCGATGTCGAGCAGGACCTCGTCCCGGTCGACCTTGACGACGGTGCCATCCACGATGTCGCCGTCGTTGAAGTACTTGATGGTCTCGTCGATCGCGGCGAGGAAGTCCTCCTCCGAACCGATGTCGTTGACTGCCACCTGGGGGGCGTCGACGTCGCTCATGGGGTCCGTCAGAGGGGAGGTGAGGCTGCTCGTCATAGGGGAACTGGGTCCTTGGGTGGATAGGTGTCGTGCGGGCATGCCGGAGGTCGGTTTCACTACCGATGGAGCTCGTGCCCGACAAGGGACATCCGTGGGGATGGACCGCGGGGCCGTGATAGCGAGCCGGCGTCCGCTCCGTCTGGAACCCAGGCAGACCTCTGGCGAACGGTAAGCCTACGCGGGTGCGCCCACGTGCGTCCATTCCGGGGAACCGCCCAGTAGGGTCGCCGTCGTGGAGGACCACCTGCCGCAGCGGGTCCGGGTCGAGCGCCGCCAGGTCGACGAGGCGGAGTCGCGACGGGCCAACGGCCCCGACTGGGACCGGTACGCCGACGAGTACCAGGCCACGCACGGGGAGTTCCTCGGCGACGTGGGCTTCGTCTGGGGGCCCGAGGGGCTGACCGAGGAGCGCGCGCGGGTCCTCGGCGAGGTGGCGGGGCGCGACGTGCTGGAGGTCGGCTCCGGAGCCGGGCAGTGCTCCCGCTGGGTGCGCGCGCAGGGCGGTCGGGCCGTCGGGCTGGACCTGTCGCGGCGCCAGCTGCAGCACTCCCGCCGTCTCGACGACGAGACCGGGGTCGTGGTCCCCTCGGTGCTCGGGACCGCCACCGCCCTGCCGTTCCGGGCCCGGTCCTTCGACGTGGTGTTCTCGTCCTTCGGCGCCCTGCAGTTCATCGCGGCCCTCGACGTCGCGGTCGCCGAGACCGCGCGGGTGCTCCGCCCCGGCGGCAGGTTCGCCTTCTCGATCACCCATCCCACCCGCTGGAGCTTCCCCGACGACCCCGGTGAGCTCGGCCTGGTCGCGTCGCAGTCCTACTGGGACCGGACGCCGTACGTCGAGGTCGACGACGCCACCGGTGTCGTGAGCTACGTCGAACACCACCGCACCCTCGAGGACTGGGTCGACGTGCTGGCCCGGCACGGCTTCGCGGTGGTCCGCCTGGTCGAGCCCGAGTGGCCCGAGGACCATGACCGGGTGTGGGGTGGCTGGAGCCGGCTGCGGGGCCGGCTGACCCCGGGGACGGCGATCATCGCGGCCACGTTGCGGCAGCCGGCCGACGGCCGGGAGTGACGCCGGGCCGGCCGGGCGGCCTCAGTCGACGACCAGCTCCGGGTGCGCGCGGAACCACTCGATGGTCCGCTGCAGCCCCTGCTCGATCGGCACCTTCGGCTCCCAGCCCAGCCTCTCCCGGGCCAGGGTGGTGTCGGGTCGACGCACCTCCGGGTCGTCGACCGGGCGCGGGACGAGCTGGATCTGCGACGCCGAGCCGGTCAGCTCGATGATCCAGCGGGCCAGGTCGAGCATCGACACCTCGTGCGGGTTGCCGAGGTTCATCGGGCCCGGCTGGTCCGACAGGGTCAGCGCCACGATGCCGTCGACGAGGTCGTCGACGAAGCAGATGCTGCGGGTCTGGCTCCCGTCGCCCGCGACCGTCACCGGGTGGTCGAGCAGCGCCTGGCGGATGAAGTTGGGAATGGCGCGCCCGTCGTTGGGGCGCATCCTCGGCCCGAAGGTGTTGAAGATGCGCACGATGCCCGTGTCGACGCCGTACGTCGACCGGTAGGCCATCGTCAGCGCCTCGGAGAACCGCTTGGCCTCGTCATAGACCCCTCGTGGTCCGACCGGGTTGACGTGGCCCCAGTAGGACTCGGGCTGCGGGTGCACCTGCGGGTCGCCGTAGACCTCCGAGGTGGACGCGAGCACGAAGCGGGCGCCCTTGTCGCGGGCCAGGCCGAGCGCGTGCAGGGTGCCGATCGACCCGACCTTGAGCGTCTGGATCGGCAACCGCAGGTAGTCGACCGGCGAGGCGGGTGAGGCGAAGTGCAGCACCGCGTCGACCGGGCCGGACACGTGGATGAAGTCGGTGACGTCGGTGCGCACCAGCCGGAAGCCGTCCTCCTCGGCGAGGTGCTCGACGTTGGCCGGCGAGCCGGTGAGGAAGTTGTCGAGGCACAGCACCTCGTGACCCTGGCGGACGAAGGACTCACACAGGTGCGAGCCCAGGAAGCCCGCGCCCCCCGTGACGACGACTCGCATCAGACGTCGGCGGTGTCCTCGTCGGCCGCCGGCTCCTCGGCTGCCGGCTCCTCGTCGCGTCCGCGCGAGCCCAGCACCAGCAGCGCACCGACGACCAGCGCCAGCAGACCCACGATCAGGCCGACCAGCGGGAGCACCACCCGGAGCAGGTGGAGCTGGCTGCCCAGCGGCTGGTACTCGTCGATGTTGTCCTGGACCTGCGAGTCGGGGTAGACGGTGGTGCCGCGGGTGGCGACCACCCGGTCCTCGCCGTTGTAGCGCAGCGTCTGGTTGGGGCTGGTCTGGGCCTTCATGATGACGCCGGTCTCGGGCTCGACCCAGTAGGTGCGGTCGACGCCGAAGTACATGTCGGCGGTGAGCACCTCATCGCCGGTCTCGCCGAGCACGCTGGGCGGCACGTTGATGGTGCCGATCTGCGTGGGCGCGATGGACTGGCTGTACTTGTAGGTGTTGAGCCCGAGGACCTCCTCCTCGCCCTCGAAGGTCATCGGGTTCGCGCTCTTGAGGTCCTCGTCCCACCACATCACCGAGTCGTCCTTCGGCGAGTTGAACGGGAACTTGAAGATGTTGCCGTCGTAGGTCACCGGCTCGTCGTCGATGTTGGCGTCGCAGCAGTCGACGGCCGAGCCGGTGGTGCGGTCGAAGGCGGCGCGGATGGTGCCGACGGAGATGGCGACACCGTCGGAGGAGCGGGTCGTCGTGGTCGACTGGTCCCACACGGCGGTGTTGTCGCCCTGGTCCTCGGACGCCTTCACGTCGCCGATGGTGCGCAGCGTCGAGGTCAGCGTGTCGGTCTGCTCCGACAGGGTGCCGGTGTCGAAGTAGGTCATGTTCTCGCCGACCGACATGGACACGGAGTCCTGGTCGAGCGGGACGACGGCCAGTCGCGGGTAGGCGTACCACTTGACCAGCGCCCCCATGGTGAGGAGGAACGCGGCGAGCCCGAGCAACACCAGTCCGACGATCCGGCGCATCAAACTCAACCTCTCGTGTCGTGCTCGCACCTCGCGTGCGCAGCACTCCGAACATCCGGCGGGGGATGCTAGCAGCGAAACCTACTCGCTGGTCACTTCCGTGTCACCTACGTCACACTCACGTGTCGTCGAGCCGCCGCCAGACCACCCAGAGGTTCCAGGTGGCGATCTCGCGGAGCCCGGGCACCCGCAGCAGGGGTCGCGACCACCCCGGCCAGTAGCGCGGCCGGACATCGACCACCTCGGCGAGCGGCATCGACGGCGCCGTCCGCAGCATCTCGGCCACGGACAGCCGGAACAGGCTGTGGTCGACGCGGTTCTTCGGGTCGTGCCCATGGCGGCGCCGGTAGCGGCGGACGGCGCGCTCGCCACCGAGGTAGTGCCACGGCGACGTCTCGTGGCCGCCCCAGGGGGAGAGCCAGTTGGTGAACGACGCCACCGCGATACCGCCCGGCCGCGTGACCCGCACCAGCTCCCGGCAGACCGCCTCGGGGTCGGGGACGTGCTCGAGGACGTTGGACGAGAAGGCGACGTCGATGCTGCCGGTGCGGAACGGCAGCCGCTGCCCCACACAGGCGACCGCCAGGCTGGACTCGGTCTGGTGGGCGAAGTCGCCGGCGTCGACGTCGCAGCCGACGTACGTCGCCCCGGCGGCCTCGAAGGCCCGCGCGAAGTAGAGCGGGCCGGCGCCCACGTCGAGGACCAGCCGGCCGGCGAGGTCGGCGTACTGCCCCACCATCGCCGCGGAGTCCTCGGCCAGCGCGGTGTAGAAGCGGGCCGGGTCGTCCTGCTCGTGCAGGAAGTCGCGGAAGAGCCGCACGGACCGGCCCAGTCCGCCCGGACCGGCCGGTCGGGCGGCGCTGCGGGAGGTCAGTGCGGACACGAAGGCGGAGCATATTCACCCACGGCTACTCATTGGTAACCTGGCTCGCCGTGCGGTCCCCGGGACCGTCGACCACTGCAAGAGCAAGGAACCAGGTGACCGCTCCCCCGTCCTCGTCCGAGCCGTTGGCCGGTCGGCACGTGCTGATCCTCAACTGGCGCGACGAGCGCCACCCCGAGGCCGGCGGCTCGGAGGTCTACGTCGGCCAGATGGCGCGTGGACTGGCCGAGCGCGGAGCCCACGTCACCATGCTCTGCCCGCGCTACCCCGGGGCGGTCACCAGCGAGCGGCTCGACGGCGTCGACTACGTGCGCGCCGGCGGTCGGCTCTCGATCTATCTCCTGGCCCCGCTGCGGGCGCTGCTACGGCGGCTGCCGAGGCACGACGTCGTGGTGGAGATCCAGAACGGCATGCCGTTCCTGGCGGCGGCCTACCTGCGCACCCCGGTCACCGTGGTCGTCCACCACGTCCACAAGGAGCAGTGGCCGATCCTGTTCTCCCCCGCGATGGCGCGGCTCGGCTGGTGGCTGGAGTCGCGCGCCGCGCCTCGGGTGGCCCGCCGGTCGCCGTACGTCACGGTCAGCGAGGCGACCCGTGACGAGCTCACCGAGCTGGGGGTCCGGCGGGAGGCCGTGAGCGTGATCCGCAACGGCTCACCTCGGCTGCCCGAGGTCGCCGTGGGTCCGCGCTCGGAGACACCGGAGGTCGTGGTGCTCGGCCGGCTGGTGCCGCACAAGCGGGTGGAGCTCGCCGTCGAGGCCGTGCACGCCCTGCGCCGCGACCTGCCGGACCTCCGGCTCACGATCGTCGGCGAGGGCTGGTGGCACCACCACCTCACCGAGCGGGTCGCCGAGCTCGGCATGGCCGACGCCGTGACGTTCACCGGCCATGTCAGCGAGGACGAGAAGCACCGGCTGCTGGCCCGCGCCTGGGTCAGCGCGCTGCCCTCGGTCAAAGAGGGCTGGGGGCTCGCCGTCGTGGAGGCCGGGCTGCACCAGACGCCGGTGGTCGCCTTCCGCTCCGCCGGCGGGGTCCGCGAGTCGCTGGTCGACGGCGAGACGGGGCTGCTCGCCGATGACCTGGCGGGTTTCACCGCGGCCCTCGGCCGGCTACTGCGCGACGACGCGCTGCGCACCCAGATGGGCAAGGCCGCCGAGGAGCACGCCGCGTCCTTCACCTGGGAGGCCTCCCAGCAGGCGTTCGCCGACCACCTGGCCGGCCAGCTCGCCCAGCGCACCCACTCCTGAGACTCCCCCCAGACCAACGAGCCCCCGACACCTGAGGTGCGGGGGCTCGGTCGGCGGGCGGCCGGTCAGCCGTCGTTGCCGTAGACGATCAGGGGCGAGTCGCTCTGCTTGGCCGCCGGGGTCAGCACCGCCGTCGCCATGAAGATCGCGAGGATGGCCAGCACGATGCCGATGACGAAGGCGATCAACGCCATCAGCCAAGGAGTGAGCGGCATGTGTTCGGGACCTCCGTCGGAAAGGACTCAGCGGGATAGTAGCACCCGCGACCGGCCGTTCCGCCATCGCGACACCGCTCCGCCGATGACCAGTCCGAGGACCCAGACGAGGGCCACCAGGTCGGCGCCGGCCACCCGGACCGGGTGTGCGTCGCGGGCGGGATCGGCCTCGACCGGGCCCAGGTCGACCACCCGTACTCGGTCGTTGTCGACCAGCACGGACCCGGCCGGCTCGGGGCCCTCCCGACCGGCCGTGGTCAGGTCCTCCAGCACATAGCGCACCCCGAGCGCCCGCAACGCCTCGGTGTCGACGGGGCCGCCCCGGCCCAGCACCTCGCCGACGGCGGCGGCGACCGGGTCCTCCCCCGGGACGGTTCGGTGCACCAGCTCGAGGTCGTCGCGCACCACCACCGGCCGGTCGAGCCAGCGCTGCCACGGGTCGAGTACGGCGCGGTCGCCGTTCCAGTCCCAGGCGCGGAAGGCATGCCAGGGCAGCACCACCACCGCGCCGGGTCGGGGCGCCTCGTCGAGCGCGCGGGCCGCCTCGGAGTACGCCGCGGGCCAGGGATGCGCCTCCAGGCGACCCCCGACCCCCCAGGCGTAGTCGGGGGTGGCCACCAGCGGCACCAGCGCCCCACTGGCGAGCACCAGCACGGCCGACCCCGGCGGGAACCAGGCGGCGACGCGCTCGAGGCCGACCCCGAACGCGAGGGCCACCGGCAGGAGCCACCAGCCGAGCCACTTCTGCGCGTCGCGGAGCAGCCCGGCACCGGGTACGTGCCCGGTCAGCCAGGTCACCGCGTGCGCTCCCGGCCCGGTCGTGGTGACCAGCGCCAGCAGCAGCCCGATGATGCCCAGGGCCAGCACGGCACGACCGGCCCGCGCCGACGCCGGCGCGGGGGCGGGCCCGACCGGGTCGGAGGCCCGGGTCGCCGTCGCAGGCCGGGTGACCAGCGCGCGGACCCCGAGGGCGGCCACCGCCAGGACCACCAGCCCCAGCCCGGCCGAGACCGCCGACGCACGGGAGTCCAGATGGACCAGACGGTTCCACACCCCGCCGCCGGTGAGCGCCGAGACCACGACGCCGGCGGGTGTGTCGGCGGCGGTCGCGAAGGCGGCGACGCCCAGGTCGTCGCGACCGAGCCGGGCGCCGGCCAGCGCCCCGGGG
Source organism: Nocardioides sp. (assembly GCF_041393715.1). Lineage (GTDB taxonomy): Bacteria > Actinomycetota > Actinomycetes > Propionibacteriales > Nocardioidaceae > Nocardioides. The sequence goes on along the minus strand of NZ_JAWKJQ010000003.1, from coordinate 302,903 downwards.
ACCGCCCAGGTGGCGTTGGCGACCCCCGCCGTGGCGACCACCAGCGCCCGGTGCCGCCCCGACAGCGGCAGCGCCGCGACCAGGGCCAGCGCCAGCCCGGCCGTCAGCACCCCGGCGGTCGGCGCCGCCACTGCGCCTGCCGCCACGAGCAGCGCCAGCTGCCAGGCGCGTCCGGTGTCCGCGGCCCCGAGCCCGGCCCGCAGCACCCAGGGCAGCAGCGCCACCCCGAGCAGCAGCGACCACTGGCCCATCGCGAGACGCTCCGCCTGGTAGGCGCCCCAGCCGAACGCCAGTGCCGTCGCGGCGGCCCCGAGCAGGGTGCGGGCGGGCGCCACCCGCCAGGCGCCGAGCACCCCGAGTCCGGTCGCGGCCAGCAGGAGCAGCTGCTGGACCAGCGACATCGGGAGCAGCCACCCCACCACGGCGAGAATCGCGTCGGCCGGCACCGCCCGCGGCACCATCCCGTCGCCGCCCCAGGCGTGAGCGGTGAAGGCCGGGTCGGGGACGAACACCATGTCGTAGGCGAGCGTGTAGCCGCGCCCGAGGAGCGGCGCACACACCGCAAGAGCCACCAGCAGAGCCAGCCCCCGGGCGAGCCAGCGATCGGCCGCCGGCCGGTCGGCCCGCGCTATGCTCCGCATGCCCGCACCGTACTAGTGGTGCCACGGCCCGGCCCGTCCGCGCCGGAAGGCCCTCTCGCCGGAAGGAACCGCACCGATGCCCCGGTCGGGCCGACGCTCGCCGCGCGCCGCCGAGGCCGCGGTCGCGGCCGGCACCCTCGCCTCGCAGGGGTCGGTGTACGTCCTCAACATCGTGGCCACCCGCACGCTCGGGCCGCCGGCCTACGGCGAGCTCGCCTCGCTGCTCACCCTCACGGTGATCATGTCGATCCCGGCCATGGCGCTCCAGTCGTGGACCGCCCGCACCACGGCTCTCGAGGCGGACGCGCGCTCGCTGCTGCCGACCACCCTGGGTCTGTCGATCCTGAGCTCGGTGGCCACGTTCGGGCTGGTTCTCGCGGCCGCTCCCCTGCTGGACACCGACGCGCTGCCGGGCGCCGCCAGCGCCGCACTCCTCGTGCTGCCGCTGGTCTGGCTCTCGACGGCACAGGGCCTGTTGCAGGGCTCCGAGCGCCTGGTCGCCCTGGGCACGGTGATCCTGCTGTCGGGGGTCGGCCGGCTCGCCGGCGGACTGGCGGGCCTCGCCCTCGACCTCGGTCCGTGGGCCGTCGTGTGGGGCATCGGGGTCGGCACCCTGATCGTGGCCGGCGTCGCCTGGGGCGCCGCGCTGTCCCAGGCGCCGGCGTCGCGGCACCGGGCGTCGTACTGGCCGGTGCTGCGGATCGCGCTCGCCACCGGGGCGATGTGGACCCTCGCGAACATCGACGTGCTGCTGGCGCGGGTCACCCTCGACCCGCACGGATCCGGCTGGTACGCCGCCGGCGCGCTGGTCACCCGCGCCGTGCAGTTCGCGCCGCAGTTCGTCGTGCTGTCCGCGTTCGCGTCCCTGACCGACGCAGCACGCTCCTCGCCGTGCTGCGGGTGGCCGCCCTCAAGGTGATCGCCATCGGTCTCGCCGCGACCCTGGCGATGCTGGCGCTGGGTCCGTGGCTGGTGCCGGCGGTGCTGGGCCACCGGTTCAGCGAGGTGGGCGGCACCGCGTGGATCTTCGCCCTGCTCGGCACCCTGCTCGCGCTCAACCAGCTGCTGGTCGCCCAGCGGGTCGCTCGGCACGACGAGGTGGTCGCCGTCGGGGTCTGGGTGGCCGTGGCGGCCCTGGTGGGCGTGGTGGCACTGCGGCCCGGGAGCCAGGTCGTCGGTCTGGTGACCATCGTGCTGGCGGTCAACGCCGCCCTGGCGGCCGGGCTGACCGGTCGGCTGCTCTCCCGGCCCTGATCGCCGCCGGAGACCCGCCGGAGATCAGCCGAGCCGGTGCTCGGCGCGGGCGAACGCCTCTCCCATCCGCCGGGCCTGGGTGCGGACGTCGTGCTCGGCGACCACCCACTCCCGGTTGCGGCGCGCAGCCTCCGCGCGGCGGCCGGGGTCCTCCAGCAGCTCGACGATCGCGTCGGCGATCAGGCCGACGTCGTCGGGCACCCGGTGGTTGGGCTCCTTGACGGCCTCGTCGTTGGTGCCGCTCGCGGTGGTCACGACGACCATCCCGCTGGCCATCGCCTCCAGGTAGACCAGACCGAACTGCTCGTTCCACGTGCGGGTGGCGCGGGGCGCGGTGACGAACACCGCGGAGCGCCGCATCAGCTCGGCCACGCCGCGCTGGTCGAGCATGCCGACGTAGTCGATGTGGCGCGGGTCGCGGGCCGCGGCATCGCGGGCCATCTGCTCGTCCTCGCCGGTGCCGGCGATGACCAGCCGTGCCTCGGGCACCGCCGTGACGACCTTCTCGAACGCCAGCAGCACCCGGTCGAGGCCCTTGTTGTTGCGCAGCGGCGAGATGAACGCGACGACCGGCTCCTCGACCGGCGTCGCGGGTGGGGTGAACACCGTGGTGTCGATCCCGGGCAGCACGCAGTCGACCCGCTCGGGCTCGATGCCCATCTCGAGGATGTGCCGCCGGCTGGCCTCGATGAGGCACAGGAAGAAGTCGGCATGGCGGGACGCCAACCAGGCGTGGCGGTAGCCGGGCAGCCGATAGAGCGGGGTCTCCTTGAAGTTGTGCCACATCAGCACCGCCAACCGGCGTCGGTGCCGCTCGGCGAAGCGCGCCGCCTGGCCGGTGGTCAGCGAGAACGGCTCCAGCGACGCCACCCAGTCGGTGTCGGTGGGGGCCCGGTCGACGTCGCGCAGCCAGGCCATCGCGCCGGCCTCGATGAACCGCCGCGTGGGCTGGCGGTAGCGCGAGGTCAGGTGGGTCACCGCCTCGGGCGGCGTCGGTGACCCCAGCGAGGTCACGTGGGTGTCGGGCATCAGGGACAGCCAGTGGAGCTCGCGCCAGGGGCGCTGGCCCACCTGCATGAACCACAGGATCTCGCGGGTGTCATGAGAGCTCGTCCCTCCCGTGCTCGTCCGGCCTCCGCTGCGGGTGCGCCCCGGCGTCGGGCCTCAGGAGTACGCCGGCCAGCAGCAGCACCAGGGTCGGCACCGCGAGACGCTGCGGCCACGGGTTCAGCGAGACCACCGCGAAGGACACCTCCCCGAGCCGGGACAGGTTGCCTCCCAGCCAGGCCAGCGGAACCAGCAGCATTCCGGTGAGCGCGGCCACGGACAACCAGCGGACCTCGAGGCCGAGCCGCACCGCGCCGACCGCGGCCACGGCGCAAGCAAGGCCGAGCCAGCCTCCCAGGAGCCAGGCCGCGACCATCAGCCCGACCTCCAGCGCCGCCCGCCGGCGGGTCGCCGCGGCTGCCCTCGGGCCCTCGGGTGCCGGCTGCTCGCCGGGGGGAGACTCGTCGCGACGACCGCGACGCCGCGAGAGGCCCAGGACCAGCACCGCGGCCAGGACACCGAGCCCCGAGAGGACCGCAGCGACGAGGAACCGCCGCTGCGGGGCGAACCGGATGCGCAGGTCGCCGGACTCGCCCGCGGGGACCATCCAGCCCATGGCATAGCCATTGACCTCGACCGGAGGGCCGAGCGGGCGCCCATCCAGCTCGGCCTGCCAGCGCGGGTCACGGGCAACGGCGAGCACCACGATCCGGTCCTGCTCGGACTCGGGTACGGCGACGTCGTAGGCCGTGCCGCCGCCCTTCCAGCTCAGGTTCGTCGTCGCGGGCGGGGTGCGGGACCCACCCGCGCTGAGCAGGAGGCGGTCGACGCGGAGCCCGGGTCGACTGACCAGGCGGTGCGTGCCCGCCGCCAGGTCGACGGAGGCGCAGCCGCGCACCTGCACGACACTCGGGCCGCCGTCCGTCGCGGACGGGCGCGGGCCGATGGCCCGGGCGCGCAGCTGCCGACCGTCGAGCTCGCCGAGGGAGCGGCAGCGGCGCCACTGCCCGGGGGCGGTCGTCGTCACCTGGGCCCGCACCCGGAAGTCATGCCCCGAGGGCAGGGAGAACTCCCGCCACAGGTCCTTCTCCTGCTCGTCGGGGTCGCGAGCGAGAAGCACATCGATCGGCGCGGCGGCGACCAGACCGGCTGTGTCGGCCCTCGTGGCCAGGTCGTCGAGGGTGACCGGAAGCCGGGCATACTCTCGGGCGGACACGCCCGGGATCCCGACCTCGCTGAGTCCCACCTGGTTGGCGCCACGTCCCGTCACGCCGGTGACGGTGACCGTCACCCGATCGACCGTCGCAGGCTCATCGAAGGTCAGGGAGAGCCGGTCATCGTCGCCGAAGCTCCCCGACACCACCTGGTCGCCGGCCCGCACGACCACGGAGTCCACCCGGGCTCCGTTGTCGTCGCTGCGGAGCAGGCTGAGCCGGTCGATCGCTGTGGGACGGTCCAAGGTGACGGTGAGCGACTCGCCGACGGCGGTGCCGAAGTCGCCGAACTGCCAGGCGGTGTCTGGATCTCCGTCAACGGCGAGGAAAGGCCGTCCCGAGGGCGTGGGACCGAAGATCGAGCCCGAGGAGCTCGCCGTCACGTCCGCGATGCCGTCGTAGACGGCCACGGTCTGATCGTCGACGCCGCCGAAGGTCCGCGAGTCCGCGATGGGCGTGCCCGCTGAGACCAGTGGCCCGCTCAGGTCGAGCCGGTGCACGTTGCCGGAGCGTCTCCGGTTGGTGTCGGTCAGGAGCAGCCGCCCGCCGCCCTCGAGTGCCGCGGCGATATCGGCCGTCGAGGTGTCCGCGACCAGCCGGTAGGCCGTGTCGCCGTCGAGCAGCCCCGCCCACACCGACGGTGCCACCGACCCGTTGTCGCCGACGACGAGGAGCTGGCCCGAGGTGTCGAAGCTGCGCGCCAGGCTCGTCGGCTGCAGGACGCGGTAGCGGATCAGCGGGCTGAGCCGCTGCTCGGCGGGTAGCGCCCGATCCGGATCGAGCGGCGAGACGTTCTCCCCCGCGTTCCCGTAGAGCGCGACCGGAGCCAGGCCCGGGTCCGCCTCGGTGGCGGACACGACGTCCAGCGGCCGCGGCGCGCCCATCAGCTCCCACACCATGTCGTTGCGGTCGAGCACGTCACCGACCGCGAGGTAGCGCGCGGTGGTCGACAGCAGAGCTCCGTCGTCGCCGTCTCCGAGCGAGCTGTCGATGCTGGTGAGCAGGTTCCAGGCACCGAGGGGCCCGTCCGGGAAGGACCGCCCGTAGACGACCTCCCGGTCGAGCAGGTACGGCGCGAAGTCGTCGACGCCGCGCGGCCGCCAGCGGTAGAGCGCGTTGGTCTCTCCCGGGAGCGCCCAGACCCGCTGCACCTCCGAGCTCGATGCGAACTGCCGCTCCGCGGTCGTCCAGTAGTCCGGGATGCTCAGGACGCCCGGATAGATCAAGCCGAGCCAGACGGGCAGGACCGACAGGGCCACCCCTGCGCCCGCGAACCCGATGCCCCAGGGCGCCCGCGCCGGCCACCGACGTAGGGCAGCCCGGGCGCCCAGCGCGGCCAGCAGCGCCATGCCGAGCATCGCCAGCGCGCCGGCCTTCCCAGTGGTGCGGAAAGCCACCAGACCCGGGACGCGGTCGAAGCCGAAGAGCAGGGCCCGGCCGAACGGTGAGGGGTTCTCAGGTGCGTAGGCGCCGGCCATCAACACGACGCCGAGCACCGTCAGAACCGTCGCGAACCGGGCCAGCGGATGGCGGGTGAGCAGCGCACCCAGCACGGCGAGCACGGGCAGCGTGAAGGAGAACAGCACCATCAGCGGGCTGGTCAGATAGGTGGTGAACCCCGGCCGGTAGGGCCCGAGCGCGTCGCCGCCGTACGACAGCCACGAGCCCAGCCCGCGCATCACCTCGGCCAGGGACGAGACCTGGGCCACGGTCCGCGGGTCCTCGGTGGCCGCGGCGACCGAGGTCGCCGTCGAGAGGGCGGTGGCCGTGCCGACGATCCAGTACGCCGAGACCACCAGCATGCCGACCGCGCAGGCGGCCGTGCCTCGCAGAACCGGTCGCCACGTCCGACCCTCACGGCTCACGGCGTCCCAGGCGAGCACCGGCACGGCCAGCAGCAGGAAGCCCAGGACCACGCCGGCGTTCATGCCACCCATCGCCGCCATCACCAGCGCGAACCAGGAGGCACCCACCCACCACCGCTGCTCGGCGAAGCTGCGCCGGGCCGCCAGCAACATCCACGGGAACAGCGCGTAGGGCAGCATCACCGGGGTGGTGGACGCGCCGATGAGCACGTACGGGTTGGCGGCGTAGCAGACGGCCACGGTCACCCCGGCCAGGGCGTCACCGCGGCCGGGACCGAGGGACGAGCGGCCGCGGAGCAGGTCGGCCAGCAGCCGCCGAGCACCGGCGGCCGCAGTCACGAGCAGCGCGAATCGCCACAGGCGCATGGCCAGCCAGGCCGGCAGCCCGATCGCCTGCAACAGCCACTGGACGACCGCCGCCGGCAGATAGCCGTTGTCGTAGTTGGTGGTCCCGAGCCCGGTGCCGGGGACCCAGGTGGACAGCGACTCGCGGACCAGACCGCCCGGGTCGAGGTAGAGGTCGGGCCGAGTGTCGATGTAGAGCTGACCGGGATGGACGAGCACCGTGACGAGGAAGCCGATCATCGTGAGCAGCGTCAGCACGCCTCGCTCACCGAGCAGCCAGCGCGCGACCCGACGCAGCTGTCCCGCTGCTGCTCGGTTCGCCACTCGATGCCCTTCCTCAGACATGCACCGCCGGTCGGGCCGGGGTAGATTATCAGCGCCCTACCGCCCTCTAGCATGCCGGGACCGCACCACCTCGATGGCCACTCCTGACCTCCGCCCGTTCGTCGTGACCGGGTGTGCTCGCTCCGGCACCACCTATCTGGCGGTGCTGCTGTCCGGCCTCGGTCTGCGGGTGGGCCATGAGGTGCTGTTCGGGCCCCGGACCCGTGGCTTCGAGGGATGGCAAGGGCAGCACGGCGACTCCTCGTGGCTGGCCGCGCCGTTCCTCGGCGAGCTGGGTGACGCGCTCGTCCTGCACCAGGTCCGGCACCCGCTGAAGGTCGTGCGGTCGCTCGTGGGCGTGCGGTTCTTCGCCGACCGCGGCCCGGCCTTCCTGCACGGCGACGACCTCTACACGCGGGCCAAGTGGCGGGTGCGCGAGCAGCTGATGGCCGCGGGTCACGTGGAGCGCTCCGACAAGGGCCCCCGCCCACACAAGGTCTACCGCGAGTTCGTCCGCGTCTACGCCCCGAGCCTGTGGGCACCCGACACCGAGGCGGAGCGGGCGCTGCGCTACTGGACCCTCTGGAACCGGATGGTGCTCGACGGGGCGGCGCCGGAGTCCTACCGCCGGCACCACCTCGAGGAGCTCGACGCGGAGCGGGGTTGCCGCCGCCCTCGCCGAGATCGGTCTGGACGTGGCGCCGGGGCACGTCGCGCTGGCCATGGAGAAGGTCCCGCGCGACCTCAACACTCGCCGGGTGGCCTCCCTGGAGTGGGCCGACCTGCCCCCGGGGAGGCGCGGCGTGACGCCGAGCGGCTGGCCGAGGGCTGGGCTACGACCCGGCAGATCCGGGCCGGGCGCCCCGCCGGACGGCTCGATGAGCTCGCAGACGCACGCCGGCGGCCCACGGGGCCGGGTCACCAGCCGGAACGCTCCCGCCGGCTTCGGGAGAGGACCGGGCTACCGGCCCGCGCTGGATGGGGTGCGGGCGATCGCGGTGGTGTCGGTGATGCTCTACCACGCGGGCTTGAGCTGGGTGCCGGGCGGCTTCCTGGGCGTCGATGTCTTCTTCGTGCTGTCGGGCTACCTGATCACCACTCTGCTGCTCGACGAGTGGCGCACCTGGGGCAGCCTCGACCTCGTCGGGTTCTACCTACGACGGGCGCGGCGGCTGTTGCCAGCCCTTGCCCTCGTCGTCGTCGCCGTCGCCGCGTGGGCGGCGTTGGCGGCCGACCCGAGCCGGATGGCCACGATCCGAGGCGACGGACTGAGCTCGTTGCTCTACGTCTCGAACTGGCGGTTCCTCCTCGCGGGGTCGTCGTACTTCGAACAGTTCGGCGACCCCTCGCCGTTCCGGCACACCTGGTCGCTGGCCATCGAGGAGCAGTACTACCTGTTCTTCCCGCTGCTGCTGATCGGGCTGCTGCGGCTGGCCCGCGGCCGGAGCTGGGTCGTGCCGACGGCACTCGGGGCCCTGGCCGTCGCCAGCATCGTCGAGATGACGCTGCTGTTCGACCCGGCCGTCGACCCCTCGCGCGTCTACTACGGCACCGACACGCGGATCCATGAGCTGATGATCGGCTCGCTGCTCGGGGTGCTGCTGGCCCGACGACGCCCGCTCGACCAGGGCGTCCCGGGATGGCTGTCGTCGGTGGCAGCGCCGGTCGGCCTGGTCGGCACGCTGGTCGCGATGGCGTGGTTCCACGACCAGTCGCCGGTCCTGTACCGAGGGGGCTTCGCCGCGGTCTGCCTGGTCGCCGCCCTGCTGGTGCTGGGCGTCGAGGCCGCGCCGCACGGCCCGGTCGCCCGCCTGCTGTCGCTGCGGCCAGTCGCGTGGATCGGGCTGATCTCCTATGGCCTGTACCTCTGGCACTGGCCGGTCTTCATCGCTCTCAGCCCGGCCCACGTCGACCTCTCGGGCACCGCACTCCTCATCGCCCGGCTCGCTGTCACCGTGATGATCGCGACCCTGTCGTTCTACCTGGTCGAGAGGCCGATCCGCAGCGGGGCGCTGCGGCGAGTGCCGGCGATGCTCGGCCGCTCGGTGGTCGTCCTCGGTCTGCCCGCGGCCCTGACCGCCCTGATGCTCGGCACGGCGGGAGGGCAGGCGGCTCCGCTCCCGGACAGCCCGTTCGGCCCCAACGCCGCAGGAGCCGGCAATCGAAGCATCCTGGTCGTCGGCGACTCCATCGGCAGCAGCTTGAGTGTGTCGTTCCCGCAGCCCTCCTTCCCCTCCTGGAAGGTGGCCGACGCCACCCATCTCGGTTGCGGACTCGCGGTCCAGTACCTCTCCTTCCAAGGCGAGCGTGGCATTCCCAACGCCGAGTGCAAGGGACAGCTCGAGCGGTGGGGCGCGGCGGTGACCAAGGTTCAGCCCGACGTGGTGCTGCTGAGCACCGGCGCGTGGGAGGTCTTCGACCACGTGGTGGGCGGCAAGGACGTCGCGGCCACCAGCGCGTCGTACGCCTCCTACCTGGGCCGCAAGTACGACCAGGCCTACGACACGCTGACGGCCGACGGCGCGATGCTGGTGGTGCCCACGGTGCCGTGCTACGACCAGCAGGCGCCGTCGCTGCGAGGCATGGACGACGCGGTGGTGCGAAACGACCCGAGCCGCGCGAGCGCTGTCAACGCCGTCATCGCCGACTTCGCCGACAGGCACCCGGACGTCGTCCTGGTCGACACCGGGAGCTACCTGTGCCCGGGCGGTGAACCCCGCGACCAGGTGAACGGGGTCACGCTCCGCGACGACGGCGTGCACTTCAGCCGCCAGGGCGGAGCGATCGTCTGGCGACAGCTCCTGATGCCGGCGATCACCGCGGGACTGACCGCGAGGAGCCCCATCCGCAGCACCGCCCTGCTCGTCGGAGACTCCGTCCCACTGGGTCTGTCGAAGAGGTTCCCCACCGGCGACTACCCGGACCTCCGCGTGCTCGACGACACGCTGCTGGGCTGCTCCGCCTTCAGCACGCCCTCCGTCGTCGACGGGACGGCCAAGCCCATGGATCCCGAATGCTCGACCTGGTCAGCCTCGATCCCAGCGACGCTGGACCGCATCAACCCTCAGGTGGGGCTGGTCTTCGTGGGCATCGGAGAGCAGTACGACAAGCTGGTCGATGGCGAGGTGATCGCGTTCGGGACCTCGGCTCACGACGAATGGCTGGCCGACAACCTGCGTCAGCGGATCGACCTGTTCCGCGACCGCGACATCCCCGTGGTCGTGGTCACCAGCCCGTGTCACCGAGTCATCGACATCACCGAGACCGCCGACTCGAAGATCATCAACGACGACACTCGCGTGCGTCGCAACAACCGGGTGCTGACAGACGTGGCCGGCGACTACCCGACCGGCGTCTCGGTGGTCGACCTGCACCACGAGCTGTGCCCCGACGGCTTCGAGCCCGTCGTCGACGGGGTGCGGCTGTACGAGGACGGCCTGCACTTCAACGACCAAGGGGCAGCGCTCGTCTGGTCGATCCTGGTGCCGGCGATCGAGGCCGCCCGAACCTCCTAGGCGTGGTCGTCGGGGCCGCGCTTCGATCCGGGCGCGGGGTCGGCCGCATCGACCGCGGCTCGTCCGGCTGCCTCATCGTCGCCGTCCGCCGGCGCAGCGTCGGTCTCCCCCGAGTCGGCGTGGGACTCCGAGTCGGGGTAGGACTCCGAGCCGTCCGTGTGGTCGCTCTCCTCGTCCACGGTCTCGCCGGCAGGCGCAGGCACTGCATCCTCCCGCCGCCGGACCAGCCCGAACGTCAAGAAGCCACCCACGGCGGTGACCAACGCGGCCGCGGTGAATGCGGCGGCTCGCGCCTCGGCCACGCGGTAGATGTCACCGCAGGTGCTCTTGGCCAGCTGGGTGCGCGGCCCCTGAGCGGCGCTGCGGCACTCGAACCTGCCGCCGTTGCCGACGGTGACCGACAACGGCACCAGCATCTGGTAGGCCGCCGCGACCAAGAACAGACCCGCCACGACCAGACACACCTTGGCGCCGAGGCTGGGCCGGCTGGTGATCCGGGTCTCGGTCACGACTTCGCTCATCCTGACGCTCTCATCCTGGGGTTCCGCGGGTGGTCGGGAGGAAGGCTACCGCCCGGGGGCGGCGGTGTTGACCACGAACGCCGGAGACGACCTGCCAGCAGCGCTGCCCGAGGCTAGAAGTCCTCGGCGTCCTCGTCGCGACGAGCGCGCAGCTGGATCGAACGGTCGAAACCGAAGATGGCGAGGCCGCCGATCGCGGTGACGGCGGCGGCGGCCGCCAGGCCGACAGCCCGCGCGAGGTTGAGGTCTCGCACGCCCCCGCAGATGGTGCTGCCGAAGGCGTCCTGGGGCCCCTTCAGGACCGTCCCGCACCTCCACAGCCCGCCGCCCTGCGTGGGTGCGCCCAGCGGCACGAAGAGGAAGTAGACGGCGCCGACGACCATGAGGGCCGCCAGCAGGAACGCGACCCTGGCTCCCCGTCGGGGAACGCGGGAGACCCGGGTCTCTGCGCCCGCATCGGCGTTGTCGCCCTCGGTGGCTACCATCCCGGCTCTCCTGGTCACCCACGACGGTCTCGCCCCGACGTGGAACGCACGAACACTACAGTGTGCGTTGGCATGAACGAACAGCAGTCGCGGCCGAGACCGTGGCGGTACATCCCGGTCCCGCCGGCCTCACCCGCCGGTCGGCTCGCGCTCGGCATCAGCCTGCTGACGATCCTGCCGATCTGGTGGGGAGCAGTGGTGGCCGTCCATGCCGGGTGGTGGCCCATCGAGGACGATGCGCGGACGATCCTCAAGGTGCAGGACCTGTTGGCGGGCCATCTCCCGATGTTGGGGACCCAGGCAGCAGGCAGCGGGGCCGTCGATCCCTTGGCGAGCGCCCATCATCTCGGGCCGATCGAGTACTACCTCGTGGCCCCCTTCGTGGCGACGCTGGGGGGCAGCGTCGGGCTCCTGGTCGCGCTGGCGGTCCTGCACACCGCGTTCGTGGTGCTGATCCTCCGCGCCGGTTGGCTCCTCGGCAGACTGCGGCTGTTGGTGCCGTTGAGCCTTGCCTGCCTCGTGCTCGCCCAGGGCGACTCGGGCTTCCAGCTCTTCCAGCCCATCAACACGATCCCCGCCGTGTACGCCTTGCTCCTGGTGCCCCTCGCGGCGACGATGTCGCTCAGACGCCCTCGATGGTTGATCGCGTTGGTCTTCGCCTGGACCGTCGCCGCCCAGGCTCAGCTCGCCTACGTACCCGTGTTGACGGTGATCGCCCTGGTCGCTGGGCTGGTCGGGATGAGGCAGTGGCACACGCGTCGCGGTGCCTGGTGGCCGCTGCCGGGTCCCGTACGCCGCCGCCCGCTTCCCGGACCCGGGTGGGGTGCGCTGGGTCTGCTCGTCCTCATGTGGATGCTGCCCGTCTGGGAGTCGCTCACGTTCGAGCCGGGCAACGCCTCCCAGCTGCATCGCTATGTCAACGCGGCACAGTCGGAGGGCGGCTCACGCGACACCGACGCCTTGGCCCTTCGGTTCCTCGCCTCGGCGATTCCCATCCCCCAGTGGCCCAACATCGTTCGAGCAGTCCTCACGATCGGCCTGCTGGCGCTCCTCATCTCTCTAGGGCGACGGGCCAGCCGGCGCCAGGGGAGCCGCGGCGGCATCCTCCGGTCCGCCGCTGAGTTCTTGGCGGTTCTCGCGTGCACGAGCTTCATCGCGGAGGTCGTGATCCTGACCAGGTTCCTGCCGGCCGGCCCCACGGTCTGGACCGATGCCTACTGGGTGACGCCCATCCGCGTCTTCGGTCTGTTGGTGTGGGCGACCGTCGCCTGGCTGGGTGCCGACGACGTGACCGAGCTGCTTCGCAGGAGGCTCTCGGCCGGAGTGGTACGGCGGGCGGTGCAGGCGACGTGTGCGTTGCTCCTGGCGTGGGCGTTCGCGCTCGCGGTGCACGCGCCCACCACGGCCGACTTCGAACGCAACAGGGTCATGAACCAGGTGGGCGACCTCCTCCAGGATCCCCTCCGCGCCACGGTGGAGCGCGGTGACCCGGTGCGCGTGACCTACACGTTCGGCTTCCGGTTCAACCCGGTCACCGCGCTGACCTACCGCCTCATGGACGAGGGCTACTTCGTGTGCAACGACCAGACCTGGCCGGTCCCCGAGGAGACCGACTACCGCGCCTGGGACAGATGCCCCCGGGACGCCGTGACCGTCGTCGTCACTCAGAGCGGCCAGAGCCCGGAGGACGTCCTTCCGAGGCTGGGCCTCGAGTCGGCGACCTACGAGCTCGTCGGGTCGACCGACTCCTACCGCGACAGCCAGGGAAACACCTGGCAGTTCGACGTGTACCTTGCGCTCCCCGGAGCCCCGCCGTCGCCCTGAGCCCGGGCCGCTTCTCAGAGCGGGAGGCGCCGGAAGACCGAGCGCGGCACGTGTCGCAGCCCGGACATGACGATCCGGAGGGGCGCCGGAACCCAGATCAGCTCCGCACGGCGGGTGACGCCGTCGACGATGGCCTCGGCGACCGTGTCGGCGTCGACGGCCAGGGGGCGGGCTCGCGCCCCTCGGTCATCCTGGTCCGGACGAAGCCGGGTCGCACGACCAGGACGGAGGCTCCCGACCCGCGCAGTGCCTCCCCGAGGCCGAGGTAGAAGCCATCCATCCCGGCCTTCGCCGATCCGTAGACGAAGTTCGACCGACGCACCCGCTCCCCGGCCACCGACGACAGGGCGACGATGACCCCGTGGCCCTGACCGCGCATGACATCGGCCAGGCAGACGCCGACACTCACGGCGCCGAGGTAGTTGACCCGGACTTCAGCCATCGCCGCGGCGTGCGACTGCCAGACGCTCTCCTCGTCGGTCAGCACCCCGAACGCCACCACCGCGACATCGATGTCGTGCTCCCCGCCACCGCGGCGATGAGACCCGGATGGGCGTCGGCGTCGGCGGCGTCGAAGTCGACCTCGCTGACCTCCACGCCGAGCCCGCGCAGCTCGGTCGCGACGGCGTCGCGGCGTGGTCCTGGGCGGGCCGCGAGTGAGGTGGAAGGGTGCCACCGCGGCCCACCGGCGGGCCAGTGCCACCGCGATGTCGCTGGTGCCGCCCAGCATGAGGACCGACTGGGGCTGGCCGAGCGCGTTGATCACGTGGAGTCCTTTCGGGAAAGCCGTCACAGGTCGAGCCGACGCGAGAGGTCCGACTGGAACCGGCGATCGGGGTCGATCCGGGCTCGCGTCTCGCGGAACCGGTCCAGCTCGGGATAGCCAGCCGCAACCATCGCGGGGGCGCTCCGGGCGTCCTTGGCGAGGTAGAGGCGGCCGCCAGCCTCGACCACCTCCCGGTCCAGAGCCGTCAGCAGCGCGGCCAGCCCCGCCGAGACGGGGAAGTCGACAGCCAGGGTCCAGCCCGCCATCGGGAACGACAGCGGTGCCGGGCCGGCGGCGCCGAAGCGCTTGAGGACGGCGAGGAACGACGGCTGCCCGGAAGCCGAGACCCGCTCGAGGATGCGGGCGAGCCGGCCGCTCGCGGAGTCCGGAAGCACCAGCTGGTACTGCACGAAGCCGCGCCGACCGTAGCAGCGGTTCCAGTCCCTGACGCCGTCGAGCGGATGGAAGAACGTCCCGACGGACTGCAGCTCATCCGTCCTCGACCGAGGTGCCTTGCGGAACCACGCCTCGTTGAAGGCGCGCACCGTGGTGGTCGACACGAGACGGGGTGGCACCCACGGCGGGGCGGCCAGCCGCGGCTCCCCCGGCGGCTGCCGCGGATGGCGCGCCGCGGCTCCGGTCAACGCCGCCCGCTCCGCGAAGTCGCCCCGGGTGAGCACCGAGCGTCCCAGGGCCCGGCCGCGGGCCGCCGTGTCGATCCACGCCACGGAGTACGCCGACCGCTGGTCGCTCTCCTCGATCCTGGCCATGATCGCGTCGAGGTCGCCGAGCCGCTCGGTGTCCACGCGCAGGTAGCCGGTCTCGATCCGGGGCGCGGCGAAGGTCACCGACGTGATCACCCCGGTGAGCCCGAGGCCCCCGACCGTGGCCCAGAAGAGCTCCGGGTCGCGCTCGGGCGAGACCGTCCTGGTGCGACCGTCCGCGGTGACCAGGTCCAGCTCCGTCACATGGGCGCCGAAGCTGCCGCTGCGGTGATGGTTCTTGCCGTGGACGTCGCACGCGACGAGGCCACCCACCGTCACGAAGCGGGTGCCGGGGGTGACGGGCACGAAGAAGCCCGCGGGATCAGGAAGCGCATCAGGTCATGCAGGGTGGTGCCCGCCGTGACCGTCGCGAGCCCGGCGACCTCGTCGAGACCGATGCCGCCGGGGAGCGGGGCCAGCACGGTCCCGCCGGCGTTCTGGGCCGGGTCGCCGTAGGAGCGGCCCAGCCCGCGCGCGATCAGCCCTCGAGCCCCGGCCGTGCGGACCGCGGCCGCCACACCCTCGACGGTCGTGTGGACGAGGCGCGCCGACGTCGGGGCCGTGCGCCCCCAGCCGGTGAGCATCGTGGGCGGCGGCCCGGACCGCGGCCGGAAGCCGTCATCCACCCAGCACCCCGAGGGCGAACAGGACCAGCCAGACCACGCCGATGAGCTGCAGGCTGCGGTCGGCGTACACGATGTCCTCCGGCTCGGCGGCGGTGCCGGCGTCGATGTCGACGGCGTAGCGCAGCAGTCCGATCACGAACGGCGCGATCGAGATGGCGTGCCACGCGACGGCGGTCCGGTCGTCCATCTCGAAGGCCCACAGGCTGTAGGACATCGCCGTGCCGGCCGCCGCCATGCTCCAGACGAACCGGAGGTACGTCGGCGTGTAGCGGACCAGCGACCGCCGGGTGCCGGCCTCGCTCCCGAGCGTGTGCAGCTCGGAGTAGCGCTTGCCGCTGACGATGAAGAGCGAGCCGAAGCCCGCGACCAGCAGGAACCACGGCGAGATGGCGATGTCGGCCGCCAGTCCGCCGGCCACGGCGCGCAGCAGGAAGCCGCTCGACACGACGACGATGTCGAGGACCGGCTCGTGCTTGAGCCGATAGGTGTACGCCACCTGGAGCAGCAGGTAGGACGCCAGCAGGACGACGAAGGACCAGCTGGCGAGTGCACCGACCACCAGCGCGAGCGCGGCCAGACCGAGGGCCAACAGGCGACCCTCCGTCGCGGAGAGTGCTCCCGAGGCGATCGGCCGGTGGCGCTTGGTCGGATGGAGTCGGTCGGTCTCCATGTCGGAGGCGTCGTTGAGGGCGTAGACCGCCGAGGAGCCGGCGCAGAACGCGACGAATGCCAACCCGGTCCGGACGGCCACGCCGGGGTCGCCCAGCGCACCCGCCGCCAGCGGCGCCGTCACGACCAGGAGGTTCTTGACCCACTGCCGCGGCCTCATCGTCATGAGGAACGCCTTCGTCCTGCTCATCGGGCAGGAGTCTAGATGGCCCCGACCTCGCGGAGGGACGGGACGCCTTAGGCTCTGCGGGTGACCCCCGGGACCGGCTTCCGCAACGTCCTGCGCAGCGGGTCCGTCGTCGCCGTGGCCATGGCCGTCATGAACGTGTCGACCTACGGCTTCCAGCTGGTCGCCGCCCGCCTGCTGGGCCCCCAGCCGTACGGCGCCTTGGCGGCGCTGATGAACGTGCTGCTGGTGATCATGGTCCTCCAGCTCGGGCTGCAGGCCACGGCTGCGCGGCGGATCTCGGCCGATCCTGGGCAGGTACACCAGATCGAGCGGGTCGTGCTGAGCGTGACCTATCGCTCGGCACTCGGCCTGGGCGCCGTGCTGCTGATGCTGAGCCCGCTCATCGATCGGCTGCTCCGACTGGAGAGCGTCCCCACGGCGGCGCTGATCGCGATCTCGGCCGTGCCGCTGACGGTGATGGGCGGCCAGGCCGGGATCCTGCAGGGCGAGCGTCGGTGGCGGCCGCTGGCTGCCATCTACGTCGCGGCCGGGCTGCCGCGGCTGGTCGTCGGCGTCGCGCTGATGCTGGTCTCCCCCACCGAGGCGGTGGCCATGCTCGGGGTCGCGATCGCCGCGTTCGCCCCGGCCATCGTGGGCTGGTGGGGGCTGCGCGAGGCCCGTCGGGACGACGGCGAGCTCGACGCGGAGCACCGGCCGGCCAACATCATCAGGGAGACCCTGCACAACTCGCAGGCGCTCTTCGCCTTCTTCGCCCTCTCCAGCGTCGACGTGATCGTGGCTCGCAACGTGCTCGACCCGCACGATGCCGGGCTCTACGCGGGCGGGCTGATCCTCACCAAGGCGACGCTCTTCCTCCCCCAGTTCATCGTGGTGGTGGCCTTCCCCGCCCTCTCCACCGAGCAGGACCGGCGCCACGCCCTCACCCGCAGCCTGACCCTGCTCGCCGTCCTGGGCGCGGCCGTCACTGCCGGCGTGTGGCTGATGCCCGACCTCGCCCTCGTCTTCATCGGGGGCCACGAGTTCGCAGCCATCGCCGACCGGCTGTGGCTCTTCGCGGTGATCGGGATGCTGCTCTCGGCCCTGCAGCTCCTCGTGTACGCCGTGCTGGCGCGCCGTGGCCAACGATCGGCGTACCTGCTCTGGGCCGGGCTGGCGGCGCTGGTGGGACTCGGCCTGGGCACGCACACCATCAACGGCCTGATCGCGGTGGTGGTGGCCGTCGACGGTGCGCTGCTCGCGATGCTGGTGGTGATCAGCCTCTATCTGGTGCGGTCGCCCGAGGATGCCTCCTCGCAGCCTCAGTGAGCCGCCTCGTGCCAGCTGCGGCCGGTGCCGACCGACACGTCGAGGGGCACGGTGAGCTCGGCCGCGCCGCCCATGGCCTCACGCACCAGGGCCTCGAGGGTCTCGCGCTCCCCCGGGGCCACCTCGAACACGAGCTCGTCGTGGACCTGGAGCAGCATCCGTGACGCCAGGCCACGGTCGCGAAGGGCGGCGTCGACGGAGAGCATCGCCACCTTGATCAGGTCGGCGGCCGAGCCCTGGATCGGGGCGTTGAGCGCCATCCGCTCGGCCATCTCCCGGCGCTGCCGGTTGTCGCTGGTCAGGTCGGGGAGGTAGCGGCGCCGGCCCATGATCGTCTCGGTGTAGCCCGAACGGCGCGCCTCGTCGACCACGCCGGCGAGGTAGTCGCGGACGCCTCCGAACGTCTGGAAGTACTCGTCCATCAGCCCGCGCGCCTCCGACGGCTCGATCCGCAGCTGCTGCCCGAGCCCGAAGGCGGACAGGCCGTAGGCGAGGCCGTAGTTCATCGCCTTGATCTTGGCCCGCATCTCCGGCGTGACCTCGTGGGCCTCGACACCGAAGACGCGCGAGGCGGTGATCGAGTGGAAGTCCTGTCCGGAGCGGAACGCCTCGATGAGCCCCTGGTCCTCCGACAGATGAGCCATGATCCGCATCTCGATCTGGCTGTAGTCGGCCGTCATCAGGGTGTCGTAGCCCGGCCCGACCACGAACGCCTCGCGGATCCGCCGGCCCTCCTCGGTGCGGACGGGGATGTTCTGCAGGTTGGGGTCGGTGCTGGAGAGCCGGCCGGTCGCGGCGATCATCTGGTTGAACGTCGTGTGGATCCGGCCGTCGGGCATCACCGTCTTGAGCAGCCCCTCGATGGTCTGCCGCAGCCGGATCACGTCGCGGTGCCGCAGCAGCGCCACCAGGAAAGGATGCTCGGTCTTCTCGAAGAGCTGCTGGAGGGCGTCGGCGTCGGTGGTCCAGCCGGTCTTGGTGCGCTTCGTCTTGGGCATGCCGAGCTCGTCGAACAGCACCGTCTGCAGCTGCTTCGGCGAGCCGAGGTTGATCTCCTTGCCGATCACCGCGAACGCCTCGCTCGCCGCGGCCGCCACCTCGTCGCCGAAGTGGGACTCCAACGACTCCAGGTGGTCGACGTCGACGGCGATGCCGGTCTGCTCCATCGAGGCCAGCAGGTCGACCAGCGGCAGCTCGACCTCGGCCAGCAGCCGGGATCCGCCGGTCTCCTCGACCGCGACGTCGAGCGCCTCGGCGAGGTCGAGCACGGCTCGGGCGTGCAGCATGGCGACCTCCGCGCCGCCGGCATCGTCGTCGAGAGAGTCGAAGCTGAGCTGCCCCTCGTCGGCGACGTCGACCTGCTTGAGCTCGCGCTTGAGGTAGCGCAGGGTGAGGTCGGCGAGGTCGTAGGAGCGCTGGTCGGGGCGCACGAGGTAGGCCGCCAGCGCGGTGTCGCTGACCAGCCCTCGCAGCAGCCAGCCGCGCGCGGCCAGCGCCAGCATCGGCCCCTTGGCGTCGTGGAGCACCTTGGCCGCATCGGGGTCGGCGAGCCAGGCCGCGAGCGCCGCGTCGTCGTCGGGGGTGACCTCCGCGGCATCCAGCCAGCAGGCGGTGCCGTCGGCGGCGGCCAGGGCCAGCGACCAGACCTCGCCCGTGCCGGCGCGCCAGGAGCCGCGCACCTCGACGCCCACCCGTGCGCCGTGACCGTGCGCCGCGAGCCAGGCGGCCACCTCGCCGGGGGCCAGCCGGCTGCCGTCGAGGTCGAACCCCGAGTCGTCGATCTCCTCCTCGGACTCCAGCGTCTCGAACAGCCGGTCCCGGAGGACCCGGAACTCCAGACCGTCGAAGAGGGTGTGCACCTCGTGGCGGTCCCACGCCTGACGGTGCAGGTCGGTCGGCGTCAGCTCGAGCTGGAGGTCGCACACCAGCGCGTTGAGGGTGCGGTTGCGGATCACGTCGCCGAGGTGGGCGCGGAGGTTCTCCCCTCGCTTGCCGGTGATCTTGTCGGCGTGGGCGATGACGTTGTCGAGGCCGTCGTACTCGGTGAGCCACTTGGCCGCCACCCCCGGCCCGACCAGCGGCACGCCGGGCAGGTTGTCGGAGGTCTCACCGACCAGCGCAGCGAGCTCGGGGTAGCGTCCGGGCGAGACGCCGTAGCGCTCCTGGACCGCCTCGGGAGTCATCCGGGCCAGCTCGGAGACGCCCCGCATGGGGTAGAGCACCGTGGTGTCGTCGGAGACCAGCTGCAGGGAGTCGCGGTCGCCGGTGAGGATCAGCACCTGCATGCCGGCGGCCTCGGCCTGGGTGGCGAGCGTGCCGATGATGTCGTCGGCCTCGTAGCCCTGCTTCTCCAGGAACGGGATGCGCAGCGCGGTCAGCACCTCCTGGATGAGCGGCAGCTGGCTGCTGAACTCGGTGGGGGTCTTGTTGCGGCCGGCCTTGTAGTCGGCGTACTGCTCGACGCGGAAGGTCTGGCGTGACTTGTCGAAGGCGACACCGACATGGGTGGGCTCCTCGTCGCGGAGCACGTTGATCAGCATCGAGGTGAAGCCGTAGACCGCGTTGGTGTGCTGACCGGTCGTGGTCGAGAAGTTCTCGACCGGCAGCGCGAAGAACGCGCGGTAGGCCAGCGAGTGGCCGTCGAGGAGCAACAGCCGCGGCCGCTCGAGGGCGGTCTCGTCAGCGGCGGTTGTCGAAGTCGCTGCAGGCACGTCGCGACTCTAGCCGCCGGCACCCCCACCCACCGTCGCGGCCGGGGTAGGCGAGAATGCGCCCATGACCGAGCGACCGACGCCGACGCCGTCCGTGGAGGAGTTCCTCGCCGCGATGCCCGAGGGGATGGGTGGCCTCAACGACAAGATGGGCGTCGAGCTACTCGAGATCGGCCCGGACCGGATCGTGGCCACGATGCCGGTCGCGGGCAACACGCAGCCCTACGGCCTCCTGCACGGTGGCGCCTCGGTGGCGCTGGCGGAGACCCTCGGGTCGATCGGGTCGGCGCTGCACGCCTGGCCGGACCGGGTCGCGGTCGGCGTGGACATCAACGCCACCCATCACCGGGCCGTCCGCGGCGGCATGGTCACCGGCGTCGCGACGCCGGTGCATCGCGGGCGCAGCAGCGCCACGTTCGAGGTTGTCGTGAGCGACGAGCAGGGCCGACGGGTCTGTACGTCGCGGATCACCTGCATGCTGGTCAGCGCCGCGCCCGGCAGCTGAGCCGGGCCGACGCGCGGGGCGGGTCAGCCCTTGGGAGCCGGCGCGGCGTCGCGGTGGCGCTGCGAGCGCCGCACGGCGAGCACCTGGGAGATCTGTCGCGCCCGGCTCTTGGTCGGCTTGAGGGCGTCGAGCCGGCTGCGGACGGTGGCGGTCGGGCCGGCCCGCAGCACCGCCTGCGGGCCGAGGCCGAGGCGGGCCAGGAACCGGTTGGCGTCGCGGGAGGCGCTGAGTGCGCCGGAGCCGACGTGGCCGATCCCCCGCTCCTCTGCGAAGACGACCGCGGCCTCCACGAGTGCCCGGCCCACGCCTCGACGGCGGTAGGCCGGCAGCACGTGCGGCGACACGGCCTGCACGAGCGGCTCGAGGTTCAGCGGGGTGGCGGTCGTCGCCTTGAGCATCACCGCGCCCGCGACCTCGCCGTCGTACTCCGCGACCACGAGGCGCTCCGACTGCGGGTCCAGCCTCCCGATCAGGGTCACCAGGTCGGCCTCCTGCTCCGCCGGGTCCGCGCGGCGCAGCACGTCGTGCCACAGCTCGGCCAAGGCGGGAGCATCCGCGGCGGTGGCGTCGCGCAGCACGACGGATGACCGGCTCACGGTGCGCCTTCCGACGTCGGGGAACGGACGCGGTCGTTCCCCCGAACCTGCCGACCGCTCGCCCCACCCTACGCCCGGCACCGGGCCCGCGGGGGCGGGGTGGAGGAATCGACCGGCCGACGCCTTCGGATCCCGAGGAATCGGGTCATTCGTGCGACGGATGACGTCGGTCACACGGCCGTTGGCCGATGGCATCAATCGGATAACGGTTGACATACCGACGGATCAGGTGTCGTTTCTCGCTGGGGCGTCCACTACGGTATGACGCAGCCCGGACGCCGAACGTGCGTCCTGGCCACGCATCATCACCTCGAGAAAGGTACAGGGCGTGAATCGAGTAACCACGACCTCCTGGTTGAAGGTCACTGCCGCCGCGGCAGTGCTCGTTCTTCCGCTGGCGGCGTGCGGGTCCGACGACAGCGGTTCATCCGCGAGCGAGAGCCCCAGCGCCTCTGACAGCACGTCGGAGAGCAGCGCACCCGCCGAAGAGACGTACACCTCCAACGAGTGCTCGGGCGGACAGACCAGCGCCGACACCTTCCGGGTCGGCGGCATCCTGCCCCTGACCGGCAACCTGGCCTTCCTCGGCCCGCCGGAGGTCGCGGGCGTCGGCCTTGCCGTCAACGACATCCAGGCTGCCGGCGGCGTCGCCGGTGCCGACGCGTGCGTGGACATGCAGGACTCGGGTGACTCCACCGACATGTCGATCTCGACGAACACCGCCGGAGAGCTGGTCGCCAGCAAGCCGTCCGTCGTGATCGGTGCGGCCTCGTCCAGCGTCTCGCTGAACGTCGTCGACACGTTCGCCCAGAACAAGATCGTCGAGATCTCCCCGGCCAACACCGCGGTCGCGCTGAGCGGCTACTCGCCGTGGTACTTCCGCACCGCTCCCCCGGACACCGTCCAGGGTGCGGCGCTCGGCACGCTGATCTCCTCCGACGGCTGGCAGAAGGTCGGCTTCCTGGTGTTCAACGACACCTACGGCACCGGTCTGCGCAACACCGTCGAGAAGACCGTCAAGGCCAACGGCGGCGAGTGCGTCTACGGCTGCAAGGGCGACGGCGACGAGTTCCCCGCCGGCCAGACGACGTTCTCCGCCGAGGTGAGCGCGGTGCTGGCGGCCAAGCCGGACGCCATCGTCGTGCTCGCCTTCGACGAGTCCAAGGCGATCATCCCCGAGCTCAAGTCGCAGGGCTGGGACATGGCGAAGACCTACCTGACGGACGGCAACACCGCCGACTACAGCAAGGACTTCCCGAAGGGCACCATGGAGGGTGCGCAGGGCACCATCCCGGGCGTCGACGCGGCCCAGGACTTCAAGGACCGGATGAGCGGTTGGTACGAGGCCGCTGAGGGCAGCCCCCTGAAGGACTTCGCCTACGGTGCGGAGAGCTACGACGCCACCATCCTGGCCGCCCTCGCGGCCGCCAAGGGCGGGGCGACCGACTCCCAGACCGTGCAGGAGAACCTCGCGGCGGTGTCCGGCGCCAACGGTGGCACCGAGTGCTCCACCTACGCCGACTGCATCGCGGCTCTGGACGGTGGCGGCGACATCCACTACAAGGGCATCTCCGGCATCGGTCCGTTCAACGCTGACAACGACCCGTCGTCCGCGTTCGTCGGCATCTACAAGTACGACAACGCGAACAAGAACGTGTACACCACCAGCGTGGAGGGCACGACCGGCGGCTGATCCCGCACCGCATCACCCAGGCGGGCCCCGGACCTCTCGGTCCGGGGCCCGTCTGCGTGTCGCGGCCCCCTGGCTCCTCGCCCCTGGCTCCTCGCGGGGCCACCGGCCCGTCTGAGGCGCGCAGGACCCCCTCGGGCACTCGCGGGCGCGGGTGAGACACCTCGGGGGGCCGGAGACGCCTCAGGGGGCCGCACGCAGACGCGTGCGGCCCCCTGAGGCGCTACGGGTCGGCCGGTTGGCCGGTCGAAAGGCCTCAGCCGCTCTCGCGCTCGGCGTCGACGTCCGTGGCCAGGGTGCCGAGGTAGAGCTCGATGACCTTGGGGTCGTTGGCCAGCTCGCGGCCGGTGCCGCTGTAGGCGTCGCGGCCCTGGTCGAGGACATAGCCGCGGTCGACGATCTGCAGGCAGCGGCGGGCGTTCTGCTCCACCATCACCACGCACACACCGGTCTTGTTGATCCTGCGGGTGCGGATGAAGGTCTCGTCCTGCCGCACCGGCGACAGGCCGGCCGACGGCTCGTCGAGCAGCAGCACCGACGGCTCCATCATCAGGGCACGGGCCATCGCCAGCGACTGCCGCTCACCACCGGACAAGGAGCCGGCCCGCTGGTTGCGGCGGTCGGAGAGCACCGGGAACAGGTCCCACATCGCGTCGAGCCGCTCCCCGATCTTCTTGGGGCGCATGTAAAGCCCCATCCGGAGGTTCTCCTCGATGGTGAGGCTGGGGAACACGTTGTTGGTCTGCGGCACGAAGCCGACGCCCATCTCGACCAGCCGGTTGGCCTTGAGGTTGGTGATGTCGTCGCCGTTGAGGGTGACCTGGCCGGAGTGCACCTTGACCAGGCCGAACATCGCCTTGAGCAGCGTCGACTTGCCGGCGCCGTTGGGACCGATGATCCCGATCATCTCGCCGGGGTAGGCCACCAGGTTGCAGCCGTTGAGGATGTTGACGCCAGGGAGGTAGCCGGCGACGACATCGGTGGCCTCCACCACGGGCTGCTGGCTCATGCGTTCCCCTCCGCGTCCTCTTGTGCCACCTCGGCGGCCATGTCTTTCACCGCGTCGTCCTCGAGCAGCGAGTCGTCGCCCAGGTCCATGTCGTGGTGAGCACCGAGGTAGGCGTCGATCACGCCCTGGTCGGACATCACCGAGTCGGCCGGTCCTTCGGCGATCACCCGGCCCTCGGCCATCACCACGACCCAGTCGGAGATGTGCCGCACCATGTGCATGTCGTGCTCGACGAAGAGCACCGTGGTGCCCTCGTCGCGCAGGCTCTGGATGTGCCCGAGCAGCGACTGGGTGAGCGCGGGGTTCACGCCCGCCATCGGCTCGTCGAGCATGATCATCTTGGGACTGGTCATCAGGGCGCGGGCCATCTCGAGCAGCTTGCGCTGCCCGCCCGAGAGGCTGCCGGCGTAGTCGTCCTTCTTGGGGAGCAGCTTGAACCGGTCGAGCAGGTCCTTGGCGCGCTCCTCGATCTCGCGCTCCTGCCCGTGCCACAGCGGCTTGAAGATCGACTTGAGGAGGTTCTCCCCCGACTGCTCGGTGGCGCCGAGCATCATGTTGTCCATCACCGTCATCCGGTTGAGGGCCTTGGTCAGCTGGAAGGTGCGCACCATGCCCGCCTGCGCGACGGCCGAGGCCGAGGTCTTGTCGAGCGTCTTGCCGTCGAAGGACCAGTGCGCCCCCTGCGAGGGCCGGTCGAAGCCGGTGACCAGGTTGAAGAACGTCGTCTTGCCCGCACCGTTGGGCCCGATCAGCGCGGTGATGATCCCCCGCTGCACCTCGAGGTGGTCGACGTCGACCGCCGTCATGCCGCCGAAGTGGCGCACGACGCTGTCGACCACCAGGATCGGGTCGGGCTTGCCCGCACCGGGCGTGCGGTCGACACCGGAGACCAACTGGGCGCGGAAGGCCGGGTCGGCGTAGTCGCGGGTGGCCACCTCAGACATTGAACCTCAGCTCCCTCTTGTCGCCGACGAGTCCTTGTGGTCTGAAGATCACGATCAGCATCAGCATCACGCCGATGCAGATCCAGGCGAACTGCTCGGTCTGCTGGGTGTTCATCACGCTGTTGGGCACCACGGCGTTGGTGACGCCCTGCAGGAAGATGCGCACGGAGAAGAACAGGATCGAGCCGAGGACCGGCCCGAACACCGTGGCGGCGCCGCCGAGCAGCAGCGCGGTCCAGGCGAAGAAGGTCAGGTTGCGGCCCATCGCGTCGGGCTGCATCGACGCCGGCAGGATGAAGATGATGCCGCCCAGCGCGCCGAACAGACCGCCGATGACCAGCGCCTGCATCTTCACCGCGAAGACGTTCTTGCCGAGGCTGCGGATCGCGTCCTCGTCCTCGCGGATGCCGCGCAGCAGCCGGCCCCAGGGGCTGCGGGCCAGCAGGAAGACCAGGTAGGAGCAGAGCGCGACCAGGCCCCAGGCCACCAGGCGCGTCCACCAGTCGTCGGTGCCGGTGAGGTAGTAGGTCAGCTTGGTCCCCGGGAACGTCCACTGGCCGTCGCCGAGGAAGGACAGGTTGGAGAACGGACCGCGGTACTGCGACCCGGGGATGCCCTGCGCGGCACCGGTGAAGTCCTCCAGCTTCGCCAGCCGCCCGGTGTAGCGCAGGATCTCGGCGGCCGAGATGGTGACGATCGCGAGGTAGTCACCGCGCAGCTTCAGGGTCGGGATGCCGAGCAGCAGCGCGAAGACGAACGCCGCTGCGAAGCCGGCGAGGACGCCGACCACCATCGGCTGGCCTTTCCAGATGGCGATCGAGAAGCCGTAGGCACCCAACATCATGAAGCCGGCCTGGCCCATGTTGAGCAGTCCGGTGTAGCCGAAGTGGATGTTGAGGCCGATCACGGCGATCACCAGGGCGGCCGTCTGTGGCTGGATCGCCACCCGCAGCATCGAGGCCGAGATCTGCCCCACGGTGCCCGGCAGGTGGGACAGGACCGCGAGGGCGACCAGGAAGGCCACCAGGCCGCCGCCGGCGTAGAGCAGCTTGTTGCGCGACTCCCGCTGGGCCTCGTCCTTCTCGGAGCCGGTGGTCAGGTCTTCTGTGACGCTCATGCTCGTTCCTTCCTAGCCGACCCGGTCCGCGCGTCCGAGCAGGCCCTGGGGCCGCACGAGCAGCAGGAGGATCAGGATGAGTAGCGCCGAGGCGTACTTCAGGTCGCCGGGCGCCCCGAGCACCGGGGTGAGCTCGACGACCATGCCGATGACCAGCGAGCCGATCAGGGCCCCGAACGCGGTGCCGAGACCACCGAGCGTCACCGCGGCGAAGAGCAGCAGCAGGATCTGCATGCCGGAGTCCCAGCGCATGCCGCGCTGGATGACCAGGGAGTAGAGCAGGCCCGAGAGTCCGGCCAGTGTCGTGGCCACGACCCACACCAGGCGGATCACCCGGTCGACGTCGATGCCCGAGGCCGAGGCGAGCGCCGGGTTGTCGGAGACCGCGCGGGTCGCGCGGCCGATCCGGGTCCGCAACAGGGCGTAGCCGACGAGCGCGATCACCACGACCGAGACGCCCATCGCGATCAGGTCGGGACTGGTGTAGGAGATCGGCCCGAGCGAGCGTGGCGTCGGGTTGAACACCAGCACCTTGACGGTGCTCGCGCCGATGAAGAACTGGAAGACGTACTGCAGGGTCAGCGAGAGACCGATGGTCACGATCATCATCTGGGCCAGGCCGAGCCCGCGCCGGCGCAGCGGCTGCCACAGCACGAAGTCCTGGAGCCAGCCCGAGAAGCCCGCGGCGATCAGCACCAGCGGGACACCGACCCACATGCCCAGACCCCACTGGTTGACGAACAGGTAGCCGAGCATCCCGCCCAGGGTCACCTGCTCGGCGTGGGCGAAGTTGGAGAGCCCGGTCGTGCCGTAGATCAGCGAGAGTCCGATCGACGCCAGCGCCAGCAGCAGTCCCAGCCGGAGACCGCTGAAGGTGCCGTTGACCAGCTGGTCGGTGAAGCTGGTCGACGACGAGTAGTCGGCGGTGCGGACGCCGAACACCGGCGCCGCGACCCGGTTGAGCTGCTTGACGCTCAGGGTGACCTTGCCGTTGGTGATCGTCAGCGACTTGTCGAGCGAGTCGGGGACGAGCTCCAGGGTGTAGTCACCGGTGTCGGTCACCGAGAGGCTGAACTTGCCGGCCTCGTCGGTGGTCAGCGTCTCGTCGAAGCCGTTGGGCCCGGTCACGTGGACCTCGGCCCCGGCGATCACCCCGGTGTCGCTGCGCACCGTGGAGCTGATGCAGGAGTTGGTCTTCGAGGGCAGGCACAGGTCGGCGGCATGAGCTCCCGGCGGTGGGAGTGACAAGACGGCCGCGACGGTGATCATCGTCAGGAAGAACGTCGCCAGGATCCGCTGCCCCGGCCTCGTCCTCACCACTGCTCGGAAATCCACGCAGCTCCTCCTCAGGCCCCCATCGGCGACATCGGCACGTGAGTCTAGCCTGACGCGCACCCCGGTTGACCAGCCCCTTCGCCCGGATGGACACCTCGGCGCCATCTGATGGACATGCTCTCGACAACGCCTCAGGAAGGGTTTTCGGCCGTCGGGCCCGGCCCGTGCTTGAGGACGCCCTCGGCGACCTCGAGCATCGACAGGCGCAGGTCCATGGCGGTCTTCTGGATCCAGCGGAAGGCCTCGGGCTCGCTCAGGCCGAGCTGTTCCTGCAGGGCCGCCTTGGCCCGTTCGACGGCCTTGCGGGTCGCCAGCTGCTCGGTCAGGTCGCCGACCTCGGCCTCGAGGGCGGCGATCTCGGCGTAGCGGCTGACCGCCATCTCGATGGCCGGCACCAGGTCGCCGGCGGAGAACGGCTTGACGACGTAGGCCATCGCGCCGGCCTGCCGGGCCCGCTCGACCAGGTCGCGCTGGGAGAACGCGGTCAGGATCACGACCGGCGCGATCCGGGCGGAGGCGATCCGCTCGGCGGCCGCGATGCCGTCGAGCACCGGCATCTTCACGTCGAGCACCACGAGATCGGGCCGCATCTCCTCGGCCAGCCGGACGGCCTCCGCGCCGTCCGCGGCCTGGCCGACGACGGCGTACCCCTCGTCGGTCAGCATCTCGGCGAGGTCCATCCGGATCAGTGCCTCGTCCTCCGCGATCACCACGCGGCGGGCCTCACCCGGGGTCGGCGCAGGAGCGGACTCAGACACAGGCACAGGCTAACGGTCGGGTAGTTTGGGTCCGCGCCGGCCCCGGTAGCCCAATGGCAGAGGCAGTGGTCTCAAACACCATCCAGTGTGGGTTCGAATCCCACCCGGGGTACTCCCCTGCAGTCATCCGGTCTGCACGCACGCCGCGGCTCAGGGGGTACGCCGGTAGGCCGGGGCGACCTCGTTGATGGCGTCGCCCATCCGGTGGATCCGCAGCGCGTTGGTGGAGCCCGGGATGCCCGGCGGGCTGCCCGCGATCAGCACGACCTGCTCACCCTCGGTGATCCGGCCGATCTGCAGCAGCGCCTCGTCGACCTGGCGGACCATCTCGTCGGTGTGCTCCACCTCGTCCATCTTGAACGTCTCGACGCCCCACGTCATCGACAGCTGGCTGCGGGTGGAGTCGAGGGTGGTGAACGCGAGGATCGGGATCGGGCCTCGGTAGCGGGCCAGCCGGCGCGCGGAGTCGCCGGTGGAGGTGAAGGCCACGAGGTAGCGAGCGCCGATCGCCTCGCCGACCTGGGCGGCGGCCTTGGCGATGATCCCGCCCTTGGTGAACGGCTGCCAGCTGAGGGCGGCCATGTGCATCAGGCCGTGCTCCTCGGTGGACGCGACGATCCGCCCCATCGTCTTGACCGCCTCGATGGGGTAGTCACCGACGCTGGTCTCGCCCGAGAGCATCACCGCATCGGCCCCGTCGAGCACGGCGTTGGCGACGTCGGAGGCCTCCGCGCGCGTGGGCGCCGGGGCGCCGATCATCGACTCGAGCATCTGGGTGGCGACGATCACCGGCTTGGCACTCCGGCGGGCCTTGTCGATGAGCCGCTTCTGGTGGACCGGCACGTCCTCGAGCGGGCACTCGACGCCGAGGTCGCCGCGGGCCACCATGATCCCGTCGAAGGCGTCGACGATGGCGTCGATCGCGGCCAGCGCCTGCGGCTTCTCGATCTTGGCGATGACCGGGACGGTCACGCCCTCCTCGGTCATGATGCGGCGCACGTCCTGGGCGTCGGAGCCACTGCGCACGAAGCTCAGCGCAATGAAGTCGACGCCCACCTGGAGGGCCCAACGGAGGTCGGCCTCGTCCTTGTCGGACAGCGCCGGCACCGACACCGCGACGCCCGGGAGGTTGATGCCCTTGTTGTCGCTGACCCTGCCCGCGACCAGGACCTTGGTGCGGACGTCGGTGTCGTCGACGCCGGTGACCTCGAGCCGGACCTTGCCGTCGTCGATCAGGATGGGGTCGCCGACCTCGACGTCGCCGGGCAGCCCGTCGTAGGTCGTGCCGCAGGCCGTGGCGTCACCCGGGACGTCGCGGGTGGTGATGGTCCACTCCTGCCCCTTCTCGAGCAGGACCGGGCCGTCGGCGAACCGCTCGAGGCGGATCTTGGGGCCCTGCAGGTCGGCGAAGATGCCGACTCCCCTGCCGGCGGCGTCGGCGGCCTCGCGGACCATCGCATAGCTGCGCTCGTGGTCGGCGTACGACCCGTGGCTCATGTTCAGCCGGGCGACGTCCATGCCGGCGTCGACCAGCTCGCGGATCCGTTTCGGGGTCGACACCGACGGTCCGAGGGTGCAGACGATCTTGGCTCTACGCACGTTGCCTCACCCTAGCGGAGTCATTGGATCGTTCCAACGGCACGGTGCGGGTGCGACCCACCCAGTTCGCGACCCACGCCCCCGAGGGGTCACACCACCAGCGGACGCGCGGTGGGTGGGATGGGCGCGGGCAACGTCGTCGAGCCGGTGAGGAAGCGGTCGACGGCCGCGGCGGCCGCACGTCCCTCGGCGATCGCCCAGACGATCAGCGACTGCCCACGACCGGCGTCGCCGGCGACGAACACGCCCTCCACGGAGGAGGCGTACGACGCGTCGCGAGCCACGTTGCCGCGCTCGTCGAGGGCCACGCCGAGCTGGTCGAGCAGCCCGGGGCGCTCCGGCCCGACGAAGCCCATCGCGAAGAGCACCAGCTCGGCCGGGATCTCCCGCTCGGTGCCGGCCACCGGCTGGAAGGACGAATCGACGTCGACCAGCCGCAGCGCCCGCACCCGACCCTCGGCGTCGCCGAGGAACTCCTGGGTGGACACGGCATAGACCCGGTCGCCGCCCTCCTCGTGGGCCGAGGAGACCCGGAACACCATCGGGTATGTCGGCCACGGCTGGCCGGCCGGCCGGTCGTCGGTGGGCCGCGGCATGATCTCCAGCTGGGTCACCGACGCCGCCTCCTGGCGCAGGGCGGTGCCCAGGCAGTCGGCGCCGGTGTCGCCGCCGCCGATGATGACGACGTGCTTGCCGGTGGCCAGGACCTGCCCCTCGACCTCCTTGCCGAGCGAGGCCCGGTTGGACTGCGGGAGGTACTCCATCGCCTGGTGGATGCCGGCCAGCTCCCGCCCCGGCACCGGGAGGTCGCGCGCGACGGTCGAGCCGACCGCCAGCACCACCGCGTCGTAGCGCTCCCGCAGCTGGTCGCCGGTGATCTGCTCCCCGACGTTGACGCCGGCCCGGAAGACGGTGCCTTCGCGACGCATCTGGTCCAGCCGCCGGTCGACGTGCTTTTTCTCCATCTTGAACTCGGGGATGCCGAAGCGGAGCAGCCCGCCGATCTCCTCCGCGCGCTCATAGACCGCGACGGTGTGCCCGGCCCGGGTCAGCTGCTGCGCGGCGGCCAGCCCCGCGGGGCCGGAGCCCACGACGGCGACGGTTCGTCCGGACAGCCACTCGGGCGGCTGGGGGCGCACCAGGCCGCTGTCCCAGGCGCGGTCGATGATCGACACCTCGACGTTCTTGATCGTGACCGGGTCCTGGTTGATGCCGAGCACACAGGCGGTCTCGCACGGCGCGGGCACAGCCTCCCGGTGAACTCCGGGAAGTTGTTGGTCGCGTGGAGGCGCTCGATCGCGCCCTCCCAGTCCTCGCGCCACACCAGGTCGTTCCACTCGGGGATCAGGTTGCCCAGCGGGCAGCCCTGGTGGCAGAACGGGATGCCGCAGTCCATGCATCGGCTGGCCTGGCCGTTCACGATCGGCAGCAGCGCCCGGCCGATGCCGTCCGGGTAGACCTCGTTCCAGTCGTGCAGCCGCTCGGCGACCGGCCGCCGGCCGGCGACCTCGCGCCCGTGACGCAGGAACCCCTTGGGGTCAGCCATGGTGGCCTCCGTCCAGGTGGGTGTCCAGGGTGCGGTCAGCCATGGACGACCTCCATGATCCGGGCGGCGGCCTGGTCCTCGTCCAGGCCCTCCGCGAGAGCGGCGGCGCGGGTCTCCATGACCCGGCGGTAGTCGGTCGGCATCACCAGGGTGAAGCGGGGCAGCGAGGCGCCCCAGTCGGCGAGCAGGCGAGCGGCGACGGCGGACTCGGTCTCGAGGCGGTGCCGTTCGAGGATCTCGCGCAGCTCCTCGGCCCGCTCGCCCTCGACCGGGCCGAGCTCCACCAGCTCGTGGTTGACCCGCCCCTCGTCGAGGTCGAGCACGAAGGCGTAGCCACCCGACATGCCGGCCGCGAAGTTGCGCCCGGTGGTGCCGAGGACGACGACCCGGCCACCGGTCATGTACTCGCAGCCGTGGTCGCCCAAGCCCTCGACGACCGCGGTGGCGCCCGAGTTGCGGACGCAGAACCGCTCCCCCACCTGGCCGCGGATCAGGATCTCGCCGCCGGTGGCGCCGTAGCCGATCACGTTGCCCGCGATGATCTGCTCCTCGGCCACGAACCGGGCCGCCCGGTCGGGCCGGAGCACGACGCGTCCACCGGAGAGCCCCTTGGCGAGGTAGTCGTTGGCGTCGCCCCACAGGCGCAGCGTCATGCCCCGCGGTGCGAACGCCCCGAACGACTGCCCGGCCGCCCCGGTGAAGGTGAGGTCGACGGTGTCGTCGGGCAGCCCGGCGCCGGCGTACTTCTTGGTCAGCTCGTGGCCGAGCATGGTGCCGACCGTCCGGTTGACGTTGCGCACCGGGAGCTCGATCCGGACCGGCTCGCCGTTCTCGAGCGCCGGAGCCGCCAGCTCGATCAGCTGCCGGTCGAGTGCTCGGTCGAGCCCGTGGTCCTGGGCGTGGGAGCAGAACGGGGCCTGGTCGGGGAACTGCTCGGAGGCGTCCGGCTGGTGCAGGATCGGCGCCAGGTCGAGGCCGTCGGCCTTCCAGTGGTCGACGGCCTGCGTGACGTCGAGGGTGTCGACCCGGCCGATGGCCTCCTCGAGGGTCCGGAAGCCCAGCTCCGCGAGCAGCTCGCGTACCTCCTCGGCGATGAACTCGAAGAAGTTGACGACGAACTCCGGCTTGCCGCTGAAGCGCTCGCGCAGCACCGGGTTCTGGGTCGCGACGCCGACCGGGCAGGTGTCGAGGTGGCAGACCCGCATCATGATGCAGCCGGACACCACCAACGGCGCGGTCGCGAAGCCGAACTCCTCGGCCCCGAGCAGCGCCGCGATCACCACGTCGCGACCGGTCTTCAGCTGCCCGTC
Organism: Nocardioides sp.; assembly: GCF_041393715.1. Classification (GTDB taxonomy): domain Bacteria; phylum Actinomycetota; class Actinomycetes; order Propionibacteriales; family Nocardioidaceae; genus Nocardioides. The sequence goes on along the minus strand of NZ_JAWKJQ010000003.1, from coordinate 270,428 downwards.
GGTCTGCACCACGATCCGGTCCCGCAGACCGTTGAGCAGCAGCGTCTGCTGGGTCTCGGCCAACCCGAGCTCCCAGGGTCCGCCGGCGTGCTTGAGCGAGGTGAGCGGGCTGGCGCCGGTGCCGCCGTCGTGTCCGGAGATCAGGACCACGTCGGCATGGGCCTTGGAGACGCCGGCGGCGACGGTGCCGACGCCGACCTCGGAGACCAGCTTGACGTGGACCCGGGCCGACGGGTTGGCGTTCTTGAGGTCGTGGATCAGCTGCGCCAGGTCCTCGATGGAGTAGATGTCGTGGTGCGGCGGCGGGCTGATCAGGCCGACCCCCGGAGTGGAGTGCCGGGTCTTGGCCACCCAGGGATAGACCTTGTGACCGGGCAGCTGCCCGCCCTCGCCGGGCTTGGCGCCCTGGGCCATCTTGATCTGGATGTCGTCGGCGTTGGTGAGGTACTCGGCGGTGACGCCGAACCGACCGGACGCGACCTGCTTGATGGCCGAGCGCCGCTCCGGGTCGTGCAGCCGGTCGGGGTCCTCGCCACCCTCACCGGTGTTGGACTTGCCACCGATCCGGTTCATCGCGATCGCGAGCGTCTCGTGGGCCTCGAGGCTGATCGAGCCGTAGGACATCGCACCGGTGGAGAAGCGCTTGACGATCGCGGCGACCGGCTCGACCTCCTCGAGCGGGATCGACGGCCGCCCGGACGCTGCGGCGTCCTTGAAGCGGAACAGCCCGCGCAGCGTCATCAGCCGCTCGGACTGCTCGTCGATGCGCGAGGTGTACTGCTTGAAGATGTCGTAGCGACCGGTACGGGTCGCGTGCTGGAGCCGGAACACCGTCTCGGGGTCGAACAGGTGGGGCTCGCCCTCGCGGCGCCATTGGTACTCGCCGCCGATGGCCAGCTCGCGGTGGGCCGGCAGGATGCCGCCGCGGGGGTACGCCGACGCGTGCCGCCTGGCGACCTCCTCGGCGAGGATGTCGAGGTCGACGCCGCCGAGCTTGGACGTGGTGCCGGTGAAGTAGCGGTCGACCACGGCCTGCGAGAGCCCGACGGCCTCGAAGATCTGCGCGCCGGTGTAGGAGGCGACCGTGGAGACGCCCATCTTGGACATCACCTTGAGCACGCCCTTGCCGAGTGCCTTGACGAGGTTCTTGACGGCGACCTCCGGCTCGGCCTTGACGTAGTAGCCGTCGCGGGCGAGGTCCTCGACGGTCTCCATCGCGAGGTAGGGGTTGACCGCAGCCGCGCCGTAGCCGATCAGCAGCGCGACGTGGTGCACCTCGCGCACGTCGCCGGCCTCGACCAACAGCCCCACCTGGGTGCGGGTCTTCTCGCGGACCAGGTGGTGGTGGACGGCACCGGTGAGCAGCAGCGACGGGATCGGCGCCCGCTCGGCGGTGGAGTGCCGGTCGGAGAGCACGATGATCCGGGCCCCGCCGGCGATCGCGTCGGACACCTCCTGGCAGATCTCGTCGATCCGCGCCGCCATCGCCTCGCCGCCGCCCTCGACGTCGTAGAGGCCCCGGGAGACGTGGGTGATGAACCCGGGCATGTCGCCGTCGCGGTTGACGTGGCGGATCTTGGTCAGGTCGTCGTTGGAGATGACCGGGAAGGGCAGCACCACCTGACGGCACGAGGCCGGGGTGGGGTCGAGCAGGTTGCTCTCCGGGCCGATGGAGCCGTAGAGCGAGGTCACCAGCTCCTCGCGGATCGCGTCGAGCGGCGGGTTGGTCACCTGGGCGAACAGCTGGCTGAAGTAGTCGAAGATCAGCCGCGGCTTGTCCGAGAGCGCCGCGATCGGCGTGTCGGTGCCCATCGAGCCGATCGGCTCGGCACCGGTGTTGGCCATCGGGGTGAGGAGCACCCGCAGCTCCTCCTCGGTGTAGCCGAACACCTGCTGGCGCCGGGTGACCGAGGCGTGGGTGTGCACGACGTGCTCCCGCTCCGGCAGGTCCTCGAGCCGGATCAGCCCGCCGTGCAGCCACTCGTCGTAGGGGTGCTCGGCGGCCAGCTCGCTCTTGATCTCCTCGTCCTCGATGATCCGGTGCTCCTCGGTGTCCACGAGGAACATCCGGCCGGGCTGCAGCCGGCCCTTGCGCACGATCGAGGCGGGGTCGAGGTCGAGCACGCCGGCCTCGGAGGCCAGCACCACCAGGCCGTCGTCGGTGACCCAGTAGCGGGAGGGGCGCAGCCCGTTGCGGTCCAGGACGGCGCCGATCTGGGTGCCGTCGGTGAAGACCACGCTGGCCGGGCCGTCCCACGGCTCCATCAGGCTGGCGTGGAACGCGTAGAACGCCCGCCGCTTCTCGTCCATCTCGGCGTGGTTCTCCCACGCCTCCGGGATCATCATCAAGACGGCGTGCGCGAGGCTCCGGCCACCGAGGTGGAGCAGCTCGAGCACCTCGTCGAAAGACGCCGAGTCGGAGGCGCCGGGCGTGCAGATCGGGTAGAGCCGCTCGAGGTCGCCCGGGATCAGGTCGGAGGCCAGCAGCGCCTCACGGGCCCGCATCCAGTTGCGGTTGCCCATCACCGTGTTGATCTCGCCGTTGTGGGCGATGAAGCGGAACGGGTGGGCCAACGGCCAGCTCGGGAAGGTGTTCGTCGAGAACCGCGAGTGGACCACGGCCAGCGCCGACGCGATCCGCTCGTCGGTCAGGTCGGGGAAGAAGTGGTCGAGCTGGTCGGTCGTCAGCATGCCTTTGTAGACCAGCGTGCGCGACGACAGCGACGGGAAGTAGACGTCGGCCTCGCGCTCGGCGCGCTTGCGCAGGCAGAAGGCGCGTCGCTCCAGCGCCATGTCGGCGATCCGAGACTCCGCACCGACCACGAACAGCTGGCTGAACGTCGGCATCGTCGAGCGGGCCGTGGCGCCCAGGCTCGAGTCGTCGACCGGGACTTCGCGCCAGCCGAGGACCGCGAGGCCCTCCTCGGTCGCCAGCTCCTCGATCCGGTCGCGGGTCTTGGCCGCGCCCTCGGCGTCGGCGGGCAGGAACGCCGTGCCGACGGCGTAGGCGCTGGGCGGCGGCAGCTCGAAGCCCACCACGGCACGCAGGAAGGCGTCGGGGACCTGGATCAGGATGCCGGCGCCGTCACCGGAGTTGACCTCGGCGCCGGCGGCGCCGCGGTGGTCGAGGTTGCGCAGCGCGGTGAGCCCCTGGGCCACGATCTCGTGGCTGGCCTCACCACTGAGGGTGGACACGAACGCGACGCCACAGGCGTCGTGCTCGAACCGGGGGTCGTACAACCCCTGAGCCTCGGCGGGTCGAAGCGGAGGCGGCGGGAAGCCGTTGGAAGCGGGCACAGGGCCCTCCCGTCGTCGTCGGTCGCGCGCCGAAGCAGGCGGCGGCGGGAAGCGACCGTCTCTGGCACGTCAGCAGTCGATGCCGGGGACGACGTTGGCCCTAGCGGAGGTTCAGGCTATCACCGCCGGGTCAGTGGCAGCGTGCGCTGCCTGCGTCGCGGACAGTGCCGCCGAGCGCCTTGAACTTCCAGGCGTACTCGCCCTCGCCCAGGGTCATCTGCAGCACCCCGAACTTGTCCGCCCGGAAGTACTGCGACCCCTTCGCGGTGGTCTGCTTGCGGTAGAGCGACTTGCCACCGGTGCCGACCACGAAGCTGCGCAGGCCGGACTTGCGCAGCTTGCCGTCGGCGTTCATCTTGGCGAACCGCTCGTAGTCGTGGTCGTGCCCCGCGAACGCGAGGTCGGCCCCGTGGGCCTGGGCGATCCGCCAGAAGCGGGTCATCGACTTGTTGGAGCCGTGCTCGCCGCTGGAGTAGCGCGGGAAGTGCATGGCGATGGCGGAGCAGGCGACGGGGTGGGCCGCCATGTCCTGGCGCAGCCAGGTGCGCTCGGCGGCGCAGTCGATCTGGCCGCACATCGAGTTGAGCATGTAGATCCGCCAGGTGCCGACCCTGATCGCCTTGTAGCCGGGCGAGTCGATCCCGAAGTAGGTGTAGTAGCCGGACGCGTCGGTGGTGTTGTACTCGTGGTTGCCGGGGATCGGCCGGGTGATCCGCTTGAGCTTGCCCCAGGTGGGGTCGTAGGACTGCTGGAAGTTGGCCAGCTCGCCCTTCTCGTACTGCAGGTCACCGACCGCGAGCACCCGCTTGGGCTTGATCTTGGCGGCCAGCTTGGCGGTCGCCGCGTGACGACAGGTGGTCTTGGTCGGTTTGGGGCCGGGCCGGCACGCGATGTCTCCCACCACGACCACCTTGGGCCCGGTCACCTTCGCGACCCGGGCGGCCACCGGACCGGCCGCCTCGGCGCTCGCCCCCGCCGAGCCACTCGGCCGCTGCAGGCCCGGCGGTGGCTCCGCAACGGCAGGCGCGGCGGGCAGGGTCAGGGCCAGGGCGACCAGGCCGGCCGTCACGGTCGCTCTCATCGGGTCTCCTCCTCGACCCCGTCGGCGCTCGCGTCCGTCGGGTCGGGTGTCTCGGGTGTCTCGGGAGAAAGCCCGCCGTCCTCGGTCTCGTCCGCAGCGGGTCCGTCACGGTACACCGACTGCTCGCGCCCGGGACGATGGCGGGTGGCCCAGACGAAGTAGGCGGTCGCCAGGCTGAAGGTGAGGATCGAGGTCCAGACATTGAGCCGCAGCCCGAAGACGTCGTTCATCTCGACGGGGTCGATGCGCAGCATCTCGATCCATCCCCGGCCGGCGGTGTAGGCCATCACGTAGAGCGCCAGCACCCGGCCATGGCCGAGCTGGAAGCGGCGGTCCGCCCAGATGACGAACCAGAACGCCCCGAGCGTCCACAGCGCCTCATAGAGGAACGTCGGGTGGAACGTGGCGTACTGCTCGTAGCCGGGCGGGCGGTGGGCGAGGTCGATCTCCAGCGCCCAGGGCAGGTCGGTGGGCTTGCCGAACAGCTCCTGGTTGAACCAGTTGCCGAGGCGCCCCAGCGCGTGGGCGATGAGGACGCCGGGTGCCACGGCGTCCATGAACGGCAGCACCTTGATGCCACGTCGGCGGCAGCCGATCACCGCGCCGACAGCGCCCAGCGCGATGGCCCCCCAGATGCCGAGGCCACCGTGCCAGACGTAGAGCGCCTCCCAGGGGTGCCCGCCGGGCCCGAAGTAGAGGTCGCGGTCGGTGATCACGTGGTAGAGCCGGCCGCCGACGACCCCGAACGGCACCGCCCACAGGGCGACGTCGCTGACCTCCTGCGGCCGGCCGCCGCGCGCGACCCACCGCCGGTCGCCGATCCAGATCGCGGCGATGATGCCGGCGATGATGCACAGGGCGTAGGCCCGGATCGGCACCGGGCCGAGCTGCCAGACCCCCTGGCTGGGGCTGGGGATGTACCACGGGAGCGCGCCGGGCACGAGGGAGGTCATGGTCGTCATCAGCCCTTCGCCTGCCCGAACTCGTCGGGGTGTGCCAGCATCGCCGACACGTCGTCGGCCAGGTCGGCCGGGCTGAACCCCTGGGTCCAGACCACCGGCGATCGATCGTGGGCGTCGACGGCGACCAGCGGGGTGCCGTGGTCGACCTCGTAGCCGCCGCTGGGCAGCTTCTTGCCCTTCTGGATGTAGACCCCCATGTCATCGGCGATCTTGGTGATCTCCGACAACGGGCCGGTGAGCCCGATGAAGTCGGGGTTGAACCGGTCGAGCCAGGCACGCAGGGTGGCGGGGTCGTCGCGCGCCGGGTCGGTGGTGATCACCACGACATCCACCTCGGAGCGCTGCTCGTCGGTGAGCCGGGCCATCGCGGAGGCGACGTTGGCCATCGTCAACGGGCACAGGTCCGGACAGTTGGTGTAGCCGAAGAAGACGAGGGTCAACGGCTTGTCGGTGTCGGTCACCAGGTTGAACGGCTTGCCGGCGGTGTCGGTCAGCGACAGGTCGGGGACGACGTACTGGTCCACGAGGACGGCGCCGTGCAGGCCGTCGTCGTCGCCGTCGCGGACCGTCGCCGCCGGCTCGGGGCCGCCCCCACAGCCGGCCAGCACCGTCAGCGTGAGGCCGGTGGCCAGGAGCAAGGCGAGCGCGCGGAGCCTAGGCACGCGCCGCGTCCCCGCAGCGGACGCCCTCCGCCAGCTCCGCGGTCAGCGCGGCCAGCCGGCGCAGGCCGGCCGCCGGGTCGTCGGCATGGTCGAGCAGCACCCGCACCAGCGCCGAGCCGACGATCACCCCGTCGGCGTACGACGCCAGCTCGGCCGCCTGGGCGCCGTTGGCGACGCCGATGCCCACGCCGATCGGCAGGTCGGTGACGGCGCGGGTGCGGGCGACCAGCGGCGCGGCGAGCTCACTGGTCGTCGCCCGGGCGCCGGTGACCCCCATGACCGCCGCGGCATAGACGAAGCCACGACAGGCGGCGGTGGTCATCGCCAGGCGCTCGTCGGTCGAGGAGGGGGCCACCAGGAAGACCTTGTCGAGGTCGTGGGCGTCGGCCGCGGCGATCCACTCCTCGGCGCTGTCGGGCGTCAGGTCGGGCGTGATCAGGCCCGCTCCCCCGCCGCCAGGTCGGCGGCGAACCGCGGCACGCCGTAGCGCTCGACGGGGTTCCAGTAGGTCATCACGACCGTGGGGGTACCGGTCGCGGCGATCGCCTCGACCGTGTGCAGCAGGTCGGTGGTGCGGACCCCGCGTCGAGCGCCTGCTGGGCGGCCGCCTGGATGGTGGGACCGTCCATCACCGGGTCGCTGTAGGGCAGCCCGACCTCGATCGCGTCGCACCCGGAGTCGACGAGCACCCGGATCGCCTCGATCCCGCCGGCCACGGTCGGGAAGCCGGCGGGCAGGTAGCCGACGAGCGCGGCGCGCCCCTCGGCGCGCGCGGTGGCGAACGCGCTGCTGGTGGAGGTCCCGGTCATCCGACCGGCTCCCCGGGCTCCCCCGGCTCGTCGCCGTGGTCGTCGCCGTGGTCGTTGCCGAGCCCGAACCACTCGATGGCGGTGCCCATGTCCTTGTCTCCGCGTCCGGAGAGGTTGATCAGCACGGTGGCCTCGGGTCCCTTGTCGGCGGCCAGCTTCTCGGCGACCTGGAGTGCGCCGGCCACGGCGTGGGCGGACTCGATGGCCGGGATGATCCCCTCGGTGCGGCTCAGCAGCGCCAGCGCGTCCATCGCCTCGGCGTCGGTCACCGGGAGGTACGACGCCCGGCCGATGGCCGCCAGGTGGGAGTGCTGGGGGCCCACCCCGGGATAGTCGAGGCCGGCGGAGATCGAGTGGGACTCGAGGGTCTGGCCGTCCTCGTCCTGCAGCACGTAGGTGCGGGCCCCGTGGAGCACGCCGGTGTCGCCCGCGTGGATGGTGGCGGCGTGGCGCGGGGTGTCGACGCCCTCTCCCCCGGGCTCGAAGCCGTAGATCGCCACGTCGTCGTCGAGGAACGCGGTGAACAGCCCGATCGCGTTGGAGCCGCCCCCGACGCAGGCCGCGATGGCGTCGGGGAGCACCCCGAACCGGTCGAGGCACTGTTGCCGGGCCTCGTCGCCGATGCCACGGGTGAAGTCGCGGACCATGCTCGGGAAGGGGTGCGGGCCCGCGGCGGTGCCGAACAGGTAGGCGGTGTGGTCGACGGTCGCGACCCAGTCGCGCAGCGCCTCGTTGATGGCGTCCTTGAGGGTGGCCGACCCGGAGTCGACGGGCACGACCTTGGCACCGAGGAGGTTCATCCGGGCGACGTTGAGCGCCTGCCGGCGGGTGTCGACGGTGCCCATGTAGACGGTGCAGTCGAGGCCGAAGTAGGCCGCCGCCGTGGCGCTCGCCACGCCGTGCTGGCCGGCACCGGTCTCGGCGATCACCCGGTGCTTGCCCATCCGCTTGGTGAGCAGTGCCTGGCCGAGCACGTTGCGGATCTTGTGGGCGCCGGTGTGGTTGAGGTCCTCGCGCTTGAGCAGGATGCGGGCGCCGACCCGCTCGCTGAGCCGCTCGGCGTGGTAGAGCATGCTCGGCGCGCCGGCGTAGTCGCGCAGGATGGTCTCGAAGTCGGCCACGAAGGCCGGATCGGCCATCGCCTCCTGCCAGGCCGCCGTCAGCTCGTCGAGCGCAGCCACCAGCGCCTCCGGCATGAAGCGGCCGCCGAAGTCGCCGAACCAGCCACGCTCGTCGGCGTCGTAGCGGCTCATCGGGTCAGTCCCGTCGCACGTCTCACTGGTTCTCCTGTGGTTCTGTCAGGACGCGGGCGCGCAGGCCCGTCATCGAGGCCACCGCGGCGGTCGGGTCGCCGTCGCGCACCAGCGCCTCCCCGACCAGCACCGCCCGGGCCCCCTCGTCGACATAGCGCTGCACGTCGTCGGGTCCGGTGATCCCCGACTCCGCCACCAGCACCCGGTCGGGCAGCAGCCGGGCGAGCCGTCCGAAGACGTCAGGGTCGACGGCCAGCGTCTTGAGGTTGCGGGCGTTGACGCCCAGCAGCTCCGGGTCGAGCGCCGCGGCCCGCTCGGCCTCCGGCTCGTCGTGGATCTCGACCAGCGCCCGCATGCCGAGCTCGCCCACCTGGTCGTGGAGCCGACGCAGCGTGTCGTCGTCGAGGGCGGCCACGATCAGCAGCACCAGGTCGGCGCCGGCGGCGCGAGCCTCGAGCACCTGGTAGGGGTCGACCACGAAGTCCTTGCGCAGCAGGGGGACGTCGACCGCGGCGCGGACGGCACGGAGGTCGGCGAGGCTGCCGCCGAAGCGGCGCTCCTCGGTGAGCACGCTGATGGCCGCGGCTCCGCCGGCGGCGTAGGCCGTCGCGAGTGCGGCCGGGTCGGGGATGGCGGCGAGGTCGCCCTTGCTGGGGCTGCGCCGCTTGACCTCGGCGATGACGCTCGAGCCCGGCTCGGCCAACCTCGGCATCGGGTCACGGGGCGGGTCGACGTCGGCGAGCGCGGCGCGCAGGTCGGCCGCCGACCGGGCGGCCTGACGGTCGGCGAGGTCGGCGCGCACCCCGGCGATGATCTCGTCGAGCACGGACACGGCGGGATCCTCCGGGAGGGCGAGCGGAAACGTCCCGGTCGGCGCCGCCGGGAGCAGGGCAGTCCCAGCATCCCACGCGACGCCAACGCCGAGACACGTGACCCGAGGCCCGGGCGTGTGTACCCTCCCCGCAACGGGGGCCGAACCGCTCGGCCCGGAATCGGAAGGCACCGTCGATGAGCGACCAGGCACCACCTCCTCCTCCGCCGCCGGAGGGTGAGCCGCCCCAGAACCCGGCCTACGGCCAGCAGCCGCCCGCCGAACCGCCGGCGTACGGCCCACCTCCGACCGACCCGCCGGCCTACGGCCAGCAGCCCGGCTACGGTCAGCAGCCCGCCTATGGCCAGCCGGCCTACGGCGCCCCCTACGGAGCCGCCGCACCCGTGAACACCCAGAAGGCCACCTGGGCGCTGGTGCTGGGCATCCTCAGCCTGCTGTGCTGCGGCCTGTTCACCGGCATCCCGGCGATCATCATGGGCAAGAGCGCCAAGGAGGAGCTGGAGGCGGCCGGCCAGTCCGGCTCGACCGCCAACATCGGTTTCATCCTCGGCATCATCGGCACCGCGCTGAGCGTGCTCGGCCTCGTGTTCGCCCTCGCGACCGGCTCGTTCAGCGCCTCGGTCAACTAGGCGACACCGACGCACCGCGGCCGAGAGCCCGGACCCCGTGGGTCCGGGCTCTCGTCGTGTCCGCTCAGGAGTGCAGCCAGGCGCCCTGGGGGGTGTTGCGCACGATCATGAAGACGATCGCCACCCCGAAGAGGAGGTACGACGGCCACGGCAGGCGGACGAACGCGGGCTGGTAGCGCTCGCCCCGCCATGCGCTGCGCAGCCAGCGCACGAAGGTCCAGGCGATCAGCGGCAGCAGCAGGATGAACAGCAGGTTGGACGACGCGGCAGCCCCGAGGTCGAGATGGGTCAGGTCGTTGACCGCCCGCAGGCCGCCGCAGCCCGGGCAGTCGATGCCGAACAACACCTTCGACGGGCAGTAGCCCCAGCTGCCCGACGCGTGCGGGTCGCGGACATGGAGCGCCAGCGTGGCCGCCCCGATGACCGCCAGGCTCTGCAGCGGTGACCGCAGCAGCTGCCAGCGGGTCGCCGCCGGCGGCGGAGCCGGCGCGGTGAGGGCGGGGTCGGTGGCGGTCACCGGCTCAGGAGTTGAGACCCATCTTGGCCATGATCGCGGCCACCGGAAGCGCAGCCACGGCGAGGGCCGCGCCGACCCAGAAGAGCACCATGCTCACCGGTGTCAGCATCAACCCGATGCCGCCGACCAGGAACCCGAGCGTGGCCAGGACCGCGCCCGTCCAGCCGGCGGGGGTGTTGCCGTGGTGTGCGCTCATGGGCGGGATCTCCTCCTCGCAAGGGCCGGACGGTCGGGCGCCGCCGGGACTGTGGTCAGTGTATTCACTCGGGGTCCGCCGTGGGGTCACGACCCTCGTCCAGGGCGCGCCACAGGTCTCGGCCCGAGGTCTCCTCGCCGCTCTCCCCCTCCCCGGCGGTGGCCGCGGCGCCGCCCGGGGCGTCGTACCGCCGGCCCATCTCGGGCCACCGGGGTGCCAGCCGGACGGCGACCGCCGCGGCCGCGAGAGCCACGGCGGCGCCGAGCCCCGAGAGGAAGTACCACGGCGTCGGGTGCGTGTCGCCCCCGGCGATGCCCTGCGCGGCCGCGTCGGCGACCAGCGAGTCGGGGACCGATCCCCACGCGGCCACCCAGGCGGCCAGCACCGCGGCAGCGGCGAGCGCGGCCAGCACCGCCATCGCCACCCGCACCCGACCACGGGTCACCAGCAGCGCTCCCCAGGCGGCCAGGCAGACCAGCCCCAGCGAGACGGCGGCGGGAGCCTGACCGCCCTCGGCCAGGCCGACGGCCTGTGGCGACCCGCTCGGCGGGTCGAAGCCGAACCAGAGTCTGGCGGCGGCCGCCGTGGCCAGGCCACCGCCGCCGAGCCCGGCGAGCACGACCGGCCCGAACAGCCGTCGTTGCGGCCCACGGCCGGTCTCAGCGGGCACCGGGCTCCTCGGCGGCGTCGGCCGCACCCTCGCCGCGCAGCACATCGGCGTCGAAGCAGGTCCGGGCCCCGGTGTGACAGGCCGGTCCCTCCTGGTCGACCCGCACCAGCAGGGTGTCGCCGTCGCAGTCGAGCCGGACCTCCCTGACCCACTGCCGATGACCGGAGGTGTCGCCCTTGCGCCAGTACTCCTGCCGGCTGCGGCTCCAGAAGGTCACCCGGTCCGAGCCGAGCGTGCGAGCCAGTGCCTCGTCGTCCATCCAGCCGAGCATCAGCACCTCGCCGGTGTCATGCTGCTGCACCACCGCAGGCACCAGCCCGTCGGCGGTGCGGGTCAGCCGCGCGGCGATCGCGGGGTCGAGGTCGGTCACGCCGGCCATTATCGCGGGTCGTCCCGCTGCGCCGTCCACGAGGCGTGCAGGCCGGCGTAGACCCCGCCCTGGGCCACCAGCTCGGCGTGCGGCCCGCGCTGGACGATCCGGCCGGCATCGACCACCACCACCTCGTCGGCCTTCTCCGCCGTCGAGAGGCGATGGGCGATGGTCACGGACGTGCGGCCGCTCATCAGCCGGTCGAGGGCGCGGCCGATGCGCATCTCGAGGGCCGGGTCGACGGCGCTGGTCGCCTCGTCGAGCACCAGCAGGTCGGGGTCGGCGAGCTGCGCGCGCAGCAGCGCCACCAGCTGCCGCTCCCCCGCCGAGAGCGACTCGCCACGCTGCCCGACCCGGGTGTCGAGGCCACGTGGCAGCCCCGCGAGCCAGTCGCCCAGGCCGAGCTGCTCGGCGGCCGCGGCCACCTCCGCGTCGCTGGCGTCGAGCCGGCCGTAGTGGACGTTGGCCCGCAGCGTGTCGTCGAACAGGAAGCCCTCCTGGGGCACCAGCACCACCGAGCGGCGCAGCGAGGAGCCTGCGACCTCACGCACGTCGACCCCGTCGAGCCGGACGGTGCCCGCGGTCGGGTCCATCAGCCGGGTGAGCAGCTTGGCGAACGTGGACTTGCCCGAGCCGGTCTCTCCCACGATGGCGACCCGGGTGCCGGCGTCGAGACGAAGTGAGACGTCGTGGAGCACCGGCGGGCCGTCGGGGTAGGCGAAGGTGACGGCGTCGAAGGCGACGTCGATCGGGCCGCTGGGCAGCTGCCGCCCCGAGGGGCCCGGGTCGACGAGGTCGGCGGGCGTCTCGAGGATGCCGATCACCCGGCGCCAGCCGGCCAGCGCGTTCTGGGCGTCGGTGAGGATCTGGGTGCCCATCTGGACCGGCCCGACGAAGAGGGTCACCAGGAAGGCGAACGCGAGGATGCGGCCCGCGGTGAGCTCGCCGGCGAGGCCGAGTCGGATGCCGATGACGATCACCCCGGCGTTGGCCAGGCCGGCCGAGACGCCCCCCAGGGAGAACGAGAAGGCCGTGAACCCCTGGGCGCGGGTGCTGGCCGTCTGGAACGACGTCACGGCCTCGTCGATGCGCTGCTGGGTGCGCTCCTCGACGGCGTAGGCCCGCACGACCGCGGCCCCGACGACCGGCTCGGAGATCGCGGACAGCATGGCGCCGACCTGTCGGCGTACGACGGCGTAGGCGGCGGTCAACCGGCGCTGGAAGTAGCGCAGCGACGCGAACAGGGGGGCGAAGCAGAGCCAGACGACCAGCGTCAGCTGCCAGCTGTAGACCGCCATCACCACGGTCGCCACGAGCATCTGCCCGAGGCTGACGATGAACAGCAGCCCGCCGAAGACCAGGAACTGGCTGACCTGGTCGACATCGCTGGTCACCCGGGCCACCAGCGCGCCGCGGCGCTCGGTGTTCTGGGTCAGCATCGGCAGGTCGTGGACGTGTCGGAACGCCTTGATCCGCAGCGTCGCGAGCCCTCGCTCGGACGTGGTGAACAGCCGGCTGGTCATGAGGTAGGACGCACCGCTGGTGACGACGACCGCGGCCGCGGCGACCAGACCCATCAGCACGGTGAACCGGACGTCGGGCCCTCCGGCGGCGCCCAGGCCACGGTCGAGGGTCTGCTGCACCGCGACCGGCACGACCACCTGGCCGACCGCCGCGAGCAGCGCGAGCAGGAGCGTCACCGCGAACCCCTCGGTCAGCTCCGGCGAGAGGCGGACACCCCGCCGGATGGTCTCCAGCGCCGGGATGTCCTCGCCGGTGTCGAACCGGGTGCCCGTGCGGGTGCCGGTGGCGGAGGTCGCGCTCATCGGGCGGCCTCCTCGGCCGGCTCGCCGGAGGGCTCGTCGGACCCGACGCCGGTGGCCGCCGGGTGCTCGAGCTCGTAGGCGTTGACCAGGTGGGCGTAGTCGGGGTTGCGGGCGAGCAGGTCGACGTGGCGGCCGCGGTCGGCCACCCGCCCCTCGTCGAGGAAGACCACCTCGTCGGCGAGGCCGATGGTGGCCTTGCGATAGGCGACCACGACCAGCGTGGTGTCGCTGCCGTCGCGGCGCAGCGCAGCGAGGATCCGGGCCTCCACCTCGGGGTCGACCGCCGAGGTGGCGTCGTCGAGCACCAGCAGACGCGGCCGCCGGACGAGCGCGCGGGCCAGCGCGATGCGCTGCCGCTGCCCGCCGGACAGCGAGGCGCCGCGCTCACCGAGGCGCGTGTCGAGGCCCTCGGCCAGCGCCGCGACGAAGCCGTCGGCCTGGGCGGTGCGCAGCGCCTGCCAGACCTGCTCGTCGGACAGGTCGGCGCCCAGCGTGACGTTGCCGCGGACGGTGTCGTCGAAGAGGAAGGCGGTCTGCGGGACCACCGCCATCGCCGCGCCGAGTGCTCCGTGCCGCAAGGTGCGCAGGTCGACGCCGTCGACGGTGATGCTGCCGGCATCGGGGTCGACCAGCCGGCTGAGCAGCGAGGTCAGCGTGGACTTGCCGGAGGCGGTCGCGCCCACGACCGCCACGGTGTGGCCGGGCTCGACGGTGAAGGTCAGGTCGCGCAGCAGCGGCTGGTCCTGGTCATAGGCATAGCCGAGGTGGGCCACCTCCAGCCTGGCCCCTGCCGGGCCGGCGGCCAGCGCGCGGTCGCCGTACTCCATCTCGCCGGAGGCGGCGAGCACCGCCCGGACCCGGTCGAAGCCCACCACGCTGCGCGGGAACTCTCCCAGCAGCCAGCCCAGCGACCGGATCGGGAAGGCGACGATGGTGAGGAGATAGGCGACCGTGACGACGTCGCCCGGCGCCGTGGCGCCGGAGAGCACCCGGCTGACGCCGACGGCCAGCACCACGAGGACACCCAGGCTGGGCAACGCGGCCAGTGCCGGGTCGAACGCGGCACGGATCCGGCCGGCGCGGGTGTTGACGTCGCGGAGCTCGCGGGCCTTGGCGGCGAACCGGTCGGTCTCCTCGGACTCGCGGCCCAGCGTCTTGACCACCAGGGCGCCGTCGAACGACTCGTGCGCGATCTCGCTGAGCTCGCCGCGCAGGGCCTGGGCGCGGGTCATCAGCGGCGAGGCGAGCCGTTGGTAGGCGAGGTTGGTGACCACGACGGCGGGGAACACCAGGAGGCCGACGAGCGCCATCACCACGTCGGCGGCCAGCATCTGGGCGACCGCGATCACCATCATCACCACGGTGCCGAGGGCCATCGGCAGCGGTGCGATCGGCCCCCACGCGGCCTCGACGTCGGAGCTCGCGTTGGAGAGGAGCTGGCCGGTGGGGTGCCGCTGGTGCCACTCCATGGGCAGCGAGAGGTACTGACGGGTCACGGCCCGCCGGTCGTGGGCCTGCATGCGGTACTGCATCACGCCGGCACCCAGCCGACGCGCGACGATGCCGACGGCGCGCAGCACGGCCACGCCGAGGAAGAGGCCGAACACCGCCCACAGCACGCCGGCGCCGATCCGTCCGTCGCGGAACGCCGGCACGATCGCATGGTCGGTCGCCCAGCCGAGCACCCACGCGTCGGCCACGGTCAGCGCCCCGAACAGGGCACTGCCCAGCGTCGAGGCGGCGAAGATCCACGGCTCGCGCCGGATCGCGACCCCGAGCACGCCGAAGCCCCGGAGCGTCGTCGACCGGCTGCCCCCGCCCACCCGCTCCCTCGCTCCCTGTCTCGTCCCGCCCCCGGTGCAACCCCGCGGACTCGCCAGGCTATTCCGCCCCGCCGACATCCCCGTCATCGCCGAGGCGTCTCGCCACCCCGTTTGCGACGCGTCAGCGGGTGGGGTGGCCGGCGGCGGCGAGGGCGGCCTTCGCCTCGCGGATGGTGAGGGTGCCGAAGTGGAAGACGCTGGCCGCAAGGACCGCGTCGGCGCCGGCGTCGACAGCGGGTGGGAAGTCCGCGGCCCGGCCGGCACCACCGGAGGCGATGACGGGGACGCTGACCTCACGGCGTACGGCGCGGATCAGCTCCACGTCGAAGCCGTCCTGGGTGCCGTCGGCGTCCATGGAGTTGAGCAGCACCTCGCCGACCCCGAGCTCGGCCGCCCGGGCGACCCACTCGAGGGCGTCCAGCCCGGCGGACTTCCGGCCCCCGTGGGTGGTCACCTCGAAACCCGACGGCATGCCGCCGGCCCGACGGGCGTCCAACGACAGCACCAGCACCTGGCTGCCGAACCGGTCGGCGATCTCGGCCACCAGTTGGGGGCGGTTGATCGCCGCGGTGTTGACCGACACCTTGTCGGCGCCGGCACGCAGCAGCCGGTCGACGTCGTCGACCGAGCCCACGCCGCCGCCGACGGTGAGCGGGATGAACACCTGCTCGGCGGTCCGCGAGACGATCTCCATCGTGGTGGCCCGCCCCTGGTGGGACGCCGAGATGTCGAGGAAGGTCAGCTCGTCGGCGCCCTCGGCGTCGTAGCGCCGAGCCAGCTCCACCGGGTCGCCGGCGTCGCGGAGGTTCTCGAAGTTGACGCCCTTGACGACGCGCCCGGCGTCGACGTCGAGGCACGGGATCACCCGTACGGCGAGGCTCACGACGACCGCTCCGCGGGCAGCGTCAGCGCCAACGCCTCGGTCAGCGTGAACCGGCCCTCGTAGAGCGCGGTGCCGATGATCGCGCCCTCGACGCCCTGGTCGACGAGCCCCTGCAGCGCCTCCAGGTCGGCCAGCTCGGTGATGCCGCCCGAGGCCACCACCGGTCGGTCGGTCGCCGCGCACACCGAGCGCAGCAGCTCCAGGTTGGGCCCTTGGAGCATGCCGTCCTTGTTGACGTCGGTGACGACGTAGCGCGCGCACCCCTCGTCGTCGAGCCGGCTCAGCACCTCGAACAGGTCGCCACCCTCACGGGTCCACCCGCGCGCCGCGAGCGTCCGCCCGCGCACGTCGAGCCCGACCGCGACCCGGTCGCCGTAGGTCGCGATCGCCCGCGCGCACCACTCCGGCTGCTCCAGCGCGGCGGTCCCGATGTTGACCCGTCGGCAGCCGGTGGCCATCGCGGCCTCCAGCGACGCGTCGTCACGGATCCCGCCGCTCATCTCGACGTCGATGTCGAGCCGGCCGACGATCTCGGCCTGCAGCTCACGGTTGTGTCCGCGACCGAACGCCGCGTCCAGGTCGACCAGGTGGATCCACTCGGACCCGGCCCGCTGCCAGCGCAGCGCCGCCTCGACCGGGTCGCCGAAACGCTTCTCCGACCCCGCCACCCCCTGCACCAGCTGCACGGCCTGGCCTCCCGCGATGTCGACGGCGGGCAGCAGCTCGAGATAGCTCACGTCTCTCCTCTCCGGGGCCGGACTCACAGCGACAGGACCCAGCTGCGCAGCAGGGCCGCCCCCGCGTCCCCGGACTTCTCGGGGTGGAACTGGGTCGCGCTCAACGGGCCGTTCTCGACGGCCGCGACGAACCGGTCGCCGCCGTGCTCGGCCCAGGTCACCAGCGGGGGCCGGGTGCGATCGTTGGTGACCAGGGTCCAGTCGCGGACGGCGTAGGAGTGCACGAAGTAGAACCGCTCCCCCTCGACGCCGGCGAACAGTTGCGAGCCCTCGGCAGCCGACACGGTGTTCCACCCCATGTGGGGTACGACGGCCGCGTGCAGCCGCTCGACGACCCCGGGCCACTCGTCGCACCCCGTGGTCTCGACGCCGTGCTCGACGCCTCGGGAGAAGAGCACCTGCATGCCCACGCAGATGCCCAGCACCGGGCGGCCGCCGGCCAGCCGCCGGCCGATGATCTCGGGCCCGTGCACCGACCGGAGCCCGGCCATGCAGGCGGCATAGGCGCCGACCCCCGGGACCACCAGCCCGTCGGCGTCCTCGGCGACGGCCCGCTCGGCGGTCAGCGTGACCTCGGCACCGGCGCGCTCGAGGGCGCGCACGGCGGAGCGGAGGTTCCCCGACCCGTAGTCGAGGACGGCGACGCGTTTCATGACCGGGTCGTCACGCCTCTCAGAGGGTGCCCTTGGTCGAGGGCACGCCCGTCTCCCGCGGGTCCAGGGCGATGGCGTCGCGGAAGGCCCGCGCGAACGCCTTGAACTGGGCCTCCACCAGGTGGTGGGGGTCGCGGCTGGCAAGCACCCGGACGTGCAGCGCGATCTGGGCGTGGAAGGCGAGCGTCTCGAACACGTGGCGGGTCAGCGAGCCGAGGTAGTCGCCGCCGATCGTGACGTACTCCTGGCCCTCGGGCTCGCCGACGTGCACGCAGTAGGGCCGGCCCGACACGTCGACGGCGCACTGCACCAGCGCCTCGTCGAGCGGCACCAGCGCGTCGCCGAAGCGCCGGATGCCGGCCTTGTCGCCGAGCGCCTCGCGCAGCGCCTGGCCGAGCACGATCGCGGTGTCCTCGACGGTGTGGTGGGCGTCGATGTGGGTGTCGCCCTCGGTCTCGACGACCAGGTCGACCAGCGCGTGCCGCGCGAAGGAGCCCAGCATGTGGTCGTAGAACCCGACGCCGGTCGACACCGAGGCGGTGCCGGTGCCGTCGAGGTCGACCTCGACGTGGACCTTCGACTCCTTGGTCGCACGGTCCACCGTGGCGGTTCGGCTCATCGTCGTCCCTCTCCCTCGGCCCCGGTCGGGACCGATGACCTGTCGAGCACCTCGGTGAGTGCCTGTCTGAATGCTGCCATCTCCTCCGGGGTTCCGACGGAGACTCGGAGCCACCCGTCGGGTCCGGTCTCCCGGATCAGCACGCCCCGGTCGAGCAGTCCCTGCCAGACCGCATGCCGGTCGACGAACGTCCCGAACAGCACGAAGTTGGCGTCGCTGTCGGCCACGTCGAGCCCCTCGCCGCGCAGCCAGCCGACCAGGGCGTCGCGCTCGACTCGCAGCCGATCGACGTTGCCGAGGAGCTCCTGGGCGAACCCCAGCGCCGCGACCGCGGTCGCCTGGGTGACCGCGGACAGGTGGTAGGGCAGCCGGACCACCCGCAGCGCAGCGGTGATCTCCGGGGCGGCGGCGAGGTAGCCCAGCCGGGCGCCGGCGGCCGCGAACGCCTTGCTGAGCGTGCGGGTCACCACCAGGTTGCGGTGGTCGGGCAGCAGCTCCAGCGCGCTCGGCGTGCCGGCCCGGCGGAACTCGGCGTAGGCCTCGTCGACGACGAGCAGTCCCGACCCGTCCAGCGCCTCGGCGAGCCGCACCACCGCTGCCTGCGGGAGCGCGGTGCCGGTGGGGTTGTTGGGCGACGGCACGATCACCACGCTCGGGCGGTGTTCGGCCACGACCGCGACCGCGTGGTCGAGGTCGAGCGCGAAGTCGCTCTCACGCCGGCCGACGACCCAGGTGGTGTGGGTGTCGCGGGCGTACTCGGGATACATCGAGTACGTCGGCGCGAAGGACACCGCGGTCCGGCCCGGGCCACCGAAGGCCTGGAGCAGGTGGAGCATCGCCTCGTTGGAGCCGTTGGCCGCCCAGACGTGTGCCGCGGTGAGCCCGCGTCCGCCGTCGGTCGCGAGGTAGCCGGCCAGCGCTTCGCGGAGCCCGACGAACTCACGGTCGGGATAGCGGTTGAGCCGGGTCGCCGCCGCGCGTGCCGCCTCCCCGATCGCTGCCGCGCAGGCGGCCGACGGGGGGTACGGGTTCTCGTTGACGTTGAGCTGGACGGGCACGTCGAGCTGCGGGGCGCCGTAGGGCTCGATGCCGCGCAGCTCGGGTCGGAGCGGCGGCCAGCCGTCGACGGGCTCACCGGCGGAGCCGGTGGTCACGGGAGTCATGGCTCAGCCCTCGAAGCGGACCCGCACCGCGGCGGCGTGGCCCGGCAGGTCCTCGGCCTCGGCGAGCGCCGTCACGTGGCCGGCCACCTCGGCGAGCGCGTCGCGGCTGTAGTCGACGACGTGCACCGCCTTGAGGAAGGAGCGCACCGACAGCCCGGAGGAGTGGCAGGCGCAGCCGGCCGTCGGCAGCACGTGGTTGGACCCCGCGGCGTAGTCGCCGAGCGACACCGGTGCGTGCGAGCCGACGAAGATGGCGCCGGCGTTGCGGATCCGCGGCACCAGGTCGCGGGCGTCGGCGGTCTGCAGCTCGAGGTGCTCGGCGGCGTAGGCGTTGACGACCGCGAGGCCCTGCTCGACGTCGTCGACCAGCACGATGGCCGACTGCGGGCCGGAGAGTGCGGTGCGCACCCGCTCGACGTGGCGGGTCACCGAGACCTGCTTGTCGAGCTCGGCCTCCACCTCATCGGCCAGCGCCTCGCTGGGCGTGACCAGGACGGAGGCGGCCATCGGGTCGTGCTCGGCCTGGCTGAGCAGGTCGGCCGCGACATAGGCAGGGTCGGCGGTGTCGTCGGCGAGCACGGCGATCTCGGTCGGGCCGGCCTCGGAGTCGATGCCCACGACGCCCTTGAGCAGCCGCTTGGCGGAGACGACGTAGATGTTGCCCGGTCCGGTGACCAGGTCGACCGGTCGGCACGGGCCGGCGCCGTAGGCGAACATCGCGACCGCTTGGGCGCCGCCCACGGCATAGACCTCCTCGACGCCCAGCAGCGCGCAGGCGGCCAGGATCGTGGGGTGCGGGAGCCCGCCGTGCTCGGCCTGCGGCGGAGAGGCCAGTGCGATCGCACCGACCCCCGCGACCTGGGCGGGGACGACGTTCATGACCACGCTGGAGACCAGCGGGGCGAGCCCGCCGGGGACGTAGAGCCCGACCCGCTCGACCGGCACCTTGCGGTGGGTCACCCGGGCGCCCGGACCGAGGTCGGTGACCACGTCGGTCTCGAGCTCGGCCGCGCAGGTGGTGCGCAGCCGACGGATCGACTCCTCGAGCCCCGCCCGGACGGCCGGGTCGAGCCGCTCCAGGGCCTCGGCGAGGGCAGCGGCGGGAACGGCGATCTCGGTCTGCTCGACGCCGTCGAAGCGCGCGGACAGCTCCAGGATCGCCGGGACCCCGCGGTCCCGAACCGCCTCGCAGATCGGCCGCACCGCATGCAGGGCGCCCTCGACGTCGAGCTCGGCCCGCGGCACCGCGGACCGGTAGTCGACGGGCGCGGCCGCGCCCCGGAGGTCGATACGGCGGATCATGGCCATGATTCTAGGTGTGCGGGGCGCGCCGCGACGCGCGGTGACCACCTGGGGAGAAGGGTTCGGGCCGAGGAGTGCCCTAGGGTCGCTTCGTGAGCACGACGCTCCCGATGTTCCCGCTCAACACCGTGCTGTTCCCCGGTGTGGTGGTGCCGCTGCACGTCTTCGAGGAGCGCTACCGCGCGTTGGTCCACCGGCTGCTGCGGGTCCCCGAGCCCGCGGACCGGCTGTTCGGGTCGGTGGCGATCCGCGAGGGCTACGAGGTCGGAGACCACGGCGCGCAGTCGCTGTTCCGGGTCGGCTGCCGGATGCAGCTCACCGAGGTCAGCTCCCACGCCGACGGGTCCTTCGACATCGTCGCGGTCGGCCGCGACCGGCTGCGGCTCGAGGAGCTGCACACCTCGGGGGACTTCCCGGAGGGCGTGGTGACCACGCTCGACGGCGGCGCCGAGGACGCCTCCGAGGAGACCGTGGAGCGGGCGCTCGCCACCTTCGAGGCCTACCGCGCCGCGGTGACCGACCTGCGCGGCGACCCGCTGCCCGGGCCGCTGCCCCGCGACTCGACGTACCTCTCCTGGACGCTGGCCGCGGCAGCCCCGCTCGCGCTGCCGGAGCGGCAGTCGCTGCTGGAGTGCGACGGCGCCGAGGAGCGGCTGCTGCTGGTGACCGACCTGCTCAGCCACGAGCTGCGGGCGATCCGGGTGATCCCGTCGCTGCCGGCCACCGAGGTCGCCCGCACCCGCTGGTCGCCCAACTAGGCGGCCCGGATGGCGAAGAAGAAGCCCGCCCGGGGCGGTACGCCGGCCACGGTGGCGCTCACCCGGGCGGGGGTCGACCACGTGCTGCACCCCTACGACCACGACCCCCGCAGCGAGTCCTACGGCCTGGAGGCGGCCGAGGCGCTCGGGGTCGACCCTGGCCGGGTGTTCAAGACGCTGGTCGCCTCCCTCGACGGCCGGCTGGCCGTGGGGATCGTCCCGGTGGCAGGCCGGCTCGACCTCAAGGCGCTGGCCCGCGCGCTGGGTGGCAGCCGGGCGACGATGGCCGAGATCGCCGACGCCGAGCGCGCGACCGGCTATGTCGCCGGCGGCATCTCGCCGCTGGGCCAGAAGCGACAACTGCCGACCGTCGTCGACGCCTCGGCGCTGGCCCATCCGACCGTCTTCGTGTCGGGTGGCCGCCGGGGTCTCGACGTCGAGCTGGCGCCGGCCGACCTGGTGCGCCTCACCGGCGCCCGCACCGCCGACCTCAGCCGCTGAGTGCGGGTCGTGTGTCCCAGCCGTCGTCGTCCCCACGGACGCAGACACACGACCCACCCCGCCCACCGGTCGTGTGTCCCAGCCGTCGTCGTCCCCGCGGACGCAGACACACGACCCACCCCGGGCACGGGGTGGGTCGTGGTGGCGACGCTGTGGATCAGTCGGTCGTGAGCTTGACGATCACGTGCGAGGTGTCGCCGTCGACCCAGCCGGAGATGCCGAGTGAGTCGAGGGGCTTGACGTCGTCGGCGATCGACGGGTCGCTCTCCGCGAGCTGGTCGAGCCAGCCGTTGCCGGCGTCGAAGTTGACGTAGACCACCACGGTGGAGTCATTGCCGTGCGGGACCGCCGCCTTGAACGACGCGGAGTCGCCCAGCCCACCGCCGTCGAGCAGTGACCCGCGGTAGTCGCCGTTGGGCCCGACCACCAGGAAGTCGCCCTTGCTGTCGGTCCCGAGGAGGTCCGACTCGGGGCCGAGCTGCGGGGTGAGCTTGTCGAGCACGCCCTGGATGGCCTCGGGGTCGCCCTTGATCTTGACGCCCAGCGGCAGCGAGCTCGGGTCGCTGGAGTTGCTCAGCGCGTCGATGTCGAGATCGGAGCTGACCGACACCGCGATCGCGTCGCCGGTGAGGGTGTTGAAGTCGTCGGGCAGGTCGAGACCGGTCTCGGCGGACATCTGGTCGAGCAGGTCTGCGCCGCTGGAGCCGTCGCCCTGCATGTCGGCGAACCGGTCGGCCACCTGCTCCAGCCAGTTGTCCGGGACGCTGAACGAGAACGCCGCGGCGGTGTCTGCCGGGAGGCTCGCAGCGAGGGCGCCGGCGGCGTTGTCGCTGGCGGCTCCGTCGACGGCCGTGCTGGCCGCCTCGAACTCCACGGCGCCGTCGTTGAAGCGCAGCGTGCCGGCCATGCCGTCGAAGTCGGCGAGGGAGCTGCCGAAGTCGAGCGCCGAGAGCTCGGCCCCCTGGTCGCCCATCGCGTCGGCGATCGCCTGGGCGGCCTCGGGGGCGGCGTACATCGTCACGACGCCGGCGTCGCCGATCTCACCCATCCACTTCCGGTAGGTCGCGTCGTCCTCGAGGCTGCCCTTCGCGGTGTCGTCGACCACGGTCTGGGCGGTCGCCTGGTCCTCGGCGATGGTGGCCCAGCCGTTGGCCACGACGAAGGCCGTCGGGTCGGACTCGGAGGCACAGTCGCTCAGCGCCGACAGGCCCTTCTCGGCCTTGGCGTCGTCGGAGACCTGCAGGACGACCACCGGGGCGGGCTTGCCGTCGGCGTCGTTGACGGCGGCCACGGCGGCGCGGTCACCGATCCACGGCGCCACGTCGTCGTCATAGCTCATGCCCTCACAGGGACCGTTCTTGAACGCCTCGTCGAAGATCGCCTTGCGGATGTCGTCGCTCGGGTCGAGGCCCATCTGCTCCTTGAAGGACGGGAACTTGTTGAGCATCTTCATCGCCTCGATCTTCTGACCCGCGGACGGGTCGAGGTCGATGCTGACGAAGGCCAGGGTGTCGTCGGGGAGTGCCTCGGTCGGCTGGGGTCCGCCACCGGCGAGCGTCAACGCCGCCCAGGCACCGGCGCCGGCCAGTGCGACGGCACCGACCACGGCACCACCGATCAGGACGGCCTTGCGGGCGGACCCGCCGCCCTGCGCGGGCGCGGGCGGCAGCGGCGTGCCGTCACCCTGCTGGAGGTACTCCGGCTGCCCGGACTGCTGGTAGCCGGACTCCTGGTAGGCGGGCTGCTGAGGGTCAGGGACCGGACCGTCGTGGGGCGGCGGCGGGTACTGGTCGGACATGAAACTCCCCCGTGCGGGGCCCGCGACGAATGCGGGCGATGGACAACGTTCAGTGCGTCACCAGGGTAGCCGGGCGCGGTGCCGGCGGCTGCCGAACACCACGAAACGCAACCTCCGTGAGATAGGCCACCGCCAGCCCCAACAGGGCGCCTGCGGGCAGGGCGAGCAGGGGCGCTACACCGTGGACGCGGAGGTCGGCGGTCATCGGGGTGAAGTCGTCGAGAGTCTTGGCCAGGGCGGCGGGATCGGGGGGGCCGAGTGCCTGGCCGACCTGGACCATCAGCCAGCCCCCGACGCCGGCGGAGACCAGCAGCACCACCAGCGTCGTCAGCTCACGGCCGCGGGTCACCACCCCGGCGAGCAGCCCCGCCAGCAGTCCGAAGACCAGAGCCCAGACGACATAGCTGCCGGTGGCGGTGAAGTCGGCCGGGGCGCCCTGCTGGTCGAGGACGAACTCGTGGTGCAGCGCGACCCCGGTGACCGGTGTCCATCGGCTCTCCCAGACCCAGGCTCCGGCCAACCCGGCCCCGAGGGCCAGCAGGACGACCAGCGAGATCTGCAGGAGGGTACGTCGCGCGGTCACCCGGCCAGGCACCCCGGGCCGAGCAGCTGCTTGAGGTCGGCGAACAGGGCCGGGCTCGGCGCCACCCGAAGTCCGTCGTCGAGACGCAGCACCGTGGTGCCGTTGCGGGCCAACAGCCTGAGTCGCACCTCGGTCATCCCGGGATGGGTCCCGAGGACCTCGCGCAGCTGCTCCACCACGGGCGGCGTGCAGCGGGTCGAGGGCAGGCTGATCACCACCGGACCGGTCGGGCCCTCCTGGAGGTCCGGGACGGTGACCTCCATGGCGTGCAGCTCGGGTTGGTCCTTGCTGCGGGACAGCCGGCCCTTCACGGTGATGATGGCGTCCTCGACCAGGTGCGGTCCGGCCAGCTGGTAGGCGCTGGGGAACAGCAGCACGTCGATGGCGCCGTCGAGGTCCTCCAGCGTCACCATCGCCCACGCGTCGCCGCGCTTGGTGATCTTGCGCTGCACCGTGGTGACCAGACCGCTGATGGTGAGCACCGAGCCGTCGGCCCGCTCCTCGTCGAGCATCAGCTGCCCGATCGTGCAGTCGGTGCCCTGGGACAGCACGTGCTCGAGGCCCATCAGCGGGTGGTCGGAGACATACAGCCCGAGCATGTCGCGCTCGTGACCGAGGAGGGTCATCTTGTCCCACTCCTCGATGTCGGGCACCGTCACGGTGATGCCGAAGCCGCCCAGGTCGTCGTCGAGGCCGCCGAACAGGGAGTCCTGGCCGATCGCCTCGTTGCGCTTGATGTCGACGTACTGGTCCACGGCCGTCTCGTGGATCGCCACCAGCGCCCGGCGACGGTGCTTCATGTCGTCGAAGGCGCCGGCCTTGACCAGCGACTCGATCACCCGCTTGTTGCACACCAAGGCAGGCACCTTGCTCATGAAGTCGGTGAAGTCGACGTAGCGGCCCTGCTCCTGCCGGGCGGTGACGATCGCGTCGACGACGTTGTGGCCGACGTTGCGGATCGCGGTCAGCCCGAAGCGGATGTCGTTGCCGACGGGGGTGAACGTGGCGTCGGACTCGTTGACGTCGGGCGGGAGCACCTGGATCTTCATCCGACGGCACTCGTTGAGGTAGATCGCGGACTTGTCCTTGTCGTCCTTGACCGAGGTCAGCAGGGCCGCCATGTACTCGGCCGGGTAGTTGGCCTTGAGGTAGGCGGTCCAGTAGGAGACCACGCCGTAGGCCGCCGAGTGGGCCTTGTTGAAGGCGTAGTCGGAGAACGGGACCAGGATCTCCCACAGCGTGTCGATGGCCCGCTGGGAGAAGCCGCGCTCCAGCATCCCGGCCTGGAAGCCGGCGTACTGCTTGTCGAGCTCCTCCTTCTTCTTCTTGCCCATCGCCCGCCGCAGGTTGTCCGCCTGTCCGAGGGTGAACCCGGCCAGGACCTGGGCGATCTCCATCACCTGCTCCTGGTAGACGATGAGGCCGTAGGTCTCCCCCAGCACCGGGTCGAGCGCCTCGGCGAGCTCGGGGTGGATCGGCTCGATCGGCTCGCGGCCGTTCTTGCGGCGGGCGTACTTGTTGTGGGAGTCGGCGCCCATCGGGCCGGGGCGGTAGAGCGCACCGACGGCCGAGATGTCCTCGAACGTGTCGGGGCGCATGCTGCGCAGCAGGGCGCGCATCGGGCCGCCGTCGAGCTGGAAGACGCCGAGGGTGTCCCCGCGCGACATCAGCTCGTAGGTCGCCGGGTCGTCGAACGTCAGCTCCTCGAGGACGACCTCCTCGCCACGGTTGGAGCGGATGTTGTCGAGCGCGTCGTCGAGCACCGTGAGGTTGCGCAGCCCCAGGAAGTCCATCTTGACCAGCCCCAGCGACTCGCACATGGGGTAGTCGAACTGGGTGATGATCGCGCCGTCCTGCTCGCGCTTCATGATCGGCACGATGTCGATCAGCGGGTCGCTGGACATGATCACGCCCGCCGCGTGCACGCCCCACTGCCGGATCTGGCCCTCGAGACCGACGGCGGTGTCGTAGATGGTGCGGACGTCGGTCTCGTTCTCGTAGAGCGACCGGAACTCCCCGCCGTCGGCGTAGCGCTTGTGGCTGCTGTCGAACAGGTCCTTGAGCGGGACGCCCTTGCCCATGATGTCGGGAGGCAGGGCCTTGGTGATCCGGTCGCCGACCGCGAAGCCGTGGTCGAGCACCCGCGCCGCATCCTTGATGGCCTGCTTGGCCTTGATCCGGCCGAAGGTGGCGATCTGGGCGACCCGGTCGGTGCCGTACTTGGCGGAGACGTACTGGATCACCTCGCCCCGCCGACGCTCGTCGAAGTCGATGTCGAAGTCGGGCATCGACGGTCGCTCGGGGTTGAGGAAGCGCTCGAAGATCAGCCCGTGCTCGAGGGGGCAGAGGTCGGTGATGCGCAGTGCGTAGGCCGCGATGGAGCCGGCGCCGGAGCCGCGACCCGGGCCGACCCGGATGCCGTTCTCCTTGGCCCAGTTGATGAAGTCGGCGACCACGAGGTAGTAGCCGCAGTAGCCCTTGGTCGAGATGACGCCCAGCTCCATGTCGACCCGGTCGCGGACCTCCTGGTTGAGCCGGTCGCCGGGGTAGCGCGCCTCGATGCCGCGCCAGACCTCCTTCTTGAACCAGGACTCCTCGGTCTCACCGGCGGGCACGTCGGCGCGGGCCATGTAGCCGCCGGTGGACTCGGTGAACTCCACCGAGCACCGCTCGGCGATCTCGAGGGTGTTGTCGCAGGCCTCGGGCATGCCGTGCTTGTCGGCCCACAGCGCCCGCATCTCGGCGGCGGACTTGATGTAGTAGCCGCCGCCGTCGAACTTCAGCCGGTTGGTGTCGGAGAGCCGCTTGCCGGAGGCCACACAGATCAGCGCGTCGTGGGCCTGGGCGTCGTCGGGGTTGTTGTAGTGGGAGTCGTTGGTGGCGACCGGGCGCAGGCCCAGCTCCTTGCCGAGCCGCAGCAGGTCGTCGCGGACCCGCCGCTCGATGGCGATGTCGTGGTCCATCAGCTCGAGGAAGAAGTTGTCGCGGCCGAAGATCTCCTGGAACTCCGCGGCGGACTTGCGCGCCTCGTCGTACTGGCCCAGGCGCAGCCAGGTCTGGATCTCCCCGGAGGGGCAGCCGGTGGTGGCGATCAGGCCCTGGGAGTACTCCTGCAGGAGCTCGCGGTCGGCGCGGGGCTTGTAGTAGTAGCCCTCGAGGCTGGAGCGCGAGGAGAGGCGGAACAGGTTGTGCATGCCCTCGGTCGACTGCGACCAGATGGTCATGTGGGTGTAGGCACCGCCGCCGGCGACGTCGTCGCCGCCCTCCTCGGCGATGTCGCCCTTGCCCCAGCGCACCCGCTTGCGCTCGCTGCGGTGCACCTGGGGGGCGAGGTAGGCCTCGATGCCGATGATCGGGTTGATCCCGTGGGCGCGGGCCTTGGCCCAGAAGTCGTAGGCCCCGTGGAGGTTGCCGTGGTCGGTCATCGCGATCGCCGGCATGCCCAGCTCGCTGACGCGGGAGAACAACCCGTCGAGCAGGGAGGCACCGTCGAGCATGGAGTACTCGGTGTGCACGTGCAGGTGGACGAAGTCGCCGGACGACATCGGTGCGAGCCACTCCCAACGCTCGAGGCGGACCAACGGACACCGGCCGTCGGCCGGGCGAGGGGAAGGACGTCAGCCTATCCCGCCCACACCGCCAGGGTGGCACGCCCCGCCGACATCGGACCCAGCCTCGGTCGTTTGCTGCGAATGACCCCGCGACACGCCGATCCCAGGGGGAGAACGCAGCAAACGATGGGGGTCAGCGGGGTGCCTCGTCGGCGGCGTCCAGGCTCTCGGTGATGATGACGTGCACGATCCGGCGCAGCCGCTCCTCACCCAGCGCCGGTGCCCGGCTGGCGAGCCTGGCGGCGATCTCGGCCTCCCGATCGGGGTCGCGCTGGGGTGCGGAACCACCGGCCGCCTTGTGGCGCTGCACCGCCGTCGTCAGGGCGGTACGCCGGGCCAGCAGGTCGCCCAGCTGGGCGTCGGCCTCGTCGATCAGCCCGCGAAAGAAGGTCAGCGGCGCGGACCCGGGCCAGGCCATCCGCACGTCGGGGGCACCCTCCTCGTTGCCGCTGCCGTCGGTGCGCTCCAGCGCCACCAGCCCGTGCCGCTCGTAGAACGCCCGGGCCGGAGTGTTGGACTCGAACACCCACAGGCAGAACCCGTCGGGCCGCTGCGCCTTCACCAGCTCGAGCAGCGCCGTGCCGACGCCGCGGCCCTGGTGGTCGGGGTGCACGTAGAGGTCGTCGAGCCAGGCTCCGGGGAAGCGGGCGTAGCCGACCACCGCGCCGCCGGCCTCGGCCACCCAGACCGGGTCCTCAGCCCGGAGCCGGCCGGCGAGCCACCGACGGATCGAGGCCTCGGCGTGGACGGGTGCCGGCATCGGCGCCTGCCGCCGGGCCGCGAGGTGGACGTCAGCGACCTGGTCGTCGTCGACGCCCTGGACGACCGGCCGCAGGGTCAGCTCGGCGGCGTCCTCAGTGGGCATCGCGGATGACCTCCAGCGCGTGGGCGAGGTCGTCGGGGTAGGGCGAGTCGTACTCGACGTACTCCCCCGAGTCGGGATGCTCGAAGCCGAGCCGGACGGCGTGCAGCCACTGCCGCTCCAGGCCGACCCGCTTGGCCAGCACCGGGTCGGCGCCGTAGTGGAAGTCGCCCACGCAGGGGTGCTTCAACGCCGCCATGTGCACCCTGATCTGATGGGTGCGCCCCGTCTCCAGGTGCACCTCGAGCAGGCTCGCGAACCGGTGCGCCTCGAGGGTCTCGTAGTGGGTCACGCTGTGCCGTCCGCCGGCCATCACGGCGAACTTGTGGTCGTGCTTGGGGTGCCGGGCGATCGGCGCGTCGATGGTGCCCTCGAGCGGGTCGGGGTGGCCCTGGACCAGCGCGTGGTAGGTCTTGTCGACGGTACGCCGGCGGAAGGCGTTCTTGAGCACGGAGTAGGCGTGCTCGCTCTTGCACACCACCATCACCCCCGACGTGCCCACGTCGAGGCGCTGCACGATGCCCTGCCGCTCGGACGCCCCGCTGGTGGAGATCCGGAAGCCCGCAGCCGCGAGGTGCCCGACGACGGTGGGACCGCTCCATCCCGGCGACGGGTGCACCGCCACGCCGACCGGCTTGTCGATGACCACGATCGAGTCGTCGTCGTGGATGATGCCGATGCCCTCGACCTCCTCGGGCACCACCTCCAGCGGGTCGGCAACGGCGGGGATGGCCACGTCGAGCATCGCGCCCGGGGTCACCCGCTCGCTCTTCGCGACCACCGCGCCGTCGACCTGGACCAGCCCCTCGGCGGCGAGCTCGGCGGCGCGGGTCCGGGACAGCCCGAACATCCGCGCGATCGCCGTGTCGACCCGCTCGCCCGCCAGCCCGTCGGGCACGAGCACCGTGCGGTGCTCGGCGCGCTGGGTCACTCCTCGCCCTCGGTCTCGGCGACCGCGGACCTGGACTTGCGGGCGGCCCGACTGCCGTCGACCGAGATCCCGCGCAGCGCCTGCAGCACGATCAGCCCGGCAGCCACGTCGATGCACACGTCGGCGAGGTTGAAGATCGGCCAGTGCGGCAGCTGCAGGAAGTCGACGACGTGACCGCGGAGCACCCCGGGCTCCCGGAACACCCGGTCGGTGAGGTTGCCCGAGACACCGGCGAGCAGCAGGCCGAGCGCCACCGCCCACACGGCGGAGCGGACCCGCCGGGCCACCGTCAGCACCACGACCACGGCCACGACGGCCAGCAGGCTGAACACGACGGTGTACTCGAGGCCGGTGCTGAACGCCGCCCCGGGGTTGCGGATGAGGTAGAGCTGCAGCGCCTCGCCCAGCAGCGGCACCGGCTCCCGGTCCGTGAGGTGGTGCACCGCCCAGATCTTGCTCAGCACGTCGGCGGCGTACGCCGACAGCGCGACGGCCGCGAACAGCAGAAGCCGGCGACGGGGGGCCGGGCGGTCCGGTGGGCCGGCTGCCTCCTCCGAGGTCAGCGACGTTCCTCGCGCTGCTTGCATGACATGCACAGTGTGGCACGCGGGAATGCCATCACCCGCATCTTGCCGATCGGCTGGCCGCACGACTCGCAGACGCCGTAGCTGCCGTCGTCGATGCGCTCCAGCGCCCGGTCGATCTGGGCCAGCATCTCGCGCTCGTTGTTGAGCACGGTGAGCTCCTGGTCCCGCTCGAAGCTGGTCGCACCCATGTCGGCCTGGTCGTGCCCGGCACCGTCGCCGGCGTCGCGCATCAGGCCGGCCAGCTCGGCCTCCTGGTCGTGCAGCAGGCGCAGGATCCGCTCCCGGTGCTCGTGGAGATCGGCGAGCACCTCGTTGAGCTCGGCCTTGGTCCAGGCCGACTCGTCGTGCTTGACCGCGAGGCTGGAGTGCCGGGCCCTGGTGGCCTTCTTGGCCGGAGCCTTCTTGGCCGGCGCGGCCTTCTTGGCGCTGGCGCGGCCTTCTTGACCGGCGCGGCCTTCTTGACCGGCGCGGCCTTCTTGGCCGGCGCGGCCTTCTTGGCCGGAGCCTTCTTGGCCGGGGCGGCCTTCTTGGCAGCGGCCTTCTTGGCCGGGCGGCCTTCTTGGCGCGGCGGCGGTCTTCTTGGCGGGCGGCCTTCTTGGCTGGAGCCTTCTTGGCCGGGCGGCCTTCTTCGCCGGCGCCGCCTTCTTCGCCGGCGCCGCCTTCTTCGCCGGCGCCGCCTTCTTCGCCGGAGCCTTCTTCGCCGACGCCGCCTTCTTCGCCGGCGCCGCCTTCTTCGCGGGGGCCGCCTTCTTCGCCGGCGCCGCCTTCTTCGCCGGCGCCGCCTTCTTCGCGGGCGCCGCCTTCTTCGCGGGCGCCGCCTTCTTGGCCGCCGCCTTCTTGGCAGGAGCCTTCGTCGCCGACGCCGCCTTCGTCGTACCGGCGGACGACCCGCGGCCGATCACCTTCTTGGCGACGGCGGCAGCAGAGCTGGCCAGCGACTTGCGGGTGCTGCGGCTCATGGGGCGTCAGTCTCCTCCGAGGGCGGACCGGGGCGACTGCCCCGGCGTGTCGGGAGGGTAGCCAATGCACGGGGGCGACTCAAACAGGCTCGCCACGGACCGGGCAGGCGCGCGACGACGGCCGGCCCCTGTCGGGACCGGCCGTCGTCGTGGGTGCGGGACTACCGAGGTGAGAACGTGCCCGGTGAGGGAAGGAGGGTCAGCCCTCCTCCTCCCCGAGGATCGAGCGGAGCCGCTTCGGCGCGGCCGGGCTCTCCGAGGCCATCGGGGCCCCCTCCGGCGTGTTGTCGAGGGCCTCCAGCTGCTGGCTGAAGTAGGACTTCAGCCGCGAGCGGTACTCCCGCTCGAACTGGCGGAGGTTCTCGACCTCGCCGTTGAGCTTGTCGCGCTCGCGCTCGAGCTCGCCGAACAGCTGCTTGCGGCGGTCGGCGGTCTCGGAGTCGAGCATCTGGGAGCGGGTGCGGGCGTCGGCCTCGAGGCGGTCGGCCTTGCCCTTCGCCTCGTTCTCCAGGCGCTCGGCCTTGGTGCGCGCCTCGCCGACGATCCGGTCGGCCTCGTCCTTGGCGCTCTCGACGAGCTCGTCGGCGTTGCGGGTCGCGATCTCCAGCAGCCGGGCGGCGGCGTTGCTGGCGTCGGGGACCGTCTCCACGCGCAGCGTCTCGATGCCGGCCGCGGCGACCGGGGCCGCGACCGGAGCGGCCGCCTGCACCTCGGGGGCCGGCGGTGCCGGGGGCTCCTCCACCGGCGGCGGCTCGGGGGCCGCGACGGGCGGCGCCTCGGCCTGCGGCGCGGGGGCCTGGAACCCGCCCCCGGACTGCGCCGCGACCAGCTTGGCGCGCAGCTCTTCGTTCTCCTTGGTCAGCCGTGCGAGCTCGGCCTCCACCTCGTCGAGGAACTGGTCCACCTCGCCCATGTCGTAGCCTTCGCGCAGGCGTACGGGCGTAAAGCGCTTGTTGCTCACGTCCTCAGGCGTCAGCGGCATGACCTCACCCATTCGTTAGCTCGGGAAGTTGTTCTCACGCGAACAATAGCGTCTGACCCCCGCCGGAGTACGCGTCCCACCAGCATCTCACATCCGCACCGTTGTTCCCATCAGTCACAGACGGACGGGCCGGGGGCCGGAGCCGCCCCGGGTGGGGCGGAGATTGCTCAGCTCTGGTTGAAGAAACCGCCCTCGGCGATGCGCTGCTTGTCCTCCGCGGCGACGCTCACGTTGGGCGGCGACAGCAGGAACACCTTGTTGGTGATCCGCTCGATCGTGCCGCGGGTGGCGAACACCAGGCCGGCGGCGAAGTCGACCAGTCGCTTCGCGTCGTTGTCGTCCATGTCCGAGAGGTTCATGATCACCGGGGTGCCGTCGCGGTACTGCTCGCCGACGGTGCGCGCCTCGTTGTAGGTGCGCGGGTGCACCGTGGTGATCCGGGACAGCTCGGCGACGACGGACTCGGCCGGCCGGGGCCGCCGCTCGGAGAGGTCGGACACGGGGGCGGGACGGCGCTCGGCGGGGCGGCGCTCGGCGGGGCGCTGGTCGCCCTGGCGCTTCTCGGCCTGGGCCCGGGCGGCGCGGTCGTAGTCGGAGTCGTAGTCGGCGTCGTCGACGTCGTAGTCGTCGTACCTGCCGGTGTCCTCGAGCAGGCCGAGGTACTCGCCGATCTTGCGCATGGCGCTCATGACTGTCGTCCTCCGCAACTGACGGCACGCCGGGGCGCGTGCCTTGGTGCTCGCGACGTTACTTCATCGAAGGCCTGGGACCGAGGACCGCGGACCCGACACGCACGTGTGTCGCGCCGGCCCCGATCGCGGCCTCGAAGTCGCCGCTCATCCCGGCGGAGAGCCAGCCGGCCTCGGGGTGCTCGGCCAGCAGCCCGGAGCGGATCGCGGCGAGCCGGGCGAAGGCCGTCGCGGGCGCCTCGCCGAGCGGGGCGACGGCCATCAGGCCGCGCAGGCGCAGACCCTCGGCCTCGGCGACGCGTCCGGCGAGGTCGGTCAGCTCGCGCGGGTCGGCACCCGCCCGGTGGCCCGCCGCGTCCGGCGGGTCGAGGCTGACCTGCAACAGCACGTCGAGGGAGCGGCCGCGCTCGACGGCTCCCCTGGAGAGCGGGGCCACCAGCTTGGGACGGTCGACGGACTCGACCACGTCGGCGTAGGACGCGACGGCGGCGGCCTTGTTGGACTGCAGCCCGCCGATGAAGTGCCAGCGCAGGTCGAGGTCCGCGCACTCGGCGGCCTTGGCGGCCGCCTCCTGATGACGGTTCTCCCCCACGTCGCCGACGCCGAGGTCGGCGAGGAGACGGACGTCGGCGGCGGGGAAGAACTTGGTCACCACGACCAACGTGACCTCGTCGGGGTCGCGGCCCGATGCGGTGGCCGCCGTCGCGACCCGCCGACGTACGTCGGCCAGGCGGCGCTCGACGTCGTCGCGACGGCTCACGACGACCTCCAGACGACTCCGGCGAACCGGGTGGCGGCTGCGCCGTCGCGGCGGCACGACGGCCACCGGGCGTCCTCGCGGGTGCAGCCCGCCACCACCCGGACCGCGCACCCGGCGGCGTCCAGCTGGGCGATGACGCCGGCGCCGAGATCGAGCGCGGGTGTGCCCCACGACGTGGTCGACCAGGTCTCGGGGACCACCTCGGCCACCTCCGCTCGCATCCGTTCGGGCACTTCGTAGCAGCGGCCGCACACGTGCGGGCCGACCCAGGCGGTCAGCGCTCGGGCCCCACCGGCGCGCATCGCCGCCACCACGGCGGGCACCACGCCGAGGGCCACCCCCGGCCGACCGGCATGGGCGGCGCCGATCCACCCGGTCTCGGCGTCGGCGAGCAGCACCGGCACGCAGTCGGCCGCGCGGGCCAGCAACGCCACCCGCGGAGCGCGGGACACCAGGCCGTCGGCCTCGGGAGGGGCGCCCGGCTCGTCGGCGCGCACCTCGTGCACGGCCCGCCCGTGCACCTGGCACATCAGTCGGGGCGCCGCGCCCGTGACGGTCGCGACCGCCGCGAGACCGCCTTCCCGCACCGCCTCCGGGGCCGCGTCGCCGAGGTCGAGCCCGCGGTCGGTGAAGCCCACCTCGACGGCGTACCGACCCTCGAGCCGGTCCCGTTGGCCGAGCACGCTGCTGTCCACGCGCCCACGCTAGCCGGGCCGTGCCGGCCGAGCCTCGCGGCTCACTTGAGGAAGTCGGGCACGTCCAGGTCGTCGTCCTCGTCGAAGCCCGGCGCCGGCGGCACCCGGGGCGGCGCCGGCTCGCGGAGCTCGCTCTCGGCGGCCTCCGTGACCTCGGACCGCGCGCCGACCAGGGCGGGCTCCGGCTCGGGCTCCTTGGTCAGCTTCTCGACGGCGGCCCGGGTCTCCGCCTGCGTCTGGGCCACCACGGTCGGCTTGCGCCGCAGGCCGCCGCCCTCCTCGAGCCGCTTGGGCATGCCTCCGTCGAAGCCGGCCGCGATCACCGTGACCCGCACCTCGTCGCCGAGCGCGTCGTCGATCGTCGCGCCGAAGATGATGTTGGCGTCGGGGTGGGCCGCCTGCGACACCAGCGCCGCGGCCTCGTTGATCTCGAACAGGCCGAGATCGGAGCCACCGGCGATCGAGAGCAGCACGCCGTGGGCGCCGTCGATCGAGGCCTCGAGCAGCGGGCTGGACACCGCCATCTCGGCGGCCGCGACCGCGCGGTCCTCGCCGCGCGCGGACCCGATCCCCATCAGCGCCGACCCGGCGTTGGCCATCACCGACTTCACGTCGGCGAAGTCGAGGTTGATCAGGCCGGGCGTGGTGATCAGGTCGGTGATGCCCGAGACGCCCTGCAGCAGCACCTGGTCGGCCTGCTTGAAGGCGTCGAGCACCGACACGTTGCGGTCGCTGATCGACAGCAGCCGGTCGTTGGGGATCACGATCAGCGTGTCGACCTCCTCGCGGAGCGCCTCGATGCCCTCGTCGGCGGAGCTGGCACGGCGCCGGCCCTCGAACGCGAACGGCCGGGTCACCACACCGATGGTCAGCGCGCCGAGCGAGCGGGCGATCCGGGCCACCACGGGCGCGCCGCCGGTGCCGGTGCCGCCACCCTCGCCGGCGGTCACGAAGACCATGTCGGCCCCCTTGAGGACCTCCTCGATCTCCTCGGCGTGGTCCTCGGCCGCCTTGGTGCCGACCTCGGGGTTGGCGCCGGCGCCGAGACCGCGGGTGAGCTCGCGGCCGATGTCGAGCTTGACGTCGGCGTCGCTCATCAGGAGCGCCTGGGCGTCGGTGTTGATCGCGATGAACTCCACGCCCTTGAGTCCGACCTCGATCATCCGGTTGACGGCGTTGACGCCACCGCCACCGATACCCACGACCTTGATGATCGCCAGGTAGTTCTGGGCTGCTGCCATGGCTGTTGCCTCCAGGGTGTGGGTCCGGCCCGGGGGCCGGACTCTCGTGTCTAGGTCTTCGTCTGCGTCGGTGAGGTGCGGCTCGAGGTCGGTGGAGCGGGTACGACACGGGGCCGTGGCAGCGGTGGTGCCGGGTGCTGCCCTGCGGGGAAGTCGCGAGGCCGTCCGGCTGCTGCCGGAACCGTAACCCTGAGCCTGAGGGTTATAGTTATGTCAACCTCGCGATGTCGACGACAGTAGGCAGCCGAGCCGCCCCCGCCGTGGAGACACGCGGGAGACGCGACGAGATTCTTGTGTCGGGCGGTGCTGGTGGTGTCCGGTCACCCATGTCTACTGGTGCGTACGGCGCAGCCGGTGCGTCGTACGCACCAGTAGACGTCTCCCGGCCCCGCTCCCCCGTCACCGGCGCTCCCCGGTCGTCCCTCAGGAGCGGATCGTCGGCTGAGCCGGCACGCTGACGTCGTAGACCTGGCCCTTGCGCTGCAGCAGGACAGCGAGCACCTTCGCCTTGGTGGCGGACTCGTCGGCGCTGCCCCACAGCACCGAGCGCCCGTCCCGCAGCGCCAGGGTGATCTGGTCGATCGAGGACACCTCGAGGTGGTCGACCTGCCGGGCGACGGCGTCCGGCAGCGCCGCGATCACGGAGGCCGCCTCCTGCCGGACCCGCCGGTCGGTGGCGCCGGTGGTGCGGATGTCGGGGAGGTCGGCGGGTGCCCGGGCGTACTCGCGGAACAGCACGCCCTCGGCGTCCATGCCCATGATCGTGCCGTCGACGGTGAGCACGGCGACCGGCGTGCGCTCGGTGACCACGATGTCCACGGCATGCGGCCACGACCGGGTCACGGTGGCGCCGGCGACGGCCGGCAGCGCCTCGACGCGGCGCTCCACCAGGCCGAGGTCGACTCTGGCCAGCGGGGTGCCGAGCGGGACCTGCGCCGCGTCCCGCACCTCGCCTTCGGTGAGGTAGGAGGTGCCGGTGACGGTCACCTCGTCGGCGGCCAGCACGCTGCTGACGAACACCAGCCAGCCGGCGCCGACCAGGAGGCCGACCGCGAGCACGGTGGTGACCCCCCATCGCCAGGCGCCCCAGCGACGCGCCCACTGACGCCGTGCGAACCGCCGGCGGGTGCGCTGGTCGGCGGCGGGCCTGGTGCGGACCTCCTCGCTCATCGGCGCTGCTCCAGCAGGGCGAGGATGCGCGGCGCCAGCTGGGTGACGCTCCCGGCCCCGAGGGTGAGCACCAGGTCACCCGGCCGGGCCCGGCGAACGACGGCCTCGGGCACGGCGTCGAAGTCGGGCACGAACTCCACCCGGTCGGCGGCCAGCGGCACGGCGTCGGCGACCAGCGCGCCGGTCACCTCGGGATCGGCGTCCTCGCGGGCGAGGTAGACGTCGAGCACGACCACGTCGTCGGCCGCGCCGAGTGCCTGCCCCATCGCTGCGCCGAACAGCCGGGTGCGCGACACCAGGTGCGGCTGGAAGGCCACGACCACCCGGCCCTCCCCCGCGACCGCTCGGGCGGCGGTCAGGTCGCCGGCGATCTCCTGGGGGTGGTGGGCATAGCTGTCGTAGACCCGGACGCCGGCCGCCTCGCCCTTGCGCTCCATGCGCCGGCGGGTGCCGGTGAACGCGCCGAGTCCGGCGGCCAGGTCGCCGTACGCGAAGCCGAGGCGCAGCCCCATCGCCAGCGCGGCCAGCGCGTCGAGGGCGTAGTGGCGGCCGGGGATCTGCAGCCGGAGCTCGCCGAGGTCGGCACCGGCGTCGACGACCCGGCACGTCGAGCCGCCGCCGTCGAGGGTGAGCCCGACCGCACGCACGTCGGCGGTCTCCGCCTCTCCCGCGGTCACCGCCGCGAGCCCGCGCGCACGCGCGAGGTCGGCCAGCCGGGCCGCGCCCGGGTCGTCGGCGCAGACGACCAGCAGCCCGTCGGCGTCGATGGTGTCGACGAACTCGTCGAAGGCCGCGCGATAGGCCTCCTCGGTGCCGAAGTGGTCGAGGTGGTCGGCCTCCACGTTGGTCACGATCGCCGCGTGCGGGTGATAGACGAGGAACGCGCCGTCGCTCTCGTCGGCCTCGGCGACGAAGAGGTCGCCCGCTCCTGCGTGGGCGTTGGTGCCGAGCTGGGCGAGGTCGCCCCCGACGGCGTACGACGGGTCGGCGCCGGCCTGCAGCAGCGCCATCGCCAGCAGCGACGTGGTCGTCGTCTTCCCGTGGGTCCCCGCCACCGCGAGCACCCGACGGTCCTGCATCGCCGCGGCCAGCCCGGCCGACCGGGGCCACACCCGCAGCCCCCGCTCCTGGGCCGCGACGACTTCCGGGTTGGTGTCCCGGACCGCCGTCGAGACCACGACGGTCTCGGCGTCGCCGAGCTGCTCGGCCGCATGGCCGACGTACACCCGCGCACCCAGCTCGCGCAGCGCCTCCAGCGCCGGACCGTCCTGGGCGTCGCTGCCGGAAACCCGCACGCCCCGCGCCAGCATGATCTTGGCGATCGCCGACAGGCCGGCGCCGCCGATGCCGATGAAGTGCACCGGCCCCAGCGCGGCGAGCGGCGGGACCACCTCTGGGACCGGAACCTTCACCGCGCCGCCCCGGTCTCGTGCACGATCGCGGCCAGGGCGTCATCGGCGTCGCGCGGGATCAGCGCGGCGGCGACCCGGCCCATCTCGGCCAGCCGCTCGCCGTCGGTCGCGAGGGCCGGGACCGTGGCGGCGACCCACTCGGAGGTGAGCGCGCCGTCGTCGACCAGCAGGCCACCACCGGCATCGACCACCGGCTTGGCGTTGTGCTCCTGCTCACCGTTGCCGATCGGGAGCGGCACGAACACGGCCGGCAGCCCGACGGCGGCCGCCTCGGTGACCGAGCTCGCCCCCGCCCGGCAGACGACCAGGTCGGCGGCGGCATAGGCGAGGTCCATGCGGTCCACGAAGGGCACCACGACATAGGGGACGTCGGTCGGTGCGGGACTGGCCTCGCCCTGCGGGCCGACGACGTGGAGCACCTGCACACCCCGCTCGGCGAGCGCCGCGGCGGCGCCGCTCACCGCCTGGTTGAGCCGGCGCGCACCCTGCGAGCCGCCGGTCACCAGGAGGGTGGGCCGGTCGGCGTCGAGGCCGAAGGTCTCGCGGGCCTCGGCGCGCAGCGCGGCCCGGTCGAGCGTCGAGATCATCCGCCGGATCGGCAGACCGACGTACTCCGCCCGCGGCAGCGGGGTGTCGGGGAAGCTGACGGCCACGCGTCCGGCGAGCCGCGCACCGACCCGGTTGGCCAGCCCGGGCAGGGCGTTCTGCTCGTGCACGACCAGCGGGACGCGTCGCCTCCGGGCGGCGAGGTACGCCGGCATCGAGACGTAGCCGCCGTAGCCCACGACGACGTCGGGGCGGACCCGGTCGAAGACCGCGAGCGTCTCCTTGACCGCGGCCCGCAGGCGCAGCGGGACCTTCGCGAGGTCGAGGCTCGGCCGGCGCGGCAGCGGCACCGGCGGGATCAGCTCGAGGGGGTAGCCCGCGGCCGGGACCACGGTGTTCTCGAGGCCGCGCGGCGTGCCCAGGCAGGTGATCTCGACCTCGGGGTCGAGCCGACGCAGCGCGTCGGCGGTCGCGAGCAGGGGCGAGGTGTGTCCGGCGGTTCCGCCGCCGGCGAGCAGGATGCGCATCGGACCCAGCCTAGGGTTCTCGCCGGCTCCGGGCGCGCCTGGCCGACACCCCCGAGGAGCGCTGTCTGCGGCGCAGCGCCAGGGCGCGGGCCGCCTCGGGCTCACGCCGCGCGAACCCGACCAGCAGCGCGAGGGCGACCAGCGACGGCAGCAACGCGGAGCCGCCGTAGGACACCAGCGGGAGCGGGATGCCGATCACCGGCAGCAGGGCCAGCACCATGCCGACGTTGATCATCATCTGGCCGAGCAGCCACACCACGATGCCGAAGGAGGCGTAGCGGACGAAGGCGTCCTCGGTGGAGGTGGCGACCCGGATGGCGGCATAGGCGATGGTGAGGAACAGCAGCACCACCAGCACGGTGCCGAGCAGGCCGAGCTCCTCGCCGAGCACCGCGAAGATGAAGTCGGTGTGCGCCTCGGGCAGGTCGCCCCACTTCTGCCGGCTGGCGCCGAGGCCCTCGCCGAACCACCCGCCGGAGGACAGGGCGTAGAGGCCGTGGGCGGGCTGCCAGCCGGCGTCGTGGTAGTCCTTGAACGGGTCGGTGAAGCTCAGCAGCCGCTGTCGTCGTTCGGAGTCGGTGGTCGCGAGGTACAGCGCACCGACGCCGGCGATCGAGGCCGCCAGGGCGAAGAGCCGACCGGGTGCGCCCACGGCCCAGAGCATCGCGAGCATGATCGCCAGGAGCACCAGCGCGGTGCCGAGGTCGCGCTGCCAGAGCACCATCCCGACGACCACGAGCATGCCGGGCACGACCGGCACCAGGATGTGGTGCAGCTGGTCGAGGCGCCGCTCCTTGTTGGCATAGACGTGTGCCGCCCAGAGCACCAGGCCGAGCTTGGCGAACTCCGACGGCTGCAGCTGGAGCGGCCCGACGCCGATCCAGTTGGTGTTGCCGTTGACGGTGATGCCGAGGGGGGTCTGGGTGAGCGCCAGCAGCCCGATGCCGACGAACAGCCCGGGCAGTGCCAGCCGGCGCAGCCACCTGATCGGCAGCCGGATCGCGATCCACACCAGGGGCAGGCCGATCGCCACCGCGATCAGCTGGCGGCGCACCCAGTAGTAGCTGTCTCCGTGGTACTTGTAGGCCTCCACGCTCGAGGCGCTGAGCACCATCACCAGACCGATCGCGAGCAGCAGCGCCGGGGCGACCAGCAGCAGGTAGTACGGCGTCAGGGGTCGGTCGAGCAGCTGGCGGACCGGCTCGAGGTGGCGGCGTACGGTCGCGGTCAGCGAGCGCGGCTCGGCGGCAACGGACCCGGAGGCCTCCGGCCGCACCGTCGTCATCCCGCTCCCGTCGTCAGACCCGTCACGAGGCGTGGCCCGTCCGCCACGTCCGTCCCACCAGTCTCGCTGGCCACGCGGCTTGAGGGGGTCAGGCGCGGGGGTGTGTCGCGAGGCGGTCAGGAGGGGAGGCGACGGACGGCATCGGCGAAGGCGTCGCCGCGGGCGGCGTAGTTGCGGAACTGGTCCATCGACGCGCAGCCGGGGGCGAGCAGCACCGTGTCGCCGGAGCCGGCGAGCGCGGCCGCCTCGCGCACGGCGGCGTCCATCGGGTCCGGCGCGTCGTCGGGGACCGACACCACGGGCACGTCGGGGGCGTGCCGAGCCAGCGCCTCGGCGATCACGTGCCGGTCGCGCCCCAGCAGCACCACGCCGCGCAGCCGGTCGCGCACCGCCTCGACCAGCTCGTCGAAGCGGGCGCCCTTGGCGAGCCCGCCGGCCACCCACACCACCGAGTCGTAGGCGCGCAGCGAGGAGAGCGCGGCGTGCGGGTTGGTGGCCTTGGAGTCGTCGACGTAGGTGACGCCCTCGACCTCGCCGACCGTGGCGATGCGGTGACCGTCGGGCCGGAAGCCACGCAGCCCGTCGCGCACCGCCGCCTGACTGACGCCGTGGCCGCGCGCCAGTGCGGCCGCGGCCAGCGCGTTGGCCACCATGTGCGGGGCCGGCGAGGCGAGGTCGGCCAGGGTGCCGAGCTCGGCCGCGCTGGTGGCTCGCTCGGGGATGAACGCTCGGTCGACCAGGATGTCGTCGACCAGCCCCAGCATCCCCACGGCCGGCATCCCCAGCGTGAAC
Source organism: Nocardioides sp. (assembly GCF_041393715.1). Lineage (GTDB taxonomy): Bacteria > Actinomycetota > Actinomycetes > Propionibacteriales > Nocardioidaceae > Nocardioides. Next base: position 229,455 of record NZ_JAWKJQ010000003.1, on the reverse strand, counting down.
CCGACCGCCCTGGCCCCCTCGACGACGTCGGCCTCGCGCACCAGCCGCTCGGTCTCGGGGTCCTCGACGTTGTAGACGCACGCCCGCTCGACACCGTGGTAGATCCGCCCCTTGTCGGCGGCGTAGGCCGCGAGGGAGGGGTACCAGTCCAGGTGGTCCTCGGCCACGTTGAGCACCGCAGCGGACTCGACCCCGAGCGAGGAGGTGTAGTGGAGCTGGAAGCTCGAGAGCTCCACCGCGAAGACGTCGTACGGCGCGGGGTCCATGACCGCCTCGACCACGGGCCGTCCGACGTTGCCGACGGCAGCGCTGCGCAGGCCGGACTCCCGCAGGATCGCGTCGAGCATCTGCACCGTGGTGGTCTTGCCGTTGGTGCCCGTGACAGCAAGCCACGGCACCGGCCGCGCCGGGTCGCGCAGCCGCCAGGCCAGCTCGACCTCCCCCCAGACCGGGATGCCCCGCGCCGCGGCCTGGGCCAGCAGGGGCGCGTCGGGTCGCCACCCGGGAGAGGTGACCACCAGGTCCACGTCGTCGGGCAGGGTGGCGGTGCTGCCGGGTCCGAGCCGGACGGTCGCGCCCAGCACCTCGAGCAGCGCGGCCTGCTCGGCCTGCACGTCGCTGGTCGCCTCGTCGAGGGCGGTCACGGCGGCGCCCAGGTGGGTCAGGTTGTCGGCCGCGGCGAAGCCCGAGACGCCGAAGCCTGCCACCACCGCCCGCACCGACTCCCAGGAGTCGTCGCGCCCGAGGGAGTCGAGGGCGGCGGGACCGGTCGGACCGCCGTCGGTCACGACCCGGCCACCCACTCGGCGTAGAAGATGCCGAGCCCCGCGGCCACGCACAGACCGGTGATGATCCAGAAGCGGATCACCACGGTGACCTGCTCCCAGCCGAGCATCTCGAAGTGGTGGTGGATCGGTGTCATCCGGAAGACGCGTCGCCCGGTCCCGGTCAGTCTCTTGCTGGCCTTGAACCAGGTGACCTGGACCATGACCGACAGGGTCTCGAGCACGAACAGCCCGCCCAGGACCACCAGCAGCAGCTCGGTGCGGGTCAGCACCGCCAGCCCGGCCAGACCGCCACCCAGCGCGAGCGAGCCGGTGTCGCCCATGAAGATCGCCGCCGGGGGCGCGTTCCACCACAGGAAGCCGAAGCAGGCGCCCGTGATCGCCGCCGAGACGATCGCCAGGTCCAGCGGGTCACGGACGTCGTAGCAGTTGGCGGTGGGCAGGTCCTGGCAGAACTGGTTGCGCTGCCAGATGTTCACGATCGTGTAGGCGCCGAACACCATCATCGAGGCTCCGGTGGCGAGCCCGTCGAGGCCGTCGGTGAGGTTCACGCCGTTCGCGAAGCCGGCGACGATCCCCCAGATGAACAGGATGATCACGATGGAAGGCAGCGCCAGGGCAGGGATGTCGCGGAGGAACGAGATGCTGTCGGAGGCCGGGGTCCGGCCGTTCTCGTCCTCCAGCATCGGTGACAGGGCCAAGCCGCCGAAGACGATCGCCACCACCGTCTGCCCGACCATCTTGGCCTTGCTGCGCAGACCGAGAGAGCGCTGCTTCACGATCTTGATGAAGTCGTCGACGAACCCCACCAGGCCCATGCCGACGAACAAGAAGAGGAGCAGCAAGGCCGAGGCGGACGGCTCGGTGCCGGTGAGCAGGTTCGCGAGGGCGTAGCCGACGACCGTGGCGAGGATGATCACCAGTCCGCCCATCGTGGGCGTGCCGCGCTTGGTGTGGTGGCTGGTCGGGCCGTCGTCGCGGACCTCCTGGCCGTAGCCGCGCCGCGACAGCACCGTGATGGCCACCCGGGTGCCGAGCAGCGAGATCAGCAGCGAGAACGCGCCGCCGAACAGGATCGCTCTCATGCCCCGGGGTCTCCTTGGTCGCTGGCTGTCGGTGCGGCGCCGGTGGGAGCCAGCAGACCCTCGGCGAGGACCTCGAGCGCGGCGCCCCGGGACGCCTTCACGAGTACGACGTCCCCGGCCGTGACATTGTTCCGTACCCAGGCGAGCGCGGCGTCACGCCCCGCCGTGTCGACCGCCAGCCCGGCCCAGCCCGGGGCGTGCCGAGCACCGGCGGCGATGGCGGCGGCCTCGGGGCCGACGGCGACCACCACGTCGACCTCGCACGCGGCGGCGTAGCCGCCCACGTCGCGATGCAGCGCGCCGGCCCCGGGCCCCAGCTCGCGCATCTCCCCCAGCACCGCGAACGTGCGCCCGCGCCGCCGGCCGAGATCGCGCAACGCGTCGAGCGCGGCGCGCATGGAGGCGGGGTTGGCGTTGTAGGCGTCGTTGACGACGACCAGGCCGTCGTCGCGCTGGTGCAGCTCCATCCGCCACCGCGAGCCCGGCGCCGGCCGGTTGAGCGCCTCGGCGACGAGGCCCAGCGGCACCCCTGCCGCGAGCGCCATCGCGGCCGCCGCCGTCGCGTTGGCGACCTGGTGCGAGCCGACCTGGGAGAGCCGGACCGGCAGCCACTCCCCCGCGAACCCGAGTGAGTACGCCGGCCGGCCGAGGTCGTCGGCGGTGACGTCTCGCCACGCGACCTCGCCGGCGGACCCGAAGGTCAGCACGCGTGCCGCCGTCCGGGACGCCATGGCGGCGGTCCGCGGGTCGTCGGCGTTGAGCACCGCCACGCCGTCGGCCGGCAGGGACTCGACGATCTCGCCCTTGGCCCGGGCGATCCCCTCGACCGAGCCGAACTCCCCGAGGTGGGCGGTGCCGACGTTGAGCACCGCGGCGACCCGGGGCGGCGCGATGCTGCAGAGGTAGCCGATGTGGCCGACGCCGCGGGCCCCCATCTCGACGACCAGGAAGCGGGTGTCCCCGGTGCACCGCAGGGCCGTCAGCGGGACGCCCAGCTCGTTGTTGAGGTTGCCGCGGGTCGCGACCGTCGGGCCGGCGGCCGCCAGCACGTGGCCGAGAAAGTCCTTGGTCCCGGTCTTGCCCTGGGAGCCGGTCAGCGCCAGCACGGTCAGGTCGGGCAGTCGGTCGAGCACGGCCCGAGCCAGCCGCCCGAGCGCGGCCACCACGTCGTCGACCAGCACCGCCGGCACGCCGACGTCGCGGGAGGCCAGCACGGCGGCGGCGCCACGGTCGACCGCCGCAGCCGCATAGTCGTGGCCGTCGACGTGCTCACCGGCCACCGCGACGAACAGGCCCTCGGGGACCGGCTCGCGGCTGTCGAGGAACGGCTCGCCACTCACCACCAGGTCGGGCGGTCCGACGACGACGCCGGCGACGGCCTCGGCGATCTGGGCGAGCGTCATCGAGATCATCGGGCGGCGAGCTCCTCGGTCACCACGACCCGGTCGTCGAAGGGGTGCACGACGCCGGCGACCTCCTGGCCGGTCTCGTGCCCCTTGCCGGCCACGACCACCACGTCGCCGGGCCGGGCCCGGTCGAGCGCTGCCCGGATCGCTGTCCTCCGGTCGCCCACCTCCACCAGCTCCGCCGGGCCGCGGGCCCCCGCGAGGACCGCCCGCCGGATCGCGGCCGGGTCCTCGCTGCGCGGGTTGTCGTCGGTCACCACCACCAGGTCGGCGAGCCGCGCGGCGGCCTCGCCCATCAGCGGTCGCTTGCCGGTGTCGCGGTCGCCGCCCGCGCCGACCACCATGATCAGTGCGCCGGCCGTCAGCGGCCGCAGGGTGCCGAGCAGGGCCTCGATGGCGTCGGGCTTGTGGGCGTAGTCGACGACCACCAGGAAGTCCTGACCGGCGTCCACCCGCTCCAGCCGGCCCGGGACGCCCGGGCCGGCGGCGATGCCGGCCGCGACGCGCGCCGCGTCGTAGCCCGCCTCGGCGCAGGCCGCCACGGCCGCGAGCGTGTTGGCGACGTTGAACTCCCCGGGCAGCGGGCAGCCGGCGGCGACCTCCAGGCCGTCGGGCCCGAGCACCGTGAACGTCGACCCGGTCGCGCTGGCGACCACGTCGACGGCCCGCCAGTCGGCGCCGGGGTTGTGCAGCGAGAGGGTGCGCACCGGGATCGAGGCGTCGAGCACCAGCCGCTGCCCGTGCTCGTCGTCGACCGAGACCAGTCCCAGCCGCGCGCGCTCGATCGTGAACAGGGAGGCCTTGGCGCGGTAGTAGTCCTCGAGGTCGTCGTGGAAGTCGAGGTGGTCGCGACCCAGGTTGGTGAAGACGGCGACGTCGAAGACGACGCCGTCGACCCGGCCCATCACCAGCGCGTGGCTGGACACCTCCATGGCACACGCCGCCACGCCGTCCTCGACCATCCGCGCGAACAGCCCGTGCAGGTCCGGAGCCTCCGGGGTGGTCAGCGCCGTCGCGACGTCGCGACCTCCGATCCGGGTGCCGACCGTGCCGATCACCGCCGCGGGGACGCCGGCCGCCAGCAGCCCGCCCTCGGCGAGCCGGGTCGTCGTGGTCTTCCCCTGGGTGCCGGTCACCCCGATCAGGGTGAGCCGGTCCGCCGGCCGGCCGAAGACGTACGCCGACAGCTCGCCGAGCACTCGCCGGGGCCGGTCGACCACGACTCCGGGAAGACCCGCCGGCACGCTCGCCGCCCCCTCGTCGTCGGTGAGGACCGCGCCGGCCCCGGCGGCCAGCGCGTCTGCGAGGTAGGAGATGCCGTGGGTGCGCGACCCCGGCAGGGCGGCGTAGAGGTCGCCCGGCCGGACCCGCTGTGAGCTGAGCGTGATCCCCGTGACCCGGGTGTCGCCGGGCGCCTCGCCCAGCAGCCGCCGCGGGACCCCCTCGTCCTCGAGCCACGCGGCGACCTCGGCGACGGTCCGGCCGACCGGACGTCGGGGACGCGTCGATGGGTCCTCGGTCAGCACGCCGTGAGGCTACCGCCCGGCGAGACGCCGAGCGGGGTGTCGGGGACGGGGGCCGGCCTCACTGGCCCCAGGTCGCCGGCAGCGCCGGCGCCTTGGTGCCGGTCGGCGGCACCGCGAAGTGGCGCAGCGCGTAGCCCATGATCTTGCTGAACGCCGGACCCGCGACCGAGCCGCCGCCACCGCCGTTGCGCGGGTTCTGGACCACGACGTAGACCGTCAGTCGCGGGTCGTCGGCCGGGGCGAAGCCGGCGAAGGACACGGTGAACGTGCCGTCGTAGCAGCTGCAGCCCTCACCCACGCGCTGCGCGGTGCCGGTCTTGCCGGCGACGCGGTAGCCGGGCACCGCCGCTGCCGGCGCGACGCCCACGTCGGGGTCGACGACCAGCTCCATCATCCGCGCGGTCTGCCGGGCCGCCTTGGCGCTGACCACCCGGTTGACGGTGGCGTGGTCGGTCCCGACCACCTGGCCGCCGCGGGTGCGGGCGCTGCCCTCGATCAGGCTGGGCGAGACGTGCTCTCCCCCGTTGGCGATGGTGTTGACCGCGGCCGCCATCTGCAGGGCGTTGACCGACATCGACTGGCCGAAGGCGACCCGGTCCTTGGTCTGCGGGGTCATCGCGGCGCCGTCGGTGAGGATGCCGGGCGCCTCGCCGAGGATCCCGACGTTGGTCCGCTGTCCGAGCCCGAAGCCGCGCAGGTAGCGCCACAGCCGGCGCGGCGACATCTTGTCCGCCGCGAGCACGGTGCCGATGTTGGACGACTTGGCCAGCACCCCGGCCAGGGTGAGCTTGAGGTCGCCGTGCGCGAACCAGTCGTGGATGACCCGGTCCTGCCGAGCCAGCTCCGGCGGCACCAGGATGTGCTGCCGCGGCGTGACCAGGCCGGCGTCGAGCAGCGACGACATGGTCAGCACCTTCTCGACCGAGCCGGGCTCGTAGACGTCGTTGAGCGCGCGCGACCCGAGGTCCTCCTTGGGAGAGTCCAACGGCTTGCTGGCGTCGTAGGTCGGGTCGTCGGCGAGGGCCAGGATCTCGCCGGTGCGGCTGTCGAGGACGATCGCCACACCCGAGTCGCCGCCGGCGTCCTCGACGGTCTGGCGGAGCACCCGCTGGGTGTACCACTGGAGGTCCATGTCGAGGGTGGTGTGCAGGTCGCGACCCTCCACCGGGTCCACCGTGGTGCTGTCGGCCAGCGGGATGCGATAGCCCTTGCCGACCTGGTAGGTCGCCTTGCCGTCCTTGCCCGCCAGCCGCTTGTTGAAGGTGAGCTCCAGACCGGCCAGCGGCTGCACGCCCTCGAGCGGGTCGGGGGTGCCGAGGAAGCCGACGACGTTGGCGGCGACGTCGTGACCGGGGTACTCCCGCACCGGGTCGCGCTCGGTGCCGAGCCCCTCGAACCCCTCGGCCTCCGCCTTGGCGACGACCGCGGTCGCCTGGGCCGCGGGCACCCGGCGGGCGAGGTACTGGAAGCGGCTGTCGGGCGCGCGCAGCCGGTCGAGGGTGTCGAAGTAGTCCAGGCCCATCTCGTCGGCCAGGAAGCGCGCCAGCTCGGGCGCCTGGTCGCGGGTCAGCTGGGGGTCGGCCACCAGCATCAGCCCGTCGATGGACTCCGCCAGGGGCTCGCCGTTGCGGTCGAGGATGTCGCCGCGGGTCGCCGGGAGCACGATCTGCACCGAGCCCTCGGCGGCGGCCATCTCGGCGTAGGACTCGGAGTCGAGGCCCTGGAGCTGCACCAGCCGGGCGCCGAAGACCGACAGCACCATCGCGATCACCACGAAGCCGACCCGCAGCCGCACGTGGGGCGAGCCGCGGCGGACCCGGGAGACCGTGGAGGACGACCGGCCCGACCCCGGGCGACCGGCCGGCCGGCGAGCCAGGCGGCCGCGACCGGAGTCTCGTCGACCGGTCCCTCGGCGGGGACGCGCGGCAGGCGACACAGGTGCTCCTCGGAGGGGTCTCGGATCAGCGGCCGGCACGAGCCGGCGTCCCGCGGTCCGGCGTACCGCCATTACTACCCTGGGCGGAGCCGGACCCAGGTGAGGCGGAGCCCGTGTCCTGGCGGTTCTTGGTCTTGCTCTTGGCCTTCTTCTTGGCCTTGTTGTCGTGTCTGTGCTTCGCGCCGTCGGTCGCCTTGGCCGGCACGGTGATCGGCGCAGGATCGAGGATCGCCGGCTTGACCGGGGCGGCGGGCAGCAGCCGCAGCCGCTCCGGCGCCGGGGACGCGGCACAGGCCGGCTGCTTGCCCGACAGCACCAGGAAGCACGACCCGCTCGGCAGCACCATGCCCATCGACTGCGCCTGCTCGGCCACCCGCTGGGGGTCGCGCAGCGCCTCCACCTGCACCGACAGCGCCTGCTCCTGCGCGCTCAGTGCGGTCGCCTTGTCCTCCAGCCGGGAGGCCGTGAAGGAGGCCTGCTGCATCGAGGTGTTGAACATCAACAGCCCGACGACGCCGAGGGCGAGGACCAGCGAGACCAGCAGCACGAACGGCACCCGCGGCGCTCGCGCGCGCACCCGCGGCACCACGGTCAGCCGGGCCCGGGTCAGCGCGGCGTCGGCCAGCCGCGGCGCACGACGCAGCCCGGCGCTCACCGGGTTCGTCATCGGACTGCTCATCAGGCTGCTCCCTCGCGCGGGTCGGGGCTGGAGACTCGACCGGGGCGGACCCGCTCGGCGGCCCGCAGCCGGACGGACGCGGCGCGCGGGTTGTCTCGCACCTCGTCGGGACCGGCCTTCTCCGCGCCGCGGGTCACGAGCCGGAGCACCGGCTCGTGCCCCTCAGGGACGAACGGCAGGTCGTCGGGTACGTCGGTGCGCGCGGCGCCGGCGAAGACCCGCTTGACGATCCGGTCCTCCCCCGAGTGATAGGACTCCACGACCACCCGACCGCCCACCGCGATCGCGTCGACGGCCGCAGGCACCGCGCGGCGGAGCACCGCGAGCTCGTCGTTGACCTCCATGCGCAGCGCCTGGAAGGTGCGCTTCGCGGGATGACCACCGGTGCGCCGGGCGCGGGCCGGGATCACGTCGTAGAGCAGCTCGACGAGGCGGGCGGAGGTGGAGAACGGCTCCTTCTCCCGCTCGCGCACCACCGCCGCGGCGATCTGACGCGCGAACCGCTCGTCGCCGTAGACGCGCAGCACCCGGGCCAGGTCGGCGGCCGGGTAGGTGTTCAGCACCTCGGCCGCGGTCCGTCCGCGGGTGGGGTCCATCCGCATGTCCAGCGGCGCGTCGGCGGCGTAGGCGAAGCCGCGGTCCACCAGGTCGAGCTGCATCGAGGAGACACCGAGGTCGAACAGGACCGCGCTCACCTCGGCCATCCCGAGGTCCTGCAGCACGTCGGGGATCTCGTCGTAGACCGCGTGCACGGGGGTGAACCGGTCGCCGAAGTCGGCCAACCGGCGTCCGGCGAGCTCCAGGGCGGCCGGGTCGCGGTCGATGCCGACCACGCGGGCCAGCTCGCACCGACCCAGCACCGCCTCCGAGTGCCCGCCGAGACCGAGGGTCGCGTCGACGAGCACCGCGCCCGGATGGTCCAGGGCGGGCTCCAGAAGAGCGACGACCCGGTCGAGCAGGACCGGGACGTGCTGGGGGGAGCTCATCGTGGCCGCCTAGCGGCCCAGCCGGGTGAGCAGCAGGAGCACCGTCGCGAAACCGGCCGACAGGCCGACCGACATCGCCATCACGGCCAGTGACTGGCGGGCCTGGTGGCGCACCCGCTGTGGCCGTGGGCCGGTGATCGGCAGGCTGCTCATGGTCTCGACCCCCTGTGCTGGTGATGGCGCTGGTGCTGGTGCTGGTGGAGTCGTCGGGCCAGGTCCCTGCCCGCTCCGTGTGGGGAAGCGCCCTCTGGAACCGGGGAAGGTGCCCCAGATGGCGGCAGCGGAGCGGGCACGAGCCTCGCCTGACGAGTCCTGTGTGGAGTTGGCTGTGGTGGTGCTGGTGGTGCTGGTGGTCCTCGAGCGGGGTCAGATCCCGGGGAAGATCTCCTCGCTGAGGTCGGCGTAGCGCTGCTCCTGCTCCGCCAGGTAGGTCTCCCAGCTGGTGGGGTCCCAGATCTCGACCCGGTTCATCGAGCCGATCACCACGACGTCCTTCTGCAGGGAGGCGTAGGAGCGCAGCAGGGGCGCGATGGTGATCCGCCCCTGCTTGTCCGGCACCTCCTGGAAGGCGCCGGAGGTGAGCATCCGGACGTAGTCACGGGTGGTCTTGTTGGTGAGCGAGGCCTCGCGGAGGCGCTCGGTGAGGACACCGAACTCCGTCAGCGAGTAGACGGTCAGGCAGCGCTCCTGCCCTCGCGTGACCATCAACCCGTCCTCCAGCTGTTCCCGGAACTTCGCCGGGAGGAACAGCCGCCCCTTGTCGTCCAGCTTCGGGGTGTAGGTGCCGACGAACATCGCCACCTCCGCCTCTGCCGGACCCCTTGCGGCGCCCGCTTCCTCCACTTTCCACCACCTTACCCCACTTTCCCCCACCGTCAACCACATCCGGCCAGGAAATCGCCGGGTTTCCACCGTCGAACGCCTCGCTGACCTGGGAGAACGCGCGGTGGAGCGAAGTGGAGGGGATCCGCGGGCGCGCGCGGCGCTCGCCGGGGCCGACGCGGGCCGGTACGACGGCGCGGGGACCGGGTGCCGGCGACGCCGGTGAACCGAGGAGCCGCCGAATCCGTAAGCAAACCGTGACCAGCGTGACGTCGAGGGGGATCGACGCGACCGCGTATGTTGCCCAGACGGCCTACGGTGGAGGCACCGACGGTCGCCGGGCTCGCCACCCGCGGCCGCCCGGGCCGCTTCACCGTCACGAGCCCAGGCCGCAACCCGGCCGAGGCGCACAGCGGACCCCGACCCGGGGTCCCGGACCAGGAAGGACCGCACGTGTCAGCACCAGGTTCGGCCGGCGCCGACCTCGACACCCTGACCCGGGTGACCGACCGGGTCCGCGACAACGTCCAGCGCGTGCTCGAGGGCAAGCCGGACGTCGTCACCTCGGCCCTGGTCGTGATGCTCGCCGAGGGCCATCTGCTCATCGAGGACGTCCCGGGCGTCGGCAAGACCATGCTCAGCAAGGCGTTGGCGCGCAGCATCGACTGCTCGGTGCGCCGGATCCAGTTCACCCCCGACCTGCTGCCGTCCGACGTGACCGGGGTGTCGGTGTTCAACCAGAACACCCGGGAGTTCGAGTTCCGGCCCGGCGGTGTCTTCGCCAACGTCGTGGTCGGCGACGAGATCAACCGCGCGTCGCCCAAGACCCAGTCGGCGCTGCTGGAGTGCATGGAGGAGCGTCAGGTCACCGTCGACAACACGACCTACCAGCTCGAGGCGCCGTTCATGGTGATCGCGACCCAGAACCCGATCGAGATGGAGGGCACCTACGCCCTCCCCGAGGCGCAGCGCGACCGGTTCATGGCGCGCGTCTCGGTCGGCTACCCGGTCCCCGCCGCTGAGATCGCGATGCTCGACGTGCACACCGGGCACCGACCCCTCGAGGACCTCGAGCCGGTCACCGACGCCGCCGAGATCCGCAAGCTGATCGACATCGTGGCCCAGGTCTATGTCTCCCAGCCCGTGCAGCGCTACGCCGTCGAGCTGGCCACCGCGACCCGGCGGGCGGCCGAGCTCACGCTGGGGGCCTCGCCCCGCGCGACCCTCCACCTGGTGCGCGCCGCGAAGGCGCGGGCGGCGATGCGAGGGCGCGACTACGTCCTGCCCGACGACGTGACCGCCCTCGCCCAGCCGGTGCTGGCCCACCGTCTGCTGGCCAGCGTGGAGGCGTCGATGACCGGTCGCACGACCACCGCCATCCTCGACGGCATCCTTGCCTCGGTCCCGGTGCCCGAGGGCGCCGGAGGCTGACCGGGTCCGGAGGGGGACGCAGGTGCGCGAGGGACTGAGCGGACTCACCACGCGAGGACGGGCCTTCCTCGCGGCCGGGGTGACCGCCGTGGTCTGCGCCCTGGTGATCGGCCAGCCGGCGCTGACCCGGGTGGGCGTGCTGCTGATGACGGTGCCGCTGCTGGCGGCGTACCTCGTCGGCGGCAGCCGCTACCGACTGGCGCTGGTCCGCACCGTGTCCCCGCAGCTGGTCGCCGCCGGGCAGCCGGCCCGGGTGCGGCTGACGATCACCAACGAGGGCCGCACCCCCACCGGCATCCTGCTGCTGGAGGACCAGGTGCCCTACGTGCTCGGCACCCGGCCGCGGTTCGTGCTCGAGGGCATCGGCCACGGCTGGCGGCGGCACGTGACCTACCAGGTGCGCTCCGACCTGCGCGGCCGGTTCCAGATCGGCCCGATGTCGGTCCGCGTGACCGACCCGTTCGGCATGGTCGAGCTGGGTCGGGCGTTCACCACCACGGTGCCGCTCACCGTGACCCCGCGCACCGTCCCGCTTCCGGCGATCCCGCTGGGCGGGGTGTGGAGCGGCTCCGGCGACCATCGGCCGCGTGCCTTCGCCTCCGGCAGCGCCGAGGACGTCACCGTGCGGGAGTACCGCCGTGGCGACGAGCTGCGGCGCGTCCACTGGCGCAGCTCCGCGCGGGTCGGCGAGCTGATGGTGCGTCGCGAGGAGCAGCCCTGGCAGGCCCGGGCCACCCTGGTGCTCGACAACCGGCTGCCGGCCCACCGCGGCCAGGGCGCCGCCTCCTCCCTGGAGGCGGCGGTCTCCGCCGCGGCGTCGATCGCCGTGCACCTGACCCAGCGCGGGTACGCCGTCCGGCTGGTGACCGCCACCGGCGAGGAGGCCGGCGCCGAGTGGCACTCCCGCGACGCCACGATCAACGCCGCGCCGCTGCTGGAGTCCCTGGCGGTGCTGCGGGCCACCCCCGCGCCGCGCTTCGACAGCGGCTGGCTGGCCGACCCCGGGCAGGGTTCGCTGATGGTGGCGGTGCTCGGCGCGGTCGAGGAGGCCGACGCCCCGGTGCTGCGCCGGATGCGGATGCACACCTCCACCGCGATGGCGCTGGCGCTCGACGTCCAGGCCTGGGCTCCGGACAGCCCGGCCACCCTCGACGGCGCGTCCGTGCTCGGCGGCTACGGCTGGCGTGCGGTGGAGCTGCGCCCCGGCAGCCGGCTCGACGCCGTCTGGCAGGAGCTGGGCCGGCTGGGCACCCGGCAGCCGACGGGTCCGGAGCAGCCCGAGGAGCTGGTCCGATGAACAGCGGGTCGCGCACCGGTCTGCCGCACAGCCTGGCGGTCTCCCTGGCCGCCGCGCTCACCACGTGGCTCGCGATGCTGTCCTGGCGCGGCTTCGGCGAGGACGCCAGCAGCTACCTCGCCCCGCTCTTCGACAGCGCCCTGATCATCGCCGGCCTCGGCGGCGTGCTCCGCTGGTGGCGCGCCCCGGGCTGGCTGGTGCTGCTGGCCCAGGTGATCGGCGTCGGCGCCTACGTCACCCACGTGCTGACCGGCTCGCTGCTCCCCGACGCCGCCGAGCGCGCCGACCTGCTCGTCCGCTGGGAGGCCGCGGTCCAGGCCTCGCAGGCCTACGCCTCCCCCGTGCCCGCCGAGGCGGGCACCCTCGAACCGCTGCTGCTCCCGCTCGGGGTGGTCTGCCTGCTCCTCGTCGACGTGGTGGCCTGCGCCTGGCGCCGGGTGCCCCTCGCCGGCCTGGTGCTCCTGACGCTCTACGCCGTCGGCGTGAGCGTGCTGGCCGGTCAGGTCGCGTGGGGGTGGTTCGCCCTCCCGGCGGCCGGGTTCCTGGTGATGCTCTACCTCCACGAGGACGAGTACGTCGGCCGCTGGGGGCGCGGCGTGGGCAGCAGGCACGACGAGGGCGGCTTCGCGGTCCGCACCGGCGCCGCCCGCACCACCGCCCTGGGGGTGGGCGCGGCCGCCACCGCGCTCGCGGTCGTGCTCCCAGCCCTGATCCCCACCCTCCAGTTCGGCGTCTTCGGCGGCGGGCTGGGCGCCGGCGGCGATGGCAGCGTCGACATCCAGGATCCCGTGGTCGACCTGCGCCGCGACCTCAACCGCGACGTCGACGTCCCGTTGCTCCGCCTGGAGACCAACGACCCCGCGCCGGCGTACCTGCGGATCTCGGTGCTCACCGACTTCAACGGCGAGGCCTGGAAGGCCGGCGACCGCGACATCCCGGCCGACCAGCGGGCCGACGGCACGCTGCCGCCGCTCTTCGGGGTCTCGAGCTCGGTGGACCGCACGGAGTACAGCTACCGGGTCTCGGCCCTCCAGTCGTTCCGCTCGACCTGGCTGCCGGCGATGGCCACCGCCACCTCGGTCGACGCTCCCGGCAACTGGCGCTATGACCGCGACACGATGGACTTCCTCGCCGCCGACGAGGGCACCAACACCCACGGCATCAGCTACACCATGCAGGCCGTCGACCTCGACCTGACCCCCGAGGAGCTCGCCGCCGCGCCGCTGCCCTCGGGTGATCTCATCGACCGCTACACCAGCCTGCCCGCGTCGGTGCCGCGAGACGTGGTGGCCCAGGCGCAGCAGCTGACCGCCGACGCCACCAGCGACTACCAGCGGGCGGTGATCCTGCAGAACTGGTTCCGACGCGACGGCGGGTTCGAGTACAGCCTGACCAACGCCACGCAGGGCAACGGCGGCGACGAGCTCGAGGCCTTCCTCACCGACCGGGTCGGCTACTGCGAGCAGTTCGCCTCGGCGATGGCCGTGATGGCGCGCTCGCTCGGCATCCCGTCCCGGGTGGCCATCGGGTTCCTCACCCCCGACCGCACCGCGGCCGATGCCTTCGAGTTCTCCGCCCACGACCTGCACGCCTGGCCCGAGCTCTACTTCGCGGGCTCGGGCTGGGTGCGGTTCGAGCCGACGCCCAGCACCCGCACCCCGGCCGCGCCCAGCTACACCCGCGGCCAGGTCCCGCAGTCCGATGAGGAGTCGTCCAGCGCCAACCCCGACCAGCAGAGCGGCGAGCCCAGCGCCAGCGCGAGCAGCCGGCCGCTGCGGCCCGACCTGCTGGACCAGCAGGGGGGCGGCGGCACGGCACCGGACACCGGACCGCGGTGGATGCTGATCGGCTCGATCGCCGGCGGCGTGGTCCTCCTGGTCGTGCTGGTGCTGTTGCCGGGCTGGTGGCGGCGGTGGCGGCGGGACGCCCGGTGGGCGGCCGATCCGGGTCCCGAGGCCGCCTGGCTCGAGCTCCGCGACACCGCCGTCGACCACGGTCGCGCCTGGCCCGTCGGGCTGTCGCCGCAGGCCACCGCGCTCCGCGTCGCCGACTGGTTCGGCGACCCCGACGACCCACATCCGCCGGCTCGGCCGCCGCACGGCCCCGACTACGCACCCGACGCGGTGGCCGCGCTCGGTCGGCTGGTGCAGGCCGTCGAGCGGCACCGCTACGCGCGGCCCGGCGGCGCCGACCCGACCGGGGCCGACCAGCTGCGCGAGGAGACCACGACGGTCAGCCGCGCGATCGCCGCCGGCACCACCCGGCGTACCCGCCGTCGGGCCCGGTGGCTGCCGAGGTCGCTGTTCCGACGGACGCCGTCGGTGCCGGTGGTCTCCGACGACGTGGAGGTCGTCGAGCGCGGCGGCCTGGTCGACCACGTGCACTGACCACGAGGCTCCACCAGGAGGCGTCGGCGGCCTTGAGAGAGCCGGGCCGAGGCGGCGGTCAGCCGTCCTGGCCGCGCCGCCGCCAGGGCAGCGGGGTCGGCGCCTGGGCGCCGTCGTCGGTCTGCGCCCGCCAGGCGGTGAGCCCGACGGCGGCCGAGGCCAGCATCACCACGAAGCCGGCGATGCCCACCGGGGTGAGCTGGGCGATGGCGCCGGTCATCAGCACGGCGATGCCCACGAGAAGGCCGACACCGGCGTAGATGACGCGGCGGCGGGCGTTGCGGCGGCGGGCGGTGCCGCGCAGGGTCGAGGCGAGCTTCGGGTCGTCTTGGACGAGGGCGCGCTCCATCTGCTCCAGCAGCCGGAGCTCCTCTTCCGAGAGTGGCACGTTACCTCCCCGATGCCCGGGGCCTCGGCTTGCGGGATGCGAGCCGTGCGGACCGGCGGCTCCAGTCTAGGTGGGCATTCCGCCGCGCGGTAGCGACCGGGCCAAATTGTCCGATCACATCTCGGCCAACGCTCGAAGCCGGCCCGGTCAGGCCGGGTCGGCCAGCAGCGCGGCCGGCTGGACGGCGGCGGACCCGAACCGCAGCCGGGCCCGGTCGACGGCCCGGTCGGCGTCGGGCCAGCCGTGCTCGCGCTCCCCCAGCACCCCCTGCCGGTGCACCGTGGTGCGCGGCACCAGTCCCTCGACCCGCACCCCGACCAGCCGCAGCCGGGCCCGCTGCAGCCCCAGCCCGTCATAGAGGCGCAGGGCGGCGCGGTAGATCTCCTGGGTGACGTCGGTCGCCTCCGGGAGGGTCCGGGAGCGGGTGATCGTGGTGAAGTCGGCGAACCGCACCCGCACCGTCACCGTCCGGCCGGCCACCTCGGCGGCCCGCATCCTCCCCGCCACCCGCGCCGACAGCCGGAGCAGCTCGCGGGCGATCACCGCCCGATCGTCGGTGTCGCGGCCGAAGGTCTCGTTGGCGCCCATCGACCGGTCGGGCTCGTCGACGCCCCGGCGCTCGACGACCTCGCGGGCGTCATCGCCCCAGGCCAGCCGTCGCAGGTGCCGCCCGAGAGCGTCGCCGACCGCCCGGCACAGGGTGCGCTCGGGGGTGTGCGCGAGATCGCCGATGGTCTTCAGCCCGAGCCGGTGCAGCATCGCCTGGGTCTTCTCCCCCACCCCCCACAGCTCGCCCACGTCGAGCGGATGCAGGAACGAGGTGACCTCCTCGGGAGGGACCACCAGCAGCCCGTCGGGCTTGGCGCGGCGACTGGCCATCTTGGCCAGGGTCATCGCCGCCGCCACCCCCACCGAGCAGGTGATGCCCTGCTCGTCGTGGATGGTGGCGCGCAGCTGCTCGGCGATCTCCCGCGGCGAGCCCCACCGCCGGGTCGCCCCCCGGACGTCGAGGAACGCCTCGTCGAGGGAGACCACCTCCACCAGCGGGGTGACTCGGCGGAAGGTCTCCATCACCGACGCGGACACCTGGGTGAAGGTGTCGTAGTCGGGTGGCACCACGACCACCTGGGGGCACAGTCGGCGGGCTCGGGTCCCGGGCATCCCCGAGCGGACGCCGTACCCGCGGGCGAGGTAGTTGGCCGACAGCACCACGCCGCGGTAGCCGCCGCCCACCATCACCGGCACGTGCTGCAGCTCCGGGCGGTCGCGCAGCGCCACCGAGGCATAGAAGGCGTCCATGTCGACGTGCAGGATCGGCGCGGCCCAGGACGGGTCGGGGCCCGCGGGCGTCACGGTGCCTCCTCGGAGGAGACACCGGCGGACGGACCCTCAGCGACGGCGGGCGAGCAGGTGCAGCTGCGCGGCGAGGGGGAGGTACTCCGGCCGCTCGGCGACCGCCTGCTCGAGCTCGGCCAGCGCGGCGGTGGCGCCGGGCTCCAGGTCGAGCAGCGACCCGGGCACCAGGTCGGCGAAGACCCGGATGCCATGCAGGGCCTCCACCTCCCAGTCGGTCTCGACCAGGGCGGTGAGCTCCTCGGCGGTGAACCGGTGCCCCATGGCCCCCCGGGTGCTCGGGTCCGGAGGCGGCGAGGTGTCGAGCAGGGTCCGGGCCTGCTGGAAGTGGCCGGCCATCGCACGGGCGATGACGGCGGCGTGCCGCTGGGCGACCAGCAACGAGAGGGCGCCGCCGGGGCGGAGCACCTCGTGCACCGCGGCCAGTGCCGCCGCGGGGTCCTCGACCCCCTCGAGCACGCCGTGGCACAGCACCAGGTCGGCGGGCCGGTCGACCTGTCCCTCGCCGACCACCGTGGGCAGCTCGGCGACGTCGCCCTGGACGCCGGTGACCAGGTCGGTGACCCCGTGCTCGGCGGCGCGCCGGCCCAGCGCGGCGAGCGCGTCGGGGCTGGGGTCGACCACCAGCACCCGGTGGCCCAGCTCGGCCAGCGGGACGGCGAAGCCGCCGGTGCCGCCGCCGAGGTCGACGATGCTCGCCCGCTGCTCGGCGTAGGCCCCCGGCGCGGCCAGCGCCCGCCGGAGCGCCTCCCACACCACGCCGGTGCGGACCAGGCTGCGCCGCTCGCTGGCCCGGTCGAGGGCCCGGTCGCTGGTTGCCCGGTCACTGGCTGGCATGGCCCCACCCTAGGCCCTGGCGCCCCGGGGCTTCGGGGGTGTTGCTTCACGCCGACCCCCACGCTCATCCCGGACTCCCGGGGCTGCGGTGCCAGAGCTTGCGGGCGACGTCCTTGGTCGGCTCGCCGGCCGGCTTGATGTCGGAGTAGGGCGAGACCTTGAAGCCGCTGGAGTGCACCAGCACCCGGCGGCGGCCCATGCCGCCGGCGGCGCCCCTGCCCTCGGGGTCGTCGGCCCCTCCGGCCATCGACCCACCGGCCATCGACCCACCGGGCGCGGCCATCACCGGACGGCTGCTGCGACTCTCCGCCGCACCGGCCACGGCCGCCTCGCCCACCCCGGCGAAACCCTCGGGCACCACCGCCATCCGCTCACGGACCGCGTCCATCCCCTCGGCCTCCCACAGCGCGTGCAGCGCGGGCAGCTCCCAGCAGCCGGTGGCCCGCAGCGACACCCCCTGCCGGCCGGTACGGCGCAGCTCGCCGCGCACCACCAGCAGCCAGGAGTGGAACACGGTGGCGGCGTAGGGACCCTGGGCGTCCTCGAAGAACGTCGCGTCCACCGGCCCGGTGGCGTCATCGAGGGTGAGGAAGATGACCCGCCGGCCGGAGCGGATCGGCGGGGTCTGGGTGGCGACCTTGACCCCGGCCACCAACAGCTCGGCCTTGCTGCGCCGGCGCAGCAGGTCGCGGCTGCGGGTGACGCCGAGCGCGTCGAGGAAGCCGGCGTAGGAGTCGACGACGTGCCGGCTGGCGTCGAGGCCGAGGATCTCCAGCTCGGCCTTCATCTTCTCCTGCACGTCGAGCTCGGGCAGCCCGCTCACCTCTCCCTCGGTCGGCGCGTCGCCGAGGTCGAGGGCGAGCTGCACCGAGGTGACCGGCGCCGGCGGCGGGGTCGCCTGCGACTGCGCGGCGGCGGCCGCCCAGACACCGCCGTCGGCCAGCGGGTGCCGCTCCAGCCGGGCCGCCTGCTCGCGCTCCCGCGGGTCGGAGCTGTTGCGCTCGGCGGCCTGCGCCGCCCGGGTGGCCGCGACCTCGGTGGTGGAGGCGACCTGGGACCGGGCCGCGGCAGGAAGCCGGCCCACTCCGCGGCTGCCCAGCCCGCGCCCGCGCGCCGCCCGGTCCAGCGCCCGGGCGTGCCGGTCGAGGTCGGCCACCTGGAGCAGCAGGTCGCGACGGGTCACCCGGCCCCGCCGCCGGACCCCGAGGTCGACCGAGCCGATGCCGTAGATGCTGTCGAACCCGCCGGCCAGCACCAGCCGCTCCACGACCGGCCGGGAGATGTGCGCGCGGTGCCAGAAGTCGGTGAGCGACTGGTAGGGCCGGGCGGCGACGATCCGCTCCACCTCGGCCCCGCTGATCCCCTTCACCTCCGCCAGCGCCAGCCGGATGCCGTAGGCGCGACCGTCGGGCCAGCCCACTCCGGGCTCCCGCGCCGAGCGGCCGAGCACGGTCGGGGGTGGCTCGTCGAGGGAGGCCATCGGCTCGACGACGTAGTCCTTGGCCGAGGCGTTGACGTCGAGGCCGAGCACCGCGATGCCGCACTGGCGGGCGTCGTCGAGGATCAGCCGCTTGGGGTACATCCCCGGATCGTGGGTGAGCACCCCGGCCAGGAAGTGGGCCGGCCAGTGCGCCTTGAGCCAGGCCGACTGGTAGGTCGGCAGTGCGAACGCCGCGGCGTGGGCCTTGCAGAACCCGAACGACGCGAACGCCTCGAGCACCTTCCAGACCTGCTCGACCACGGCCAGCGGGTAGCCGCGGCCCAGGGACCGCGGGAAGAACCACACCTTGGTCTCGGCCATCCCCTCCCGGTCGCCGAGCGCGCGGCGCTTCTCGTCGGCCTCGGCATAGGAGATGCCGGCCAGCTGGGCGATCATCTCGATCACCTGCTCGTGGAAGACCACCACGCCGTGGGTCTCGCCGAGGATCGGCCGCAGGTCGTCGTGGAGGTAGGTCGCGTCCTTCCAGCCCTGCTTGGCCTCGAGGTAGGGCGTCACCATGTCGCTCTTGACCGGACCGGGCCGGAACAGCGAGATGTCGGTGATGATGTCGGAGAACGAGCCCAGCCCGGACTTGCCGACCAGCTCGCGCTGCCCGGGCGACTCGATCTGGAAGACGCCGAGGGTCTTGGCGGCGCTGATCATGGCGTAGGTCGCCGGGTCGTCGAGGGGCACCTGCGCCTCGTCGTCGAGGTCGATCGCGACGCCGTCGACCCGCTGGATCTCGGTCAGCGCATGCGCCATCGAGGACTGCATCCGGATGCCGAGCACGTCGAGCTTGAGCAGCCCGAGGTCCTCCACGTCGTCCTTGTCGAACTGGCTCATCGGGAACCCGGCGTACGACGCCTCGACGGGGGTCCGGTCGAGCAGGGTCGCGTCGGAGAGCAGCACCCCGCAGGGGTGCACCGCGATGTGCCGGGGCAGCCCGTCGAGCCGCTCCACCAGCCCGAACATCAGGTCCAGCCGCTCCTCGCCCAGGCCGCTGGCGCGGAGCTCGGGCAGCTCGCGCAGCGCCGCCCGCGCGTCGCGGGCCCGGATGTGCGGGAACGCCTTGGCGATCGCGTCGATCTCACCGGGCGGCATGCCCAGCGCCGCCCCCACGTCGCGGACGGCGTGCCGGACGCGATAGGTGTCCATCATCGAGACCGCCACGCAGCGCTCCCCGCCGTAGCGGTCGAGGATCGCCTCGTAGACCTCGGTGCGCCGCGCCGACTCCACGTCGACGTCGATGTCGGGCAGCGCCTGCCGCAGCGGGGAGAGGAACCGCTCCATCAGCAGGCCGTGCCGGATCGGGTCGACCCCGGAGACGCCGAGCAGGTAGTTGACCACGCTGCCCGCCCCCGACCCGCGCGCCGCGCAGCGCACCCCGAGGTCGCGGATCAGGTCGGTCACGTCGCCGACGGTGAGGAAGTACGACGCGTAGCCGAGCCGCCGGATCATCTCCAGCTCGTCGTCGAGCCGCTTCCACACCACCGCCAGCCCCGCCGAGCCGTAGCGGTCCCCGATCGCCGTCTCGCACCTGGCCCGGAGCACGTCGTCGGCGGTCGCCCCGTCGCTCCTCGACCCTCGCTCGTCCTCGCCGGCGAGCTCGAACTCCGGGAAGTGGATCTCGCCCAGCCCCAGGTCGGCGCGCGGGTCGAGGGCACAGCGGTCGGCGACGGCGCGGGTGCGGGCCAGCAGCTGCCGTGCCTCCCGGGCCGGGTCGCCCAGCCCGGAGAGCCGGCAGACCTCCTCGGCGATCTCGTGCATCTGCTTGCCGGACTTCAAGAACCCCTCGGCGTTGCCGCGGTCGAGGTGACGGTGGTCGAGCGCCACCAGCCGGCGCGCGGCGTCGAGGATGTCGACGGTCGGGGCGTCGAGCCGGTCGGCGTAGCGCACCGCGTTGGTGAGCACGCTGCCCAGCCCGGCCCGCCGGGCCAGCCCCGCCATCCTCGCGGCGTGCGGGGAGGTGCCCGGGCCCCAGTCGCCACCGCTGGCCCCGAGCCGGTGGGAGACCAGCTCGACCAGGAGGTTCTCGGCCGGCACCACCTCGCGCCACGGCGCCAGCGCCGCCAGCGCCAGGTCGTCGCGGCGGCGGGTCACCGCCTCCCCCACCTCGGAGGCGGGACCGAGCAGCACCACCACGTCGCCGCCGGCGAGGTAGGGCGCCAGCACCTCGAGGTCGGCCACCGGGGCGCCCCGCTCGCCGGCCAGGTGGGTGGCGGAGATGGCCCGGCAGATCGCCGCCCAGCCGGCCGCACCCCCTCGGCCGCCGGCATGGGCGAGCAGGGTGACCCGGGGCAGCCGCGGGTCACGGAACTCGCCGCCGCGCACCGGGCTGCGCGGCCGCCGCCGGTCGGGCACCTGCTCCCGGCCGCTCCCCCGCGGCGGCCGGTAGGCCAGGTCGACCCCGAGGACCGGGCGGACGCCCGCCCGCAGACAGGCCTTGGCGAACTTCACCGCGCCATAGACACCGTCGCGGTCGGTGAGGGCCAGGGTGTCCATCTCCTGCTCCGCCGCCCGCTGCACCAGCAGGTGCGGGTGCGAGGCGCCCGCCTGCAGCGAGTAGCCGGAGGCGACGTGGAGATGGACGAACGGGTCAGGCGACACCGGCCCGGCCGGCGGGGCCGCTGAGCCCGTGCCCGGTCAGCGAGGGGTGCGGGACCAGGCCCAGCGCCGTCTCGACCACCTCGAGGAACCGGTCGGCGTCGCGCACCAGGTCGTCGGCCTCCCGCGCGGTGACCGCCCGGGTGGACCCCGCCTCGGCGGCCGCCCTCTTGGCGGCCCCGGCGGCGAAGAAGGTCGCCCACTCCCCCAGCTCGGGGGCGACCTCGGCGAGCAGCACCCAGGCGTTCTTCTGCGGTCGTCGACGGCGCGGCGCCGGCCGGGCTCGCGAGGCCAGCAGCGCGGCGGCCGCCCGGAGCGCCGCCACATGGGCACAGGCGTAGCGGGTCGGCACGTCGGGCGCGGTCATCGCCTCCTGCAGCGAGGCCGCGGCGCGGGTGAGGTAGGAGTGGGTGGTGGCGGGCAGCGCGTGCGGTGCCGGCGCAGCATGAGAGGCAGCGTGGGTCATCGTCGGCTCCTCCTCAGTCCAGACAGCCGACGAGCTGCCAGCAGCCGTCGGCCCAGCTGAAGGACAGGTCGAAGACCCCGGACCACCCCTCCGGGTCACCGGTCGCCCCACCACCCGACCCGCCGGGCCGACCACGACCGGCCTCCACCCGCCACAGCTCGCGCTCCACCAGCAGGTCCCGGTCCCCCAGCAGGTCGAGCGACGACTGCGCCCGGTCGGCCGACCCGGCCGGCCGCCCTCCCGACCGCGCCGCCGATCCCTCGGGCTCGTGGGTGCCGAGGACCGCCCGCACCCCGGCGGAGCGCCACCACGGGCCGGTCTCCACCCAGTGCGCGACCACCGCCCGCACCTGCCACAGCCGCCCGCGCCACAGGAACTGCTCGGGCCCCTCCACCCCGCTCTCCGGGGCCCCGATCCAGCCCTGCCGCACCTCGACGGGGTCGTCGTACCTCCTCATGCCTGCCTCCCACGGAAACGACTCGACCCCAGCCAGTCGACCCCCGGGCTCAGGCCTCACGCCTGCCTCGGCGGAGGCGGGGGTCGAGGTCGCCTCCGCCGAGGTGATCGAACATCTGTTCGAACACGACCACGGTACACCGACCCCCCGACGGCCCGTCAACGCCCGACGGGAAGAAGAGGCAAAAAGAATCCGGCCCGACGCGACCGGCCCGGTCGAGCTCGCTCAGCCCTGCGAAAGAGCCTCGGCCGCCGGCACGTCCTCGTGCAGGAACCGGCCGGTGTCCTCTCTCCACAGGAACCAGACGAGTGCGGCGTTGAGACCCAGCGCCACCACGCCCAGCCCCACGAACAGCGGCGGCTGCGCCCGCCACAGCCCGACGGCGATCGCGAAGGAGGTGAACGCCGCCGTGGCCGTGAGCACCACCCGGGACCAGGGGTGGCCGCCCCGGAGGAAGGCGACCAGCACCAGCACCAGCGCGGCATAGACGACCAGGAAGGTGACCGTCAGCGCGGCGAAACCGGGGATCCGGATGGAGCTGCTCTTGAGAGCCTCCAGGCCACCCTCGTCGAGGACCTCCTGGGCCGCCTGGTTGCCGCGCGCCCAGGCCACGACCAGCTCGTCGCGCAACAGCACGGTGAGTGCGGTGGCCAGCACACCCCAGGCGACCAGGGCGCGCACCAGCATGATCGAACGCCGCACCGAGGTCGGCAGCTGCCCCACTCGTCTCCTCCTCCGCTCACCATCCGGCCTCCGGGTGCCGCCCGGCCGCCGCTAGGGTCGCCGCATGAGCAGCGACGCCGCACCATCCTCCCCCGGCCCGTCCGCCTCAGGCCCATCCTCCCCCGACGCGCCGACACCGGAGCATCCGTCGATCGCGAGGTTCCGGGCCGAGCACGTCGCGCGCGGCGGTACCGGTGAGATCGTGATCCTGCCAGACAGTGTGCACACCGCGGCACTGGCCGCCGAGGCGCTGGGCTGCGAGGTCGGCGCGATCGCCAACAGCCTGCTCTTCGACGCCGACGGCGGGCCGGTGCTGATCCTCACCTCCGGCGACCATCGCGTCGACACCGCCAAGGTCGCGGCGACCCTCGGCGTCGACGCGCTGCGCCGGGCCACACCGGAGTTCGTGCGCGAGCACACCGGCCAGGTGATCGGCGGGGTCTCCCCCTTCGCGCATCCGGCCCCGGTGCCGACGTACCTCGACCCGTGGCTGCGCCGCTTCGAGGTCGTCTGGGCCGCCGCGGGTCACCCTGCCGCGGTCTTCTCCACGTCGTACGACGAGCTGCTGGCGATGACCGGAGCCACCGAGGTCGAGGTCTGACGCCCGGCGGCGCGAGCCCTCACCCGGACAGCAGCCCGTCGAGCGCCTCGTCGACCCGGTCGGCGCCGATGGACACGTGGCCCTCGCCGGGCAGCAGCCGCGACGTGGCGCCGGCGACCTCCGCGGCCAGCCACCGGCCGTGGTCGAAGGGCACCATCAGGTCGGCGTCGCCCTGCCAGACGTGGACGGGCACCTCCGGCGCGGTCGCGTCGAAGCCCCAGGGCGACACGAACGCCAGGTCGTCGTCGAGCCACCCGTCGATGCCCGTCGACACGGCCGCCCGGAAGCTCGCCGCCAGGTCCTCGGCCAGGTCGTCGCGACCCAGCGCGGCCACGTCGACCTCCGGCAGCAGCGTCGACAACGACGCCACCAGCTCGGTGCCGGTGACCTCGGCCAGCTCGTCGCGGGCGGCCTCGAGGAGGGCCCGCAGCGACGCCTCCCCCTCCAGCGCGGCCCCGAACTCCGCGATGTTGTCGTCACCCATGCCGGCCAGCCAGTCCAGTCCGGCGGCGTCGTAGGGCGCCACCCCGGCCAGCAGCAGGGCGCCGGCCACCCGGTCGGGGGCGAGACAGGCGCTGGCCAGCGCGTGCGGGCCGCCGCCCGACCACCCCATCACGTGGGCGCGCTCGACGCCGAGGTGGTCGAGCACCGCCCGGAGGTCACCGACCACCTCGGCCACGGTGCGACCGGGATCGCGCGTCGAGGCGGCATAGCCGGGGCGCGACCAGCTGACCAGCCGCAGCCCCCGCCGTGCGGCCGCGGCGACCACCGGCGCGGGCGGCACCCGCCATCCCGGCGTGCCGTGGTGGTAGACCAGCACCCCTTGGTCGGAGGCGGCCTCGGTGCCGTCGGTCCGGCCGTGCACGGCCACGTCGAGGACCCGGTCGCCGACCGGGAGCAGCAGTTCGGTCACGCCCCGATCGTAGGACGGCCCTCGAACGGCCACCACGCCCGGCACAGCGGCGACCCGGCCCAGCGGCGACCCGGCCCAGCGGCGACCCGGCACGGTGACGACCCGGCACGGGTGACGGCCCGGTCCCGCACCACCCCCGTGACGCCCGGGACCGGGCCGACGCGTCCACCGTGCCGCCGACGCGCCGACGAGTCATCCGTGCGGGTACTCAGGGCCTACGGGTGCGACGTACCTAGGATGTGCGCGTGGAGACCCTCCCCCTGGTGTTCTCGAGCGGCTGGGCCAGCGGCGTCAACGCCTACCTCGTGGTGCTGGTCCTGGGCATCTCCGACCGCCTGCACGACACGCCGGAGATCCCCGACGCCCTCGGTCGCTGGGACGTGCTGGCGGCCGCGACGTTCCTCTACGCGATGGAGTTCGTCGCCGACAAGATCCCCTACATCGACTCCACCTGGGACGCCATCTCCACCGCGATCCGGCCGACCGCGGGCGCGGTCATCGGGGTGCTGATGGCCGGCGACGCGCCGACCCTGCAGGCGGCCGTGCTCGGCGTCGTCGGCGGCGGGACGGCGCTGCTCAGCCATCTGGTGAAGTCGGGCACCCGGCTCGCGGTCAACTCCTCGCCCGAGCCGGCGAGCAACGTCGCGGTCAGCGTCGGCGAGGACCTCACCGTGCTCGCGCTGGTCTGGTTCGCGATCGACCACCCCCGCGCGGCCGCCGCGATCGCCGCAGTGCTGCTCGTGCTCGGGCTGGTCCTGGTCTACGTCGTCGGCCGGACCGTGCGCCGCGGCTGGCGGCGCTGGAAGGGCCGCGAGCCGGCGCCGACGACGACGCTGGGCGAGCCCTGACCGGGTGCCGCGCGTGACGCGCGTCGTGGTGGTGGGCGGCGGGCTCGGCGGGATGGCCGTCGCGGCACGGCTGGCCAAGCTGGGCCACGCGGTGACGCTCTGTGAGGCCTCCGACCGGCTGGGCGGCGCGCTGAGGCCGGTGGAGCGCGACGGGTTCGTGTGGGACGGCGGCGCGGCCTCGACGCTGTTGCCGGCGGTGCTGCGCGACCTCTTCCGCAAGACCGGTCGACCCCTGGAGCGGGAGCTGCACCTGGTGCCGCTGCAGCCGATCCGCGAGCACCGGTTCACCGACGGGTCGCGGCTGGCGCTGCCGGGTGGCTCGCGGGCCGCGCAGCTCCGGGCCTTCGACGGACTGGGCGCCGGGCTGGGCGCCGCATGGGCGGCGTACGTCGCGGGGCTCGCCGTCGACTGGGAGCTGGTCCGCCGCGACTACCTCGAGCGGCCCTACGACCCGGCCACGGCCGACCGGGCCGCGACCGTGGTGCTGCGCCGCCGACTGTCGCTGGGCCGGCTGGTGGAGCAGGCGCTGCCGGACGAGCGGCTCCGGCTGGTCGCACTCCACCACGTGCGCGCGGAGGGTCAGGACCCCGCCCGGGTGCCCGCGTGGGTGGGCGTGTGGTCCTACCTCGAGCAGCGGCTCGGCGCGGCGACGGTCCCCGGTGGGCTCTCCGCGGTGGCGGCGGCGCTGGAGCGGCGGCTCGAGACGCGAGGGGTCGAGGTCCGGCTCTCGACTCCGGTGACCCGGCTGCTGGTCGACGGCGGGCGCGCCCGTGGCGTCGCCACCGCGGCCGAGGAGCTGGCCTCCGACGCGACCGTGGTGGCCTGCGACCCGTCGCGGTTCCGGGCGCTGTCACGCCACGTCCGCCGCACGACGCCGGTGCCGGCGCCGACGGTCGTCCATCTCGGGGTGACCGGTGACCTCGACCTCGCCCACGAGACCGTGCTCCACGGCGGGCCCGACCTGGTGCTGCATCGCGGCGGGTCGGCGCCCGCCGGGCACGCCGTGCTGACCGTCGCGGCGCACCGGCCGCCCGCCACCTCGGACCTCGTCGACCTGCTGGCCGACCGAGGGATCGACCTGCGCGAGCGCGTCGTGAGCCGCGTCGACCGATCCGCGGGCGAGGTCGGCGCCGGCGGGTCGCCGTACGGCGTGGCCTGGGAGGGCCGCGCGACCGTCAGCCGCCGGCTCGGACCGCGCACCCCCATCGCCGGGCTGTTCGCCGCCGGCGCGCACGCCACCCCGGGCGGCGGGGTGCCGTTCGTCGGACTGTCGGCCGCCCTCGTCGCGCAGGTCGTCGGGCCGGCCCCGGGCCGATAGTCCGCCACGTTCGGCACCGGTTCACCCCCCGACACTGGTGCCGAACGTAGCGGACTATCCCTCAGACGAGGCGCCAGGTGATCCTGACGGTCGCGGAGACGCCCTGCTCGCCGGCCTCGAAGGCCAGGTCGGCCTTGGCGGCACGGCCCGCCGCGAGGGCCACGGGTCTGGCGAACCCCGGCTCGTCCTCGACGACGGTCACCACCTCGCCGAGTGAGGCGTCGCTGAGCGCCGCCAGCGCCTCGGCCCGCTCGCGCGCGTCGGCGTACGCCGCCTCTCGCGCCGCCTCCGCCGCCGGTCCCGGGTCGGACACGGTGAGCGACACCCCATCGATCGTCAGCCGGTCGCCGACCTCCTCGGCCAGCTCGGCCAGCAGCCTCCCGGCGGCCGTCACATCGGCCACCCGGATCCGCAGGGAGTGTCGCGCCTCGAACCCGCTGGGCTGGCCACTGCGGTCGTGGGCCGGCCACACGGTGAGCCCGGTGGAGGAGATCCGCGCCTCGTCGGTGTGCCGCCGGGCGACCTCCCCGATGCTGCGGGCGGCGGAGTCCACACCGGCGCACGCCTCCGCCACCCCGCTCGCCTGGTGCCGCGCGCCGATCGTGACGACGGCGGCGTCGGGCACCACCTGCACGGTGCCGCGCCCGGTGGTGGTGACGGTGCGCTTCATGCGGCGAGGGTACGCCGGGGCCCGGCCCCGCAGGCGAGTGGACGGGCGCGCCTCAGGCGGTGATCCGCAGCGCCTCGAAGATCTCCAGCGTCGCCCGGGAGCGGTTGAGCGTGTAGAAGTGCAGCCCGGGGGCGCCGCCGGCCAGCAGCGCCTCGCAGAGCTCGGTGGCGACCTCGACCCCGACCCGGCGTACGTCGGCCGGCTCGGTGAGGCCGTCGAAGCGCGCCAGCACCGCCTGCGGGATCGTCGCACCCGACAGTTCGGCCATCCGGCGCAGCGAGCCCAGGTTGGTGATCGGCATGATGCCGGGGAGGATCGGCAGCTCCACGCCCCGGGCCGCGACCCGCTCGACCAGCCGGAAGTAGTCGTCGGGCCGGAAGAACAGCTGGGTGACGGCGAAGTCGGCCCCGGCTCGCGCCTTGTCGGCCAGCACCCGGGCGTCGGTCTGCAGCGACGCGGCCGACGGATGCCCCTCGGGGAAGGCGGCGACCCCCACGCTGAACGAGCCGACCTCGTGCGCCAGCTCGACCAGCTCGACGGCGTAGGTCAGCCCACCCGGGGTCGGCGTCCACGGAGCGGTCGGCCCCTCCTTCGGGTCTCCGCGCAGCGCCAGCAGGTTGCGGACGCCGGCCTGCTGGTAGGCGCGCAGCACCTCGACCAGCTCCTCGCGGGTGTGCCCCACGCAGGTCAGATGGCCCAGCGCACGAAGCGAGGTCTCCCGCGCGATCCGCCCGGTGATCTGCACGGTGGTGTCGCGGGTGGTGCCGCCGGCGCCGTAGGTCACCGACACGAACGTGGGCTGGTAGGGCTCCAGGTCGGAGATCGCGCTCCACAGCTGGGCGGCCCCGGCCTCGTCGCGCGGTGGCATGAACTCGAACGACACCGACCGCTCGCCCGCGGCGACCAGCTCGCCGATCCCCCGCTCCCCGTGCGGCGTCGGGTCGGCGGCGGGCACGGCGTCGGGCACGGCGTCGGGGGCGGCGTCGTCCATGCCGATGATTTTAGGGCCGACCGCCCAGGCGGAGGTCCGCCGTCCACTGGCTAGGCTCGCGGCGTGACCTCGCCCGACGACGCCCTCCCGGCCGGTCGACCCACGGTGGACGCCGCGGTCGAGGCGCCGTGGGATCCCGCGGCGTTCCGCGCCCGCGTGCAGCGGGCACTCGACGACTTCCTGACCGAGCAGGCCGACCGGCTCGCCCCCCTCGGCGCCGACGCCGAGCGGTTGCTCGCGGAGGCGCGCGACGGGGTCGGCGGCGGCAAGCGGCTGCGGGCCGCGTTCTGCTACTGGGGCTACCACGCCGTGGCGCCCCACCCCTCCCCGGCTGAGGAGCAGGCGCTGGTCCGGGCCTGCGCCTCGCTGGAGCTGCTGCATGCCAGCGCGCTGGTCCACGACGACCTGATGGATGCCTCCGACACCCGGCGCGGGCGGGCCGCCACCCACCGGGGGTTCGCCGCCGAGCATCGCGCACATGCCTGGCCGGGCAACCCGGAGCAGTACGGCGCCGCGGCGGCGATCCTGCTCGGCGACCTGCTCCTGGCCTGGGCCGACGAGCTGCTGCGCCGTTGCGGGCTGCCCTGGGAGCGCGTGGCGGCCGCGCTGGAGGTGTTCGACGCCTGCCGCAGCGAGGTGATCACCGGTCAGTTCCTCGACGTGTCGGTGCAGGCACGCGGCCGCGCCGACGTCGACGCCGCGATGACCGTGCTCCGCTACAAGTCCGCGAAGTACTCCGTGGAGCGGCCGCTGCACATCGGGGCCGCGCTCGCCGGTGCGACCCCCGGGCAGCTGGCCGAGCTCGGCGCCTTCGGCCTGCCCCTCGGCGAGGCCTTCCAGCTGCGCGACGACCTGCTCGGCGTCTTCGGCGACCCGGCCAGCACCGGCAAGCCCGCGGGTGACGACCTCGTCGAGGGCAAGCGCACCGTGCTGGTCGCGCTGGCACTCGACACCGCACCACCCGAGGCGGCCGCCGAGCTCGACGCGGCCCTCGGGACGCCGCTCGACGCCGCGGGGGTCGACCGGTTGCGCGCCATCATCGACGCGAGCGGGGCGCACGCCCAGGTCGAGGGCGCGATCACCGCCCTCGCCGAGCGTGCCGAGGCCGCCCTCGACCGGGCCGACGTCGACCACCGGGCGCGCGGCGTCCTCCGCGACCTGGCCGCCGCCACGACCCATCGCGCCGTCTGACTCGCCGCCTGCCGCGCCGTCTCCCGCGCTCGGTCGCGGCCGTCTCCCGCGGGCGCCGCCCGGGACGTCATACACACCGGCCGCCCCCACGACCACGTCGTATGACGCCCCCACCGCCGACGCCCCACCACCAGCCGGGCGGCCACCCGGGCCGAGGGGTCAGTCCAGACTCTCGACGCCGGTGACGCTCGGCCCCTCACCTCGCAGCAGCACCGCGAACGGGCCACCGTGGTCGTCGGCCACCCGCCGCCCCAGTACGGTCAGCGCCTTGAGGAACGCCTTCTCGTCGTGCCAGGCGAAGGGGCCCCAGCCGTCCCACAGCAGCAGCGTGCCGTGGGAGTCACCCGCCTCGACGTCGCGCAGGCAGTCGGCCAGCGCATCGAAGTTCTTGCCGTAGTAGTCGGGGAAGTGCAGGGCATCACCGACGGCGCGCAGGAACTCCTTCTTGGTCTCCGCGTCGTGCCAGCCGTCGATGTGGGCGAAGTGCCAGCCCGCGTGCTCGACGGTGTGCTCGATGTCGGAGACGGAGAACGCCCCGTGCCAGTGGTAGATCCCGGGCTCCCGGCGCTCGGCCAGCAGCGCTGCCAGTCCACTCATCGCCTGATCCTTTCGAACGAGTCGTAGTGGTCCTCGGTCCAGTAGAGCTCCCCGCCCGCGCCGGCCACGATCCGGCGAGCGCCGCGGTCGGACGACCCCGGGGTCTCGACGGTGTACTCGTGGTAGTAGCCCCGGTCGTGGTCGGGGAGGTTCTGCTCGTTGTTGTAGAACACCGACCCGTCCTGGTCATAGGGGAACGGGCCGCCGCTGTCGATCAGCGCCAGCGTGTCGGCCGCCTCGGGCGGCAGCGCGGACGCGTCCACCCAGGGCAGCCCACTGTCGGGGTCGGTGGTCCCGGCCCCACCGGTCTGCCCGGCCGCCTGGCTCGTGGTCGAGCCCGCTGCCCCGCCGTCGTCGCTCCCCTGGAGCAGCTGCGGCGCTCGCCAGACCACCAGCACGACCACGACCGCCGCGATCACGGTGAGCACCGTGCGGAGCCGGGCCTGGTTCACGCTTCCGACCCTAGATCACCCCGACGGCGCTCGGACGGGCGGTCCCGACGCGCTCCTCGACCACCCGCTCACGGGTGCAGCCGGCTGCCCTTGACCACCTTGTCGACCGCGGAGCGAGGCCCGTGGAGCGCCAGCCCCACCAGGTCGAGCCGGTCGCCGGGGACGGCGGCCACGACCGCACGGTTGGCGGCGTCGTGCCCGGTGCCGAACATGTCGGCGGTGTAGACGGCCGGCTCAAGCTGCCGGCGTACGGCGCGCTCCCGGGCGGCCGCCAGCACCGCGCCCGACGCCGCGAACACAGGGCGCGCGGCCGTCCACGGCACCCCGCGGGTGGTGGGATCGGTCAGAAGGCCATCGCCTGGGCGCGGCGCTTGACTTCCGAGCCCCGGTTCTCACGGAGCGCGTCGATCGGCCGGCCCGGAAGGTCGGCGTCGGTGAAGACCCACGCCACGCTCTGCGCGGGGTCGTAGCCGCCGTCGTGCAGCACGGTCAGCAGACCCACGAGCCCCTTGACCACCAGGCCGTCCTGCACGAAGAGCGCGGGCACCTGGGCCCGGTCCCCCGGCGACGGGGGCAGGGCCACCAGCTCGTGTCGGCGCAGCATCGTGCGCAGCTGCGTCTCGGAGACGCCGAGCGCGTCGGCGGCCGTCTCGAGGTCGAGCCAGTCGGCCACCAGGGAGCGCAGGTCGGGCGTGCTGTCGGGGGTCACCTCGGGCATGACGCCACTGTCCCAGGACAGCGGCGGTGGCCGAAATCGGTGCCGTGGTCGCGCCGCCGCCACGCCGGGGCCTCCACAGCGGCGGCTTCCTCGGCCGCGAAAGTACGATGGTCCTCCGGATCCCTTCCCCGTCCGGGCACTCGAAAGGTCGACACGTGGAGCCAGACGAGGCCGCTCCTGCGCGCCCCGCCGCGCCGCCGCGCGCCCGCGGGGATGCCAGCGACGCCCTGACCGGCCGGCTCCTCGACGGTCGCTATCGCATCGGCTCGCGGATCGCCCGCGGCGGCATGGCCAGTGTCTACGAGGCCGCCGACATCCGCCTGGACCGGATCGTCGCGGTCAAGATCATGCACTCCGGGCTGGGCGACGACACCGAGTTCGCCGAGCGGTTCGTGCGGGAGGCGAGGTCGGCGGCGCAGATCTCCCATCCGAACGTCGTGGCCGTCTTCGACCAGGGCGACGACCAGGGCACCCTGTTCCTGGCGATGGAGTACATCCGCGGCCACACGCTGCGCGACGTGATCCGCGACGAGGCGCCGCTGTCCCCGGGCCGGGCGCTGGCGCTGCTCGAGCCGGTGGTGTCGGCGCTGGCCGCCGCCCACCGCGCCGGCCTGATCCACCGCGACGTGAAGCCCGAGAACGTGTTGATCGCCACCGACGGCCGGATCAAGGTGGCCGACTTCGGGCTCGCCAAGGCGGTGACCGCCGACACCCAGCACACCGCCACGGGCGGGGTGCTGATCGGGACCGTGTCCTACCTCGCCCCCGAGCTGGTCGTCGACGGCCGGGCCGACCCGCGTGCCGACGTCTACGCCGCGGGCGTGATGCTCTACGAGCTGCTCACCGGCCGCAAGCCCCACGAGGGCGAGTCGCCGATCCAGGTCGCCTACAAGCACGTGCACGAGGACGTGCCGGCCCCCTCGGCCAGCGAGCCCCGGCTGCCGGCGTACGTCGACGCGCTGGTGGCCCGCGCGACGGCCCGCGACCGCACCCAGCGCCCCGCCGACGCGGGCATCCTGCTCCACCAGCTGCGGCGGGTCGCCCAGGCGCTGGCCGACGGTCTCGACGACGACCCCGAGCTCACCGCCGACCTCGCGCTGCGGGCGCCGGCAACGGAGCCCCCCGACGCGGAGGCGACCACGGCCCTGGGCGTCGCCGGCAGCTTCGGTGAGGAGGCCGAGGCCCCCGACGCGGTCGACACCGGCGAGCGCCCGGCCGCCGTCGCGGCCGCGGCCGTGGTGGGGGCGGCCGCCGTGTCGCCCACCGTCAACCCGCAGCTGCGGGCCGTGCGCCCCGGACAGGACCCTCGCGACGACGTCGCCGCCCACGACGACCGCGACGACCGCCCGGCCTCCGCCGCCCCCACCGAGGGGTCCGCCCGGGTCGCCCTGGTGCCACCCCGGCCGCGCGCCGACGTGGCCGACGGCGTCGACGACGACGTGTTCGGACTGGCCGAGTCGCTGGCCGACGAACCGCGGGCCGGCGCGGCGGACACCGCCCAGAGGCCGGCCGCCCACGAGCCCTTCCGCAGCGTTCCGCCCGACTACACCGCGCCGATCGCCACGCTCGGCGCCGCGACGCCGTACGCCGACGAGGGCGGCTTCGACGACGACGGCGACCTCGCGGCGGCACCGCCGCGCCGGTCCCGCCGCGGCCTCCTGCTCCTCCTGCTCGCGCTGCTGCTGGCCGCCGGCGTGGGCGTCGGCGCCTGGTGGTTCGGCTACGGCCGCTACACCCCGGCGCCGGCGGTGCTCGAGCTGACCCAGGCCAACCCCGAGGCCAAGATCGACGAGGCCGGACTGGTGGCCAAGGTCGTCGACCAGCAGTACGACGAGGAGATCGGCAAGGGCAAGGTGATCAGCGCCAGCCCGGCCGCCGGTGCCAACGTGCTGCGCGGCGGCGTCATCGAGCTGGTCATCTCCCTCGGCAAGGAGCGCTACAACGTCCCGAAGCTGGTCGGCCTGACCGAGGACAAGGCCCAGGACGCCCTGGCCGAGCAGCACCTCACCTTCGGGACCAGCACGCGCGAGTGGAGCGAGACGGTCAAGGAGGGGCGGGTCATCTCCCAGTCCCTCAAGCCCGGCAAGCGGGTCAAGCCGGGCACCGTCGTCGACCTGGTGGTCAGCAAGGGCCGCCAGCCGATCCGCTTCGGCGACTGGAGCGGCAAGCCCGCCGCCGACGCCACCGCGGCCCTGGAGAAGAAGGGCCTCAAGGTCGACGACTCCCAGCAGGAGTTCTCCGACACGGTCCCCGAGGGCTCGGTGATCTCGCAGGACCCCGCATCCGGCCCGCTCTTCCGCGGCGACACGGTCAAGCTCGTGGTCTCCAAGGGCCCCGAGCTGATCGAGGTCCCCCGGGTGATCGGGTCAGGCGTCGAGGCCGCCCGGCAGCAGCTCGAGGACCTCGGCTTCGTCGTGAAGACCAGGAAGTCCGGAGAGTACGTCGGCCTGCAGTTCGTCGTCCGCACCGACCCCGGGCCGGGCGAGCTGGCCCCCAAGGGCAGCACGATCACGCTGATCGTGGTCTAGGTCGGCGGGATGTCGTCGGCCGAGGAGGACGTCCACCGCCGCCTGCTGCGGGCCCGCGACCTGATGGACCGGCGCTATGCCGATCCGCTGGACACCCGCAGGCTGGCCGAGGTGGCGCTGATGGGCACCTCGCACTTCATCCGGGAGTTCCGCCGGGTCTTCGGTGAGACGCCCCACCGCTACCTCCAGCGACGCCGCGTCGAGCGGGCGATGCAGCTGCTGCGCGACACCGACGCCAGCGTCACCGACATCTGCCTCACCGTCGGCTTCACCAGCCTCGGCACCTTCAGCCGCCGGTTCTCCGAGGTGACCGGCGCCAGCCCGACGGCGTACCGAGCGCGGGCCTCGACCCTCGGCCTGCGCGCGCCCACGTCGTTCACCATGCGCTGGACCCGCCCCGCCGACCTCGGTGCGCGGCCGGCCGAAGACGGCGATTTCGGAGAAGCCTCGCCGTCGCGGCCGACCTAGGCTCACGGTCGACCGACCGACACCGACCTCCGGAGGCCCGATGCTGCAGCGCAACAACCTGTCCTCGATCTTCGTCCTCGACCAGGACCAGGCGCTCGACTTCTACGTCGGCGTGCTGGGGCTGGAGGTGAGCGCCGACCTGGACTTCGGCCCGATGCGATGGCTGACCGTGCGGGTGCCGGGCGACGCCAAGGAGATCCTCCTGGAGCGACCGGGGCCGCCGGCCCACGACGAGGCCACCGCCGAGCAGGTGCGCGCCCTGGTCACCAAGGGCGCCGGCGGCGGCTGGCTGGCCTTCACCACCGACGACGTCGACGGCTTCTTCGCCCGCGTGGAGGCGGCCGGGGTCGACGTCACGCAGGAGCCCACCGACCAGCCCTACGGCCGCGACTTCGGCATCCGCGACCCGTTCGGCAACCACCTGCGGATCGGCAGCCTGCACGCCTGACCCGACCTCGGTCGAGGGCGGGAGATAGCCTCGCGGCGTGCCGACCTCGACCGTGGCCGCGCGGGTCCGCAACCCGCTCGGCACCCACGTGCTGGTGGGCTCCGGCCTGGTCTCCGGAGCGCTGGCCAGTGCCGAGGAGCTCGGCTGCGACGCGATCCAGATCTTCGCCGGCAACCCGCGGGGCTGGGCGCTCAGCGACGGCGACCCGGCCGCCGACCGGAGGTTCCGGGACGCGGCGGCCCGGCAGGGGCTCCGGGTCGTGGTGCACGCGCCCTATCTCGTCAACCCGGGGTCCCCCGACCCGCTGACCTACGAGCGCTCGATCGCCTCGGTCGCCCACCAGCTGCGCCGCGCGGCGGAGCTGGGCGCCGAGGGGGTCGTCGTGCACACCGGGTCCTATGTCTCGGTCGAGGGTGGGGCCGAGGAGCACGCGGCCGCGCTCGGCCGGGTCCGGGAGGGGCTGCTGCCGCTGCTCGACGCGCTGCCGGCCGACGGCGACGAGGCGCCGTGGCTGCTGCTGGAGCCGACCGCCGGCCAGGGTCGTTCGCTCTGTTCCCGGGTGGCCGACCTGCCGGCGTACCTCGCGGCGCTGGAGCACCACCCACGCGTCGGGCTGTGCCTCGACACCTGCCACCTGTTCGCCGCCGGCGAGCCGCTGGACGAGCCGGGCGGCACGGCGGCCGTGGTGGACCGGGTCGTCGAGATCGCCGGCGAGGGGCGCCTGCGGCTGGTGCACGCCAACGACTCCCTCGACGTGCGCGGGTCGCTCCGCGACCGCCACGCGCGCCTCGGCGAGGGACGGCTGGGCACGAGGGCGTTCGCGGAGCTGTTCGCGCACCCCGCCACGGCCGGAGTGCCGTTCATCCTGGAGACCCCCGGGTCTCGCGACCCCGGCAACCCGGACCTCGCGCTGCTGGAGCGACTGCGGGCGGAGGTCCGCTCGTGAGCGACCCGGCCGGTCCGACCTCGCTGCGCACCCGGCTCGCGGCCACCGCCGCGCTGCTGGCAGTCACCGCGGTGTGGGGGTCGACGTTCCCGCTGATCAAGGGCCTGCTCGACCGGGTGCCGACGCTCGACTTCCTGGCCATCCGCTTCGCGATCGCCGCGGTGTTCCTGGTGCTGGTCGCGCCACGCGCCCTGGGCCGCCTCTCCCCCGACTCGCGGCGTCACGCCCTCGTCCTCGGCGGCATCTACGGCGTCGCCCAGGTGCTGCAGACCGCCGGCCTGGCGCACACGCCCGCCAGCGTCTCCGGCTTCATCACCGGGATGTACGTCGTGTGCACGCCGCTGCTCGCCGCGCTGGTGCTGGGCACCCGGATCGGCCCGCTCACCTGGCTGGCCGTGCTCGTCGCCACCGGCGGACTGGCCGTGCTCACCCTCGACGGGTTCTCGATCGGCTACGGCGAGGCACTGACCCTGGTGGCCGCGGTCCTCTACGCCGCCCACATCGTGGGCCTGGGTGCGTGGAGCCGGCCGGACCAGGCGCTCGGGATGTCGATCCTGCAGATCATCGTGATCGCCGTGCTGTGCTTCGTGGCGACGGTGCCCGACGGCGTGGTGCTGCCCGACCGTCCCGGCGACTGGCTCTCGATCGTCTACATGGCCGTCTTCTCCGGCGCCCTCGCCATGCTCGGGCAGACCTGGGCGCAGGCCCACCTGCCCCCGACCCGGACCGCGATCATCATGACCATGGAGCCGGTGTTCGCCGCGACCTTCGCGGTGCTGCTGGGCGGCGAGAGCCTGACCGCGCGGATGGCCGTGGGCGGGCTGCTGGTGCTGGCCGCGATGCTGATGGTCGAGCTGGCGCCGCGCCGCAAGCTCGAGGCGGAGGTGCCGCACCTCACGGTCTGAGGCCGCGCAGGGCCCGAACGGAGGCGCTCCGGACGGTGGGGACTCGGCATCCGGGCGCACCTGACCTAGGCTTGCCTCCCAGGTCAGGGACGTGGTGGGGCCAGTCTGCCGGACGGGAGGGACCGATGGCGTTCTGCGCACGGTGCGGTCACGACCTCGGCGAGGCGCCGGTCTGCGACCGCTGCGGCACCCGCGCGGCCCGCTACGCCCAGCCCGGGGCGGCCGGCCACACCTCCCCGCGGCTGCCGGCCGTCGGCCTCGACGACACGGCCGAGCGCCCCGGCCTCGGGCTGGCCGAGGCCCGGCACGCCCGGGTGGTCGCCGAGGCCGAGCCCACCGTCGTACCTCCTCCGTCGGCGGAGCCGGCGTTCTCCCATGCTCGCTTCCCGCTCTTCGCCGACGAGGCGGTGCCCGTCCGAACCGCCGAGGAGCCCGCCGTGGCGCCGCCGCCGGTCGCCGGTCGCGACCGCTCGATGGCCGAGCTGCTGCCGTGGGTGTTCCTGGCCGTCGCCGCCGTCGGACTGCTGCTGGTCACCGCGGTCTGGCTGCTGTTCCGCCCCGGCTCCGACGCCACGGCCACCGAGCGCCAGCAGACCGCCGCGTCGGCGGACGGCCGGGCGGGCGACCGGGCGAGCGACCAGGCCGAGGACGGGGCGACCCAGGACCAGCCGACCGAGGGCGAGAGCGCCACCGGGACCGACCGGGGCGACGACGCACCTGCGGGGCGGACCCGCAACGTCGCCGCCGGCGCCACCGCCCTGGTGCCCTCGAGCGCCCCGGCCGGGCAGGATGTCCGCGGGCGTCCGGTGCGCTACACCGCGGCGCAGATGTTCGACGGCGACCGCTCCACGGCGTGGCGGATGGTCGGCGACGGCACCGACGCGTTGATCACGATCCGGCTCGCGAGGCCCACCGAGGTCAGCAAGATCGGGCTGGTCAACGGCTACGCCAAGCAGGACGTCGACGGGCGCGGCCACACCGTGCGGTGGTACCCCCGCAACCGCCGGATCACCGCCGTCACCTGGTCCTTCGACGACGGGTCGGTGGTCGAGCAGGACCTCCGGCAGCGACCGGACATGCAGATGACGAAGGTCGGCTCCGAGGTGACCCGCACCATCCGGCTCCGGTTGGTCGGCGTCACTCCGCCGATGCCCGGCCCCCGCGGCCGCAACTACACCGCGATCAGCGAGATCCGGATCAAGGGCGTGCCCGCCGGCTGAGCGCCCATCGTTTGCTGCCTAGAGACGAGCGAGCACGGCCGCGGCCCGCTCGGCGTCCGCACGCGTGACGTCGAGGTGGGTGACGAGCCGGACTGTCGTCGGCCCGACGGCCGAGACGCGTACGCCGGCCTCGGCGGCCGCCGCGACGTACGCCGGCGCGTCGGCGCGCTCGAGCACCACGATGTTGGTGTCCACGCCGGCCGGGTCGACGCCGCACGCCTCGGCCAGCAGCCGCGCGTGGGCGTGGTCCTCGGCGAGCCGCTCGACGTGGTGGTCGAGGGCGTAGAGGCCGGCGGCGGCCAGCACCCCGACCTGGCGCATCCCCCCGCCCATCCGCTTGCGCCAGACCCGCGCCTCGGCGATCGCGTCGGCGCCGCCCCCCACGAGCGAGCCGACGGGGGCGCCGAGACCCTTGGACAGGCAGACGGCGAGCACGTCGGCGGCGCCGGCGTAGTCCCGGAGCGGCACCCCGGTGGCCACCTGGGCGTTCCAGAGCCGGGCGCCGTCGAGGTGGATCCGGGTGCCGACCTCGTCGGCCCAGGCGCGCAGCGCCTGCAGGTCGGCCAGCGGGAGCACGGTGCCGCCGGCGAAGTTGTGGGTGTTCTCGACCGAGATCGCGGCGGTGGCGACGAAGAACGGGCCCATGTCGGGGGCGAACAGCCGTTGCAGCGCGGGCAGGTCGACGCCTCCGCGCGGGTGGGTCCAGGTGCGCATCGTGAGCCCGGTGTAGGCCCCGTGGGCGCCCAGCTCGGCGCGGGCGATGTGGGCGGAGGACTCGCAGAGCACCTCCTGGCCGGCGCCGACCAGCGAGCGGACGGCCAGCAGGTTGGCCATCGACCCGGTCGGCGTGAAGAGCGCGGCCTCGTGGCCGAGCAGGTCGGCCACCCGCTCCTGGAGAGCGAGCACGGTCGGGTCCTCGCCGAAGACGTCGTCGCCGACCTCGGCCCGGGCCATCGCGGCCCGCATCCCCTCGGTGGGGCGGGTGAGGGTGTCGGAGCGGAGGTCGATCACGGCCGGGTCAGCCGCGGTCGCGCTCGGCGGCGCGCAGCATCTCGGCCACCAGGAACGCCAGCTCCAGGCTCTGCACCCGGTTGAGCCGCGGGTCGACCACCGACTCGTAGCGGTGGGCCAGCCCGGCCTCGTCGATCTCCTCGCCGCCGCCGACGCACTCGGTCACGTCGTCGCCGGTCATCTCGACCAGGATGCCGCCCGGCCAGGTGCCGAGGCCCCGGTGCACGTCGAAGAAGCCCTGCACCTCGTCGATGACGTCGTCGAAGCGCCGGGTCTTGAAGCCGTTGCTCGCCTCGAACGTGTTGCCGTGCATCGGGTCGGAGACCCAGGCGACGTTGAGCCCCTCCGCGGTGACCTTCTCGACCAGCGGCGGCAGCCCGTCGCGGATCTTGTCGGCGCCGAAGCGGGTGATGAAGGTGAGCCGGCCGGGCTCGTTGTCGGGGTTGAGCCGGGTGGCCAGGGCCAGGGCGTCGTCGGGGGTCGCGCTCGGACCGAGCTTGCAGCCGATCGGGTTGCGCAGGTGGCGGAAGTACTCCACGTGGGCGCCGTCGAGCTGCCGGGTGCGCTCACCGATCCAGACGAAGTGGCCGGACACGTTGTAGGGCAGCTCGGTGCGGGAGTCGATGCGCGTCATGGCGTGCTCGTACTCCATCAGCAGCGCCTCGTGGCTGGAGTAGAAGTCGACGCGGCGCAGCTCGTCGGGGTCCACCCCGATGGCCTCCATGAAGGACATCGCCTTGTCGATCTCGGCGGCGAGCACCTCGTAGCGCTGGCCGACGACCGAGCCGCGGACGAAGTCGGTGTTCCAGGTGTGGACCTGGCGCAGGTCGGCGTAGCCGCCGGTGACGAAGGCGCGCACGAGGTTCAGCGTCGCGGCGGACGCGTGGTAGACCTCGACCAGCCGCTGCGGGTCGGGGATGCGGGACTCGGCGGTGAAGTCGAAGCCGTTGACCGCGTCGCCGCGGTAGGCCGGCAGGGTGACCCCGTCGCGGGTCTCCAGGTCGGCGGAGCGCGGCTTGGCGTACTGGCCCGCCAGCCGGCCGAGCTTGACCACGGGCACCGAGGCGGCGTAGGTCAGCACCACCGCCATCTGCAGCAGCACCCGCAGCTTGTTGCGGACGTTCTCGGCGGTCACGCCCTCGAACGTCTCGGCGCAGTCGCCGCCTTGGAGCAGGAACGCCTCGCCCCGGCTGACCGCCGCGATCTTGTCCTTGAGGTCGTCGCACTCACCCGCGAACACCAGCGGGGGCATCTTCCGCAGCCGCGCCACGGCGTCGTCCAGCGCGAGGCGGTCGGGGTAGGTCGGCTGCTGGGCCGCGCCGACGGCGTGCAGGGTCTCCAGGCTCGGGATCGCGCCGGGGGTCGACCCGGGAGGGGTGCTGGACGTGCTCACCGCACCAGGGTACGGCGTCGGGTCCCCCGCTCGGCATCGCTATCCGCCTCCCGGGCCGCCCCCGCTGCGATAGTCCGCTACGTTCGGCACCGGTCGGAGGCCTCCACGTGGTGCCGAACGTAGCGGACTATGCGGATCGGCGCTGGCCCCACCAGGGCGGCGGCTCCAGCGTCCACCCGCGCTCCTCGGTCGTACGCCGGCGCGCGCGACGCCAGGTGTCGCGCATCCGCTGGGCGACGCGGTCCCGATGGCGCAGCTCGCCGCCCACGACGCTGAAGTACTCCAGGCCCGCGGCGCGCATCCGGTCCTCGCGGGCGAGGTCCTGCGCCCGCTGGGCGGTGCGGAGGTGGTGCGCCCCGTCGTACTCACCGACGACGCCGAGGGTGGGCTCTAGCAGGTCCGGGTAGCCCAGCAGCCGACCCTCGAGGTCGAACACGGGCTGGTTGCACACGGGCGGCGGGAGCTCGGCGTCGAGCAGCCAGCACAGGCGAAGCCACGACTCCTGCGGCGAGCGCGAGTCGTCGCTGGCCAGGGCGACGGCCTCGCGGGTCTGCGGGACGCCCTCCCACGCGTGCTTGTGTGACACGAACTCCGCGAGCCCGGCGATGCTGAGTAGGCCCGCCGCGGAGACCATGTCGGCGGCCACCACCGCCTGCCGCACCGAGCCCGCGAAGCGCATCACGTCGAACAGCGACCGCTCCACCGTGGCGCACGGGACGCCGCGCACCAGCTCGGTCTCGGTGGGCGCCAGCTGCGCGCCGCTGAACCGCGCCGGGCCGGGTGGCAGCGACGCCCCTCCCCCCAGGCGCAACAGGTCGACCGGCGCGAGGCTCCCGTCGGGCCGATGCCCGTCGAAGTAGGCCGCACCCCGCCATCGCAACGCCGCCCAACCCGACAACGCGCCCTCCGTCCCGACCACCCGGACCGCCTGCTCGAGGATGCGCTGCTCGACGTCGTCGGGGTCCACCGACGCCGGGACGTACCACCCCCGGGCACACCGGCGCCACGCGCGCCCACGTGCCTGTCCGCGCGTCGGCCCGCGCACCCCCCTCGGGTCGAGGCGCACCGGCCAGACCAGGTCGCGGTGCGGGTCGACGTACGGCGTCCAGAGGTCCATGTCCTCGGCATGCCCGGTCGGTCGGGCGACCACACCGACCTGCGCGGCCCCTGTGGACAACCCACTAGTCCGCTACGTTGCGCACCAGTCGGAGCCCCGCAGGTGGTGCCGAACGTAGCGGACTATCCCCCACACGTCGGGGCACTAGGGTCGGAGCATGACCTTCTCGATCGTGGCGCGCTCGGCAGACGGAGAGTCCTGGGGGGTGGCGGTCGCCTCGAAGTTCCTGGCGGTCGGCTCGGCGGTGCCGGCAGCCGTCGCCGGGGTCGGCGCCATCGCGACCCAGGCCGACGCCAACCTCGCCTACAAGGGCCAGGCGCTGGCCCACCTCGACGACGGCGCCACCGCCTCCGTGGCGCTGCAGCGGCTGCTCGAGGAGGACGACGGCCGCGACCACCGCCAGGTGGGGCTGGTCGACGTCGACGGCTCGGCCGTCACCTACACCGGCGCCGCGTGCTTCGACTGGGCCGGCGGTCGCACCGGCCCGGGCTACGCGGTCCAGGGCAACATCCTGACCGGCGAGGAGGTGGTCGCCGCGATGGAGCAGACGTTCGTCGACGCCGACCCCGAGACGCCCTTCGCCCACGTGCTGCTGGCGGCCCTGGCCGCGGGTGACGCGGCGGGCGGCGACAGCCGCGGGCGCCAGTCGGCGGCCCTGCTGGTGGTCCGGGAAGGGGCCGGCTACGGCGGCCACGACGACATCGCCGTCGACCTGCGCGTCGACGACCACCCCGACCCGGTCACCGAGCTGGCCCGGCTCCTGGAGCTCAACGACCTCTACCTCACCGCCTCGCGCGACGACGAGAAGGTCGAGGTCACCCCCGCGCTCGCCGAGGAGCTGGAGCGGCTCGCCCGGAGCCTCGGCGCCCGCGACCTCCATGCCTGGGTCGGCACCGAGAACTACGAGATGCGGGTCGCCGGCGACGGGTCGTGGATCGACGAGAAGATCCTCGCCCGGCTCCGGGCGGCCGGGGAGGACGCATGAGCGTCCTCGCCATCGATGCCGGCACGACCGGCGTCACCGCGGTTGTCGTCACCCCCGACGGCACCATCGCCGCCAAGGGCTACCAGGAGTTCCCCCAGCACTTCCCGCGCCCGGGCTGGGTCGAGCACGGCCCCGAGGAGATCTGGCAGGCCACCTTGGAGGCCACCCGCCAGGTGCTGACGTCGTACGACGCCGCCGAGCTCGAGGCCATCGGCATCACCAACCAGCGCGAGACCGTGCTGCTGTGGGACCGGGAGACCCTGGCGGCCCCGCGCCGCGCGATCGTCTGGCAGGACCGGCGCACCGCCGACATCTGCACGCGGCTGCGCGACGCCGGCCACGAGGACCGGGTCGCCGAGCTGACCGGGCTCCGGCTCGACCCCTACTTCTCGGGCACCAAGCTCGTCTGGCTCGCCGAGAACGAGCCGCACACCTGGGCGCTGGTCGAGTCCGGCCGCTACGCCGTCGGCACCGTCGACTCCTACCTCATCGCCCGGATGACCCGCGGCACCTGGCACGTCACCGACGTGTCCAACGCCTCGCGCACCCTGCTGTTCGACCTGGAGGCGGGCGACTGGTCCGACGAGCTGTGCTCGCTGCTCGGCGTCCCTCGCGACGCGCTCCCCGACCTGGTGCCCAACTGGGGCGAGGTCGCGACCAGCGACCCGGCCGCCTTCTGCGATCTCGAGCTGCCGATCGCGGGCATCGCCGGCGACCAGCAGTCCGCGCTGTTCGGTCAGACCTGCTTCGACGAGGGCGACTCCAAGTGCACCTACGGCACCGGGTCGTTCATCCTCACCAACACCGGCACCACCGTGCAGCGCTCCGACGCGGGCCTGCTCAGCACCGCCGCCTGGCGCTCCCCCGACGGCACCCTGACCTATGCCAACGAGGGCGCGATCTTCGTGACCGGCGCGGCCGTCCAGTGGCTGCGCGACGGACTCCAGATCGTCGGGTCGGCGGCGGAGACCGAGGCGATCGCCCGCTCCGTCGACGACTCCGGAGGCGTGGTGTTCGTGCCCGCGCTGACCGGGCTCGGCGCCCCCCACTGGGACCCGCACGCCCGCGGCCTGATCGCCGGCGTCACCCGCGGCACCACCCGCGCCCATCTGGTGCGGGCCACCCTCGAGGCGATCGCCTTCGAGGTGCGCGACGTGCTCGACACGATGGACCTCGGCGACGACGACACCCCGCTCAAGGTCGACGGCGGCGCGTCGGCCAACGACCTGCTCTGCCAGCTGCAGGCCGACCAGCTCGGGCGCCCCGTCGAGCGGCCCGAGCTGGTCGAGACCACGGCGCTCGGCGCGGCGTTCCTCGCCGGCCTCGGCGTCGGCGTCTGGGACTCCACCGACGACCTGCGCGACAGCTGGCAGCTGGACCGCCGCTTCGAGCCGAGCGCGGACCGCGACGCCGCCGACGCCGCCCACGCCCTCTGGCTGGAGGGGGTACGCCGCGCCCAGGGCTGGCCCGGCTGACGCCTCCGATAGTCCGCCACGTTCGGCACCACTCGCCGGCGCCAGACCGGTGCCGAACGTAGCGGACTATCGCAGCGGCGGTCAGTCCAGGTCGTCGAGCTCGGTCTGCCGGGCGTCACGCTCGGCCTCGGCGTCGGCCAGCGCGACGGCGGCGTCCTCGACCTCCTCCTCGGCCTCACCGACCTGGTCGTCGAGCTCCTCGGCGCGCGCCTCGCGCTCGGCCACCTGGCGACGGAGCTCGTCGAGCTCGGCCTGCACCTGGAGCCCGGCGGCGCGCAGCCTCTCCAGGGCCCGCTCGGCCCGGCGGTGCGCCTGCGTCGCCGCGCGGACCGTCGAGCTCGCCTCCCGCACCGCCTTCTCCGCCTCACGCCGGGCCGCGCGCAGCGCCGCGGCGTCCGGCTCCGGTGACGGTACGACGTGCAGCTCGGGCCGCGGGGTCGGCGCGGCCTCGCGGGCGGTCGCCTCGAAGCCCAGCGCGTCGGGCAGCGCGACCGCCGCCGCCACGTCGGCGGCGTCGACCCCGTTGGCGCTCAGCGAGGTCACCAGCAGGCCGCTGCGCACCGCCTCGGCGGCACCCTCGTCGACCATCGCGGCCGTCAGGGTCGCCTCGACCTGCTCGGCGACCGACTCGGTCACCCGGGCCCCCTCCTCGGCAGCCAGCGCCCGGGCCTGGGTGGTGACCGCCGCGGTGACCTGCCGGCGCTGCCTGGTCAGGGCCCGCAGCTCGTCGCCGTCGAGCGTGCGCTGGGCCTCCCGCAGCGCGGCGCCGACCTGCAGCACCTGGTCGACCTGGGCGGCGTCCCGGCGGACCAGCAGGTTGACGACCCAGGCCGCCACCGACGGCCTCCGCAGCGCCTTGACACCCGCGGCGAGGTCCCGATCGGCGCTCCGCAGCTCCTTGGCCAGCGCGTCGCGGGCCGCGGTGAACTCACCCGCCGGCAGCCCGTAGAGCTCGTCTGCATGCGCCAGCAGCGGGTCGTCGGAGGCGGAGGGCACCGGCCCAGCCTAGGGCTCGACCACCGGCCCCGCGCCGAGCGCGTAGCCCACCTCCGTCGGGTACGGCGGCCACGGCTCCGGCTGCGTCTCCCCGGTCGGCCGCCAGCCCTCCCGCTCGTAGACGGCGCGGGCCCGGTGGTTGTCGGCGAGACACCACAGCCTCAGCTCGGTGTGCCCGGCGGCCCGCAGCCGCTCCTGGGCGTGCCGGAGCGCGGTGGTGCCGAGTCCCTGCCCCCACAGGGCCGGCGCCACGGCGAGCTGGCGGACCGTGCCGTGGTCGTCGTAGGCCACGACGCAGGTCAGCTCGGCCTCCGAGCCGTCGACGACGTCCACGGTGGTCCCCGGATCGGCCAGCACCAGGTGCCAGCGGGCCAGCACGTCCGCCGACGGGTAGGGGTGCCGGTCGGCCGGGAACACGTGCCCGAGCGCGGCCAGGCTCGCCGCACGCT
Organism: Nocardioides sp.; assembly: GCF_041393715.1. Taxonomy (GTDB): domain Bacteria; phylum Actinomycetota; class Actinomycetes; order Propionibacteriales; family Nocardioidaceae; genus Nocardioides. The sequence continues at coordinate 184,567 of NZ_JAWKJQ010000003.1, read as the reverse complement.
CCAGACCCAGCAGCGCCTCGGCATCCGCGGCCCCGGCCCGCCGGAAGGCGGCCGAGGTCACCGCGGGCTCACCCGTCGTCGTCCTCGTCGGCGTCGAGCCCGTGCTCGATGGCATAGCGGGTGAGCTGCACCCGGTTGTGCATCTGCAGCTTGCGCAGGGTGTTCTGGACGTGGTTCTGCACCGTGCGATGGGAGAGCACCAGCCGGTCGGCGATCTGCTTGTAGGACAGCCCCTTGGCCACCATCTTGAGCACCTCGGTCTCGCGCTCGGTGAGCTCGGGGGCGTCGGGGTCGGGGTGGGCGGGCCCGTCGGAGAGCCGCCGGAACTCCCCGAGCACCAGCCCGGCGAGGCCGGGCGTGAAGACGGTGTCGCCCTGGGCCACCCGGCGCACGGCGCGGATCAGCTCCTCGCGGGAGGCCGACTTCACGAGGTAGCCGGTCGCCCCCGCCTTGACCGCGTCGAGCACATCGGCCTGCTCCCCGGAGGCCGACAGGATCAGCACCCGGGCCGAGGGGTCCTGGGTCAGCACCTCGCGGGTCACCTCGACCCCGCTCGGCGGCGGGATCTGCAGGTCCAGCACCACCACCTGGGGCCGGGCCGCCGGGAAGCGCGCCAGCGCCTCGGTGCCGGTGGCGGCGACGCCGACGACGACGAACCCGGCGTCCTGGAGGTCGCGCTCGACGGCGTCGCGCCACATCGGGTGGTCGTCGACGACCATCACCCGGATCGGCTCGCCCTCGGTCGCGGTGTCCATGCGCCGACCCTACCGAGCGCCAGCCGCGGGTCGGGCCGGGTCGAGCGGGAACGTCAGCTCCCACTCCGTGCCGTCGCCACCCGTGACCAGCTCCGCCCGTCCCCCGAGCTCGGCCACCCGCCCCAGGATCGAGTCGCGGACGCCGAGCCGGCCCTCCGCCGCGGCGGCGTCGAGGCGACCCTCCGGGATGCCCAGGCCCTCGTCGCGCACGGTGACCACGACCTCGTCGGAGATCTGCTCCAGCAGCACCCAGGCGGGCGCCTCGAGACCGACGTGGCGGGCCACGTTGTCCAGGCAGGCCGACACGACGGCGACGACCTCCCGGACCACCACCGCGGGCAGCAGCACCGGCGTGCCCGGCGTGGCCACCGAGACGACCGGCGGCCGTGCGGCCTCGAGCCGCTCCAGCTCGGCGGCGAGGTCGACCTCGCCCTCCTCGCCGGCCTCGGCGGGCACCGAGTCCTGCTGCCGGATCAGCGACCGCAGCGCGCTCTCCTGCTCCCCCGCCATCCGGCCCAGCTCGGCGAGGTCTCCGCCGGCCTCGGCTCCGCGACGCTGCATGAGTGCGAGCACCTGCAGCACCCCGTCGTGGACGGCGCGGGCCAGCCGGGTCCGCTCCTCGGCGGCGGCCGCGGCGCGCTCGGCCCGGTCACGCTCGACCCCCATCAGCTGCAGGGTCTCGCACATGTAGCCGACGATCGGCCCGCCGACCAGGAGCAGGAAGACGTTGCCGTAGTTGGACTGGGTGATCTGGTCGCGGATCGCCAGGTCGGCGGCGGCGAGGCAGGCCCCCGCGAACAGGCCGCCTCGCCAGCGGTAGTGCACCGCCCAGGCGAGCAGCGCCCCCATCACCCAGAAGCCGGGGATGGTGGCCCGCAGCTGCTCCCCCTTGACGACGGGCGAGACCAGGATCGCGCCGACGGCGATCGCGAGGTCGGCCGCCAGCAGCCAGGTGGTCCGGCGAGCGGCGTCGCGGTAGGCCCAGGTGGCGTACGCCGTCCACGCGACCAGCACCAGCACCACCACGATGCCGGCCCAGGGGTGCACGAAGTTGTCGTGACGCCACAGGTTGAGGCCGACGGCGTTGACCAGCACCACCCAGCGCAGCACCGCCAGCGCACGCAGCAGCCTGTCCTCGACGGCCACGGCCGCCGGCGCCGACCACCACGGCTCGGTGCTCAGGAGGCTGCCCTCCGGTCCTCGCCGTCCGTCGTGGGACCGTCGGTGTCGTCGGCGCCGCCCGCCTCCTGCTCGGCGGCGGCGGCCGCCTCCTGCTCCGCCTTGGCCGCCCGCTCCGCGCGCTTCGCCTCGTCCTTGGCCTTGGCGGCCAGCTCCTTGGCCTTCTGCGCGTAGAGGTCGACGTACTCCTGCCCGGAGAGCCGCATGATCTCGTACATGATCTCGTCGGTGATCGAGCGCAGGATGTAGCGGTCGTTCTCCAGGCCGTCGTAGCGCGAGAAGTCCAGCGGCTCGCCGAAGCGCACCGACGGCCGGGTGACCGCACCGAACTTCTTCCCGGGCGGCGCGACCACGTCGGTGCCGAGCACCGCGACCGGGATGACCGGGACGCCGGTCTCCAGGGCCAACCGGGCCACGCCGGTGCGGCCGCGGTAGAGCCGACCGTCGTGCGAGCGGGTGCCCTCGGGATAGATCCCGAACAGCTCCCCCTCCTCGAGGATCCGGCGCGCCGATGTCAGCGCCCCCTCGGCGGCGGTGGCGCCCGAGCGGTCGATCGGCACCTGGCCGGCCCCGGAGAAGAACTTCCGCTGGAACCAGCCCTTGATCCCGGGGGTGGTGAAGTACTCCGCCTTGGCCACGAAGGTGACCCGCCTCGGGAGCGTCAGCGGCATGAAGAGCCAGTCGGCATAGGACAGGTGGTTGCTCGCCAGGATCGCCGGCCCGGTCTCGGGCACGTGCTCCTCACCCTCGACCCGCGGACGGAAGATCAGCCGCAGCACGGGACCGATCGCGATCCACTTCAGGAACCAGTAGAACAACCGGGGGGTCTCCTCTCCGAGCGTCGCGGCACGCGACAGACAGAGGCTAGTCCCTGGGCGCGCCCGGACCCCAGAGCCCGGACACTCAGCGCCTCCTCACCTCGGACAGCCCGCGGGGTGTCCGCTGACGGCCGCCGTCGGGAGGGGCACAATGCCTCCATGGCCATCGACCCGCACGCCGCCCCGCTGTCCGTCGCCGCGCGACCCGAGCTCACCGGCGGTCGCCGGATCGGCGTGCTGCTGAGCCATGGGTTCACCGGGTCGCCGTTCTCGATGCGCCCGTGGGGCGAGCATCTCGCCGCGCTCGGGTACGCCGTCGAGGTGCCGCGGCTGCCCGGTCACGGCACCTCGGTGGCGGAGGCCAACCGCACCCGCTGGGAGGACTGGTACGCCGAGATCTCCCGCACCTTCGAGAAGCTGGCCGCCGAGAACGACGCCGTCGTGGCCGGCGGGCTGTCGATGGGCGGCGCGCTGGTGCTCCGGCTGGCCGCCGACCAGGGCGATCGGCTCTCCGGTGTCATGGTCGTGAACCCGGCGGTCAAGACGCTGCGCAAGGACGTGCTGGCGCTGCCGGTGCTCAAGCACGTCGTGGCCGCGTTCCCGGCGATCGGCAACGACATCAAGAAGCCCGGCCAGGACGAGCACGCCTACCCCAAGACGCCGCTCAAGGCCGCCGCCTCCATGTTCGGTGGCTACAAGGCGCTGATCCCCGACCTCGGCCGGATCACGGTGCCGCTGCTCTACTTCCGCTCCACGGTCGACCACGTCGTCGACGAGTCGTCCGAGCCGGCCATCCTCGGCGGCGTGTCCTCGGCCGATGTCGAGCGGGTGTCGCTCGAGAACAGCTACCACGTCGCCACGATCGACAACGACGCCGACCTGATCTTCGAGAAGAGCGCGGAGTTCATCGGCCGGGTCGCCGGCTGACGAGCACCGGCCGTGCCGCGCCCCTGGCCCCGTCACCGGGCGCGGCCTACGGTGGTGCCGTGAGCGAGCGGGAACCCGACGCCCGGGACGAGGACGAGCTGTGGCGCTCGATCGTGGACAACTACGGCGACCGCGCCGAGCTGAGCCCGGACGAGCTCGCCGCCGAGGCACGTCCCGCCGAGGGCCCCGCTGAGCCGCCCGCCACCGACCCCGGGGAGCCGGAAGTCTTCCTCGACGACGAGGTCGAGGAGTTCGTGCCGCCGGAGCCGCCGCCCGTGCCGCTCCCCCGCGGACCTCGGCTGGCCGCCTGGGGAGGGGTGCTCCTGGGACCGCTGCTGATGCTGCTGGCCGCGCTCACCCGCACCACCCTGCCCACCCTCGGCGGGCTGGCGCTGGTCTCCTGGTTCATCGGCGGGTTCGCCTACCTGGTGGCCACCATGCCTCGCGGCCCCCGCGACCCCGGGGACGACGGCGCCGTCGTCTAGCCGCGACGTGCGCGGTCCGGTCCCGCGACCTGCGGGAAATGGTCCGCCGACCTGCGGGAAATGGTCCGCCGACGTGCGGGAAATGGCGACGCGAGGGTCAGTCGGAGACCCGCGGCGCCGTGCCCAGCGGCCCGGTGGCGATCGCCCACCGGTTGGGGCGGAGCGTGGCGCGAGCCAGCGCGGCCGCGCCGACCAGGCCGGCCTCGGGACCGAGCTGCGCCTGGTGCACGGGCGGCACCACCCGGTGGGCCGCGCCCACCAGGGAGCTCGCCATCTCTGCGCGCGCCGGCCCCAGCAGCAGGTCTCCGCGTCGGACACCCCGCCGCCGACGACCACGCAGTCGGGGTCGAAGGCGGCGACCAGGTTGGCGATGCCGACACCCAGCCAGGTGCCGACCTCGTGGAAGGCCGCGCGGGCGACGGCGTCTCCCGCGACGGCCGCCTCGGTCACCATCGGCCCGGTGATCCGGTCGACGTCCCCCGCGCAGGCCGCCTCGAGGCTCGTCGGCTCCTGGCCGATCCGGGCGCGGACGAAGCGCACCAGCGCGTTGCCGGAGGAGTACTGCTCCCAGCAGCCCGTGCCCCCGCACTCACACGGCAGCCCGTCGGGCACGACCTGCATGTGGCCGAACTCGCCGGCCATCCCGTTGCGGCCCCGGTGCACGGCCCCGTCGAGGAGGATGGCACTGCCGATCCCGGTGCCGAGGGTGATCATCAGCGCCGAGTGGGTGCCGCGCGCCGCGCCGTACGTCCACTCGCCGACGGCGGCGCAGTTGGCGTCGTTGTCGAGCACGACCGGCGCGCCCCAGCGCTGCTGGAGATGGGCCCGGACCGGCTCACCGCGCCAGGGCAGGTGCGGGGCGAACATCACCCGCTCACCGGCCTGGTCGACGAACCCCGCTGCGGCGACGCCGACCGCGGCGATCGGGGTGCCGTCGGCGACGTCGAGCACGGCCGCGACCAGCGCGTCCTCCACGATGGTCGGGTCGACCAGGCGACCCGGCGTCGACCGGCGTGCGGTCGCCACCACCTCACCGCTGCTGGTCACCACCCCGGCGAGCACCTTGGTGCCGCCGACGTCGACGCCGACGTAGAGCCCGCGCTTCTTCAGCCGCGACGGTCGTTTGGACGCTTGCCTCATGGAGGCTGATCCTAGGGCCGGCGTGAGGTCAGTCGCTGAGCACCGGGACGAGCGGCCCGTTGGGGTCGAGGATGACACCCGCCTCGGCGGCGCCGTCGGCCGGGAGAGCGTTCTTGTTGAAGAACACGACGTGCATCGACACCACGCGGTTGCTCTGGATGTCGGTGCCGTTCATGGTGGTGCTCGGCGTGCCGTCGGTGAACAGCTGCGTGTTGTACGACGACTCGTTGGCCTCGGAGGTGATGAAGCAGGGGCGGATGTCGGTGATGGAGTAGTGCCCGCTGCCGCCGCTCGTCGGGTCCACGGAGATCACCGGCACGTAGCAGAACCGCGGCGAGTTGTAGATCTCCGGGTCTAGGGCCGGGCCGCCGCTGTAGGTCGGCGACGCGATGTCCGCGAGCGTCATGGCCGGGTTCGCCATGAAGCACGACAGCGTGTCGTCGTTGACCGAGTGACCGAGCAGCTGTCGCTGCCGGGTGACGTGACCGGGTGAGCACTCACGACCCGCGACCGCCGTGGTCGTGGGGTGCAGCTCCAGCCGGCCGACCTTGCCGGTGCCGGTGCCGGTGACCAGACCCTGCGTCGCGACCTGGGCGGTGAGACCGGTGTCGGTGTCGACGCAGTTGGTGTTCGGATAGCGGGTCGCGCCGCCGGTCGTCGCGGTGTAGACCACGTTCGCGGCCCCGGGGGTGCACTCGGGGATCTGCGCGGTGTTGGTCTGGACGGTCAGCGACAGCGGTGGGTCGAGGCCGGAGGCGATGTTGTCCGGGGCCCAGGTGGAGGGCTGCGTCGAGCGCGCCAGCTTGAGCATGCCGTAGTTGCCGGCGTCCGACGTGCCCGGACACATGATCGGCCCGTCGCCGATCCGGATCGGCAACGCGTTGTCGAGCGCGGTCCAGCCCTTGTTGCCGGTGTTCTTGTAGACCCTGATCCACCACACACCGGCCGCACCGGCCACCCCTGCGGGCAGGGTCGCCGTCACCTGGGAGCTCGAGGCGCTGGTCGCCGGCACCTCGTAGATGTTGGGGCTCTCGGAGGTCTTGCGATAGAAGCCCACCGTGGTCACCCCGGACAGGCCGCTTCCCTCGATGGTCACGGTGCCGGTCACGCCGACGTCGAACTGGTAGGGCGTGGCATGGTCGAGCACCGAGTTGGTGGTCTGGCTGGAGTTGGACGCCGGTGACTGCAGGTTGGTCGGGACGATGCTCTGGACGTGCCCGTTGGCCGGGTCGCTGAGCGTCTGGGCGCCGTAGTCGCAGCCCTCGCCGAACACGGCGTAGAACGGGATCAGGTGATCGGCGGCCGGGGTGCCGAGGCCGACGGTGGCGGAGGACGCCACGTCGGTGCTGGAGTTGCCGGTGAGCGGAACCGACAGCCCGAAGTTCACCGTGGCTCCGGGAGTCACCACCTTCATGGCGTACTTCGAGGGGAAGGTCACCTCGCCGTTGCCCAGGTCGCCGTCGGTCAGCTGGGACGCGGAGATCGCATCCTGGCCGGCCTTGAGGTTGTGGTTGAGATAGTCGGCGGCCGACTGCACCGCGGCGGCCTGCGAGACGGTCAGCTTCGCCGCCGCCGAGGTCGCGGCCAGGTCCGCCTGCGACTGGGTCTCCGCCTTGCGCTGGTAGAGGTTGCCGAGGTCCACACCCAGCGCGGCCAGACCGAAGAGCGCGGTCGCCAGCAGCGCGAACATGACGGCGTAGGCACCCCGCTCGTCGCGGCGCCGGGCGGCCCAGAAGCTCGCCCGGCTCATCCGCAGTTGCTCCAGTTCGTGTTGGCGGTCGAGCTGAAGTTCTCGACCCGGGCGATCGACACCTCGCGCACGTTCGCGTCGCTGATCATCGGGACGAACGGGAAGTTCATGTCGACCGAGTGGTAGGTCACCACGATGCGGGCGTTGGCGCCGGTGTAGGCGGCCACCGGCGTGCTGAAGGAGGTGTCCTCGGGCTTGTAGTAGCGGCGGGTCACCTTGAAGTCGGACTCGACGAGCTTGGTGCTGGCCTGCGCCTGGCTGAGGAGCTCAGTGCAGGACTGGCCCACGGCCGCGCGGCGAGCGGCATCACGGGCGGCGTTGGCCGCGGACTGGGTCGACCAGAAGTAGAGGGAGTACTGGATCATCCCGAACAGCAGGGTCAGGAAGACCACGACGAGCAGGGCGAACTCCACCGCCGAGCCGCCGGCCTCCGAGTGCCGTGCCCGTCGAAGGCCCCGATGTCTGGGGCTGGGGGTCTGGGGGGTCCCCTTGCGTCGATTCACACGCTGGCCTTTCCCGAGTCTGTCGCCGACTCCGACCTCGGGGGGTGAGGTCCGGCGATCGCGGTGATCGTAAGCAGCGCACCTGCTCGTCCCCCGTCGTTTCGGGCAAATCGAGGAGCCGGCACCCCGCCCGGCTCACAGATGCCCCAGGGTGGTCTAGTCCGGGGTGCGCGTGGTGTAACGGCAGCCCCGATCACAGCGTTGTCTCGGGCCGGCGTACGCCGGGAGCTGTGGGCCGATCGGGCTCAGCGGCGTGCCAGGTCGGCGGCCCCGATGATCCCGGCCCGGTTGCCGAGCCGGGCCGGCCGGATCGCCTGGATCGGGCGGTGCTCCGGCGCGATCACCTCGCCGAGGAACGCCTGCCGCGCCGGTTCGACCAGCAGGTCGCCGGCCTGGCTCACGCCACCGCCGATCACGGTCACGGCGGGGTCGAGCACCGTGGCCAGAGCGGCGATGCCCTCCCCCAGCCACCGGCCGAGCTCGGCGAGCAGATCGACGCAGAAGGGGTCCCCCGCACCGGCCAGCTCGGTGACCATCGGGCCGGTGACGGCGGTCGGGTCGCCACCCGCGCGGGTGACCAGGGGCCGGGACTCGGGGGACCCGCCGATGGCGCGTTGCCGCGCGTTGCGCACCAGCGCGCTGCCACTGGCGTACTGCTCGAAGCAGCCGCGGTTGCCGCAGCCGCACGGATGGCCGCCCGGGACCATCCTCAGGTGTCCGACCTCTGCGGCGACCCCGAACGCCCCGCGCAGCAGGTCACCACCCAGGACGATGCCGCCGCCGACCCCGGTGCCGATGGTCAGCAACAGCAGGTCGTCGACGTCGGCGCCGGCCCCGAAGGCGAACTCTCCCCAGGCGGCCGCGTTGGCGTCGTTCTCGACGACCACCGGGAGCCCGACGCCGGCCTCGAGGTCGGCGCGCAGCGGCACGTCGCGCAGCGCCAGGTTGGGCGTGAACATCACCACCGACCGACCCGAGTCGATGTAGCCGGCCATCCCCACGCCCACCGCCTCGACCTCGTGCCCGGCGCGCAGCTGCTGCACCAGCGCGACGATGGTCTGCTCGATGCGGTCCGTGTCATCGGCCGGTGAGACGACGGTCGCCTCGGCCAGGATGACGCCCCCCTCGTCGACCACGCCTCCCGCGATCTTGGTGCCACCCACGTCGATGCCGATGGTCAGGGTCACGGCTGTTCCTCCGGCCAGTCGTCCTCGACGGGGATGTGCTCGACCCCGGTCCCGGAGGGGTCCGGGCCGTCCTGCGCGGCCTGCGCCGCCGACAGCAGCGCCGTGAGCGCATGCGCCAGGGAGGCCCCGGCCGAGCCGAGATGGGCGCGCACCTCCGGGGAGGTCCCCCGCAGGAGACGCACGCCCTGGCAGATCGGGCAGTAGGTGCACTCGGGGTCGCCGGTCGCGAGGTGGTCGTGGAGGTCCTGGCCGACCACTCCGGCCCGCTCCACCACGTCGTCGAGGGCCGGCGCGTGCTCGCCGGCCCAGCCGGACAGCACGCCGAGCAGCTTGGCCGCCTCCTCGGCGAGCGAGCCGACCTCACGGTCGTCGGCCGCGCCGCTGGACTGGTCGGTCACGCGGTCGTCTCCTCGAATCGCACCTGGAGCTCGCCGTCGACGACGCGAGCACCCGTGACGCTATGGCGTGCGAGGGCGGGAGGCAACGTCAGCAGCCGACGGTACGCCGCCACGGTGACGGCCAGCTCGTCGCCGTGCCGGGTCAGGTCCACGTCGGAGCGCTCGACCAGCGGCAGGGCCAGGCGCAGCGTCGTGGCCGCGCCGTCGCGGGTGAACCGCAGCGGCTCGGCCCCCGACGGATCGGCCAGCGCGTCGTGACCGGCGTACAGCTCCTCGGCGAGGGCGGCCAGCGCCGCGGTGCCCACGGGCTCGTCGTCGCGGTAGCAGGCCCGCCACAGCGGCAGGCCGACGAAGGACTCCCGCACCCGGCCCATCACCTCCGCCTGCGCGGCCACCCAGCGCGCACGCCACTCGTCGGCGCCCGCCTCCGGGAAGACCCGGTTGACCACCGCGCCATCGACCCGGTAGCCGTAGAGCGACAGCGTCGTGAGCGAGCGGCGGGCCTCGGCCAGCACGACGTTCTCGGGAGTCAGCACCAGCCGCACCGACGCCCGCGGTCCCGCCAGCAGCGAGCGGACCTCGTCGAGCTCACCGTGCAGCCGCTGCACCGCGCCGAACACGTTGTCCTCGGGCATCGGTACGCCGGCCGCGCGGCTCAGCACCGGGCCGAGCGCGCGGACCACCCGCCGTTCGACCGGGAAGACCCGGTGCATGTACCACCCCAGGGCCTCCGGCAGCGCGAGCAGCCGGAGCGTCTCCGCGGTCGGCGCGCAGTCGACCACCACGGCGTCCCAGTCGCCGGTGCGCACCTGCAGCCGGAGCTCGAGGAGCGCCAGCACCTCCTCGGCACCGGGCAGCACGGTCAGCTCCTCGGCCGTGACCGGGTCCACGCCTCCGGCGTCCAGGACGCTGCGCAGGTAGCGTGAGATCTCCGACCAGGAGGCCTCGAAGCGCCGCTGCGCATCGACCTGCTGCAGGTGCAGCAGGTCGTCGACCTGGGTCGGGTCGGGGCCCGGACGGTGGACGCCGAACGCGTCGGCGAGCGAGTGCGCCGCGTCGGTCGAGAGCACCAGGGTCCGCAGGCCCCGGCGGGCCGCGAGGCAGGCGGTGCCGGCGGCGATGGTCGACTTGCCGACGCCGCCCTTGCCGGTGAACAGGAGGATGCGCGGGTCGCCCCGGCTCACGCCGCCCGACCCCGGTGTCGACGGGTCATGAGGACTCGACGCGCTGCTTGAGCCCCTTGAGCGCCGCGTCGATGATCATCTTCTCGCCCTTGCGCTTGATCATGCCGATCAGCGGGATGGAGAGGTCGAGCGCCAGCCGGTAGGTCACCTCCGTGCGCCCGTCGCCGAGGTCGGCCAGGAGATAGGCGCCGTCCATGTGCGTCAGCACCTTGCCCTCGACCAGCTGCCAGGTCACCCCGTCGTAGCCGTCCCACTCGTAGGCCAAGGTGTACTCGTCGCGGATCGGCGCCACGTCGAGGGCGAAGAAGACCTGCTCCGCCCAACCGTCGTCGCCGTCGACGACCACCTCGGCGCGGCTGACCCCCTTCGCCCACTCGGGGTAGGAGGGGAAGTCGCCGATCACCTCCATGACGGCGGCCGGCTCGGCCTCGATGACGATCGAGGACGTCGTCTGCTCGGCCATCCTGCTCCCCTCGTCGCTCTCGGGCGCCAGTGAGCGTACCGGACCCGGTGGCCGGGACCGGCAGCGGTAGCCTGCGCGGAGGGCCCCGACCGCCAGCACGGAGCCCACCGCCGGCAGCGACAGAGACGAGGAGCCACGGTGCGCGAGTACGCCGCCCCGGCGACGACCCGACCCGTCGCCGGCAACCTGACCGACGCCCTCGTCGACTGGGCGGAGCGATCTCCCGAGCGGGCGCTCCTCGCGCGCCGGTCGAGCGAGGGGTGGACCGACGTCTCGGCCGCCGACCTGCTGCGCCAGGTGACCGGTGTCGCGAAGGGACTGGTCGCGGCCGGGATCGAGCCTGGCGACCGAGTCGTCCTGCTGTCTCGCACGCGCTACGAGTGGACGGTGCTCGACTACGCCATCTGGTTCGCCGGGGCGGTCACCGTGCCGGTCTACGAGACCAGCTCGGCCGAGCAGGTCGCCTGGATCCTCGAGGACTCCGGGGCCGTGGGTGTCGTCACGGAGACCGGCAGCCACGTCGCACGGGTGGCGCCGCTGCGGGCCGACCTCCCTGACCTCCGGCACGTGTGGTCGATCGACGACAACGCGGTGGAGGTGCTCACCCGCCTCGGCGCCGAGCTCACCGACGCCGAGCTCGAGTCCCGGCGTACCAGCCGCTCGGCCGACGACCTCGCCACCCTGATCTACACCTCCGGGACGACGGGACGTCCCAAGGGCTGCATGCTGTCCCACGGCAACTTCCTCGCCGAGGTCGAGGCGGCCGCCGAGGAGCTGCCCCAGCTGTTCGAGGAGGGCGCGTCGACGCTGCTGTTCCTGCCGTTGGCGCACGTCTTCGCCCGCGTCATCCAGGTCGGCTGCGTCATCACCGGAACCCGGCTCGGGCACACCTCCGACATCGCCAACCTGGCCACCGAGCTGCAGTCGTTCCGACCGACCTTCGTGCTGGCCGTGCCGCGGGTGTTCGAGAAGATCTTCAACACCGCCTCCCAGCGAGCCACCGCCGACGGCCGCGGGGCGATCTTCACCCGGGCGGCCGACACCGCCATGGCCTGGTCACGTGGTCTGGACCAGCGCCGGGCTCCCCTGCACGTGCGCGCCCAGCACGCCGCGTTCGACCGGCTCGTCTATCGCCGCCTGCGCGAGGCTCTCGGCGGCGCCTGCCGCTACGCCGTCTCCGGCGGCGCCCCCCTCGGCGAGCGGCTCGGCCACTTCTACCGGGGGATCGGCGTGACGGTGCTCGAGGGCTACGGCCTCACCGAGACCACCGCGGCACTGACCGCCAACCGCGCCGACGCGGTCCGGGTCGGCTCCGTCGGGCAACCGCTGCCCGGCGCCGCCGTCCGGGTCGCCGACGACGGGGAGCTCCTCGTGCGCGGACCGCAGGTCTTCTCCGGCTACTGGCACAACGACGACGCGACCGCCGAGGCGTTCACCGACGACGGCTGGTTCCGCACCGGCGACGTCGGGGAGCTCGACGGCGAGGGCTATGTGCGCATCACCGGCCGCAAGAAGGAGATCATCGTGACCGCGGGCGGCAAGAACGTCGCCCCGGCCGTGCTCGAGGACCGCCTGCGGGCGCACCCGCTGGTGGCTCAGTGCCTGGTCGTGGGCGACGGGCGCCCGTTCATCGGCGCGCTCGTCACCCTCGACCCCGACGCCGTCGGACCGTGGGCCGAGGCCCGCGGCAAGACCACCGACCTGGCGGTGCTGGCCGGCGACCCGGAGCTCGAGGCCGAGATCGCGAGCGCCGTCGACGATGCCAACCTCGCGGTGTCGAAGGCCGAGTCGATCCGCGCGTTCAAGGTGCTGCCGGTCGAGTGGACCGAGGAGGCCGGGCATCTCACGCCGAGCCTCAAGCTGCGCCGCAGCGTGGTGTTGCGCGAGCTGCGCGAGGAGATCGCGGACCTCTACCTGCCCTGACCGGGGCGTCGACACAGCCTGCTCGCGGTCCGCTCCCAGGGCCGTCGCAGCTGCCGTTGACCTGGCCACGAGGGCAGGTGCGACGGGGCATCATGCACGCCCGGCAGGGCGGCCATACAGGTTTTTCCGTTTTTGGGACAGGCCGCTGACTAGACAATTAGATTCCACGCCGAGAGCCCGCCAAGACCGCTCGGACCCGGCCTGGCAGGTCACTTCGAACCTTCATCCGAACCCCTGGATGGTGGCACGCCATCGTCCCTCGTGACCGAAAGGTGCCCCCGCACCATGAACCGACGCTCAGTCCTGCTGCTCCTCGCCACGCTGGTCGCCCTGGTGGGCACCGCGCTGGTCGTGGTGTACGTGCGCAGCGCAGACAACCGGGCTCAGGAGCAGTTCGACACCGTCGAGGTGCTGCGGGCCACCCAGACCATCGAGGCGGGTGAGTCCATCGAGGCCGCCACCTCGGCCGGCAAGATCGCCTCGCAGGCGGTCCCGAAGAACCAGGTGCTCGACGGCGCCATGCAGTCCGTCGACGCCCTCAAGGGCGAGGTCGCCGTCACCGACATCTACGCCGGTGAGCAGATCGTGCCCGCCAAGTTCGGCGGCCAGCCCGAGGGCGAGACGCTCGCGATCCCGGACGGGATGGTCGCGATCTCCGTGGAGCTGTCCGACCCCTACCGGGTCGCCGGGTTCGTCAACCCGGGCTCCGAGGTCGCCATCTACTACCTGCCGACCAGCCCCGACTCCGGCGCCGCGACGCCCGGGGCCGCCCAGCCGGGCGTGCCGGACCGCGTGCGGGTGCTGCTCAAGCGCGTCCTGGTGCTCGGCGTCGGCTCGACCTCGACCACGACCACGCGGAAGTCGGTCGACGAGAGCGGCCAGCAGACCACCTCCGAGGTGCCTCAGACGCTGCTCACGATCGCGGTCAACCAGCAGGACGCCGAGCGCGTGCTGTACGCCGAGGACGAGGTCGTCGACCACGGCGAGGTCGCCTTCGCCCTGCTCACCGACAAGAGCAAGGTCGAGTACACCCGCGGCGTCGGTCCCGACAACATCTACGTCAAGTAAGCCTGCAATCCCCCTGCGGGGAGGGAGACCGCAATGCCAGTCGTCATCGACACCGACAGCAGCGTCGTAGCCAAGCTGGTCACCGCGCTGCCTGCCGGTGCCCATGGGGTCGAGAGTGTGGACCGCCTCGGTCCGTGGCTCGACAACCGACCCGAGGAGTACCTCGTGGTGCTCGGGCCGAGCGTGCCCCTGGATGAGGCGTTGAGCGTCTGCGAGGACCTGCGGTTCAGCCGGCCGACCGTGAGCGTCGTGCTGGTCCGCAGCCTCGTGGACACCGACGTCCTCACCCGGGCGATGCACGCCGGCGCCCGCGACGTCGTCGCGGACAACGACGCGGACGCTCTCGGTGCCGCCGCCGGCCGGGCCCACCAACTGTTCACCGCACTGCGCGGTCCCGGTGGCGTCGCCCACATGGGCCGAGTGGTCTCGGTGTTCTCGCCCAAGGGCGGGGTCGGCAAGACGACGATGGCGGTCAACCTCGCGCTGACGCTCTCGGACCGGGGTGCGCGCCAGGTGTGCCTGATCGACCTCGACCTCGCGTTCGGCGACGTGGCGATCACCATGCAGCTGTTCCCGTCGCACTCGATCGAGCACGCGATCGGCAGCGAGGACAGCCTGGACTACGAGGCCATCGACGGCCTGCTGACCCGGCACGAGTCCGGCCTGATGGTGCTGGCCGCGCCCAGCCTCCCCGACGCCCACGACCGGGTCACCCCCTCGCTGGTGTCGCGGATGATCCGGGTGCTCAAGGAGAAGTACGACTACGTGATCGTGGACACCGCGCCGGCCTTCGACGAGCAGACGCTGACGGCGCTCGACGAGACCGACGACCTGGTGATGGTGGCCACGCTGGACGTGCCGACGCTCAAGAACGTCAAGGTGGCGCTCGAGACGCTCGACATGCTCAACATCGCGCAGGACCACCGCCACCTCCTGCTCAACCGCGCCGACGACGCCGTCGGCATCGGGGCCGAGAAGGTGGAGGCCATCCTCGGGATGCCCGTCACCAACCAGATCTCCACGTCGATCGACATCGCGGCCGCCACCAACGCCGGCCGTCCGATCGTCCTGTCGGCACCCGACCACGCCTCCAGCCGGGCCGTTCGAGCACTCGCCTCGACGCTCTCGGGTGGCGACGCGGCGGACTCCGACGACATGTCCGATGACAGCAACAACCGACGACGCAGGAAGCGCAGATGAGCTCTCTACGAGACCGCCTGGCGGCCGCGGCCGCCACCCAGGCCCCCGGTGCCCCGACCGCGTCGCCGACCTCCTCCCCGGTCGGCGCCCCCACGACCGACCCCGCGCAGGGCGCGGCTGGTCCGGCCGCGGGTGCGCCCGACGCGGGTGAGCACAAGTCGCCCGGCTTCAGCACCCCGCCCAAGCCGCAGCCGGCCCAGGCACCCGCCAAGAGCCTGAAGAAGCTCGGCAGCCAGGCCGACCGCATCGAGGAGCTCAAGGCCAGCGTGCACGGCCAGCTGCTCAAGGAGCTCGGCCCGCAGCTCTACGACGCCAACATGGACCAGCACGAGCTGGAGTCGCGCGTTCGGGCCGCCCTGCTCGACGTGCTGGCCCACCAGGACCGCCCGCTGAGCGCGAGTGACCGCACCCGGATCACCCAGGAGATCAGCGACGACATCCTGGGCTACGGACCGATCCAGCCCTACCTGCTCGACCCGGACGTCTCCGAGGTCATGGTCAACGGCCACACGAACATCTGGCTGGAGCGCAAGGGCAAGCTGGTCGCCGCCGACGCCGTGTTCGCCGACGAGGCGCACCTGCGCCGGATCATCGACAAGATCGTCTCGCGCGTCGGCCGACGCGTCGACGAGTCGAGCCCGATGGTGGACGCCCGCCTGCCCGACGGCAGCCGTGTCAACGCGGTGATCCCGCCGCTGGCGATCGACGGCTCCTCGCTGACGATCCGGAAGTTCTCGGCCGACCCGCTCACGGTCCACGACCTGATCCGGTTCGGCTCGCTCACCCCGCAGTCCGCCGAGTTCCTCGACGCCTGCGTGCGTGGCCGGCTCAACATCATCGTGTCCGGCAGCACCGGCGCCGGCAAGACGACGACGCTCAACGTGCTGTCGTCGTTCATCCCCGCCGACGAGCGGATCGTGACGATCGAGGACGCCGCGGAGCTCCAGCTGCACCAGGAGCACCTGGTCCGGCTCGAGTCGCGCCCGGCCAACATCGAGGGCAAGGGCGCCATCACCATCCGTGACCTGGTCAAGAACTCCCTGCGTATGCGTCCCGACCGGGTCATCGTCGGTGAGGTTCGTGACGCCTCCGCCCTGGACATGCTCCAGGCGATGAACACCGGTCACGACGGCTCGATCTGTACCCTCCACTCCAACGGCCCCCGCGACACCCTGTCCCGCCTGGAGACGATGGTGCTGATGGCCGGCATGGACCTGCCGATCCGCGCCATCCGCGAGCAGACCGCCTCCGCGGTCGACATGATCGTGCACCAGACCCGGTTCAAGGACGGCACCCGCCACATCACCCACATCACCGAGGTGGAGCGGATGGAGGGCGACGTGATCACCCTCCAGGACATCTTCCTCTACGACCACGCCGCGGGCTTCGACGCCGAGGGTCGCTACATGGGCACGCTGAAGCCCACCGGTCTGCGCCCCAAGTTCCTGGACAAGATGGCGCACGCCAACGTCCACGTCGACCCGATGCTCTTCGCGATGGGACGCGCCTGATGCCCAAGCGCCTTCTCTCCTACGTCCTGGCCGCCTGGGTGGCCGGGACCCTCGCCCTGGTGGGCGGGCCGGCGGTGGCCGCCGACGGCGCGAGCATCGCGCACGTCAAGCCCACCAAGGACGGGGTCAAGATCCTGGTGTCGGTGCCCGAGGGCGCCGACGTCGACCTGGGCGGCGTCACGGTCACGCTGGCCGGCAAGGACGCCGAGGCCACGGCGCGGTCCGCGGACAGCGACCAGGCGATCAAGCGCACCGCGATCCTGGTGATCGACACCAGCAACTCCATGAAGGGCGACCGCTTCGCCGCCGCCCAGGAGGCCGCACGCACCTTCCTCGCGACCGTCCCCGACAACGTCTACGTCGGCATCACCACGTTCGCGAGCGAGGTCGAGCAGCCCCTGGCTCCCACGCTGGACCGGGCCCAGGCCGTCGCCGTGCTCGACAAGCTGGAGCTGAGCAAGAAGACCAGCCTCTACGACGGCGTCATCGCGGCCACCAAGCAGGCCGGCAAGGACGGCCAGCGCAGCCTGCTGGTCCTCTCCGACGGCGCCGACACCAGCAAGACCCCGCTCGACCAGGCCACCAAGGCCATCGGCGACAGCGAGGTCGACGTGGACGTGGTCGCCCTGGAGCAGAAGGCCAAGAAGCTCGCACCGCTCGAGGCGATGGCCAGCGCCGGCAACGGCAGCGTCATCAACTCCGACCCGGAGGCGCTGCAGGAGGCCTTCGCCAGCGAGGCCGACGTGCTGGCGCGTCAGGTGGTCGTGGTCGCCACGCTGCCCGAGGGCCTGACCGCCACCGAGGGCAACATCGAGGTGACCCTCCCCGCGGGTGGTCAGACGCTGACGGCCAAGGCCTACGCCCCGCTCAGCAAGGGCGCTCCCGAGACTGCCGAGACCGCGGCGCCGCAGTACGTGCCGGTGAGCGGGTTCGCCCTGCCGGCCTGGGCCATGTACGCCGGCACGGCGCTGCTGGGCCTGAGCCTCGTGGTGCTGTTCATCAACCTGCTCCCCGGGAAGCCGAAGTCCGACTTCACCCCGGACGAGCGGGTCGCGCAGTACACCGCGATGACGGCGGGCATCCCGAACCCCAACCCGGTGGCGTCCGAGCGTGACATCAGCCTCGCCCAGGCCAAGGAGGCCGCGGCGGCGATGCTGCACCACAACCAGAGCCTGGAGGCGCGGATCGCCGCACGCCTCGAGCACGCCGGCAGCAACCTGAAGCCTGCGGAGTGGCTGCTCGCCCACGCGGCGATCGCCGTGATCTCCGGTGCGGTCGGCATGCTGCTCGGTCGCGGCAACATCATCGTGTCGATCATCTTCACGGTGCTGGGCGTCGTCCTGCCCTGGGTGTGGCTCGGCTTCAAGCGGTCGCGTCGACTCAAGGCGTTCAACTCCTCGCTGCCCGACACGCTGCAGCTGATGGCCGGTTCGCTGCAGGCCGGCCTGTCGCTGGCGCAGTCGGTCGACACCATCGTCAACGAGGGCACCGAGCCGATCGCGGGCGAGTTCAAGCGCGTGCTGGTCGAGACCCGCCTCGGCGTGACGCTCGAGGACGCCCTGGAGGGCATCACCGAGCGGTTCGACAGCAAGGACTTCGCCTGGGTGGTCATGGCCATCAAGATCCAGCGTCAGGTCGGCGGCAACCTCGCCGAGCTGCTCAACACGGTGGCCGGCACGATCCGCGAGCGGGAGTACATGCGCCGCCAGGTCGCCGCGCTCGCGGCCGAGGGCAAGCTGTCGGCCGTGGTGCTCGGTGGTCTGCCGCCGACGTTCCTGCTGTACCTGCTGCTCACCAACGGCGACTACGTCATGCCGATGTTCACCGACCCCCGCGGTTGGGTGATGCTCGGTGGCGGCGCGCTGCTGCTGTCGGTCGGCGTCTTCTGGATGAGCAAGATGGTCAAGGTGGAGGTCTGAGCCATGGTGATCCTGTTCGTACTCGGCCTCATCCTGGTCGGCACCGCGCTGATGCTGCTCTCGATGGCGACCCGCAGCGAGGCCGAGACCAGCGGCATCAACAAGTCCCTGGCCGTCCTCGAGGCGATGTCGATGGCTCCCAGCGAGCTCGCCAGCGACCTGGACCAGTCCTTCGCCGACCGGGTGATGGACCCCCTGCTCAAGCGCTTCCTCGGCCTCGGGCGACGGCTCAGCGGTGCCGACACCGGCGAGCGGATCCGTCGCCGGCTCGAGCTCGCGGGCAACCCTCCGGGGTGGACCGTCGACCGGGTCGTCTCGGCCAAGGTGGTCGCCGCCATCGGCGGCTTCATCGTCGGGCTGCTCTTCGCGGCCGT
Organism: Nocardioides sp.; assembly: GCF_041393715.1. Classification (GTDB taxonomy): domain Bacteria; phylum Actinomycetota; class Actinomycetes; order Propionibacteriales; family Nocardioidaceae; genus Nocardioides. Next base: position 165,783 of record NZ_JAWKJQ010000003.1, on the reverse strand, counting down.
GATCTCACCCGGCTTCACGATCCAGATCCTGATCGTGGTGGGCGGCCTGCTGGCCGGCTTCTTCGGCCCGAACCTCTACCTCTACCAGCAGTCCTACGACCGCTCGGAGAAGATCCAGCGCAGCCTGGCGGATGCGATCGACCTGCTGACCATCAGCGTGGAGTCGGGCCTCGGCTTCGACGCCGCCCTGCAGCAGGTGTCGCGCAACACGACCGGCCCGCTGGCCGAGGAGTTCGCCCGCGTGCTGCGCGAGATGCAGATCGGCCAGGGCCGGACGGAGGCGCTGCGAGCCCTGTCGGAGCGCACCAATCTCGCCGACCTCAAGAGCTTCGTCAGCGCTCTGGTGCAGGCCGACTCGTTCGGTATCCCGATCGGCTCCGTGCTGCGCGTGCAGTCGGCGGAGATGCGGGTGAAGCGCCGCCAGCGCGCCGAGGAGAAGGCGCAGCAGGTGCCGGTCAAGATCACCATCCCGCTGATCTTCTGCATCCTGCCCTGCCTCTTCCTGGCCGTGATGGGTCCGGCCGCGATCAGCATCATGGACAACTTCGCCGCGAAGTGATGGGCTCCGCGACCTCACGCGCGTTCGGCCGCCTCGCCGTCGCGGCGCGCGTCTTCGTGCTGCTGGCCCTCGTCGGGCCGGCGCTGTGGGCACGCGACACGGCGTCGTTCCCGGCGCTGGTCGCGCTGGCGGTGGTGCTCGGCGTGGGCGCGATCGCGGCCCAGCAGCGCTGGCAGCTCACCGCCTCGTCCGACCTGCTGGAGGCGACCGCCGTCGGCGTCGTCGTCGCGCTCCCCGCGGAGACCTCCCCCGGCCTGCTGGCCGCGCTGGCGCTGCCGCCGTTCCTCTCCGGACTGCGGCACGGGAACCGCGGGGTGGCCGAGGCGATGACCGCTCAGCTGATCGGGGTCGTCGCCACGGCGACCCTCGTCGGCGGCGGCATCGAGGGCGGCTTCGGTGTGGCGATCTTCACCTGGACGGTGTGCGGCCTGGGCTTCGGTCTGGTCGCGGGCTTCCTGCACACCTTCCTGCGACGCGAGCCGGACTCGGTGGCCGGCTATCGCGAGGCGCGGCAGCTGCTGCGCGAGCTGCTCGACCTCTCCGGCGACCTCTCCTCCGGCCTCGACCCGGTGTCCCAGGCCGACAGCCTGCTGATCGCCGTCCGCGACGAGCTTCCGGCCTGTGACCTCGCCGTCCACGTCCCCCAGCACGACGGGCTGACACCGCTCACCCGCTCGAGAGTCTCGACGGAGACGCCGGAGGGCGAGTCCCCCACCGCCGACCCCGAGCAGTCCGCTCGGCTCGCGGAACGGGTGCTCGCCACCGGCCGGCCGCTGACCCGCGGTCAGGACTTCGCCTTCCCGCTCACCGCGGGCGGCGCCATCGTGGCGGTGGTCGCGGGCAGCCTGTCCGAGCGACTCTCCCCCGACCAGGTCGGCCTGAGCACCCGCCTCGGCGCCCTCTCGCGCTCGCTGTCCGCGGACGCCGTACGCCTCGAGGCCTCGCTGCTGTTCGGCCAGCTGCGCGACGCGGCCACCTCCGAGGAGCGCCGCCGCCTGGCCCGTGAGATGCATGACGGCATGGCGCAGGAGATCGCCTCGATGGGCTACTTCGTCGATGGCCTGATCGCCGCTGCGGAGTCCCCGGAGCAGGGCACGCAGCTGCTGCTGCTGCGCGAGAGCATCACCTCCGTGGTCGCGGAGGTACGCCGGTCGGTGCTGACCCTGCGGTCCGCGGTGGACGGCAGCGACAGCCTCGGCGCCGCCATCGGCGGGGTGGCCCGCCACCTGAGCGCCCTCTCCGGGGTGCCGATCTCGGTCACCGTCGACGAGGGCACCGTCCGGCTGCGCCCGGAGGTGGAGGCCGAGCTGATGCGGATCACCCAGGAGGCGCTCAACAACGCCGTCCGCCACGCCCAGGCCAGCCGGATCGACGTGGCGTGCGAGGTGAGCCCGCCCGAGGTCTCGATCACGGTCCGCGACAACGGGCGCGGCCTGCAGCAGAAGCGGGTCGACTCCCACGGCCTGGAGATCATGCAGGAGCGAGCGCGCCTGGTCGGCGCGACGCTCGACATCGGGAACCACCCGGACGGCGGCGCCCTCGTCTCCCTCCGGATCTCCGGCGATGCCGCGCGCGGCGCCGCCGTCTCGGACCACGACAGAGAGAGTGTGCTGCCATGAGTGAATCCCCCGTTCGCGTCGTCCTCGTCGACGACCACGACCTGATCAGGCAGGGCCTGGCGGCGTCGTTCACCCTGGAGCCGCAGACCGAGGTCGTCGGCACCGCCGGTTCGGTCGCCGCGGCGCTCGAGGTGTGCGAGGAGACCCGGCCCGACGCCGTGGTCACCGATCTCCAGCTGCCCGACGGCACCGGCCTGGACATCGTCCGGCGTCTGCGCAAGGACCACCCCGACATCGGCCTGGTGGTGCTCACCATGCACTCGGGCGACGACCAGATCTTCGCGGCCATGGAGGCCGGGGCCTCCGGCTTCGTCGGCAAGGACGCGCCGGCCACCGAGGTGGTGCGCGCGACGATCCACGCCGCGGCCTCGCCGAAGACCTTCCTCTCCAGCGGACTCGCGGCGGCGATGATGCGCCGCGGCGCCGCCGAGTCCACCCGGCTGTCCGACAGGGAGCACGAGGTGCTGCTGCTGCTCGCCGACGGACTCGGGTCCGGCGCCATCGGCCAGGAGCTCTACATGAGCGAGTCGACGGTGAAGTCGCACATCGGGCGGATCTACCAGAAGCTCGGCGCCAACAACCGCGCCCAGGCCCTGGTCACCGCGATGCGGATCGGTCTCCTCACGAGCGTGCGGCAGGCCTGACCGGTCGGCAGCTGGGTCACCTCGACGGGAGACCTGGCCCGAAGGGACTACGCAGGTCTGACCGTTCGCGGGCCGCGTACGACGCCCTGCTGAGGAAGACTTCTCAGCAACGAGGCGCAGAACCCAGCGTTCCTCGGCACCACACCGACAACATGACTCACAAGGAGAAGGAACATCATGCTGGACTACCTGCGCATCATGCTGAACGCCCGCCTCGCCAAGATGAACGAGCGCGGCGCCTCCGCCGTCGAGTACGGCCTCCTGGTCGCCGGCATCGCCGCGATCATCGTCCTGGTCGTCTTCGCCTTCGGCACCCAGATCAAGGCCGTCTTCCAGGACACCTGCAACACCGTCAGCACCAACTCCGGCTCCGGTACCGGCTGCCCGTGACCTGACCGGGTACGGCACCACGCCACACCCACACCGCCTCGTGGCCGCGAACTTCCCCATGGTTCGCGGCCACTGGCCATTTCCGGAGAGCTCGATGCCGGCGGCGACGCACCGAAACTCCATGGACCATTCCGAATAGCTCGAAATGACTACCCGGAATCCTCCGAAATTCCGCACACAGAACACCCCTGTGTGGGTGAGGATTCTGATCAGAGCGAGGCGCAGACCCAAGAGCGATCCTCGACACCACCCACCAAGGATCACAAGGAGAAATCCCCATGCTGGACTACCTGCGCATCATGCTGAACGCCCGCCTCGCCAAGATGGACGAGCGCGGCGCCTCCGCCGTCGAGTACGGCCTCCTGGTCGCCGGCATCGCCGCGATCATCGTCCTGGTCGTCTTCGCCTTCGGCACCCAGATCAAGGCCGTCTTCCAGGACACCTGCAACACCGTCAGCACCAACTCCGGCTCCGGTACCGGCTGCCCGTGACCTGACCGGGTGCGGCACCACGCCACACCCACACCGCCTCGTGGCCGCGAACTTCCCCATGGTTCGCGGCCACTGGCCATTTCTCAGCAAGGTCCCCGCCGGCATCGATGATCATCGGGGGTGGCCCGAAGTGACTACGCAGGCCTGACCGTTCGCGGGCCGCGTACGACGCCCTGCTGAGGAAGACTTCTCAGCAACGAGGCGCAGAACCCAGCGTTCCTCGGCACCGCACCGACAACGTGACTCACAAGGAGAAGGAACATCATGCTGGACTACCTGCGCATCATGCTGAACGCCCGCCTCGCCAAGATGGACGAGCGCGGCGCCTCCGCCGTCGAGTACGGCCTCCTGGTCGCCGGCATCGCCGCGATCATCGTCCTGGTCGTCTTCGCCTTCGGCACCCAGATCAAGGCCGTCTTCCAGGACACCTGCAACAACGTCGCCGCCTCCGGCTCCGGTACCGGCTGCCCGTGACCTGACCGGGTGCGGCACCACGCCACACCCACACCGCCTCGTGGCCGCGAACTTCCCCATGGTTCGCGGCCACTGGCCATTTCCGGACCCTGGCCATTTCCGGACCCAGCTGACCCTCAACCGCAGCGACCGACCCGAAACTCCCGGGCCATTCCGAATGGCCCGAAATGACTACCCGGAATCCTCCGAAATTCCGCACACAGAACACCCCTGCGTGGGTGAGGATTCTGATCAGAGCGAGGCGCAGACCCAAGAGCGATCCTCGACACCACCCACCAAGGATCACAAGGAGAAATCCCCATGCTGGACTACCTGCGCATCATGCTGAACGCCCGCCTCGCCAAGATGGACGAGCGCGGCGCCTCCGCCGTCGAGTACGGCCTCCTGGTCGCCGGCATCGCCGCGATCATCGTCCTGGTCGTCTTCGCCTTCGGCACCCAGATCAAGGCCGTCTTCCAGGACACCTGCAACACCGTCAGCACCAACTCCGGCTCCGGTACCGGCTGCCCGTGACCTGACCGGGTGCGGCACCACGCCACACCCACACCGCCTCGTGGCCGTGAACCTCGCAGAGGTTCACGGCCACTGGCCATTTCCGACCGGCCGCCGACCGGCCGAGCACGCAAGCATCGGCCGTCGAGTGCGTCTAGTCACATCGGGCCATGCCGATCGAACCGTTTTCCGGGCGCATCGGGGGTCGTGATCGCGGAGGATGGAGTCATCACGAGGGACAGCCCATGATCCTCGACCCACGACCCGAGACGTTCAAGGAGAAGGACCATGCTGGACTACCTGCGCCTCATGCTCACGGCGCGACTCGCCAAGAAGGACGACCGCGGCGCCTCCGCCGTCGAGTACGGCCTCCTCGTGGCCGGCATCGCCGGGATCATCGTGCTCACCGTGTTCGTCTTCGGTGCCCAGGTCAACGCGCTGTTCCAGGACACCTGCGACAGCATCGCCAACCAGCGCGGCGCGGCCAACTGCTGACCCGCTGCTCGCCACAGCCACCAGGGCCGGGCGCTCGACACTTCCCCATGGTGTCGGGCCCCGGCCCTCGGCGTGTCAGGACCCGACCGGGGCCGTGGCCGCCAGCCGCCCCAGCCGGTGGCGCCAACGCTCCATGAACGCGCGTCGGGACCAGCCCGCACGGGCGATCGCCTCGGCGACCTGCCCACGGCCGTGGACGCCCGAGCGCAGCTCGACCAGGCCGCGCGGACCGAGCCTGGCGGCCAGCACGGCCGCGGCCAGCCACGCCGACTCATAGGTCGCCTCCAGCGCGTCGCCACGGCCCTGGAAGGCCCGCCGGCCGGGCAGGCCCTCGGGAACGCCGTGGCGGCGTACCTGCGCCGCGAGTGACGTGGTGCGCCCGGTCAGCCCCAACCCGCGCAGAGCGACGTAGTCGGCGAACCCCTCGCTCAGCCACAGCGGCTCCGGGGCCAGCACGTCGTCCACGGCGACGTGCACCATCTCGTGCGCCAGCACCACGGCGAGCCCGTCGCGATCCATCTGGGGCACCTGGGCGGGGTTGACCACGATGCGCAGCCCGGCTCCGGGACGCGCGGACCCGTCCACCGTGGTGGTCACCGCCGCGAGGCGGGCGTACTCGTCGCCGCGCGCCGCCAGCAGGGCGGCGTACGTCGGCTCGTCGGGCGGCAGCTCCACGAGCACCCCGGGCGCCTCCCCGAGGACGTCGCCCACCGCCGCGTGGGAGCGGTCCAGGGCGTCGCCGACCGCCCGTGCGGTGCGTCGACCACTCCCGCTCGCCGCCACCAGCTGCCAACCGGGACCCCGGGTGCTGTCCAGCCGCTCGTGGAGCCACCACGCCGATGTCGGGGGGTCATCGAGCCGAGCCACCAGCACCCTGCCACCGTCGGCGGCGAACGTGACCGGGACGGAGACCCTCGCGGTGCCCGGGAGCCGCCCCGTCCGCCAGGTGACCTCCCAGTCCCCCGCACCCGCACCGGCGGAGCGGTAGCGGATCACGACGTCGCGGAGATCGAGCTCGGAGCGGTTGGCCGCCATCAGTCGAAGCCGCCGGGCCGCGGAGGCGCTGCCGGCGAGCCGCGCGGCCGCGGTCGGGTCACCGGCCCGCACCGCCTCCTGCACGCGGGCCGTGGTCTCCAGCGCGGCTGAGGTCGAGACCCCCTGGTCCGCCGCCGAGGCGGTCGCGCCGGGTCCCGGGGTGGGTGCTCCAGGCGTCGAGCAGCCGGCGGACGTCAGGGCCACCGCCAGCAGGGCGGCGACGAGGGTCGGCGAGGTGCTGATCAGCCCGGTCGGACGGCGCCGGCGAACGGCATGGAGTAGAGGCCGGCGACCCGCACACCCGCGCCCGGGTGGGCGGCGTGCACGATCATGCCGTTGCCGATGTAGATCCCCACGTGGCTGATCGGGCTGTAGTAGAAGACCAGGTCACCGGGGCGCAGCGCGCTGGCCGGGATGTGCGGGCCGGAGCCGAACTGGGCGCTGGAGGAGTGCGGGAGGCCGACACCGGCCTGGCCCCACGCCACCATGGTGAGCCCCGAGCAGTCCCAGGCGTTGGGACCGGCCGCGCCGTAGACGTAGGCGTCGCCGACCTGGGCCAGCGCGAACCGCACGGCGGCGGAGCCCCGCCCGGAGGCGGGGATGTTGCTGGGGATCCGGGTGACGCCGGCGCCGCGGGAGGCGATCGCCTGCCGCTCCTTCTCCTTCAGGTCGGAGAGCAGCGCCTTGGCCTCCGCGAGCTTCTTGTCGACCGACGCCTTCGCGTCGGCGGCCTCGCGCTCGGCGGCGGCGATCTCGGCGGTGCGGGTCCGGGTCGCCTCCTGCCGGATGTTCAGGGCCTTGAGCTCGGTGGCGTAGTCGGAGTAGATCCCGCTCTGGAGGACGTTGTACTCCGAGGCGGTGGACAGCTGGCTGAGGAACGCGGACGGGTCGTCGGAGAGGACAACCTGGCCCACCGTGGAGAGGTCCTGGCCCTGGTAGGCGCGCACGATCGATCCCTCGACCTGGGTGCGCACCGAGCCGAGCCGGTCGGCCTGACGACGCTCGTCGGCCCGCAGGCCGCGCAGATCGCGGCGCAGGTCCTTGAGCCGCAGCTGGACGTCCTGGTAGCGCTCCTGCGCCTGCTCGGCCTCGTGGTAGAGCGTGTCGACACGCTTCTGCACCTGGTCGATGTCGGGCTCGGCGTACGACGGGTTGGAGCCGGCGAGGCTCATCCCCAGGAGAAGGGCGCCTCCGCCGAGCAGGGCTGCAACACGGTTCCGGCCTCGAGACACGAGGGACGTACTCCTTGGTTCAGTCGGACGCCTACCGGGTGAGCTGACGGGTTCGGGCTCGACCTGCCCGTCGCCTCTTCCTCGTCGTCACTGGCGCGTGACGCCGCCTGGAGGCGATTGACCCCAGAGGGTTGGTTCCCCGGCTCCACGACCCGGTCGTCCCCCCGACCATGTCACGGACTCGGCGCGGTGGTCGCGCGGACCGGTCTGGTCCACTTCCACAGCCACCTGCGGCACGAGGGTAGCCGCGCGACCACGGCGCCGCCAACTTCTGGGACATCTAGACCGGGCGTTTTGTGGACAACGTTGTCGAGGTCACTTCTCACAGGCCCCACCAGCCTCATCAGTCACAGGCAGCCCCGGCCACCGACGGCTGGCTCAGGCCGACTCGATCACCGGAGGTGGCACCGGCTCGACCATCCGCAGGGGCGGCACCAGCCCGCCGGCGGCGAGCGCGTCGAGGGCGCGGCACTGGTCGTCGTCGAAGGTGAGCTCCTCGGGCGGCCCGAGCAGCACGGTGACCACGCAGTCGTGGCAGGCCGGGCCCCGCTGGGAGCAGTGGTCGCAGTCGATCCGGGTCGTCATGGGGCGCAGCCTGCCAGCGGCCACCGACAGTCCCTCCGACGCGGCTCCCGTGGCTCGCGAGAGCCCGAGGGGCGCGACGGTCCTGGGCCACGGGCGGGCGCGCATCGGGCCTGCCGGGGTCCGGCTCCGTGGAGGTCAGGCCTGCTGGGCGTCGGAGGCGCTCGCCGCCTCGGCGCGGCTGACCAGCTCGATCGCGTCGGCGCGCCCGCACCACCGGCAGGAGACCGACTCGACGCTCTCGTGGCGCAGCGTCGACTCCTCGATGGCCGGAGCGCCGGCGAGGTCGAAGTGCCAGTACTCCGTCGTCCGTCGGGTGCGGGTGACGTCGAAGCGGGTGAGGTTGCCGCAGCCGCCGCAGCGCCAGCGATGCGTGTCGTCGGGGAGGGCGATGACCATGCCGGCGAGCCTATCCCCGGGCGCACAGCCCTCCGCGCGTCGTCCAGGAACTGTCGGCGCCCGACCGTAGCGTCGGCGTCATGACCTCGGTCTCCCTCGCCGCCACCCGCTGGGAGGAGCAGCGCAGCTTCGACGAGCTGGGGCGACCCTTGCGCGAGGTCACCTTCTGCGTCGTCGACCTCGAGACGACCGGCGGCCCGGCCGCGGCGGGCTCGCAGATCACCGAGATCGGGGCGGTGCGGGTCCGGGGTGGCGAGGTGCTCGGCGAGTTCCAGACGCTGGTCAACCCGCACACCGAGATCCCCGCCTTCATCGCGGTGCTGACCGGCATCACCAACGGCATGGTGGCCGAGGCGCCGCCGATCGAGTCCGCACTCCCCGCGTTCCTCGAGTTCGCGGCGGGCAGCGTGCTGGTCGCCCACAACGCGCCGTTCGACGTCGGCTTCCTGCGCCACTTCGCACTGGAGCAGGGGCGGGCGTGGCCCGACTTCGAAGTGGTCGACACCGCGAAGCTCGCCCGGCGGGTGGTCACCCGCGACGAGTCACCCAACTGCAAGCTGTCGTCACTGGCCCAGGTGTTCCGGTCCTCGACCACGCCCAACCACCGGGCGCTCTCCGACGCCCGGGCCACCGTCGACGTGCTGCACGGCCTGCTGGCCCGGGTGGGCAGCCTGGGTGTGCACACCCTCGAGGAGCTGCAGACCTACTCCTCGCGGGTGAGCCAGGCGCAGCGTCGCAAGCGCCACCTGGCCGAGGGCCTCCCGCATGCGCCGGGGGTCTACCTCTTCCGCGACGGCGAGGAGCGGGTCCTCTACGTCGGCACCTCACGCGACCTGCGGAGCCGGGTGCGCAGCTACTTCACCGCGTCGGAGACGCGGTCGCGGATGGGCGAGATGATCGGCCTGGCCGAGTCGGTCACCGGCATCGAGTGCGCGACGCCGCTGGAGGGCGAGGTCCGCGAGCTGCGGCTGATCGGCCACCACAAGCCGCGCTACAACCGCCGCTCCCGGTTCCCGGAGAAGACCGTCTTCGTCAAGCTCACCCGCGAGCCGTGGCCACGGCTGTCGTTGGTGCGGCGGGTGCTCGAGGACGGCGCCGACTACCTCGGCCCGTTCTCCTCGCGCAAGGTGGCCGAGCGCTGCCTGGCGGCGCTGCACGAGACCTTCCCGGTCCGCCAGTGCAGCGACCGGCTGCCGCTCCACCCCTCGCGCTCCCCCTGCGTCCTCGCGGAGATGGGTCGCTGCCTGTCTCCGTGCGACGCCAGCGTCGACGAGCCGACGTACGCCCATCTGGTGGGGCGGCTGCGCGAGGCGATCACCCGCGACCCGGGCGAGGTGGTGTCGGCGCTCGGTCGTCGGATGGCCGGGCTGGCCGGCGACGAGCGCTACGAGGAGGCGGGCGCCCACCGCGACCGGCTGAGCGCCTTCCTGCGCGGTGCCGCCCGGACCCAGCGGCTGGGCGCGCTGACCGGCTGCCCCGAGCTGGTGGCCGCGGGCCGCGACGACCAGGGGCGCTGGGCCGTCCACGTGGTGCGCCACGGCCGGCTGGCCGCGGCCGGCCTCATCCCCCCGGGCGGCGACGCCCACCGCTTCGTCGCCGACCTGCGCGCCAGCGCCGAGACCGTGGCCGGTGGCCCCGGCCCGGTGCCGGCCGCGAGCGCCGAGGAGAGCGAGCGGATCCTGCGCTGGCTGGAGTCACCCGGCGTGCGGCTGGTCCACCTCGAGGGCGAGTGGAGCTGCCCGCCCCACGGCGCCGGCCGGCATCTGGCCGTCCACGACGCCCTGCGCCGCTCGCAGGAGAGCCTGGCCCCCTTCGACGAGCCCCGCGTCGGCGGCACGGTGCACCGACCGGTGGCCGCCTGGCTAGGCTCTGACCTGTGATCACCGCCATCGTGTTCGTGAAGGCCGACGTCGCCCGCATCCCCGAGGTCGCCGAGGCCATCGCGGCACTCGACGGCGTCAGCGAGGTCTACTCCGTCACCGGTCAGATCGACCTGATCGCCCTGGTGCGGGTTCGCGACCACGACGACGTCGCCTCCGTGGTCGCCGACCGGCTCAACAAGGTCGCCGGGGTCACCTCCACCGAGACCCACATCGCCTTCCGTGCCTACTCCCGGCACGACCTCGAGGCGGCGTTCTCGGTCGGCCTCGACTGACGCCCCGGCCGGCCCGTCAGCAGGTCGGCACCAATTCCGCCGTTTCGCCACGGCGCACCCTGCACCCCACATACCGTCGCTCTGCTATGTCCGACGTGGGATGCAAGGAGCTGCTCGTGCCCACCCCCCAGTCCCGGCACTCGATCCTCGCGGTGCTCGCCCTGTTGCTCGCGACGCTGCTGACGTCGACGCCCGCGCACGCGGCCGGCCTGGCCGCGCCGTCCAACCTGTCGCCCGACGCCACCTCCGTGGACGGCACCCCGGTGCTCTCGTGGTCGAAGGTCTCCGGTGCCACCAACTACGCCGTCGAGGTCTACCGGGTCAGCGACTCCACCAAGATCTGGAGCGCCACGACCGTGCAGCGGCACGTGGTGCCGGCCCGCCAGCTCCCCCAGGGACAGCTGATGTGGCGGGTGCGGGCCATGAGCGGTGCCACGTCCAGCAACTGGGTCGAGGCCAACATCGACCGGGACGCCCTGGCGGGCCCGGCGCTGGTCGGCCCGTCGCCGGGCTCGCTGCTGTCCCAGCCCGACGAGCCGGTGGTCCTGAACTGGACGCCGATCAACGGGGCGACGCAGTACACGACGGAGATCAGCACCGACTCGTCGTTCACCGACACCAAGCAGATCACGACCACCACGACGAAGACGACGTCGTTCGTCGTGCAGAACGTCGACGTGGCCCAGCCCTACTACTGGCGGGTCCGGGCCACGCTGGCGACCGACCTGCTCACCGACTGGTCCGAGGTCGGCGACTACGAGGTCGGCGGCCTGGCCAAGCCGGTGCTGACCTCGCCGGAGGACGGGGCGTTCACCGACGTCGAGGACGTGGTGCTCGACTGGGAGCCGGTGCCCGGCGCCCGCGCCTACAACCTCCAGGTGAGCGTCGACAAGAACTTCTCCACGGGCAACGTCGAGATCAACCAGGCCAACATCACCGGCACGCGCTACTCGCCGCCGACCACCCTCAACAACGACCAGTACTACTGGCGCGTGCAGCCGATCGACTCCTCCGGCAACGTCGTGGACTGGAGCGCCGTCGACGTCTGGACCTTCCGCCGGTACTGGCCCGAGCAGCCCGAGCTGACCTACCCCTACGACAACGACGTGGTGAGCGACCCGCTCTACTTCCAGTGGACCCCGGTGCCGCACGCGAGCCACTACGAGTTCCAGATCAGCCCCAACATCACGTTCACCGGCGCCGGCACCAAGTTCTGCCCGACGACCGCGACGACCTACGTGCCGAGCATCAACACCGACTGCTGGATCCCCGGCGGCGCCACCTACTACTGGCGAGTCATCGGCTTCGACGACCCCAAGGGCGTCCAGACCGACGCCGTCTCCGCGGAGGTGCGCCAGGTCACCTACCTGCCCGAGCGCCCCGAGCCGATCACACCCACGGGGAGCGACACCCCCGCGATCCCGACGCTCAGCTGGACCCCGGTGGCCCGGGCCGCGCAGTACCAGGTCACGATCTCCGCCGTGGACGGCGGCGCCGGCTCGGTCAGCAACGCCAAGACGACGGCCACGTCCTACACCCCGCGCGCGAAGCTGTCGCCGGGCAAGACCTACCGCTGGGACGTCCGCACCGTGAGCGCCAGCGGGCGGCTCGGCCCCGGCCTGCTGCTGCAGGACATGCCGACCTTCACCGTGGGCGACGAGCCCACCGCGACCTCGGAGTCCCCCGAGCCGATCGGCCCGGCGGACGGCACCGAGTCCAGCCGGTTCCCCACGCTGACGTGGGAGCCGGTGCCGGACGCGACGCAGTACCGCGTGCTGGTACGCCGCGAGGGGACCTTCTCGTGGTCCACGGTGCCCGACTGGTTCTTCTACCCGGCGGGCGAGGACGACACCACGATGTTCCTGCAGCCCGGGACCTACGAGTGGATGGTGCAGGCCTACCAGGGCAGCAGCTCGCTGCTGGCCTACTCCACGGGCACCTCCACCTTCACGATCTCTCCGCTCGATGCGGTCACCGGCCAGCACGTGGCGCTCAGCGGTGAGGCCGCGGGCGACCCCGGGCTCTCCTGTGACTCGACCCTTCCCGACCAGTGCATGGACCTGCGGCAGACGCCGGTGCTGGCCTGGGACCCCTCGCCCGACGCCGGCGCCTACCAGGTGTGGATCTCCAAGGACAAGGAGATGACCAACATCCTGAGTGGCTACCCCAAGCTCGTCGAGGGCACGGAGTACCTCTCGACGGTGGCCCTCCCCGACGGCCAGGCCGGGTCGGCGTACTACTGGCACATCCAGCCGTGCCGGGTGGGCAGCACCACCTGTGAGCCGCTGGCCCACGCGGACAACGCCTTCAACAAGCTGTCCAAGCCGGTGGAGACCATCTCGCCGGCGGACGACGACGAGGCGGCCAACGACATCACCTTCGAGTGGCGCGACTACCTGGAGACCAACCAGGACCCCTCGGCCTACCCGAGCTCCGATGAGACGGGCGTGAGCCTGGTCGACCCGACGGTCGAGGCCAAGCAGTACCGCGTGCAGGTGTCCGTCGACGCCAACTTCCAGACCCAGCTCGAGTCGCGGTTCCTGCCGGTGGACCAGACCACCTACACCTCGTTCGAGAACACCTTCCCCGAGGGACCGCTCTACTGGCGGGTGCAGGCGATCGACGGGACGGGCAACAACCTGGCGTGGAGCGCCCCGGTGAAGTTCTTCAAGCGCTCTCCGACGACGACGCTGCTGTCGCCCGTCTCCGACGAGGAGGTGCCGGGCAGCTTCCCCCTCAGCTGGGAGCCGGTGAACTACGCCGCTGGCTATGACGTGGAGATCTACAAGAACGGCGACACCACGGGCTCACCGGCCAACCGCGTCCTCGCGGACAGCAGCCTGGTCTCGTCGGCCTCCTTGAAGGACCCACTCCCGGTGGCGGCCACCCCCTACACCTGGCGGGTCCGGCCCAAGGACGTGAAGGGACGGCCCGGACGCTGGACCGACCTCGCCGACCCCAGCGCCCGGTTCTACGTGACCGGTGCGGCCCCGGCGCTGCTCGACCCCGCGGAGGGCTCAAACGTCGTGGCCGACGACGTGCTGTTCTCGTGGACGGCCGCCGAGGGGGCGACGTCCTACCAGTTCGAGCGCCGCCTGGTCGGCTCGACCGCGAGCTCGGAGACGATCAAGACGCCGGCCCTGGGCTGGGCGCCGTACACCGCGATCGCCGAGGGCCTCTGGCAGTGGCGGGTCAGCTCGCTCGACGCCAAGGGCAAGGTCATCGGCGCGGCGCCCTGGCAGACGTTCCGCGTCGACAGCACCCGGCCGACGGTGACGAGGAAGTCGCCGACCGGCAAGGTCTCGCGCACCACGAACTTCGTGGTGAAGTTCAGCGAGCCGGTCGCCGGGGTCACGGCCAAGCGCTACTCGATCCGGGTGGCCGGCACCACGAAGAAGCTGCTGGCGACGGTGACCGTCAACGCGGCGGGCACCAAGGCCACCCTCGACCCGGCCGCTCCCCTCAAGGCCGGGAAGAAGTACACGATCAAGCTGACGTCGGGGATCAAGGACCTGTCCGGCAACCGGCTGGTCCCGACCCAGTGGACGGTCACGGCCAAGTGAGTCCCTGAGCGCCGCCGGCGCCCGCATGCGCGGGCGCCGGCGGGCTAGGGTGCCCGGATGATGGCGTCGATGGCGACCCCGATCACCTGGGTCGGCGACCACTGGCTCGACCTGCTGGGGTGGGGCGGCAGCGCGTTGCTGGTCTACTCCCTGCTGCAGACCCGGGTGCTCCGCTTCCGCGTGCTCAACCTGCTGGCCTGCCTGACCCTGCTGGTGTTCAACGGACTGCTCGGCGTCTGGCCGATGGTCGGGATGAACCTGGTCCTGGCGGCGATCAACCTGTGGTTCATCGCCTCCCTGCAGCGCCATCGGCACGACGAGGCCGTCTTCGAGGTGCTCGAGGTGTCGCCCACCGACGAGTACCTCCGCCACGTGTTGCGCGTGCACGGCCGCGACATCCTGCGCCACCAGCCCGACCTCGTCTTCGACCCCGCGGCCGAGGGGCAGCACGCGTTCCTGGTCCAGCGTGGTGACGAGACCGTCGGCGTGGTCCTGCTGGCCGTCGAGGGCGACCAGGGCCGGGTGCTCCTGGACTACGTGACCAGGCGGTTCCGCGACTTCACCCCGGGGGAGTTCGTCTGGCGCCGCAGCGGGGTGCTGCGCGAGCTGGGGCTGCGCCGGGTGGTCACGCCCGCCCACATGGTCGCGCCCTACTACGACCACATCGGCTTCCGGCGCAGCGGCGACTCCTACGCGTTGGAGATCTGAGCTCGGACCCAGCGGTCGAGGGTGGCCGCGGCGGCACCGGAGTCGAGGGCCTCGGTCGCCCGCGCGATGCCGGCGGCCAAATGGTCCTCCAGCACGCCCGGCGCACCGTCGTAGACCGCGAGGGCGGCGCCCGCATTGAGGAGTACGGCGTCGCGCACGGCGCCCCGCTCCCCCGCCAGCAGCCGACGCACCACCTCGGCGTTGTGGGCGGTGTCGCCGCCGCGCAGGTCGTCGGTCGTCGCCACGGCGATGCCGAGCCGCGTGGGGTCGACCGTGTCCTGGCGAACCTCTCCCCCGTGCACGGTCCACACCGTCGACGTCGTGGTCGTCGTCAGCTCGTCGAGCCCGTCGTCACCGCGGAACACCCAGGCGTCGACACCGCGGTCGGCGAAGACGCCCGCCATCACGGGGGCCATCCGCGGGTCGGCACAGCCGATCGCCTGCGCCGCGGGCTGCACCGGGTTGGCCAGCGGGCCGAGGAAGTTGAAGGTGGTGCCGATCCCGAGCTCGCGGCGCGGGACGGCGGCGTGCCGCAGCGCCGGGTGGAAGGCCGCGGCGAAGCAGAACGTGATGCCGACCTCGTCGACCGCGGCCGCGACCTGCTCCGGCGGGAGGTCGAGCCGGATGCCCAGCGCCTCCAGCACGTCGGCGCTCCCCGACTGCGAGGACGCCGACCGGTTGCCGTGCTTGACCACCCGCGCCCCGGCGCCGGCCGCGACGATCGCGGCCATCGTCGAGATGTTGACCGACATCGACCGGTCGCCGCCGGTCCCGACCACGTCGAGCACCCGGCCGGGGACGGTGATCGGCGTCGCCCGGGCGAGCATCGCCTCGACCAGGCCGGTGACCTCCTCGATGGTCTCGCCCTTGCTGCGCAGCGCGACCGCGAAGCCAGCGATCTGGGCGGGCGTGGCCTCGCCGCTGAGCACCTCGGTCATCGCCCACGAGGTCTGGGCGGCGTCGAGGTCGCGGCCCGCGACCAGCGCGGCGAGGACCTCCGGCCAGCTGTGGGTCACGGGTGCTCCCTGGGTGGCGGGTCGGGCGGGCGAGGTGGCGGGAAGGCCAGGCTCAGGCGGGCACCCGCGAGGAGAGCAGCTCCACGACGACCTCGGCGAGCCGGATCGGGTCGAGCGGGTGCGGGACGGCGGCGTCGGCCCGCGACCAGGTGGCCAGCCAGGCGTCCTGGGGCCGGCCGGTCAGCACCAGCAGCGGCGGGCAGTGGTAGATCTCGTCCTTGAGCTGCTTGGCGATCCCCATCCCCCCGGCAGGCACGGCCTCGCCGTCGAGGATGGCCAGGGCGATGCCGCCGGCGTCCATGTTCTGGATCACCACGGGCTCGGTGGCGACCTCGACGAACGTCAGCGGAGGCAGATCGGGGTGCGGCCGACGGCCGAGGGCCAGGATCACCTGCTGGCGGGTGTTCACGTCGTCGCTGTAGACGAGCACCCGCAGCGGGGCGCTCGACGAACTGGTCGCTTCGGTCACGGGCCGATGCTACCGCCACCGGGCGGTCCGCCCTGCGGCACTGCCCTGGCCGCGGCCTCCAGCCGGTCCAGGCGCCGGTCCTCCCGGGCCGCCTCGCGAATCGAGTCACGCACCCACTGGGTGAACAGGACTCCGAAGAACACCAGGCCGACGAGGTCGCCGGCGCCCCACAGGATGCCGCCGGCGAGATGCTGGTCGGCGGCCATGGACGGCAGCCACGACCCCATCGGCCCCTCCCGGAGCGCGGCATACCACTCCTCGCCGATCAGCCGGGTCGAGTCCATGATGGTGACGCCCAGGAAGGCGTGGAACGGCAGCGTCATCACGACCAGCAGCATCCGGAACGGGAAGGACACCCGTCCCGGCACCGGGTCGACGCCCATCAGCGGCCAGAAGAAGAGCGACCCCACGAGCACCAGGTGGACGTGCATCATCTCGTGGATGTACGACGACCTCAGGCTGGCGTCGTACCAGCCGCTGAAGTAGAGCACCCACGGCGACAGCACGAACAGCGCGAACGCCAGCGGCGGGAAGGACAGCACCCGGGCCACCCGTGAGTGGAGCACGGCCAGCAGCCAGCGACGCGGCGTCCCGGGCAGGGTGCGCAGCGCGAGCGTGACCGGGGCGCCCAGGGCCAGCGCCAGCGGCACCGGCATCGACAGGATCATGTGCTGGACCATGTGGTCGCTGAGCAGGGTGGTGTCGTAGGCCGCCAGCCCCGACTGGGTGGCGAAGACGAAGAGCCCCATCCCGACGACGACGAAGGCGACGGTGCGCCCCCACGGCCAGCGGTCACCGCGGCGGCGCAGCACCCACACGCCGGTGAGATAGAGGCCGACCACCCACACCGTGGCGACGAACAACCAGGGATCGAGCCCCCACAGGGTGAACACCCGTCCCCAGGTGAACGGCGGCAGGTCGAGCTGCTCGGCGCCGGACATCAGCATGTCTACGACAATAGGTCGTCGTTGGCGGGGGGTCGGGGTGACCTCCCGCACGGACTATGACCATAATGCTCCCGTGGCGACTGCTTCTGCGATCCCGGCCTCCCGACTCCACGGGCACCACGATCGTCCCAGCATGGTGAGTGTGGGGACGATCATCTGGCTGTCCAGCGAGCTGATGTTCTTCGCGGCCCTGTTCGCGGCGTACTTCACGGTGCGGTCGGTGAGCCCCGAGCTGTGGGCGCAGGAGACCCAGAACCTCAACGTGCCGTTCTCGTCGGTCAACACCATCATCCTGGTGCTGTCGTCGGCGACCTGCCAGATGGGCGTCTTCGCCGCCGAGCGCGGCCAGGTCGGGCGCTCCGGCTCGGTGTTCAAGGTGGGCGGCTGGGGCCTGCGCGAGTGGTTCGTGCTGACCTACATCATGGGCGCGATCTTCATCGGCGGCCAGGCGCTCGAAGTACGCCGAGCTCGTGCACGAGGGTCTGACCATCCCGAGCTCGGCCTACGGCACGCTGTTCTACCTCGCCACCGGCTTCCACGGCCTGCACGTCACCGGGGGCCTGATCGCCTTCCTGTTCGTGCTCGGACGCACGTTCCTGGCCAAGAAGTTCACCCACGAGCAGGCGGTCAGTGCGATCGTCGTGTCCTACTACTGGCACTTCGTCGACGTCGTCTGGATCGCCCTGTTCTTCACGATCTACGTGCTCAAGTAGGCAACCGTTGCACCCCGACCGAACGACATGACGAGGAGAAGCCCCCGCGGCTTTGAGGACCCGAGAGGACACTCGTGCGACTCCTGAACCTGACCGCTGGACGGGTCTCCCGGCACCGCCGGAGCAAGCTGGCCGGCCTGGTGGTGCTGCTGCTCGGCCTGCTGCTGACCGGCGGCCTCTACTCCCTGCTCGCGCCCGCCTCGGCCGAGCAGACGGTGAGCGCGGACCAGCAGGTGGCCCAGGGACGCGAGCTGTTCCTCGTGGGCTGCTCGTTCTGCCACGGGCAGAACGGTGAGGGCGTGCGCACCACCGAGGGCAACCAGCTCGGCCCCTCGCTCGTCGGTGTCGGCGCCGCCGCGGTCGACTTCCAGGTCAGGACCGGCCGGATGCCGCTGGCGCAGCCCGGCCAGCAGGCACCCCGCAAGCCACCGGTCTACAACGACGACGAGATCGCCGCCCTGGCCGCCTACGTCGCTTCGCTCGGCCCCGGCCCCGCGATCCCCAACGAGTCGGACTACTCCCTGGACGGCATGTCCGAGCAGGAGCGCGAGGAGGCCGTCGTCCGCGGCGGGCAGATCTTCCTCACCAACTGCACCGCCTGCCACAACTTCGCCGGCGCCGGCGGCGCGATGCCCCAGGGCGGCTACGCCCCGTCGCTGCACCAGGCCACCGAGCGCGAGATCTACGAGGCGCTGCTGACCGGTCCCCAGCAGATGCCGTCGTTCTCCAACGGCAGCCTGTCGCCCGACGAGAAGCGCGACGTGATCGCCTACATCATGTCGATCCGCGACACGCCCGAGTACGGCGGCTTCAGCCTCGGCGCGCTCGGCCCGGTGGCCGAGGGCCTGTTCGCCTGGCTCGGCGTCGGCCTGCTCGTCGGCGTCGCCATCTGGATCGCAGCCCATACCACCAGGACGGCCAAGGAGAAGGTGGACGAGTGAGCTCCCACGACGACAACCTGCCGGTCCTGGAGGCCGACCCGATCGCCGACCCCGGGCTGCCCGACCACACGTGGCGCCCCACCGACGTCGACCCCGCCATGGCGCGCCGCGCCGAGCGGCAGGTGGCCTTCTGGTTCACCCTGTCGATGGTCTGCACGGTGCTGTTCTTCGTGTCCTACTTCGCCTTCCAGGTCGGCGACGACCCGTCGACGTTCTTCGGGCTGGGCGCCTCGACCCTCTTCCTGGGCCTGACCCTGGGCGGCGCACTGCTGAGCATCGGCATCGGTGTGATCCAGTGGGCGCGCAAGCTGATGGGCGACCACGAGATCGTCGAGTACCGCCACTCGGCCGCCTCGAGCTCCGAGGACCGCGAGCAGGCGCTGGCCGCGCTCGGCCTCGGCGCCGAGGAGTCGGGCATCGGTCGTCGCCCGCTGATCCGCAACACGCTGCTCGGCGCGATGGGCCTGGTCGGACTGGCCCCGATCATCGCGCTGCGCGACCTCGGCCCGCTGCCCGGCGACGCGCTCGACCACACCATCTGGTCCAAGGGCATGCACGTGGTCCGCGACGTCGTCGGCACCCGGATCCTCGCGTCCGAGCTGATCGTGGGCGACCTGGTCAACGCCCAGCCCGAGGCCCTGTTCACGGGAGGACCCGACGGCGGCCCCATGGAGGGCGTCGAGCTGCAGGTCCAGAAGGCCAAGTCGTCGGTGATCGTCGTCCGGATGGACCCCGACGACATCATCCCGGGCAAGGGCCGCGAGGACTGGTCGGTCGACGGCATCCAGTGCTACTCCAAGATCTGCACCCACGTCGGCTGCCCGATCTCGCTGTGGGAGCGCACCACCGGCAACGTGCTGTGCCCCTGCCACCAGTCGACGTTCGACCTCGGCGACTCCGCCAAGGTCGTCTTCGGCCCCGCGGCCCGGCCACTCCCCCAGCTGCCGTTGGCCGTCGACGACGAGGGCTACCTGATCGCCCAGGACGACTTCGACGAACCCGTCGGACCCAGCTTTTGGGAGCGTGACTCGCAGTGAGCATCGACACGAGCAAGGTCGCCGACAGCAACCGCGACGAGCCGGCCACGCCGGCGAAGCCCAGCAAGGCCGGCGCCGCGGCCAACTGGGCCGACGAGCGCCTCGGGCTCGCCGGCGCGATGAAGAAGCAGATCCGCAAGGTCTTCCCCGACCACTGGTCGTTCATGCTCGGAGAGATCGCACTCTGGAGCTTCGTCATCCTGCTGCTCACCGGCGTGTTCCTCACCCTGTGGTTCAAGCCGAGCATGGGCGAGGTGACCTACGAGGGCTCCTACGCCCAGCTGCGCGGGATCCAGATGTCGGAGGCCTACGCCTCCAGCCTCGACATCTCCTTCGACGTGCGCGCCGGGCTGCTGATGCGGCAGATGCACCACTGGGCCGCCATGCTCTTCGTCGCCTCGATGATGGTCCACATGATGCGCGTCTTCTTCACCGGCGCGTTCCGCAAGCCGCGCGAGCTCAACTGGGTGATCGGCTCGCTGCTGCTGCTGCTGGGCACCCTCGAGGGCTTCACCGGCTACTCCCTCCCCGACGACCTGCTGTCGGGCACCGGCATCCGCGCCGCCGACGGTTTCATGAAGTCGATGCCGGTGGTGGGCACCTACATGTCGTTCTTCCTGTTCGGCGGTGAGTTCCCGGGTGAGTCGATCATCCCGCGCCTCTACGCCGTCCACATCCTGCTCATCCCCGGCCTGCTGCTCGCGCTGGTGACCGCCCACATGCTGCTGCTCGTCTACCACAAGCACACGCAGTGGCCCGGCCCCGGCCGCACCGAGGAGAACGTCGTCGGCTATCCGATGATGCCCGTCTACATGGCCAAGGCCGGCGGCTTCTTCTTCATGGTCTTCGGCGCCACCGCGCTGATGGGCGGTCTGCTCACGATCAACCCGGTCTGGAAGTTCGGGCCCTACGACCCGTCCAAGGTGACCGCCGGATCCCAGCCCGACTGGTACATGGGCTGGCCCGACGGCGCGCTGCGGATCATGCCGGGCTGGGAGACGCACGCCTTCGGTCACACGATCTCCTGGAACGTGATGCTGCCGATCATCGTGCTGCCCGGCCTGATGTTCACGATCCTGCTCCTGCTGCCGTTCATCGAGTCGTGGATCACCCAGGACAAGCGCGAGCACCACCTGCTCCAGCGGCCGCGCAACGCGCCGACCCGGACCGCCGTGATGGTCTCCCTGATGACGTTCTACGGCCTGCTGTGGGCCGCGGGCGGCAACGACCTCCTCGCGACGCACTTCCACCTGAGCATCAACCAGATCACCCACTTCATGCGTGCCGCCGTGTTCATCGGCCCGCTGATCGCGTTCTGGGTGACCCGTCGGTGGTGCATCTCCCTGCAGCGGCACGACAACGAGAAGCTGCTGCACGGCTACGAGACCGGCATCATCATGCGTTCCCCGGAGGGCGGCTACTCCGAGCGCCATCTGCCGATCAAGGAGTCGTCGGCGTACACCCTCACCGCGCGCGACCGCGACCAGGTCTTCACGCCCGAGTCGGAGACCGACGACAACGGCATCGCGGCGCCCGGCTCCCGCAAGGAGCGGCTGCGGGCCCGGCTGTCGCGGCTGATGTACGCCGACAACGTGCAGAAGCCGACCCGCGAGGAGCTCGAGGAGGCGCATCACCACGCCGAGCACGAGCGTGAGCTCGAGGCCGGCCTCGACCACCCCGCCTCCGGCCACGAGTTCGACGGCCACAACCTGCACGAGGTCTCCGACGAACCCCTCCGCCCCCACCACTGACAGTCGACCCGGCAGAAGTTCGGGTTGACCCGGCAGAAGTTCAGCGACAGTGAGGCACGCGGATGGCACGTGGCGCGGTTTCGGGCCGGGTCTACGCGACTCGGCCCGAGCGGGCCAAGGCGAACCCTCGCGTGAGTTGGGCGTAGACGTCCTGCATGGGACCGCGGACGTTCTCGGCGCGCACGACCACGAGCCGCCAACCGTGGACGGTCGTGAGCCAGTCACGACGTGACTCGTCATGCTCCCGGGTCGTCTCGCCATGGAAGTCCGCGCCGTCGTACTCGGCACCGAACAGCAGCTCGGGCAGGCCGACGTCGATGAAGTAGGAGCCGTGCGGGGCGGGCACCTCGATCTGACACTCCGGCCACGGCAGCCCGCAGTCGTGCCAGCGCAACCGCAACAGGCTCTCCTGCGGCGACTGGGCCCGGGCATCAGCCAACGGCGCGAGAGAGCGGAGCTGAACCACGCCTCGATAGCGCTTGAACCGAGTGACCTCATCCAACAGCTCCCCCAGCTCGAAGCCATCGAACCTCATCAGCGCGTCGAGCGCCCCGATCGCCTGGTCGCGATGCAGGAGACGCCCGAGATCGCATGCCGTGCGGAGCGGCGAGGTCACCGCCACTCCCCCGAGCTCGCACACGTCTCGGGCCGCAAGCCTGCGCTCCCCACTCTGCGAGAGCGAGTTGCGGAGCCGCACACCCGGACGCCGTCCGTAGGCAGACACCTTCGGCGGAGCCAGGTGATCACCCGGCGCGAGGATCATCGGGACACCCCACAGCCAACCGGCGGTCCGGTCGGTGACGACGTAGCCGGGTGGCAGGACCAACCGAAGGCACGCCACTCTCAGCTCGAGGCCGTCCTCGAGGTGATGGGGCACGTAGACCCCCCGCATCGGGCGTCTCAATTGCCCCCGGTGCACGAGATCGGCGAGCCGATACCGGTCGAGTCCAGCCTCGAGGGCCGTCGCGGTCGTGAACGGCGTGTCGGAAAGCCCCGCCGGCAGCCCGGCGTACGTCGGGCCAGGGAGACTCTGCATGGCCCCGAGCCTGGGTTACTGCGCCTCGGACCGCCACGGCCCGGCCCCGCCCTGGGGAGATACCGAGCAAAGCCCGGTCTTGTGGAGGACAACCGGCTCCGGTTCCCCGAACTCTTGCCGGGTCAACCCGAACTTCTGCCGGGTCAACCTAGAGGGCGGAGCCCTGCTTGTACTCCTTGAAGGGGACGTTCCAGTCGCCGTAGCCGTTGGTCATCGTCATCCAGCGGTCCGTGCCGGTGTACTCGACCACGTCGCCGCGCTTGGAGATGCCGTAGAGCCAGGCGGCGTTCGAGGTCGACATGCCGGTGCAGCCGTGACTGACGTTGGCATAGCCCTGGGAACCGACCGACCAGGGGGCGGCATGGATGAACTCGCCGGAGTAGGTCAGCCGCATGGCGTACTCGACATCGTCGATGTTGTAGTACTCCGGGTTGCTCTGGGAGATGCCGACGGTCTCGGAGTTCATCCGCTTGGTGCGGAACTTCTCGATGATCACCTTGGTGCCCGAGCGGGTCGTGAAGCCGGCCTTGCCGGTGGTGATGGGGATGGTGCGCAGCACCTTGCCGTTCTGGGTCACGGTCATCTGGTGGGTCTGGGCGTTGACCTTGTAGATGTTGGCGTCACCGACATGGAAGGACACCTGGCGGCTCTCCTGGCCATAGATGCCGCCACCGGCGGGAACGCTGTTGATGTCGACGTCGACCGTGACGTCGGTGCCGGCCTTCCAGTAGCGGGCCGGGCGCCAGTGCGCCTCGTGGTCGCTCAGCCAGTACCACGAGCCCTTCTGGTGCGGGCTGCTCGTCACGGACATGTGCTTCTGGAACGCCGCGTGGTCCTTGACCGCCACGTCGAAGGTGACGATCACCGGCATGCCGACCCCGACGGTCTCGCCCTGCAACGGCGCCACCGAGGGGTAGGTCTGCTGGTCGAGGGTGAGGTCCTGGGTGTGGAACCGCGCCTTGCGGTGTCGCACCTTGCCGTCGGAGCGGACGGCCACGCTGCTCACGACGTAGTCGAGGCCCGGCTCCAGCCGACCGCTCGCCTTCCAGCCGGTCTTGTCGGCGTTCAGCTTGCCGGGGAGCGTCGTGTCGCCGGCCGCGACGGAGACCTTGCGGAGCGTGCCGCCCTCGGCGCTGACCTGGAGCGTGGTGGAGACCGGCACCGCCTTGGTCTTGCGACCCAGGTTGGTGCTCACCCGCACCGGGGCGACGGGCGGGTCGCTCGGCGTGGCTTCGGCCCTGGGGGACCCGCTGCCGATGGCCTCCGGCGTCGCGGTCGTGCCCGAGGCCTGGCAGGCAGCCGTCGTCAGCGCCAGCGCGCAGACGGCAGCCAGCAGGCCGGCGCGAGCGCCGGGCAGGACAGAGGTCACGACGTGGGCTCCCCAGAGACGAGGTCGGTCAGGACGACCACGCCAGCGTAACGAAGGGGCCAAGCCTGACCCAATCGACATCGTGTACGCCGGCCACGGCCGGGCCCCCGCGAGCTGGGAAGGCCCGCAGCGCCCGAACCCGTCGGCTCAGTGGGCGTACTCGCCCCGGTAGTACTCGAAGACGAAGCCGGACAGCGCGACGAACCCGAGGCCGGCGGCGATGATGAACAGCCACCAGGCGGCCATCGCGATGCCGAACACGCCGGCGGCCAGGCACATCGCCACCCACAGCGGCCACCAGGAGTAGGGCGGGAAGAAGCCCAACTCCCCCGCGCCGTCGGCGATCTCACCGTCGGTGCGGTCCTCGGGACGGGCGTCCATCCGGCGCGCGTGGAAGCCGAGGTAGAGGGTGATCATCAGCGCCAGCAGCATCGTCATCGCCAGCGCGACCGTGCCGGTCCAGTCGCCGCTGCCGTCGAAGTAGTGGCTGGTGGCGATCCAGTAGCCGGGCGTGACGACCACGAAGAAGAGCGTCGTGATCGCGAAGATCCAGGTCTCGACCTTCACCGGTCGTCCTCCCCCATCGTCTCGTCCAGGTGCTCGGCGCGGCCGTCCACCTCGGGGGCGTCGGCGAGCGTCTTGACCATGCCCTCGTTGTGCTCGAGCTCCATCGCAGCCACCTCGGGGTGGTGCAGGTCGAAGGCGGGCGACTCCGAGCGGATCCGCGGCAGGGTGTGGAAGTTGTGGCGCGGCGGCGGGCAGCTCGTGGCCCACTCCAGCGACCGGCCCCAGCCCCACGGGTCGTCGGTCTCGACCAGCGGTCCCCTGGACGACTTGTAGACGTTGTAGAAGAAGGGCAGCATCGCGATGGCGAGAGCGAACGAGCCCACCGTCGAGATCTGGTTGAGGGTGGTGAACCCGTCGTCAGGCAGGTAGTCGGCGTAGCGCCGCGGCATGCCCTCCACGCCCAGCCAGTGCTGCACCAGGAACGTGGTGTGGAAGGCCACGAAGAGCAGCCAGAAGTGGATCTTGCCGAGGCGCTCGTCGAGCATCCGGCCGGTCATCTTGGGCCACCAGAAGTAGAAGCCGGCGAACATCGCGAACACCACGGTGCCGAACACCACGTAGTGGAAGTGCGCCACCACGAAGTAGGAGTCGGACACGTGGAAGTCCAGCGGCGGCGAGGCGAGGATGACGCCGGTCAGGCCACCGAAGAGGAAGGTCGTCAGGAAGCCGACGACCCAGAGCATGGGTGTGTCCAGTGACACCGACCCGCCCCACATCGTGCCTATCCAGTTGAAGAACTTCACCCCGGTCGGCACCGCGATCAGGAAGGTCATCCCGGAGAAGAAGTTGAGGTCGACCGCCCCGGTGACGAACATGTGGTGCGCCCACACGGCCATCGACAGCATCGCGATCATCAGCGTGGCGCCCACCAGGCCGACGTAGCCGAAGACCGGCTTGCGCGAGAACACCGGGATGATCTCGGTGACGATGCCGAAGAACGGCAGCGCCAGGATGTAGACCTCCGGATGGCCGAAGAACCAGAACAGGTGCTGCCACAGGATCGGCCCGCCGTGGGAGGTGTCGAACACGTGGGCACCGAACTGCCGGTCGGCCTCGAGGGCGAGCAGTGCCGCGGCCAGGATCGGGAAGACCATCAGCACCAGCAGGCTGGTGACCAGGGTGTTCCAGGTGAAGATCGGCATCCGGAACATGGTCATGCCGGGCGCGCGCATGCAGATGATCGTGGTGATGAAGTTGACCCCACCCAGGATGGTGCCGAGACCACCCAGCCACAGACCCATGATCCACAGGTCGCCGCCGACACCGGGTGAGCGCACCGCGTCGCTGAGCGGCGTGTAGGCGAACCAGCCGAAGGACGCCGCCCCCGACGGGGTCAGGAAGCCGGAGCCGGCGATGATGCCGCCGAACAGGTAGAACCAGTAGCTCAGCATGTTGAGCCGCGGGAACGCGACGTCGGGGGCACCGATCTGGAGCGGCATGATCACGTTGGCGAACCCGAAGAACAGCGGGGTCGCGAAGAGCAGCAGCATGATCGTGCCGTGCATCGTGAAGAGCTCGTTGTAGACCTCGTCGGACACCACCTGGGTGCCAGGGAAGGCCAGCTCGGCGCGCATCAGCAGCGCCATGATGCCCGCCAGGATGAACCACACCATGGCGGTGATGAGGTACATCTTGCCGATCAGCTTGTGGTCGGTGGTCGTCATGATCCGAACGAGCTGCTGGCCGAGAGTCCGACGGGGCTCGATGGTCATCGCGGGGTGGGCCGCGGTCGCGGTCATTCGGTGCCTCCCTCGGTCTCAAGACCCGCTTGTTCGGTGCTGATCTTGTTGCCGGTCACGGGCGTGTCCGAGACGAAGCCCTTGTCGATCTGGTCCTGCAGGTAGGCCTCGTAGTCGGCGCGGCTCACGACCTTGACGTTGAACAGCATCCGCGAGTGGTAGGCACCGCACAGCTCGGCGCACTTGCCGCGGTAGTCGCCGAGCCGGTTGGGCGTCACCTCGAACTGGTTGACCCGCCCGGGGATGACGTCCTTCTTGTAGAGGAACCCGGTGATCCAGAAGGAGTGGATGACGTCGGGCGAGACCAGCTTGAACCGCACGGTCTCGTCGACGGGCAGCACCAGGGTCGGGATGTAGGAGCCGGTGCCGGACTCGTAGACGTTCTTGCCGCCCGCGACCGGCTCGTCGACGTAGTTGAAGGTCCACGACCACTGCTGTCCGACCACCTCGACGGTGTGGTCGGGGGCGTCGCTCAGCGCGTTGAGGTCGGTCTGCAGCCGCACCGTGTGGGTGAAGAACACCAGCACCATGATGACCGGCGCGATGGTGTAGAAGATCTCGAGCGGGAGGTTGTAGCGCGTCTGCACCGGGACCTCGTCCTCGTGGCGGCGGCGGTAGCGCCAGACCGCCCAGAACATCAGGGCCCAGACGACGATGCCGGTGGCCATCGCGGCGATCCAGGAGTTGACCCAGAAGTCCAGGATGCGCGTGCCCTCCTGGGTGCCCGGCTCGGGCATCGCGAGGCGCTTCCACTCGCCCTGCGTCTGGGACGAGCAACCGGTCAGAGTCAGGACCCCGAGCGCGATGCCCAGCGTCAGTGCCAGCCGAGCGCGGGACATGCCCCGGCGCCGGGGGAGCTGCACACCCACGAAGCAGCCTCTCTCTCGTCGTGCACGGATAGCCGAAAGACTAGCCCAACCACTACCGGTCGTAGTGGCTGGGGCACCGGGTAGTTTGCACGTGTGTCGGATCGCCCCTCCCCCGACGACTCCCGCCACGACTCCGCCGGTGACGGGGCCGGTGACGGGGCCGGTGACGGGGCCGGTGACCGGGCCACCGCCACCCGCCCGGTCTATCTCGACTCGGCCTCCGCCGAGCCGCTCCACCCCGCGGCGCGGGACGTGCTGCTCCGCGCGGCGGAGCAGGGGTACGCCGACCCGCGACGGCTGCACGGTCCGGGGCGGGCGGCGCGGCTGCTCCTCGACAACGCCCGCGAGGTCACGGCGCAGGCGCTCGGCGTCCGCGCCGACGAGGTGACCTTCACCGGCTCCGGGACCGAGGCGGTCCACCGCGGGCTGCTCGGGCTGCACCGCGGCCGGGCCCGCAGCGCCGGTGGGTTCCTGGTCGGCGCCGTCGAGCACTCCGCGGTGCGACACGCCACCCGCTGGACCGGCGAGCCGGTGCACGAGCTCCCGGTCACCCGACTCGGCGCGGTGGACCCGTCGGCGGCGGCCGACGTCGTCGCCGAGGCCGGCCCGGTGGCCGTCGCCGCGGTCCAGAGCGCCAACCACGAGGTCGGCACGCTGCAGCCGGTCGCCGCCGTCCTCGACGCGCTGGCCGGGGACACCCCGCTGTTCGTCGACGCCTGCGCCTCGGCCGGGCGGATGCCCCTCCCTGCGGGCTGGTCGGCGGCGGCGGCGTCGGCTCACAAGTGGGGCGGACCCGCCGGGGTCGGCGTACTCCTGGTGCGGAAGGGCTCGGTCTGGCGCAACCCGTTCCCCGGGGACGACCGGGTCGACGAGCGTGCGGCCGGCTTCGAGAACGTCCCGGCGGCGCTGGCCGCGGCCGCCGCCCTGCAGGCGGTGGTGGCCGAGCGCGACGAGGTGTCCGCCCGCCAGCGGGCGATGGTCGAGCGGGTCCGGGCCACCGTGGGCGCGACCGTGCCCGACGTGGAGGTCGTCGGCGACCCCACCGACCGGCTGCCCCACCTGGTGACGTTCTCGTGCCTCTACGTCGACGGCGAGGCGCTGGTCACCGAGCTCGACAGGCGGGGCTTCGGGATCGCCAGCGGTTCGGCCTGCACCGCGTCCACGCTCACCCCGAGCCACGTGCTGGCGGCGATGGGGGTGCTCACCCACGGCAACGTGCGGCTCTCGCTCACGCGGGAGACCACCGACGACGACGTCGACCGCTTCCTGGCCGTGCTGCCCGAGGTCGTCGCCGAGCTCCGAGCGCGGGTCGGGCCATGAGCCCCGAGGTCGCGCTTGAGCTCGACTGCCGTGGCCTGCCCTGCCCGCGCCCGGTCATCGAGCTGGCCCGGGCCATCGGCGGCGTCCCGCTCGGCGCCGCCGTGGCCGTCCTGGCCGACGACGTCGCCGCCCGCACCGACATCCCGGCGTGGTGCCGCATGCGCCGCCAGGAGTACGCCGGCCACGACGCCGCCGCCGACGGCACCCCGCGCTACGTCGTGGTCCGGCGGGTCTAGCGGGCGCCGAGCCGCTCGTCGACCTCGGCCGCGGCGACCGGGCCGTACTGCCGGCCGAGCCGCGCGGTGAAGTCGTCGGCGGTGAAGGAGTACTCCTGGGTGCCGACGGTCTCGACCACGTAGGCCGCCAGCACACAGCCGACCTGGGCGGCCCGTTCGAGTCCGAGGTCCCAGGCCAGGCCGGCGAGGAAGCCGGCCCGGAACGCGTCACCGACGCCGGTGGGCTCGATCGCCTCCACCTCCGCGACCGCCGGGAGCTCGAAGGCCTCGATCCCCCGACCCTGCACGCGCACGCCCTGGGCCCCGAGGGTCGTCACCTGGACACCGACCCGGTCGAGGATGTCGTCGCCCGACCAGCCGGTCTTGGCCTCGATCATGTGCGACTCGTACTCGTTGGAGAAGAGCAGGGCCGCGCCGTCCACGAGCTCGCGGATCAGCGCACCCTCGGAGAACGCCAGCTGCTGGCTCGGGTCGGCGATGAACGGGTAGCCGCGCTGGCGGCACTCCTCGGTGTGCCGACGCATCGCCTCCGGGTCGTCGGCGCCGACCAGCACGTAGTCGGGGGCGCCGACGCGCGCGGCGATCGGTGCGAGCTCGATCAACCGGGCCTCGCTCATCGCACCGGGGTAGAACGACGCGAACTGCGCCATCGAGGCGTCGGTGGTGCACACGAACCGGGCGGTGTGCTGGGACTCGGAGATGTGCACCGAGTCGCAGTCCACGCCGTGCCGCTCCAGCCAGGAGCGGTAGTCGGCGAAGTCCTCACCCGCGGCGCCGACCAGGACCGGACGCAGTCCGAGCCGGCCGAGCCCGAAGCACATGTTGGGCGCCACGCCGCCGCGACGGATCTCCAGATCGTCGACAAGGAACGACACCGACAGCTTGTCGAGCTGGTCGACGACGAGCGAGTCCGAGAACCTGCCCCCGAAGCTCATCAGGTGGTCGGTGGCGATGGAGCCTGCGATCAGCAGCGACATGACGCGGAAGACTACCGGCCGGTAGTGCTGGGGGTACTCGCCAGTAGCCCGTAGCGTCGTGGACATGCCCGACCCCCTGCTCGCGCCCGAGTCCCTCGACGCCTGGCGGCGTACCACCGCGGACTGCCGCGCCGTCGGCCAGAACCTGCGGCTGCCGCCCCTGCAGCGGGCCGCCGAGCGGGCCCTGGCACCCGCGCCGAGCCTGCACTACGCCGACTTCCCACGCGAGGTCGGCAAGCGCGACATCGAGATCAGCGAGGCGGCCGCCCGGCTCGCCGCTGCCCTGCACCTGCACCTGGACTGACCAGGTCACCCGACCTCGAGAAGCACGAGATCCCCGTGCACCGTGGGGCGCCGGGGATCTCGTGGTGTCTGGCCCGCCGATCCAGCGGCGGTCAGCTCAGTGGCTCAGTGGAAGGAGTCGCCGCAGGCGCAGGAGCCGGTGGCGTTGGGGTTGTCGATGGTGAAGCCCTGCTTCTCGATGGTGTCGACGAAGTCGATCAGCGCGCCGTTGAGGTAGGGGACGCTCATCCGGTCGACGACCACGGCGACGCCGTCGAAGTCGGTGACCACGTCGCCGTCGAGGGTGCGCTCGTCGAAGAAGAGCTGGTAGCGAAGTCCGGAGCAGCCACCCGGCTGCACCGAGATCCGCAGCTGCAGGTCGTCACGGCCCTCCTGCGCGAGCAGGCTCCTCACCTTGGCGCCGGCCTCGGCGCTGAGGTTGATCGAGTCGGCACGGCGCTCGTCGGTGGTCTGGACCTGGTCGGTCATGCTCGCTCCTGCGGGGCTCGGGTCGTGGCGACGTACGTGCGGAGGACGGCGCGTGGGACCGCCTCATCGGGTCCAATCGTCCCACATCGGTGGTTATTCCCCGAGCGGGCACGACGCGCGCCGCGCCCGGGGGCCTATCCGCCGCGTGACCAGGTGCGGGCGACCCGCTCGGCCAGGTCCGCCAGCGCGGCGGCGGGGTCGGCGAAGGCCCGCTCCCGGCCGACCAGCTCGACCAGGGAGTACGCCGACTCCATGCCGAGCGCTCGCATCTCCCGAGCGCCCACGAGGACCTCCCCGGCCAGGGCGATGCAGGGTCGCAGCGCCTCACCGGCCACCGCGGCCACGCCGTAGGGGACCTTGCCGGACCGGCTGGAGAAGTCGAAGGAGCCCTCCCCCGTGATCACCAGGTCCGCCCGCCGTGCCCGCTCGGCGAGCCCGACCGCCTCGGCCACCAGGCCGACCCCGGGCTCGCGCGCGGCCCCGAGCGCCAGCAGCGCGAAGCCCAGCCCGCCGGCGGCACCGGCGCCCGGTTCGAGGGAGATCCGCCGGCCGACGGCCTCCGCCAGCGCCTCCAGGGCCGCGTCGACGGCGGGCAGTCGGTCGTCGGTCAGACCCTTCTGCGGCCCGTAGGTCTTGGCGGCCCCGAACAGCCCGGTCAGCGGGTTGTCGACGTCGGTGGCGGCCACCAGGGCGACTCCCCGCAGGCGCTCCCGCGCCGGCGCGAGGTCGACCGTGGTGAGGCCGGCCAGTGGCATCGGCCCGGAGCCCAGGTCGGCGTCGCCGACCGCGCCGAGCGCCGCCAGCAGCCCGGCGCCCCCGTCGGTGGTGCCGGAGCCGCCGAGCCCGACCACGACGGTCGTCGCGCCCGCGTCGACGGCGGCGCCGACCAGGTCACCGACGCCGCGGGAGCCGGCCGTCTCGGGGCGATCGGTGCCGGTCAGCTCCAGGCCGCACGCCTGCGCGCTCTCGACATAGGCGGTCTCGCCCACCAGGAGCACCGTCGCGGGTGTCGGCTCCCCGAACGGACCGGCCACGGTCACCGCCGCCAGCTCCCCGCCGAGGGTCGCGTGCAGCACGTCGACGAAGCCGGGTCCGCCGTCGGCCATCGGTGCCAGGTCCAGGTCGTCGAGGGGCGCGCGTCGCCCCCAGCCCTCGGCGATCGCCCGGGACGCCTCGACGGCCGTCAGGGTGCCCGCGAACTTGTCGGGGGCGATCAGGACCCGCATGCGCCCATCCTGCCGGGGCCCGGGCGGCCGTCGTACGCTCGGGTCGCCATGACGACCGGTTCGCACGACGTCCTCATCCGTCCGATGGCGCCCGAGGACCTCCCCGCCGCCGAGGCGCTCTCGGCGCGGGCCTACTACGAGGTCGACCTGGCCAGCTACCAGCGCGCCTGGCCCGAGCCGGTGCGGCGCTCCCCCGAGCGCGGGTCCGACTGGCAGCGGCGCACCGGCCACCTGCTGGAGACCGACCCCGCCGGCTGCTGGGTCGCCGACCGTGGCGGCGAGGTCGTCGGCATCGCCACCTCACTGGTGCGGGAGCTGATGTGGGTGCTGGCGTCGTACGCCGTGACCCCCGGGCAGCAGGGGTCGGGCATCGGACGGCAGCTGCTCGCCGCGGCCCTGGCGCACGGACGCGGCTGCCTGCGCGGGATGCTCAACGCCTCCCCCGACCCGCGGGCGGCCCGGCTCTACCGGTCGGTCGGGTTCGCCCTGCACCCGCAGATGCTGCTCTGGGGCCACGTCAGCCGCGCCGACCTGCCCGTGGGGATCCGGCACGTCCGCGACGGCGGCCCCGACGACTTCGACCTGATGGACAGCATCGACCGCCGGGTCCGCGGTGCCGCACACGGCCCCGACCACCCGGTGATGGCCGAGCGGTTCCGCCTCCTCGTCTCCGACCGGCCGGCCGGGTCCGGCTACGCCTACGTCGACCCGGCCGGCGGCACGGTGGTGCTGGCCGCCACCCACCGCAAGACCGCGCGGTCCCTGATGTGGGAGGGCCTGGCCGGCTCCGACCCCGAGGTCCCCGTCGAGATCGGTCACGTCACCGCGGCCAACCAGTGGGCCCTGGACGTGGCGCTCGAGGCCCGGCTCGCCGTCTACAACCGGGGCTTCCTGGCCGTACGCCACCTGCGCCCGCCCGCGCCGTACCTCCCGCACCCGACGTTCCTGTGACCCGGACGCCCCCGGGAACGGGCTGCGGCACCGGCATAGGCTTCCGGTCATGGCGATCGACCTCCCTCTGCTGCCCCTCGGCCGTGGCCGTGACCTCGACCCCGAGCGCGGCGTCGAGTGTCCCGGCGACCTGCCGCCCGCGTCCGACCCGTCGCTGGTCGAGCGGGCCCGCGCGGCGAAGGAGGCACTCGGGGAGCGGCTGTTCGTGCTCGGCCACCACTACCAGCGCGACGAGGTGATCCAGTTCGCCGACGTCACCGGCGACTCCTTCAAGCTGGCGCGCGACGCCGCGGCCCGCCCGGAGGCGGAGTACGTCGTGTTCTGCGGCGTCCACTTCATGGCGGAGTCGGCCGACATCCTGACCGCACCGGAGCAGCGGGTGATCCTGCCCGACCTGGCGGCCGGCTGCTCGATGGCCGACATGGCCCGGCTCGCCCAGGTCGAGGACGCCTGGGCCGCGCTGGAGGACGCGGGCGTGGCCGACCTGGTCACCCCGGTGACCTACATGAACTCCAGCGCCGACATCAAGGCGTTCTGCGGCCGCCACGGGGGCGTCGTGTGCACCTCGTCCAACGCCGACGTGGCGCTCGACTGGGCCTTCTCCCAGCACGGCGCCGACACGAAGGTGCTGTTCCTGCCCGACCAGCACCTCGGGCGCAACACCGCGGTGCTCAAGATGGGCTTCTCCCTCGATGACTGCGTGGTCTGGGACCCGCTGCAGCCCGGTGGCGGGCTCACCGCCGAACAGCTGCGCGACGCCCGGATGATCCTCTGGAAGGGCCACTGCTCCGTGCACGGCCGGTTCTCCCCCGACGTCGTCGACGAGCTGCGCGCGAAGGACCCGGAGATCACCATCCTGGTGCACCCCGAGTGCCAGCACGAGGTGGTGCTGAAGGCCGACCTCGTCGGGTCGACGGAGTTCATCATCAAGACCGTCGAGGCGGCGCCGGCGGGGTCGTCGTTCGCGATCGCCACCGAGCTCAACCTGGTGAAGCGGCTGGCCGACCGGCACCCGGACAAGACGATCGCCTTCCTCGACCGCAACGTCTGCTACTGCTCCACGATGAACCGGATCGACCTGCCGCACCTGGTCTGGGCGCTGGAGTCCCTGGTCGCCGGCGTGGTGGTCAACCAGATCACCGTCGACCCCGACACGGAGCGCGATGCCCTGGTGGCCCTGCAGCGGATGCTCGACCTGCCCGGCAAGTCCCACCGCGACTGACCGGCGTACGTCGGCCGGCGCGTCGCGCGACCATGTCGCGCATCTCGCGCGACCATTTCCCGCATCTCGCGCGACCATTTCCCGCACGTCGCGGTCAGAGGCCGGGGGCGCCCCAGACGGCCAGCCACCGGGAGAGGTCGGCCTCCATCGGAAGCTCACCGGAGAGCTGGTCGCGCACCGAGATCTCCAGCAGGTTGTCGCGGGCCTGCGGGGGCTCCGTGGCCGCCGAGGTCCCCGACCCGGAGGACGCGGCCACCGGCGCGAAGGCGTAGAAGGTGCCCTGCTGGTAGAGGTAGACCAGCCCGAAGCGGCGCCCCGACGGGTCGGCGAAGGGCACCATCGTGCACAGCAGCCCACCGGCGAAGCCCTGCTCCACCAGGGTGGTGTTGACGACGTGCAGGTCGGTGCACAGGCCGGCGAGGTCGCCCGGGTCGCGATGGACGACCAGCCAGGTGTAGCCGTAGCCGTC
This sequence comes from Nocardioides sp., assembly GCF_041393715.1. GTDB lineage: Bacteria > Actinomycetota > Actinomycetes > Propionibacteriales > Nocardioidaceae > Nocardioides. Next base: position 131,319 of record NZ_JAWKJQ010000003.1, on the reverse strand, counting down.
GACGCTCACCTCGACGTCGGGCTTGTCGGGGTCGGCCTGGATCACCGCGATGACGTCGTTCTGGAGCGCGTGGAAGGCGGCGCCGGCGGCCGCCCGGAAGCACACCGACCCACTGCCGGTGGGCAGGAAGCCCATCGCCGCCTGCAGCGACACGGCCGCGGCCGGGACCCCGAACAGCGCGTCGAGGTCGGGTCCCTTCGTCCGCCGCCGACCGGTGACGGCCTCCCACAGGCGCATCCGGTCAGCCCTGGGGACGAGAAAGCTCGGCCTGGATGCGGGCCAGCTGCTCCAGCCGCTGCTCCAGCGAAGGGTGGGTCGCGCTCAGGGTGCGCAGGGTCGCGCCACTGATCGCGGGAGCGATGAAGAAGGCGTTCATGGCGCTGCTGGCCCGCAGGTCGCGCTGCGGGATGGCCGCCATCTCGCCGGTGATCTTCTGCAGCGCGGAGGCCAGCGCCTGGGGATTCATCGTGAGGTAGGCGCCCGAGCGGTCGGCGCACAGCTCGCGGTAGCGCGAGAGCATCCGGGTCAGGAGGAAGCTGACGGCGTAGACGGTCAGGCTCACCGCCAGCACCAGCAGATAGGCAGGCACCCCGTTGCTGTTGCGCGACCGACCGAGGCCGGCGAACTGCGCACCGCGGGTCAGCATGCCGGCGACGATGCCCGCCGAGGAGGCGATGGTCATCACCAGCACGTCGCGATGGGCGACATGCGACAGCTCGTGCGCGAGCACTCCCTCGAGCTCCTCGGCGGTGAGCTTGCCGAGGATGCCGGTGGTCACGCAGACGACCGCCCGCTCGGGCGAGCGGCCGGTGGCGAACGCGTTGGGCAGGTCGAGGTCGGCGATGCCGACCCGGGGCTTGGGCATGTCGGCCATCGCGCAGAGCCGGTCGACCATCGCGTGCAGCTCGGGCGCCTGCTCGGGGGTGACCTCGCGGGCGCGCATCGCCCGCATCGCCACGGTGTCGCTGTTCCACCACTGGAAGAAGGCGATGCCGATGCCGACCAACCCGATGATCGGGGTGTACTCCACGGGCATCAGGAACATCAGCGTGACGAAGAACGCCACGAACACCCCGCCGAGCAGCAGCATGACCGAGGTCATCCGCAGGGTCAGACCGGAGTCGTTCAGGAAACGGGAACGGGCCATCGGATGCCGCTCAGCCGGGGATCAGGCCGTCGTCGGCGAGCATCGCCCGGACCTCCTCCAGGGACGCGTCGGCCGGGGGCAGGATCGCGTCGGACTCGTCGAGGGAGTCCACCTGGTGGGTGGTGCCGACGGAGCGTACGGCGTCGAGCAGCGCCCCGAGCGCGGCCTCGAACGCCGCCTCGTCACCGCTCCCGATCGCCGACTCGACCGCGCCGTCGTGCTCGTTGAGAGCGGACAGCGCGTCGTCGGGGACGTCGAACTGCCCCTCGCCGAGGATCCGGACGATCACGACGACTCACCCTGCTCCACGGCCTCGGGAGTCGTCTCCTCGGCCAGGATGTCGCCGCTCGGAGGCGCCTCGATCGCCTCGGGCCGGCTGGCGCCCTTGAGGGCCGCGAGCTCGGCCTCGACGTCTGCCTGGGAGCTCATCGCCTCGAGCTCGCGGGCGATGTCGTCACCACGCGAGAGCGAGCTCACGTCGTCGAGCGCACCCGAGGCGATCAGCTCGTCGATCGCGCCCGCCCGGGCCTGCATCTGGGCGGTCTTGTCCTCGGCGCGCTGGATGGCCAGGCCCACGTCGCCCATCTCCTCGCCGATGCCGGAGACCGCCTCGTTGATGCGGGTCTGCGCCTCGGCGGCGGTGTAGGTCGCCTTGATCGTCTCCTTGCGGGTGCGGAAGGACTCGACCTTGGCCGCCAGCCGCTGCTGGGCCAGGGTGAGCTTCTCCTCCTCCCCCTGGAGCTGGGTCAGCTGTCCCTGGAGGTCGGCGATCTGCGTCGTCAGGCCGGACTTGCGGGTCAGCGCCTCACGGGCGAGGTCCTCGCGGTTCATCTCCAGCGCCTTCTGCGCCTGCTCGGTGAGCTTCGCGGACTGCTGCTCCAGCTGGCTCACCTGGATCTCGACGCGCTTGCGGCTGGTGGCGACGTCGGCGACGCCGCGGCGTACCTTCGCGAGCAGCTCGGTCTGACGCTGGTAGCTGTAGTCGAGCGTCTCGCGCGGGTCCTCTGCCCGGTCCAGGGCCTTGTGGGCCTTGGTCTTGAAGAGCATCGTGATGCGCTGCCACAGGCTCATGGGGGCGGTGTCCCTCCCGTTTCTGGGGTCCCTCGGCGGGGACCTCGTGCCCTCCACCCTAGTTTCAATCGCCAAGCGCGGCGAGCACTCCCCCGTCGGCACGTCGGCCGGCGCTCGGTGCGCGCGCCGGCCGCCGTCGAACCCACCGGTAGGGTGAGAACCCCGTGCCACCCGACCGAAAGCCGTGCCCGTGTTCCGCCGTCGCAAGCCCGAGTCCGAGTCGACCGAGCAGCTCCCGCCCAAGCCGGACGGCAAGGGCCGGCCGACGCCGACCCGCAAGGAGGCCGAGGCCGCGGCTCGCGCCCGCGCCAAGGCGGCTCCCAAGTCGAGACGCGAGCTCGCCATGCAGGAGCGCGAGCGGCGGGTGCTGTCCCGCGACGCCGGACCCGCGAAGGCGCTGGTCCGCGACCTCGTCGACCAGCGGATCATGCTCATGGAGGTGCTGATCCCGGTGCTGCTGGTCTCGCTCGTCGCCAGCTGGGTCGGCCAGGGCAAGCAGATCGCCTGGGTGATCGCCACCGCCAGCCTGATCTTCTACGCCGTCTTCCTGACGATGATCATCGAGACCGTGATGCTGCGGCTCCGGATCCGCCGCGAGATGGCCCAGCGGCTGCCCGGACAGCCGACCCGCGGGCTGCTGTTCTACGCGTTCAACCGGTCGATGCTGATGCGGTTCCTGCGCAGCCCCAAGCCCGCCGTCAAGGTGGGCGAGCCGCTGCAGGACCACTACCGCTGAGCGCCGTGGCCGGCGTCGTGGCGGGCTGAGCGCTCGTGGTCCTGGGGCTGCTGGCCGGGCTGGGCGCCGCCGCACTGTTCGGCACGGCGGCGGTGCTGCAGGCGCACGCCGTGCGCCAGCTGCCGCACGGGACCCGCCGACTGGGCGCCTTCGTCGGCGCCGCCGTCCGGCACCCGCTCATCCTGGTGGTGGTGGCCGCCTACCTCGGGGGGTTCGTGCTGCACGCGGTGGCGATCTGGCTGCTCCCCCTCTATCTCGCGCAGGCGAGCATCGCGCTGTCGCTCCCCATCTCCGCGATCGCCGCACGACGGGTCGCCGAGCACGTGACGGCGCGCCAGGTGGCCGCGGTGGCAGCCGTGGTGCTCGGCCTGTTCCTGCTCGCCGGCGGCGCCGGTGCCGCGGGCGAGGTGCGGGTCTCCCCCGCCTTCGTCGCCGTCCTGTACGCCGGCATCGCCGGGCTGCTGATGGCGGCGGCGCTCGGCCAGGATCCGCCCGGCGAGTGGTTCGGGGCGCTCTCCGGACTGGCCTACGCCGGCTCGGCGCTGGCCGTGCGCGGCGTCACCTGGCCGGCCAGCTGGCCGGTGGTGCTGGCCGCCGTGGCGGTGTCGGCCTTCGGGCTGCTCGGCTTCTGGCTCTACTCCACCGGGCTGGCCCGCGGCAGCGTGAGTGCGGTGACCGCGCCGATGATCGTCGGCCAGACCGCGGTCCCGGGACTGCTCGGCGTCCTGGTGCTCGGCGACGGCGTGCGCGCCGGCTGGTGGCCGGCCGTGGTCGCCGGACTGGCGCTGGCGACCGCCGGCGCGGCGCTGGTCGGCCCGCCCCAGCCGGCGCCGCCGGCGCGCGCCCCTCAGCCGTCGTAGTCCAGGACCACCCGCGCGGAGGTGGGGTGGGCCTGGCAGGTGAGGACGTGGCCCCGGGCGACGTCGTCGGGCTCGAGCGCCCAGCTGGCGTCCATGCTCACCGTGCCCTCGACCAGCCGGGCCCGGCAGGTGCCGCAGACCCCGCCCTGGCAGGCGAAGGGCAGGTCGGGACGGACCCGGAGGGCCGCCGAGAGGATCGACTCCCCGTCGGCCGCGACGGCGAAGACCGACTCGCGCCCGTCGAGACGGATGGTGACGCCGGCGTCGCCGACCAGCCGAGTGCCTCCCACCGGGACCGGACGGGGCGTGGGGTCGGCATGGAACAGCTCGCCGTGAACCCGCTCGGCGGGCACCCCGGCCTGCAGGAGGGCGTCGCGCAGGTCGAGCACCATCTGCTGGGGTCCGCAGAGGAACCAGGCGTCGACACCGTCGGCCGGGACCCAGGCGTCCAGGACCGCCGGGAGACGCTCGCCGTCGAGCCGACCGGACAGCAGCTCGTGGTCCGCCGGCTCGCGGGACAGCACGTGCAGCAGGCGGAACCGGTCGGGGAAGCGTCGCTCGAGGTCGGCCAGCTCGGCGGCGAACATCGCCGAGCGACGGGTGCGGTTGGCGTAGAGGAGCGTGACCGACGAGTGCGGCTCCTCCTCCAGCAGCGTGGTGATGATCGACAGCACCGGCGTGATCCCCGAGCCGGCCGCGATCGCGGCGTACCGCCGGCGCGCTCCGCGGTCGGGCACCACGGTGAACCGGCCGGTCGGCCGCATCACCTGCAGGGTGTCGCCGACCGCCAGACCGGGCAGGACTCCCTCGGAGAAGGTGCCGCCCGCCAGCCTCTTCACCCCGATCCGGAGCACCCCCGAGCGCGGCGTCGAGGCGAGCGAGTAGAGCCGCCGCGCCTCGTCGGGACCGAGGATCGCCACGTGCTGGCCGGCCGTGAAGGCGTACTCCTCCCGGAGCTCCTCGGGCACCTCCAGGGTCAGCGCCACCGCGTCGTCGGTGAGCTCGTCGATGGCCACGACCCGCAGCGCGTGGAAGGCGGACGTGCGGGCGCTCACCCGGCCCAGCCTGTCTCAGCGGCCGAAGCCCGCCGGCGGCCGGCCCGCCGTGGACCGCAGCGCGCCGCCGGTGCGGGGTTCGCGACCCGGTGGTGTCAGGATCGGGTCCATGAGCAGCAGCACCGGACCCTCGGCCGACCTCTCGGTCCGCGTCGGCTGGGCCGACGACGCCGGCCCGCTGGCGGCGGTCCAGCTGCGTGCCTGGGGAGAGCGGTATGCCGGCCTGCTGCCGCCCTCCGCCCTGCCCGACCCGGCCGACGACGCGACGGTCGCCGCGGCGGCCGCTCGGTGGCAGCAGTCGCTGCAGCGCCCGGGTGACGCCCGCAACCGGGTGCTGGTGGCGCTCGACCGGCAGCGAGTGGTGGGCCTGGCGGTCACCCAGCCGGCGACGGACCCCGACGCCGACCCGGTGGCCGACGCCGAGCTGACCGAGCTCGCGGTGGACCCCGGCGAGCGGCGCCGCGGCCACGGGTCACGGCTTCTGCAAGCCGCCGTCGACACGCTGCTCGCCGACCGGTTCCGCCGGGCGGTCTGCTGGCTGGCGGCCGGCGACGACGACACCCGACACTTCCTCACGGGAGCCGGCTGGTCCCCGACGGGGCGCACCGCACCCTCGACCTCACCGGCGACGGCTCGGTCACGGTCAAGCAGGTGCGGCTGCACACCGCGTTGTCCTGAGCCGGGGCCGACCCGCCCACCGCACGGCGCTAGGGTCGCCCGCGTGCCCGAGGAAGCCGCCGGCGCGCAGCCGCCCGACCACCCGCCCTGGCCCCAGGAGCGCGCCAGGATCGTGCGCGACAGCCTGGGCGTGGGGGTGGCCACCGGGGCCTATGGCATCTCCTTCGGCGCGGTCGGCGTCGCCGCGGGGCTGACCGTCGCCCAGACCTGCGCGCTCTCGCTGCTGATGTTCACCGGGGCCTCCCAGTTCGCGCTCGCCGGCGTCGTCGCCGCCGGGGGCTCACCGCTGTCCGCGGCGACGACGGCGCTGCTGCTCGGCACCCGCAACACGCTCTACGGGCTGCGGATGGCACCCCTGCTCGACTGGACCGGCTGGCGGCGGGTGGCGGCCGCACACATCCTGATCGACGAGTCCACCGCGATGGGCGTCACCCGGGACAGCCGCCGCGCCGCGCGGGTGGGCTTCCTCACCACCGGTGTCTCGATCCTCGTGCTCTGGAACACCGCCACCCTGATCGGCGCGCTGGCCGGCGCGGCGATGGGCGACCCGCGGACCTATGGCCTCGACGCGGCCGTCGGCGCGGCCTTCCTGGCCCTGCTGTGGCCCCGGCTGCAGGACCCGGCCAACCGGGTGGTCGCGGTCGCGGCCGCCGCGGTGGCCCTCGGGCTGGTGCCGCTCACCGCGGCCGGCGTACCCGTGCTCGCCGCCGGCGGGGTGGCGCTGCTGGCCGGCGTCCTCTCCCGGCGGCCGGACCCGACCGAGATCCCGGGCGAGGTCCCGGGCGAGCGGACGGAGCCCGAGGAGGAGGGCCGATGACCTGGACCGTGCTGCTGGTCGCGGCCGCGGGTTGCTACCTGCTGAAGCTGGCCGGCCTGGCCGTCCCCGCACGGCTGCTGGAGCACCCCGTCGTGGAGCGGGTGGCGGACCGGATCCCGGTCGCGCTGCTCGCGGCGCTGGTCGCCGTGCAGGTCTTCGCCGACGGAAGCCGGTTGGTGCTCGACGCCCGGCTGGCCGCCCTGGGGTTCGCCGTGGTGGCCCTGGTGCTGCGGGCGCCGTTCCTGGTGGTGGTCTTCGGCGCCGCGCTGGTCGCGGCCCTGCTGCGCCTGGCCTGACGCCCGCACCACCGCGCGGCCCGACGACACCGCACCGGCGATCCCGAGGACGAACTTGACCGGGTTGCCGTTCCAGTCGATGCCGTCGTCGTAGCGCACGAAGCTCAGCCCCGTCCGCACGATCGACCCCTTGGCCTCGTTCGTCCCGTGCGGGATCGCCAACAGGTTGCCCATGTAGGTCGACACGGAGGTCTCACGCTCGTGCATCGCGTCGACGTACACCGGCTCCACTGCGCCCGCCGCGACCAGCAGCTGGCCGGCCTCGGAGATGGCGTCGTCGCGTGTCGACGCCGTCCCCTGCAGGCGGATGGACTCCTCACTGAGCACGGTCACGAGGCGCCTCCGTGGGAGTCACGGACGATCTCCACGATCTCGTCGTAGCGAGGGCTCCCGAGGAAGTTCTCCACCGAGACGTGGATCGCCGAGGGCGACTTGAGCCGGGCCCGGTCGGTCAGGTCCTGGTGGGTGACCACGAGGTCCTGGTCGTCGGACAGGTTCGCGATGGCCTTGTTGACCACGGTGACGCTGGTGAAGCCGGCGTCGTGGACCTTCTTGCGGAGCACGGAGGCACCCATGGCGGAGGAGCCCATGCCCGCGTCGCAGGCGAACACGATCGACTCGACCGGGCGGGTGGCCACCGCGGTGGCCGTGCCGCCGCCGGTCAGCGCCGAGGCGACCGAGGACTGCTTGCCCTTCAGGGCCTCCATGTCGGCGGTGGCCGCCGCCAGGTCGCCCTCGTCGTCGCCCTTCTCCAGACGCAGCATCAGCGAGGCGATGAGGAACGAGACGAGCGCCGCTCCGAAGACACCCAGCGTGACCCCGAAGTAGTCACCCTTGGCGGTCTGCGTGTAGACCGCGATGATCGACCCCGGCGCCGCGGGCGCGCGCAGGCCCACCCCGAAGGCGACGTTGATGGCCACACCGGTCATGCCGGCGGCGATCATCGCGACCAGCAGCTTGGGCTTCATCAGCACGTAGGGGAAGTAGATCTCGTGGATGCCGCCGAAGAAGTGGATGATGATCGCGCCGGGCGCCGTGGCCTTGGCCACACCGCGACCGAACAGGGCGAACGCCACCAGCAGACCCAGGCCGGGACCGGGGTTGGCCTCCAGCAGGAACAGGACCGACTTGCCCTTCTCCGATGCCTCGCTCAGGCCGAGCGGCGTGAGCACGCCGTGGTTGATGGCGTTGTTGAGGAACATCACCTTCGCCGGCTCGATCACGATCGAGGTGAGCGGCAGCAGGTCGTGGTTGACGAGGTACTCCACCATGTTGCTCAGCACGTCCATCACCGCGTTGACCAGCCGCGCGACGGCGTAGAAGCCGAAGATCGACATCACGAAGGCCGTGATGCCGGCGGAGAACATGTTGACCAGCATCTCGAAGCCGTGCCGGATCTTGCCCTCCCAGAGGGCGTCGAGCCGCTTCATCACCTCGGCGGACAGCGGGCCGAGGATCATCGCACCGATGAACATGTGCACCTGGCCGAGCGCCGAGAAGTCGGCCTCGGCGTTGCCGGCGGCCAGCCACTCGGCGAGGGCGTCGGCGTTGAAGTTCGCGATCAGCAGGTCGGAGCCCGCGATGGCACCCATCGTGGCGAACGCGCCGACCACGGCGCCCCGGTCGCCATAGACCATCTTGCCGCCGGTGACGGCGATCAGGATCGGCAGCAGGTAGTGGATCGCCGGCCCGACCATCGTGGTGAGGTCGTCGTTGGGCGTCCATCCCACGGGGATGAACAGGGCGGTGAAGAAGCCCCACGCGATCAGGGCAGGGATGTTCGGCATGATCATGTTCGACAAGAACGTGCCGAACCTCTGGATGTGAACCCGTGCGCCGGTGCCGGCGGACGGGGTCGACGTGGCTGTCGCCATGCTGGTCCTTTCTCAGTCGGCCGCGTCTCGGGACGCCGCCAGGTGGACACCCAGAGGCGTGGCCCCGTTCATGACGGTGATGGGGCTCACACCAATCTGTGAATACCTTCATATCGGCCCCCGTTTGCCTTCGTCAACCCTCTGAAGCAAACTACTTCCAACAAATCAGGCACGTTCGGTAGTGTCGTCCGCATCCCGATCCACCTGCGGAGGAACCATGACATCGACGTACGACCGGTACCGCGCGGCCGATCTCGACGTGCCGGACCAGAGCTGGGCCTGGAACCTGTACGGCGCGGGCGAGGACAACATGGGCAAGGGCGACGGTCCCGAGCTGCTGCCCGTTCCCACCCCCGCCGCCGACCAGATGCTGGTGCGCATCGACAGCGTGGGGCTCTGCTTCTCCGACGTGAAGATCATGCGTCAGGGCGGCAGCCACCCGAAGCTCTACCACCGTGACCTGGCCACGGACCCCACCCGCCTGGGACACGAGGTCAGCCTGACGGTCATCGACGTCGGAGAGGACCTCCAGGACCGCTACCACGCCGGCCAGCGGCTGGCGGTGCAGCCCGACATCTACCAGGAGGGCAAGAGCACGGCCTACGGCTACACCATTCCCGGCGGGCTCATCCAGTACCACCTGATGGGCTCGGAGATGCTCGACACCGACGACGGCGCCTGCCTGCTGCCCCTCCCCGACACCATGGGGTACGCCGAGGCCTCGACGCTCGAGCCCTGGGGCTGCGTGATGGCGGCCTACACCCAACGACGCCGGCTGGAGCCCAAGACCGGCGGGACGATGTGGGTCATCGGCCGCCCCGGGGACGAGCGTGACTACCTGTTCTCCGCCGGCCTGGACGCGCCCGCCACGATCGTGATGACCGACGTGCCGGCCTCGGTGGAGAAGCTCCTCGAGCAGACCTCGGCCGAGAAGGTCGTGCGCAACGGTCTCGGCACCGACAACTTCCAGTCCCTGGTCGACGAGCTGACCGACGGCGCCGGGTTCGACGACATCGTCATGCTCGATCCCCGCTCCGCGGCCACCGTCGGGGCCGTGGCCAAGCACATCGCGCGGCGGGGCACCCTCAACCTGGTCGGCGAGACCGCGCTGGACGGCCTGGTGGACACCGACGTGGGCCGCCTGCACTACGACTACACGGCCTATCTCGGCGGCCGAGGCCCGGACATCGCCGCGTCGTACGGCGAGGCGCGCAACCGCTGCGACCTGCGCCCGCGCGGCACCACCGTGTTCGTGGGCGCCGGTGGCCCGATGGGGCTGATGCACGTCCAGAGGGCCATCCAGCAGCCCGACGGCCCCCGCACGATCGTCGCCACGGAGGTGAGCGACGAACGCCTCAAGAGCCTCGAGGACCGGCTGGCCCACCTGGCGGAGAGCAACGACTGCGAGCTGGTCACCTTCAACTCCCAGACCGTGGACCAGTCGCTCCACGACTTCGTCATGGGGATCACCGACAACCGCGGGGCCGACGACGTGGTCGTCAGCGTCCCCATCTCCGCCGTGATGGCCGAGGCCGACACGGTGATGAACCCCGACGGCATGCTGGTCTTCTTCGCCGGTGTGCCCAACGGCACCTTCGCGCCGCTGAACCTGAGCGCGGTCTACCTGGACAACGCGCAGTACACCGGGACGTCCGGGCTGACCATCCACGACCAGCAGCTGGTGGTCGACCTGGCCAACCGGGGCGAGCTCTCACCCGGGTCCATCGTGGGCGCGGTCGGAGGCATGCGGGCGGCCAAGGACGGTCTCCAGGCGCTGATCGACGGCAGCTACTCCGGCAAGGTCCTGATCTTCCCCCAGATCCACGACCTCCCCCTGATGGGCCTCGACGAGCTGAAGGAGAGGCTGCCCGACGTCGCCGCGAAGCTCGGACCGGGCGACACGTGGAACGACGAGGCGGAGAAGGCGCTCTTCGACAGCCAGCTCAGCGTCTAACACCAGCGGGCGCTGGTCGCCGGCCGGGCTCACCCCAGGTCGAGCAGCTCCTCCAGCCCGACGGTGAGCCCGGGCCGGCCGGCGATCGCCATGACGCCGGCCAGCACGCCGGGCAGGAACGACGTGCGCGCCAGCGAGTCGTGCCGGAGGGTGAGCGTCTCCCCCACCCCGCCGAGCACCACCTCCTGGTGAGCCACCAGTCCGCGCGCCCGGACGCTGTGCACCGGCACCCCGTCGACCAGGGCACCGCGCGCCCCGTCGAGCCCGGTGGACGTGGCGTCGGGCATCGGCGCCGACCCGGCGGCGCGGCGCGCCTGTGCCACCAGCCGCGCCGTGCGCGCCGACGTACCGGAGGGTGCGTCGGCCTTGTCGGGGTGGTGCAGCTCGATGATCTCCACCGACTCGAAGTACGGCGCCGCCTGGGCCGCGAACCGCATCATCAGCACCGCCCCGATCGAGAAGTTCGGAGCGACCAGGACCCCGACGCCGGGCGCCTCACCCAGCCACCCACGCAGCGTGGCCAGCCGGTCCTCGTCGAAGCCGGTGGTGCCGACGACGGCGTGGACGCCGTGCTCGACGCAGAAGCGCAGGTTGTCCATCACGACGTCGGGGTGGGTGAAGTCGACCACCACCGAGGCGCCGCCCTCGACCAGCAGCTCGAGCGGGTCGCCGGCGTCGACCTCGGCGACCAGCGCCAGTCCCGGCTCGGCCCGGACCGCGCGGCACACCTCGCTGCCGACCTTGCCGCGGGCGCCGAGCACCCCGACGCGGACCGCCTCCGCACCGTCCCGCTCCTGCGCCTGCCCCTCGGCCTGCCCCTGCCCCTGCCCCTGCCCCTGACCGGGACCCTGCACCGTCTCGCCCGCCACCGGACCCTCCTGACCGCTTCGCGAGGTGGACCTTCGACGGCTCACGGTAGCGCCGCCGACGGTCGCCCGGGTGGCGGTGCCTGACTCGTGGGCCGAGTGGTGGCAGGCTGGGGCCCATGGCACGGCAGCAGATCCCGCCCCGCATCCGGTGGGCCGTCGACACGATGGACATCCAGCCCGACGACCATGTCCTGGAGATCGGCTGCGGGCCGGGTGCCGGCGCCGAGGCCATCTGCGACCTGCTGGAGACCGGCAAGCTGTTCGCGATCGACCGCTCCGAGTCCGGCGTCGACCGGACCCGTCGCCGCAACCAGAAGTACGTCGACGCGGGGCGGCTCACCGTCCGGCAGATCGACCTGGCCACCCTGCGAGTGCCGGTCAAGCGGCTCACCAAGGTCTTCGCGTTCAACGTCAACCTGTTCTGGGTGCGTGAGTGCGCCGACGAGGTCGCGCTGCTGCACGAGCGGCTGGTCCCCGGGGGCTCGATCTTCCTGTTCTACGAGGCTCGACCCGAACTGGTGCCGGAGATCGTGCGCAAGGCCTCATCCGCCCTGACCGCCGTCGGCTTCCGGGTCTCGGTCGTGGAGCAGAAGGCACCACCGGTGATCGGTCTGATCGGGAGAAAGTAAGGCTCAGACCTGATATTGCACCACATAAGTTTCTGATCTAATCTTGGTCCCATGCAGGTGCTCGTCCTCACCATCGACCAGCGGTCCAGCCGACGCGGCCCCGACCTGGTCCCGGAGGCGCTCGCCGCGCTGGCCGCGGTGCCGATGCTGCGTCCCTTCGAGCGCACCGCCGGCGACGAGTTCCAGGGGGTCCTCGACGACGCCGCCGCGCTGGCCGAGGTGCTCGAGCCGCTGCTGCGCACGGAGGAGTGGAACGTCGGCCTCGGCCTCGGTCCGGTCGAGCTGCCGCTGCCGGCACATGCCCGGGCCGGCCGCGGCCCGGCCTACGTGTGTGCCCGCGAGGCGGTGACCGCCGCGAAGTCGAGCCCGTGGCACCTGCGGGTGGTCGGCGACGACGAGCGGGCTCGCCACCTCGAGAGCGCGCTGTGGCTCTGGGCGGCGGTGCTCGGCCGGCGTACTCCCAAGGGATGGGAGGTCGCCGACCTGCTCGAGCGCGACCTGACCTACGACGAGGCCGCCCGCAAGCTCGGCATCAGCCAGTCCGCGGTCAGCCAACGGGCGCGGGCCGCGGGCATCGCCGAGGGCCGCCGCGGTCGCGAGCTCGTCGGTCACCTCGCCGCCCTGCTGCTCACGGCGCCCGGAGCCGACCGGTGACCGCAGCCGCCATCCTGCTGGCCGGGGTCGGCTGCCTGGCCGCGTTCGCGGGCTGGGTGCTCCCCCGCCCCACGCTGCCTGCGGCCGCGGCCACCGCGGCGCTGGCCGGCGGGGTGCTGGCGGCGGTGCTCGAGACCGAGCCGGTCACGTCCGCCATGAGCGCGGTGCTGCTGGTCGTCGCGGGGCTGCTCGCCGTCCTCGGCGGAGGGCCGGTGGCCACCGCCATCTTCGCCTGGGTCGACCGCGACCAGAGCGACCAGCCGGGGTCGCTGCGCGGCGCCGGCGAGGTGCTCCGCGGGGGCGCCTGGATCGGTGCGCTGGAGCGCGCCGCGGTCTATGCCACGGTGGTGGCGGGCTGGCCGCCCGGGCTGGCCGTGCTGCTCGCCCTCAAGGGGCTGGGCCGCTACCCCGAGCTGCGGGTGCGCGAGGACTCGGGCGCCGCGGAGCGCTTCATCATCGGCACCCTCGCCAGCTCGTTGTGGGCGATCGCCTGCGCCGGGCTGGCCCTCAGCGCCTGACCGTGGCCCTCAGCCGGTGACGCCCGGGCCCACGACCGCGAGGATCTCGGGACGGGACAGCAGCGTGCCTGCGAGCCGGCGTACGTCGTCGGGGGTGACCGCCTCGATCCGGGCCACCACCTCGTCGAGCGGCAGCATCCGGGTGTGCACCAGCTCGCCCTTGCCGAGCCGCGACATCCGCGCCCCGGGGTCCTCGAGGCCCAGCACCAGGCCGCCGCGCAGCTGGCCCTGACCCCAGGCCACCTCCTCGTCGCGCAGCCCGTCGGCGGCCACCCGAGCCAGCTCGGCCCGGACCGTGGCCAGCACGTCATCGAGCTTGGCCGGCAGGCAGCCCACGGAGACGCCGAAGAGCCCGGCGTCGCGGTAGTGGTGGGCGAAGGAGTAGACGGAGTAGGCCAGGCCGCGCCGCTCCCGGACCTCCTGGAACAGCCGCGAGGAGGTGCCACCGCCGAGCGCCGCGTTGAGCACGCCCAACGCGAAGCGACGATCGTCGCTCCGGGTCAGCCCACCCACCCCGAGCACCAGGTTGACCTGCTCGAGCGAGCGGTCGGCGGCCGCCGCGCCGCTGTGGGTACGTCGTGTGCGGGACGTGGTCTCGACCGGCGCCGGCTCGGCCGGGGCGTCGAGGAAGCCGTGCCTCCCGAACGCGCGCCGCACCTGCCGGACCACCGCCGCGTGGTCCAACGCCCCCGCGGCCGCCACCACGATCCGCTCGGGACGGTAGTGGCGGCGGGAGAAGCGGAGGATCTGCTCGCGGCTCAGCCGGGCGATCGACTCGGTGGTGCCGGCGATCCGGCGGCCCAGCGGTGAGTCGCCCCAGGCGGTGGCCGCGAACAGGTCGTGCACGACGTCGTCGGGGTCGTCCTCGTGCATGGCGATCTCGTCGAGGATCACCTCACGCTCGGCCTCGACGTCCTCGGGCAGCAGCAGCGACCCGGTGACCATGTCACCGAGCACGTCGACCGCGAGGGGGAGGTCCTCCTCGAGGACCCGCGCGTGGAAGACGGTGTACTCCTTGGCGGTGAACGCGTTGAGCTCGCCGCCGACCGCGTCCATCGCCACCGAGATGTCGAGCGCCGAGCGCTCGTGGGTGCCCTTGAAGAGCAGGTGCTCGAGGAAGTGGGAGCAGCCGTGCAGCGTCGGCGACTCGTCGCGAGAGCCCGCGCCCACCCAGATCCCGATGCTCGCGGACCGGGCGCCGGCCATCTCCTCGGTCACGATGCGCAGCCCGCTCGGCAGCACCGTGCGCCGGGTGCGGGAGGTGACCTGGCCGTCGCGTCCGCGCTCGGTGTGCAGCGTGCGGGTCGTCGGCCGCGGCGGGGTGGGGGAAGCGGGCGACCCGCCCGAGGAGGCCCCCGGGCGGGTCGCTGCGTCGTTGCGTCGGCTCACGCCGTTCGTCACTCCTCGGAGTCGGACCCGTCGGCGTCGGACTCGTCGACGACGGGGACCAGGGACAGCTTGCCGCGGTCGTCGATCTCCGCGATCTGGACCTGGACCTTCTGGCCGACCGAGAGGACGTCCTCGACCGCCTCGACGCGCTTGCCGCCGGCCAGGGCGCGGAGCTTGCTGATGTGCAGCAGGCCGTCCTTGCCCGGGAGCAGCGACACGAAGGCGCCGAAGTTGGTGGTCTTGACGACCGTGCCGAGGTAGCGCTCGCCGACCTCGGGCATCGTCGGGTTGGCGATCGCGTTGACCGCGGACCGGGCGGCCTCGGCGGCCTCCCCGTTGGTGGCGCCGATGTAGATCGTGCCGTCGTCCTCGATGGTCAGCTGGGCGCCGGTGTCGTCCTGGATCTGGTTGATCACCTTGCCCTTGGGGCCGATGACCTCGCCGATCTTGTCGACGGGGACCTTCATGGTGATGATCCGCGGGGCGTGCGGGCTCATCTCCTCGGGCGCGTCGATGGCCTCGTTCATCACGTCGAGGATCGCCAGGCGGGCGTCGCGGGCCTGGGTCAGCGCCTGGGCGAGGACCTCGGCCGGGATGCCGTCGAGCTTGGTGTCGAGCTGCAGCGCGGTGACGAACTCGCGGGTGCCGGCGACCTTGAAGTCCATGTCGCCGAAGGCGTCCTCGGCGCCGAGGATGTCGGTGAGCGCGACGTACTGCGTCTCGCCGTCGACCTCGCCGGAGATCAGGCCCATCGCGATGCCCGCAACCGCGGCGCGCAGCGGCACACCGGAGTTGAGCAGCGACATCGTGGAGGCGCAGACCGAGCCCATGGAGGTGGAGCCGTTGGAGCCCATCGCCTCGGACAGCTGCCGGATGGCGTAGGGGAACTCCTCGCGGGTCGGGAGCACCGGAAGCAGCGCCCGGCGCGCCAGCGCACCGTGGCCGACCTCGCGGCGCTTGGGCGAGCCCACCCGGCCGGTCTCACCGGTGGAGAACGGCGGGAAGACGTACTTGTGCATGTAGCGTCGCGTCTTCTCCGGCGACAGGGTGTCGAGCTTCTGCTCCAGCGTCAGCATGTTGAGGGTGGTGACGCCCAGGATCTGCGTCTCGCCGCGCTCGAACAGCGCCGAGCCGTGCACCCGCGGGATCACGCCGACCTCGGCGTGCAGCGGCCGGATGTCGGCCAGCCCGCGGCCGTCGATGCGGATCTTGTCGCGCAGCACGCGCTCGCGGACGAGCGCCTTGGTGAGCGAGCGGTAGGCGGCGCCGATCTCCTTCTCGCGGCCGGCGAACTGCTCGCCGAGCTGCGCCAGGAGGGAGGCCTTGATCTCGTCGAGGCGCTCCTCGCGCTCCTGCTTGCCGCCGATGGTCAGCGCGGCCGCGGTGTCGTCCTTGGCGGCCGCCTCGACGGCGTCGTAGGCGTCGTCCTCGTAGTCGAGGAAGATCGGGAACTCGGCCACCGGCTTGGCGGCGACCTTGGCGAGCTCGGCCTGCGCCTCGCAGAGCTGCTTGATGAACGGCTTGGCGGCGTCGAGGCCGCCGGCCACGATCTCCTCGGTCGGCGCCTGCGCGCCGGAGTGGACGAGGTCCCAGGTGGTCTCGGTCGCCTCGGCCTCGACCATCATGATCGCCACGTCACCGGTCTCGGTGACCCGGCCGGCCACCACCATGTCGAACACGGCGTGCTCGAGCTGGCTGTGGTTGGGGAAGGCCACCCACTGGCCCTCGATGAGGGCCACCCGGACGCCGCCGACCGGGCCGGAGAACGGCAGGCCGGAGAGCTGGGTGGACATGGACGCGGCGTTGATCGCCAGCACGTCGTAGGGGTGGTCGGGCTCCAGGGCCATCACCGTGATGACGACCTGGACCTCGTTGCGCAGGCCCTTCTTGAACGTCGGGCGCAGCGGGCGGTCGATCAGCCGGCAGGTGAGGATCGCGTCCTCGCCCGGGCGACCCTCGCTGCGGAAGAACGAGCCGGGGATCTGACCCGCGGCGTACATCCGCTCCTCGACGTCGATCGTGAGGGGGAAGAAGTCGAACTGGTCCTTGGGCTGCTTGCCGGCCGTGGTGGCCGAGAGCAGCATCGTGTCGTCGTCGAGATAGGCGGTCACGGCGCCGGCAGCCTGCCGGGCCAGCAGACCGGTCTCGAACTTGATGGTGCGCTTGCCGAACTTGCCGTTGTCCAGAACGGTCTCAACGGCGGAAACGGTGGGTTCCACGAAGGTGTGGTCCCTTTCTCTTCGCGGAGCGAACCCGCGACACGTCCCGCAATGGTGCCGGTCTTCGATCGAGGCCCGCGGGGTCGTCTGCCGACTCCGAAGGCCACTACCGAGGACCGGAGCGAACGCGCGGGTCGCTCCTGATGGTTGTGTGTTCAGTTGTCTCCGGCGAGCCTAGCGCTCGGGGGCCGCGTGGCCCCGCAGGCGAGGTCCTCCGGATGTGGCAGGAGCGGCCGCCTGGGGCGACCGCTCCGGATGACTCAGCGACGAAGGCCGAGCCGCTCGACGATCGAGCGGTAGCGCTCGATGTCGGTCTTCTGCAGGTAGTTGAGCAGCCGCCGGCGCTGGCCGACGAGCAGCAGCAGACCACGACGGCTGTGGTGGTCGTGCTTGTGCTGCTTGAGGTGCTCGGTCAGGTGGGAGATGCGGTGGCTGAGCAGCGCCACCTGCACCTCGGGGGAACCGGTGTCGCCCTCGTGCGTGGCGTACTCGGCAATGATCCGCTGCTTGGTCGCAGCATCGGTCCCGACGGACATGGGGGCTCCTGGTTCTTCAGACTCGTTGCGCGGCGCGCCGGGGCCTGTTCACCCGGGCACTCTCGATCCGCGGCCGTTGCACGGCAACCGCGCAAGATTATCAGCGTCGGTCGTGAGCCCCCAAAACGGGACGTCCGCCTAGGTCGCGCTGACGCAGGCCTGACCCATGTACTTGTCGTCGTCCTTGATGTTGACGCCCGATGCCGGATGGGTGACGACACGCCACCACAGGTCCGAGTCGATGCACATCGTCACCTTGCTGGCCGTCGTCAGCTTGCTCTTCTTCCACTTGGCGGTCTGGCCCGTCGACCAGGAGAACCTGGAGTCGTTCTCGAAGAGGTCGTCGATCTCGACCCGAGCGACGGACTCCTGGCCGCACTGGATGGTGACGCCTGCGCCGACGCCGAGCCCCGGGCCGGACCCACTGACCGAACCGGTCACGCTGATCGTGCCGGAGGTGATCCCGCATCCGTAGTAGTAGAACTTGTGAACGAGGTCGAGGTCCTGGACCTTCTTGAGGACGCGGCCGGCGCCGCACTTGTTGTAGGTGGCCAGCCGGAGGCGCGGCTTGATGATCCGCGGGTTGGTGAAGCTGCGGTAGACGGTGCCGAGGATCGCGTCCTTGCTCTTGACGTACCAGACCCGCATCTTGCCCCTCGAGTGGACCACCAGACACCGGCGGTTGCCCGTGGGGATCGTCTTCGTCAGGTGGTACCTCTGGGTGCGGTTCTCGGCGACCAGGACCACCGTGCCGGTGCGGGCCGAGGCCTGATCCACGCGGGTTCCTGCCCCGGACTCGGCGGACGCGACTCCGGCCGGCAGCCCGAACAGCGACAGCATGAGCAACAGCACAACCAGTCGACGCATCGACAACCTCTTCCCCGTTGGCTCCCCCCGCGGGAGCGTGGGCGGGAGTGTAGGCACAGCCTGTCGCCACGAGTCAACCGTGGGATCGCGACGTGGCACGATGCCCGGGTGGAGACGCGAGTGGGTGTGTGCAACCTGTGCGAGGCGATCTGCGGGCTCCGGCTGACGGTCGAGGACACCGGCACCGGGCCGCGGGTCACCGGCATCCGCGGCAACCCCGACGACCCGCTCTCGCGGGGCCACCTCTGCCCCAAGGGTGTCGCCCTCGCCGATGTGTACGACGACCCCGACCGGCTGCGGCGGCCGGTCCGGCGGGTCCCCTCCCCCGACGGCGACCCGGCGGGCGACCGCTGGGAGGAGATCGGCTGGGACGAGGCGCTCGACCTGGTGGCCGACGCGCTCGCCGCCACCATCAACCGGCACGGGCGCGACGCGGTGGCCGTCTATCTGGGCAACCCCAACGTGCACAGCCTGGGCTCGATGACCCACGGCACCGCGCTGGTCCGGACGCTCGGCACCCGCAACCGCTACTCCGCGACCAGCGTCGACCAGCTGCCCCACCAGCTGCTGGCCCACCTGATGCTCGGCCACCAGCTGATGCTGCCGGTCCCCGACATCGACCGGACGTCGTACTTCCTGGTGTTCGGCGCCAACCCGATGGCCTCCCACGGCTCGCTGATGACGGTGCCCGACTTCGCGCAGCGGCTCCGCGACCTCAAGGCCCGAGGGGGCCGGATGGTGGTGTTCGACCCGCGGCGCACCGAGACGGCCAGGGTCGCGAGCGAGCACGTCTTCGTCCGCCCCGGCACCGACGCCCACGTCCTGCTGGCGATGCTGCAGGTGCTGTTCGCCGACGACCTGGTCGCGGACGTTCCGGCGTACGCCGAGGGAGTGGAGGCGGTCCGGCTGGCGGTGGCTCCGTTCACCCCCGAGCGCGCCGAGGCGGCCTCGGGGGTCCCCGCGGAGACGATCCGGCGGGTGGCCCATGAGCTGGCCGCGGCCGACCGGGCGGTGGCCTACGGCCGGGTCGGGATCTCGACCCACCCGCACGGCTCGGTCTGCGTCTGGGCGATCACCCTGCTCAACGTGCTCACCGGCAACCTCGACCGCGAGGGCGGGGCGATGTTCACCTCCCCCGCCATCGACGTGGTCGGCACCGGTCTGGTCGGCCGCGGCCACGTGGGTCGGTGGGCCAGCCGGGTGCGCGGCCTCCCGGAGATCGGCGGCGAGCTGCCGGTCGCCGCGCTGCGCGAGGAGGTCGAGACCCCGGGCGAGGGACAGGTGCGCGCGCTGCTGACGGTGGCCGGCAACCCGGTGCTGTCGACGCCCGACGGCGCCGCGCTCGATGCCGCGCTGCCGGGCCTGGACTTCCGGGCCGCCATCGACCTCTATGTCAACGAGACCACGAGGCACGCCGACGTGATCCTGCCGCCGACGACGCTGCTGGAGCGTGACCACTACGACCTGGTCTTCCATACCCTCGCGGTGCGCAACACCGCGAGGTTCACTCCCGCCGTCCTGCCCAAGGACCCCGACGCCAGGCACGACTGGGAGATCTACCGAGACCTGGCGCTGCGGCTGGTCGCCCGGCTGGACCGCAAGCCGCCACTGCGGCGCCGCCTCGCTCTCGAGGCGCGGCTCCGGCTCAGCCCGCGCACGCTCGTCGCCGGGCTGCTGCGTCGCGGCCGCTCCGGGGTGACGCTGAAGAAGCTGCTCGCACAGCCCGAGGGTGTCGACCTGGGGCCGCTCGAGCCCGGACGGCTGCCCGGAGCGTTGCAGACGCGCGACCGCCGCCTCCGGCTCGCCCCCGACCTCGTCCTGGCCGACTGCCGCCGGCTCGACGAGGCGGCCGCGCCCGAGCCCGACGGCCTGCTGCTGATCGGTCGGCGACACCAGCAGGACTGCAACTCCTGGCTGCACAACAGCGTCCGGCTGACCAAGGGCCGTCCGCGCCACCAGCTCCTCATGCATCCCGACGACCTGGCCGACCGCGGACTCGCCGACGGCGACCGGGTGCGCATCGCGTCACGCGTGGGCGCGGTCGAGACCGAGGTCAGCGCGAGCGACTCGATGATGCCCGGCGTGGTGTCGCTCCCGCACGGCTTCGGTCACGGCCGAGCGGGCGCGCGGATGTCGCGCGCCGAGGCCGTCGACGGCGTCTCGATCAACGACCTGACCGACGGCGAGCGGCTCGACGTCAGCGGCAACGCCGCCTTCTCGGGCACGCCGGTGACGGTCGAGGCCACCGGGGCGCCCTAGGTCGGTCAGGCGCTGGCCTCGAGCACGGCGCGGACGGCGGCCCGGCCGGCCGCGGGGTCGACCGCGGCGAGGGCCGCCTCGGCGGCCTCCTGGCAGGTCGTCATCGTGACGGCCGAGAGCTGCGCCCCGACAGGGCGGACGGCGGCCGCGGCCATCGACAGCGAGGTGATGCCCATCCCGATCAGCGCGCACGCCAGCGACGGGTCGGCGGCGGCCTCACCGCAGATGCCGACCGGCTTGCCGGCCTGGCGTCCGGCCTCGGCGGTGATCGCGATCAGCTGCAGCACCGCGGGCTGCCAGGGGTCGGTGAGGTGGGTCAGGTCCGTCGCCATCCGGTCGGCGGCCATGGTGTACTGCGTGAGGTCGTTGGTGCCGATGGACAGGAAGTCCACGACCTGCAGCATCTGGTGGGCCAACAGCGCCGCGCTCGGAATCTCGATCATGATGCCCGGCTTCAGACCGCGCGCTCGCACCTGCTCGGCGAAGTCGGTCGCCTCGGCCACGGTGGCCACCATCGGCGCCATTACCCAGGTCTCGGTCCCGGTCTGCTCGGCGGCCAGCGCGATGCCGTCGAGCTGGCGGGTGAGCAGCTCGGGGTTGCCGAAGGAGAGCCGCAGCCCGCGGACGCCGAGCGCGGGGTTCTCCTCGTCCTCCATATTGGCGAAGGCGATCGGCTTGTCGGAGCCGGCGTCGAGCGTGCGGACCACGACATAGCCGGTGTCGTGGAAGGGGCGGAGCACGCCACCGTAGATCTCCGCCTGCTCCTCCACCGACGGCTCGTCCTGACGGTCGAGGAAGCACAGCTCGGTGCGGAACAGGCCGACGCCCTGCACCGGAGCGCCCGAGGCCGACTCGGCCGAGCTGCCGTCGGCGACGTTGGCGAGCAGCTTGACGGGAGTGCCGTCGGCCGTGGCGGCCGGACCGGTCCAGGCGTCGAGCCGGGCGCGCGCCTCTCGGTCGGCCGCGGCGCGCTGCTCGGCCTCGGCGGCGTCGGGATGGGTCTGCACCGTGCCGTCGCGGCCGTCGACGAGCAGCGGCGTACCGGCCGGCACCTCCATGACGCCGTGGGTGCCGACGATGCACGGGATGCCGAGCTGGCGGGCGATGATCGCGGTGTGGCTGGTGGACCCGCCGCGCTCGGTCACCAGACCCACGCAGGTGGCCGGGTCCAGGCCCGCGGTGTCCGCCGGCGCCAGGTCGACGGCGACGATGATCGACGGTTCGTCGGGGACGGTCACCCCCGGCTCCGGCTCGCCGACCAGGTGCGCGATGACCCGCCGCTCGATGTCGCGCAGGTCGGTGGCGCGCTCGGCCATCAGGCCGCCCATCGCGGTGAAGATCTCGACGAACTGGGCGACCGCGGCGCGGACCGCCGCGACCAGGTCGCTGCCGCCGTTGACCGACGTGGCCACCGCGCCCCGCAGCCCCTTGTCGCGGGCCAGTCCCGCGCTCGCGGTGAGCACCTCGTGGGCGGCCCCCGAGGCCTTGTCGGCCTTCGCCGTGAAGGACGCAGCGACCGCCTCGGCGGCCGAGTCGAAGGCTGCCATCGCGGCGTCCGCATCGGCGAAGCCACCGTCTCCGAAGCGTTCGATCGCCTCGGCCGAGACCTCGCCTCGCACCACGAGGGCGGGAGCGAAGGCGACTCCGGGGACGACGGGGGTACCGTGCAGGGTCTCGGTGGCTGTGGCGCTCGTCATAGCCACAGTCAATCCTCCCGCTCCTTGACAGTCAAGGGATTCGGGACTAAAACAAGACAAACGCAGATCCAAACACAGATCCGGCGTCGCACGTGCCCGGACCTGCGTGCCGGCCCGACCTCCGGACAGACGGGATGCGACATGTACGCCGAGGAGCGACAGCAGGCCATGGCCGAGCTCGTGGCGCGGCGCGGCAGGGTCTCGGTCAACGACCTCGCGCACGAGTTCGCCGTCACGACGGAGACGGTGCGCCGCGACCTGTCGCTGCTGGAGTCTCGCCGGCTGCTGCGGCGGGTGCACGGCGGCGCCCTGCCCATCGACTCCTTCACCGTCCTCGAGCAGCTCCTCAGCGACCGTGACGCCGCCAACACCGAGGAGAAGCGCCGGATCGCCGTCGCGGCCGCCGCCCTGCTGCCCGACGCGGAGGCGACCCTGGTCATCGACGCCGGCAGCACGACCGCGCTGCTGCCGGAGGCCCTCCCCCGCGACCGAGCACTCACGGTGTTCACCCACTCCGTGCCGGTGGCCGCACGGCTGGCCGAGCTGCCCCATGTCGAGCTCCACCTGCTTCCGGGGCGGGTCCGCCGCAACACCCAGGCCGCCGTGGGGGTCGAGACGGTGCAGGCGCTGTCCCGGATCCGCGCCGACCTGGCCTTCGTCGGCACCAACGGGATCACGCTGGCCCACGGGCTCTCCACCCCCGACCAGACCGAGGCCGCCACCAAGTCCGCGATCGTCGGCTGCGCCCAGCGAGTCGTGGTGATGGCCGACTCCAGCAAGATCGGCCAGGAACGCACCATCCGGTTCGCCGCGCTCGAGGACGTCGACGTCCTGGTGACCGACGACGGCCTCGAGCCCGACCGTCGTACCGAGCTCGAATCCGTCGGACTGGAGGTCGTCGTCGCATGATCGTCACGCTCACGCCCAACCCGAGTCTCGACCGCACCGTCACCCTGGCCGGTCCGCTGGCCCGGGGGGCGGTGCAGCGGGTCGTGAGCGTGACCCAGCAGAGCGGCGGCAAGGGCGTCAACATCTCCCGGGCGGCGGTGTCGGCCGGCCTCGCCACGGTCGCCGTGCTCCCGGCCGCCGACGACGACCCGTTCGTCCGCGACCTCACCTCGGCCGGGATCCCGAGCCACCCGACGCTGCCCGCGGGCGAGATCCGGATGAACATCGCGATCACCGAGCCCGACGGCACCACCACCAAGCTCAACAGCCCCGGGGCGACCGTCGGCGGTCCCGAGCTCGACGCGATGGCACAGGCACTGCTCCACCACACCGACGACGCGTCCTGGGTGGTGCTGGCCGGGTCGCTGCCGCCCGGGGCGCCCAGCGACTGGTACGCCAGCCTGGTCCGGCTGCTGCGCCCCTCGGGAGCCCGGCTGGCGGTCGACACCTCCGAGGACCCGCTCGAGGCCCTGGTCGCCGGCTTCCCCGGCGCGGCGCCGGACCTGATGAAGCCCAACGGCGAGGAGCTCGCGTCGTTGACCGGCGCCGACGGCGACGCGCTCGAGGGGACGCCGGCCGAGGCCGCCGAGGCGGCGAAGGTGCTCGTGGAGCGAGGCGTAGGCGCCGTCCTGGCGACCTTGGGCGGGAACGGCGCCGTGCTGGTCACCGACGAGGGCGCCTGGCACGCGGCCGCTCCTCCCGTCGAGGTGGTCAGCACCGTGGGCGCCGGCGACTCGAGCCTGTTCGGCTACCTGCTGGGAGACGAGCGGAGACTCTCCCCGCCGGAGCGGCTCGCCTGGGCGGTGGCCTACGGCAGCGCCGCAGCCGGTCTCCCGGGCACCACCATCCCCGACCCGTCGCAGGTGCACGTGGACCGCGTCCGGGTGGCCTCGCTGGCGCCGGCCTGACGCCGTCGTCGCTACTGTGTGACCCACACCACGGCCTGCGGGCCATCGACCGAAGGAGCATCCATGCCCAGCAAGTCCGTCGCCGTCGGTTCCTCCGTCGGCCTGCACGCCCGCCCCGCTGCGCTGATCGCCGAGGCGGCCGGCAAGCTCGACGCGAGTGTGACGATCAACGGCATGGACGCCTCCTCGGCGCTGATGCTGATGACCCTGGGCGCCAAGTGCGGCGACACCGTCGAGGTCGCGTCCGACGACGAGGCGGCGATGGACGCGATCGCCGCGATGGTCGAGCAGGACCTCGACGCCTGACCCCAGGGCATCGAGGCCTCCGCCGGATCAGACGCCGAGAACCTCACGCGTTCGGCGTACGTCGTCGCTCATGGCGGCCAGCAGCTCCTCGACGCCGTCGAAGCGCGCCATCTCGCGCAGCCGGGTGACGAACTCGACCTCGACCTCGACGCCGTAGAGCCGCAGGTCGTCGCGGTCGAGCACATAGGACTCGACCCGCCGCTGTCGCTCCCCGTCGAAGGTGGGGTTGGTGCCCACCGAGATCGCGGCAGGCCAGCGCTCCCCGGTGTCGACGCGGCTCAGCCAGCCGGCGTACACGCCGTCGGCCGGGGCGGCGGCCGGCGCGCTCGTCGGGACGTTGGCGGTGGGATAGCCGAGCTCACGACCTCGCCGGTCGCCCTCGACGACCACGCCGCGCACCCGGAACGACCGGCCCAGAGCCTCGGCCGCACCCTCCACGTCACCGGCCGCGAGGCAGCCGCGCACGTAGGTGGACGACCACACCTGGGGTCCGCCGTCGAGCGCGAGACCGTCGACCTCGAACCCCCGCGCCCGGCCCGCCTCGACGAGCAGCGCGACATCGCCCGCTGCCCGGTGACCGAACCTGAAGTTGGCGCCGACCACGACCGCGGTCGCGTGCAAGGCACCCACGAGCACGCGGTCGATGAACTCCTCGGGAGTCCAGGCTGCCATCTCGACACTGAACGGCAGCACCAGCACCGCATCGACGTCGAGGTCGCCGAGCCGCCGGAGCCGCTCGTCGAGGGGGGTGAGCATCACCGGCGCGTGCTCGGGCCGCAGCACCGCGAACGGGTGCGGATCGAAGGTCACCACCACCAGCTCGGCGCCCCGGTCGTCGGCGTCCTGGCGGGCGCGGCGGATCACGTGCTGGTGTCCGAGATGGACGCCGTCGAAGTTGCCGACGGTCACGACCGTGGGGCCGAGCCCCGCGGGCACCTCCTCGAGCCGCCTCCAGATCTGCACCTGCGCAGCCTGCCACAACGGCGATAGTCCGCTACGTAAGGCCCCGGTCCCGGGGGTCCAGATGGTGCGCTGCGTCGCGGACTATCGCTCACCCGACGAACACGGCGACCGGGTGGGCGAGGTCGCCGCGCTGTTCGTAGAGGGCGAGGAACTCGCCGGTCGGCGCGAACACGGCCACCGGACCGGCCGCGCCCAGGTGGAGCGGCAGGCGTCGGCCGACCCGAACGTCGTCGGCCAGGTCGGCAGTGAGATCGCAGGACGCGAAACCTCGCCGGGCCGCCGCGTCGAGGCCGAGCACGTCGAAGGACTCGGCCAGCTGGTCGAGCGTGCGGGCGTCGGCCAGCGTGAACGGCCCGACGGCGGTGCGCCGCAGGGCCGTGAGGTGGCCGCCGACGCCGAGCACCTCGCCCAGGTCGCGGGCGATGGCCCGGATGTAGGTGCCCGACGAGCAGCGGACGCTGAGGTCGACGTCGAGCGTGGACCCGGGGTGGCTGACCCGAGCCACGACGAGCTCGTGGATCGTGACCGGGCGGGCGGGGAGCTCGACGGCCTCCCCGTCGCGGACCCGCTGGTAGGCGCGCTTGCCGTCGACCTTGATCGCCGACACCGCCGACGGGCGCTGTTGGATCTCCCCCACGAAGCCGGCGAGCGCCTCCCGGACGGCGGCCTCGTCGAGGCCGCTCGCGTCGGCGGCGGCGACCGGCTCCCCCTCGGCGTCGTCGGTGCTCGTGGTCTCGCCGAGCCGGATCGTCGTGTCGTAGGCCTTCTCGGTCAGCATCAGGTGACCGAGCAGGCGGGTGGCCCGGCCGACCCCGATGACCAGGACTCCGGTGGCCATCGGGTCGAGGGTCCCGGCGTGGCCGACCTTGCGGGTCCCGGCGAGCCGGCGTACCCGCCCGACGACGTCGTGCGAGGTCAGCCCACCGGGCTTGTCGACGACGAGCAGGCCCGACCGGCTCACTCCCCGTCGGCCTCGGCGGGCTCGGCGGAAGCGTCCTCGAGAGGCTCCTCGTCGTGCTTCTTGTAGGGGTCGGCCTCGCCGGCGTACGCCGCGCCCGCCCGCCTGGCCGCGACCTCCTCGTCGGAGGCCCGTGCGGCGGCCAGCACCTCGTCGAGGTGCCGCGCGGTCTCGGGCAGCGCGTCGTGGACGAAGTCGAGCGTCGGGGCGTGCCGCATGCCGAGCTGCTTGGCGACCTCGGACCGGAGCAGGCCCTTGGCGGACTCCAGCGCCGCGGCGGTCCCGGCCATGGACTCCTCCTCACCGAGGACGGTGTAAAAGATCGTGGCCTGCTGGCTGTCGCCGGTGACCCGGACGTCGGTCACGGTGACGAACCCCAGCCGGGGGTCCTTGATCCGACGCTCGAGCATCTCCGCGACGATCACCTGGATCCGGTCGGCGATCTTGCGGACCCGGGGGTTGCTCATGACTGCTCCTGCTCAGGGGGGGTGGGGCTTCACCATGTCAGGTTGCCGAGCCTGCACTTCGCACGACGAACCCGTCGTGCGAAGTGCAGCGTTGCCCGCTCAGCATGGTGAAGCGGCGAACGACTCCGCGTCAGCCGCGCGGGATCTCCTTCATCTCGAAGGCCTCGACGATGTCGCCCTCCTTGATGTCCTGGAAGTTGCGCAACACCAGACCGCACTCGAAGCCCTCGCGGACCTCGGAGGCGTCGTCCTTCTCGCGGCGCAGCGAGGCGAGGTCGAGGTTGTCGGCCACCACCGAGCCGTCGCGGATCAGGCGGACCTTGGCGTTGCGCCGGATCAGGCCGCTGGTCACCATGCAACCGGCGATGTTGCCGATCTTGGACGACCGGAAGATCGCCCGGATCTCCGCCTGTCCGAGGGTCTGCTCCTCGAACTCCGGCTTGAGCATGCCCTTGAGGGCCGCCTCGATCTCGTCGATGGCCTGGTAGATCACCGTGTAGTAGCGGATCTCCACACCCTCGCGGTCAGCCAGCTCGCTCGCCTTGCCCTGCGGGCGGACGTTGAAGCCGATGATGATCGCGTCGGACGCCGCCGCCAACATCACGTTGGTCTCGGTGATGGCGCCGACGCCGCGGTCGATGACCCGCAGCGACACCTCGTCGCCGACGTCGATCTTGGCCAGCGCATCCTCGAGGGCCTCGACCGAACCGGACACATCGCCCTTGAGGATGAGGTTGAGCTCCTGGCTCTCACCGTGCTCCATGGAGGCCATGAAGTCCTCGAGGGTACGGCGGACGCGGCGCTTGGCCTGCATGGCCGCGCGCTCGCGGGCCTCCCGCTTCTCGGCGATCTGGCGGGCCATCCGGTCGTCGTCGACGACCAGGAAGTTCTGGCCGGCGCCGGGCACCGCGGAGAGACCCAGCACCATCGCGGGACGCGAGGGATCGGCCTCCTCCATCGGCTCGCCGTTCTCGTCGAGCATCGCCCGGACCCGGCCGAACGCCGGCCCGGCGACGATCGAGTCGCCGACCCGCAGCGTGCCGCGCTGGACCAGGATCGTCGCCACCGGACCGCGACCCTTGTCGAGGTGGGCCTCGACCACCAGGCCCTGAGCGTCCTGGTCGGGGTTGGCCCGCAGGTCGAGGCTGGCGTCGGCCGTCAGCACGATCGCCTCGAGCAGCTTGTCGAGGTTGAGCTCGGACTTGGCGGAGACGTCGACGAACATCGTGTCGCCGGAGTACTCCTCGGGGACCAGGCCGTACTCGGAGAGCTGGCCCCGCACCTTGGTCGGGTCGGCCTCGGGCTTGTCGATCTTGTTGACCGCCACCACGATCGGGACGCCGGCCGCCTTGGCGTGGTTGAGCGCCTCCACCGTCTGCGGCATCACACCGTCGTCGGCGGCGACCACGAGGACCGCGATGTCCGAGGACTGCGAGCCTCGGGCACGCATGGCGGTGAACGCCTCGTGACCGGGGGTGTCGATGAAGGTGATGGCCCGGTCGCTGTCGTCGACGGTGGTGTGCACCTGGTAGGCGCCGATGTGCTGGGTGATGCCACCGGCCTCCTTGTCGACGACGTTGGCGTTGCGCAGCGCATCGAGGAGCTTGGTCTTGCCGTGGTCGACGTGACCCATCACGGTCACGACCGGCGGCCGCACCTCGAGGTCGGACTCGTCGCCCTCGTCGGAGCCGAACTCCAGGTCGAAGGACTCGAGCAGCTCGCGGTCCTCGTCCTCGGGCGAGACCACCTGGACGACGTAGTTGAGCTCCTCGCCGAGCAGCTCCAGCGTCTCGTCGTTGACGGACTCGGTCGCGGTGACCATCTCACCGAGGTGGAACAGCATCTGCACGAGCGAGGCGGCGTCGACGTTGATCTTCTCGGCGAAGTCGGTGAGCGACGCACCCCGGGCCAGGCGCACGGTCTCCCCGTTGCCCTTGCGGACGCGGATGCCGCCGATCGTCGGGGCCTCCATGTTGTCGAACTCTTGACGGCGCTGCCGCTTGCTCTTGCGGCCACGGCGCGACGGGCCGCCGGGACGACCGAAGGCGCCCTGGGTGGAGCCACGACCGCCGGGACGACCGCCGCCCGGACGACCACCGCCGGACGGACCGAAACCGCCGGGGGCACCACCGCGGGCAGGGGCGCCGGCGCCGGCGCCACCACGACCGGGGGCACCGCCGCGACCGGGGGCACCGCCACGGCCGGGCGCACCGCCGCGACCCGGGGCAGCACTCCGGCCGCCGGGACCGGAGCCGAAGGCGGCCGGTGACTTGGGCATCATCGCCGGGTTGGGGCGCGGCATGCCGGGGCGGCTCTCCGCCGCGCGCGGCCGGCGGACGGGGCATCCCGGCGTCGGGGCGTCGGCCCATCCCCTGGGCGGACGCGAACGGGTTGTTGCCCGGACGAGGCGCACCCGGGCGCCCGACCGGGCGCGGGCCGGGGTCGAGGAACGCGGCGCGGGCGACGACGCGTCAGCGGCGGGCGCCTCCGGGGCCGGCGGCTCCTCGGGGCCCTCGTCGGCGATGGCCTCGACGGGCGCGGCGGGCACCTCGGCGGGGGCCGGGCTCTCCGCCTCGGGCTCGGCGGGCGCCGCGGCCGGCTTGACGGGGCCGGGCTTGGCGGCGGGCTTCGCCGGGGCCTTGGCGGCCGGCTTCTCGGCGGGCTTCGCGGTGGCGGCCTTGGCCTCGGCCGCCTCCTTCAGCTTCTCGCCGTACTCCTTCTTGAAGCGCATCTCGACGGGGAGCTCGATCGTCGACGACGGCGACTTGACGAACTCACCCATCTCCTTGAGCTTCTCGAGAACGAACTTGCTCTCGACTCCGAACTCCTTGGCGAGTTCGTGGACTCGGGTCTTAGCCACGTTGGAACGCTGCTCCTTCTGGCCCGAGTCCCTGGGCTCCCGGGCGGGAGAAGGGGCGTCGGACCGCTAGTGGTGGTGCACACTCATCGGGAGGTACTCATCGAGTGCTCATGAGCGGGTGCTCCAGTTCCTTGTCGGGTCCTGCTGCTGGTCATGACGCGAGGCCGGCGATGTGCTCGCCCACCGGTGTGGTGGCCAGCCCCGTCTCCAGCCGGAGGGCTCGAGAGAAGGCTCGCCGCCGCACCGCGAGCTCGTAGCACGCGGTCGTGGGGTGCAGGTGCGCCCCGCGGCCTGGTGCCGTGCCGCGCGGATCGGGTACGACGGCCGGTCGACCGTGCGCATCCGAGCCGGCGACCACTCGCAGCAACTCGCGTCTGGCAGCCCGCTGACGACATCCGATGCAGGTCCGGACCGGACCCGTGGGGGTCTGGGAGTCCGGAGCAGCAGAGGACCTCGGTTCGCGCGCCACCGAGGGTCAAGACTAGCGCGTCGGGCCAGCGAAGGCCGAACCGGGACGCGCGGTCGCCGAAGGGCCGGGGGTGGGGTCCCCTGCGGTGCGCGAGGAGCAGCCTCGCCACGAGGGCTGGCTTCAGGCGGGCGGCCGGGTGGAGATCCGGGCCAGGATGGCGCTGTCAGACCGCTCCATGGCGGCGCTGTGGCTGAGCGGGTTCGAGGACGATCCCGGGCAGCTCCGGTGCGGGGAGCTCTGCGTGTTCGAGATCTTCGGGAGCGCCCTGGGTCCCTCCGAGGCGCCGTCCGCCGAGGTCGGGGTGGGCGTCAAGGCGTTCCGCGACCCGCGGCTGACACAGGGCTTCGTCGCGCCCCGCATTGCGCTGGACGTCGCCGACTGGCACACCTACGCCGTCGACCGGGACGCGCCCGAGGCGGTGTTCAGCCTCGACGACCGGGTGTGGCTCGAGGTCGACTGGGTGGGGAGCTGAGGGCGACCCCGCGACTGAGCCCTCCGCGACTGAGCCCGCCGCGACTCAGCCCTCCGCGGTCTCTGCGGTCGGCTCGTCGGGGGCCTCCGGGGCGTCCGCGGGGGCGTCCCCGGACGGCTCCTCGACCGGCTCCTCGTCGGAGCGGATGTCGATCCGCCAGCCGGTGAGCCGGGCCGCCAGGCGAGCGTTCTGCCCCTCCTTGCCGATCGCCAGCGACAGCTGGAAGTCGGGCACCACGACCCGAGCCGCCTTCGGGTCCATCGACAGCACCTCCACGGAGGTGACCTGCGCCGGCGAGAGCGCATGGGCCACCAGCTCCGCCGGCTCGTCGGACCAGTCGACGATGTCGATCTTCTCGCCGTGCAGCTCGGCCATCACGTTGCGCACCCGCTGACCCATCGGTCCGATGCAGGCGCCCTTCGCGTTGACGCCGGCGACGGTGGACCGGACCGCGATCTTGGTGCGGTGCCCGGCCTCGCGGGCGATCGCCGCGATCTCGACCGTGCCGTCGGCGATCTCGGGGACCTCGAGGGCGAACAGCTTCTTGACCAGCGAGGGGTGCGACCGGGACAGGGTGATCTGCGGACCGCGCAGCCCCTTGCGCACCGACACCACGAGGCACTTGATGCGGGTGCCGTGGTCGTAGTTCTCCCCGACCACCCGCTCACCCAGCGGAAGCAGGCCCTCGAGCTTGCCCAGGTCGACCAGCACGTCGTCGGGGTTGCGGCCCTGCTGGATGACGCCGGAGATGATGTCGCCCTCCTTGCCGGAGAACTCACCGAAGCGGACGTCGTCCTCGGCGTCGCGCAGCCGCTGGAGCATGATCTGCTTCGCGGTGGTGGCCGCGATCCGGCCGAAGCCCTCGGGCGTGTCGTCGTACTCCCCCACGACGTTGCCCTCCTCGTCGGCCTCGGCCGCGAGCACGGTCACGTGTCCGGTCTTGCGGTCCAGCGTGACCCGCGCCTGCTCCTGGGCTCCGGGAGTCTTGTGGTAGGCCGTGAGCAGCGACTGCTCGATCGCCTCCACCAGGACGTCGAAGGAGATCTCCTTCTCGCGCTCCAGCATTCGCAGGATGCTCATGTCGATGTCCATCAGGCGTCCTCCTCCGGGCGACGGTTGAACTCGATCTGGACCAGGGCCTTGGTGACCGACGCGAGGTCGGCCCGGCGCTCGGCCCCCGCGACGTCGAGGGTCACGCCCGTGTCGTCGGCCGAGGTGACGCGGCCGGTGAGTCGCTCCCCGTCGTCGAGGGTGATCTTGACCAGCCGTCCGACGTTGCGGCGCCAGTGTCGCGGCAGCGTCAGGGGACGGTCGACGCCACGGGAGGTGACCTCGAGGGTGTAGGGCCGCTCCCCCATCACGCCCGTGTCGTCGAGCACGGCGGACAGGTCGCGGGTGGCGGCGGCCACGTCGTCCATGGTCACGCCACCGTCCTGGTCGACGGCGATGCGCAGCACCCGGCGGCTGCCGGCCGGCGTCAGCTCGACCGCCTCGAGATCAAGACCCAGCTGCTCGAGCGGGGCCATCAACACGGAGGCCACCTCGTCGGAGACGCCCACGAGGGTGGCGTCGCGACCGGCCGGGTTGCCCGATGTGCCCACGGTGGCGACCTCCTGTGCTGTTGTCGTCACCACGATAGCGGCTCCTCGGAGCCCGATGGCATCGGCGCGGCGGTCGTCTCGACGGCGTGGCGCGCGCGGATAGGGTCGGCCCATGGCGAGCCGGCAGCACTCCCCGCGGGCCGCGGCGGGGAGCGTCTCGGATCGGGCCTCGGCAGACCCGACGTGCGGAGCGGCCGGCGTGCCCGCCAACCGGCTCGGGCGGCGGACAACGCTGCTGGCCGGTGCCGGCGGGCTCGCCTCCCTGCTCGCCGCGTGCGCCGGCGCTGGGCGGCCCACGAGCACGGCTCCCGGTCCGTCCGGCACCCCCTCCAGCCCCTCGACGGCCCCACCGAGCGGCACCCCCTCCGCCACCACGCCGACGCCGACCGGGTCCTCGACCGGGTCCCCGTCGGCGTCGGGGCCGCTCGAGAGTGGCGACCGCACCCGCGTCCGGATGGCGCTGGAGAAGACGGAGGGGATGCTGGCCGGGCTCGCAGCGCTGCCCCTCCGACGGCGGCGTCGCCCCGAGGTCGAACGGCTGGTGGCCCTGCACACCGCCCACCGGTCCGAGCTGATGATGCTGCTGGAGGAGCCCGACGCTCCGCTTCCGGAGGCGCCCGACCCGCGGCTCACGGTCGCCGAGATCCCGCTGCGGGAGGCCGGCATGCAGGCGGAGCTGGTCTCCGCCGCCCTGTCCGCCGACGACGGGCTGGTCGCGCGGCTGCTCGCCTCGATGTCGGCCGGCATCGCGCAATGGCTCGCCACCCTCCCCGCACAGCCCACCGGGGACGGCGGCGCGGCCCCTTCGACCAGCCCGTCGCCCACGGAGGCGGCAGCATGACCGAGGTCGACGCCCTGCAGAGCACCCTGGAGGCCGAGCACGCCGCCGTGTTCGTGTTCGGCGCCCTGGTGGGGCGACTCGATGCCACGGCCGGGCCGGCACCGGCGCTGGCGGCCGCTCTCGGGGCGGCGTACGGCGAGCACCGCGGCCGTCGCGACGAGCTCGCCGCACTGATCCGCGACGCCGGTGCCGTGCCGGTGGCCCCCGCACCGGCCTATGCCCTGCCCTCGAGGCTCTCGACGGTCGCCCAGATCCGGCGGGCCGCGGTCCTGGCCGAGGCCGCCGCCAGCGAGGCCTACGCCGCCCAGGTCGCCGCGGCGACGGACGCCGACCGGTCCTGGGCGATCTCGGCGCTGACGGACAGCGCCGTGCGACAGCTGACCCTCGGTGGCGCCGCGACGCCGTTCCCCGGAGCTCCCGAGCTCGGCTAGCGGCCAGCCCGCGGCGGCGGAGACTTGCCTCGGGGCCGGGGCGCAGTGTCACCACCCCGTGTCACATCGCCGGCACGGTGCTCCGGGCACAAATCACAGCGGTCCGCGAGCTTGCCTTCCGAGGGAGTCCCGAGATCCCCCCCGGATCGCAAGCACGCGGACCGCTGCTGGTCGGAAAGGCCCGTCAGCGAGGTCTTCCCTGGTGAGACCCGGCCCGAGCCCGGTTTCTCACCGACATGCAGAAGCATGCATGACGTTGCGGAGGTTCACCATCAAAACAGCGATGCAGGTTTCTGCGTTGCAGGAAGTTGCAGTTGCCCGAGCCCTGGCCACACCCGACGGCAGGCGGCGCGGAGCCCCGCTCAGGGACGCCAGTTTGCCACGATCCGCGGCAGCTCCCGCAGCCGGTGCGCCACCGCGTCCGGAACGCCCTCGGAATGGCCGATCTGAGCGTGCGGGATGGCGCTGTGAGGGATGTGCACGGCCCGCATGCCGGCCTGCTGGGCACCCCAGACGTCGTCGAAGAGCCGGTCACCGACATAGACGCAGCGCCCCGGCTCGGACACGCCCACCGCGGCCATCGCGGCCCCGAAGGCGCGGCCGCTGGGCTTCGTCCAGGGGAGCTCGCTGGTGTAGACCAGGCCGTCGAACAGACCGAGCACCCCATCGCGCTCGAAGAAGCCGTCGTGCCAGGCACGAGGCCAGATCGTGTTGGACAGCACCCCCACGCGGAGACCGGTCGCGCGCAGCTCCTGGAGCATCGGCGCGGCCTCCGGGTCGGGGTGGGTGTGGGGCTCCCAGAAGTCGTAGTAGGCCCGCAGCAGGTCGGGGTCGTGGTCGAGCCCCGCCTCCTCGAACAGGTCGGCCACCGTCGCGCTCTGCTGGTGGTCGCGCGAGCGGCCCCAGACCAACTCGCCCGCGCGGTGCAGCCGCGCGGTGACCTCGGTGCGGTCGTGGTGGGTGTTGACCACCGCCTGGGAGAGCGCCAGCGACTCCGCGTGGAAGTCGACGTCGTGCCACTGCGTGAGCGTGCCTCCCCAGTCGAAGATGACGGCCTCGACCGGACCCAGGGTCCGCTCGGGAGCGGTCACCGGCGCACCAGCGCCACCAGGTGGCTCACGGCGTCACCGACGGCGACGTTCTCCCGCTCACCGGAGCGGCGGTCCTTCACCTCGACGACACCGTCGGCCAGGCCCTTGCCGACCACGACGATCGTGGGTACGCCGATCAGCTCGGCGTCCTTGAACTTCACACCGGGCGACACCTTGGGCCGGTCGTCGAACAGCACGGTCACCCCGGCGGCGGCCAGCCGCTCGGCGAGCTCCTCGGCGGCGGCATAGACCGCCTCCTCCTTGCCCGTCGCCACCAGGTGGAGGTCGGCCGGCGCCACCTCGCGGGGCCAGCACAGGCCCAGGTCGTCGAGGGTGTTCTCGGCGATCGCCGCCACGCCTCGCGAGGGGCCGATGCCGTAGGAGCCCATGGTGACCGTGACGAGCTTGCCGTTCTCGTCGAGCACCTGCAGCCCCAGCGCGTCGGCGTACTTGCGGCCGAGCTGGAAGATGTGCCCCATCTCGATGCCGCGGGCGGACTGCAGCACGCCATCGGCACACACCGGGCAGGGGTCGCCGTCGCGCACCTCGGCGGCCTCGATGGTGCCGTCGGGGGTGAAGTCACGACCGGCCACCAGGTCGAGGACGTGTGAGCCGTCGATGTCGGCGCCGGTGACCCATCGGGTGCCGGTGACGACCCGCGGGTCGACGAGGTAGCGGATGCCCGACGCGCGCTCGGCCCCGAGCGCGCCCGGGCCGATGTAGCCCTTCACCAGCGCGGGGTGCCGGCGGAACTCCGCCTCGTCCATCGCCTCGACCTCGATCGGCTCCAGCTGGCCCTCGAGACGCTTCTGGTCGACCTCGCGGTCGCCGGGCAGCCCGATGGCCAGCGGCTCACGGGTGCCGTCGGGGTGCTTGAGCACGAGCAGCACGTTCTTGAGGGTGTCGCCGGCCGCCCAGGGACGGTCCTCCCGGGGGTACTTCTCGTTGAGGTGGTCGACCAGCGTCTCGATCGTGGGCGTGTCGGGGGTCTGCTCGGCGTGGGCGGCCGGCGCGTCGTCGTAGGACAGCGCGGCGGGCGGCCGCACCTCGACCGCCTCCACGTTGGCGGCGTAGTCGCAGGCCGTGCAGCGGACGTAGGTGTCCTCACCCGCATCGGCCCGGGCCAGGAACTCCTCCGACCTCGATCCACCCATCGCGCCCGAGGTCGCCTTGACGATGACGTAGTCGAAGCCGAGGCGGTCGAAGATCCGGATGTAGGCGTCGCGATGGCGCTGGTAGGAGGCCTCCAGGCCGGCGTCGTCGACATCGAAGGAGTAGGAGTCCTTCATGACGAACTCGCGGCCGCGCAGCAGGCCGGCGCGCGGCCGGGGCTCGTCGCGGTACTTCGTCTGGATCTGGTAGATCGCCAGCGGCAGGTCCTTGTAGGAGGAGTAGAGGTCCTTCACCAGGAGGGTGAACATCTCCTCATGGGTCGGGCCGAGCAGGTAGTCGGCGCCCTTGCGGTCCTGGAGACGGAAGATCCCGTCGCCGTACTCCGTCCAGCGACCGGTGGCGTCGTAGGGCTCCTTGGGCAGCAGCGCCGGGAAGTGGACCTCCTGGGCGCCGATCGAGTCCATCTCGTCACGGATGACCTGCTCGATCTTGCGCAGCACGCGGTAGCCCAGCGGCAGCCAGCTGTAGAGGCCCGGGGCCACCCGACGGATGTAGCCCGCGCGCACCAGCAGCTTGTGGCTGGGCACCTCGGCGTCGGCTGGGTCCTCCCGAAGGGTGCGGACGAACAGCGTGGACATGCGCAGCATCATGGGCGCAAGGCTACTGGTGGGTCCGCCGCGTCAGCGAACCACTTCCTGGGTCCGGTGCCCACCCTGCACGTGAGTCAGAACATGATCGTCGCGAACCGCGCCGACTCGGTGAAGCCGACGTGCTCGTAGGCCCGGCGAGCGGGCACGTTGAACTCGTTGACATAGAGGGAGACGACGGGAGCGACCTCGCGACGGACATGAGCGACCACCGCGGCCATGCCGCGGGTGGCGAGGCCCTCGCCGCGTCGGTCCGGGGCCACCCAGACCCCCTGGACCTGCGCCGCGCTCGGCGTGGCGCACGCGACCTCGGCCTTGAACACCAGCCGCCCCCGGTCGAACCGGGCGAAGGACCACTGCCGGTTGACCAGCTGCAGCACTCGGGTGCGGTAGAGGTCGGCTCCGCCGGCGATCTCGGGCGAGACACCGACCTCCTCGGTGTACATCGCCACGCACGCGGGGTAGAGCTCGTCGAGGTCGTCGCGGGTGGTCAGCCGGACCTCCGGGTCAGGGTCGACCAGGGGCGGACCGGCGATCTGCAGGTGGGGCTGGCGACGCCGGATCTCGCGAGGGCGGCCCCATCGACCGCCGACGGCCGCCCAGAACGCGTCGACGGCGATGTCCGGCCCGACGATCGTGGCAGTGGTGCGTCCGATGCGCACCGCCCGCGCGGCGAACGCCGCCGCATCGTCCTGGTCGCAGCCGACCGGCACCAGGTTGGCCCCGACATGACAGGCGGCGGCCAGCTCGCCGTCGCGGTAGCGGCCCCACACCTCTCCCCCGAGCCAGCGTGGCTCCAGGCCCGTCGTACGGGCGCGGTACTCGGCGAACACGTTGACCACCGGGTCGCGTGCGGCCAGCGCCAGGAAGTCGTCGAGGTCGGGCCGGCCGAGGACCCTGATGTCACTGCGGGTGCCGAGGATGGACATGGCTCAGCGTCCGCCCCTCGTCGCGGTCTCGACCGCGCTCCTCCGCTGCATGGGGCCAGCATAGGCGCGCCGGGCCTCCGCGGGCTGCCGCAGCC
Source organism: Nocardioides sp. (assembly GCF_041393715.1). Lineage (GTDB taxonomy): Bacteria > Actinomycetota > Actinomycetes > Propionibacteriales > Nocardioidaceae > Nocardioides. The sequence goes on along the minus strand of NZ_JAWKJQ010000003.1, from coordinate 94,095 downwards.
GACGTACGCCGGCGGGCAGGGGGCTCAGCCCGAGACGCTGACCTCGGCGGCGGCCCCGTCGACGGCCTCCATGCCCTCGGCGATCCGCATCGCCTCCTCGATCAGCGTCTCGACGATCTTCGACTCGGGAACGGTCTTGATGACCTCGCCCTTGACGAAGATCTGGCCCTTGCCGTTGCCGGACGCGACGCCGAGGTCGGCCTCCCGCGCCTCGCCCGGCCCGTTGACCACGCAGCCCATCACCGCGACCCGCAGCGGGACCTCGAGGCCGTCGAGGCCCGCGGTCACCTCGTCGGCGAGCTTGTAGACGTCGACCTGGGCGCGCCCGCACGACGGGCACGACACGATCTCGAGCCGTCGCGGACGGAGGTTGAGCGACTCGAGGATCTGCAGGCCGACCTTGACCTCCTCGACCGGGGCGCGGACAGCGACACCCGGATGGTGTCGCCGATGCCCTTGCTGAGCAGCGCGCCGAAGGCAACCGAGGACTTGATGGTGCCCTGGAACGCCGGCCCGGCCTCGGTCACGCCGAGGTGGAGCGGCCAGTCGCCGGCCTCCGCCAGCAGCTCGTAGGCGCGCACCATCACCACCGGGTCGTTGTGCTTGACCGAGATCTTGAAGTCGTGGAAGTCGTGCTCCTCGAAGAGGCCGGCCTCCCAGACCGCGCTCTCCACCAGGGCCTCGGGCGTCGCCTTGCCGTACTTCTCCAGCAGCCGCTTGTCGAGGCTGCCGGCGTTGACGCCGATCCGGATGCTGGTGCCGTGGTCCTTGGCCGCGGCGGCGATCTCCTTGACCTGGTCGTCGAACCTCTTGATGTTGCCGGGGTTGACCCGGACCGCCGCGCAGCCGGCCTCGATGGCCGCGAACACGTACTTCGGCTGGAAGTGGATGTCGGCGATCACCGGGATCTGGCTGTGCTGCGCGATCTCGGGCAGGGCCGCCGCATCGTCGGCGCTCGGGCACGCGACCCGCACGATGTCGCAGCCCGAGGCGGTCAGCTCGGCGATCTGCTGGAGCGTGGTGTTGACGTCGGCGGTCAGCGTGGTCGTCATCGACTGGACCGAGATCGGGTGGTCGCTGCCCACCCCCACCTTGCCGACCATGATCTGGCGGGTGGGCCGCCGCGGCGCGAGCACGGGAGGCGGCAGGTCGGGCATGCCGAGGCCGACGGTCGTCATGCGGTTCAGCGTTCAGCGTGTTGCTTCACCATGCTGGCTGGGCGGCGCGCCAATCCACCGTGCTAGGTGGAGCATGGCCATCCCTACCCCAGCACCACGGTCCGGCCGGTGGCGGCGCTCTCCCGGGCGGCGTCGAGGACCTCGACGGTACGCAGGCCCTCCTCGCCGCTCACGGGGACCTCGGCCTCGCCGCGACAGGCAGCGGCGAACTGCGTGTAGTAGTCCTGGTAGCGGCCGGCCAGGGACGGGATCCGCTCCTCCCCGCCTCCGTGGACAGCACGCCCCAGCGCTCCTCGGCGTCGAGCCCCACGCGTCGCCGGCGCTCGTCGGCCGGGCGGTGCCCCGCGTGATCGCCTCGAACTGCGTGTCCGACGGCGTCACGCGATAGCTCCCCGGCTGCCGAAGACCGCAGCTCCTTGCCGTGGCGTGGTTGGCCTTGCTCGCCTCGACGTAGGAGCGACCGCCGAGGCGTGCTGGAGCGTCGACGAAGCCCGCGTCGGTCGGGCCCTCGACCAGCTCGACCACGTCGAGGTGCGCGGTGACGGCGGTGACCGGGCCGAGCAGCCAGCGCATCTGGTCGACCACGTGGGCGCCGAGGTCGCGGAGCAGGCCCGCGGCCGGACCCCGCTCGAGGGTCGCCGGGTCGTCCTGGTCCAACCGAGCGTGCACCCGCCACGGCGTACCGAGCCGACCGGAGGCCAGCAGCGTCGGCGGCGGTGCGGATGTCCGCGTCCCAGCGACGGTTGTGATAGACCGCCAGCCGTACGCCGGCCGCCCGGGCCGCGTCGACCAGCTCACGCGCGCCCGCGGCGTCGGGGCGAAGGGCTTGTCCGCGACGACGTGCACCCCTCGGCCGACCGCCTCGAGCACCAGCTCGCGACGCGTCATCGGAGGGTGGTCACCGTGACGGCGTCGACGCCGGCGTCGATCAGCTCGCCGAGGCTGTCGAAGGTGGGCACGCCCGGAAGGTCCTCGGCCACCTCGGCCCGGCGTGCCGGGTTGCGGGTGACCACGCCCGCCAACTCCAGGCCCTCGGCGGCCCGGATGAACGGCGCGTGGAACCACCGACCGCCCACGCCGTAGCCGACCAGGCCCAGCCGCACCGCCCGCAGCGCTCACAGCCAGCGCACCTGGCGCTGCTTGGCGTCGTCGTAGCTCTCCCGGCCGGAGAGGTACTCGGGCACGCCGGTCTCCCACCAGGCGCCGGCCTCGGTCCACGAGGAGTAGTGGACGCGGCACGAGACGACCACCGGCCGCTGCACTCGGACCGCGGTCTCCCGCGCCTCCAGGTAGGCCGCCCGCAGCTCGTCCAGCCCGCCGTCGGCGGGCACCTCGACGACCTCGCAGCCGAGCGCCCGCGCGTGCGCGGCGAAGTCGACCGCGACGCTCCCGTCGGCCCCGGCCCCGCGGCGTCGGCGAGCATGTTGTTGAAGCCGTCGGCGCCCTGCCCCGTCTGGAGCCGGTGGATCACGGCGAACCCGGCGTTGTCGCAGACGATCGCGACGTAGGGGTGGCCGGCGAAGGCCGCGGAGTAGAGCTCGGAGTTGAGCATCAGGTAGGACCCGTCACCGAAGATCGAGGTGACCAGGCCGTCGGGGTGCGTCTGCCGGCGGGCGATGGCGGCGCCCCATGGCGCGACGACCTCGTAGCCCATGCACGAGAAGCCGTACTCCAGGTCCATCGTCGCGCCCGAGGTGGTGCCGGGGAGCACCTTGCCCGTGCGCCAGCCCCCGTGCAGCTCACCCGGCATGCCGCCGGACGCGGTCAGCACATAGTCGTCGGGGCCGCTCGCGTCGTTGACCACGCCGACGACCTGGGCATAGGTCAGGGAGCCGTCGGGGCTGACGCCGCCGGCGCGCAGCTTGTCGATGTGTCCGTCCCAGGCGGCCTTGTGCTCGGTGACCCGCCCGGCCCAGTCGGCCGCGGCGCGCCACTCGCCGAGAGCATCATCGAGCTCCTGGATCGTCTCGCGCGCGTCGCCGACCACCGCACTCGCGTTGTGCTTGACCGCGTCGAAGCGGGCCGCGTTGACCGTGACGATCCGGACGCCCTCGGAGAAGCCGGTCCACGAGGACGTGGTGAAGTCCTGCAGGCGAGTCCCCACGGCCACCACGACGTCGGCCTCGAGCGCCAGGTTGTTGGCCGACGAGGCGCCGATGATGCCCAGCGCGCCGCCGTACAACGGGTGGTCGTGCGGCACCAGCGTGCGCCCCGCGACCGTCTCGACCACCGGCAGCCCGTGGGCCTCGGCGAAGGCCAGCGCCTCGGCGCCGGCCCCGCTGTAGCGCACCCCGCCGCCCAGCACCAGCAGCGGCCGCTCCGCCCCGCTGACGATCTCGGCGGCGGTGGCGAGCGCGTCGCGGTCCGGCCGCGGCCGGGGTACGACGTGCAGCCGCGGCTCGAACATCGCCACCGGGAAGTCGTACTCCTCGGCCTGCACGTCCTGGGGCAGCGCGACGGTGACCGGCCCGGCGTCGGCGGGGTCGGTGAGCACACGGGCGACCTGGGGCAGCGTGCTGAGCAGCTGCTCGGGCTTGGTGATCCGGTCGAAGTAGCGCGAGACGGGCCGGAAGGCGTCGTTGACCGAGACCGTCGGGTCGCCGAAGTGCTCCACCTGCTGGAGCACCGGGTCGGGCGCGCGGCCGATGAACGTGTCGCCCGGAAGGAACAGCACCGGCAGCCGGTTGGCGTGGGCGACGCCGGCGGCGGTCACCATGTTGAGCGCGCCCGGCCCCACCGACGAGGTCGCCACCATCACCTGGCGACGATCGGTCGCGCGGGCGTAGGCGACGGCCGCGAGGGCCATCCCCTGCTCGTTCTGGCCGCGCCAGGTCGGCAGCTCGTCGCGCACGGCGTGGAGCGCCGTGCCGAGACCGAGCACGTTGCCGTGGCCGAAGATGCCGAACACACCGGCGAACAGCGGCACCTCGGTGCCGTCGAGCAGCTGCGAGCGCTGGGCCATCATCCAGCGGACGAGCGCCTGGGCGGTGGTGAGCCGGACGGTCTCGCTCATCGGGTTGCCTTTCCATCGGTGCGGCCAGCCGCCGAGGTGACCGGGCAGCGGGGGTCGAGCTCCTGGGTCTCCCAGCTCTCGCGGATCCAGCCGTGGGTGGGGTCGTCGCAGAACGCGAGCGCGCGGTCGGCGGCCGGCCCGGCCATCACGTTGAGGTAGTACATCGGGTAGCCCGGCGCGGCGATGCACGGTCCGTGGTAGCCGTGCGGCACCTTCACCACGTCGTGGTCGCGCACCTCGATCGTCTCGTCGAGCGGGGGCAGCCCGACGCGGTCGTGCTCGAGGCCGGTGTAGGTGCGGTGGTAGCCGAGGCCCTCGCGCGACGGCGTCACCTGGTCGCGGCCGGCGATGCGGTAGTAGTAGATCTCCTCGTTGACCACGGGACACGGCTCGGAGACGTCGTGCTTGTGCGGCGGATAGCTCGACCAGTTGCCGTCGGGGGTGATCAGCTCGCAGCAGATGATCTTGTCGGCGTGGTCCCACACCCCGGGGATGCCGAAGTTGGTGACCTGGCGGGTGGCGTTGCCCGAGCCGCGCACCTCGACCGGCACGTCCTCGGCCGGGCCGTAGGCCGGCGGCAGCGCCCGCTCGCAGTGGGAGGAGGGCAAGGCGACCTCGGCGCCGGCGGGGCTCACCAGGGTCAGCACGCTGTCGCGGCCGACGTAGGCGAAGTCGGTCACCCGGGTGAAGACCGAGTCGCGGCCGGTCAGGTCGTAGGCCGCCAGCTCGGCGCCCGCGGCATCGTTCACGGTCACCCGCAGCCCGCCGGCGAGCGGCAGCACGAACAGCTCACGGTCGCCCGTCTCGACGGACACCGGCTCGCCGGCGGCCAGCCGGAGCACCTCGATCCCGGTCCAGGCCCACCCGGCGTCCTCGCTGGTCAGCCGCACGACCGTGCCGGCCGGGCCGGGGTCGGAGGCGGGCACGTGCAGGGTCATCGGGTCTCCTCGGGATGGGCGGCGCGCAGCACCGCCGCAGCGGCGTCGACGGCGCCGCGGACGTCGCCGTCGGGTGGGTAGAGCAGGGCCCGGCCGACGACGAGGCCGCGGACGGTGGGCTGGGTCAGCGCCTGGCCCCACGACGCGAGGTCGCGGGCCGGGTCGGGGCTCGGGACACCGCCGAGCACGACACAGGGCAGCGTCGTCGCGGCGAACACCGCGGCCGGGTCGTCAGGAGGGCATCTTGAGCCAGGTGTGGGCCGAGGTGGTGCCGAGGCCGCTGGCGACCGTGATCGCCCGCGCCAGCGACGGGGTGTCCCGCAGCAGCGTCAGGCGTCCGTCGGGCTGGCGGTAGTAGGGCAACGGCTCGACCATCGCCACCAGCCCGTGCGCGGCGAGCTCGCACTGACCGCGTCGGCACAGCCCTCGAGCGTCCCGGCCGTGCCGGCGTCGTGGTCGTCGATCCGCAGCAGCATCTTGCCGCCCTCGAGGCGGTTGGCCGCGATGCTCGCCGCGTCGTAGCCGGTGAACCGGTCGTCCATCGTCCAGGTCGCGCCGTCGAGGCCGCCGCGGTTCATCGAGCCGATGACGACCTTGTCGTCGAGAGCGCCGAGCAGCAGCAGCTCCTCCACGACGTCGGGAGTGCCGAGCACGCCGTCGACGTCGGGGTGCGCGAGTGCCTCCACCAGCCGGGCCAGCAGGGAGCGCCGGTCGGCCATCGCCATGCTGTTGCCACCCGAGGCCAGCGCACCACGCGCGGGGTGGTCGGCGGCCACCAGGAAGAGCGTGCCGCGCTCGCTGAGGATCCGGTCGGGCCGGCGGCGGGCGGCGTACGCCGCGGCGACGGCGCCCGGCTCGGCCGCGCGCTGGTCGAGGAGCCGGCGCCAGCGGTCGTCGGCGAGCACCGGGCCCGCGGCGCTGCCCGGGAGGCGGGTCACGGTCATGTCGTCGCTCCTCGGGTCGCGATCATCCGGTCGAGCTCGTCGATCGTGGGCATCGCCTCGGCACAGGCCAGCCGCGAGGCGACCACGGCACCGGCCGCGTTGGCGTACTCCGCGCAGCGGACCGGGTCCCACCCGGACAGCAGGCCGTGCACCAGCGCGCCGCCGAAGGCGTCTCCCGAGCCGAGGCCGCAGACCACCTCGACCCGGTGCGGGCGGACCACCTCGCGATGGTCGGGGGTGGCCACCAGCACGCCCTCGCCACCCATCTTCACGAAGGCGATCTCGACGCCCCGCGCGAGCAGCCGGTCGGCCGCCTCGTCGGGGTCGCGGGTGCCGACCGCCACCTCGACCTCGTCGCGGTTGCCGACGGTCACGGTGACGTGGTCGAGCATCAGGTCGTACTCCGCTCGGGCCTCGTCGGGCGAGGGCCAGAACATCTCCCGCCAGTCGAGGTCGAGGATCGTCCAGCGCCGCGAGCCGGGCTCGGGCCGCACCCGGCGCGCCAGCATCTCGAGCTGGGTGGTGCGGGCCGGCTCCACGCTCACCCCCGTGCCGGTCACCCAGAGCACCGGCACCTCCGCCATCACGTCCCAGGGCACGTCGGCGGCGATCAGGGTGAGGTCGGGGGCGATCGGCGAGCGGTAGAACGTCAGCGGCGGGTCCTCCGGCGGGTCGAGCTCGCAGAACACCACCGGCGTCTGCAGGCCCGCCGCCGTGCCGACGTAGGACGTGTCGACGCCGAAGCCGCCGAGCGCCTCGCGCACGTAGTCACCGAACCCGTCGGCGCCCACCTTGGTGAGCACGGCCGCGGAGTGCCCGAGGGTCGCCGCCGCCACCGCGACGTTGGTGGCCGTGCCGCCCAGGAACTTCGCGAACGTCTGCACGTCCTTGAGCGGCACGCCGGACTGCTCGGGGTAGAGGTCGACCCCGACCCGGCCCACGGTGAGCAGCTCGAGCGCCGTCATGGTCGGTCTCCCGCAACCCCGAGCCGCTCAGCGAGCGGTCGGGAAGTGGAAGCTCGCCTCGCTGTCGTGGCTGACGTGCGGCCAGCGAGCGGTGACGACCTTGGCGCGGGTGTAGAAGCTCACGCCCTCGGGCCCGTGGATGTGCTTGTCGCCGAACAGGGAGTCCTTCCAGCCGCCGAAGGAGTAGAACGCCATCGGCACCGGCACCGGCACGTTGATGCCGATCATGCCGACGTGCACGCCCCGCTGGAAGCGGCGCGCGGCCTCGCCCGAGTTGGTGAAGATCGCGGTGCCGTTGCCGTAGGGGTTGCTGTTGATCAGCGCGATCGCCTCGTCGACGGAGTCGCTGCGGACCACCGACAGCACGGGCCCGAAGATCTCCTGCTGGTAGACGTCCATCTCGGTGGTGACCTGGTCGATGACGGTCGGGCCGACCCAGAAACCGTCCTCGTAGCCCGACACGGCGTAGCCGCGGCCGTCCACGGTGACCTTGCCGCCCTGCGACTCGCCCGCGTCGATCAGCCCGAGGATCCGCTCCTGGGCCTGCTTGGTGACCACCGGGCCCATCTCGCTCCCGGCGTCGCGCCCGGAGCCGACCTTGACGGCCTGGGCGCGCTCGTTGACGGCCTCGACGATCCGGTCGCCGGCGGAGCCGACCGCGATCGCGGCCGAGATGGCCATGCAGCGCTCGCCCGCGGAGCCGAAGGCCGCCGCGGCCAGGTGGTCGGCGGCGAAGTCGACCTCGGCGTCGGGGAGGATGATCGCGTGGTTCTTGGCACCACCCAGGGCCTGGACCCGCTTGCCGTTGGCGGTGCCGCGCTCGTGGATGTACTTCGCGATGGGAGTCGAGCCGACGAACGAGACCGCGGAGACCCGCGGCGAGTCGAGGATCGTGTCGACCGCGACCTTGTCGCCGTGGACGACGTTGAAGACGCCGTCGGGGAGGCCGGCCTGCTTCCACAGCTCCGCGAGGATCAGCGAGGCCGAGGGGTCGCGCTCACTGGGCTTGAGCACGAAGGTGTTGCCGCAGGCGATGGCCACCGGGAACATCCACATCGGCACCATGGCCGGGAAGTTGAACGGCGTGATGCCGGCGACCACGCCCAGCGGCTCGCGGAAGGAGAAGCTGTCGACCCCGGTGGACACCTGGTCGGAGTAGTCGCCCTTGAGCAGCGACGGGATCCCGCACGCGAACTCCACGACCTCGAGGCCACGCAGCACCTCGCCCTTGGCGTCGGAGAGCACCTTGCCGTGCTCGTCGGTGATCGCCTCCGCCAGCCGGTCGATGTTGGCGTTGACCAGCTCGCGGAACGCGAACAGGATCTTGGCCCGCGCGCTCACGGACGTCTGCGACCACTCCGGGAACGCGTCCCAGGCCGCCTGGATGCCGGCCTCGACATCGGCCTGCGACCCGAGGAGCACCTCCGCCTGCTGCTGCCCGGTCGCCGGGTTGAAGACGGGGGCGGTGCGGTCGGACCCGCCGGCGAACGACTGGCCGGCGACCCAGTGGGTGATGGTGCTCATGGGGGCTCCTCAGATCAACGTTTGTTCTAACATACTATCTAAGCCCACTCCTGCCAAGTAGGTCAGGCCACCAGGAACTCGCGCGAGGAGCGGACGTCGGTCACCGGCCCGGCCCCCGAGGGCTCGCCCGGCAACATCACATCCTGCTCCAGGACGTACCAGCCGTCGTAGCCGGCCGCCTCCAAGGTGCGCACCATGCCCGCGATGTCGACGTCGCCCTGCCCGAGCGGCCGGAACATCCCCTGGCGTACGGCGTCGCCGAACGGCAGCGTGCCGCCCGCGACCTGGGCGGCCAGCGCCGCGTCGACGTCCTTCAGGTGGACGTGCCGGACGCGCTCGGGACGAGCCGAGGCGATGGCGACCGGGTCGGCCCCGGCGGCGGCCAGGTGCCCGGTGTCGACGCACAGCCCGATCCGGCTGCCGTCGAGCACCCGCTGCACCTCGGCCGCGTTCTCGACCATGGTGCCGATGTGCGGGTGCAGCACCGCCTCCACGCCCCGCGACGCCGCGTGGTCCGCCAGCCGGTCGAGGTTGGCCAGCAGCGTCGACCAGCCCTGCTCGTCGAGCTCGGGCCGACTGTCGTAGCCCTCCTGCCCGGTCGCTGCGGCGAGCACCACGACGCCGGCCTCGGCGGCCAGGCACTCGTCGATGAACGCGTCGACGCCCGGCAGCGGGTCGTGGTCGGGCTCGTGCAGCAGCACCACGAAGAAGCCCCCGACCGCCCGCAGCCCGAAGTCGGCCAGCTGGGCGACGCGAGCCTGCGGGTCGGCCGCGAGAAACCCGGGCGGGCCGAACTCGGTCGCGCCCAGCCCCAGGTCGCGCATCTCGCCCAGCACCCGCTCGGGGGTGAGCTGGTAGCCCCAGCCCGGGACCTCGCACAGGCCCCAGGAGATCGGCGCTCCGGCAATACGGTCCGGCGACAACATGCCCGTCATGACATTTCCTCCACACTGTTCGTACGTTCTGACATAGTGACCTGGTGAGCGACCACGAGAGTCCCGTCGAGCGCGTCATCCAGAGGTTCGAGATCGACCGGGCCAGCCCGGTGCCGCTGTGGTTCCAGGCCGCCCAGCACCTGGAGCACGCCATCGAGGGCGGCGACCTGCCCCCGGGCACCCACTTCGAGAACGAGATCCTGCTCGCCGACCGGCTCGGGGTCTCGCGGCCCACGATGCGTCGCGCGTTCGAGCACCTCGTCGACAAGGGCCTGATCGTGCGCCGTCGCGGCATCGGCACCCGGGTGGTGCAGCCGAAGGTCCGCCGCCCGCTGGAGCTCACCAGTCTCTACGACGACCTGGCCGGCAGCGGGCAGCAGCCCACCACCAGCGTGCTGTCCTTCGAGATCGAGTCGGCGGGTGCGGAGGTCGGCGACAGGCTCCGCATCGCGGAGGAGGACCCCGTGGTCCGGATCGAGCGACTGCGCTCCGCCCGGGAGAACCCGATCGCGAAGATGACCAACTACCTCCCGGCCGACCTCGTCGACTTCGACGCCGACGACCTGGCCGGGTCGGGCCTCTACGCACTGCTGCGCCGGGCCGGCGTGCACCTGCACTCGGCGACCCAGACCGTCGGCGCCCGCTCGGCCACCTCCGCCGAGGCGACGCTGCTGGGCGAGCCGCGGGGCGCCGCGCTGCTCACCATGCAGCGGGAAACCATGGACGACACCGGCCGGATCGTGGAGTACGCCACGCACCTGTACGCCGCCAGTCGCTACAGCTTCGAGATCCACCTGGTCCGCCCCTAGCTCAGCGGCACGGGGCTGCCCTGCTCCACCTCGCGGCGGAGCGCGGCCAGCTGCTCGTGGATCGTGTGGGTCCGGGTGCCGAGCAGCGCCATCGTGGCGTCGCCGGACAGGCTGGTGTCGTAGGGCACGGGGGCAGGCAGCCGCGCCTCCTCGGGCGGCGGGCCGAACCTCACCTGTCCGGCGTCGAGACCGAACACCTCGCAGGCCGCCAGCGCCAGCTCGCGGCGGGTGACCGCGGTGCCGCCGGCGAAGTGGAGGACGCCGTCGAGGCCGCGGTCCACGGCCCGGCCCAGCAGCGCCCCGATCTCCGGTGACACGATCGGCGTGGCCACCGCGTTGATGGCCGGGTCCTCCCAGACCGTGAACGTCCGTCCCGCGCGGAGCGCATCGACCAACGCGAGCACGAAGTAGCCGAACCCCACGTCCTGGGAGCGGGGCCCCTCCTGCTGGGTCTGATGGAGCCCCTGCACTCCCCCGACCCGGGCCACGAAGCCGGCCCGCGCCCGCTCCAGGACGACCAGCTCGGAGGCCGCCTTGAGGAAGCCGTAGAGGTTGACCGGGTTGGGCGGCTCGTCCTCGGGAACCAGATGGCCGGTGCCGTCGAAGACCCAGTCGGTCGAGACGTAGCCGACCCGGGTGCCGGTCAGGTTGGCGGCGTCGACGACCCGCCGGGTGAGCCCCACGTAGCCGTCGTGGGCGGCTCGGCGGTCGGCGTACATCCCGTGGAAGTCGTTCATGATCGCCAGGTGCGCGACGGCGTCACACCCCTCGAGCCCACGGGCCAGGGAGTCGCGGTCGCCGGTGTCGACCTGGGTGGTCTTCCAGGGGAACGCCGGGCCCGGGTCGCGACGGACCAGGCACACCACGTCGTGGCCCCGGTCGGCCAGCACCGCGGCGACGGTGCCGCCGACGAAGCCGGTGCCCCCGGTGACAGCGATCCGCGCCATCGGTCAGCCCAGCTCCTCGACCCGGACCGGCCGCCCCTCGCGCAGCGACCTCCCCGCAGCGAGTGCGACCGCCGTGGTGGCGCGCGCGTCCTCGATGCCCGAGGGCGAGGCGCCGCCGTCGGTGAGGTAGGTGTGGAAGGCCCGCCACTCCGCGCGGTAGGACTCCATGTAGCGGTCGAGGAAGAACCACGGGATCGGCTCCCCCGTGGTCGCGTCCTTGGTCCGGCGCCAGCCAGCGTGCCGGGCCGGGTTGTCGGAGACCGCCATCCCACCGGACCCGAAGGCCTCCACCCGCTGGTCGTAGCCGTAGACCGCCTCGCGGCTGAGGTCGATCGAGGTCAGGGTGCCGTCGGCGTGGGTCAGCATGATCATCGCGGTGTCGACGTCGCCGGCCTCGCCGATCCGCGGGTCGACCCGCACGGCGCCCCGGGCGAAGACCTCCACGACGTCGCTGGCCACGACGTAGCGCACCATGTCGAAGTCGTGGATCGCCATGTCCAGGAAGATCCCGCCGCTCACGGCGACGTACTCCGGCGGCGGCGGAGCGGGGTCGCGGCTGGTGATCCGCAGCACGTGCAGGTCGCCGATGCCGCCCTCGGCCACGCAGTCGCGCACCGACTTGTGGCCGGGGTCGAACCGCCGGTTGAACCCGATCATGAAGGGCACCTGAGCGGCCTGGACCGCGGCCACCGCCCGGTCGACCTGGGCGAGGTCGAGGCTGACCGGCTTCTCGCAGAAGATCGCCTTGCCCGCCTGGGCGGCGGCGACCACCAGGTCGACGTGGGTGTCGGTGCTGGAGCAGATCGCGACCGCGTCGACGTCGTCGGCCGCCAACAGCTCCTCGATCGAGGAGGCGCGCGCACCGGTGGCGGCCGCCACGCCCGCACTCGCCTCCGACACCACGTCGGCCACGGCCGTCAGCACCAAGCCCGGCACGTCGTCGGTGATGATGTCGGCGTGCATCCGGCCGATCCGGCCGCAGCCGATCAGCCCGACCCGCACCGCCGCCGGCTCCGGACCGGTGTCCACGCCGAACCCGGCGTCTCGGTTGCTCATGACACGCTCACCCACTTCCCTGTCTGATGTGAGGCCACCATCGCGTCCAGCGCCCGGGCGCTGGCGACGGCGTCGTCGAGGGTGGCCAGCTCGGCCGGCTCCCCCGCGATGGCAAGGACGAAGTTGCGGGCCTCGACGACCTTGGTGTCGTCGTAGCCCATGGCGATGCCGGCGCCCGGCTGGAACGCGGCGTACTCCCCGTCGCCGGGCTCGCTGAACACCGTGCCGGTCGGCTGCCCGGAGTAGACGTCTCCGGAAGAGACCTGCAGCTCACCGGGCCGTCGGAAGTCCCAGCGGAGGAGCCCCCGGGAGCCGTGCACCTCGACGGCGTAGTTGTTCTGCTCGCCGACCGCCGCCCGGTCGGCCTCGCAGACGCTGAGCACACCGGAGGCCATCTTGACCAGCGCGACGACGTAGTCCTCGTTCTCGACCTCACCGAACTCCAGGCCGGGGTCGTCGACGTCGAGGACGGCGTAGTGGCCCTGCGCCTGCGCGATCGGCCGACGACCGATGTGGATGGCGGTCTGCGCAGTCAGCGCGTCGATGTCGCCGAGCAGGAAGCGGAGCAGGTCCACCCCGTGGGAGGCCAGGTCACCCAGCACCCCGTGGCCGCCGCGGTCCACGGCGTAGCGCCACGACAGCGGGCTGCCGGGGTGGGCGGCATAGTCGGTCAGCAGCTGGGTGCGGGCATGCGTGGGAGTGCCGATCGCCCCCGACTCGATGAGCCGCTTGGCGCGGGCGACCGCGGGGATGTGCCGGTAGTTGAACCCGACGCAACCCACCACGCCGGCGGCCGCCACCGCGTCGCGCACGGCCGTCGCGTCGGCGGCCGTGAGACCCACCGGCTTCTCGATCCAGAGGTGCTTGCCCGCCTCCGCCACGGCGACGCCGATCTCGCCGTGCAGGAAGTTGGGCGCCGCCACGCTCACCGCGTCCACCCGGCCGTCGGCGAGCAGCTCGCGCCAGTCGTCGTACGCCGTCACGTCCCGGCCGAAGGCAGCGCCGAACTCTGCGGTCGCCGACGGTGCGCTGTCGGCGACCGCCACGACCCTGGCGCGCAGCGGGAGTGAGCTCCAGTGGTGCGGCAGGCGCTGGAACGCCCGGGCGTGCACGCGCCCCATCCAGCCGGCGCCGATGACGCCGACGTTCAGGTCATCCATCAGCGGCCCGACACTTCCCGGCAGCTCACGACTCGACCTCACCCTCGGGCAGCTGGCGCTGGAGCTCGTGGCTCAGCGCCTCGAGCTCTGCGCCGCCCGCCATCATCGACACCAGGTCGTCGAGGCTGAGCTCGGACTTGGGGAAGTCGCCCATGCTGCGGCCGCGTCGGAGCAGCATGAAGCGGTCACCCACAGGGTAGGCGTGGTGCGGGTTGTGCGTGATCAGCACGACGCCGAGGCCGCGGTCACGGGCTGCGGCGACGTACTTCAGCACGACGCCGGACTGGCGGACACCCAGCGCCGCGGTCGGCTCGTCCAGGATCAGCACGCGGGCACCGAAGTAGACCGCACGGGCGATCGCGACGCACTGGCGCTCACCACCGGAGAGGGTTCCGATCGGCTGGTCGACGTCGCGCAGGTCGATCCCCATCCGGAGCAGCTCGCTGCGGGTGATCTCCTTCATCCGCTTCAGGTCGAGGCGCCGCAGAGGTCCCCATCCCTTGCGCAACTCGGACCCGAGGAAGAAGTTGCGCCAGACCGGCATCAACGGCACCACGGCGAGGTCCTGGTAGACCGTCGCGATGCCCAGCTCGAGCGCCTCCCGCGGGGAGGAGAAGTGACGGGCCTCGCCGTCGACCTCGAAGGTCCCCTCGGAGTGTCCGTGGGCACCCGCCAGGATCTTGATGAACGTCGACTTGCCGGCACCGTTGTCACCGAGGACGCAGGTCACCTCACCGGTCTTCACCGATGTCGTGACATCGCGGAGGGCGATGACACTGCCGTACGACTTGCCGATGTCGGTGACCTCGATGATCGGGGTCCCGGGCGGCGGCAGCTCGACGACGGCGTTGTCGTGGGTCTCGGTCAGGTGGCTCATCGCAGTGCCTCCGCTCGGGCCTTCACCCAGTTGTTGACGAGCACGGCGCCCAGGAGCATCACGCCGAGGAACGCGTAGAGCCAGTCGTTGTCCCAGCCCGCGAAGACGATGCCCTGCGAGACCATGCCGTAGATCAGCGCGCCGAGCGCCGCACCCAGGGGCGAGCCGTAGCCGCCGGTGAGCAGGCAGCCCCCGACCACCGCGCAGATGATGAAGACGAACTCCAGGCCCACGCCGGTGATCGACTGGACGGTGGTCGTCTTGAAGAGGCTGAGCATGCCGGTCAGCCAGCCACAGATGGCCGTCGTCATGAAGAGGCCGACCTTGGTGCGGAACACCGGAACACCGACCTGGCGGGCACTGGTCTGCGCGCCACCCACGGCGAAGATCCAGTTGCCGGGCCGGGTGCGCAACAACACCCAGGTGGCCGCGACCGTGACCCCGACCCACCAGAAGGTCGCGGCATAGATGGTCAGCGGGAGGCCGCTGCCGAGCGGGATCTTGACGAAGGATCCGAACAGCTGCTGCCCCTGGACGTAGCCGTCCACCCGCTGCAGGCCGCTCACCGACACCTTGCCGATGAGGATCTTGGTGACGGCCAGGTTGACTCCCTGGAGGACGAAGAAGGTGCCGAGCGTCACGATGAAGGACGGCAGGCCGGTGCGCATCACCACGATCCCGTTGACGAGCCCGATGAGGATCGCCAGGACGAGCGCCGCCAGGATGGCGACCCAGACGTTGACGCCGTACTCACTCATCAGGATGCCGGTCGTGAGGCCGGTGGTGCCGATCATGGCGCCGGCCGACAGGTCGAACTCGCCGCCGATCATCAGCAGCGAGACGGCGACCGCCATGATGCCGATCTGCGACGAGGTGAACAGCCAGGTGCTGATGCCGCCGGGCTTCGCGAAGGCGTTGGTGCTCACGGCGAAGTAGATGGCGATCAGGATCGCCGCCACCAGCGCCCCCACCTCGGGTCGGCGCAGGATGGCCGCCAGGCCGGCATGCCTCCCGACTCGCTCGTCCTGCTCCGGCGGCGCCGGAGCCTCTTCGGTTGCTGTCGTGGTCATGGGTGCCCTCCTCGGTCTGGCCCATGGGGTGCTGCAGGGTGGTCGTCGTCTGTGGGACCGGGTCGTGCGTGGGTGTACACCCAGGCTCGGATCGGAGTGGTGGGCGTCGGGCCGCCCGGACGGCCCGACGCCCCACGGTCAGCGGGTGCCGCCCTCCGCGAACTTCAACACGGTGTCGGCGTTGTCCTTGGTCACGAAGGCCGGGCCGGAGTAGACCGGCTGCCCGCCGCCGATGTCGTTGCCGTTGATCACCTTCAGGTAGATCCCGGTGACACCCAGGTAGCCCTGCACGTAGGGCTGCTGGTCGATCGCGAAGGCGAGCTTGCCGTCGACGACGTTCTGGGCCACGTCGGCGTTGAGGTCGAACGTCGCCACCTGGGCGCTGCTGCCCGCGGCCGCCACGGCCGCCACCGCCGCGCCGGACATGTCGCCGCCGAGGGTGAGGATGCCGTCGATGCTGTCGTCGGCCTGGAGCTTGGACTCGATGGTCGCCTGCGAGCCGGCCAGGTCGGTGTTGTCGGTCTGGAGGTTCTCCATGTCGCCGCTGAACGTCTCCTTGGCGCCCGCGCAGCGGTCCTCGAGGGCCACGTTGCCGGCCTCCTGGATCACACAGATGACGTGCTTGGCACCCAGCTCGTTGAAACGGTCACCCGCTCCGTTGCCCGCGATCTTCTCGCTCTGCCCGACGTGGGTGATCGCGCCGAACTCCTGCCAGCGGTCGATGCCGGAGTTGATGGTGATCACGGGGACACCCGCCGCGACGGCGTCCTTGATGGAGGCCTCGAGGCCGTCGGGGTTGGCCATGGACACCACGAGGCCGTCGGTGCCGTCGGCGACCGCGGCGTCGATCAGGGTGCTCTGCTTCCCGGGGTCGGGGTCGCTCTGGTAGTGGAGGTCGACGCCCAGGTCGTCGCCGGCCCTCTCCGCGCCGGCCTTCACGACATCCCAGAAGGAGTCGCCCGGCGCGCCGTGGGTGATGACGTCGATGCGGATGTCACCGGTGGCAGAGCTGCCGGCGTTGCCACCGGCCTTGCTCTCGGAGTCGGACGAACTGGTGTCGCTGCCCGTGCTGCACCCGGCGGCGAACAACAGGGCCCCGGCCCCGAGCACCGCGGCGAGCTTGCGTCGCATGGTCATGTGTTCCTCTCCTCTTGTTCGCCGCTGCGTCCGCAGCGGACGTCCCCGCCCGTCGGGACCACGTCGGTGGTCCCGCCTGACGCGCTCTAACGATTAGCGCGCGCTAATGAGATACTGTGGCGGCGATCACTTTGTCATGACAAGGGTCGCGCACCGGCTGTTACCGAAACGTGACATACGAGGAGTGGGGATGCGTCCAACGCAGGAGGACGTCGCACGCCGAGCCAACGTGTCGCGCGCCCTGGTCTCCCTGGTCCTCCGGGACGCACCCAACGTGTCGGAGCGCAGCCGCCGCAAGGTCCTGAAGGCGGCCGAGGAGCTGGGCTACCGCCCCAACGCCTTCGCCCGGTCGCTGGCCAGCAAGCAGGTGCGCACCATCGGGGTGCTCATCAACGACGTCACCAACCCCTACTTCGGCGGCGTCTACGCGTCGTTCGCCGCGGCCGCGGAGAAGGCCGGCCACGACCTCCTCGTGGCGCCGGGCCTGCGCTCGCCCAGCAAGGAGGTGACGCTGGTCAACACCCTGCTGGAGCACCGGGTCGCCGGTCTCGCCCTGCTGAGCCCGATCATGGCGACCGCCGACCTGCGCCGGATCGCCAAGGCCTGGCCGACCGTGGTGGTGGGCAGCGAGGTGTCCGGGGTGGGCGTCGACGTGGTCACCACCGACGAGCGGCAGGCGATGGGCGAGGTGCTGGAGCACCTGACCGGCCTCGGGCACCGCGACATCGTGCACATCACCGGCGGCCAGAACCGGGCGGCGCGCGACCGCGCCACGGCGTACCGGCAGGCGATGCGCGACCTCGGCCTCACGCCACGCGAGGTGCCGGGCGCCTTCACCGACCAGGGCGGGCGCCAGGGGGCTCAGGCGATCCTGGACATGTCACCGAGGCCCACCGCCCTGGTCGCCGCCAACGACCTGATCGCGGTGGGCGCCATGGGGGTGTTCGCCGCGGCCGGGGTGCGCGTGCCCGAGGACATGAGCGTCGTGGGATACGACGACTCGCAGATCGCCCGCCTGGAGCTGATCGGGCTGACCAGCATCCGGCAGCCGGTCGACAGGTTCGGCACCGCCGCCGTCGAGATGCTCATCGAGCGGATCGCCGGCAACCAGGCGGGCAGCATGGTGCAGCGGATCGCCACGGAGCTGGTGCTGCGCGACACCACCGCGGCCGCCCCGCGGTCACGCTGAGCCGTCGGCGGCCGGCACTTCGCCTCGGTCAGAGCCCGACGTCGACCGGGGCGACGATGTCGCCGACGATCAGCACCAGCCCCATGACCAGCAGGGCGGCGCCGACGACATAGGCCACCGGCAGCAGCTTGGCGACGTCGACGTAGCCGGGGTCCGGCCGGTGCCGGAGCCGCGCGATGCCGCGGCGTACGGCCTCGTAGAGCGCGCCCGCGATGTGGCCGCCGTCGAGAGGGAGCAGGGGGATGAAGTTGAACAGCCCGATGAAGAGGTTGAAGCCCGCCACCACCGTGAGCAGCGTGACCAGCGTGTCGGTGGCGTCGAGCTTGTCGCTGGCGGCGACCTCGCCGGCGATGCGGGCACCGCCGACCACGCTCACCGGGCCGGCGTTGTCGCGCTTCTCGACACCGACCGCGGCCAGGCCGACGTGCCAGACCTTGACCGGCAGCGTCCCGAGTGCCTTGGCGACGTCGACGGTGGCCGAGCCCATCCACTGGGCGGTGTAGAGCGGGCCGCCGTGGGTCGGGCCGAGGTCCTTCGGGACCACGCCGAGGAAGCCGACCTGCTCGAGGGTCTCGTCGGTCTGCGAGGTGGGGCGCGCCGTCACGGTCGTGTTGGTGTGCAGCGTGACCGGCTCGCCGTCGCGGTCGACGACGATGGTGACCGCGCCATCGGCGTTGCCGCGGATCAGACCCTGCAGCTGCTCCCAGCTGGTCACCTCGGTGCCGTTGATCGACACGAAGCGGTCGCCGACCTGGAGGCCGGCCTGCTTCGCGGGGGTCTCCGGGTCCCCGGGCTGACACGCCTGGTCCTGGCGGGCGTAGGGCACCACGCAGTCGAGGACCTCGGTGACCACCGGGTCGACGCCCCGGTCGTTGTAGTTGCCGACGGTCGCGAAGATCCCCCAGAACAGGAAGAAGGCGATGGCGACGTTGACCATCGGACCGCCCGCCATCACGATCACCTTCTTCCACCACGGCAGGCGGTAGAAGAGCCGGTCGGCGTCGGTGCCCTGCACGAACTCCCACTCGGCCGCGCGGGCGTCGGAGATCAGCTGGGTGAACATGCCGGTGTTGGACTTGCGGACCGCGACCAGCGGCTCGCCCTCGGAGTCGACCTGGTCGGGGGTGGCGTCGGGCGCTCCTGCCGGAGCGGGTGGCAGCATGCCGACGATCTTCACGAAGCCGCCGAGGGGGAACGCCTTGAGGCCGTACTCCGTCTCGCCGACCTGCTTGCTCCACACCGTGGGCCCGAAGCCGATGAAGTACTGCGGCACCTTGGCGCCGAACTTCTTGGCCGGCACCATGTGGCCGACCTCGTGGAGGCCGATCGAGGCCAGGATCGCGAACACGAAGAACAGCACGCCGAGGGCGGCGTAGAGCGCCGTCATTCCTTCATGCCTCTCCTCGGGTGACCAGGTGGGCGGCCTGCTCGCGCGCCCATGAGTCCGCGGCCAGGACGCCGGCCACGGTCAGCTCTGCGTCCCAGGGTACGTCGTGGCTCGCGAGCACGCGGTCGATCGTGGGCACGATCTCGACGAACGGCAGCTCACCCTCCAGGAACGCCGCGACACAGACCTCGTTGGCCGCGTTGTAGACCGCCGGGGCGGTCCCGCCCCGCTCCCCCGCCGCGCGGGCCAGCGACACGGCCGGGAACGCCTCGTCGTCGAGCGGGAAGAACTCCCAGGTCTCGGCCGTGGTCCAGTCGACCGGAGGCGCGGTGTCGGGCACCCGGTCGGGCCAGGCCAGCGCCAGGGCGATCGGGATCAGCATCGTCGGCGGGCTGGCCTGCACCAGCGTCGAGCCGTCGACGAACTCCACCATCGAGTGGACCACCGACGTCGGGTGGACGACCACCTCGATCCGGTCGAACGGAAGGCCGAAGAGCAGGTGCGTCTCGATCACCTCGAGCCCCTTGTTGACCAGGGTGGCGGAGTTGACCGTGATGGTGGGCCCCATCGACCAGGTCGGGTGCGCGAGCGCCTGCTCGCGGGTCACGCCGGCCAGCTCCGCGCGGGTGCGGCCGCGGAACGGCCCGCCGGACGCGGTCAGCACCAGCCGGCGTACCTCCTCGGCGGTGCCGCCGCGCAGGCACTGCGCGAGCGCCGAGTGCTCCGAGTCGACCGGCACGATCTGGCCGGGCTTCGCCGCGCCGGTGACCAGCGGACCCCCGATGATCAGTGACTCCTTGTTGGCCAGCGCGAGGGTGTTGCCGGCCTCGAGCGCGGCCAGCGTCGGGCGCAGCCCGACGGCGCGCCAGTGATGCCGTTGAGGACGACGTCGGCGTCCAGGCCGGCCGCCTCCACCGAGGCGTCCTCCCCAGCCCGGAGTACGCCGGCCGCCACTCGTCGACCTGCCGGTCGAACAGCTCCGGGTTGCTCCCGCCGGCCGTCAGCCCGACCACCCGGAACCGGTCGGGTTGGCCCGCACCACGTCGAGCGCCTGGGTGCCGACCGAGCCGGTCAGACGGGATCACCACGCTCGCGTCGATGCACCCTCCATCCTGTCGGGGTGTGCGACGCGGGCGTGGATGGGATTGGAGCGGGCGCCTTCCGAGGAGCGGAGATCGCTGATTTCTGGCCGGGTTTCAGCGAAGTGGCTTCCCTCGGAGGCGCGCCAGGAAAGCCTCCACTTCCGGCCGCAGCACCGGCCGCAGCCGGTCGAGCACGCCCTCGTCCTCGATCGTGGAGGGCACCGCGGAGTCCTTGCCGTCGGCGATCTCGCGCATCGTCTTGCGCAGGATCTTGCCCGAGCGGGTCTTCGGCAGCCCGCCGACGACGGTGACCTCGCGGAAGGCGGCGACGGCGCCGATCTCGGAGCGCACCATCGCGACCAGCTCGTCGCGGATCTCGTCGGGGTCGGCCTCGACGCCCGCCTTGAGCACCACGAAGCCGCGCGGCAGCTGTCCCTTGAGGGTGTCGGCGACGCCGATGACCGCGCACTCCGCGACCGCCGGGTGCTGGGCGATGACCGCCTCCATCCCCCCGGTGGAGAGGCGATGGCCGGCCACGTTGATGACGTCGTCGGTGCGCCCCATGACGTAGAGGTAGCCGTCGGAGTCGACGTACCCACCGTCACCGGAGAGGTAGTAGCCGTCGAAGGCCGAGAGGTAGGACGCGACGTAGCGCTCGTCGTCGCCCCACAGCGTCGGCAGCGTGCCGGGCGGCAGCGGCAGCCGGATGCAGATCGCGCCCTCGGTGTCGGGCGGCACCTGGTCGCCCCGCTCGTCGAGCACCTGCACGTCATAGCCCGGGACCGGCACCGACGGGGAGCCCGGCTTGATCTCCATCGGCTCCAGCCCGCGCAGGTTGGCCGCGATCGGCCAGCCGGTCTCGGTCTGCCACCAGTTGTCGATGACCGGCACGCCGAGCTGGTCGGTCGCCCAGTGGTAGGTGTCGGGGTCGAGCCGCTCGCCGGCCAGGAAGAGCGTGTCGAGCGACGAGACGTCGTAGCCCGCGAGCAGCGACGCGTCGGGGTCCTCCTTCTTGATCGCCCGGAACGCCGTCGGCGCGGTGAACAGCGCCCGGACGCCGTACTCCGAGATGACCCGCCAGAAGGCCCCCGCGTCGGGCGTCCCGACCGGCTTGCCTTCGTAGAGCACGGTCGTGGCGCCGTTGATCAGCGGGCTGTAGACGATGTAGGAGTGGCCGACGACCCAGCCGACGTCGGAGGCAGCCCACCACACGTCACCCTCACCGCAGCCGTAGATGTTCGGCAGCGACCAGGCCATCGCGACGGCATGGCCCCCGTTGTCGCGGACGATGCCCTTGGGCTTGCCGGTGGTGCCAGAGGTGTAGAGCACGTAGAGCGGGTCGGTGGCGGCCACCTCGACGCACTCGGCCGGGTCGGTGCGGCCGGCACGCATCGCCACGTCCCAGTCGAGGTCGCGGCCCTCCACCATGGAGGCCTCGACCTCGGGTCGCTGCTTGAGCACGACCGCCCGCGGCTGGTGCTCGGCCAGCTCGAGCGCCTTGTCGAGGAACGGCTTGTACTCGATCACCCGGCTGGGCTCGATGCCGCAGCTGGCCGAGACCACGACCGTCGGCCGGGCGTCGTCGATCCGGACGGCGAGCTCGTGGGGCGCGAAGCCGCCGAACACCACCGAGTGGACCGCTCCGATGCGGGCGCAGGCGAGCATCGCCACCACCGCCTCGGGGATCATCGGCATGTAGACGACGACCCGGTCGCCCTGGGCCACTCCGAGGGTCCGCAGCACGCCCGCGAAGGCGGCCACCTCCTCCAGCAGCTGGGCGTAGGTGTAGGTCTTCTTCACCCCGGTGACGGCGGAGTCGTAGATGAGCGCGGTGCGATCGGCGGCACCTCTGGCCACGTGCCGGTCCAGCGCGTTGAAGCAGGTGTTCAGCGTGGCGCCGGGGAACCAGCGGTAGAACGGCGCGTGGTCGTCGTCGAGCACCCGCTCGGGCTTCTTGATCCAGTCGATCAGCCCGGCGGCCTCGGCCCAGAACCCCTCCGGGTCGTTGATCGACCTGTCGTACGTCGTGCGGTAGTCACCCATGGCCACACTGTGCCGCGCCTGCCGGCGCGCCGTCCACGCGGGTCACCCTTCGGCGCGACCAGTGGGCGCGGCGTCGCGCCGAGCGGTCGCAGAGACCGGCGGCCATCGGACTCGCTGACGCCGTACCCTCCGAACACCACCGGATCCGCGGCGGAACGAGGCGACCGCGGCTGGAACCGGCGGCCGCCCGGGGCCTAGTCTGCGCATATGACTACTCCCGCCGTCGGCGGCCCGGGACTCCCCCAGGAACGCCGCCTCGTCACCGACATCCCCGGCCCGCTCTCCCAGGAGCGGCTGGACCGCAAGAAGACCTACGTCGCCGACGGCGTCGGCACCACCCTGCCGGTGTTCGTGACCGCGGCGGGCGGCGGCGTGCTGCAGGACGTCGACGGCAACTCACTCATCGACCTCGGCTCGGGCATCGCGGTCACCACGGTCGGCAACGCCGCACCCGAGGTCGTCAGCCGGGTCCAGGCCCAGGTGGCGGCGTTCACCCACACCTGCTTCATGGTCACCCCCTACGACGGCTACGTCGACGTCTGTGAGGCCCTGGCCGAGCTCACGCCCGGCGACCACGCCAAGAAGTCCGCCCTGTTCAACTCCGGGGCCGAGGCGGTCGAGAACGCCGTGAAGATCGCCCGTTCGGCCACCGGCCGCGACGCCGTCGCCGTGTTCGACCACGCCTACCACGGACGCACCAACCTGACGATGGCGATGACGGCCAAGAACATGCCCTACAAGCATCGCTTCGGCCCGTTCGCCGGCGAGGTCTACCGCGCCCCGATGTCCTACCCCTTCCGCGACGGCCTGTCCGGCGCCGACGCCGCGGCCCGGGCCATCGACGTCCTCGACAAGCAGGTCGGGGCGGACAACCTGGCGGCGTTGGTGATCGAGCCGATCCAGGGCGAGGGCGGGTTCATCGCACCGGCCGAGGGCTTCCTCCCCGCGCTGTCCGCGTGGGCCGGCGACAACGGCATCGTCTTCATCGCCGACGAGATCCAGTCCGGCTTCTGCCGCACCGGCGACTGGTTCGCCTGCGACCACGAGGGCGTGGTGCCCGACATGATCACCACCGCCAAGGGGATCGCGGGCGGCATGCCGCTGGCGGGCGTCACGGGCCGGGCCGAGCTGATGGACGCCGTGCATGTCGGCGGCCTCGGCGGCACCTACGGCGGCAACCCGGTCGCCTGCGCCGGCGCGCTCGGGTCGATCGCGACGATGAAGGAGCACGACCTCGGCGCCCGGGCCCGTGAGATCGGCGACCTGATCCGCGGACGGCTTCTCGACCTGGCCGAGAAGCACCCTGTCATCGGCGACATCCGCGGCCGCGGAGCGATGATGGCCATCGAGCTGTGCGAGCCGGGCACGACCACTCCCGACGCCGCCCGCGCGGCAGCCGTCAACGCCTACTGCCACCGGCACGGGGTGGTCACGCTGACCTGTGGCACCTGGGGCAACGTCTTCAGGTTCCTGCCCCCGCTCTCGATCGGCGACGACCTTCTCCACGAGGCCTTCGACGTGGTGGCCGAGGCGTTCGCCGCGACCGCGTGACGTCTGCGGCGGCGCGTACGCTGCGGCCATGCGCCGCGGCCTCCTCGCGCTGACGATCGCCGTCGTCGGTCCGCTGCTGGGCTGCGCGGCTGGTGGCGACGACGCTGCGCCCACGACCGCGCCCTCCGCCTCGGTGTCGGCGACGTCATCCACCGAGGCGCGGCCGTCGGCGACGCCGTCGTCGGACCCTGCGGGCGCACCGAGGTTGTCGCCGTCACAGCTGCGCCGGGAGCTGTTGCGGATGGCCCGCCAGGACCAGGGCCTGCCGACCAAGGGGCCGGCGACCACCGACCTACAGCGGCAGCAGCGACTGGCCGAGATCCTCGACCAGGTCGGCTGGCCGACGTACGACCTGGTGGGGAAGGACGGTGGGGACGCGGCCTGGTTGATCGCCCAGCACGCCGACCTCGACCCGGACCTGCAGAAGCGCGCGCTGCGGCTGCTCCGCGCCGCGGTCGCCGACGGGCAGGCGTCGGAGGGAAACCTGGCCTACCTCGAGGACCGGGTCGCCGCCGCCGAGCACCGACCGCAGCGCTACGGCACCCAGATCGACTGCACCCAGGACGGCGCCGTGCCGCGCGGCGGCCTGCTGCTCCCCGGGCGGGTGGACCAGCTGCGACGCCGGGCCGGCCTCGAGCCGCTGGCCGACTATCTCGACACGATGTCATCGGTCTGCTCACAGTGACCGTGGACGCGAGGCGTCGCAGACGGCTAGGCGAGGCGTCGCAGACGGGGTACCCGGTGTCGAAGGGCGCCTCACCGCCCCGTCCCCGACGCCTCACCGCCCCGTCTCCGACGCCTCGCCGTCAGCAGCTTCTCCACGTCGTTGACGGCCACCACCAGGACCGCCGCGCCGAGACACCACAGCCACTGACGGGCGTCGAGCCCGGTGGTGCCGAAGGCGGCCTGCAGCAGGGGGACCTCGACCACGGCCACCTGCAGGACCACGCCGAGCAGCAGTGAGCCGAGCAGCCATCGGTTCGAGCCCAGGGCGTGCAGCGCCGAGTGCTCCGCGGAGCGAGCGCTGAGCGCGAACAGCAGCTGGCCCAGCACCAGCGTCGTGAACGCCGCCGTGCGTGCCGTCGCGAGCGAGTCGTCGCCGGCCAGCAGTCCACCGGGCAGGAACCGGTCCAAGGTGACGAGCGACGCCGCCGCCAGCAACAACCCCACGACCAGTACCCGGTGCCACATCGCCCCGTCGAGGATGCGTTCGTCGGGCTGCCTCGGACCGCGCGCCATCACGTCGTCGATCTCGGGGTCGACCCCGAGCGCCAGCGCGGGCGCAGAGTCGGTGACCAGGTTGATCCACAGGATCTGGGTGGCCCGCAGCGGCACCACCAGCCCGGTCCCGGACGCGTCGGCGAGGCCCAGCCGACCGGCGAGGACCACGCCGAGGAACACGGTGGCCACCTCGCCCATGTTGGAGGCCAGGAGGTAGCGCAGGAACTTCCGGATGTTGTCGAACACCACCCGGCCCTGACGGATCGCCGCGACGATCGTCGCGAAGTCGTCGTCGCCGAGGATCATGGTGGCCGCCTGCTTGGCGACCTCGGTGCCGGCGCGCCCCATGGCCACCCCGATGTCGGCGGCGCGCAGCGCCGGCGCGTCGTTGACGCCGTCGCCGGTCATCGCCACCACCTGACCACCGGCCTGCAGAGCGTGGACGATGCGGAGCTTGTGCTCCGGCGAGACCCGTGCGAACACGGAGACGCGGCCGGCCGCCTCCCGCAGCCCGGCCTCGTCCAAGGCGTCCAGCTCGACACCGGTGAGCACCGGGGAGCCGGGAGCGACGATGCCGAGGTCGCCGGCGATCCGGGCCGCCGTACCCGGGTGGTCGCCGGTGATCATCACCACGCGGACCCCGGCGCGCTGGGCCTCGGCGACCGCGCGCCGCGACTCGGCCCGCGGCGGGTCGATGAGGCCGACCACGCCGAGCAGCTCGAGGTCCGACTCGGCCGCCTGCTCGGGGTCCTCGACGGGGTCGAGGTCGCGCCGGGCCACCCCCAGCGTCCGGTACGCCGACTCCGACAGCCGCTCGGTCTCCCCCAGCGCCCGGCGCCGCGCCGGCTCGTCGAGCGGCGCGGAGCCGGCCCGAGACCGTTGCGCCGAGCAGCGCGGCAGCAGCGCCTCGGGTGCGCCCTTCACCTGGAGCTCGCGCCGTCCATCGGCGTCCTCGGTGACGGCCGACATCAGCTTGCGCTCGGAGGTGAACGGGGCCTCCGCCAGCCGCCGGCGCGCGTCGACCCGGGGAGTGACGCCGTCGAAGGAGCGAGCGGCCTCGAGGATGGCCAGCTCCGTCGGGTCGCCATGGGGCGGCTGTCCCTCGGCCGTCGCCAACCGGGCATTGCTGGCCAACGACCCCACGGCGAGCAGCCGCACCGCGTCGGAGGCGACCTCGCGCTCGTCGCCGGCGACGCAGGTCCACGCGTCGTCGACCCGCTCCAGCATGCCCGACGGGGTGACCACCGCGGTCAGCGTCATCTCGTTGCGGGTCAGCGTGCCCGTCTTGTCGGAGCACACCACCGAGGCGGAGCCCAGCGTCTCGACCGCGGGCAGCGAGGTGACCACCGCCCGCCGCTTGGCCATCGCCCGCACCCCGAGGGCCAGCACCAGCGACAGCACCGCGGGCAGCCCCTCCGGCACGGCGGCCACCGCCAGCGAGACCCCCAGCAGCAGCATCGTCTCGAGGTCGGCCGCGCTGTGGACCCCGTTGACCCACGCGAGCGTCAGCACCACGACGGCGGCGATCGCCGTGACCGCGAGCCCGAGCGTCTTCGACAGGGCCGCCAGCTCGCGTTGCAGCGGGCTGGGCTCGGGTTCGGTCTGGTCGAGCAGCGCGGCGATCCGGCCGACCTCGGTGCTCATGCCGGTCGCGGTCACCACCGCCCGGCCGACGCCGCGAGCGACCTCGCTCCCCCGGAACACCATGTTGCCGCGATCGCCGATGGCCGCCGGCTGGGCCAACGGCGTCGCGGCCTTCTCCACCGGCATCGACTCCCCGGTCAGCGCCGCCTCGGCGACCTGGAGCGCGGCCGCGGACGCGAGCCTGGCGTCGGCGCCGACGGCATCGCCCTCGGCGAGCGCCAGCACGTCACCGACCACGAGGTCACGCGCCGGCACCCGCACCAGGTCTCCGTCGCGCAGCACGGAGCAGGTCACCGCGGTCAGCGAGGCCAACGCGGCCACGGCCTCCTCGACGCGGCGCTCCTGCACGAAACCGATGGCCGCGTTGGCCACCACGATGGCCGCGATCACCACCGCGTCGACGGGCACGCCGCTCGCGCCTTCGGCCAGCCAGGCCACCAGCGAGACCGCGACAGCGACGCCCAGCAGATAGATCAGCGGGTCCTGGAGCTGGGCCAGCAACCGCCGCCAGAGCGGGACGGGCGGAGCCGCCGCCAGCTCGTTCGGGCCGTCGGAGGCCAGCCGCGCGGCCGCCTCGGCCGCGGTCAGCCCGGTGTCGAGGTCGACACCCAGGCGGTCCGCGACCAGCTCCGCCGCGAGCAGGCTCGGGTCGAACGCGACGCTGGTCGTCACGTCTCCAGTATCCCGCCCCGGGCCGTCAGGCCGAGGTGACCTCCTGCACACCCCAGGGCGAGCCGTACTCCGTGAGCAGGTCGAGGAACGGGACCGCGTCGAAGGCCTCGGGACCGAGGATGCCGGTGCCGGCCCAGGTGCCCCGGGCCAGCAGCTCCAGCGCGACGACCGGGTTGATCGCGGTCTGCCACACGACACACTGATGGCCGTACTCCCGCATCGTCCACTCGTTGTCGACCACGTGGTAGAGGTACGTCGACCGCGGACCGGTCGGCTGCCCGGTCTCGTCCTTGCCGGTCCCGGTGACCCACAGGCCCGCACAGGTCTTGCCCTTCATCACCGGCCCGAGCTCGGCGGGGTTGGGGAGGCAGGCCGCCACCACGTCGCGCGGGGACACCTCGACGCCCCCGACGCGCACCTTGTCGGTCCTGTCGAGGCCGAGCTTGTGCAGCGTCTTGAGGACGTCGATGAACTCCTCGCCGAGGCCGTACTTGAACGTCGCCCGCTTGCAGTCGACCCAGCGCGGCATCAGGAGCACCTCCTCGTGCTCCACGTTGACGCACTCGACCGGGCCGATGCCCTCGGGGAAGTCGAAGACCTCCGGCTCGGAGAACGGTGGCGTGGTGAACCAGCCCCGCTCCTTCTCCCAGATCACCGGCGGGTTCAGGCACTCCTCGATGGTGGTCCAGATGGAGAACGACGGCGCGAACTCGTAGCCCTCCACGGTCAGGTTGGAGCCGTCGCGGGTGCCGAGCTCGTCGATCTCGGCGAACAGGTGGTCGGCGGCGTACCTCGCGAAGACGTCGGAGAGCCCCGGCTCCACGCCGATGCCGACCAGCGCGAGCCGGCCGGCGGCCGTCCACGCGTCGGCCTGGGCGAACTGCTCGTCGCCCAGCTTGACCCCGCAGTCGGCGTACGGCGTCTCCGGGTGCGGGCGCGACAGCGACATCGCCATGTCGAGGTAGTCGGCCCCGGCCGCGAGGGCGCCGTCGAAGATCGGCATCACGAAGCGCGGGTCGACGGCGTTCATCACGTGGGTGATGTCGTGCTGGCGACACAGCGCCGCCACCGAGTCGGCCGAGGACGCGTCGACCTGGGCGCCGGTGAAGCGCTCGTCGACGGCGGCCGCGGTCTCGGCGCGACCCAGGTCGTAGTCGGCGACGACGATCGTCTCGAAGAAGTCACGGCGCGCGGCGATCGCCGCGAAGGCCGCGCCGACACCTCCCGCGCCCACCAACAGGATTCTCATGAGGCCCCACCCTCTCGATTTTCATTTTATTGTGCGAAAACTCGTGTGCGCACAGCATAGCGGCCCGCCGCCACTCGGGCGACGGGCCGCTGTCACGCTCGGCTCACGCGGGCTACTCCCCGATGTAGGACATCACGTGCTTGATCCGGGTGTAGTCCTCCAGGCCGTACATCGACAGGTCCTTGCCGTAGCCGGAGTGCTTGTAGCCGCCGTGCGGCATCTCGGCGACCAGCGGGATGTGGGTGTTGATCCAGACGCACCCGAAGTCGAGGCTGCGCGCCATCCGCATCGCGCGACCGTGGTCCTTGGTCCACACCGAGGAGGCCAGGGCGTACTCCACGCCGTTGGCCCACCGCAGCGCCTCGGCCTCGTCGGAGAACTTCTGCACGGTGATCACCGGGCCGAAGATCTCGGTCTGGATCTGCTCGTCGTCCTGCTGGAGGCCCGAGAGCACCGTCGGCTCGAAGAAGTAGCCGGTCTCGCCCTGGCGGTGCCCACCGATCTCGAGCATCGCGTGGTCGGGCAGCCGGTCGATGAACCCGGACACGTGGGCCAGCTGGTTGCTGTTGTTGAGGGGGCCGAACAGCACGTCCTCGTCGTCGGGCATGCCGGTCTTGGTGTTGCGGGCCTGCTCGGTCAGCGCCGCCACGAAGTCGTCGTGGACGCCGGGGCCGGCGAGCACGCGGGTGGCGGCCGTGCAGTCCTGGCCGGCGTTGAAGAAGCCCGCGACGGCGATCGCCTCGGCGGCGGCCTCCGCATCCGCGTCGTCGAACACGATCACCGGCGCCTTGCCGCCGAGCTCCAGGTGCGCGCGCTTCAGCTGCGCGGCCGCGGACTCGGCGACCGAGACGCCCGCCCGCACCGAGCCGGTGATCGCGACCAGCTGCGGCGTCGGGTGCTCGACCAGCGACCGGCCGGTGTCGCGGTCACCCGTGACCACGTTGAGCACGCCGGGCGGCAGGAACTCCTGGGCGATCTCGGCCAGCAGCGTCGAGGAGGCCGGGGTGGTGTCGGAGGGCTTCAGCACGATCGTGTTGCCGGCGGCCAGCGCGGGGGCGATCTTCCAGATCATCATCAGCAGGGGGTAGTTCCACGGCGTGACCTGCCCGACGACGCCGATCGGCTCGCGACGGATGAACGACGTGTGGTCCTTCATGTACTCCCCGCGGAACGGCCCTCGAGGACGCGCGCGGCCCCGGCGAAGAAGCGCATCTGGTCGACCCCCGGCGGGATCTCCTCCGACATCGTCAGGCCCAGCGGCTTGCCCGTGTCGCGGGACTCGACGGCCACGATCTCCTCGGCGCGGTCCTCGATGGCCGAGGCGATCTTGAGCAGCGCCTGCTGCCGCTCGGAGGGGGTCGAGTCACGCCAGCTCTCGAACGCCGTGTCCGCGGCGCGGAACGCGCGGTCGACGTCCTCCGCGCCCGACATCGCGGCCTGGGCGTAGATCTCACCCGTGGTCGGGTCGAAGACGTCGTAGGTCTCGCCCGAGGCGGCGTCGACCGCCTCGCCGTTGATGATGTTGCGGAACACCGTGTCGCCCATGTCGAAGTCCACTTCCTGTTGTCGCGGCAGGGTTGGTCGCCCTGATCCGAGGTCTACGGCGACCCTAGCGAGCGGCCGACGGATTCTGTAGAGGGAGGGGGCATCCGACCACGGAATCCTCCACCTCCGGAGTCAGAGGCGGCGAAAACCGCAGGCTGGCGCGTCGGCGGCCGGCGCAACCAACCATCGGAGACAATCGACGCGAGCGCCTGCGCCCGGCAGGAGCGCGACGATGGGGGACGACGGATGCGACGGTGGGCCTGGCCGGCGGTGGTGGCGCTGCTGGTGGCCGCGGGGGCCGGCGTGTGGTGGCTGATGCGGCAGGAC
Source organism: Nocardioides sp. (assembly GCF_041393715.1). GTDB lineage: Bacteria > Actinomycetota > Actinomycetes > Propionibacteriales > Nocardioidaceae > Nocardioides. The sequence goes on along the minus strand of NZ_JAWKJQ010000003.1, from coordinate 63,632 downwards.
CTGCGGCTCGCGGTCTACGCCGGCGCGCTGCTGCTGGCCGTGACGATGGCGGGTGCGGTCGTCGCGTGGGTCCGCGGCCACCGCGGCTGGTCCGCCGCGATGGCGGCGCTCGTGATCGGGGTGCTCGGCGCCGGGGCGGCGTACGGCTGGAGTCTCAACAGCACGCTCGAGAAGATCCCGCGCATCGACGACTCGGTGCTCAGCCAGGGCGAGCGGCCCGACAAGGAGCCCAGCACCGCGCTCAACATCCTGCTGCTGGGCTCGGACAATCCGACACCCAAGGTCGACAAGCCGACGGTCGCCGAGCTCCTCGCCGACGGCACCTGGGACCCCGGCGCCTACCGCAGCGACTCGATCATCCTGCTGCACCTCAGCGCCGACCGGAAGCACGCCTCGATGGTGTCGATCCCCCGCGACTCCTACGTCACGATCTACGACGACAAGGGCAACCCCCACGAGGACAACAAGATCAACGCCGCCTTCTCCTACTACGGCCCCTTCGGCACGCTGCGCACGGTGGAGAACCTCACCGGGCTGCGCATCGACCACCTGGCGATGATCGACTTCGAGGGCTTCCGCGACGTCACCACCGCCCTCGGCGGGGTCGACGTCTATGTGGCGCAGACCTTCACCGACCCCAACAACCACTACACCTGGGAGCAGGGCTGGCACCACCTCGAGGGCCAGGACGCACTGCGCTACGTGCGCACCCGCTACGGACTGCAGCAGGGCGACTTCGACCGGGTGCGGCGGCAGCAGAACTTCCTCCGCGCGCTGCTCACCAAGCTCACCGACGACGGCACGATCGGCGACCCGGCCACGCTCAAGGCCACCATCGAGGCGGTCGTCCCCTACCTCACCGTCGACTCCGCGTGGTCCACCGGTGACCTGCGCTCCCTGGCGCTCGACCTGCGCCACCTCAAGCCGTCACGGATCACCTACGCCACCGTCCCGCTCGACCACTACGAGACGATCGACGGGGTCGGCGCCGCCAACATCATCGACGAGACCCGGGTGGACGAGCTGTTCACGGCGGTGCAGGACGAGAGGTTGCCGGCCTACCTCAAGAAGTACCCCGAGGACGGGCTCGGGGCTGCCGAGGAGGTGCGCTGAGCGCCCCGCGGCCTCAGCCGTGGACCTGCCGGCCGGCCACCCAGGTGCCGAGCACCCGGGTGCTGCCGATCTCGGCCGCCGGCCCGGCGAACGGGTCCCGGTCGAGGACCACCAGGTCGGCCTCGTGGCCGGCAGCCAGCCGGCCGGCCCGGTCGCGGTGGCAGACCCTGGCCGAGCCCGCGGTGGCAGCCGACCACGCGGTCGCGAGGTCGAGCGCCTGCTCGGGCAGGAAGGGCTCCTCGCCCCCCGGCCCCTCCTCGCCGTAGGCCGTGCGGTTGACGGCGACGTGCAGGGCGGCCCAGGGGTCCGGCGAGCTGACGGGCCAGTCGCTGCCGGCCGCCAGCCGCGCCCCGGAGCGGTGCAGTGAGCCGAAGGGGTACTGCCAGCGACCACGCTCCTCACCGAGGAACGGCAGCGTCAGCTCGATCATCTGCTCGTCGAGGCAGGCCCACAGGGCCTGCATGTTGGCCGTGACGTCGAGCTCCGCGAAGCGAGGCACGTCGACCGGGTCGACCACCTGCAGATGCGCGATGTGGTGGCGCAGGTCGCCCCCGATGCCGCGGGCCCGCTCGAACGCGTCGAGCGCCTCCCGCACGCCGCGGTCACCGATCGCGTGGACATGCACCTGGAAGCCCTCGGCGGCCAGCGCGACGACGTACTCCCGCAGTGCCTCGCCGTCGACGAACGAGTGGCCGCGGTTGTCGGTCGCGTGCCCGCACCGGTCGAGGTAGGGCGCACCGAGCGCGGCGGTGAAGTTCTCGGCGACCCCGTCCTGCATCACCTTCACGCTGCCTGCGCGCAGCCGGCCGTGGGTATAGGTCTCGCGCCGGCGGACCAGGTCGGGGATCTGCTCCGCACCGCGGTCGCGGTCCCACCACAGCGCGCCGACGACGCTGGCGGTGAGGTCGCCGCTGACGGCCGCCCGCAGGTAGGTGTCGGAGGGATCGTCGATGCCGCCGTAGTCACCGAGGATGGCGTCCTGCCAGCCGGTCACGCCCAGCGAGTGCAGGTGGGTCTGTCCGGCCAGGAAGCCGCGGTAGTACTCCTCGTCGTCGCGGCTGGGGGCGATCCGGACGACCAGGTCCATGGCGCCCTCGTGGAGGGTGCCGGTCGGGCGTCCGTCGGCGTCCCGCTCCAGCCGTCCGTCGGCGGGGTCGGGGCTGCCGGCGTCGAGGCCGGCCAGCTCCAGCGCACGGCTGTTGACCCACGCCCCGTGGTGGTCGCGGTTGGGGAGGAAGACCGGCCGGTCGGGCACCACGCCGTCCAGGTCGGCCGCGGTCGGCGTGCCTCCGGGGAACGCCGCCATCCCCCAGCCGCCGCCGAGGATCCACGGCCGGTCGGGGTGGGCGTCGGCATACTCGCGGATGGCGGCGAGGTAGGCGTCCCGGGAGACCGGGAGCTCGGAGAGGTCGCAGCGGACCCGCTCGAGGCCGCCCTGGACCGCGTGCACGTGGGCGTCCACGAAGCCCGGGGCGACCACGCCTCCGGCCAGGTCGACCTCGGTGTCGCCGGCACCTCGCGGGAGCCCGTCGTCGGGCGCCAGGGCCACGATCCGCGCGCCCTCGACCACCACGCCGTGGCCGGGTCGATGGCGCTCGCCGTCGAAGGCGCTGCCGTTGCGCAGGACCAGCGCCATCAACGGCCCTCGAGCAGCGGGCCGGCGGGATCGTGGTGGATCCCGACCTTGCGGGCCGCAAGACCCGACAGCGCCTCGAGGCAGACCCGGTTGGCGAGGTACGCCGTGATCTCGGCGTGGTCGTAGGGCGGCGACACCTCGACCACGTCGATGCCGGCGACCGGCAGCTCCAGGCAGATCCGACGCACCGCGTCGAGCAGCTGGCGGGCCGAGAGGCCGCCGGGTTCCGGCGTCCCAGTGCCGGGCGCGTGCCCCGGATCGCAGACGTCGATGTCCACCGACAGGAACACCGCGTCGCAGTCGTCGAGGGCGATCTCGAAGGCCTCGTCGAGGCAGGCGTCCAGGCCGCGGGCGACGATCTCGGTCATCTCGTAGGACCGCATGTCCTGGTCGGCCATCCACGACAGCGTCTCGGGGCCGGGCCAGTAGCCGCGCAGCCCCATCTGCAGGAACCGGTCTCCGCGGAGCGCCCCCGACTCGATCAGCCGTCGCATCGGCTGGCCGTGACCCCACAGCGATCCGAACTCGATGTCGCCGGTGTCGGCGTGCGCGTCGAAGTGGATCATCGAGACCCGGCCCATGCCCAGGTGGCGCGCCACGCCGTGGGCGTCGGGGTAGGCGATCGAGTGGTCGCCCCCGAGCACCAGCGGGACCGCGCCGGCGGACGCGACGGCGTAGACCGCCTCCTCGACGGCGCCCAGCGCCCGCTCGATGTCTCCCGGTGGCATCTCCACGTCACCGGCGTCGACCACCCTGATGTCCTGCAGCGCGTCGACGCGCAGCGCCATGTGCGGACGCGACCCGTCGTGACCGAGATAGCAGGTCTGGCGGATCACGTTCGGCCCGAAGCGGGTGCCCGGCCGGTGCGAGGTGCCGCCGTCGAACGGCGCCCCCAGGACCACCACGTCGGCGTCGGCGAAGCTGGTGGGGTCGTCGAGATCGGCCTCGGGGACGCCCAGGAAGGTGATGTCCGGTCCGAACTGTGCGCCGTAGCGGGTCATGGGAGATTCCTACCAGTCCCGTCGTACCGACGAAAGACAACGAAATCCGCATCATCCGTCGCGACAGGCCACGGATCCGCTTGCTAGGACCCGGCCGAACCCGGCACCATGGGCGGACGCCCGGAGCGCGGGCCGACACGAGGGAGTGAGACCGAGCATGGACCAGGACCACGCGATCAGCGCGGCGGAGCACGAGCGACGCCAGGAGGCTGCCCGCGACCACCTGTGGCTGCACTTCTCCCGCCACTCCGTCTACGAGGGCGGGGACATGCCCGTCATCGTCCGCGGCGAGGGCGCCTACATCTACGACGACCAGGGCCGCCGCTACCTCGACGGGCTGGCCGGACTGTTCGTCAACCAGCTCGGACACGGGCGGACCGACCTGGCCGAGACGGCGGCCAAGCAGGCCGCCCAGCTGGCCTTCCACCCGTTGTGGTCCTACGCCCACCCGGCCGCCATCGAGCTCGCCGAGAAGGTCGCGTCGCTGGCGCCCGGCGACCTCAACCGGGTGTTCTTCACCACCGGGGGCGGCGAGGCCGTCGAGTCCGCGTGGAAGCTCGCCAAGCACTACTTCAAGCTCACCGGCAAGCCGACCAAGCACAAGGTGATCAGCCGTTCGATCGCCTACCACGGGACCCCTCAGGGCGCGCTGTCGATCACCGGCATCCCCGAGATGAAGGCGCCGTTCGAGCCGCTGGTGCCCTCGACGTTCCGGGTCCCCAACACCAACTTCTACCGCGCTCCCGAGCACGGCGACGACCTCGAGGCCTTCGGGCGCTGGGCCGCCGACCGGATCGCCGAGGCGATCGAGTTCGAGGGCCCCGACACGGTGGCGGCGGTCTTCCTCGAGCCGGTGCAGAACTCCGGCGGCTGCTTCCCGCCCCCGCCCGGATACTTCCAGCGGGTCCGCGAGATCTGCGACCGCTACGACGTGCTGCTGGTCTCCGACGAGGTGATCTGCGCCTACGGCCGCCTGGGCCACATGTTCGGCGCCGAGCGCTACGGCTACCAGCCCGACATCATCACCAGCGCCAAGGGGCTCACCTCCGGCTACGCCCCGCTCGGCGCGATGATCGCGACCGACCGGCTGATGGAGCCCTTCCGGCAGGGCCACAACTCCTTCCTGCACGGCTACACCTTCGGCGGCCACCCGGTCTCGTGCGCGGTGGCACTGAAGAACCTCGAGATCTTCGAGACCGAAGGCGTCAACGAGCACGTCCGCGACCACGAGGGTGCGTTCCGGGCCACCCTCGAGCGGCTCACCGACCTGCCGATCGTCGGCGACGTCCGCGGCGACGGCTACTTCTACGGCATCGAGCTGGTCAAGGACAAGGCCACCAAGGAGACCTTCAACGACGACGAGGCCGAGCGGCTGCTGCGCGGCTTCCTCTCCAAGGCGCTCTTCGACGCCGGCCTCTACTGCCGTGCCGACGACCGCGGCGACCCGGTGATCCAGCTCGCTCCCCCGCTGATCTGCGACCAGGAGCACTTCGACGAGATGGAGCACATCCTGCGCGCCGTCCTCGACAAGGCGGCCACCCTCCTCTGACCGCGACATGCCGGAAATGGTCGCGCGACATGCGGGAAATGGCTGCCCGACATGTCAGGTTCGGCGTCGCCAGAGGCAACGTGACGCTTGGCCGGGATCGAGGAATTCTCGCGGGACCATTTCCCGCATCTCGGGGGGCCATTCCACGCATCTCGGGGAGGCCATTCCCGCATCTCGCGGGGCCATTTCCCGCATCTCGCGGTCAGGAGTCGAAGCCGAGGCCCAGGCGGTCGAGGGTGCGTAGCCACAGGTTGCGGCGGCCGCCGGTGGCGTCGGCGCGTTCGAGGGACCAGCGGGTCAGGTTGATGCCGATCGCTCGCGCCGGCTCGGGCGGGAAGGGCAGCGGGCGCTCGCGGACCATCCGCAGCGAGGTCCGCTCGGTCTCCTCGCCGTCGAGCAGGTCGAGCATCACGTCGGCCCCGAAGCGGGTGGCGGCGACGCCGAGCCCGGTGTAGCCCATGGCGTACGCCGCCCGGCCGGCGTACGCCGTCCCGAAGAACGCCGCGAACCGGGTGCAGGTGTCGATGACCCCCGCCCACCGGTGCGAGAAGCGGATGCCCTCGAGCTGCGGGAAGGTCTCCAGGAAATGGCGCGCCAGGGTCTCGTGGGTGTCGCCGGCCTGCTCCAGGCGCGGCGCGATCCGGCTGCCGTAGTGGTAGACGGCGTCGTAGCCACCCCACACGACCCGGTCGTCGCGGGTGAGCCGGTAGTAGTGGAACAGGTTGGCGGAGTCGCCCACGCCCTGGCGCCCCTGCCACCCGATCGAGGCGCGCTGGGTCGCGGTGAGCGGTTCGGTCGCGAGCACGTAGTCGTAGACGGGCACGGTCATCAGCCGCAGCCGGCGCAGCAGCGGCGGGAAGCCGTTGGTCGCCAGCGCCACCCGTCGGCCGCGCACGGTGCCCCGGTCCGTCTCGACCGCCAGCAGCGCACCGTCCTCCTGGAGGCCGGTGGCGACGGTCTGCTCGTGCAACCGCACGCCGAGTGACAGGCAGGCGGCCCGGAGCCCCCAGGCCAGTCGAGCCGGCTCGACCAGGGCGACCCCCTCGGGGTCGTAGAGCCCCGCGCGGTAGGTCGGGCTGTTGACCAGGGCCTGCGTCTGCGCGCCGTCGAGGAAGCGCACGTCGAGTCCGTGCCCACGCATCTCGTCGGCCGCCTCGGCCAGCTCCTCGACCTGGTGCTCCTCGGTGGCGACGTCGAGCTCGCCGGTGCGCTCCCAGCAGCAGTCGATGTCATAGCGGTCGATGGTGTCGCCGATCGCGGCGAGGTTCTCGGCGCCGAGCCGTTCGAGCGTGCGCAGCTCCTCGGGCCAGCGGGCCAGCCCGTTGTGGAACCCGTGCGTGAGCGACGACGCCGCGAACCCGCCGTTGCGGCCCGAGGCCTGCCAACCACACTCCCCCGCCTCCAGCACCACCACGTCGCGCGCGGGGTCGCGCTCCTTGGCCCGCAGCGCGGTCCACAGCCCGGTGTAGCCGCCGCCCACGACCACCAGGTCGGCCATCGTCGAGCCCGGCAGCGGCTCGGTGGCGACCGGCCGGGCAGGGTCGTCCAGCCAGAGCACGCCCGGCGCCGCGTCCGCCAGCGACCGGCGTACGACGTCGGCTGAGGGCATCGCTCAGCCGGCCAGTGCCCTGCGCTGGCGGCTGTTGCGCCACTCGCCCAGCAGCACGATGGTGATCGAGATCAGCAGCATCAGGGTGCCGACCACGTTGATCTGCATCGGCACGGTCTTGCGCGAGACGCCCCAGACGTACATCGGGAAGGTCGTGGTGTTGCCGGCGTTGAGGTTGGTGATGATGAAGTCGTCGAACGACAGCGAGAACGCCAACAGCGCCGCACCCAGGATGCCGGGGAACACCAGCGGGAAGGTGACCTTCCAGAAGGTCTGCTGAGGCGTGGCATAGAGATCCATGGCAGCCTGCTCGAGGGTGTCGTTGAGGCCGGCCAGCCTGGCCCGCACCGTGACCACGACGAACGACAGACAGAACATGATGTGGGCGATCAGGATCGTCCAGAAGCCGAGCTGACCGGCGAAGCCGGCGGCCACGAAGAGCGCCAGCAGCGAGGAGCCCATCACGATCTCCGGCGACGCCATCGGCAGGAAGATCAGCAGGTTCATCGCCGACCGGCCGGTGAAGTCGTGGCGCACCAGCGCGAAGGCCAGCAGCGTCCCGAGGATCGTGGACACCAGGGTCGCGGCCAGACCGATGCCGATGCTGCGCCCGAGGGCGTCGCACATGCTCGGGTCGGCGCACGGGTGGAGCCAGTTGTCGAGGGTGAACTGGTTGAACTTGTAGAGCTTGGACTGCTCGCTCGGCGGCTGGTTGAAGCTCATCATCACGACCACGAAGATCGGGATGAAGGTGTAGACCAGGACCGCCAGGCCGAGGATCAGGACGAGGTTCTTGCGCAACCAGGTCACAGCAGCTCCTCCGTCCCCGCGCGGCGCACATAGAACAGCACCATCGCGATGATCATCAGCATCAGCATCACGGACAGGGCACCCGCCGCCGGGTAGTCGTTGGCGTCGGTGAACAGGCTCTGGATCACCGAGCCGATCACCCGGGTGTTGGTCGAGCCCAGCAGCTCGGCGTTGATGTAGTCACCCACCGCGGGGATGAAGGTGAGGAGCGTGCCCGACACCACGCCGGGCAGCGACAACGGCCAGGTCACCTTGAAGAAGCCGGTGATCGGGTTGGCGTAGAGGTCGTTGGAGGCCTCGATCAGCCGGTAGTCGATCTTGTCGATGCTGGCGAACAGGGGCAGCACCATGAACGGCAGGAAGTTGTAGGTCAGACCGGCGATCACCGCCACCGGGGTCGCCAGGATGTGGCCGTCCGGGCCCAGCAGGTGCAGGGTCTTGAGGGTGTTGACGATCAGGCTGTCATCACCCAGCAGCAGCTTCCACGACAGCGTGCGGACCAGGAAGCTGGTGAAGAACGGTGCGATCACCAGCACCAGCATCAGGTTCTTCCAGCGGCCCGCCTTGAAGGCGATGGCATAGGCCAGCACGTAGCCCAGCAGCAGGCACAGCAGCGTCGCGATGCCGCCGTAGACGAGCGCCCGCACCATCGGCCGCCAGTAGTTCTGCAGCGCGTCGGTGTAGTTCTCGAAGTGGTAGGTCATCGAGTAGCCCTTGACGTCCGACCCGCTCGGGTCGAACAGACTCGCCGCCACCAGGGAGTAGAACGGGATCAGGAAGAAGATGACCAGCCAGGCGACGCCGGGCAGCAGCAGGAGATAGCCGGTCCTGCCGCGTTTGCGGACCAGGTCGCTCACGACGCGTCGACCTTCTGTGCGCCGGCGTCGGCCGACTGGCTGTGGTCGAGGAGGAAGGCGTACTCAGGCCGCCACGACAGCTCGACCGGGTCGCCGGCGCGGAACATCTTGCGGTGGCCGGTGTTCTGCTGGAACACCTGCAGCTCCTGTCCCCAGGGCATCCGCACGAGGTACTGCGTGCTGACGCCCACGAAGCTGGCATCGGTGACGACGCCGCCGGGGATGCTGTTGCCGGGTGCGTCGAGCTCCTCGCCGGGATCGCCGATCAGCACCTTCTCGGGACGGATGCCCACCCAGCCGAGCTCTCCGTCGGCATGCGACCGGTCGGCCGGGATCGACACCGAGATGCCCTGCATGTCGACCGTCACCAGGTCGGCGCTGCGACCGGTGAGGCGCCCCTCGATCAGGTTGGACTGCCCGAGGAAGTTGGCCACGAAGGTGGTGCGCGGGTTCTCGTAGAGCTCGGACGGCGAGCCCATCTGCTCGATCACCCCCTGGTTCATCACCGCGACGGTGTCGGCCATCGTCATGGCCTCCTCCTGGTCGTGGGTGACGTGGATGAAGGTGAGCCCGACCTCGGTCTGGATGCGCTTGATCTCGATCTGCATCGAACGCCGGAGCTTGAGGTCGAGGGCGCCCAGCGGCTCGTCGAGCAGCAGCACCTCGGGGCGGTTGATCAGGGCCCGCGCCAGTGCCACCCGCTGCTGCTGACCACCGGACAGCTGCGCCGGCTTCTTGCGGGCCTGGGTGGTGAGCTCGACGAGGTCGAGCATGTCGCTCACCTGCTGCTCGACGCCTGACTGCTTGCGGCGGCGCAGCCCGAAGGCGACGTTCTCGAAGATGTCGAGGTGCGGGAACAGCGCGTAGTTCTGGAACACCGTGTTGACCGGCCGTTGGTAGGGCTTGTCGTGGGTGATGTCCTTGCCCGACAGCGTGATGGTCCCGCCGGTCGGCGCCTCCAGCCCGGCCACCATCCGCAGCGTGGTGGTCTTGCCGCAGCCGGACGGACCCAGCAGGGCGAAGAACGACCCGGTGGGTACGTCGAGATCGAGTGACTTCACCGCGGTGAAGCTCGCGAACTCCTTGGTGAGCGCCCGGAGCCGGAGCCCGTCGAACGCGCCGGAGTCGGGAGTCGCGGTCATTTCCTCAGCCGCCTTGGACATCGGCCCAGTCCCTTTCGTACGCAGTGGCTGTTGCTTCGTCGAGCGACATGAAGCTGAACGTGTTGGCGAGCGTGTCGGCGTCGGGGAACACCAGCTGGTTGCCGACCAGGCTCGGGTCGACCTTCTCCATCGCCTTCTCGGCACCCTCGACGGGGCAGATGTACCAGTTCCAGGCGGCCAGCTTCGCGGCCACCTCCGGCTCGTAGTAGTAGTTCATCCAGAGCTCGGCGTTGGTCTGGTGGGTGGCGAGGTTGGGCACCAGCATGTTGTCGCTCCACAGCGACAGCCCCTCCTCGGGCACGACCCACTTGATGTCGGGGCTCTCCAGCGAGGCCTGGATGACGTCGCCCGACCACGCCTCGCAGGCAGCGATGTTGCCGGAGGCCAGGTCGTTGAGGTAGTCGTTGCCGTTGAAGGACCGGATGTGCCCGTCGTTGACGGCCTGGCGGAGCCGGTCGATCGCGCTCTCCCACTCGCTCTGGTCGAACTCGTCGGGGTCGGCGCCGACGACCTTGAGCATGAACGCCATGGTGTCGCGCATCTCGGTGAGCAGCGTGACCCGGCCCTTGAGGTCGTCGCGGCTGATCAGCTCCTCGAACGAGCCGACCTCGCCGGTCACCTTCGCGTTGTAGGCGATGCCGGTCAGGCCGCTCTGCCAGGGCACGTGGTAGGTCAGGTCGGGGTCCCAGGCCCGGTCCCGGAGCGGCTGGATCAGCCGCTCGGTCACGTTGGGGATGTTGGCGGCGTTGAGGGGCTGGATCCAGCCGAGGCCGATCATCTTGGCGGCCATCCAGTCGGTGAGCACCATGATGTCGCGGTTGATGGGCTGGCAGGCGGCCAGCTGGTTCTTGACCTTGGCGTAGAACTCGGCGTTGTCGTTGACGTCGTCGGTGTAGTCGACGGTGATGCCGTAGCGCTCCTGGAAGACGTTGAACGTCGACGTCTTCTTCTTGCGCGGGTCGATGTACGCCGGCCAGTTGGAGATGATCAGCCGCTTGTCGGTCTCGGAGACGTCGGTCCCCAGGCACTGCCCGGCCTCCTGGATCGCCGGTGCGACGCCGAAGAACGGCAGCTTGAGAGCCGCCACACTCAGCCCCGCGAAGGCCGCACCGCCGGCCACCTTGAGCACGCCTCGCCGACTCGGCCCGATGGGTGAGTCCGCCACCACAACCTCCCCTGCCACTCGGATCGCACGCAGCCTGACATGACCGATGGGTGAATCACAAGGAAATCGCTTGCCCAAACCTCGATGAACGACGAAATCCGCGCGTAACGGGGCTCACATCTTTGACCTACCCCCGTCCGGCTGCCACGATCCACCCATGACCAGGTCATCTCGCGGGGACCGCACACGTGCGCCACTCGACGACGTCTCGAAGGCGATCATCGAGCAGCTGCAGCAGGACGGGCGGCGCTCCTATGCCGCCATCGGCAAGGTCGTCGGGCTCTCCGAGGCCGCCGTACGCCAGCGGGTGCAGCGGCTGATCGAGGCGGGCGTGATGCAGGTCGTGGCGGTCACCGACCCGCTCGAGCTCGGCTTCGCGCGGCAGGCGATGATCGGCGTCCGGATCAACGGCCCTCTCGAGGACATCGCCGAACGGCTCGCCTGCCTGGAGGAGGTCGACTACGTCGTGATCACGGCCGGCTCCTTCGACCTGCTGGTGGAGGCGGTGTGCGAGAGCGACGACCACCTGCTGGAGCTGATCTCCCAGAAGATCCGCACCGTGCCGGGCGTGGAGTCGACCGAGACGTTCATGTACCTCAAGCTGAAGAAGCAGACCTACTCGTGGGGTGTGCGCTGACGAGCCAGGGGCACTACGCGCGACTGAGCCTCTGGCACGAGGCGCCCGACCGGTCGTGGACCCCGCGTGCGCCGCTGCCCGGCGACCGCGAGGCCGACGTGGCCATCGTCGGTGGCGGCTTCACCGGCCTGTGGACCGCCTACTACCTGGCCCGCGCCGACCCGTCGTTGCGGATCGTGGTGCTGGAGGCGGAGGTCGCCGGGTTCGGCGCCTCCGGCCGCAACGGCGGCTGGTGCTCGGCGCTGTTCCCGGCATCCGCCGACCGGCTGGCCACGGTCTCCGCGGCCGGGCGCGACGGGGCGATCGCACTGCACGAGGCGATGCGCGACACCGTCGACGAGGTCGGCCGGGTGGCTGCGGCGGAGTCGATCGCTTGTGACTACGCCAAGGGCGGGACCCTCGTGGTGGCCCGCAGCGCGACCCAGCTGCAGACGGCCCGGGCCGAGGTCGAGCACGCCCGGTCCTGGGGGCGCGGCGAGGACCAGCTGAGGCTCCTCGACGGTCCTGCCGCACGGCAACGGCTCGCGGCCGAGGGGACGCTGGGCGCGACCTTCACCCCTGACTGTGCCGCGCTGCACCCCGCCCGTCTGGTGCGTGGGCTGGCGGAGACCGTCGAGCGTCTCGGCGTGAGCATCCACGAACAGACCAGGGTGCAGGCCATCGAGCCGGGCCGCGCCGTCACCGAGCACGGCGTGGTGCGGGCCGACGTGGTGGTCCGCGCGACCGAGGGCTACACCGCGTCACTGGCGGGCCAGCGGCGAGCCGTGGCACCGGTCTACTCGCTGGTCGTGGCCACCGAGCCGCTGCCGGCCGAGACCTGGGAGCAGATCGGGCTGCGCGAGCGCGAGACCTTCTCCGACCACCGGCACCTGATCATCTACGGCCAGCGGACCGCCGACGACCGACTCGTGTTCGGCGGCCGCGGAGCGCCGTACCACTACGGCTCGCGGACCCGGCCCGGATTCGACCACGACGAGACGGTCCATGCAGCCATCAGGCAGACCCTGGTCGAGCTGTTCCCGGTGCTGCACGACGCCCGCTTCACCCACGCGTGGGGCGGCGCGCTCGGCGTCGCCCGCGACTGGATGGCCTCGGTCGGGCTCGACCGGAGCACGGGCCTCGGCTGGGCTGGCGGGTACGTCGGCGACGGCGTCGCCACCACCAACCTGGCCGGCCGGACCCTGCGCGACCTGGTGCTCGGCGAGGACACCGAGCTGACCCGGCTGCCGTGGGTCGGACACCGGTCCCGCCGCTGGGAGCCGGAGCCGCTCCGCTGGCTCGGCGCCAACGCGGGGCTGCGGGCGATGACCCTCGCCGACACCGAGGAGCGGGTCACCGGACGCCCGAGCCTGATCGCGCGGGCGATGGCACCGCTGCTGGGCGGTCACTGAGCACGCGGAGCGGACCGCCAGACCGCTCGAAAACCGGTTGCCCTCGCGCCCGACGCGCCGCGACGATGGCCGGGAGGCGCCCGCGGCGGCGCCCAGGTGAGAGGAGGGGACATGACCATCGCTGTCCTTGGCCTGCCTTCGCAGCCCACCCCTCTCTCACCTTCCAGGAGCACCCGCGATGACCTCGCCCTGGGGGCGCCAGCCCTCACCCCTCGACCCGGCACAGCTGTCGGGCCTCTTCCCTGACCTTCCGCCCGACGAGCCCGGTCCCGTCGCCCCGGGCTTCGCCTTCGACTATCGGGCCTACGACGACCTCGACGACCCGTCCCAGCGGTGGTCGACCTGGCTGCAGGTCGAGCCGCTCTCCCGTGGTCCCGAGCCCCGTCCCGACTGGGTGGTGACCTCGCAAGGAGCGATCGACACCGAGCTCGGGATCCTCAAGACCGGCAAGGAGGCCGACGTCTTCCTGCTCGAACGGGCCGACCCACACGACCCCGACGGCGGTGTCGTGATGGCGGCGAAGCGCTACCGGTCGCCGGAGCACCGCGCGTTCCACCGGTCGGCGACCTACACGGAGGGCCGCTCGATGAAGCGCTCCCGCGACGAGCGCGCCCTGAAGCGCAAGAGCACCTGGGGCCGCGTCGTCGCCGCCGGGGAGTGGGCCGTCTCGGAGTGGGACGCGCTCAAGCGACTCTGGACGCTGGGGCTTCCGGTGCCCTACCCGGTCCAGATCGACGGCACCGAGATCCTGATGGAGTGGATCACCCACGACGACGAGACCGCGCCCCGGCTCGCCCAGACCCGCCCGTCGGCTCCCCTGCTCGGGTCCTACTTCGAGCAGCTGCGCGACGCAATGGGCCTGATGGTCGGCGCCGGACTGGTCCACGGTGACCTGTCGCCGTACAACATCCTGGCGGCGGGTGACCGGCTGGTGCTGATCGACCTGCCTCAGGTGGTCGACCTGGCCGGCAACCCCAGCGGCCTGGACTTCCTGATGCGCGACTGCGCCAACGTGGTGCGCTGGTTCCGCGCGCGGGGACTGGACGTCGACGAGCACGAGCTGTTCGGCGACCTGGTGGCGCGGGCGTTCTGACGGGTTGGCGCTTCACCATGTGAAGCAGGTGAACCGTCGCTTCTCGTGGTGAACAGGCCGTGTGAAGCGGCGCTTCGCCCACATAACATGATGAACCTCCACCCACCGGAAGGGAGCGCGCGTGCGGCTGCTGGTGGCGACCGGCCGGACCAACGGCCGCGTCGAGGACGACCTCGACGGCTGCGTCGAGGGTGAGCTGGTGCTGATCGAGGAGCCGGGCGAGGGCCACCTGCACCTCGACGACGACTGCGCCTGCCTCCGGACCTTCACCGGCCTCGGGTCCGGCGCCGCGACCACGACCGCGTTGGTCGTCGACAGCGCACTGGCGGAGTCCGACGCCCGCCTGGCGGTGCGGGGCGCCCTGGAGGACCGTGGCCGGATCGACCCCGACCGCACCACCCGCGACGACGCCGAGCGACATGTCGACGAGGCCCTCGCCCGGGTGGTCGCGGTCGCGGAGCACTTCCCGGTCGACACCGTCGTGGGGCGCCGCGGCGAGCGGGTCTTCCCGCGGATCGGCCGCTAGCTAGCGGTTGGCCCCCGCGAGGTAGGTTGCCGCCATGCGACGCACCCGGGGGCGCTCGATCGAGGTCGAGACGCTGGCGGAGTTCGACCGTCGGGTCGCCGCCGGCGCCGGCTCGCTCTCCGGGTGGCACCTGCAGAACCTCGACCTTCGCGAGCGCGGCGCCGTCCTGCGCGACCTGTCGGTCGGAGGGGCGCTGTTCCTCGGCTGCCGGCTCGAGCCCGCCGACGAGGAGTCGGTGCGCGCCCGCGGCGCGGTCGTGTTCCCCGAGGTGCCCGGCTCACCGGTCGACGTCTACCGCGCCTCGCTGTACTCACCCGAGGACCTCTATGACACCGAGCGCTACGCCGACTCCCTCGACGCCCGCGCCTACGCGTGGTCCCGGCAGCCCTCGACGGTCGACCTGACGCTCGCCCAGGCCCTGCACGACCACGCGGTCGACGACGCCCTGACCGCCTGGGTGCGCGGGCGCCGGCTGGTCGGCGTGATGGGTGGACACGCGGTTCGCCGCGGCGAGCCGGCGTACGCCGACGCGGCGAGGCTGGGCCGCAGGCTCGGCGCGGCCCGCGTCGTCGCCACCGGCGGCGGACCGGGGGCGATGGAGGCGGCCAACCTGGGCGCCTACCTCGCCGGGCGGCCCGCCGACGACCTGGCCGACGCGCTCGGTGTGGTGGCCGGCGTACCCGAGTTCCGGCCGGTCGACGCCTGGGTCGGCGCGGCCTTCGAGGTGCTCCGGCGGTGGCCCGACGGGGATGAGTCCCTCGGCATCCCCACCTGGCACTACGGACACGAGCCACCCAACGCGTTCGCGACCTCGGTGGCGAAGTACTTCCGCAACGCCACCCGCGAGGCGATCCTGCTCGAGGTGTGCGACGCCGGGATCGTGTTCCTCCCGGGCGCGGCCGGCACGGTGCAGGAGATCTTCCAGGACGCCTGCGAGAACTACTACGCCGACGAGTCGTCGGTGGCGCCGATGGTGCTGGTGGGTCGCGAGCACTGGACCCACGACGTGCCGGCCTGGCCGGCGCTGCGCCGGATGGCCACCGGCCTCCCGATGGAGCGGCACGTCCACCTCGTCGACTCCGTCGACGAGGCCGCGGACCTGGTCCTGCGCTGACCGGCCCGCCCAGCAGGTCGGCCCAGCGGGTCGGCCCAGCGGGTCCAGCCCAGCAGGCCGGGAACCTCGGGGGCCGGCTGCTCCAGCCCGCTGCCTCGGCGGATCACCGACTGGTCGGTGATCTGACCGGTGTGCACGAAGCCACGCAGCTGGACCCAGTCGTAGGGACCGTAGGGCTGACCGTCGACCACGACGAAGAACGCCTCCGGCTCGGGCGCCGAAGCGGCGGCCGCGGCCGGACTCGGGCTGCCACGCAGCCGCGGCCGGCTCCGGCTGCCACGCAGCCGCGGCGGGCTCGGGCTGCCACGCAGCCGCGGCGGGCTCGGGCTGCCACGCGGCCGCGGCCGGGATGGACCGTGGAGCGACCCCGCTCGCGGCGGCGCTCGGGCCACCCCCGGGATGAACGCCAGCACCGCCACGACCAGCCCGACGACGACGAAGCCGACATCGAGCGGGAAGCCGAACGGCCAGCTGACGTAGGTGAGCGAGTCCATGTCGAGATAGCCGTTCGACTGGGCGACCGACAGATAGACGACGTTCGCCGCGACGACCAGGAGGCAGCTCACCAGAGCCGCCGCCGCCAGCGCCACGCCCGCCGTGCGGCGCCGTGCGGCCAGGACGACGACACCGGCCACACCGCCGAGGACCGCGATGGCCAGGCCGGCGTACCACATCACGTCGGCCGCGAGGAACGCCGGCGTCTGGTCGCCGAGGTAGCTCCACTGTCGGCGGAGCGCGAACACCGTCGTGAGGAGCGCGTAGACCGCCCAGGCGAGGGCAAGGGCGGCGGCGACCATCGTCGCCGTGCCGGTGGGACGTGCGGTGGACATGGGAGGAGGGTAGCGATGCTCAGCGGGCCGCGGACCAGGCGGGGCGCGGCTCAGCGTGCGGTGGCCGCAAGCTGCCCGCAGGCGCCGTCGATCTCCCGCCCCGGGTGTCGCGGACCGTGGTCGGGACTCCCTTGGCCTCGAGCCGGCGGACGAACTCCCGCTCGTCACGCGGGTCGGAGGCGGTCCACTTCGAGCCGGGCGTGGGGTTCAGCGGGATCAGGTTGACGTGCACCCACCCACGCGGCCCGGCCGCGAGGAGTACGTCGGCCAGCAGGTCGGCCCGCCACCCGTGGTCGTTGATGTCCCGGATCAGGGCGTACTCGATCGACACCCGCCGGCCCGTGGTCGCGAAGTAGTGGGCAGCCGCGTCGACCGCCTCACCGACCGTCCATCGCGTGTTGATCGGCACCAGCTCGTTGCGCAGCTCGTCGTCGGGCGCATGCAGCGACAGTGCGAGGGTGACCGGGATGCCCTCCTCGGCGAGCTGGCGGATGCGCGGCACCAGACCGACCGTCGAGACGGTGATGCCGCGGGCCGACATGCCGAGCCCGTCGGGTGCCGCGTCGGTGAGCCGGCGGACGGCGCCGAGCACCGCCTTGTAGTTGGCCAGCGGCTCGCCCATCCCCATGAAGACGACGTTGGACACCCGGGCGGCCCGCCGGGCACCTCGCCCCGAGCCAGCGAGCGGGCGCCCGCGACGACCTGCTCGACGATCTCGGCGGTCGACATGTTGCGCTGCAGCCCGCCCTGCCCGGTCGCGCAGAACGGGCAGGCCATGCCGCACCCCGCCTGCGAGGAGACGCACATGGTCACCCGGTCCGGATAGCGCATCAGCACCGACTCGACCAGCGAGCCGTCACCGAGCCGCCACAGGGTCTTGCGGGTGGTCCCGGCGTCGGCCTCCAGCGTGTGCACCGGGGTCATCAACGCCGGCAGCAGCGAGGCCACCAGCTCCTCGCGGCCGGCCGCGGGCAGGTCGGTCATCTCGGCAGGGTCGTCGGTGAGCCGGGTGAAGTAGTGGCGGGACAGCTGGCCCGCCCGGAACGCCGGCAGCCCGAGGTCGGCCACGACGGCGGCGCGCTCCTCGGCGGTCAGGTCGGCGAGGTGACGTGGTGGCTTCGTGCGGCCGCGCGGCTCGTCGAAGACCAGCGGCAGGGGTGGACGCTCGCTCATGGTCAGGAGGCGTACTTGATCATCAGCCAGAACACGAACGTGCCGACGCCGACGACCACGGCCAGGGCCACCACGATCCCGAAGATCATGTAGCTGCCGAAGCGGCGCGACTGCGGGAACACGATCATCCCGATCGGGATCACCAGGAACAGCAGCACGAACGGGAAGGCCTCCTCGGCCGTCCGCTCCGCGGTGCTGTCGTCGGCGAAGAAGCGGATGGTCGCCATGAACAGGCCGGGGACCACGGTCGCGAAGGCCAGCCCGGAGAAGAAGCCGGCGATCGCGGTGAACGTCGGGTGGTCGCGGTGCCACCAGTCGGGGTGGGCGGCCGGCTCCGCCGCGTCGGGCTCCTCGCCGACGGTGACGGCCAGCGGCGCCTCGGAGTACGCCGGGGCCTCGGCGTCGTCGGCGACGACGAGCGGGCCCTCGGGCTCGGTGGCGGGACTGCGGTCCATGCCGTCCATCGTAGGTGCCCGGGGGCCGCTGACGGCGAATCCGGACGACGGCGCGGCCGACGCCGACCGGTCGCTCAGAACACCAGGTAGTGCAGCGTCAGCCAGACGGGAGCGACCGTGGCCAGCAGCGAGTCGAGCCGGTCCATCAGGCCACCGTGGCCGGGGACGATCTGGCTCATGTCCTTGATGCCGAGGTCGCGCTTGATCACCGACTCGCACAGGTCGCCCAGGGTGGCCATGCAGACCGCGATCGCTCCGAGCAGCAGGCCCACCCACCAGTCACCATCGAGGAGATAGACCACGCACAGCCAGCCGACCACCAGGCAGGCGACCGCCGACCCGGCGAAGCCCTCCCAGGACTTCTTCGGGGAGATCACCGGGGCCATCGGGTGCTTGCCGAACAGGACGCCCGCGGCGTAGCCGCCGATGTCGGAGGCGATGGTCACCAGGATGAAGGTGAGGATCCCCCGGACCCCGTCGTCCCAGCGGTCGAAGTCGACGGCGCCCCCCTCGGCGAGCAGCAGCCCGACGAAGGAGCCCAGGAACGGCACATAGATCAGCGTGAACACCGACGCGGTGGCGTTCTTGACGTAGCCGTCGACCCCGCGGCGCAGCAGCCAGAGCATGATCACCAACGCGGCCACGCCGGTGGCGGTGACCAGCGCGGGGGCACCGAAGAAGTAGGCGACGAAGACCATCGCCACACCGCCGATCATCAGCGGCTGCTCGGGCAGGTCGATGTCCTTGGCCGCCATGCCCTGGCGCAGCTCCCAGACGGCCACGACCACGGCGGCGGCCACGATCAGCATGAACGCGGTCTTCCAGAACGCCAGCGACGCCGCGATCGCGGCGAGCAGCACCACGGCGGAGCCGACCGCGGCCGGCAGGTTGCGGCCCGCGCGTCCGTGGTCGGTCGCGGGCGGGGTGGCGGTCATCTCGGGGCCTCAGACCTCGAGGAGCTCGGCTTCCTTGTGCTTGAGCAGGTCGTCGATCTTGTCGGTGTGCTGCTTGGTCATCCCCTCGAGCCGCTTCTCGGCCGCGGCGACCTCGTCCTGGCCCGCCTCGCCCTCCTTGTCGAGCTGCTCGAGGTCGTGCTTGGCGTGCCGGCGTACGTTGCGGATCGAGACCCGCCCCTCCTCGGCCTTGTGCTTGGCGACCTTGATGAACTCCTTGCGGCGCTCCTCGGTCAGGTCGGGGAAGACACAGCGGAGCACCCTGCCGTCGTTGGCGGGGTTGACGCCCAGGTCGGAGTCTCGGATGGCCTTCTCGATGGCACCGATCGCGGTCATGTCGAACGGCGCGACCAGGATGATCCGCGGCTCCGGCGAGGTGAACGACGCCAGCTGCTGCAGCGGCGTGGGGGTGCCGTAGTACTCCGCCGTGAGCTTGTTGAACATGCTCGGGTGGGCGCGGCCCGCCCGGATCGCCGCGAACTCCTCACGGGTCGCCTCGACCGACTTGTCCATCTTCTCGTCGGCCTCGTTGAGGATCTCGTTGATCACGACTGCTCCTGCTCTCGTCTCGCCGCCCGGTCAGCCGGCGCTGACCCGCGTCCCGATCTTCTCACCCTGCACCACCCGGAGGATGTTGCCCTCCGGCTCCATGCCGAACACGACCATCGGCAGCTTGTTCTCCCCGCAGAGCGCGAACGCCGTCTGGTCCATGATCCGCAGGCCCCGGGCGATCGCCTCGTCGTAGGTCAGCTCGTCGAACTTGGTGGCGCTCGGGTCCTTCTTGGGGTCGGCGCTGTAGACCCCGTCGACGCCGTTCTTGGCGACCAGGACGACGTCGCACCGGCTCTCCAGGGCCCGCTGCACGGCCACCGTGTCGGTGGAGAAGAACGGCATCCCCATGCCGGCGCCGAAGATGACGACCCGGCCCTTCTCCATGTGCCGGATCGCGCGCCTCGGGACGTAGGGCTCGGCGACCTGCCCCATGGTGATCGCGGTCTGCACCCGCGTCTCGACGCCCTCCTTCTCCAGGAAGTCCTGGAGCGCCAGGCAGTTCATCACGATGCCGAGCATGCCCATGTAGTCGGCCCGCGCCCGGTCCATGCCGCGCTGCTGGAGCTCGGCGCCGCGGAAGAAGTTGCCGCCGCCGGTGACCACCGCGATCTGGACGCCGGACCGGGCGACCGTGGCGATCTCCTTCGCGATCTTCTGGACCACGTCGGGGTCGACCCCGATGCTGCCGCCGCCGAACACCTCTCCCGAGAGCTTGAGGAGGACGCGATGGTAGGTGGTCACGCAGGTTCCCTTCTGGTTGCCGGGGCGGGTGCGGTGGAGGGGTACGCCGTCAGCCGAGAGCGGCCCGTCCGGAGGTAGCGGAAGGGGCCGGCCCGGCAATGATGGTCATCGTCGAACCGGCCCCCTCACGTGGCTAGCGAAGTCTTGCGTGCACCCTACTGGGTCAGCCGCCGACCTCGAACCGGGCGAACCGCTTCACGGTGGTGCCCGCCTCGTCGAGGACGGCCTGCACCGACTTCTTGCTCTCGGTCACCGACGGCTGGTCGAGCAGCGCGACCTCCTTGAAGAAGCCGTTGAGCCGCCCCTCGGTGATCTTGGCGATCGCCGCCTCGGGCTTGCCCTCCTCGCGGGAGGTGGCCTCGGCGAGCTCGCGCTCCTTGGCCACCACCTCGGCGGGCACCTCGTCACGGGAGAGGTACGTCGGCCGCATGGCCGCGATCTGCTTGGCCGCGCCGTCGGCGCCGCCCTGGCTGCCGTCGTACTCGACGAGGACGCCGATGGCGGGCGGCAGGTCGGCCGCGCGCTTGTGGAGGTAGGAGACGACGGGGCCCTCGAAGTAGGCGACCCGGCCGAGCTCGATCTTCTCACCGATGGTGATGCCGAGGTGCTCCACCAGCTCGGCGACGGTGCGGTCCCCGACCGACGCGGCCTTGACCGCGTCGGGGTCGCCGGCCTTGGCCTGGTCGGCGGCGGTGGCGATCTGCTGGGCGGCGGCCACGAACTCCTCGCCCTTGGCCACGAAGTCGGTCTCGCAGTTGAGCTCCACCATGGCGCCGCCGACGACGGCGACCAGGCCGGCGGCGGCGTCGCGCTCGGCACCTCGCTCGGCCATCTTCTTGCCGAGCTTGACCCGGATGAGCTCCGCGGCCTTCTCGAAGTCGCCCTCGGCCTCGACCAGGGCCTTCTTGCTGTCCATCATGCCGGCGCCGGTCAGCTCACGGAGCTTCTTGACGTCGGCGGCGGTGATGTTCGCCATCTGTCTTCTTTCCTCGCAGGGGACGGGACGCCGGGAAGGCGCCCGGTGGCGGCACGGAGCGGCCCGAGGGCCGCACCGCCCGCCGGGTCAGGCCTTGGTCTCGGCGTTGACGAAGCCGGCCGCCTCGGCGGCCTCGGCGGTGCGGAACCACACCTCGGCCTTGGTGCGGGCGTACCACGGGCTGCTGGGGGCGTGGAACTTCATCGAGTCCTTGTTGCCCTTGATCTCGAAGCCCTCGGGAGCCGAGCCGTCCTCGGGCGCGACCGCCGAGTCGGGGCCGAAGCCACCGTCGGCGGGAGCCTCGTCGGCGGCCTCAGCAGGGGGCTCCTCGGCGGGGGCCTCAGCAGAGGTCTCGGCAGCGGTCTCCTCGGCAGCGGTCTCCTCGACCGGGGCCACGTCGGCGAAGGCCGCGGGGGCCGCGGCGGCCTCGGGGGCGGCCTCGGGGGCGGCCTCGGCGTCGGCAGCCTGCGCGGGAGCCTCGGCGGGCGCCTCGGCGGGGGCCTCGGCCGGGGCCGACTGCTCGAGCAGCTCCCGCTCCCACTCGGCCAGCGGCTCCTCGGCGCCGATGGCGGCCTCACCGTCGCCGGTCTTGGCGCCGGAGCGGGCGATCAGGCCGTCGGCGACGGCGTCGGCGACCACCCGGGTGAGCAGCGCGACGGCGCGGATGGCGTCGTCGTTGCCCGGGATCGGGAAGTCGACCTCGTCCGGGTCGCAGTTGGTGTCGAGGATGCCGATGATCGGGATCCGCAGCTTGCGGGCCTCCTCGACCGCCAGGTGCTCCTTCTTGGTGTCGACGACCCAGACCGCGGCCGGCGTACGGGTCATCTCGCGGATGCCGCCGAGGGTCTTCTCGAGCTTGTCGCGCTCCCGCTTGAGCTGCAGCAGCTCCTTCTTGGTGCGGCCGCTGCCCGCGACGTTGTCGAAGTCGATCTCGTCGAGCTCCTTGAGGCGGCTGATCCGCTGGTGCACGGTCTGGAAGTTGGTGAGCATGCCACCCAGCCAGCGCTGGTTGACGTAGGGCATGCCGACGCGGGTCGCCTGCTCGGCGATCGCCTCCTGGGCCTGCTTCTTGGTGCCGACGAACATCACGGTGCCGCCGCGGGCGACGGTGTCCTTGATGAAGGCGTAGGAGCGGTCGATGTAGGCGAGCGACTGCTGCAGGTCGATGATGTAGATGCCGTTGCGCTCGGTCATGATGAAGCGCTTCATCTTGGGGTTCCAGCGACGGGTCTGGTGCCCGAAGTGAACGCCGCTCTCGAGCAGCTGGCGCATGGTGACGACGGCCATGGGGTCTCTCCTGTGTGGGCGGGCCGGACCGCACGGTGGGCACACCGCCGGGCCGCGTCCGCGGCTTTTCAGTTGCTGCCGGTCAGCGGGTGCTGCCGGCCCTGACGCTCACGCGCGACCCGACCCGACCGAGCTGGCTCGGCCTGGACTGAGGATCGACGCCCACGGGCGGTCGGCTCCGACAGGAGTATCCGCGGAACCGTCGTGGTCTGTGTGCGTGCGAAGTCGGACGCCCGGGGGCGACCGCTCCGGCCATGGTAGTCCAGAGCCCGGCCGGTCGCGAATCGCCCGCGGACCGGCGCCGAGGAGACGTCCTGTGCCGGTTTCCGTCCCGGCGGCCGGGCCGGGAGACGCTGTCCACAGCCCGCGTCCGCGCGGGGTGCCCCCGGAGCACCCGACGCGCAGGCTGAGGACATGTCCCGACGCGCTGCCCTCACCCTGCTGAGCCTGCTGCTCGGCCCCGTGCTGCTCTGGCCGGCGCCGGCCGCCGGGGACGGCGATCCCGAGCCCGTCGGCCAGCCTGCCGGCTGGTCCGGCGGCTGGTCTGCCCCGCCGAGCCGTCAGACGACGGCGGTCGGCGAGTGGCCGCTGCGCCCCGAGCCCGAGGTGGTGCGCCGCTTCGACCCACCGTCGTCGCCCTGGGGTCGCGGCCACCGCGGTGTCGACCTGGCCGGTCACGTGGGGCAGGTCGTGAGGACCGCACTGCCCGGTCGGGTGAGCTACGCCGCGCGTCTCGCCGGGCGGGGCGTGGTCGTGGTCGACCACGGCGACACCCAGACGACCTACGAGCCGGTGGTGGCCGACGTCGAGGTCGGCCAGCGGGTGGCCGGCGGCGAGCGGCTGGGCCGGCTCGAGGCAGTCGGTTCCCACTGCCCACCGCAGGCGTGCCTGCATTGGGGCTGGATCCGCGGTGAGGACTACCTCGACCCGCTGCGCCTCGTCGGGCTCGGCCCGGTGCGGCTGCTGCCGCTGGCGGGGTCGGCCCGCTCCCCCACGGCGCGTCCAGGGTCCCCCTGTCAGGCGCGAGGGTGGGCCTGCTGGTAGGCCCGCCGCAGCCGGTCGGTGCTCACGTGGGTGTAGCGCTGCGTGGTGGCCAGCGACGCGTGGCCGAGCAGCTCCTGCACGCTGCGGAGGTCGGCGCCGCCCTCGAGCAGGTGGGTGGCCGCGGTGTGCCGCAGGCCGTGCGGGCCGATGTCCGGCGCCCCCGGCACCGCGGCCACCCGGGCATGGACCAGCGTCCGGACGGCACGCTGGTCGAGCCGGCGGCCACGCACCCCGAGGAACAGCGCCGGCCCCGAGCCGGCGATGGCCAGCTGCGGCCGCCCCTCGCGCAGCCAGGCCGCCAGCGCCGCCGCCGCGGGCGCGCCGTAGGGCACGGTGCGCTCCTTGCGTCCCTTGCCGAAGACCCGCATCACCCGGCGGTCGTGGTCGACGTCGTCGACGTCGGCGCCCACGAGCTCGCCGACCCGCATGCCCGTGGCATAGAGCAGCTCGAGGACGGCCACGTCGCGCAGCCCGACCGGACCGTCCTCGTCGGCCAGCTCGATGGCGTGCGCGACCAGGTCGGTGGCCTCGTCGACCCGGAGCACCGCGGGCAGCGGGTGCCGCGCCTTCGGTGAGCCCAGCGACGAGCCGGCGTCGGTCGCGGCGCGGCCGGTGCGGACCAGCCACGCGGTGAAGACCCGGGCGGCGGTCGCCCGGCGGGCCAGCGTCGTCCGGGAGTGACCGGTGGTCTGCTGCTTGGCCAGCCAGCTGCGCAGGGTGCGCAGGTCGAGCTCGGAGGGCTCGGCCAGACCCAGCCGGCCGGCGTGGTCGAGCAGGCTGTGGATGTCGCCGACGTAGGCCCGCACCGTGTGCGAGGTCAGGTCGCGCTCGACCCGCAGGTGCCGCTCATAGGCCGCGAGCACCCCGGCCATCGCCTCGGGCAGGTCGGGTGAGGCGGCCGCCTGCTCCTCGGCGGCGCCGGCTGACGTCATGGAGGGAGTCTAGGAAGCGGACGCCTCCTGGCGTGGGACCCGCGCGTCGGGGGCCAGCCGCCATCCCTGCGGAGAGCCCACCACCAGCGTCCGGGCGGCGAGTCGTTCGAGGGTGCTGCGGACCTCCACCAGGCCCAGCCCGGCGGTCCTGGCGATCGCGTCGGTCGCCGCGGCCTGCCTGACCGGGACCGCGTCGAGGACCTGCCGGTCGCGGCGCGGCAGGCGGTCGCGGGCGGTGCTCGGTGCCCGCCTCGCCTCGACCAGGTGCTCACCGGCCGGACCGACCAGCTCGAGCACGTCGGCGGCCCTGGTCACCAGAGTGGCCGCGCCACTGCGGACCAGCTCGTGGACGCCCTCCGAGGGGGCACTGGTGACCGGCCCGGGCACGCCCATCACCGGGCGGTGCAGTCGAGCCGCCCAGTTGGCGGTGTTGAGGGCGCCGCTGCGGACGGCGGCCTCGACCACGACGGTGCCGCCGGTCAGCGCGGCGATCAGCCGGTTGCGAGACAGGAACCGCAGCTGCATCGGGGCACACCCGGGCGGGGTCTCGGCCACCACGGCCGCGTGCTCGGCCAGGTGGTCGAGCAGCGCCCGGTGGGCCGCCGGGTAGGCCCGGTCGACGCCGCACGCCAGCACGGCCACCGTCGCGCCACCACCGCCGAGCGCGCCGCGGTGGGCGGCCTGGTCGATGCCGAAGGCCGCTCCGGACACCACCACCTGACCGTCACGAGCCAGTCCGGCGGCGATCTCGCCGGCCACGTGCGTGCCGTAGGTCGTCGCCGACCGGCTGCCCACGACGGCCACCGAGCGCGCGAGGCCGGTCAGTGGGCAGCGGGCCGCGCACCCACAGCCCGAGTGGTGGCCCGCCGCTGCCCTGCAACGGCTCGGCGGCCGCCAGGGCATCGAGCTGTGCCGGCCACTCGTCGTCGCCGGGGACCACGAACCTGATGCCCTGGCGGGCAGCCCGCTCGAGGTCGGCCGCCGGGTCGAGGAGGCGAGCCGGCCGGCGACGTCGGTGGCCAGACCCTGGAGGTCGCGCTCGGCCAGCAGATGGTCGCGCACCCGGATCGCCCCGAGCTCGGCCACCACGGCCGCCAGCCGAGGGTCACCGGGCTCGGCCAGCCGGTTGAGGGCCGCCCGGGCCAGCCGCTCCTCCTCGAGCGCCGCGGCGGCTGCGGTGGCCTCGGCGGCTGCCGTCGCGTCGGGGCGCCGTCCCCACCCGGCGGCGTCACCCGGCCCTCCGCAAGGAGTCGACCGAGCGGCCTGCCGAGCCGGAGGGCGATCGCGGTCTGCACCTCTCGAGCTCCGGGGCCGGGCAGGCCGGCGAGGTCGGCCACGGTCCAGGCGAGCCGGTGCACCCGGGCGGCGCCGCGGCGGCTCAACCGGCCGTGATAGACCTCGTCGTCGACGGCTGCCTGGGCGTCGGTCGGCAGTGGCCATCGCGCCCGCAGCGCCGGGCCGGGCGCCTGGCTGTTGAGGCGCCAGTGCTCGTCGGCGTAGCGCTCGGCCTGTCGCTCCCGCGCGACCGTCACCCGGGCCCGGACCTGGGCCGAGGTCTCCCTGACGGCAGGGGTCGTTGGTCTCGTGGACCGGCACCGGCTCCAGGTGCCGGGTGATGTCGACCCGGTCGAGCACCGGCCCACCGAGCTTGCGGCGGTAGTCGCGCCGCGCGACCTCCGCGCAGGTGCATCGGCTCACCGCGGCGGAGGGGTGGAAGTTGCCGCACGGGCACGGGTTGGCGGCCAGCACCACCATGCCGCGGGCGGATAGGTGGCGGTGTCGTATCCCCGGGCGATGGTGACCTCGCCGCTCTCCAGCGGCTGCCGCAGCGCCTCGACCACGTCGGCGCGGAACAGCGGGAACTCGTCGAGGAAGAGCACCCCGCAGTGGGCACGGCTGATCTCGCCCGGCCGGACGACGCCGGTGCCGCCACCGAGCAGGCTGGCCTTGCTGGCGTCGTGGTGGGGCGCGGAGTAGGGCGGCCGGACCAGCACCGGGTCGCCCGACTCGAGCGCACCGGCCAGCGAGTGCAGCGCGGTGAGCTCCAGCGCCTCCTCCGGCAGGAGGTCGGGCAGCAGGGTCGGGATCCGCTCGGCGAGCGTCGTCTTGCCCGAGCCCTTGGGACCGGAGAGGAGGAGGTGATGCCCGCCCGCGGCGGCCACCTCGACCGCGAACTTCGCGTCGTCGAGCCCGGCCAGGTCGGCGAGGTCCTGGTCCTCCAGTCGGTCCTGGCCGCGCCAGGCCAGCAGCCGGCTGCCGGACATCGGCGCCACCGGCGGCGCCTCGGGGACGTTGTCGCCGCGGAGCTCGGCCGCCACCTGGGCCAGCGAGCGCATCCCGAGGACCTCCAGCCCCGGCACCATCGCCGCCTCGGCCGCCTGCGGCTCGGGGACGATGATCCGGCGCATCCCGCGTGCCGCCGCGGCCAGCGCCATCGGCAGCACCCCCGGCACCGCGCGCAGGCCGCCGGCCAGCGTCAGCTCACCGACGAACACGGTGCCCGCCAGCGACACCCGGGGCAGCTCGTCGGCCGCCGCCAGCACCGAGACCGCGATCGACAGGTCGAAGTGAGTGCCGCGCTTGACCAGGTCGGCCGGCGACAGCAGCACGGTGACCCGCCGGGTCGACGGCCACGCCAGCTGGCTGTTGAGCACCGCCATCCGGCACCGGTCGCGGGCCTCGTTGAGCGCCACGTCGGCCCGGCCCACCACCGTGGTCCCGACCATGCCGGCGCTCACGTCGGCCTGCACCTCGATCAAGTGGCCCAACGACCCCTGCAGCGCCACGGCGTACGACGTCGCGAAGGGCATCACCCCACCCCCACCACGTGGTCGACCACCGAGGGCCCGCGCCGCGGTCGCAGCACCGCCACCACGTCCACCCGCACCTCCGGCGCCGAGACGTCGTGTGCGCTCAGCCACCGGGCCGCCAGTCGCCGCAGCCGGGCAAGCTTGTCGGGCGTCACCGCCTCGTGCGGCGTGCCGAACGCGACCGAGCTGCGGGTCTTCACCTCGCACACCACCAGCACCCGGCCGTCGCGCAGCACCAGGTCGAGCTCTCCCTCGGGACATCGCCAGTTGCGATCGAGCACCACCATGCCCGCCGCCACCAGCTCCCGCTCGGCCAACCGCTCGCCATAGCGGCCCAGCGCCCGGTTGTGCTCCCCCGACGTCGGGCCCCTCGCGTCCACCTGCTCCACCGCGCACCTCCTGCGACCAGGCTGCCCGCGGCCGGCCGGGCACGCCTCGACCGCGACGCGGCCTGTGGAAGGGGGCCACGCCGGGCACCCCTGTGCGCGGTTCCTGGCACGGACGCCTCGGGCGGGCGCCGCCTCTCCCCTGCCAGCCCGTCTAGACCTCCCGGCCACCCCTCGGGTCCATCACCGCAGGTCAACGCCCATTTCCTGGCCTTTCGGACCAGTTGTCTCGATTCGGCCACGGAGCCGTCGGTGCCGCGGGTACGGTCCCCGCTGGAACGAGTCAGCAGGAAAGGTGTGTCATGTTCAGGACGCGCAGGCGTGGCGAACGGGGAGCCGTGGCGGTCGAGGCCGCCCTGGTGACGCCGATTCTGTTTCTGTTCGTTCTCGGGATCATCGAGATGTCGCTGCTGATGCGCGACACCGTCGCCGTGTCCAGCGCCGTGCGCGTGGGCGGCCGCGTCGCCTCGGTCTCCGCCGGCGCCGGCCCCGGCGTCTGCCAGGCCTCCGCCGACCCCCCGCCCTGCTCCCCGGTCACCACCCCCGCGCTGGCCCAGGCCGCCGCCGACGCCATCCAGCGCGCCGGCTCGGCGATGCCCAAGGACCAGATCGACTACATCCTGGTCTACCGCGCCAACAGCGGCGGCTACCCGATGCCCACCGGCAACACCTCCATCACCTGCTACTCCGACTGCGTGAAGTACGTCTGGGACGAAGGCATCGGCCGGTTCCGCTACGCCGGCGGCACCTGGACCTCCACCACCATCAACGCCTGCGTCAACCACCCCAACCGGATGGCCGTCGGCGTCGCCATGCACGCCCGCCACCCCTGGATCACCGGCCTGTTCGGCAGCGGCATCGACATCGAAGAGCGCACCGTGATGAACTTCGAGCCGCTCCCCAGCGAGCAGTGCATGCCCGGGACCCACCAGTGAACCGCCTCCGGCGCCTCAGCCTCAGCGACCTCGTCCGACGGCCGCGTGACGAGCGCGGCTACGCCGCGATGCTGGTCGCGGCCTTGGCAGCAACGATCCTGCTCCCCCTCTCCGCGATGTCGGTCGACGTCTCCCGCTGGTACGTCGAGATCGAGCGCGTCCAGGCGGCCGCCGACGCCGCCGCCATGGCCGGCGTGACCTACATGCCCAACGACTTCTCCTCCGCGCAGTCCACGGCCCTGGCCGTGGCGGCGCGCAACGGCTACCCCAACAGCGGCGGCACGACGGTCACGGCTGCCGTCGGGCCCAAGCCCACCCAGCTGGTGGTGACCGTGAAGACCACCATCAAGAACAGCCTCGCCTCGTCGTTCAACAAGAAGTGGGCGGTCATCACCCGCTCCGCCACCGCCGACTACAACGGGCCGGCCCCCATGGGCAGCCCCTGCAACACCTTCGGCAACGAACCTGCCGGCACCAACCTCAACGGCCCGGTCGGCAGCCAGCTCGTGGTCCCCGCGGGCGGGGCGCAGTGCTCGACCAACCCGAAGTTCTGGGGCAGCGTGCACGGTCCTTGGGTCTACAAGACCCAGGGCGACCAGATCATGACGCGCTACTGCAAGGGCTACGAGAGCGGCTGCAGCGGCGGCTCCCCCCAGAAGAACGACGAGTTCGAGCCCAACGGCTACTTCTACGTCGTCCGCGTGGGCGCCGCCGCCGTCGGCTCGCCCGTCACGCTGCAGATCTACGACCCGGCCTACGCCCCGGCCGAGAGCAACTGCACCGGTGTGAGTGGCACCGGTCCGTCCTCGTCGACGAGCTACTACAACGACTACACCAACACCGACGCCGGGACGCGCTACAAGGACGGGCTCACCGACTTCTGCGCCGGCGACAGCACCAGCAACGGCAACCGCTACGGCTCCAGCGAGGTCCCGACGGTGACGTCGTTCGGGCTGCGCTCGCCGATCGACACGTTCGTGCCCACCGACGCGGCGCCGGTGGCGGGGTGCGCGAAGCAGTACCCCGGCTACAGCTCGAGCCAGATGACCTTCAACGCGCTGAAGCAGAGCTCGTCGAGCTACAACATCAACCTGGCTCGGGTGTACCACCAGTGGGTCACGATGTGCACCTTCACGCCCACCACGACCGGTGACTACTACCTGCAGGTGCGCACCAACGTGCCGCTGAGCACCTCCAGCCCCGACGGCAAGGGCGGCTACAGCAGCACCTCGGTCTACAACTCCGGCGACAACACCAGCGTTCAGGGCAACGGCACCAACATGTTCAGCCTGCGGGCGATCTCGTCCCAGGCGGGCGCCCTGTCGATCGCCGGCTGGGAGCACATGTCGGTGTTCGCCAACTCCCCGGTGTCCGTGAGCACGTTCAACCTGGTGCGGGTGGTGCCGGCCGCGGCGAGCAAGACCATGGTGTTCCAGTTCTTCGACGCCGGTGACGCCGCCTCCGGTAGCGGGTCGATCCAGATCCTCCCGCCGACCGAGAGCACGCTGTCCCTCAACAACTGCACGGCCTCCGGCCAGTACACCGGCACCCTCACCAACTGCAAGGTCACCGGTGTCTCGGGCAGCAGCGGCTGGAACGGACAGGCGGAGACGATCAAGGTCCCGATCCCGAACGACTACGACTGCAACGTCAACAGCGCCGGTGGCTGCTGGTTCCGCGTCGTGGTCGACTTCGGCTCGGCCTCGAGCGTGACCGACGTGACCACCTGGAGCGCGAAGATCGAGGGCGACCCCGTCCGGCTGATCAAGTAGCCCGGCGCCACCACGCCCTGATCCACCGGCGAGGGCCGGCCCCTGACGAGGGGTCGGCCCCTCCTGCCGTCCGCGGGCAGTCGCCCGCGAGGCTCAGGCCTTGGACGGGTCGATGTCGGCCGGGCTGAGCTCCTCGACGTTGACGTCCTTGAAGGTGAGCACCTTGACGTTCTTGGCGAACCGCGCGGGGCGGTACATGTCCCAGACCCAGGCGTCGCTCATCGACACCTCGAAGAAGACGTCGCCGGCCTCCGTGCGGGCCTTCACGTCGACCTGGTTGCAGAGGTAGAAGCGCCGGTCGGTCTCGACGACGTACTTGAAGATCGAGACCACGTCGCGGTACTCGCGGTAGAGCGTCAGCTCCATCTCGGTCTCGTACTTCTCGAGATCCTCCGCGCTCATCCGCACTCCTCGCTCGCCACCAGGTCCGCCGGCGACGGGGCGGTCGCCTCGGCCTGCTCATTGTGCCCCGGCTCGGGCGGCTCCAGCCCCGCGGCCCGCCGGACGTTGACGAACCGCATCCGGTGCACCGGCGAGGGCCCGTGCCGGCCGAGCGCCTCGTTGTGCACCTCGGTGACGTAGCCCTTGTGCGTCTTGAAGTCGTACGCCGGCCAGTCGGCGTCGAGGTCGGTCATGATCCGGTCGCGGGTGACCTTGGCGAGCACCGACGCCGCGGCGATGCACGCGGCCACCCGGTCGCCCTTCCAGATCGCCAGCCCGGGCACGTCGAAGCCGTCGACCGGGAAGCCGTCGGTGAGCACGTAGGCGGGCCGCAGGTCGAGCAGGGCCACCGCGCGGCGCAGCGCCTCCACGTTGGCGACGTGCATGCCCAGCCGGTCGCACTCCTCGGGCTCGAGGACGACCACCGACCAGGCCAGTGCCCGACGCACGATCTGGTCGTAGGCCCGCTCGCGGGCCCGCTCGGTCAGCAGCTTGGAGTCGGCCAGTCCGGGGACGATCCCCGCCTTGCCGGGCGGGAGGATCGCTGCTCCGGCGACCAGAGGGCCGGCGCACGCGCCGCGCCCGGCCTCGTCCACGCCCGCGATCGGCTCGATCCCCGCGCGGCGCAGTGCGCGCTCGTAGCCGTAGAGGCCGGCGTCGCGGCGGACCGTGAGACCCCGCGGCAGCGCACTCACCGGTCCACCTCAGCCGGCGTCGGGGACGTCCGCGAACGTGTCGGGCCGGTGGATCCAGGTGAAGTGCTGGCGCGGCCAGAGCAGCACGAAGACCTTGCCGACGACCAGGTCGGTGGAGACGTACTCGTGCCCGGGCACGCAGTCGGTCTCGTCCTTGCCGCACAGATGGACCGTGGAGTCGGCAGAGTGCCAGCGGTTGTCGCCCATCACGAAGATGTGGCCCGCCGGCACGGGTCCGGCCGTCCAGTCGCAGGTGCGGGTCATCGGCCCGGCGCAGGTCTTGCGTGGCGTGCCGTTGGGGTTGCGGATGCGGGCGTAGTCCTGCTCGTCGAGCGGCTGGCCGTTGACCTCGAGACGGCCCTGGTCGTCGCAGCAGTGGATGGTGTCGCCCTCGACGCCGATCACCCGCTTCACCAGGTGGCCGCCCTGGGGGTAGAGCCCGATCTTGGCCATCACCTGGGCCACGGGGTTGGTCGGCCCGGCCGACTCGTCGGCGCTCAGCCAGCCGCCGGGGTCCTTGAAGACCACGATGTCACCGCGCTGCGGACCACCGCCGCCCCAGTAGGAGACCTTCTCGACCAGGATCCGGTCGTTGATCTGCAGGCCCGGCTCCATCGACTCCGACGGGATGTAGAAGGCCTGCACGAAGAAGGCCTTGATGACGACGGCGAGCACCAGCGCGATCCCGAGCAACAGGATCGTCTCCTGCCACAGCGGCAGCTGCTTGCGCTCGGCGTCACGGCCGTCGGTGGCGTCCTGGGGCTTGGCAGCGTCGTCGGCCACCGTGCCGGGCTCGGGAGTCACGGGGTGAGGATATCCGTGGGCTGGTCGCCGCCGGCTCAGGCCTCGCGGCGCTCCTTGATCTTCGCGGCCTTGCCCCGCAGGTTGCGGAGGTAGTAGAGCTTCGCGCGACGGACGTCACCGCGGGTGACGACCTCGATGGACTCGAAGATCGGGGAGTGCAGCGGGAAGGTCCGCTCCACGCCGACGCCGAAGGACACCTTGCGCACGGTGAAGGTGCGGCCCACGCCGGAGCCCTGCAGGCGGATCACCACGCCCTGGAAGACCTGGACGCGCGACCGGTTGCCCTCGACGACCTTGACGTGCACCTTGACGGTGTCGCCGGCGCGGAAGTCGGGCAGGTCGGTGCGGAGGGCGGCCAGGCCGATCTCGGTGACGGCGTTGCTCATGTCTGCTCCTCGCGAGTGCCACAGGTCAGCCGCGGAATCGGTGGTTCGTCGGGTGGCCTCCACCCGGTGGCCGGCGGCGCCGCCTCCCCCTGTGGCAGGAGTGGGACGCGGGCTCCCCGGGTGCAACCGGGGCCGCCCTTCGGCCGGTGTGGGCCAAGGACGAATTCTGCCAGAACGGTGGGGCGTGGCGAAATCGTGACACCGCGGGCGCTGCACTCGCCGGTCGGGGCCGACGCTCAGCGCCGGGGCCGCCAGAGCACGACCGGCCCGGACCGCCCGTCGAGCACCTCGCGGACCGAGAACCCGGCACGCTTGTAGCGGCGGAGGTTGGCCTCGCTCTGCTTGCCCGTGAACAGACGGTACGACGTGGCCTGGGGCGGCGCGACGGCCATGATGTGGTCGAGCAGCGCGCGACCCAGCCCGCGGCCGCGCAGGTCGGGAGCGACCATCAGCCGGCCGATGTCCCACTCCCGGTCGTCGAGGCGAGCCCGCACCGACCCCACCAGCCGGCCGGCGACCCGGACGACGTAGACGTCCCATGCCTCGAGCGACGCCTGCACCTCGGGCAGCCCCTCGTGCAGCGCGGGGATCGCGAGGTCGTCGTTGACCAGCGCCTCCTCGACCCAGCAGGCCAGCTGCAGCGTCAGCAGCTCCCCGGCGTCGGCCCGGACCGCCGGCTCGATCGACCACGTCCCCGGCACCTGGCTGGCAGCCACCAGGTCGGGGCGGCGCGCCGCCGTG
Organism: Nocardioides sp.; assembly: GCF_041393715.1. Taxonomy (GTDB): domain Bacteria; phylum Actinomycetota; class Actinomycetes; order Propionibacteriales; family Nocardioidaceae; genus Nocardioides. The sequence continues at coordinate 30,055 of NZ_JAWKJQ010000003.1, read as the reverse complement.
CGCCGCAGGGCCGCGTCGTGGCGCCAGGCGGCGATGGCCGCGTGGTCGCCGCTGCGCAGCACGTCGGGCACGTCGAGGCCCCGCCACGACGGCGGCTTGGTGTAGGCCGGCGCCTCGAGGAGGCCCTCCTCGTGCGACTCCTCGGCCAGCGACTCGGCGTTGCCCATGAAGCCCGGCAACAGCCGCACCACCGCCTCCGCGATGGCCAGCGCGGCCACCTCGCCGCCGTTGAGGACATAGTCGCCGAGCGAGATCTCACGCACCTCGGTGCGGGACGCGGCGTGGTCGACGACCCGCTGGTCGATGCCTTCGTAGCGCCCACAGGCGAACACCAGGCGCTCCCGGGTGGCCAGGTCGCGGGCCAGCGCCTGCGTGAACGGCTCCCCCGCCGGCGAGGGGACCACCACGGTGGCGTCCTCGATGGCCAGTGCGTCGAAGGCCTCGCCCCACGGCTCGGGGCGCATCACCATGCCGGCGCCGCCGCCCGCGGGCGTGTCGTCGACGGTGCGGTGCCGGTCGTGGGTCCACTGGCGCAGGTCGTGCACGTGGACCTCCAGCAGCCCGCTCTCCCGGGCCTTGCCCGGCAGCGACAGCTCCAGGGGCGCGAGGTAGCCCGGGAAGATGGTGACGATGTCGAGCCGCATCGCCTCAGCCGTCCTCGGCGGCGGGGGCCACCAGGCCGGGCCGGTCAGCGATGACCACCCGGCCGCCGGCCAGGTCGACCTCGGGCACCAGCGCCGCGACGAAGGGCACCAGCGCGTCGCGCCCGTCGACGGTGCGCACCGTGAGCAGGTCCTGGGCGGCCCCGTGGACCACGGCCGTCACCTCGCCGAGACGGGTGCCGTCGAGGTCGTGGGCCGCGAGGCCGACCAGCTGGTGGTCGTAGAACTCCTCGGGGTCCTCGGGAGTCGCGTCGGCCGGGATCTCGGCGTGCAGCAGCACTCCCCTGGCGGCCTCGGCGGCGGTGCGGTCGGTCAGCTCGGCGAAGGTCGCCAGCAGCACCCCCTGGTGCCAGCGGGTGCGGGTGACGGTGAGCGTCGGGTGCGGGAAGGCGGAGCCGCGCGGGTCCTCGACGGCCAACGCCGCCCCGTCGGCGTACCGCCGCTCGGGCTCGTCGGTGCGCACGTCGACGGTGACCTCGCCGCGGACGCCGTGCGGCTTGCCGATCCGGCCCACGACCACGTCGATGACCTCGCGGTCGCTGCTTCCCGGTGACTCCACCCGCTCAGGGTAGAGATCCGGGCCGGGAACGCCGAACCGGGCGCCACCCGTGAGGGTGACGCCCGGTTCGAGGGGTTCGTGCCGGGTCAGCGGCGGTCGACGTCGACGAAGTCGATGCGAGCGCCGTTGCGGCCGGCCAGCGCCGAGATCACGGTGCGGAACGCGGTGGCGGTGCGGCCACCGCGGCCGATCACCTTGCCGAGGTCGTCGGGGTTGACCCGCACCTCGAGCAGGGTGCCGCGACGCAGCCGCTTCTCGCGCACGCTGACGTCGTCGGGGTGCGCGACGATGCCGCGGACGAGGTGCTCGAGCGCGTCGATCAGCACCGCGCTCAGGCCTCCGCCTCGGCGGGCTTGCCGTCCTCGGCGTCGGCGGCCTCCTCGGCCGCCTCGGCGGCGCCCTCGGGGGACTCGTCGGCGGGCACCGGCGCGGCCTCCTCGGCAGCCTCAGCGACCGGCTCGTCGGCGGGCGCCTCGGCGGCCGGCTCCTCGGCCTTCGGCTCCTCCGCGGCCGGGGCGGCCTTGGCCTTCTTGGTCACGGCCTCGGCCTTGGGCTCCCCGTCGGCGTCCTTGAGGGCGTCGTTGAAGATGTCGACCTTCGAGCGGCCGGGCGCCTTGACCTTGAGGGTGCCCTCCTGGCCCGGCAGGCCCTTGAACGTCTGCCAGTCGCCGGTCAGCCTGAGGATCTTCTCGACGGCCTCGGTCGGCTGCGCGCCGACGCCCAGCCAGTACTGCGCCCGGTCGGACACGACGTCGATGTAGGACGGGTCCTCCTTCGGGTGGTACTTGCCGATCTCCTCGATGACCTTGCCGTCGCGCTTCTTGCGCGAGTCGACGACGACGATGCGGTACTGCGGCACCCGGACCTTGCCCAGGCGCTTCAAACGGATCTTGACGGCCACGTCTGTGGTGTCTCCTCATGACTGGTGGTGGGTGAGGACGCTGCGGCCAGGTGGGGCACCGGTGCCGGTCCTCGTGGGACGCTGCGCCACCGGGTGAGAGGGGCCGGAGGGCGCAGGACTCAGCGGGTCATTCTGCCAGACCTCCGGCGACCCACCGAAATCGGCCGCCCTTGCTCGCGGTCGCCCCACGCGCCGCAACGAAACCCGGCCGGTTCGCGTCCCAACCGGGAGACCACCAGGAGGCCGCATGACATCGCACCCCGGGTCCGCCTCCGGCGACCTGCACGACACCCCGCCACGGCTGCCCACCCGGGTGACCGCGCGTCCGCGCCTGTCGGAGCGGATGCCCTGGCTCTATCCCGTCGCCGTCCGGTTCCACCGTGCAAGGCGCCGGCTCCGCTGGATCACCTCGGGCACCCCCTGGGCGCTCACCCACAGCGAGGTCGACCTGCCCGTGCGCGTCAAGAAGCACGGCTCGCTGCTGAGGCGCGAGCTGTCGGCGGACGAGATGGTGCTCCAGCACGGCAAGGTCACCAACCTGCGGCTCGCCTCCGCCCGCGTCGACGGACTGCTGATCCGACCCGGCGAGACGTTCTCCTTCAACCGGGTGGTCGGCAACTGCACCCGACGAAAGGGCTACGTCGAGGGGATGCGGCTGTCCAACGGCAACGCCCGCGCGGGCGTCGGGGGCGGGATCTGCCAGCTGGCCAACCTGCTGCACTGGATGGTCCTGCACTCCCCGCTGACCGTCGTGGAACGGTCGGAGCACTCGTTCGACCCGTTCCCGGACAAGGGCCGGGTGCTGCCCTGGGGCGTCGGCTGCTCGATCGTCTACAACTACGTCGACCTGATGGTGCGCAACGACACCGACGTCACCTTCCAGCTCCGCGTCGAGGTCGGCGACCGGCACCTGCGCGGACGGCTGCTGGCCGACCGGCCCCTCGCGACGTCCTACCGGGTGGCGGCGCGCCACGAGCGGTTCTACCGGCACCGGGGGCAGGTGTTCCGCGCCAACCAGATCTGGCGCACCTGTCTCGACAGACGCACCGGCGACACCGTCGGCGAGGAGCTGCTGAAGGAGAACTGCGCCCTGGTGAAGTACCGCCCGGAAGGGGTCACCATCCTGGACGTGGACGCCGCCTGACCACCCACCGTCGGGCCGACCGGACCCGAGGTATCTGACCGGAGCGGGGCCCTCCTTCCCGACATCACGCGGGTTCGTCGCGTGCTGACGACGAGGAGAGCCCGATGGCGGTCCTGCTCCCTGCACCGGAGGACCCCGCGACACACGCCCCGGGCGCGCCGCCGCGGACGCCGTACCTCGTGCTCGACGTGGCCCTCGCGCTGCGCAGGTACGCCGACCTGGCCGCCGCGCTGCCCGGGACCCGCATCCACTACGCGGTCAAGGCCAACCCCGAGCCCACCCTGCTCGCCCGGTTGGTGGCCGCCGGATCGGCCTTCGACGTGGCGAGCCCGGCCGAGGTCGCTGCCTGCCTGGCGGCCGGGGCCGACACCGCGGACCTGGTCTACTCCAACCCGGTGACCAGCCGCCACGACCTGGTCGAGGCCGGCGCGCTCGGCGTCCGGCTCTTCGTCGCCGACGGCGAGGGACAGCTGACCAGGCTGGCCGCCGCGGTCCCCGGTGCGCAGGTGCTCATCCGGATCGCCACCTCGGGTCACGGGTCGGACTGGTCGCTGTCGCGCAAGTACGGCTGCGACCCCGCCGACGCGGTGTCGCTGCTCGCGAGCGCACGCCGGCTCGGTCTCGGCGCCGCCGGGGTGTCGTTCCACGTCGGCTCGCAACAGCGCGACCCCGCGGCCTGGGACGCTCCCATCGCGCAGGCGGCGAGGATCTTCGCGGCCGCCCGACAGCGGGGGCTCGACCCCTGGCTGCTCGACCTCGGAGGCGGCTTCCCCGCCGACCTCGACGGCGGCCCCGACCAGGTGACCCCGCGACCCGCGGCCTACGGCGCCGCCATCGAGGCGGCGCTCGGCTCCCACTTCCCCGGCCGCCGTCCCGCCACGCTGGTCGAACCCGGCCGCGGGGTCGTCGGCGACGCCGGCACGCTCGTGGCCTCGGTCATCGGTCTGGCCCGGCGCGGAGGCCGCCGGTGGGTCTTCCTCGACGCCGGGGTCTTCACCGGTCTGGTGGAGACGCTCGACGAGGCCATCCGCTACCGGCTCGAGACCGACCGTGGCGGCCCGCTGGTGCCCTGCGTGCTGGCCGGACCGACCTGCGACAGCGCGGACGTGCTCTACGAGCGCACCCCGGCGATGCTGCCGCGGGACCTGCGTGAGGGCGACCAGGTCCGGCTGCGTGCCGCCGGTGCCTACACGACGTGCTACTCGACGGTGGGCTTCAACGGCTTCCCGCCGTTGGCCACCCGGCTGGCGCCGCAGCCAGGCCGGGCCCGGTGACCAGCCCGAGCGTGCGTCGCGTGCTGGCCAGCCACGCGCTGGCGAGCGCCGCGATGTCTCTGCCGTGGCCGCTGCTGATGCTGCTGGTCTGGCGCTCGACGCACAGCGACCTGTGGCTCGGCGTGACCGCCGCGGCGCGGATGGCTCCCTACGTCGCCCTGTCCTGGTGGGTCCCCCGGCTGGCCGACCGGCTGAGCCGCGACCGGCTGGTGCGCGCGACCCTGGTGCTGCGCTGCGCGCTGCTGCTCGGCGTCACGGTCGCCACCGCGATGGACGCCGTCGTGGTGGCGGTGCTGCTCGCGACCGTGACGGTGGCCGTGGCCACCCCGGCCTACCCCGCCCTGGCGGCCGGCATGCCGCGGCTCGCGGGCGCCGGCTCGACCCGCGCGACGGATCTGCTCGTGACCATCGAGGTGGCCTCGTTCGTTGTCGGGCCGGCCCTGGGCGGGCTGCTGCTCGCGGCACCCGGGCTCGTGGGGCCGCTTGCGGTCGCGTCCAGCCTCGCGGCCTGGGGGTTGTACGCCGGCATCCGGCAGCCGCGACCGGTGCCGACCGGCCCGGTCCCCTGGCCGCGCGAGCCGGAGGGCGGCCAGGTCCCCGCCCGCGGTGGGGGCACCCGGCTGGCGCTGGCGCTGCTGGTCGTGGTCAACCTGGTCGTGGCCGCCACCGGCGTCTCGCTGATCCACCTGGCCGAGGCGCAGTGGGTCGACGCTCCGTGGGGGTGGAACGACGCGACCGCCTACGGCGTCGCGACGGGGGCCCTCGGCTTCGGAGCCCTCGGCGGCCCGCTCCTGGCACGAGGCGGCGGACCTCTGGGCGCCCGGCTCCGGCGCGGGCTGCTGCTGGTGACCGCCGGACTGCTCGCGGCCGGCCTCGCGCCCGGGCTGACGTGGGCGGTCGGCCCGCTGGTGCTCGTGGGAGCCGCGGCCGTGGCCGTGGAGGCCGCCGCCACCGAGCTGCTGCAGCGGGCGGTGCCCGACGACCGCCGGGCAGGAGTGCTCGGGGTCGCGGACAGCGCGATGGTGCTGGCCGCCCTCGTGGGCGCCCTGGTCGCTCCGGCGGTGTCGAGCTGGTGGGGCGCCCGGGCGCTGATGCTCCTGCTCGCGCTCGGCTGCCTGGTCGTCGTACCGCTGGCGCGACGGGCGCTGCGCGCCACTCCTCGTCACCGGGGTGGTCTCGTGGCCGGGAGCGCGTCGATGGTCAATACGCTGGCGGAGTGACAGCAGCGACACTCGACCTGGCCTTCTCACGCGGCCGGACCTCTCTCCGGGGACGCCTCGACCGGCTGCGCGACAAGCGCTGGCAGGTCGGCCAGTGCGCGCTCGCGGCCGGCGTGGCCTGGCTGGTGGCCGCCGACCTGCTCGGGCACCCGACGCCGTTCTTCGCGCCGATCGCCGCGGTGGTCAGCCTCGGGACGTCCTACGGCCAACGGCTGCGGCGGGTCGCGGAGGTCACCGCCGGGGTCGCCCTGGGTGTCCTCGCGGGCGACCTGCTCACGCACCTGCTGGGCTCGGGAGCCTGGCAGCTGGCGCTGATCGTGGCGCTGGCGATGACCACCGCGCTGCTCCTCGACGCGGGCGCGATCTTCGTGACCCAGGCGGCCGTGCAGTCCATCGTGGTCGCGGCGTTGGTGCCCGACCCGGGTGCTGCCTTCGTCCGATGGACCGACGCCCTCGTCGGTGGGGCCATCGCCCTGGTCGCGGCGACCGTGGTGCCGCGGGCGCCACTGCGTCGCCCGCGCGAGCAGGCGGCCCGGGTGGTCGAGAAGGTCGCCGACCTGCTCCGGTGCGCGGCCGCGTCGGTCGAGGACGGTGACGTGGACCGGGCGCTCGACTCGCTCCGGGACGCGCGCAGCACCGACGGACTCGTGGTCGAGCTGCGGGCGGCGGCCGACGAGGGACTGTCGGTGGTCGCCTCGTCACCGTTCCGGGTGCGCCACCGCGGCAGCGTGCGGCTGATGGCCGAGCTGGTCGAGCCGCTCGACTTCGCGCTCCGCAACACCCGGGTGCTGGCCCGTCGGGTGGCCGTGGCGGCCTACCGCCACGAGCCCGTGCCACCCGAGTACGCCGGCCTGGTGCGCGAGCTGGCCGACTGTGCCGAGCTGGTGGCCGACGAGCTGCGCGCCGGTCGCCTCGCGTCGGCGGCCCGGCCCGGCCTGCTGGCCCTGGGTGAGGCCTCCGCCCACGCGCCGCGGAGCAGCGACCTGTCCGCGGAGGTGATCCTCGCGCAGGTGCGCTCCATCGTGGCCGACCTGCTGGCCGTCTCGGGCATGGACCCGCTCGAGGCGACGGCGGCGATCCCGCCGCACGAGGAGGGCTGACGACCCACCGGCCAACGCGGTGGGAGTCAGCCGACGCGGCGACCCCGGAGCACGACGGCGGTGGGCTCACGGAGCACGCCGAGGTCGTCGAGCGGGTTGCGCGGGTAGACCACGAAGTCGGCGGGCGCCCCTTCGTCGAGGGTGGCGTTCCAGCCCAGCCACGCCCGGGCCCGCCAGGAGGCCGCGCCCAGCGCGTCGGAGGCGGGCAGGCCCATCTCGTGCATCGCGATCACCTCGCCGGCGATGTTGCCGTGGGCGCTCACCCCGCCGCCGTCGGAGCCGGCGTACATCGCGACGCCGGCGGCGTGGGCGGCCATGATCACCTCCCGGCGACGCCGATAGAGGTCGTCCATGTGCCGGCTGTAGACCGGGAACCGCTCGGCGCCGGCGGCGACGTACTCGGGGAACTTGTCGGTCTGCATGACCGTCGGCACCAGCGCGGTCCCGCGGGCCACCATCTCGTCGATCAGGTCGGTCGAGAGCCCGGTGCCGTGCTCGATGCAGTCGATGCCCGCCCGGATCAGACCGGGCAGCACGTGCTCGCCGAAGCAGTGGGCGGTCACCTTGGCGCCGTGCTCGTGGGCTGCCTCGATCGCCGCCGCGAACGCCTCCGCCGGGAACGACGGCATCAGGTCGCCCTCCTCACGGGAGACCCAGTCACCGACCAGCTTGATCCAGCCGTCGCCGTGCTGCGCCTCCTGCGCGGCGTACGCCGCGAGCTCGGCGGGCTCGACCTCGTGGGCGTAGTTGCGGATGTAGCGCTTGCTCCGCGCGACGTGGCGACCGCACCGGATCAGCCTCGGCAGGTCCTCGCGCTCCTGGACCCACCGGGTGTCCAGCGCCGACCCCGCGTCACGGATCAGGAGGGCGCCACCGTCGCGGTCCGCGATCGCCTGTGCCTCCGCCTGCTCGTCGGTGGTGGCGCCGTGGGCGTCGAGTCCGATGTGACAGTGCGCGTCGACGAGACCGGGCACGATCCACCCCTCGGCGACCGACTCGGCACCGGGTTGGCGCTCGTAGGTCACCTCGCCGCCCACGACGTAGAGCTCGGCGGGCTCGCCTGTGGGCAGGACCGGTCCGGAGAAGCGCAGTGCCGTCACCCGGGAGACGCTACTGGACGCCGACCCCCGCGAGGCGTCGCAGACGGGGACGCGAGGCGTCGCAGACGGGGCGCGAGGCGTCGCAGACGGGGACGCGAGCCGTCGCAGACGGGGCGACCTACTTGAGGTACTTCGAGAAGTCCTTCGGCAGGTCGAGCGCGGCGGCGGCCTTCTCGTAGTCGATCTCCTCGCCGGCGGGGCTGCCGAACGGGTTGGCGGGTGCCGCAGCGGCCTTCTCGGCCTTGGCCTTGGCCTCGGCGGCGGCCTTGGCGGGGTTGCCGGAGACGCGGCGGCCCTTGGCGGGCTTGGCCTTGCCCTTGTTGCGGCGTCCGCCGGCCGCAGCCATGCCGGGCATGCCCGGGACGCCGGGCATCCCGCCACCCTTGGCGAAGGACATCATCATCTTGCGCGCCTCGAAGAACCGGTCGACGAGCTGGTTGACGTCGGAGACCTGACGTCCCGAGCCCTTGGCGATCCGGCTGCGACGGGACCCGTCGATGATCTTGGGGTTGTCGCGCTCGGCCGGGGTCATCGACTGGATGATCGCCTGGATGCGGTCGATCTCGCGCTCGTCGAAGTTCTCGAGCTGGTCGCGGAACTGGCCCATGCCGGGCAGCATCCCCATGATCTTCGACATCGAGCCGAGCTTGCGGACCTGCTGCATCTGCTGCAGGAAGTCGTCGAGGGTGAACTCGCCGCCCTTGCCGGTGAGCTTCTCCGCGGCCTTGAGCGCCTGCTCCTGGTCGAAGGTCTTCTCGGCCTGCTCGATCAGGGTGAGCATGTCGCCCATGTCGAGGATGCGCGAGGCCATCCGGTCGGGGTGGAAGACGTCGAAGTCGGTGAGCTTCTCGCCGTTGGAGGCGAACATCACCGGCTTGCCCGTGATCGACCGGATCGACAACGCCGCACCACCGCGGGCGTCGCCGTCGAGCTTGGTGAGCACCACGCCGTCGTAGCCGACGCCGTCGAGGAAGGCCTGCGCGGTGGTGACGGCATCCTGACCGATCATCGCGTCGACGACGAACAGGATCTCGTCGGGCTGCGTGGCGTCGCGGATGTCACGAGCCTGCTGCATCATCTCCTCGTCGACGCCCAGCCGGCCGGCGGTGTCGATGAGGACGGTGTCGTGGAGGGTCCGCTTGGCCTCCTCCATCGCCTGCCGGGCGACCGCGACGGGGTCGCCGACACCGTTGCCGGGCTCGGGCGCGAAGACGGGTACGCCGACCCGCTCGCCGTTGACCTGCAGCTGGTTGACGGCGTTGGGCCGCTGCAGGTCGGCGGCGACGAGCAGCGGCGTACGCCCCTGGTCCTTGAGCCACAGCGCGAGCTTGGCCGCCAGGGTGGTCTTGCCGGCACCCTGGAGGCCGGCGAGCATGATGACGGTGGGGCCGGTCTTGGCGTAGCGCAGCCGCCGGGTCTCGCCGCCCAGGATCGTGACCAGCTCGTCGTGGACGATCTTGATGACCTGCTGGGCCGGGTTGAGCGCCTGGCTGACCTCCTCGGCGCGGGCGCGCTCCTTGACCGCCGCCACGAACTCCTTGACGACCGGGAGCGCGACGTCGGCCTCGAGCAGCGCGATCCGGATCTCACGCGCCGTCGCGTCGATGTCGGCCTCGGAGAGGCGGCCCTTGCCCCGAAGGTTCTTGAAGGTGTCGGCGAGCCGGTCGGAGAGCGTGGCGAACAAGTCTGGTCCTCGGCGTGGGGATGGGCTGTCGTGGCCGGTGACGGCCGAGGGTCAAGGGTAGCCGCGCGGGAGCGGCCGCACGAACCGATCGGGCATCATGGCAGCCGTGACCGACCACCTCGCCGCCGTGTCCTGGCCGGTGCGGACCGATCGTCTCTGGCTCCGCCGGGCGACCCTCGACGACGTCGACGCGACCTGGACCTTCCGGCAGCTCCCCGAGATCGGGGAGTGGATCTCCCGGGCGCCGACGACGAAGGAGGCCTACGCCGAGCAGTTCGGCCACGAGGGCAGGCTGAGCGGGACGCTGGTCTTCGGCCTCCACGACGGGCCGGTCGTGGGTGACCTGATGCTGCGCGTCGAGGACGCCTGGGCCCAGGCCGAGGTGGCCGAGGCGGCGGTCGCCTCCCAGGCCGAGCTCGGCTGGACCCTCGACCCGTCGTACGGCGGCCGCGGGCTGGCCACCGAGGCCGTCGGCGAGGTCATGCGCGTCTGCTTCGAGGACCTCGGCCTGCGGCGGGTGGTCGCCAACTGCTTCGCCGACAACGTCGCCTCGTGGCGCCTGATGGAACGGCTCGGCATGCGCCGCGAGGCCCACAACGTCGCCGAGTCGCTGCACCGCTCACGCGGCTGGATCGACGGGTTGACCTACGCGATCCTCGTCGACGAGTGGCGGGCCCGCCGCCCGCAGAATCGCCGCCCCACCTCCCCCTGATCGCGACATGCCGGGAATGGCCCCGCGACATGCGTGAAATGGCTCCGCGACCTGCGTGAAATGGCGCTCCCAGGTGTGCGAAACGGCGCCGCCGCGCCCCGAGACGGCACTGGTGGCCTGCCGAAACCGCGATGCTGCTCCGGCCGGCCGGTGCGCGCGTAGGCTCGTCGTATGCCGATCTGGATCCAGGTGGTCATCGCCCTCGGGATCCTCGCGACCACCGCCGTGGCGCTGATCGTGTTCCAGCGCCAGCTCGACCGGCCCGGCGGGCGGCGCGGCCTGGGCGCGATCCACGACGGCCTCGGCAACACCATCGATGTCTTCAACCCGGGTCACGCCCGTGCCGACCGCGAGCTACGACGACACCACGACGCGGGGCCGGTGTCGCGGATCCCCGACGACGAGGACGACGACCCGCTGGTGATCCTGACCCACCCGGACGGCAGCCCGCGGGCTGCCCGGTTCCGGCGTCGCTGACCCGACGACCGGTTCGGGGCACCGTCTCACGGGACACGAGCGCCATCTCGCGCACGTGGGTCCGCCATTTCGCGCATCTCGCGGGGCCATTCCCGGCACGTCGCGGTCAGGAGGGGGTGAGGGCGGCGCGGACGGCGTGGGCGGCGTCGGCGGCACGACGTTCGGACAGGGCGCCGGCGTCGGCCTCCTGCAGGTAGAACACGTCGACGGCCTGAGGTCCGAGGGTGTCGACGTGGGCGGAGCGGACCGTGACGCCCATCCGCGCGAGCGCGGCGAGGACCAGCGTCAGCACACCGGGGCGGTCGGTCGCCCGCACCTCGAGGACGGTGGCGGACGCCGACGCCTCGGGTCGTACGACGACCGTGGGGGCCAGCACGTCGGCCGCGGGCGGCCGCAGCCGCGACCGCGGGTCGAGCCGGCCCTCCACGATCGCCTCGAGCCGCTGGCGCAGCACCGCGACGTCGAGGTGCTCGTCGGCGACGTCCCAGACCGAGAAGCCCAGGTCGTCCTGGTTCCAGGCCCGGGCGCCGCGGATGGAGGCGCGCTGCAGGGCGAGCGAGGCGGCCACGTCGGCGAGCAGGCCGACCCGGTCACCGGAGATCGCGGTGACCCGGCTGCCGTTGTCGGCCGGCTCGATCGTGAGGGCCACGGCGCGCGGGTCCCGGCGTACCTCCGGCGGCACGGGCAGCTCCGGCTCCACCAGCCTCGGCGGGCTGACCCCGGCGGCGGTGGCCAGCAAGGTGGCCAGCGCGCGCTCCGCCAACGCGGCGACCAGGCCGGCACGCCACGAGGTCCACGCCTGCGGCGACGCGGCCTTGGCATCGGCCTCGGTGAGCGCGACCAGCAGCGACAGCGCCTCCGGCGAGCTCACCTTGGAGACCAGCTCCTCGACGGTGGCGGGGTCGTCGGGGTCGCGGGTGGTCGCCAGCGACGCGAGGAGCAGGTGCCAGCGCACCAGCCCGCCGACCAGGTCGACCGAGTCGGGCTCGAAGCCGATCCTGGTCGCGATGGTCCGCGCCATGGGCTCGCCGGCGACGCTGTGCTCGGTCAGCCCACCCTTGCCGATGTCGTGGAGCAACGCCGACACCATCAGGACATCGGGTCGCGACACGTGACGGATCAGCGCCGAGGCCTCGATGCAGGTCTCGACGACGTGCCGGTCCACGGTGAAGCGATGGATCACCGAGGCGTGCGGCAGCAGCCTGATCCGCTCCCACTCGGGAAGGATCCTGGCCAGCGCCCCCGTCTCCTCCAGCGTCTCCCACACCCCGAGCAGACCCCGGCCGGCGGCCAGCAGCCGCACCAGCAGGCGGCGGGCCTCTCGCGGCCACGGCTCCGGCAGCGGCGCGCCGTCACGGACCAGCCGGGCGGCGGTGGCCGGCGCCAGCACGACGTCGCGCTCGGCGGCCTCGGCGGCGGCGCGCAGCAGCAGCAGCGGGTCCTCGGCGGGGTTGGCCCGGGCGTCGAGCACGACCTCGCCCGAGGACAGCGCCACCCCGGGTGCCAGCGGCGTCAGCTGCGGTCGCCGCGGTCCGCGGCCGGAGGCGGGCCCGGCGAGCACCGCCTCGACCCGTCGCCAGGTGAGCCGCGACAGGTGCGTGATCCGGCGACCGAGCTCGCGGACGTGGACCTGGGCGGCTCGTTCGTCGGGCAGGCCGAGGCCGGCGGCCAGCGGCGCCCAGGTCTCCGGCGCCACCCGGTCGGTCGGCCGGCCGACCACCTCATGCAGCACGTCGCGGACGTCGAGCAGCGCCAGCCGGGAGGGCTCCAGGTCGGCATGGGGTACGTCGACCAGCCAGGTCGCCACCAGCGCCTTGAGGACCGTCGCGTCACGCAACCCGCCCTCGGCCTCCTTGAGGTCGGGCACCGAGGCGTGCGCGAGCTCACCCACGATCCGGTGGCGCGACGCGACAAGCTCGCGCAGGGCGGGCAGCCGGTCGCGCGCCTCGCGGCGCCAGGAGGAGAGCAGCGTCGCGCGCAACCGCAGCGTGAGGTTGGGGTCGCCGGCCAGGTGGCGGACGTCGAGCAGCCCGAGCGCCACCTTGAGGTCGGCGGCCGCCGCCTGCTCCATCTGCGCGCACGACCTGACGGAGTGGTCGAGCCGCACCCCCGAGTCCCAGAGGGGGTACCACAGCTTCTCCACCCACTCCCCCGGCGCCGCGTCCTCCTCGTGCACCAGCACCACGTCGAGGTCGGACTGCGGGGCCAGCTCACCGCGGCCGTAGCCGCCGACGGCGACCAGCGCGACGCCCACGAGCGGGCCGCCGGAGACGTCGTAGGTCTCTCCGCACAGGCGGTCGGCCGCACCCGTGCGGTCGGCGCGGCCCGAGGCGGTCACCGTGGGCTCGTCAGATCGCGGCGCGGTCGCGGTCGCCGGTGCGGACCCGCACCACGGACTCGATCGGCACCACCCAGACCTTGCCGTCGCCGATCCGCCCGGTCTGCGCGGCCGTGGCGATCGCCGACACCACCGCGTCGGCGTCGGCCTCGTCGACCACGATCTCCACGCGGATCTTCGGCACCAGCGCGATGTCGTACTCGGCGCCGCGGTAGACCTCCGTGTGGCCCTTCTGACGGCCGTAGCCCGACACCTCGGACACCGTCATCCCGGTGACGCCCACCGACTCCAGGGCGGCGCGGACGTCCTCCCACTTGTGCGGCTTCACGACCGCGGTCACGAGCTTCATGGCTGGTCCTCCTGAAGAGTTCGAACGGGGGCGAGGCGTCGGGACGGACCCGGAGCGAGCGCCCGGCCGTCGCCGGCCCGGACATCTCGATCATGCCGTACGCCGGCGGCCGAGCGCCGCACACCGCGCCGCGCGGGACCTCCCGCGGAGCACGCCCGACGGATATCCGGACAGGCCAACGGGGACGACCCGGCCGCACCCCACGTCGGCCAGGTCGTCACCCGTGGACAGTCGTCCCCGGCGCCGGCACGGAGGATGAGCGGCGGCGCCGGGGACGGGTCTGTCAGAGGGCAGCCTCGTCCTTCTCGCCGGTGCGCACGCGCACCACCGTGTCGACGGGGCTGACCCACACCTTGCCGTCGCCGATCCGACCGGTCTGCGCGGTCTTCGCGACGATCCCGACCACGTCCTCGACATCGGCGTCGTCGACGACGATCTCGATCCGGATCTTCGGCACCAGCGCGATGTCGTACTCGGCGCCGCGGTAGACCTCGGTGTGGCCCTTCTGACGGCCGTAGCCCGACACCTCGGACACCGTCATGCCGGTCACGCCGAAGGTCTCCAGGGCCTCGCGGACGTCCTCCCACTTGTGCGGCTTGATGACCGCGGTGATCAGCTTCATGCGTTTGCTCCCTCGGAGACGGTCTGCTTGGCCAGGACGGAGCCGGAACCGCTGCCACCGCCGAGCCCTGACTGCAGGTTGTACGCCGACTCACCGTGCTGGTCGCTGTCGATCCCGTCGACCTCGGCCTCCTCGGTGACCCGCCAGCCGATCGTGTACTTGATCGCGTAGGCGATGATCGCGGTGAAGACACCGCTCCACAGGATCGCGATCAGCGCGGCCATCACCTGGTTGCCGAGCGAGGCGAAGCCGCCGCCGTACAGGAGACCGTCGACGGCGCCCGGCGCCGAGGCCGTGGAGAAGACACCGATCAGCACGGTCCCGACCACGCCACCGACGAGGTGGACGCCCACCACGTCGAGCGAGTCGTCGAGGTTGAACTTGAACTTCAGGCCCACGGCGTAGGCACACAGTGCACCGGCGATCGCGCCGATGGCGATGGCTCCGACGACGTTCACGGCGCCACACGACGGCGTGATCGCGACGAGTCCGGCCACGATGCCCGAGGCGGCACCCAGGGCACTGGCCTTGCCGTGCAGCATGCGTTCGACCAGGAGCCACGCCAGCATCGCGGCCATGGTGGCGACGGTGGTGTTGACGAAGGTCACGCCGGTCTCGGTCATGAACTGCTGGATGTCAGCAGCCTCGTCCTCGCCTCCGAGGACGATGGAGCCGACGTTGAAGCCGTACCAGCCGAACCACAGCAGGCCCGCGCCGATCATGGTGAGCGGCAGGTTGTGCGGCTTCATCGGCTCGCTCGGCCACGAGGCACGGCGGCCGATGATCAGGGCCAGGATGCCGCCCGCGACACCGGCGTTGATGTGCACCACGGTGCCGCCGGCGTAGTCCTGTGCGGGGAAGTGGCTGGAGATCCAGCCGCCGCCCCACACCATGTGGGCGATCGGGAAGTAGCTCAGCGTCACCCAGAGCGGCAGGAACACCACCCAGGACGACAGCTTGACGCGGTCGGCGATCGCGCCCGAGATCAGCGCCGCGGTGATGACCGCGAAGGTCATCTGGAACATCACCGCGATGTACGAGTCCCAGCCCACGTCCTTCAGACCGAAGAGCTCGAACGGATTGGCGAAGAAGCCACCGGCAACACTCGTCGAGAAGGACTCCGACCATCCCCAGAGCACGTAGACGATGCCGACGACGCCCATGGCGACGTACGACATCATCATCATGTTGAGCACGGACTTGGAGCGCGACATGCCGCCGTAGAACAGCGCGAGCGCGGGAGTGGTCATCATCAGGACGAGTGCCGTCGCCACGATCATCCAGGCGTAGTAGCCGTCCACAGAACCTCCAGGGGTCAGGGGGTTTTCACACGGGCGGGTCCGCGCCGACGGCACTGTCGGCGTGGGGGCTCGCCCCATCGCGTCCCACCCTCTCCGGGCGGTGTTACCTGGTACGTCGCGACATGTTGCGCGCAGGCAACGGATGGCGGGCCCGTGTTACGAGCGTGTGAACAGCAGGTGCTGGGCGGTTCACCAGGTGACCATGGTGAAGCGACAACCCCGACGCGCCCGGGCCGACCCCTGCCGGGCCGACCCCTGCCGGGCCCGCGGCCCGCTCGGTCGGGTCAGCCGAGCAGCGCGTCGACGAAGGCGCCCGGGTCGAACGGCGCCAGATCGTCGGGGCCCTCGCCGAGGCCCACCAGCTTGACGGGGACGCCGAGCTGCTGCTGGACGGCGACCACGATGCCGCCCTTGGCGGTGCCGTCGAGCTTGGTGAGCACCAGTCCGGTGACGTCGACGACCTCGGAGAAGACCTTCGCCTGGACCAGGCCGTTCTGGCCGGTGGTCGCGTCGAGCACCAGCAGCACCTCGGTGACCGGGGCCTGCTTCTCGATCACCCGCTTCACCTTGCCGAGCTCGTCCATCAGGCCGGCCTTGTTCTGCAGCCGGCCGGCGGTGTCGACGATGACGGTGTCGACCTGACGCTCGACGCCCTCCTTGACCGCCTCGAACGCCACCGAGGCCGGGTCGCCGCCCTCGGGGCCGCGCACCACCTCGACGCCGACCCGCTCCCCCCAGGTGGCGAGCTGGTCGACCGCCGCGGCCCGGAACGTGTCGGCCGCGCCGAGCACGACGGTGTGGTCCTCGGCGACCAGGATCCGGGCGAGCTTGCCGACCGTGGTGGTCTTGCCGGTGCCGTTGACCCCGACCACGAGGACGACGCCGGGGTGGCCGTCGGCGCCGCTCACCTGGAGCCGCCGGTCGGCGTCGGGGTCGAGCAGACCGACGAGCTCCTCGCGGAGCACGGTGCGCGGGTCGGGCGACTCGCCACCCTCGACGCGCAGCCGGGTGCGCAGGTTGCCGACGACCTGCTGCGTCGGTGCGACTCCGAGGTCGGCGGTGAGCAGGGTGTCCTCGATCGACTCCCACGTGTCCTCGTCGAGCCGGTCGCGCGAGAGCAGGCCCAACAGCCCGCGGCCGAGCGCCCCCTGCGAGCCGGCCAGCCGCTGCCGCAGCCGGACCAGTCGCGACGCCGTCCCCTCGGGTCGCTCGATGGTCGGCGCGGCCGGGCCGGCCGCCTCCGCGGTCTCGGGAGCCTCCTCGCGCTGAGGGGCGAGGACGTCGGCTCCAGCATCACGACCGACCGCGGGCGGCGTACGACGGCCGCGGGTGAGCAGGCCGGCGATCGCGACGACCGCCACGACGGCGATCGCGAGGACGAGATAGATCCACTCGGGCATGCCCACATCCAACCATCGGCGCGATGCGGCCGGCGGCCGGCGTCCGCGCGGGACTCAGTCGCCGGCGCGGCGCCCGGGCCGCACCCGGGCCGCGACCCGGCCCACGGCCCGACGGCCGGCGCCCAGCACCGAAGCGCTCTGCCTCTCCCGGAGCTGGGCGTTCTGCCGGGTCAGCTCCTCGTTGCGCTGCCGGGCGGCCAGCAGCTTGCCGTGCTGAGAGGCCAGCTCCCCCAGCGCCGCGTCGAGGGTGCTCGTCAGCGAGGTGGCCGTCGGCTCCGGGAACGAGGGCACCGCCGCACCGTCGCCAGGTCGCACGAGCCACACCGCCTCGTCGGGGCTCAACCGCAGCCAGGTGACCATGTCGGGGCCGAGCAGCCCCAGGGGCGTGATCCGCCGGATCGCCAGCCCCGCCTCGACCAGCCGGTCCTCGAAGTCGTCGCCGTAGAAGCGGACGTGGTCGTGGCGGCCGAACCGCTCGATCCGCTCCTCCTTGCCGGCCGAGGGGTCCTCGTCGGTGGGGCTGCCGGCGTTGAACGGGACCTGCAGCAGGCCGAGCCCCTCCGGCTTCAGGACCCGCGCGATCTCCGCCATCGCCTGCCGGTCCTCCGGGATGTGCTCGAGCACGTGGTAGCAGACCAGCAGGTCGGCCGCGTCGGTGCGGTAGGGCAGCGCGGTCAGGCTTCCCATCGTGTCGACCCTGCGGTCGTCGAAGCCGATGTCGACCCGGGTGTGGAGGCGCGGCTCGAGCCGTTCGAACAGCTCCGTCGTCTGCGGGGTGGGCGCGACGTCGACCAGGATGTCGACGTCGGGGAGCATCGGCTCCAGCACGTCGAGCAGCACGGCCAGGAAGCGGTGCCGCTCCAGGCTGCCGCACTTGGGGCAGCGGGCGTCCGGACGGCCGCGCGGGCCGGGCTTGAACTTCTTCACGACCACGGACCGGCACACGGAGCAGTAGCGCCGGGGGTAGTCCGAGATCGTGGTCATGGGGGCCCGTTCCTCTGCCGCGGAGTCCGCTCGCCGTCGGGGAGAACGGCCAAGACGACTAGAGACTACCGAGCCGCGGCGGATCGGCGCCGGACCGACGCTCCCGCAGCGGGACTCGGCTCAGTGCTGCTGCAGCAGCTGCTGCTCGTCCTCGTCGAGGTCGGGCAGCGCGCGACGGGCACTGAACATCGCCTCGCCGAGCCACGGGGCTCCGGGCACCGCCTGGCCGCGGTGCGGGAAGGCGACGTAGGCCACGACGGCACCGGCCATCGCCAGCACCACCAGCATCGCGAACACGATCATCAGCACGCGTGGTCACCCCGTCTGTCGAAACTGGAACCGAGTCACCTCCATGCTGCCAAAGGCACCAAGGAAACCAACAATCGGCGCGGTCCCGCGGGCGTGACATCGCCCACGGCCACCCCGCCTCACCGCAGCAACGGCTCGACGGCGGCCCGGATCTCGGCGGGGACGGGCACCACCGGCCGGTCGACGCGGGTGTTGTCGACGTAGACGTGCACGAACCGCCCCTCGGCCGCGGCCTCGTCGCCGTCTCCCTGGAACAGCCCGATCCGATAGACGACAGACGACGTGCCCAACCGCTCGACCACCAACCCGGTGTCGATGGGCGCGGGGAACCCCAGCTCGCGGAAGTAGCGGCAGGAGGTCTCCGCGACGATCCCGATCGAGGGCAGGGCCCGGACGTCGAGCCCGGTGGCGTCGTAGAGATGTGCGTTGACCGCGGTGTCGAACAGCTCGTAGTAGGTCGCGTTGTTGAGGTGACCGTAGGCGTCGTCGTCGCGCCAGCGCGTCGTCACCTGGCGCCAGGCGACGTAGTCGTCACGGGTCGGGCGCGGCGGTCGAGTGGTCACGGGGCCAGTGTGGCCGATCCGCCGACGGCGCGACGGGTACGCCGCTCGAGAGCGACGCCGAGGACCACGACGAGGGCCAGGTAGGCGGTGTTCTGGCCGATCTTCTCCGCCCAGCTCGTGTGCGCCGGCAGCGGCGCCAGGAAGCCCACCAGCGTCCGTGACAACAACCCGCCGAACGCCAGCCCCGCGACGTGCCGCTCACTCCAGGCGGACGTGACGCTCCAGCGCGCCACCAGCAGCCCGCCGACGGCGAGCAACGCGACATCGACCGCCACTCCCAGCCACGAGATCGGCACCAGGTCGAAGGCGGCCACGACCACGAACGCGGCCACGGCGCACCAGACCGGCGCCGGCGCGCTGCCGGTACGCCGGCCGAGCGGCCGACCCCACCGGGTGAAGGCCAGCCCGCCGACCCCGGCGACCAGCACGGCGGACACCAGCAGGTCGACGGTGGACACCCGCACGCCGCCGCCGTCCCGGGCATCCAGATGCAGCGCCACCGCGACGGCCACCATCAGCACGGCCGTGACGGCGAGCCCCGGGCGGCCCAGCCAGGGCCGCGGCTCCTGCGCCAGGGTCTCCACGACGGCCAGCGGCAGAGCGATGCTCATCACCACGTGGCCGGTCACCCACGCCACCAGCGCGAACACGCTGAACCGGCCGACCGCCGTGGTGGACATCAGGTCGTCCCAGTAGGCGATGTCGGGGTTGCTCCGGGTGAAGGTCGAGAGGTCGACCAGCGTCGTCATCGCCAGACCGAAGGCCGCGCCCAGGATCAACCTCCCCGGCCAGCCCAGTCCACGTCGGACCGCCACCTCGCGGACCAGCAGCGCGGCGCCGCCGTACAGCGGCGCGAGGAAGGCGACGAAGAACGCCAGCCCGACCACCCCGCCGAGGTCACCGAGGTAGGCCTGCAGCAGCTCGGCCGTCACCGGTGCGAGCAGCCCGACCCCCAGGACCGCCGCCGCACGCACCCGCGCAGGCGGGCGCGGCGTCACGCCGTCTCGCGCAACCGCTGGCTGATCACCGCGGAGACGCCGTCGCCGCGCATCGAGACGCCGTAGAGGGCGTCGCCCACCTCCATGGTGCGCTTCTGGTGGGTGATGACGAGCAGCTGGGAGTTCTCGCGGAGCTCCTCGTAGATCTCCAGCAACCGGCCCAGGTTGGTGTCGTCGAGCGCGGCCTCCACCTCGTCGAGGATGTAGAACGGCGACGGCCGGGCCTTGAACAGCGCCACCAGGAACGCGACCGCCACGAGCGACCGCTCGCCGCCGGAGAGCAGCGAGAGCCGCTTGACCTTTTTGCCGGGCGGCCGGGCCTCGACCTCGACGCCAGTGGCCAGCATGTCGGACGGGTCGGTCAGCACCAGCCGACCCTCACCGCCCGGGAACAGCCGGGAGAACGTCGCCTCGAAGGCCTTCTCCACGTCGGCGTAGGCCTCGGTGAACACCTGCTCCACCCGCGCATCGACCTCGCGAACGATGTCGAGGAGGTCGCGACGGGTGCGCTTGAGGTCCTCCATCTGCTCGGTGAGGAACTTGTGCCGCTCCTCCATCGCGCTGAACTCCTCCAGCGCCAGCGGGTTGACCCGGCCCAGCATCGACAGCGCCCGCTCCGCGGCGCGCAGCCGCTTCTGCTGCTCCTCGCGGACATAGGCGGTGGGCTCGGGCGCCTCCTCGCCGTCGGGGACCTCGCCGGTGAACGGCACCAGCTGGTCGGGGCCGTAGTCGGCCATCAGCCCGTCGGCGTCGAGACCCAGCTCCTCGAGGGCCCGCTCCTCGAGCTGCTCGATGCGCATCCGCTGCTGGGTGCGGGCCATCTCGTCGCGATGGACGGAGTTGACCAGCTCGTCGTGCTCGCGGGCGAGGTCGCGCAGCCTCGCGCGCACGGTGATCAGCTCCTGCTCCCGTCCCTGCCGGGACTGCTCGACCTGCTCGCGGGCCTCGCCGGCCAGGCTCACCGACCGCTCCAGGCGGTCGAGCACCACCACGACGGCGGCGCCGACGGCCTCGGCGGCCCGACCCTCGCGGATCAGCCGCTCACGACGCTCGGCGGCCTTGGCCCGCGAGTCGCGCTCGGCCTGGGCGGCCCGCAGCAGCCCATCGGCCCGGCCATGCAGGGCGCGGGCGCGCTCCTCGGCGGTGCGCAGCGCGAGCCGCGCGTCCATCTCGGCCTGCCGAGCGGCCCGGGCCTCCTCGACCAGCCGCTCCCGCTCGGTGGTGTCGGGCTCGTCGTCGGGCGCCTCCTCGGCCGCGGTCAGCCGGGTCTCGAGGTCGGACAGCCCCGCCAGGTCGCGGGTGCGGGCCTCCTCCGCCTCGGCGATCGCCGCCGCCAGTCGCTCGGCCTCGCCGCGGGCGGCCCGGCTCTGCGAGCCGTACTGGCCGAGCTCCTCGGCCACCGCCGCGAGCGTCGCGTCGGACTCGTGGAGCTTGGCCAGCGCGACGTCGACGCGCTGCTGGGCCTCCAGCCTCTCGGCCTCCAGCCGGGAGGTCTCGAAGCCCAGCCGCTCGGCGGCGGCGGTGGCCTCCGCGAGCTGCTCGGCGGCCTCGTCGACGGCGGCCTGGATCTCGATCAGGCTGGGCTGGCTGGAGGACCCACCGGACACGAAGTGGGCGCCGAAGACGTCGCCGTCGCGGGTCACCGCGGTCACGTCGGGCAGGTCGCGGACCAGCGCCCGCGCGGAGTCGAGGTCGTCGACGACCGCGACCTTGAACAGCAGCCGACCCAGGGCGCCACGCAGGTCGTCGGGAGCCTCCACCGCGTCGACGGCGTACGACGCGTGGCCGGGCAGACCGGGCCAGGACGCGTCGTCGGCGGGCGCTCCGCCGAGGACCAGCCCGGCCCGACCGAGGTCATCGGCCTTGAGGTGGGCGAGCGCCTCGACCGCCACCTCGGCGTCGCGGACGGCGACCGCGTCGGCGGCCTGACCCAGCGCCGCGGCGACCGCGGTCTCGTAGCCCGCACGCACCGACAGCAGCGCCGCCACCGAGCCCAGCAGCCCCGACACCGAGTCGGAGGCCGCCAGCAGCGCGCCGGCGCCGTCCTTGCGGGCCAGGCCGAGCTCGAGGGCGTCCTTGCGGGCCGAGAGCGACACCCGGTCGCGGTCGGCCTGCTGCGCCTCCTCGCGGATCTTGGCCAGCCGGTCCTCGAGGTCGGCGAGCTGGGCCGACGCCGCCTCGTGCTCCGCGTCGAGGCCCTCCTCGCCGGCGTCGAGGCCGGCGACCCGGGTCTCCAGGGCGGTGAAGTCGCGCTGCGCGCGGTCGGCCCGGGCGACCGCCTCCTCACGGGCCAGGGAGAGCCGACCGAGCTCCTCGTCGGCGGCCGTGGCGCGGGATCTGAGAGCGTTGACCTGGCCGTGCAGCCGAGCCAGTCCCTCGCGACGGTCGGCGGCGGCCCGCTGCAGGCCGGCGACCCGGCGCTCCTCGTCGGCGGCGGCGTCCTCGGTGGCGCGGCGGGCGGCGACCGCCTGCTCGAGGGCCCCTCGACCCTGCTCCACCTCGACCCCGATGGCCCGCTCCTGCTCCTGCACCCGCTCGGCCTCGGCCTCGAGCGTCTCGGGGTCGCGGCCGGACTCGAACTCGAGCTCGGTGGTGCCGGCGGCGTTGCGGACCCGCTCGGCGGCCAGCGACTGGGTGCCCCGCAGCCGCTCGCGCAGCCCGGACAGCGCGAACCAGGTCTCCTGGGCCTTGGCCAGCGCCGGCAGGTCGTCGCGCAGCGCGGCCTCGAGCGCGGCCTCGCGCTGGCGCGCCTGCTCGACCGCCGCCTCCACCTCCTCACGACGCTCGACCAGGATCGACTCGTCGGCCAGCTCCTGCTCCAGCGAGGTGCGGGCCGTCACCAGGTCGTCGGCCATCAGCCGGGCCCGGGCGTCGCGGACGTCGGCCTGGACGGCGGCCGCCTTGCGGGCCACCTCGGCCTGCCGGCCCAGCGGCTTGAGCTGGCGGCGGATCTCGCTGAGCAGGTCGTTCAGCCGGGTCAGGTTGCCCTCGGTGGAGTCGAGCTTGCGGAGCGCCTTCTCCTTGCGCTTGCGGTGCTTGAGGACGCCGGCCGCCTCCTCGATGAAGCCGCGCCGGTCCTCGGGCGTCGCGTGCAGGATCGAGTCGAGCTGGCCCTGGCCGACGATGACGTGCATCTCGCGGCCGATGCCGGAGTCGCTCAGCAGCTCCTGCACGTCGAGCAGCCGGCACGGGTTGCCGTTGATGGCGTACTCCGACCCGCCGCTGCGGAACATGGTCCGCGAGATCGTCACCTCGGAGTAGTCGATCGGGAGCGCGCCGTCACTGTTGTCGATGGTGAGCAGCACCTCGGCGCGCCCGAGCGGCGCCCGGCCCGCGGTGCCGGCGAAGATGACGTCCTCCATCTTGCCGCCGCGCAGCGACTTCGCGCCCTGCTCCCCCATCACCCACGCCAGCGCGTCGACGACGTTGGACTTGCCGGAGCCGTTGGGGCCGACGATGCAGGTGATGCCGGGCTCGAGCTGGAGCGTCGTCGAGGAGGCGAAGGACTTGAACCCCTTGAGGGTCAGGCTCTTCAGGTACAACGGGGCTCCTCACTCCGGGCGGTCACGGCGTCGTGGCCGGGGCATCCTCGCAGATGCCCGCTCGGGGGAAGAACGGCTCTCCTACCCTACGGGGAGCCGCTCCCCGGGCCGTCATTGCGGGCGCGTGTCGGACGGCCGGGGCCGACCACCTCCCTGTGCCCGAGACGCGCTCCGGCCGGCCCGCGGGGCGGACCGGCCCGGAGTGCTGGGCGGCAGACGGCCGGCGTACGGCCCGCGAGACCTCAGCCGAGGAAGCGCCGCCAGGGGCCGGTGATCGCGAACGTGTAGCCGGGCTCCTGGACGTTGGCGAAGAGGATCTTCCCGTCGGGGCTGAAGTTCGGGCCGGTCATCTCGCTGTACACATTGCCGCCGTCGCCGCTGGTCTTCTGGACGATGTTGTTGCGGGCGATCGCCTGGGCACCCGTCTCGCGGGTCCAGGCGAGCACGTGGTTGGCGGTGTTGCCGTCCTCGGTGAGGATCACCGCGCCGTACGGCGACACGTGGCAGCCGTCCGGACCGTCGAAGGCCAGGTCGAGGCTCGGCCCGAGGCCGGACTCCCAGTCCGGGGTCTCCGCGTGCAGCAGCGCGTTGTAGGGGAAGTAGGCCATCAGCGTGAGGGTCTGGGCACGGAAGTCGTAGAACCACAGCTGCCCGTCGTGGGGCGTCGCGTTGGCCGGCAGGTCACCGGCGGCGAAGGCGAAGCTGGCCACGAAGTACATCCCGTGCTGGTCGCCCCAGGCACCCTCGAGCTTCTTGGAGTGGGTGACCGCACCATCGGCGAACTGCTTGCGCAGCGAGGTGTCGGTGGCCTGCCGGTCCGGCACCTCGACCCATGACGTGCGGAACGGGCGGCCGATCTCGGCGGCGGTGACGTAGGCCAGGTCGGGCAGCACGCTGCCGTCGTTGGTCAGCACCGCCAGCGCCTCCAGGGTGCCGGCGTGGTCACCGAGCCGGTGCGCGATGCCGGGGCCGATCTTGGGGCCGGTCCAGCGGTAGAGCAGGCCGGTCGGCTTGGAGGCGTCCTCGGTGAGGTAGACCCGGCGCCGGTTCGGCTCCACCACGACGGCCTCGTGAGGCGCCCGGCCCCAGGCCTTGATCGGCAGCGGCACCTGGTCGTCGGGACCGCCGGCGAAGACCTCGAACACGTAGCCGTGGTCCTGCGCGAGCGTCGTCCCGTCGGCCTTGGCCTCGGTCTCCTCGCACGTGAGCCAACTGCCCCACGGGGTGGGTCCGCCGGCGCAGTTGCCGACCGTGCCGGAGAGGCCGACCCACTGGGAGAGGCGGCGGCCCGAGCGGTTGACCTCGATCACGGTGCAGCCGCCGCCCTCGGTGGCGAGCTCGTCGTAGACGGTGCCGGCGACGTGCGGCACCACCGGGGTGTCACCGTAGCCCGGGGTCACCTCGTGGTTCTGGATCAGCCGGTAGCCGTTGCGCGAGCGCACCGACAGGGTCCCGTCGGGGCGGCACGGCGTCTGGCCGATGACCGTGCCCGCGCCGTCCTCGAGGTCGGTCTCGCCGGAGACCGCGACCACCTGGTAGCTGAAGCCCTGCGGCAGGGCCAGCAGGTCGCCGGACGCTGCCGACAGGGGGCCGAAGAGCTCCCGGACGGCCCCGTGGCGGCCGCTCGCCCTGCCGGTGGGCGCCGAGGCTGCGGCCGCCGGGTCGCTGAGTCCAAGCAGCCCCGCGGCGGCCACCGCTCCCCCGGCCGCGCCGGTGCCGATCATCTGACGACGAGTGACGTCCATCCCCTGCTCCTCTTTCGCGCGTGAGTGTCCGGCCGGCGATCTCCCGGCCCCGACCCACCCTGGCGAGCGTCGGGGGGCGCGGCGCGACCCTGGGGTGAACAGTCGGCGACGAGACAGCGAAACTGCGTCGGAAGCCCTGTGGAGCCCGCCACTACGCTGATCGTCATGGCCGAACCCAACTTCCAGATCAGCGTCCCGGAGTCCGTGTCGGGAGGGGTGTGGGCCAACTTCGCGGCCGTGTCGCACTCCCCCTACGAGTTCACCATCGACTTCGTCCGGCTCGACTTCGCGCACGGCACCGACTCGACCATGCCCGGCCAGGTGGTCGCCCGGGTCAACCTGTCGCCACTGATGGTGAGCCAGCTGATGGATGCGCTGCAGACCAACTGGGAGAAGTACGCCGACCACGCGCTCCCCAAGGACCTCGACGGGCCGGGCGACTGACGGGTCCGCGATGGCCCTCGCCGAGCACCGGCTGCCCCCGGCGCTGACGCCGTACGTCACGAGCTGCGTGGGCTACCACGAGCGACTCGACCCCGCGGCCGTCCACCACGGACTGCCCTCGCCCGAGGCGACGCTCATCCTCGCGTTCGACGAGCCGCTCGACTCCGGCTGGCTCGCCGAGGGACGCACCCACCGGCTGTGGACGCTGGTCGGCGGTCTGCACGTCGAGCCGGCGCTGATCCGCACCCACGGGCACCTCCACGGCATCCAGCTCGGCCTGACGCCGCGGGGGGTGCGGGCGCTCACCGGTGCCCCCGTCGGCGCGCTGTGCGGCGTCATCACCGAGGCCACCGACCTGGTGCCGGGGCTGGGTCGGCTGCACGGGCAGCTGGCGGAGACGGCCGGCTGGCCGGCACGGTTCGCGCTGGTGGAGAGGTTCCTCGTCGACGTGTTGGCTCGACGTGACCGGGCCACCCACCCGCCCGAGATTGCCGAGGCCTGGCACCGGCTCGACGTCACCTCCGGTCGGGTCCGTCGCCGAGCTCGCCGCCGATCTCGGGTGGAGCCGACGCCGCGTTCTCGCAGCGCTTCGGGCCGAGTTCGGGCTCAGCCCGAAGCAGGGGGCGCGGGTCTTCCGCTTCAGCCACGCGCAGACGTTGGCGCTGCAGCACCCGATGGCCGAGGTCGCCGCTCGCGCCGGCTACGCCGACCAGGCCCACCTGTGCCGCGAGTGGCGCCGGCTGTCCGGACGGACCCCCGGAGTCTGCCGCCGGCGACTACTACGTCGCCTGACCGGGCCCGGCACCGCCGCGCCCATTCGTCCAAGACCGCGCCCGCCTCCGGATGCGACCGTGGCGCCATGAGCGACCGACAGCTGTTCCTGACCCTGCGATATCGAGACGTCGAGGCGGGCCTGGCCTTCCTGCGCGCCGTCGGGTTCTCCGAGACCCTGGTCGTGCGCAGCGAGCACGACCCGACCGTCGTCGAGCACGCGCAGCTCGACTGGCGCGACACCGGCGGGGTGATGGCGGGCTCCGCCGACCGGCCGGGCGCCGAGCGGTTCCCGATCCAGCCGGGTACGGCGCGGGGCTACCTCGTCGTCGGCTCCGACGCGGAGGTCGACCGGGTCTATGCGGCCGCGCTCGCGGCGGGCGGCACCCCCCTGATCGAACCGGTCGACGAGGACTACGGCGGCCGCGGCTGCGCGGTCGCCGACCCCGAGGGCAACCTCTGGAGCTTCGGCTCCTACGCCGGCGAGTAGCCGCCGCCGGCCCGGCGGGCCATCATGGGGCGATGGCGAGCTGGGGAGACCTCGAGGCTGCGGAACCGGCGTTCGCCGAGCGGGTGCGAGCGCTCCTCGACGCTCACCGGCACAAGACGATCGCCACCCTGCGGGCCGACGGGTCGCCGCGGATCTCCGGGATCGAGGCCACCATCGCCGATGGCGAGCTGACCTTCGGGTCGATGCCCGG
Organism: Nocardioides sp.; assembly: GCF_041393715.1. Lineage (GTDB taxonomy): Bacteria > Actinomycetota > Actinomycetes > Propionibacteriales > Nocardioidaceae > Nocardioides. The sequence goes on along the minus strand of NZ_JAWKJQ010000003.1, from coordinate 3,155 downwards.
CGCCCGCAAGGGTGCCGACCTGAGACGTGACCCGCGCTTCGGCCTGCACGGCGCCACGGTCGACCCGGTGGTCGGCCAGGAGGCCGCCTGGCCCGGCGAGGTCAAGGTCGCCGGGCGGGCGGTCCTGGTGGGGGCGCTGCCGGGTGGCGGACCGGAGGGAGACCTGTTCCGCGCCGACCTCGCCGAGGTGGTGCACACCCACCTCGACGACGCGGCCACCATGCTGGTCGTCGACTGGTGGACGCCCGAGCGCGGGCTGCGCCGGGTCGAGCGGTCCTGAGCCTCAGTCCACCGATGCTGAGTCTCAGAGGATCGCGCCGGGGTTGAGGATGCCGTCGGGGTCGAGCGCGTCCTTGACCCGGCGGGTCAGCGCCATCACGTCGGGGCCGAGCTGGTCGGGCAGCGCGCCCTTCTTGGCCCGCCCCACGCCGTGCTCACCGGTGATGGTGCCGCCCAGCGCGATCGCGGCGGCCATCACGTCGTCGAAGGCCGCGCGGGCCCGGGCGGTCGAGTCTGCGTCGGCGGCGTCGTAGACCACGATCGGGTGGGTGTTGCCGTCGCCGGCGTGGGCCACGGTCGGGATCTCGACGCCGTGTCGCTCGGCGATCGCGGCGACCTCGGCCAACAGCTCGGGCAGCAGCGGCACCGGCGCACCGACGTCCTCCAGCAGGATCGAGCCACGGGCCTCGATCGCGTGGAACGACATCCGCCGTGCCGCGACGAACATCTCGCCCTCCTCGGGGTCGTCGGTGAGGAACACTCCCGTGGCGCCGGCATCGAGGAACGCCTGTTCCATCAGGGCCGCCTCCTCGACCCGCGCGGCGCCCGGGGCGTCGGACTGCGCCACCAGCAGCGCACCGGCGTCGCGGTCGAGGCCCATCGGCCTGAAGTCCTCGACGGCGTTGACCGACGCGCGGTCCATCAGCTCCATCATCGAGGGTCGGATCTGCCGCCCGACCGCGACCACGGCCGCCGCGGCCGCCGCCACGGTGGGGAACGTCGCGACCAGCGTGGAGGTCGGCCCGGGCGCCGGCACCAGCCGCAGGATCGCCCGGGTGACGATCCCGAGGGTGCCCTCGCTGCCCACGAACAGCTTGAGCAGCGACAGACCCGCCACGTCCTTGATCCGCTTGCCGCCGAGGGTGACCAGTGTCCCGTCGGCCAGCACCACGTCGATGCCGAGGACGTAGTCGGTGGTGACGCCGTACTTCACGCAGCACAGGCCGCCGGCGTTGGTCGCGACGTTGCCGCCGATCGAGCAGATCTCGTACGACGACGGGTCGGGCGGATAGAACAGCCCGTGCTCGGCCGCCGCCCGCTTCACCTCGAGGTTGAACGCGCCGGGCTCCACGACCGCGACCCGGGTCGCGGTGTCGATCTCGACGGCGTTCATCCGCTCCAGGGAGAGGGTCAGGCAGCCGTCGACCGCGTTGGAGCCGCCGGAGAGACCGGAGCCGGCGCCGCGGGGCACGACCGGGACCCCGTGGGCGGCCGCCCAGCGGACCGCCGCCTGCACCTGCGCGGCGTTCTCGGCGCGGACGACCGCGAGCGGCATCCCGGCGGGCGGGTTGCGCGACCAGTCGTGGCGGTACTTCTCCATCGCGTCGGGCTCGGTCAGCACCACGCCCGAGGGGAGGCTGCTCCGGAGCTCCTCGAGGGCGTGCGTGGTCGTCGTCATGGGGCCATGCAACCATTCGGGCGTGAGCGAGGGCAGCACCCCGGCGGGCGATCGTGAGGGGGAGACCGCGCCGCAGCCCCGGTGGTTCGCGGAGCGGACACCCGACGAACGGGCCGGCTACGCGCAGTACTTCCGCGGGCTCGAGGCTCGCGGCGACGACGTCGACGGCGAGGCGCGGTTCGTGCACGCGATGCTGCCGCGAGGGGCGACCGTGCTCGATGCCGGCTGCGGGGTGGGTCGGGTCGCCGCGGCGCTGGCCCGCTGGGGTCACCGGGCGGCCGGCGTCGATGCGGACCCCGTGCTGGTCGAGGCGGGTCGCGGCTTCTACCCCGACCTTCCGCTGGCCACCGTCGACCTGTGCGGCCTCTCGCCGGCGCGGCTGGAGTCGGTCGGGCTGCCGGCGGACTACGACGTGGTGGTGGCCGCCGGCAACGTGATGCTCTTCGTCGCCGAGGGCACCGAGTGCCGGGTCCTCGACGCGGTGGCGAGGGTGCTGCGCCCCGGTGGCCGCGCGGTCTTCGGCTTCCGCACCGGCGCGGCGTACACCCACGACGACCTCGACCGCGACGCCGCGTCGGTCGGCTGGACCCGCGAGCACCGCTTCGCCACCTGGCAGCTGGACGCCTGGCACGACGGCGCCGACTGGGCGGTCTCGGTCTACCGGGGCTGAGGGCGGTGGAGGTTCATCATGTGAACCTCCAACCACGTCACGCCGGCTCCCCCACCGGCTCCTCGGCGTGGGCGATCTGCGGGAGCTGGCGCCAGATCAGCGCCAGGATGAGCGCCGAGCCGACGCCGGCGAACCAGAACGGCGCGGTCACGCCGAAGTGCCGCGCGATCAGCCCGCCCAGGGCGCTGCCGACCACCATCCCGCCGAAGACGCCGACGTTGTAGACGCTGGTCACCCGCCCCTGGAAGGCCATGGGTACGGCGCGCTGCCGGACGGCGCTGGACAGCGTCCCCCAGACGAAGGCGTAGGCCCCGAAGACGACCATGATCACCATCGCCACCCAGGGCGCGGGTGCCACGGCCAGCGCGAGATGCGTCGCCACCTCCAGGGTCAGGCACACCCGCATCAGGGTGCCCAGCTCGACCCGGCGCTCGAGCCAGCCGTAGCTCGCCGTGCCGACCAGCCCGCCGATCGCGATGGCCGTGGTCAGCAGCCCGAACCCCACCTCCGACATGCCGAGGTGCACGGTCGCATAGAGCACGAGCACCGACCAGGCCGCGCCCCAGGTGACGTTGAAGCTGACGATGGTGAGCGCCAGGGTCCGCACCGGCGGGTGCCGCCACAGCCAGCGCAGCCCCTCCGCGATGTCGGCGCGGACGTGAGAGCGCTCGGTGCGGGCCAGGCCGTGCGCGGGCAGTCGCATCCGCGAGATCAGCACCACCCCGAACACCATCAGCACCGACTGCGCGGCGAACGGCCACGCCAGCCCGGCCGCGAACAGCGCCGCGCCGACCGGGGGTCCGGCGA
>NZ_JAWKJQ010000002.1:0-479726 GCF_041393715.1 Nocardioides sp. | reverse complement strand
GATCCGGTCATAGGGCAGCTGCTCCTTGGCGACGGTCTCGCTCGACACCACGACGAAGCGCACCCGCGCGCGGCTGCCGTGGACGACGACCCGGTCGCCCGGCTGGAGGGTGTGCAGGTCCCAGAAGACATCGGGCCCGGCCGGCCCGCGCACGTGCGCGACCACGACCGCGCCGCCGGCGGCGCCGGGCCGCGGCCCCTCGTCGTACCACCCGGCGGAGCCGAACGCCGGCATCTCCATGGCGCCGTCGGCCTGCAGGCCGAGGCCGGTCAGCGACTCGTCGACGTCGATCGCCGGGATCACGACACGGGTGGGCGTGCCGATCCGGACGGTCCGGGCGCTGCGGTCGGGCCGCGCGTCGGCGGTGGGTACGCCGCCCGCGGGCGCCGCCGGTCCGGAGTCGGCGTGCGGCAGCTGGAGGGCGATCAGGGCCCCCGCGGCCGCGATGATGACCGCGACGGCGAGGACGGCGAGCTGGATGACACGACGCATGACGTGCTCCTCTGGTCGGTGACTTGTCACCGGTGGGAGCGCGGCGGGGCCCCGGTCTTACAGGTTTCGCTAGGGCACCGCGATCGAGGGGCCGTTGCTCGGCGCCACCTTGGTCGCCCGCACCGTGAACGACGAGGCGCCGGTCGCCCAGGCCACGGTCACGGTCGTCTCCGAGGTGCCGACCTGCAGGGCGTTGCGGTCGATGAAGATCGACACGACCGTCGACTCCTTCGGCGCCAACGAGCCGCCGGCCCGGGGCAGCACCCAGGCGGCGCCGGGCGTGATCGTGTAGTCGACCGGCACCGTGCCGGTGTTGGTCAGCGTCACGTCACCGGCCCGGGCGACGTCGCCGAGGTCGAGCAGCGACGGGGTCACGGCGATGAAGCCGGCCGGCGCGGGTGGTGCCGACGACGGCGGCGCGCTGGTCGGCGGCGCGACCGTGGTGGGTGGCGGCTGCACCGGTGTGGGCGGTGCGGTCGTCGGCCCGGGTGTCAGCGGGTCGGGGCTGGGCAGCAACGACGGGTCGACGGGCGGCGCCGCCTGCGCGGACGGCGACTCGCCGAGCCCGGCGTCGAGCTGGGCGACCTCGGTGGGCTCGCGCTGGAGCAGGGAGGCCCCCACCAACGTCGCGATCGCGAGCAGCGCGGCCACCAGCGACAGCCATCCCGCCAGCCGCCGCCTCCGGTCGGCCGCGACGACCGGCGCGGCCCCGGCCTCGGTCGGCACCGGGTCGACGGGGGTCTCGATGTGGGCGTCGCGGGGCTGGGCGGCGGGCTGCTGCTCGGCCGGCGGCTCGTCGGTCAGGAAGGACACCAGCCGGGAGTCGCCGAGCACCCGGTCGCGCAGCGAGCTGGGCGCCAGCAGGATCGGTACGCCGGCCACCAGCGACAGCGGTGCGAGGGCGACCCGGCGCTCGTCGCAGACCAGGCACTGGTCGATGTGCCGGGCGACCCGCTTGCGCATCAGCACCGAGAAGGTGCCGTCCCAGCCCTGCAGCACGTCGGCCAGCGCCGCGCAGTCGGCGCTGCCCTGCCGGGCGACCAGCAGCGCGCCGAGGGCCCGCTCGAGCTGGCCCTTGAGCCGGTTGAGGCTGGTGTAGGCGTTGCCGGCGCTGATCTCCATGGCGTCGGCGAGCTCCTGACCCTCCAGGCCGTGCCGCAGGTGCAGGTCGAGCACCGCCCGGTCGCGCTCGTTGAGCCCCTCGGCCGCCGCCCACACCAGCTCGCGCATCGCCGCCGACTCGGCCTGCTCGTCGGGTCCGGCGCCCTGGTCGGGCACCGCCGCGAGCTGGTCGTCGTCGCCGAACGCCACCCGTTGACGGGCCTTCAGGCGGCGCAGGCACTCACGCCGCACGACGGCGTACAGCCACGGCCGCAGCCGGCTGGGGTCGCGCAGCTGCTCGAGCCGCTCGGCCATCGTGACGAACGAGTCGGCCACCGCGTCCGCGGCGTCCTCCCGGTTGCGCAGCATGCCGACCGCGAAGTCGAAGAGCCGGTCGGAGTAGCGCTCGTAGACCTCCGCGAACGCCTCGCGGTCGCCGTCGAGGACGCAGATCACCAGCTGAGCGTCGGACGCCCCACCGGCCGCGGTCATCGAGACATCCTAGGCTCGGGGCTCGCGTGGTGTCGTGGCGCGAGGGAGTGCACATCGGTCCCCTTCCGGGTGGTCGCACGGGGTGCTTGCCCAGGTAGGAGCAGCGAGACGGCCGAGGCTTACAGGTTTTCGTGGGCGGTTTTGGGCGCCCGGCAACCACTCGGACAGACAATCGCCCGTTCCGTGGCCTGTCCCGAGCGCGGCCGCCGCCCGCTGCGGGCCGGATTGTCTGTCCGAGTGGTTGCTCGGATCAGCGCTGGGGGCTGACGACCGCCGAACCGGTGGCGCCGATGACGGCGCGCTCGGGAGAGCCGGGGACGTGCAGCGGGAGCGTCAGCGGAGCGCGCAGCCGCACCGTCACCGACCGGGCGGCCGGGTCGACGCTCACCGCGACCCGCAGCCCGGGGTGGTCGGCGTACGCACCGGAGCGGGCCAGGTAGTCGTCGACCCCGGCGCGGGCCGAGTCGGCGAAGAGCCGCAGCCGCTCCTCGTCGACACCGGTGGTGTAGACGTCCTCCCCCGAGGCGCCGGCGTCCGCGCCGGCCAGCGCCGCGCCGTCGGCGAGGTTGTCCAGGCCCTGCCGCTCGAGATAGGCCGCCGACGCGTCGACCACCACCGCGGTCAGCATCAGCAGCACCGCGGCGAAGCCGATGATCATCACCATCGTGCTGCCGCGCTCGTCGCGACGCCGCCGCTCAGCCACCGGCGTCCACCTCGACGTAGCGGCCGATCGGCACCCGGTGCGTCGCGTCGAGCCGGAAGCTCGGCGAGCCGCTGCCGAGCACGTCGGGCAGCAGGGGCAGGTCGACACGGCTGCGCACCACCACGGTGACGACGGAGCCGCCCGAGTGGCAGGAGGCGGGGTAGGGCGTGCAGCTGATCGTCAGCTCGACGGGGGCGCCGTCGATGCCCTGGTCGGCGTACGCCTGCCGGGCCGCGGCCATCGCGCGCTCCCGCCCGGTCGCGTCGTCGGGTGCCAGCGCGTAGGCCCGTCCGGCCGCCCGCGCCGCGCCGGTCGTGGCGAACGCACCGCGCTGCACCTGGAAGACCGACAGCACGATCCACACCACCGGCACCAGCAGCAGGATGCCGAGCCAGACCAGCTCCACGAGCGCCGACCCGGCCTCGTCGCGACGACGCGCTGCAAGGAGGAGCCGCCTCACGGCGCCTCCTCGACCGCGTGGCCGGCCACGCTGAGATGGACGGCGAACGCACCCAGCCCCAGCGCCGGTACGTCGGCCTCGACGCGCACCTCCATGCCGGGGGCGCCACCGACCGAGGCGGGTCGCGCGACCACGTGCTGGGCGTAGCGCGGGGACAGCGCGGTCAGGATCTGCTCGCGGGTCTTGGCCTCGGCATCGGCCGGCCCGCGGTCCGCCGTGGCGCCGTACCTCGCTCCCTCGCTGGCCGCCGAGACCAGCGTGTTGCGGACATGGAGCACCAGCGCCACCTGCATGATCCCGAGGAACAGCGGCACCAGCACGAGCATCACCAGCACGAAGTCGACCACTGCCGACCCGCGCTGGCTGCGGCGACGGCCTCCTCGGCGCGCCTCCCGGATCGCCATCAGCTCACGCCGCTGAGCGCCTCTTTGAGCAGCGCGGTGAGCCGGTCGCCGGCGATGGCGTAGAGCAGCGCCACCAGCCCCGCGGTCATCACCGTCACCAGCACCCACCCCGGCACGTCGCCGCGCTCGTCACGCCGTCGGGGCGCGGTCAGCCAGAGATAGAGCACCACCTGCGTTCGTCTCATCGTCTCCCTCGTCTCCTTCATGGTGTGGTCAGGCTGAGCCCGACCACGCCGGGCCAGAACGCGAACAGGACGGTGACCGGCAGGATCACGAAGACCACCGGGACCATCATCAGGACCTCCCGCCGCGCGGCGGACTCGATCAGCTCGCGGCGGCCGGCCTCGCGGACGTCGGCCGCCTGCGCGTGCAGCACGTCGGCCAGTGGGGTGCCCCGCTCGACCGCGACCGAGATGCCGTCGGCGAACCGCGCGACCAGAGGGACGCCGGTGCGCGAGGCCAGCCGGTCGAAGGCGGAGCTGACCGGCTCACCGGTGCGGATCGCGGCGAGCACGGTCGCCAGCTCGCGCGACAGCTCGCCACCACTGCGGCGGACCACGCGGTCGAGCGCGGCCACCGGCCCCTCCCCTGCCGCCACCGCGAGCGCCAGCAGCTCGGCGAGCACCGGGAACTCCAGCAGGATCTCTCGCTCACGGCGGGTGACCAGGCTGGTCAGCCGGTTGTCGCACGCGACCACCCCTCCGACGAACGCCAGGCCGCAGAGGACCAGGGACGTGACCACCGCGCCTGGGTCGGCGATCGAGCGCACCACGCCGATCACCGCCGCCCCGATCAGGGCCACCAGCCCCCACACCACCTGCTGGACCCTGAAGTCGTGCACGCTGCGGTCCAGGCCGGCGCGCTCGAGGCGGCGGCGCACCGAGGTCGACCCGCCGAGCACCCGCTCCACACCGGCGGCGGCGCGTTGCAGGCTCGGGCCGAAGACGGCGGCGAGCGGGTTGGTCGTTCCGGCCGCGGGCGTGGCCGCGCGGAGTCCGTCGGGCTGCGGCAGGTCGCGGAGGAACGGCATCACCCTCGAGGCCAGCTGCGGCCGGCGTACGGCGGCCACCCGAGACGCCGCCAGCCAGGCCCCGCCGGCTGCCGTGGCTCCCAGCACCCCGCCCCAGACCGCCGCGCTCACGAGAGGATCCGCCGCTCGGTGGGCAGCCGCCCGATCCACATCATCAGCCGGTAGGCCACGAGGCACAGCAGCGCGCCGCCGACCAGGATCGCGAACCCGACCGGGCTGGCGTAGCGCTGGATCACCTCGCCCTGCGCCGACAGCATCAGCAGCACGAGCCACGGTGCCGCGACCGCGAGCCGGGCGCCGTTGATGGTCCAGGACTGTCGCGACTCCATCTCCGATCGGGTGCGCAGGTCGTCGCGGAGGTAGCCCGACAGGTTGCGGAGCAGCCGCCCGAGCTGGCCACCGCCCACCTCGCGGGCGACCCGCAGCCCCTCGACCACGCGGTCGCCGACCGGGTCCGCCAGCTGGGCCTTGAGCCGGTCGAGGCTGTCGCCGAAGCGGCCGGTCACCTGGTAGTCGACCGCGAACCGCTCGAACGCCGGCCGCAGCGGCTCGGGGCCGCGGACCGACAAACCCGCCAGCGCGTCAGGCAGCGAGAGCCCCGCACGGACCGCGGAGGCCAGGTTGTCGACCGCCTCGGGCCAGACCTCGGCGAACTCCCGCAGCCGCCGGCGCGCCCGCGACCGCAGCAGAGCGACCGGCAGGTAGCCCGCCATCACCGCGAACACCAGAGCGACGGTCGGCGTCCTGGACAGCAGCTGGATCGCCCCGCCCACCACGACCGCGAGCGCCCCGCACAGGACCACCAGGCTTCGCGGCGTCACCGAGGACACCCCGGCCTGGGTGAGCAGCCTGGCCAGCCGGCCCTCCCGGGGTCCGCCGACGCGGGACTGGCGCGGCAGCGCGAACGCCGACCAGATCAGCAGCAGCCCGCAGCCGAGGCCGAGCCCGACGATCGCACCCATCACGGGGCGGCCCCCAACAGCGCCGGCAGGTCGACGCCGACCCGGGCGAACCGGTCGGCGCGCGGCGGCATCCCGCCGGCCCGCACCAAGGCACCGTCGACGGTCTCGAAGACCGGCTCGGTCTCGATGATGTCGTGCTCGACCCGCCCGGGGACCGCCACGATCTCGTTGACCCGACGGGCGCCCGCGGTGTCGATCCCGAGGTGGACCACCAGGTCGACCGAGGCGGCCACGGTCGGCACCACGAACCGCGCCGAGATGTTCTCGCCCGCCAGCAGCGGAAGCGTACACATCTTGACCAGCGCCTCGCGCGCGCTGTTGGCGTGGATGGTGCACATGCCCGGGAGCCCGGCGTTGAGCGCCAGCAGCAGGTCGAGGCACTCCTCGGCCCTGACCTCGCCCACGATGACCCGGCTCGGGCGCATGCGCAGCGACTCCTTGACCAGCTCGCGCAGCCGCACCTCGCCGGTGCCCTCCAGTCCGGCCTGCCTGGTCTGCATGGCCACCCAGTCGGGGTGTGGGAACCTGAGCTCGAAGACCTCCTCCGCACTGACCACCCGGTCCCCTCCGGGGATCGCCGCGGCCAGGCAGTTGAGCATCGTGGTCTTGCCGGCTTGAGTTCCGCCCGCGACGAGGATGTTGAGCCCCGCGCGCACCGCGGCGTCCAGGAACGCCGCCGCCGGAGGCGTGAGGCTGCCCAGTTCGACCAGGTCGGACAGCCGCGCCGCCTTGAGCACGAACTTCCGGATGTTCACCGCCGAGAACCCGCGACTGATGCCCTCGAGCACCACGTGCAGCCGGTTGCCGTCGGGCAGCATCGGTCGACGAACGGCTGACTGATGTCGATCCGCCGGCTGTCGACTTCAGCATCCGCTCGACCAGCTCGGTCACCTGCGCCGAGGTCAGCATCAGGTTGGTCAGCACGTGCCGCCCGTGGCGCGCCACGAACACCCGGGTGGGGTCGTTGATCCAGATCTCCTCGACGGTCGGGTCGTCGAGGAACTCCTGCAGCGGCCCGAACCCCGACACCCGCGCCACCAGCTCGGCCACCATCGCCGCCGGGTCTGGCACCGGCAGCACCGCCCCGGTCAGCGACCGCTCGTCGTGCTCGCGCACGGCGGCCTCGGCGATCCGGCGTACCTGCGCGGCGTCGGCCTGCGGGTCCACACCCTCGCGTCGTACGACGGCGCGCACCCGCGCGTCCAGCGCCTCCACGAGCTCCCCGTGAGCGTCAGCGACCGCCGTCATCCAGACCTCCCCCGAACGAAGGTGTTGACCGCGAACCTAGGCGAACCCACGCATCCAGCAACAGGGGGTCACGTCAATCTGTGGACAGGCTTTACCTTGCCCAGGCTGACTCACGGGCGGCTGCCGGCAGCTCCGTGCGCCCCGGGCTGCCGACCGCCGCCGTGGCGGCGCCGGCCGGCGGCCTCAGGAGTGCAGCCCTGCCGCGGTGATCGTCACGCCGGGGCCGGTGACCACCGCGAAGAACACGGTCTGCCCCAGCATGATGTCGACCTCGGCCGGCTCGGGCCGGCCCTCGTTGATCATCACCAGGGTCCCCTCCCCCAGCCGGGACTGCCAGGCCCGCAGGCCGTCGCGGTCCTTCACCTGGGGGTCGGCCACCCGGACCACGCCCTTGAGTCCGGAGCCGAGGGCGTCGACGTAGGTGTGCTCGCCGGGGGTGGTGAACACGTGGGTGTAGCCGCACTCGTTGGTGAGGGCGGTGCTGCCGAAGAACTCCTTCTGCCCCTCGACGGCGAACGGCCGGGTGGCGGCGTCGGGTGAGTTCCACACGACCATGTCGCCCGCCTCGACGGTGACGCGCTCCTGGTCGGGCACGAACCGGCCGGGGTCGGAGTAGCGCTCGTCGCAGCACTCGCCGTGCCGCTCCTTGACGAAGCGGACCGACACGCTGGTCTGGTGCATGTCACGGTCCTCGCGGCCGGACTTCTCGACGACCTCGACGACGTAGGGGTGCTCGCCGTTGCCGCCGGCGCCGCCGGCCGGGACCAGCGCGTAGGGGTAGAGGCCGGGCTTCATGAAGCGCTGGGCGTAGCAGTCGGTGTTGCGCAGCGCGCGGCTGTCCAGGTTCTCCGTCATGGTGGCGCTCCTCAGGCCGAGATGTCGGCGAGGACGACGAGCTCGTCCTCGGGTGGGTTGTGCTGGACCTCGGCGCCGAGGCTGTCGACCGTCACGAAGACCGCGGGGTCGAACGGCCCGGCCGAGGGCAGCACCTGGAAGTGGGCGGGCACCTCGGTGATCGGGAAGCGGGTCCCCGAGATGAACGGGGTGAGGATCGGCCCGAGCAGGCCGGTCAGCCCCGCGATGCCGACCGCGGCCAGGACGGCCGCCACGAGGACGGCGACGAACGGCCCGATCAGGGGCACCCAGCCGACCGCCGCCGCGACGGCGAGCCCGATGGCGGTCAGCAGGGCCGCGGTGGCGACGCCGAACTGGAGGTTCGGCACACCCTGGACGACGCCCTCGACCTTCCAGATGGCCGCGACCAGGCTGATCGCGACGCCGAGGTCGACGGTGGTCTTCACGAAGTCGCCGAAGGACACCGGGACGCTCACGGTCGGCCAGACGATGTCGATCTTCGGGGTGCAGACGTCGCCCACGCACGGGATGTGGACGCAGATCTGCGGGATGTGGATGTCGGGGATGAAGTCCCCGATGTCGAGCTGGAAGCTCAGGTCGATGTGCCAGTCCAGGCGGAGGTCGGCGACCCGCACCGTTCCCGGCGCGATGAGGTCGATGGTGCCGTTGGACAGCATGCCGGTGACGGCGTACGTCACGGCGAAGGGGCCGAGCGACGAGGCGCCGCTGGTGGCCATGGTGCCGAGTGAGGCGACCTCGAAGTCGAACAGCTGCTGGGCCGCGCCTTCGTCGATGGCGGCAACGATCTCTGACATGACTCTCTCCTAGAAGTCGCCGCGGGCGAGGACCCGGTTGACGTCGATGAGGGGCCCCTCGGTGGGGGTGAGGGTGAACGCGTCGAGCTGCAGTGCCGACACGGGGAGCGACAGGGTGGCCAGCACCGAGCGCAGGATCATCGCGAGCAGGCACTCGAGCACGGACTCGAGCGCGTTCGGCTCGACGTCGACCAGCTCGAGGTCGTCGAGGGCGAAGCCGATCGCCCGCTCTCCGCCGACCCAGGTGCTGACCAGGTGGCCGACGGCATACACGCCGAGCCGGCAGCACACCGGGTGGCGCGCCTTGCCCCAGTCGTCGCGGTCGTCAGGCCACTGGTCCCTCGGGTCCCGCGGCTCCTTGGGGTCATGGTCGTGACCGTCGGGGTCGTCCTGGGGCTTCTCGCGCCCCCCGGCGCAGTCGACGCAGAGACGGACCTCCGTCGCCAGGCTGAACTGCCCCGGTCCGAGGCTCAGCTCGGGCGGCAGCGGCATGTCCTCCTTGAAGAGGTCGAGTCGCGGGATCGTCAGCTCCACCGACCACTGCAGCCCCGGCGACCCGGGGAACGGGATCGGTGCCATCTGCGTGGCCGAGGTGCTGGACGCCGTCACGAAGGCCGGCGACCCGTAGTGCAGGAGGTGTGGCCGGGTGGCGCACACCGCCGTGATGAGGTCGTTGAGCGCCGTCTCCTCGACGGCGACGAAGACCTCGCGTGCTTCGGTGAGACTCATGGGTTCCCTCCCGGATCGCGTTCCGCTGGTGATGACCAGGTGATGACAAGGAGGAGTCGTCACGCGAGCGCGTGATACGGAGGCGGCCCACTCACGCGTGCCGGAGACCCGGGGCCTCCGCCGGAAGGGCGAACGTCTGGAGGGGAACCGGTCGGGCTAGCGACTGCGCCGGGGTACGTCGGCGTACCAGTCGCGGCCCGAGGCCAGGAGCGCGACCACCAGCCCGGGCGCCACGACCCCGAGGATCATCGTCAGGGTGACGCCCACCTCGTCCCCGTAGAACACCAGGCCCGACAGCAGGAAGAGCAGCGTGAGGACTGCGACCCCGGACGCCAACGCCATCAGGAGGCGCCGAGCCATGGTCGACCGCTGGAGGGTCATCACGGCCAGCTGACTCACGGCCCACCGAAGGCGGCTGGCAACCACTCGGACAGACAATGGCGCGACCAGCGACCTGCCTCGAGCGGGACCCTTGCCCTCCGTGGTCCGATTGTCTGTCCGAGCGGTTGCGCCGCGAGCGGCTCGTCGGTGCGGGGCTCAGTGTCGGGCAGGGTCGAGCGGGTGCTTGTCCTTGCCGTCGATGAACCCGTCGCCGTCGGTGTCGGGGTCGCGGGGGTCGGTGTCGTAGACGTTCCGCTCGTACCACGACCAGAGGCCGTCCTTGTCGGGGTCGAAGGCGCGGATCGGCGCGCGGTCCGGCGGCACGCACTGCTCGGGGCCGGCGCACGCCTTCAGCGCGACGTAGTACTCCCGCATCGTGCGGATGATGTTCTTGCGGTACCACGGGCTCTGGGCGCGGCTGCGCAGCTGGTAGGGGTCGTCCTGGAGGTCGTAGAACTGCTGGGCGGTCCACCTGCCGCCAGCGCCCCAGTGACGGGTCCAGATGTAGGGGCCCCACTGGAGGCCCTGGTAGGACCAGCCCGGGTCCTCGGGCTTGGCATACTCCCGGCCCGACCCGATCAGCAGCGGCGTCGGGTCATAGCGCTGCACCGTGGTCGGCAGGGTGTCGAGGAGCGAGACGCCGTCGACCGACGAGCGCTGCGACGTCGCGCCCGAGGCCGCGAGGATCGTGGCCGGTACGTCGACCAGGGTCGCGCTCCGGTCCGACCTGCCCACCGGGATGCCGCCGTCGGGCCACGACAGGATCAGCGGGATGTCCAGCGACTCGGTGAACTCCCACTTCTTGTAGAGCAGCCGGTGCTCGCCGTTGAGGAACCCGTTGTCGGAGGTGAAGACGACCAGCGTGTTGTCGAACTCGCCGATCTCCTTGAGGTGGTCGACGATCTCGGTGATCGCCTCGTCGGCGGCCCGCAGCGCCCGCACCCGGCCGACGTAGTTGGGCTTCGCGTCCTTCGCGATCTTCGCGCGCGGCTTGTTGCGGAGGTCGGGGGTCTTGTCGGAGGTGTCCGGCTCGTTGAACGACGGCTTGCTGGCGATCAGCCGGTCGAAGTCCTTGGCGTCCGAGGGGCGGCGGTAGCGCGGCGGCGCCTTGGGGTACTTGTTCGTGCCGAAGGGGCCGAGGTCGTCCTTGTGCGGCGCGGTCCAGGAGGTGAAGAGGAAGAACGGCGCGTCGACCTGGTGGAGCTCGTCGATCAGCGCCAGCGTCTTGGTCTTCTCGGTGGTGGTCGTGTAGCGCCGCTGCGCGTAGGCCGCGTCCTGACAGGCGGTGTCACCGACCGTGGGGCAGTCGGCGAACGTCGCGTAGTGCCAGTAGTTGGTCGCGCCGCGCAGGGACGCGTCCCAGTGGTCCCACCCGGTCGGGATGCCGTCGGGGCCGAACAGGTCGGTGTTGAGGGGATAGCCGTTGATGTACTTGCCGGTGAACGACGTCTGATAGCCGGCGTCGTGCATCCAGGCGCCGATCGTGTTGTCCGGCTCCACCATCGAGGTGATGCCGCCATAGGCGCCGTTGTTGGTGAGGACGCCGTTGTTGTGGCTGAGCTGGCCGGTCATCAGCTGGGCGCGCGCCGGACAGCACAGCGGGTTCTGCGCGATCGCCTGGGTGAAGGTCAGGCCCTCCGACCCCAGTGCCTGGCGGACCCCCGTGAGATAGCGCTGGTCGGCGGCCGCCGCGTCGTCGAGCAGGAACACCACCACGTTGGGCTGCGCCGCCGGGGCGACCTCCGCGGCCGACGCGGCCGACGCGCCCGGGGCGGTCGTCGTACCGAGGATCGGCATCGCGGCCAGCAGACCGACGGCCAGGCCGGCCACCAGCGCAGCACGCAGCCGGCCTCGGGCACCCGCACCGAACCGACCCACCACCGGCCCCTTTCCCCGGGCGGCCTCGGGGACGCGGCCGCTGCGCGGACTCAGACTATGTCGGAGCGGTCGCCCGGGCCGATCCGGGCGACACGCCCCGCGCGGACGTGGCGGCCCGCTTGCCACCCGCGCACCCAACCGCCACGGTGGGCGGGTGACCGCGCGCGAGGAGAACGAGGAGCATCCCGCCATCCGGCGTACCGCCGTGGTGGTGGTGCACGGGATGGGCGAGCAGCTGCCGCTGGAGACGCTGCACCGCTTCGTGAGGTCGGCGCTGCCGAAGGTGTCCGGGCAGCGGAAGTACTACTCGCGGCCCGAGGGGATCACCGACTCGTTCGAGGCGCGCCGCTGCCTGGCGCCGCGGGTGGCCTCGCGGCACGGCGTGATCTACGGCCAGACGGAGTTCTTCGAGTACCACTGGTCCTACAAGATGACCGGCAACAAGCTCACCGACATGCTCCGCACCACGCTCCGGCTGCTGGTCCGCCCGCCGTGGACCGCGCCGGCCGGGCTGCGCGGCGCCTGGGTGCTGATCTGGGGGCTCATCGTCGGGTTCGTGGTGCTCGCCGTGACCAGCGTGCGGACGCTGGAGTGGAGCGTGGCCGGGCTGACCGCCCTGGTCGTCGGCGAGGGCCTGGTGGCCGTGCTGGCGGTGCGGGTGCTGCACCTGCTGGGCAACACCGTCACCAAGACGTTCGTCGACGTGGTGCGCTATCTCGACACCTCGCCGCGGTCCTACGCCGTGCGCCGCGACGTCCGCGCGGGGATGATCGAGCTGCTCCGCGGGCTGCACGACAAGGGGCGCTACCACCGGGTGGTGATCGCCGCGCACAGCCTCGGCGCCTACATCGCCTACGACGCGCTCGCCTACCTCTGGCCCGACCTGTGCAACCTGCACGAGGGGCCGGTCTCCGACGCCAAGGCGGCGAGGTGGCCGGAGGCCGACGCGCTCGAGGACGCCGCTGAGGTGCTCTTCGACAAGCGCACCGACGCGGAGGTCGACCCGGCGGCGCTCGACGCCTACCAGGACGCCCAGTTCGCGCTCTGGCAGAGCCTGCGGTCGCGCGGCAACCCGTGGCTGGTGACCGACCTGGTCACCTTCGGCACGCCGATGTACTTCGCCGACCTGCTCTACACCAAGAACCGCAAGGAGTTCGACGCCGCGAAGCGCATCGCGCAGTTCCCGACCTGTCCGCCGCGGCGTGGGTCGCAGATCGTCGAGGGCAAGGACCTCGGTGTCGGGAGGTACACCTGGGACAACCGCGGGCGGCGGGTGCTCACCCACAGCGCGCCGTACGCCGTGGTCCGCTGGACCAACCTGTTCTACCCGGTGCGCTACGGCTTCTTCGGCGACTGGTTCGGCGGCCCGCTGCGGCCGCTGTTCGGCACCGGCATCCGCGACCGCGCGGTGCTCGGCAACAAGCCCGGGCGGTTGATCCCCGGCGTGGCGCACGGGAAGTACCTCAGCTATCCCGACGAGGACGGCGCCGACGACTTCGCGCCGATGCTGCGCGAGGCGCTGCAGCTCCACCTCGAGGACGAGCTCGACGCGTCCCTCCACGCGCCCGACCCCGACCCCGAGACCAACCTGGTGAAGGGTGACCGGTCATGAGCGAGCGCAACGTCCTCGGCGGCGAGCTGGAGCCGTGCGGCACCGAGCCGCTGACCGGCTTCTTCCGTGACGGCTGCTGCCACACCCAGGGCGACGAACGGGTCATGCACACGATCTGCGCGGTGGTGACGCCCGAGTTCCTCGACCACCAGCGCAGCATCGGCAACGACCTGTCCACGCCACGCCCGGAGTACGGCTTCCCCGGCCTGGTGCCGGGCGACCGCTGGTGCGTCACCGCCCACAACTGGGCCCGCGCCCACGCCGACGGCGCCGCCTCCCACGTCGTGCTCGCCTCCACCAACGAGATGGTGCTCCGCCTGGTGCCGCTGGAGGTGCTGAAGCAGTACGCCGTCGACGTGCCGCCGGACCCGGTGCGCTGGCGCAGGCCACCCGACCCGTGTGGCTGCTGGCGGCCTCGACCTGAGCGACACTGGAGGCATGAGACCGCGGCTGAGTCTGGTGACCGCGACGATCCTCGCCGCCGCCTGCCAGGTCGGGTCGCCAGGCACCGCACCCGCGAGGCAAGCGCCGAGCGCCGGAGTGACCGCGTCGGCCGGCGCGCCCTCGCGCGGCGCGGCCGCGCGGCCCTCGACCAAGAACCGGAACGCCTGGGTCGCGGTCTCGGTCGCCACCCTCTGGCGGTCACCGACGGCACCGGCGTCGGGTGACCGCCCGGCGCTGGCGAGCCCGGCGCGGATCCCGGAGTGGCTGGCCGGGATGTCGCTCGCCCAGCGCCGCGGCCTCAACGGCCGGGCCGACACCCAGGCCTTGCTCGGCGACCGGGTGCGGGTCGTCAGGCTGCGCCCGCGCTGGGCCAAGGTCGTGGTGCCCGACCAGCCGACGCCGACCGACGCGCGCGGCTACCCCGGCTGGGTACCGCGGCGCCAGCTCACCGCCACTCCCCCGGCCGCGGGCACCACGACGGCCACCGTCGTGAGCCGGTTGGCCTGGCTGCGCGAGGACACGGCGGGCGGCGCCCGGGTGCTGCGGGTCAGCTTCGGGACGCGGATGCCCGTGGTCGGCAGCACGGGCAGCTGGGTGCGGGTGACGATGCCGCGCGGCGCCGTCCGCCGGGTGCGCGCGACCCAGGTGTCGGTGCACGCCCCGGGCGACCCGGCCCTGCCGGCCACCCGGGCGTCCGTCGTCGCCAGTGCGAAGGGGTTCGTGGGGCTCGACTACCTCTGGGCGGGCCGCTCCGGCTTCGGGTTCGACTGCTCCGGACTCACCTCGCTGGTCTATCGCGTCCACGGCGTGCGGATCCCCCGCGACGCGAGCCCGCAGTCCACCGCTGGGCAGCCGGTCGATCGGCTCCGCAGGGGCGACCTGATGTTCTATGCCGACGCCGGCGGGGTCCACCACGTCTCCATGTACGTCGGCAAGGGCCGGATGGTGCACTCCCCCCGCACCGGCACGCCGGTGCAGGTCATCGACGTCGACACACCGGCGTACGCCCGGGAGTACGCCGGAGCGCGGCGCTACCTGTCCTGAGCGCCCCCGTCGGCGTAGAGACCCTCGAAGGAGTCGGCGTAGGTCGAGTGGATGACCCGTCGCTTGAGCTTCAGCGTGGGCGTGAGCTCGCCCGACTCGGCGGTCCACTCGGCGGGCAGCAGCTCCCAGCGCTTGACCTGCTCCGGGCGGGACAGCCGGGCGTTGGCGGCCTCGACGGCCTCCCCGACCCGCTCGAGGATGACCGGCTCGCGGGCCAGAGCGGGCAGGTCGCCCTCCAGCCCGAGCTGGGCGGCCACGACCGGGGCCACCTCCGGGTCGAGGGTGAGCACGGCGACGACGTAGGGGCGACCGTCGCCGAACGCCAGCGCCTGGCCCACCAGCGGGCTCTCCTTGAGCAGCCCCTCGATGTTGGAGGGGGCGATGTTCTTGCCGGCGCTGGTGATGATCAGCTCCTTCTTGCGGTCGACGATCCGCAGGAAGCCGTCGTCGTCCATCTCGCCGATGTCGCCGGTGTGCAGCCAGCCGGCGGCGTCGATCAGCGCGGCGGTGGCGTCGGGGTTGTGGTGGTAGCCGACGGTGTTGACGCGGGCCCGGCACAGCACCTCCCCGTCGTCGGCGAGCACCACCTCCATGCCGGGGAGCGCCTGGCCCACGTGGCCCAGCCGGAAGCAGCCGGGGCCGGCGCCGGTGATCGCCCCGGTCGTCTCGCTGAGCCCGTAGATGTCGTAGACGGACAGGCCCAGACCGGCCGCGAACCGGGCCGTCTCCAGCGCCAGCGGCGCCGACGCGCAGGCCGCCCAGGTGACCTGGTCGAGCCCGATCATCGACTTGATCGGGGTGAGCACGGCCGCGTCGGCGGCGTCGTACCTCGCCTGCAGCTCGGGGCTGGTCTGATGACCGTTCTGGAGCGACTCGACGTACTCCAGGCCGACCGCCATCGCGCCCTGGACGGCCCGCTTCTTGTCCTCGTCGGGCTCCATCGCCAACAGGCCCGCGACGCCGGTCTGCAGCTTCTCCCAGACGCGGGGCACGCCGAAGAACCGGGTCGGGTGGACCTCGCCGAGCGCGGGCACCAGCTGCAGCGGGTCGCCGATCAGGTGCAGGTGCTGGGCCCGGTTGACGCCGTCGATCTGCGGGATGTAGATCGCCAGCACCCGCTCGGCGATGTGGGCGTAGGGCAGGTAGGACACGGCGATGCTGTCGTCCTCGGCCAGGCCGAGCCGGCGCAGCCCGCTCTCGGCGGAGAACAGCACCGCGCCCTGGTCGATCACGACACCCTTCGGCGGTCCGGTGGTGCCGGAGGTGTAGAGGATCGTGGCCGGGTCGTCGTGGGTCAGCGCCGTCCACCGGGCCTCGACCTCGGCCGCGTGCCGGTCGCGCACCTCGCGACCGCGGTCGACCAGCTGCGACCAGGTCAGCGCCCCCTCGGGCGCCGCCTCGGGGTCGAGGACGACGACGATCGGGGCACCGTCGGCCTCGAGCACCTGCCGCCAGCGGGCGACGTGGTCGGCGTTCTCGAGCACCGCGAGCGTCGGCCGTGCCTGGCCGGCGATGTAGGCCACCTGGTCGGGCGAGAGCGTGTTGTAGATCGACATCGCGACCGCGCCGGCGTGCATCGTCGCCATGTCGGCGAGGGTGTGCTCGACCCGGTTGCTGGCCATGATCGCCACCGTGTCGCCCCGTTGGATCCCGAGGTCGACGAGCGCCCCGGCGACGTCGAGCGCGGTCCGGCGTACGTCGGCCCAGGTCAGCGTCCGCCAGCCGGGGCCCTCGATGCCCACCTTGTCGGAGAGATAGGGCTCGTCGCCGCGCACCGCGGCGCTCGCCGCGAAGGCGTGCGCGATGCTCGGGGCCACCGCCTCCTCGATCTCGGCTCGGACGTCCTGGACGGTGGCGGTGTCGGTCACGCCCATCACTCCCTCGGGTGGCGTCCTCGCATCATGGCGTGGACCGAGGCAGGCGTCCACCGACCACGGCGGTGCGAGTCACCCGTCGACGTGCGGCACCGGGACCCCACCGACCCGGGGCCGCACGTCGTGACGATTGCCGGGGATCAGCTCGGCGTCGCGCAGATCAGGTCGATCGTGTAGCTGTTCTGGCTGCCGCTGTTCTCCACGTGCACGCCCAGGTTGTTGGGGCGTCCGAAGGTGTCGTAGGTGAACTTGGGGGTGGCCACGAGCACCGACTGGTTGGTGCCCGACGAGAAGCCCCAGGTGAGCACGACCTTGCCGGACGGGCAGGCCACCCAGGTGTCCTTGCTGCCCAGGCCCGGCGCGGTGTCGGCCACCGAGACCTTGGTGTAGCCCAGCACCCCGTTGGGACCCTGCGGCCCCGTGGCTCCCGTGGCCCCGGTGGCCCCCTGCGGACCCGTCGCACCGGTGTCCCCCTTCGCACCCGCGGGGCCGGCAGGCCCCGTGGCCCCGGCCGGACCGGCGGGACCGGTGGCCCCCTTGAGCTTGGCCTTGGTGCTGCTGGCGAAGTCGCCGATCAGCAGCGTGTGGTCCTTGACGTGCTTGGTGGTGATCGCGTTCTTGGCGATCTGCTTGCCCGTGATCAGGCCGGCGGAGTAGGCCGCACCCGACCCCGCCGCCACCAGGACCAGACCCGACACGACCACCGCTGCGCTCCCGCGGAACTTCATGGTTCTCCCTTCACTCTCGGTGCGAAAATTCTGGCCGCGCCGAGGCCCGGTTGCGTCGGGGTCCTACCCCGACAAATGCGGTAGCCGAGGCCCCCTACGCTCAGGCCATGCACGCGCGCCGTCACCCGCTCCTCGAGCGAGCCGATCATCTGGACCGGCTGACGGAGCTGCTCGCCGACGCCGCCTCGGGCCACGGCCGGATGGTCCGGATCACCGGCGAGGCCGGAGCCGGCAAGACCTCGCTCTGCGAGGCGCTCGCCGACCACGCCCGGGCCGGCGGCTGGGAGGTGCTGGCCGCCTCGGCCGGGCAGCTGGAGACGGGGACGCCGCACAGCGTCGTACGACGGCAGTTCGACCGCGCGCTGCGCCGTCTCGACGCCGACGAGCTGGCCAGGATCGTGGCGGGACCCGCGAGCCTGGCGGCGGAGCTCGTGCTGGGGACCCACACGGGCACGACGGAGTCCGCGGACCTGATCACCAGCCTGTACTGGCTGCTCGACGCGTTCGCGACGAACCGGCCGATCGTCCTGGTCGCCGACGACCTCCAGTGGGCCGACGACGAGTCGCTCCGCTTCCTGGGCTCGCTGCGCGAACGCCTGGCCGAGCTGCCCGTGCTGGTCGTCCTGGCCAGCCGCGACGTGCCGGCCGGGACCGGTCCCCGGCACTCGCGGCGCTGTTCGCGGATCGCCGCAGCGTCTCACTGCCGCTCGCGCCGCTCTCCCCACCGCCGTCGGCAGCCTGCTGGAGGAGCGCTGGGGCACCCAGGTCACCCCGCAGACCCGCTCGGCCGTCTCCGAGGTCACCGGCGGCAACCCGTTCCTCGTGGTCGAGCTCGCCGACCTGCTCGGCGACCAGGGCGACGCGTCGCCCGCGCGGGTGCGCTCGGCCGTCCCGAGCAGCGTCGTCGACGCGGTCGTGGCCCGGTCGCCGGGCTCCCCGCCCCCGGTCGGGAGCTGGCCACGGCGCTGGCGGTGCTCGACTCCGCACCCACCCGGCTCGTCGGCGACCTCGCCGGGCTCGACCTCGCCGCGGCGACCACCGCGGCCGACCAGCTCCGCCGGGTCGGGCTGGTCGACGAGGAGTCGCCCCTGCGCTACCGCCACGCCCTGCTCCGGTCCGGGCGTCCTCGCCGCCAGCTCGCCGGGCGCGGTCACCCTGATGCGACGCCGTGCCGCCCGGCTGCTCGCCGACCAGCCGCACGCGGCCGCCGCCCAGCTCCTCGAGACGGAGGGCCAGGGCGACCCCTGGGCGGTCGAGCTGCTGCGCTCGGCGGCCGCCTCGTCGCTCGCCGAAGGGGCACCCCACACCGCGGTCGGTCTGCTCCGTCGAGCGGTGGCCGAGCCGCCGTCCGCGGAGGAGCTGCCCGACACGCTCGTCGAGCTCGGCATGGCCGAGATGCGCACCGCGGACGCCGCCTGCGTCGAGACCCTCTCCCGCGCCGAGAGCCTGCTGCCCAGCGCCCTCGACCGGGCCCGGGTCGCCATGGCGCTCGCCGAGGCCTTCAACTACGCGGGGTTCCACGCCCTCGCGGTGGAGGTCCTGGATCGGGCGTACGCCGACGTGGCCGGGCAGGACGGCGAGCTCGACCTGCAGGTCGAGGCCGCTCTCATCGCCGCCTCGCTGCTGGTGCCCGAGCACCTGGCGGACGGACGGCGTCGGCTCGCGGCGCATCCCGACGTGCCCGGCAGCACCCCCGGCGAGCGTCAGCTCTGCCAGCAGCTGACCTACAACGCGGTCGCCACCAACCAGCCGGCCGCGGTGATCCGCGAGTTCGCCCACCGGGCGATCGGTCCCGACGACACCCCCGAGACCACCGACTGGGTCTGGGCGCGGCTGTTCCTGACCGCGATCGGCGACTTCGACGACGTACGCCGGCTGGCCGACCACGGCCTGGCCCAGGCCGCCGAGCGCAACTCGGTGCTCGGCCATGTCACCGCGAGCTTCGTGCGCGCCCAGGCCGACCTGTGGTCGGGCCACCTGGTGGCCGCCGAGGGACACTTCCGGGCGCTGCTGGACCACGCCGCCAACCTCGGCACCGGCGAGCTCGCGCAGACCCTCGGCGCGGCCGGCATGGCCCAGACGCTCGCCCTCCAGGGGCGGGTCGCGGAGGCGGTCGCCACGCTGGAGCCCTATCCCCAGGAGATGCCCGCGCACTCCCCCGGCAACGGCGTCGCGGCCATGGTGTTCGCCCACGCCGTCGTCGGCATGGCGACCGGCGACCTCGACCGGGTGCTGCGGGCGGGAGCCCAGGGCGAGGAGCTGGCCCGGCGGCTCGACGTCGACTCTCCGACCTGGGCCGCGTGGCGGGCCGTGGTGATCGAGCCGCTGCGGCTGCGCGGTGACCTCGACTCGGCGCGGGCCCGGGCGGTCGAGCACCTCGCCCTGTGCGAACGAGCCGGCGTGCCCCACCTGCTCGGCGAGGCACTGCGCCTCGGCGGCCGGGTCGCGGCCGACCCCGAGGAGGGCTCGAGCTGCTGCGGCGCTCGGCCGAGGTGCTCGCCGGGAGCGGCGCGCTGCTGCAGCAGGCGGCCACCGAGGTGGCCTATGGCGCGGCGCTGCGCCGGGGGGTCGGCGGTCCGAGGCACGCGACCGCCTGGTCGCCGGCCACCGCCTGGCGCACGGTTGCGGGGCCGCACCGCTGGCGGCCGAGGCGGCCACGGAGCTGGCCGCGCTCGGCACCCGGGTGCGGCCGGACCGATCGGCCAGCGCGGCGACCCTCACGGCCAGTGAGCTGCGGGTCGTGGAGCTGGCGGCCGCCGGTCAGTCCAACGCGGAGATCGCTCGCACGCTGTTCATCTCTCTGAAGACCGTCGAGACGCACCTGTCCCGCAGCTATCGCAAGCTGGAGATCGGCGGGCGCGACGGGCTGGCCGAGGCGCTCTCCGGCTGAGACCCCGCGTCAGCCGAGCACCCGCGTCCGGTCGGGGTCGAAGAACGGCTTGAGGGACACCTGGGCCGGCACCCGGGTGCCGGCGATGTCGATCTCGAAGGACCCTCCGGCGAGGTCGGCGGCGGTGATGCCGCCGTCGCGGGTGACCTCCGCGATCCCGACCGAGGCGCCCAGCGAGTGGCCGAAGCCGCCGGAGCGGACCAGCCCGACCGGCTCGCCGTCCCAGAACAGCGGCTCGATGCCGTGCAGGTCGTGGTCGGGCGAGTCGAGCAGCACGTTGACCAGCCGCTTCTGCAGGGGGCCGGCGCCCTTCTGCTTGAGCAGCGCGTCGCGGCCGACGAAGCCGCCCGGCTTGTCCCACGCGACGGCGAAGCCGAGGCCGGCCTCCAGCGGCGTGTCGGTGGAGTCGATGTCGTGGCCCATGTCGCGGAACGCCTTCTCGAGCCGCATCGTCTCCAGCGCGCCGACGCCGGTGGGGCGGAAGCTGCCGGTCACGTCGGCGGCCGCCTCCCGCAGCTGGTCGTAGAGCGTGGCGCCGAACTCGGTCGGCACCAACAGGTCCCAGCCCAGCTCACCGACGTAGGTCACCCGCAGCGCCCAGAGCGGGGTGTAGCCGAGCTCGACCTGCTGTGCGGTGAGGTAGGGGAACGCGTCGTTGGACCAGTCGTCCGGGCTCAGCGACTGGAGCACCTCGCGCGACCGCGGCCCCTGCACCGACAACAGGGAGTAGGCGCCGGTCACGTCGGTGACGGTGAGGAACTCGCCCTCACGGGTCTGCCTGCGGATCCACGCCGGCACCCGACGGTGGATGTTGTCGCCGGAGATGACGACGTACTGGTCCTCGGCGAGCCGGGTCACCGTCACGTCGGCGATGATCCCGCCGCGGTCGTCGCACCACTGGGTGTAGACGACGCGGCCGACCGCGGTGTCGACGTCGTTGGCGCAGACCCGGTTGAGCACCGCGCTCGCGTGCGGGCCCTGGACCAGGTGGTGGGACATCAGCGAGAGGTCGAACATCGCGAGGCTCTCGCGGGCGTGCAGGTGCTCCTCACGGACCCGCTCGTGCTCCTCGCCGCGCTCGAAGCCCCACTCGACGGTCGGGGTGGCGCCGGGGCCGGCGAAGAACTCGGGGAACTCCCACCCGCTGGTGGCGGCGAAGTAGGCGCCGTCCTCCACGTGCCGCTGGTGGTACGGCGACCGGCGTACGTCGCGACCGCGCAGCGGCTGGGCGTTGGGCCACGAGCCGTGGGTGAGCAGGAAGCCCAGCCGCTCGACGGTGCGCTCCGCGCGGAACCGCCGGGTGGCCTGGAACTCGTGGGCCCGGTCGACGCCGACCAGGCTCAGGTCCAGCGGCGGGTGCTCCTCGATCAGCCACTGCGCCATCATGTGGCCCAGCCCGCCGCCGGTGAGGATGCCGACGGAGTTGAGCCCGCAGGCGAGGTAGAGCCCGTCGACCTCGGGCGACTCCCCCAGCATCGGCGAGATGTCGTCGGTGAAGCTCTCGGGGCCGCAGAAGAGCGTGCGGATGCCGGCGTTCTCCAGCGCCGGGAAGCGCTGCATCGCGACCTCGAGGAAGGGCGCCATCCGGTCCCAGTCGGGCGGCAGCACGGCGAAGGCGCTGTCGCGCGGGGTGCCGTCGAGCGCCCAGGCCTTGCCGACCGGCTCGAACATGCCGACCAGCAGGCCGCCACCCTCCTCGCGGTAGTAGCCGAACGCCTCCGGGTCCTCGATCACCGGCACCGTCTCGGCGGTGACACCCTCGATCGGCTCGGTGAGCAGGTAGTAGTGCTCGGCGGCCTGCAGCGGCACGGTGACGCCAGCCTTGGCGGCCAGCTCGCGGCCCCACAGCCCGGCGGCGAGCACGACCTTCTCGCACTCGACGTCGCCGCGCTCGGTGCGGACGCCGGTGACCCGGCCGTCCTCGAGGAGGAAGCCGGTCACCTCGGTGTTCTCCACCAGCCGGGCGCCGCGCTGCCGCGCGCCCTTGGCCAGCGACATGGTCACGTCGACGGGGTTGGCGCGCCCCTCGTCGGGCGTCCAGAAGCCGTGGATGACGTCGTCGGTGCGCATCATCGGGACCATCTCGGCGACCTCGCGCGGCGACAGGATCTCCTTGGTCATCCCCTTCGAGCGCATGTAGGCCGTCTCGCGGCGGTAGGCCTCGTCCATCCGCGCGGTGGTCGACAGCTGGAGGTAGCCGCAGCGCCGGAACCCGGTGGAGAGCCCGGTCTCCTCCTCCAGCCGGCCGTAGAGGTCGGCGGAGTAGCGCGCCATCCACAGCGCGTCCTCGAAGGCGCCGCCGGACACCACCTCGCCGGCGGCGTGCCAGGTCGTTCCGGACGTGAGCTGCTTGCGCTCCAGCAGCAGGACGTCGGTCGCGCCCATCAGCGCCAGGTGGTAGGCGATCGAGGTGCCGATGACGCCACCGCCCACGACGACGTACTGCGCCCGGGCCGGAAGGTCTCCCGCGTGGGCGGCCTCGTGGGCCTGGGCGGCGGCGGGGTTGATCGAGGCGAAGTCCAGGGACATGCCCGCAGCCTGCCACACTGTTGAACGGCTGTTCAATAACCTCGCCCGGACCGGGCCGGCGTCAGCCGCCCGCGGGGATGCCCAGGACCGCCACCGCCGCGCACCCGGCAGCCAGGACGGCGTACCAGCCCGCGCGGGCGCGGTCGCCGCGCTGCCGGGCGAGCAGGGCCGCCACCAGACACTCCATCGCATAGAACAGCGCGAAGGCCCGCGAGGCCAGCGTCACCACCGACACCACGTCGGTCGCCCAGATCACCAGGATCGCCACCGCGCCGATCAGCAGGTAGGAGTGCCGGGCGTCCACCCGGCCGCCGGTGGTCTCGGTGACCAGCCCGCTGGCGCCGATCGAGTCGGCGACCGACGCGCTGAGCTGGCTCGCGATCGCGCCGCCGGCGACGACGTAGGGCAGCCAGGGACTGACCCGGCCCACCACGTCGATCACCCCGGCGACGTCGGCGGAGGAGCTGAACGAGCCGTAGAGCGGGATCATCAGCAGGAAGAAGGCGACGTAGACCGTCGCCGACAGCAGCTGCGCCGAGCGCATCGCCCGGACGCGCTGCTCGGCGTCGTACAGCTGGCCCATGAACCGGGTGGTCTCGAAGCCCTGCACGATGATCAACAGCCCCATCAGGAACCGGATGGTGTCCCAGTCCCACGAGGACGCGGTGGCTGCCGACCAGGAGTAGCCCGACGGCAGCGCCAGTCCGAAGACCACCAGGCTGGCCAGCAGCGCCGCGATGGCGGCGAGGTTGGCGCTGACCGTGTAGGTCTCCGCGCGTTGTACGCCGGCCAGGCCGCGGGTCGCGCCGAGGCCGCAGACGCCCACGATGATCGTGGTGGCGACGGCCTTGCCGAGCACCGGGTCGGACACCCCCACGAGCGTCAGCCCGAAGGTCGCCAGCAGCGCCAGGTAGTAGGCGACGGAGATGAAGTAGGCGCCGATCAGCACCAGATGGGACAGGGTCTCCAGGGAGCGGACGACGGCCCCCGCCTCGTCGTCGACGTGGCGGATCGTGTAGCGGATCGCACCCCCGACGAGGTAGGCGAAGCCGGCCAGCGCGGCCACGGCCGCTACCGCCCAGACGCCGACCGCACCCGCCACCAGCGGCACCGACACCAGGAAGCCGCTGCCGATGATCGAGGCCAGCGGGGTCAGCGTGGCCGACCAGCCCACGTTGCGGCGGACCTGCGGGCTGACCAGCACGGCGAAGACGGCCACCAGCACGACGGTCAGCACCAGCTCGATGGTCACCGCCCTCCTCCCCTCGCGCCGACCCCAGGTCCTCCCAGCGTGGCATGCCCCACCTCGGAGCCCGGTGCGCGACGTACGACCCACGCATGGGGCGCGCAGACTCGGGTACCGACCTGTCATGACTCAGACCTCTCCCGTCCACAGCGACGCAGACGCCCCCGTGACCGTTCCCGGCCTCGACGTGTCCGAAGGACACCAGGTCGCCCACACCCTGCAGCTGAGGCTGCACGCCCTCAACGACCTTCAGCTGACGCTCAAGCACGCGCACTGGAACGTCGTCGGCCCGACGTTCATCGGCGTCCACACGATGCTGGACCCGCAGATCGACGGCGTCCGCGAGATGGTCGACGTGCTGGCCGAGCGGATGGCGACGCTCGGCGTCTCCCCCAACGGACTGCCGGGCGCCCTGGTCGACGCCCGCACGTGGGACGACTACGACGTCATGCGCGCCGACACCCGGGCCCACCTCGGCGCCCTCGACCTGGTCTACGACGGCATCGTCGCGGACCACCGCGAGGCGATCGACAAGGTCGGCGACATCGACCCGGTCACCGAGGACATCCTGATCGGCCAGACCTCCGACCTGGAGCAGTACCAGTGGTTCGTCCGGGCCCACCTGCAGGATGCCGGCGGCGCGCTGGTCACCGAGGGCGCCGACACCGAGGAGGAGGCCGCCGCCAAGGCCAGCTGAGGTTGGCCCGGAGCGGGCCTTACTCGGCGCGCTCCTTGACGATCGGCACCAGGTCGGCCACCGACTCCACCACAAGAGTGGGTCGGTAGGGGAAGTCCGGGACCCGGTCGGGACGGGTGGACCCGGTGGAGACCAGCACCGTCCGCAGTCCGGCCTCGAGGCCGGCGATGATGTCGGTGTCCATCCGGTCGCCGACCATCACCGTCGTCTCGGAGTGGGCCTCCAGCCGGTTGAGCGCGCTGCGCATCATCAGCGGGTTGGGCTTGCCCACGAAGTACGGCGACCGGCCGGTGGCGGTGCTGATCATCGCGGCCATCGATCCGGTCGCGGGCATCAGGCCCTGCCGGCTCGGACCGGTGGGGTCGGGGTTGGTGGCGATGAACCGGGCGCCCGCATCGACCAGGCGGATCGCCTTGGTGATCTGCTCGAAGGAGTAGGTCCTGGTCTCGCCGAGCACGACGTAGTCGGGGTCGCGGTCGGTCATCACGAAGCCCTCGTCGTGCATGGCCGTGATCAGTCCGGACTCGCCCACGAGGTAGGCCGACCCACCGGGACGCTGCTCGGCGAGGAAGCGGGCGGTCGCGAGGGCGGAGGTCCAGATGGCGTCTTCCGGCACGTCGATGCCACTGCCGAGCAGGCGGGCGCGCAGGTCGCGCGGCGTGAAGATCGAGTTGTTGGTGAGGAGGAGATACCTCGAGCCGGAGTCCTTGAGAGCCTGGATGAACTCCGCAGCCCCGGGGATCGGGTCCTCCTCGTGCACCAGGACGCCGTCCATGTCGGTCAGCCAGGTGTGGACGGGCCGGCGCTGGGTGAGCTCCTCGGTCATGGCCCCATCGTCTCAGCAGCAGCGCCCGGTGGTGGCATTCGCGCGGCCGTGGGGTCGCCCCTCCGAGGAGCGAAATCGCTGATTCGAGGCCCGAAATCTGCGATCTCGCTCCTCGGAGGCGTCACTGGGGCGGCACCCCGCTAGCGTTCCCCCGTGCCCGCCGTCCTCGCCCTGCTGTCGAGCCTGCTGTGGGGCAGCGCCGACTTCGTGGGGGGCCTGCTCACCCGCCGACTTCCGGCGTACTCCGTGGTGGCGGCGTCGCAGGCCGCCGGCCTGGTGGCGACCACGCTGGTGGCGCTGGCCACCGGCGCCTACCGCGACGACACGGGTTGGATCCCCTGGGCGATCCTCGCCGGCGCGTCCGGGTCGCTCGGACTCGTGGCGTTCTACGCCGCGCTGGCCACCGGCACCATGGGCGTGGTCTCCCCGATCGCCGCCCTGGGTGCCGCCGTCCCGGTGGTCGCCGGCATCGCTGCCGGAGAGCAGCCCAGCACCCTGGCCCTGGTCGGCATGGTCGTGGCGCTGGCGGGTGCGGTGGCGGCCAGTGGTCCGGAGCTCGCCGGCGCGACCGGTGCCCGGCCGGTGGTGCTCGCGGTGGTGGCGGGGGCGATGTTCGGGCTCGCCATGCTGAGCATCGCCCGGGGCGCCGAGCACTCGACGCTGATGACGCTGTGGGGCATGCGCGCGACCAGCGTCAGCGGCTTCCTGGTGGCCGCGCTCGCGGTGCGCACCACCGGCGGCCTGGTCGTCCGCGACCTCGCGCCGCTGGGCGCCGTCGGCCTGGGTGACGCCGGGGCGAACCTGATGTTCGCCCTCGCCTCGACCCAGGGCCTGGTCAGCGTCACGGCAGTGCTGGGCTCGCTCTACCCCGTGGTCACGGTCCTGCTCGCTCGCCTGGTGCTCCACGAACGACTCCTGCGGGTACAGCAGGCCGGCGTCGCCGCTGCCCTGGTCGGCGTCGCCCTGCTGTCGCTGGGGTGAGCGCGCTACTTGTCGCTGAGGTCGACCAGCTTCGCGCCGGCCGCCGCGCGCTGCACGGCCTCGGTGCCCTTCTTGCAGGCGGCCTTGGTCGGGTAGGACTCCCCCGTCGCCACGATCTCGCCGTTGCCGGCCTTCAGCCGGAACCTGAAGCCGTCCTTGGCCTTGTAGATCTCGAACTTGCCCGCCATCTGGCACCTCCGCGCTGAGGTCTCGGTGTGGCCGCCGACGCTACTCGCACCCACGACCTTGCGCCACCGGCCGGCCCCGGCCGGCCCCGGTCGGGTCCCGTCGGCGAACCGGTCCGTCACCCCGCGAAGAGGTCACCGTGCTCGGCGACCCGCTCGAGCACGGCCTCGAACCCGAACTGCTCCAACGCCAACGGGTCGCCGGCACCGGCCTCGACCTCGTCCCACGTCACCGGAGTGGCGACGGTCGGGCGCTCCCGCCCCCGCAGCGAGTACGGCGACACGGTGGTCTTGGAGCCGGCGTTCTGGGACCAGTCGAGGAAGACCTTGCCGGGCCGTTTGGCCTTCGTCATCGTGGCCGTCACCAGCGAGGGGCGCTCCGCCTGGAGCTCCTCGGCAAGCTCCTTGGCCAGCTGCGTCGTCTCGTCGGGGTTGAGCCGCCCCGGCAGGGCGGCGTACAGGTGCAGGCCCTTGGAGCCGCTGGTGACCGGGCGACCGGTGAGCCGGCGCTCGGCCAGCTTGTCGCGCACCAGCAGCGCCACCTCACAGCACTCGGGCAGTCCCGCCGGCTCTCCCGGGTCGAGGTCGATCACGAGACGGTCGGGGTTGCGGGGCCGGCCGTTGCGACCGACCTTCCACTGGTGCACGTGCAGCTCGAGGGCGGCGAGGTTGGCCAGCCAGGTGAGCGTCGCCAGGTCGTCGCAGATCGGGAACTCCAGGTGGTCGCCGTGCCGCGACGGCGCCCTGCTGCCCGTCGTCGGCACCCGCGCGACCCGCACCCACGAGGGCGTTCCGGCGGGCGCGTTCTTCTCGAAGAAGCTCTGCTTCTCGACACCGTTCGGCCACCGGATGCGGGTGACCGCTCGATCGCGCAGGTGCGGCAGCAGCACCGGGGCGACCTGGGCGTAGTAGTGCAGCACCTCCCCCTTGGTGGTGCCGGTGCGGGGGTAGAGCACCTTCTCGAGGTTGGACAGCCGCAGGGTGTGTCCCTCGACCTCGACGTGGACCTCGGTGCCGGGGTCGGGGCTCACCGGCGGCTCCTCGGGTCCGGCATCTCAGCGACCGATCGCGATCACCGGCGACCTGGCCGGGTCGAGCTTGCGCACCGTGCGCTGGAGGAACGGCCGAGGAGCGCTGACGCAGCCGGCCGTGGCGCCCCGACCGTTCACGTGCAGGAAGATGCCGGAGCCGCGGTGGCGCACCTGCTTGCGGTTGAAGCTGGTGACCACGCTGAGCTCGTACTGCCGCGGATAGTCGGTGAGCCGCTCCGAGGAGTTCGCGTTGCTGCTGGGCAGCCGCCAGCGGAAGCCGCCCTGGCGGCGGTTGCGGTAGCGGTTGTAGTACGCCGACCGGTTGTCCTGGACCCAGAAGTCGCCCTTGCGGATCCGCCGATAGCGGATCTTGCGCGCGTCGTCGGCCGGCTGGGTCCCGAAGACGTAGAGCAGCCGGTAGGTCCCGAGCGGGGTGGTGCCACTCCCCTGCTTGCGCTTCGTGCCGCGCACCAGGCCGCCGTAGCCGATCCGGCCGTCCTTGCTGACCAGCCTGCGCTTCCAGCCCGAGTCGGTGCGCACCCAGAACGCCACGCGGGCGTGGTGGCCCCGGGTGCGGTTGACGGTCACCACCTGAGCGGTGTCGGCGGTCACCCGGACGTCGACCCCGGCGAGACGCACGGTGTCGGCGTGGGCGGGTGCGGCCAAGGGACTCTCGAGGGTCAGCAGCCCGGCGAGCAGCAGGGCGGCCGGGAGCCCGAGACGGCGGAGGAGCGGCATGCCCCCAGCCTGCCAGGCCCCCGGCGGGGCGGACACCCGTCCGCCCCGCCGGCACCCCACTCTCGATCAGTTCGCGGAGAGCGCCACGTCGTCGACGAAGATCGACTTGGTGGCCGTGCGACCGCCGTAGCCGGCGACGTAGACCCGGCCGGGAGCGGTCACCTGCGTGTTGGTGGCCGCCACCTCCCAGCCGCTCGGCTCGGGCGTGCCGTCGTTCCAGATCCGCACCCGGACCGTCGAGCCGACCACCTGGAAGCGGATCCACTGCTTGACGCCCGGCGTCGTCACCTGCGCGCCCGACGTGGAGCCGATGGTGGCCAGCCCGCTGTTGGTGGCCCGCTGCAGCAGCACCGTGGTCGACCGGGACCGAAGCGTGACGCCGTAGCCGTTGGCCGGCCGGAACGCGTTCTTCCAGCCACCACCGGCGCGCAGCCAGAAGGACAGCTTGCCCAGCACCGTGCCGTCGCCCCAGGTGTAGCTGGCCAGCAGGGTGCCGTCGGCCTGCTTGGCCGGCTCGATCAGCTTGCCGCGCGCGAAGGTGCCGGCCCCCGGCCCGATGGACAGGTGACCCTGCCCACCCTGGAGCTCGATCAGCGAGGGGTCGAGGTCCTCGGTGGCCCAGGCGTTGGACCACGCCGAGCCGTCGGCGCCGTCGAAGTCGTCGAAGGCCACCAGCACCGGGTTGCCCGCGACCGCCGCCGCGGAGGGGCCGGGCGGGCTCTGGTTGCCGGCGCCGTCGACCGACTGCACGGAGTAGACGTGCGGGGTGCCGGCGGGGACGGACCGGTCGACGTAGCGGAGCAGCTCGGCGTCGACGGTCGCGATCGGCGCGCCGTCGCGCAGCACGCGATAGCGCTGCACCGCGCGGTCGTCGCTGCCGGCGCTCCAGCTGACCGCCACGCCGTTGCGCACGGCGTCGGCGGTCGTGGCGGCCGGCGCCACCGGGTCGGTGGTGTCGGCCGGCGCGACCTTGCTGTTGGCCAGGCCCGGCGTGCCGGCGCCGCTGGACGCCGCCCACGACGCGGCCACGTCGTTGTCGAGGCCGGGGTCGAGCAGCTCCAGGCTGGCACCGCCGCCGGCGGCCGCGGTCGGCCACGGCGCGCTCGGCGAGTAGGTCACGGTGTCGACGACGCGGGAACCCTGGCTCAGCGTCAGCGTCTCGCCGCTGTCGGAGAGCCCACCGGAGAACTCGCCACCGATCAGGACCGTGCCCGGGTTGTAGACCGACCGGAACGCCGTGTCGTCGGCCACGAACACCACCCGGCCACCGGGCAGCACCACGGTGCCCGACTGGATGGTCAGGCCGACGCCGTCGAGCGTCCAGCCGGAGAGGTCGATCGCCTGGTCGGTCGGGTTGTAGAGCTCGACGTACTCGGTGTCGGGGTTGGTCGGCTGGTAGTTGATCTCGGAGATCACCATGCGAGGCGCGGCCGTCTGGGAGATCGGGATCAGCTGCCCGGCGCCGGTGTTGTCGGCGAACACCTCGCGGCGGTCACCGGTCGCGCGGTGGAGGTTGCGGCGGAACTTCTGCCACGAGCCGAGGTTCCACTTGGCGTTCTCGAGGTCCCAGTCGGGGGTGCGGTAGGGCTTGGTGATCTCGTCGTAGCGAGCCTCGGGATCGCCGTTGCGGTAGTAGGTGTCGATCAGCGTCTTGAGCCGGCGGAAGTACATCTGCCGCCACTCGGGGTAGGCCATGATCGCGCGGTTGAGCCGGTTGGCGCCCGACGGGTCGAGGAACGTCCCGAACTTGTCGGTCGACACGTTGAAGAACGTCACGTCGAGGTCCCAGTGCCACATCTCCCAGCGACCGGTGCCCTCGGTGTCACGGGCGACGAACCAGTTGTGGTAGCCGGAGTCGGTGTGCCTGACCAGGGAGTTGATCGCCATGTAGTTGACCAGCTCGGGCACGTTGACGTTGTTGGCGATCCAGCGCTGCTGGCTGGCCGAGGCCGGGGCGTCGACGATCTGGCTGAGCTCCCAGACGTCGGTGTAGTCCTCGTCCTCGCGGGACTTCTTGTCCAGCCACAGGCGCGACTGCAGCACCGCCTGGGAGCTGGTCTTCGCCAGCGCGCCGGCGTCGCCCTTGTAGATCGCCCAGTTGTCGACGTCCCAGTACTTCCGCCAGAAGCTGTCGTCGTCCTGCAGGAAGCCGCCGACGCTGTGGAACTGGCCGTTGCGCTGGGTGCGGATCCGGTCGACGCTGAACCACTTGGCGCCGGCGTCCTTGATGATCTCCCAGGACATCTGCGCGTTGGGCTCGGGGTCGCGCTGCAGCGCGAACTTCTTGACGGGGTAGGGGATGCTCGGCCAGTCGAGCGTGTGCCCGCCCGGGAGCTCCACGGCCCAGCTCACCTTGGCCGCCGACCGGGTCGACTGGCCCTTGATGCGGAACATCGCGTTGTCGAAGACCTGCCCGTTGTAGGCGATCGGCACCGGGGTGAGGTAGTCGTCGTAGCGGTGGTTGGCGAGCATGTCGTTGTAGACCGCGTCGCTCATGAACCACTCGATGACCGGCAGGTTGGTGACCACGGCCGGGTTGCGGACGACGTAGCCCTCGTAGTTGATGGTGTCGCCGGCCGCCGGCGCGGTGAACGGTACGCCGGCCGAGGAGGCGCTGATCCGGTAGCGGACCAGGTGGCCGGCCGTCTGTCCGGGCACCGAGGCGGCGAAGACCCCGTCACCGGCACCACCCGGGCTGGCCGCGTCGTCGAGGAACGGGACGGTGACCTCGGCGCCGTACATCACCTTGTAGGTCAGCGTCGCGGTGGAGCCCACCGGCAGCTTGCCGGAGATGGTGACCGCCTGGCCGGGGTCGGGCCGCAGCGGGGTCACGGTGAGGTTCTTGACCCGCGGCGGCGGCACCGTGCCGTCGAGGGAGTTGACGGCGCCGGGCGTGCCGCCGGTGACCGTCGAGGCGCCCCAGTTGTCGGGGTCGGTGTTGTCGGCCAGCAGCCCACGCAGCTCCAGGCTGGGCCCGTTGCCGTCGGGCGCGGGCGGCCACTCGCCGGAGTCGGCGTAGGTCACCGAGTCGACCTCGGCCAGCGCCCCGTCGACCAGCGTCACCTGCTCACCGCTGTTGCTCAGGTTGCCGGTGTAGACGAAGTCGGGCGCGAAGCCGTAGAGCGTCTGGAACGCGGTCGCGTCGGGCGAGCCGACGAAGCGGCCGCCGGCGGGGATCACGCTCCCGGCCGGCAGGACGCCCCCGATGCCCGCCGTGAACGACCACCCGGAGATGTCGATCGGCTGGTCACCGGCGTTGGCCAGCTCGATGAAGTCATCGGTGGAGACGTCGGTGTAGGCGTGGTAGTTGAGCTCGGAGATGACCACCGGGCCGGCGGCGGCATGGGCCGGCGCAGGCATCAGCAGACTGGCTCCGATGGCGGAGATCGTGCAGGCGAACAGCACGCGACGCATCATCATCTTCTTGCCCCCCATGGCGTCCGATGGTGGCGTGAGTGTACGTCTTCGCGCCGTTTGTCAACAGACCCGGTCGGACAAACCTTGCCGCGGCCGGTCGGAGCCGGCACGACGGGCCGAGCCGGGCCAGGGTCAGGGGCCGCACGGTCAGGCCCGGACTGGGTCACTGGCCAGGTCGGCGGGGTCAGGTCGGCCCGGACGCCGACGTACGCCGGCTGCCGGAGGCGCTGCTGCGAGGACAGCCCGAGCGACTCCACCTCGACCACGAGCAGCGGCTCCACCCACCGGGTGCCGAGCGCGTCGACCCGCGGCACCTCGTCGGCGAACGGGCTGGTGTCGCGGCCGAACGACGCGAGCGCCTCCTTGAGCATGGGACCCACCTTGCCGGCGATCCCGCTGCCCACCCGGCCTCGGTAGACCAGCCCGTCGGCGGTCGGCTCCCCCACCAGCACGGCCCCGAGCCGGCTGGCCGAGTCGGTCTCGTAGCGCCAGCCGCCCACCACGAACGACGCCCGGCGGCGGTGCGGGAACTTCAGCCAGTGCGGGCTCCGGACGCCCGGCTGGTAGCGCGACCCGAGCCGCTTGCTGACCATCCCCTCCAGGCCCTGCTCGCGGGTCGCCTCGAACAGCATCGCCCCGTCGTCGTAGACGCCTGGCACCTGCCAGTGCACGCCGGCCAGGCCGAGCCCCTCGAGGAGCTCGCGACGCCGCTCCAGCGGCTCACGCAGCAGGTCGCGACCATCGAGCCGGAGCAGGTCGAAGGCGAGATAGGTCACCGGCAGCCGCTCGGCGAGCCGGGCGGCGCGGTCGGCACGACCCACGTGCATCCGCTCCGCCAGCGCCCCGAACGACGGCGCGCCGTCGACCAGGACCACCACCTCACCGTCCACCAGCAGGTCGTCGCCCGGCAGGTCGTGCAGCTCGGGGAAGGACACGGTCGCGTCCTTCTCGGTGCGGCTGGTCAGCCGGACCCGCCGGTCACGGGTCGCGTCGAGGTCGGCCAGCACCCGCATGCCGTCCCACTTCACCTCGTGCACCCAGTCGGCGCCGGTGGGCACGTGGTCTCCCTTGGTGGCGAGCATCGGACGCATGGGGTCACCCTAGGTGCACGCGGTCGCCGCCGACGGCGACCAGGTGCGCGATCGGGCCCCGTCCCTGATACTGGTGTGACGGGGGTGCCGACGGGCGCCGTCGACCGCCATCCGTCTCGGCTGCTGCGAAAGGTCTTCCCCATGCGTGCGATCTGGAAGGGCTCGGTGTCCTTCGGGCTGGTCAACGTGCCGGTCAAGCTCTACGCCGCCACCGAGTCGCACGACGTGTCGTTCCGCCAGGTCCACGCCAAGGACGGCGGCCGGATCAAGTACCAGCGGGTGTGCGCGATCGACGGCGAGGAGGTCGCCTACGCCGACATCGCCAAGGGCTACGAGACCGAGGACGGTGAGATGGTCATCCTCACCGACGAGGACATGGCCGACCTGCCCGTGACCTCCTCGCGCGAGATCGCCGTGGAGAAGTTCGTCCCGCGCGACCAGATCGACCCGATGCTCTTCGAGAAGTCCTACTACCTCGAGCCCGAGAAGACCGGGGCGAAGCCCTACGCCCTGCTCCGACAGGCGCTGCTCGAGGCCGACCGGATGGCCGTCGTCACGGTCGCGATCCGGCAACGCTCCTCGGTCGCCGTCCTCCGGGTGCGCGACGACGTGATCGTGCTGCAGACGATGATGTGGCCCGACGAGGTCCGGCAGCCCGACTTCACCGTCGAGGCCGGCGAGGTCAAGGACGCCGAGGTCAAGATGGCGCAGATGCTCGTGGAGACGCTGGCCGGCGACTTCGACCCCGACGAGTTCGAGGACGACTACGCCGACGCCGTCGAGGCCCTGGTCACCGCCAAGATCCAGGGCGGCGAGGTCAAGAAGACCGCGAAGGCCGCCAAGTCCTCCGGCGAGGTCGTCGACCTGCTCGCCGCGCTGCAGCGCTCCGTCGAGGCCGCCAAGGCCTCGCGCGGCGAGGGCGACGAGCCTGCCGCGGAGCAGAAGAAGCCGGCCAAGAAGGCACCCGCCAAGAAGACCGCGGCCAAGAAGGCGGCCAAGAAGAAGGCCAGCTGAACCCGGGTTGCGGCCGGGCGCACCTCAGCCGGCCTGCAGCAGCCCCCGGACCACCCGCAGCCCCACCGACATCCGGGCCAGGTCGGCGCTGTCGTCGGCGCAGATCTCCGACAGCGTCTCGGCGGCGCGCTCGACGCGGACGCCGTGGCTGTCCTCCCAGGACGCGATCCGGTCCTCGAGCGGAGCGGT
This sequence comes from Nocardioides sp., assembly GCF_041393715.1. Taxonomy (GTDB): domain Bacteria; phylum Actinomycetota; class Actinomycetes; order Propionibacteriales; family Nocardioidaceae; genus Nocardioides. Next base: position 445,640 of record NZ_JAWKJQ010000002.1, on the reverse strand, counting down.
GTTCGCGGTCTCGTCGATCACCTGCGCGGTGAGCTGGGCGTGCACGGCGTAGAGGTCGTCGCGGAGCGCGGCGCGAGCCATGGTCTGCCAGCGGTCCGCCCGCGGGAGCTGGAGGATGCGACCCACGAGCGCCGGCACGCCGAGCCGCTCGCCGAGCGAGAAGTGGATCCGGGCGGTCTCGGTCGGGTCCATCTCGTGACGGTCGGCGATCTCCACGATGTTGAGCAGCTGGTACGCCGGGTGGAGCACCGCCACCTTGGTGGCCAGCTCCTCGGGCACCCCCGCGGCCATCAGTCCGTCGCGACGACGCTCGAAGTGGCCGAGCTCCTGGCCGACCAGGACGTCCGGGAGCTCTCCCATCAGCCGCATCACCCGCACGGTGAAGAACTCCGCCACCGCGTCGCTGTCCAACGGCGGCCGGCGGTTGTTGACCAGCCAGCGCGACGCGCGCTCCACCAGGGTGCGCATCTCGATCCGCATCGAGGTCTGGACGGCGGCGTCGAGCCGGTTGTCGAACGACTTCATCTCGTCGCGCAGGCCGAGCGACCCGAAGATCTCGCGCGCGACGAAGTTGGCGTTGGTGAGCTCCGCGGCGGTCGCGCCCGTCTCGCCCGACAGCCGCGGCCAGAAGGTGATCCCGGCGCCGTTGACGAGATCGTTGACGATCTGGGTGACGATGATCTCGCGGCGCAGCGGGTGGTCGAGCATCTGCGGCCGGTAGGTCTGCCGCATCTTGCTGGGGAAGTACTCGAACAGGTCGGTGTGCAGGAACGGGTCGTCCGGCAGATCCGAGCCGAGCAGCTCCTCGGCCAGCACGATCTTGGTCCATGACATCAGCACCGACAGCTCCGGCGTCGTCAGGGCCTCGCCCCGCTCCAGCCGGCCGGCCACGTCCTTGCGCGACGGCAGCCCCTCGAGCTCGCGGTTGATGTGACCGTCGCGCTCGAGGATCCGGATCCACTCCTCGTGGACGTGCAGCAGGGACGGCGCGTTGGCCGCGGCGTTGGCCAGCGCCAGGTTCTGCTCGTAGTTGTCGCGCAGCACCAGGCTGGCGACCTCGTCGGTCATCTCGGCGAGCAGCGAGTTGCGCTGCTTCCCGGTCAGATCGCCCTCGTGGACGACCCGGTCGAGGAGGATCTTGATGTTGACCTCGTGGTCGGAGGTGTCGACACCGGCCGAGTTGTCGATGAAGTCGGTGTTGATCCGGCCGCCGGCCCGGGCATACTCCACGCGGCCGAGCTGGGTCAGCCCCAGGTTGCCGCCCTCGCCGACGCACTTGGCCCGCAGCTCGCCGCCGTCGACCCGGATCGCGTCGTTGGACTTGTCGCCGGCGTCGGCATGGGTCTCGGTGGCAGCCTTCACGTAGGTGCCGATGCCGCCGTTCCAGATCAGGTCGACGGGCGCGAGCAGGATCGCCCGCATCAGCTCCGCCGGTGTCATCGACACCTGCTCGGTCTCGATGCCGAGCGCGCGACGGATCGCGTCGTTGAGCGGGATCGACTTCAGCTTGCGGGAGAAGACCCCGCCGCCCTCGGAGATCAGCGAGGTGTCGTAGTCCTGCCAGCTGGAGCGGGGCAACCCGAACAGCCGCTGCCGCTCGGCGTACGACGCCGCCGCATCGGGGTCGGGGTCCAGGAAGATGTCGCGGTGGTCGAAGGCCGCCACCAGGCGGGTGTGCTCCGAGCAGAGCATCCCGTTGCCGAACACGTCGCCGGACATGTCGCCGATGCCGACCGCGGTGAACTCCTCGGTCTGACAGTCGATGCCGCGCTCGCGGAAGTGGCGCTGCACCGACACCCACGCGCCCTTGGCGGTGATGCCCATGGCCTTGTGGTCGTAGCCCACCGAGCCACCGGAGGCGAAGGCGTCGCCGAGCCAGAAGCCGTAGTCGTGAGCCACGCCGTTGGCGATGTCGGAGAAGGTGGCCGTGCCCTTGTCGGCAGCGACCACGAGATAGGCGTCGTCGCCGTCGTGCCGCACCACGTCGCGCGGCGGCACGATCTCGCCGGCCACCAGGTTGTCGGTCACGTCGAGCAGCCCACTGATGAACGTCGTGTAGCAGGCGATCCCCTCGGCCATCCACGCGTCCCGGTCGGCCGGGTCGGGCAGCTGCTTGCAGAAGAAGCCGCCCTTGGCGCCGACGGGCACGATCACGGTGTTCTTCACCATCTGCGCCTTGACCAGGCCGAGGATCTCGGTCCGGAAGTCGTCGCGTCGGTCGGACCAGCGCAGCCCGCCGCGGGCCACGGCCCCGAAGCGGAGGTGCACACCCTCGACCCGGGGTGAGTAGACGAAGATCTCGAACCGCGGGCGCGGCTCGGGGAGGTCCGGGATGTCCCGAGGCTCCAGCTTGAACGACATGTAGGGGCGGATCTGACCGTCCTCGGTGCGCTGGAAGTAGTTCGTGCGCAGCGTCGCCGTGATGTGGGTGAGGTAGGAGCGCAGGATCCGGTCGTGGTCGAGGCTCGCGACATCGTCGAGGGCGCGCAGGATCTTGCCCGAGACCTCCTCCTCGCGGGCGGCACGCACCTCGGCGGGGTCCTCCTCGCCGCTGGTGACGACGATCGGGTCGAACCGCGTCTCGAACAGGGTGACCAGCAGCCGGGCGATGTCGACGTTGCTGCGCAGCGCCTCCTCGATGTAGTCGACCGCGAAGGGGCTGTGGCCCTGCTTCATGTACTTCGCGTAGGCGCGCAGCACCGTCGCCTGTCGCCAGGTCAGCCCGGCGGCGAGGACGAGGGAGTTGAAGCCGTCGACCTCGTTCTGCCCGTCCCAGACGGCCCGGACCGCGTCCTGGAACAGCTCACGGCTGTTGACCGGCATCCCGCCGCCGTAGCGCAGGCCGAAGTCATAGAGGTACGTCGGCCGCGGGAGGTTCTCCAGGTCGTAGGGCCACTCGTCGATCACCTCGACGCCCATGGACGAGAGCACCGGCAGCACGGCGGAGAGCGAGAGCGGCGAGCCGATGCGATAGACCTTCAGCCGGGCCTCGCCGTCGGCCACGTCGACCGGCTCGTAGAGCGACATGTCCAGACCCTCGTCGCCGGGGATCGCCTCCAGCCGGCCCAGGTCGACGGCCCCGGTCCGCGGGGAGTAGTCCTCCTTGTAGGCCTCGGGGAAGGCGTCGAGATAGAGCCGCGCCAGCCGGGCCCCGGTCTCCTCGCCGAAGTCCGTGCGCACCGCCGCGGCCATGTCGTCACGCCAGGAGCGAGCCGCCTCGGCCAGCTTGCGCTCGAGCTCGGCCAGGTCGAACTCGGGGATCATCTGCCCGCGAGGAGGCCGGACGACGAAGTGCACCTGGGCGAGGTAGGCCTCGTTGACCCGCACGGTGAACTCGACGCTGTCGGCCCCGAGCTCGTCGCGCAGGATCTGCTGCAGCCGCTGCCGGACCGCCGTGTTGTAGCGGTCGCGCGGGAGGAAGACCAGGCAGGAGACGTAGCGGCCGTAGGTGTCGCGGCGGGTGAACAGCCGGAGCTGACGGCGCTCGCGGGTGAGCATCGCCGACTCCGCGATCGGGGCCAGCTCCTCGACCGGGGTGTGGAAGAGCTCGTCGCGGGGGTAGTTCTCGAGCACGTTGAGCAGCGACTTGCCGGTGTGGCTGCGCGGGTCGACGCCGGCCTGGGCGATGACGGCGGCGACCTTCTCCCGCAGCAGCGGGATGCGCTGCACCGACTCGGTGTAGGTGGCCGCGGAGAACAGGCCGAGGAAGCGCCGCTCCCCCACGACGTCGCCGTGGTCGTCGAACGACTTGATGCCGACGTAGTCGAGATAGGCCGACCGGTGCACCGTCGCCTTGGAGTTGGCCTTGGCCAGCACCAGCAGCTTCTTCTCGCGGGCGCGCTCGCGGACCGGGGCGGGGAGCTTCTGGAAGCCCGTGGACTGCAGCTGGTCGCCGCGGAGGATGCCCAGCCCCGTCGCCGGCTCGGCGCGCAGCGAGGTGTCCTCCCCCTCGCCCTCCAGGTGGTACTCGCGATAGCCGAGGAAGGCGAAGTGGTCGTCGGCCAGCCACCGCAGCAGCTCGATGCTCTGGGCGAGCTCGTCGTCGGGCAGTCCTGGCGGCGGATGCTCCTCGAGCTCCGCGACGATGTCGAGCAGCCGGCCCTGCATCCGCGGCCAGTCCTCGACGGCATCACGGACATCGCGCAGCACCCGTTGCAGTGACGCCTCGACGTCGGCGAGGTCCTGCTCGTCGGTGATCCGGTCGATCTCGACGTGCATCCACGACTCCGGCACGACCTCGTGGCCGGCGTCCAGGTCCTCCTGGGTCACGCCCACCGAGGTGGCATGCACCTGGAGCATCTCGCCGGTGATGGTGCGCACCACCTCGAACTGCGGGTGCACGATCACATGCACGGTGTGCTGGTCCTCCGCGAGCGCCATCGTCACGGAGTCGACGAGGAACGGCATGTCGTCGGTGACGATCTCGACCACCGAGTGGCCGCCGGCGGTCCAGCCGTGCTCCTGCACGGTCGGCGTGAAGACCCGCACGCGGGCGGTGCCCTGCGGCCGCGACGCGGCCAACCGCAGCTGCGAGGCCAGCGCGCCGTAGAGGTCGACCTCCCCGCGCTCGCAGACGTCCTCGGCCGCCACGCGCCGGTAGTAGGCACGCAGCAGGTCGGCGGTGACCCCGGACGGCGGCCCGCCGGCGCCCTTGCGGTGTGCGGCGATGTCGGCGGCCTTCTCGAGCAGGCCGGCCTTGGTGTCCTCGGGGGTGACTGCCACGATCCGACACTAGGACTCCCCCGCGACGGGGACAACAACCGGGGTGTCTGCGCCGCGCACCCCGATGCGACATCATGTCGCCATGAGGTTCGTCCACGAGATGAGGTACGCCGCCACCGTCGACGAGGTGGCCGCGATGCTGGCCGACCCGGCGTTCCGCGAGGAGGTGTGCGCCCATCAGCAGGTGCTGGACAGCTCCGTCTCGGTGACCGGCGAGGGCGACACGCTGACGGTGGTGGTCGAGCAGGTCCAGGAGGCCCGTGGGATCCCGTCGTACGCCCAGAAGTTCATCGGTGACCGCATCGCCATCACCCAGCGGGAGACCTGGCGGAGCGCCACCTCCGCCGACCTCGACATCGTCGTGCCCGGCAAGCCGGCACGGATGACCGGCACCCTCACCCTCCTCGCCGACGGCGACGAGACCGTCGAGACGCTCGCCGGGGAGCTCAAGGTGTCGGTGCCGCTGATCGGCGGCCGGATCGAGGAGCTGATGGGCGACGTGGTCAGGCTCGCCCTCGACGCGGAGTACGCCGTCGGGCAGCGCTGGCTCGCCGGAGACTGAGTCGGCGGCTACTCCCCCGAGGCCTCGATGTCGTCCTCGTCGTCGTCACGACGACGCAACACGATGACCAGGGCCAGGATCACGAACGGCCCGAAGGCGAGCAGCAGCGCGAGCACGTTCTCGTAGGTGTGGAGCTTGCCGAAGTGCCACGGCACGACATGCAGCAACAGCGACCAGACCCCAGCGACCAGGCCGGCTGGGGCCACGGTGGCGGTCATGGCTGCGGCGAACACCCGGCCAAGTGTGCCACGCGTCCGCGTCGTGCCGCAGGCGCTCCGGACAACGTTGCGTGAACGAGACCGGACGCCCGGGGAGACCTGCGATCACCCCATGTGGGGGTAGCGATAGTCCTTCGGAGGGTCGAACGTCTCCTTGATCGACCGCGTGGAGGTCCACCGCAGCAGGTTCTGCGGGGCGCCGGCCTTGTCGTTGGTGCCGGAGGCCCGCGAACCGCCGAAGGGCTGCTGCCCGACGACGGCCCCCGTGGGCTTGTCGTTGATGTAGAAGTTGCCGGCGGCGAAGCGCAGCTGCTCCTGCGCCCAGTCGACCACCCGCCGGTCGCGGGCGATGATCGAGCCGGTCAGGGCGTAGGGCGCGAACCCCTCCATCTGGCCGACGACCTGCTCGAAGTCGCGGTCGTCGTAGACGTGGACGGTGAGGATCGGGCCGAAGTACTCGGTCTTGAACATCTCGTCGGTCGGGTCGTCGGCCAGCACGACGGTCGGCCTGACGAAGTAGCCCACCGAGTCGTCGTAGCCGCCGCCGGCCACCACCGACAGCTTGCGGCTGCGCTTGGCTCGGTCGATCGCCTTCTTCTGCTTGGCGAAGGACCGGTCGTCGATCACGGCGCCCATGAAGTTCGAGAGGTCCGTGACGTCGCCCATGGTGATCGCGTCGACCTCCGCGAGGAACCGGTCGCCCATCTTCTTCCACAGCGACCGCGGGACGTAGGCGCGGGAGGCCGCCGAGCACTTCTGCCCCTGGAACTCGAAGGCGCCGCGGATCAGCGCGACCCGGAGCACGTCGGGGTCGGCCGAGGCGTGTGCGACCACGAAGTCCTTGCCGCCGGTCTCGCCGACCAGCCGGGGGTAGGTGCGGTAGGACGCGATGTTGGCGCCGACCTCGGACCAGAGGTGCTGGAAGGTGGGCGTCGAGCCGGTGAAGTGGATGCCGGCGAGGTCGGGGTGGTGCAGCGCCACGGCCGAGGTCTCGATGCCGTGGCCGGGGAGCATGTTGATGACGCCCGGCGGCAGGCCGGCCTCCTCGAGGAGCTCCATCAGGTAGTGAGCGGCGAGCGTCTGGGTCGCGGACGGCTTCCAGACGACGGTGTTGCCCATCAGCGCCGGCGCGGTCGGCAGGTTGCCGGCGATCGCGGTGACGTTGACGGGGGTGACGGCATAGACGAAGCCCTCCAGCGGACGGTGGTCCATCCGGTTCCACACCCCGCGACTCTGGGCGATCGGCTGCTCGGCGACGATCTGCTTGGCGAAGTGGGCGTTGAACCGCCAGAAGTCGATCAGCTCGCAGGCGGCGTCGATCTCGGCCTGCCAGGCCGTCTTGGACTGGCCGAGCATGGTCGCGGCGTTGAGCCGGGCCCGCCAGGGCCCCGCCAACAGGTCGGCGGCCTTCAGGAGCACCGCGGCCCGCTCGTCGAGCGGCATCGCCCGCCAGCCCGGGGCGGCGTCGGCGGCCGCCTTGATCGCGGCCTTCGCGTCGGCCTGGGTGGAGCTGCCGATCACCCCGAGCACGTGCTCATGGCGGTGCGGCTGCACGACCTTGATCTCCGGGCCCTTGCCGGCCACCCGGCGGCCACCGATGGTGGCCTTGAAGGTGTGCTGCCGGGACGCCAGCCGAGCCAGCTCGGCCTCCAGCTCGGCCCGCTCCGCACTGCCGGGCGCGTAGTGCAGGTTCGGCTCGTTCACCGGGGGTGGGGTGTGCGTGAGGGCGTCCATGATCCCGATGTTGTCAGACAACCCCGGGGCCCTCAAACCCGGTCCGGCACGGGTACGACGGAGCGCGCGGACCGGTGCGACAGGGGGTCAGACGAAGGCCGCGATCTCCTGGGTGGCGAACCAGGCGAGGTCGACCTCGGCGGCCGCCTCGGGGTCCTCGGCCAGGGCGCCGAGCTCCACGGGGTCGGCCAGCAGCGCGGCCACCTGCGACCAGGTGAGATCGGGCACGGTGACGGCCGTGCCCTCCCCCGCGATGGCCTCGGCGACGTCGGCGGCCACCACGAGGCGGCGAGCCGGGTCGGCCGGGTCGCGTCGCGTCAGCGCGTCGTCGGCGGCGGCCATCAGGGCGGCGTACTCCCACTGCTCGTCGTCACCGTCGGGCCACGCGCTGCGCAGCCCCTCGGTCACCGCGTGGGCGGCCAGCGGCCCGGCCAGGTGGCGCTCCGTGACCAGCCCGGCGAGCTCGGCCGGGGTCACCGCGACGTAGACGCGCCTCATCGGCCCTTGCCCCGCGGACTCCCGCCGCGCCGGCCACGCGGGGCGCGGGGCCGGGCGGTGCCGGCGTCGGACAGCTCGTCGAGGGCCTCGTGGACGGACTGGGCCAGCACGTCCGCGTCCGGCAGCGCGTCGCGGTCGGCGGTGATGCCGTAGAAGACCGACCCGTCGTAGGACGTCACGCCGATCGACAGCGCGTGGCCGGGCAGCAGCGGCGGCACGGGGTAGGTCTCGACCATCCGGGCGCCGGCGGCATACAGCGGGAACTGGGGGCCAGGCACGTTGGTGACGCTCAGGTGGAAGCCGCGCCGCTGCTCGGCCGCCGCGACCCGCGAGCCGAGTGCGTGGAACGTGGTCGGCGCGAAGCCGGCGATCCCGGCGAGCCGGCTCGCCGACACCGCCCGATCGGTCTGGGAGTGCGCACGCAGCGCATACGACACCTGGTGGAGCCGGACGACCGGGCTCGGCTCGCCGACCGGGAGCTCGACGAAGTGAGGAGCCACCTGAGCGCCCAACGACGTGGCCTCGAGCTCGTCGTCGATCACCGACATCGGCACCATCGCCCGGAGGTGCTTCTGCCCGCCGAGCGACTCCGCGCGGGTCATCAGCCAGCCGCGCAGCGCACCGGTGACGGTGGCCAGCACGACGTCGTTGACGGTGCCGCCGTGGGCGTCGCGGATCGCGCGGTAGGTCGCCAGGTCGGTGCGCGCCGAGACGAAGCGGCGCTGCTGTGAGAGCGGGCGGGTCAGGGGCGAGTCGGTGGTGGGACGGCGGTTCGCCAGCGCGTTGAGGGTGCTGCCCGCACTGTGGGCGGCGTCGCCGACGGCGCGCAGTGCCGAGTCGAGGTTGCCCTGCAGTGTCTGCAGCACGGTGACCGGCTGGCTGGCCGAGTCGGACAGCGCCTCCATGACCAGCGCGGTCGTGCTCGGCTGTCGGCGCGGCGCCCAGTCGTCGTGGATCAGCGACTTGGGCTCGGCGGTGGTGTCGAGCAGCACCTGACCCAGGTCGACGGTCTCCACCCCGTCGACCAGGATCTGGTGGGACTTGGCCAGCAGCGCCATCCGACCGCCCTCCAGACCCTCGACGAGGTAGACCTCCCACAGCGGCCGATGCCGGTCGAGGGGTCGGGAGATGATCCGGGCCACCAGGTCGCGCAGCTGGTCGTGGCTGCCCGGGCGGGGCAGCGCGGAGCGGCGTACGTGATAGGCGAGGTCGAAGTCCGGGTCGTCGACCCACACCGGGTTGGCGAGCCGGCCGGGCACGGTGACGATGCGCTGGCGATAGCGCGGCACGAACGCGATCCGGTCGCCGATCAGGTCGACGAGTGCCTGATAGTCGAAACCGGACTCGCCCGGCGCGAAGACCTCGACCGTGGCGTTGTGCATCGGCGAGGACGGTGCCTCCTCGGCGAGCAGCGCCAGGTCGCGCGGCCGTAGCCGCTCAGCCATCTAGACCCCTCCGGAGTGTCGTCAGGTGGATGTGTCATCCTCGATCGGGGCTGCGGCAGGGGCTGCAGCCGGTGGGGAGAGACTACCGATGAAGAGACTCGCGACCGCGATCACCGTCCTGCTGCTCGCCGCCGGCCTCGCCGGCTGTGGCGGCGACAGCGGCGGAGACAGCGGCAGCCAGGGCAACGACCCGATCGAGGTGACCTTCTCGGGCGGCGACGTGACGCCCAAGGGTGAGCGGGTCGACGTCTCGACCGGCACCATCACCTTCGACGTGACCGCCGACGAGCCCGGCACCATCCACGTGCACTCCAGTCCGGAGCAGGAGATCTCCTACGAGTCCGGCACCCACAGCTATGACGTCGAGATCGACAAGCCCGGCGTGGTGGAGGTCGAGTCGCACGACCTCGACGTGGTGATCGTGCAGCTCGAGGTCAAGTGACGCCCGCGCGGCGTCCGTTCCCGACGTGATCATCCAGACCCACGGCATCGGCGGCTCCCAGGACCTGCCGATCTCGCCGATCCTGGCGATCGCCGGCGCCGTCGCGGCGCTGACGATCTCCTTCACGGTGCTCGCCGTCGCCTGGCGCAAGCCGCGATACAGCGAGTCGGTCGGCGACCCCGCGCCCCGGTGGCTGGCCCGGCTCGTCGACTCGGCCGGGTGGGCGATCGCGCTCCGGGTGCTCGGGCTGCTGCTGTTCGGCTACCTGCTGTGGGTCACCTACCTCGGACCCGACCTGCTGACCAACCCGGCCTTCGGCATGTTCTACGTGCTGCTCTGGGTCGGCCTGGTGCCGGTGTCCCTGGCCTTCGGGCCGGTCTGGAAGGCGATCAGCCCGACCCGCACCATCAGCCGGGGCGTCGCGCGGCTGGCGCGCACCGACCCCGAGACGGGGCTGGTCGGCTATCGCGTGCGGCTGGGCTACTGGCCCGCCGCCCTCGGCCTGTTCGCCTTCGTGTGGACCGAGCTGGTCAGCCCGCGCCCCGACGAGCTCGGCACGATCCAGCTCTGGATCGGCGTCTACCTGGCCGTGATGCTGGTCGGCGGCGCGCTCGGGGGCCAGCAGTTCCACGAGCACGTCGACCCGTTCGAGGTCTACTCGACCCTGGTGTCACGGATGTCGTTCTGGGGGCGCCGCCACGGCGAGCTGGTGGTGCGCAGCCCGATGGCCAACCTGGCGATGACGCCGGTGCGCCCGGGCCTGGTGGCGGTGGTGGCGGTGCTGTTCGGGAGCACGGCCTTCGACTCGTTCAAGGACTCGCCCGAGTGGCTGAGCGTCACGCAGTCCTCGAGCTCGCCGTACCTCCTCAACAACCTGGCGCTGATCGGCTTCTGTCTCGCCGTCGGCGCGATCTTCGCGGCCGGCACGATGGCCACGGGGGTCGGGCCCGAGACGAGGCGCCGCGACCTCCCGGGGCTGTTCGCGCACTCGGTGGCCCCGATCGTCATCGGCTACGTCGTCGCCCACTACCTCAGCTTCCTGGTCATCGTCGGCCAGACCACGCTGATCCAGATGAGCGACCCGATGGGCAACGGCAGCAACCTGCTCGGCACCGCCGACTGGTCGGTGAACTACTGGCTGCTGGAGCATCCCACGCTCCTCGCCAACACCAAGGTGCTCGCGGTGGTCACCGGGCACATCCTGGGCGTGATCGCTGCCCACGACCGTGCGATCTCGCTGCTGCCCAAGCGGCACCAGCTCACCGGCCAGCTGCCGTTGCTGTTCGCGATGGTGGCGTTCACCGTCGGCGGGCTCTACCTGCTCTTCGCCTCCTGACCCGCCGGCCGCCACGCGGGTCGCCGGGGACCAGGGCGTCGACCAGCTCCTCGACGCCCCTGCGCACCGGGCTGTCACCCAGCTCGGCCAGGCTGCGGCCCGCCAGCAGCGCCCGGTCGACGGTGGCGGTGTCGTCGGGGAGGAAGTGCAGGCTGGCGACCCGGGCGAAGCCCTCCACCATGCCGGCGACCTCCCGCTCGGACCAGCCGAGCGTCCCTCGGCTGCGGTTGACCACGACATGGAGCGGCCGGTCGCCCACCACCTCGCGCAGCTCCACCAGGCCGCGCGCCAGGCGGGTGAGCCCGACCGGGTCGGCCGCCCCGACGACGACCACGTCGTCGGCGGCGTCGAGCGCGGCCAGGGTCATCGCGTTGCGGCCGGGTCGACCCGAGAAGTCGGCGGTGGACTCCTGCTCCAGGCTGAACCCGGTGTCGACGACCACGTCGGCCTGACGCCTCGCCACCTCGAGCAGCTGCTCGACCGCGGCGGGACGGACCTCTGCCCATCGGTCGGCACGCGGCAGGCCGGTGACGACGTAGAGACCGGCATCGACCCGCCGCTGCACGCCCGCGAACCGATCGGCCAGGGCACCGGTCGCTGCGAGCCGCGCCGCCGCCAGCAGCCCCGACATCTCGTCGACGACGCCCAGCTGGGTGGCGATCGCGCCACCGTAGGGGTCGGCGTCGACCAGGACGGTACGCCGGCCACGAGCGGCCAGCACGGCCGCGGTGGTCACGGCGACCGTGGTCCGCCCGGGCGCACCTTGCGGGCCCCACACGGCCAGCACCCGGCCGTCCGCCACGGCCGCGGTGTCGTCGTCCGGCGGATCTGCCGGCTCGACGGCGGCAGGCTCCTCCGGCGGGTCGGTGACGGCACGCACCAGCCCGTCGAGGTCGTCGGCCGCCACCAGCACGGCGACGCCGGCTCGCGCGGCCCGGAGCCGCAGCTCCTCATCGTCGATGTCGGCCGCCACGGCGACCAGCCGGACCTGGTCACGCCTGAGCAGCTCCACCGCCGCCGCGTCGAGGCCCGGGGCCTCGGCGGCGACGACCGCCACCTGGGCCTGGCCGGCCGCCGCCGTCGCCAGCAGGTCGTCGACGTCGACACACCGCTTCAGCACCACCACGTCGCCGCGCCCGGCGAGCCGCCCGAACACCGACGGCTCCCAGGCGGCGCCCGAGGCCACCATCAGCACGCACTGCATGGTCGTCCTCCCTCAGCGACGGCCGACGATGGTGAGGCCGGCGTCGCCCGCGGCCGCGAGCGTCTTGCCGAGGGCCTGCTCGTCGTCCGGGCTGACGCCGAGCACGAGCTGACGGTCACCGGTGGCGCCGAACCCGTCGGCCGCGGGCGGGGCGGACAGCACCACCACGCCGGTGAGCAGCGGCCGGGCCTGGCTCCTGCCCGAGGCGGACTCCACGGTGACCCAGACGTCGACCACCGACCCCGGCGCCACGTCGGGTGGCACCGACAGGCGGGGCACCGACACCGGGACGCTGAGCAGGTCGCCGTCGCCGGGGTCGCCCACCGCCGCGACCGGCACCAGCTCGCCGGCCGCCACCGGCCGGAGCATGGTGTGGGCCTCGGGCAGCGGGGCGTCGGCGGCCAGGTAGCGAGCCGAGTCGGTCTCGTCGAGGAAGCGGACCCGGGTGGCCACCAGGTCGCCCGGGTCGAGCACCTGACCGACGGTCAGGTCGGAGCCGGCCGCCCAGACGAGCATCGACTCGTCGGCGCGGGCGAGCACGCGGGCACCCACCAGCACCGAGGCCGCGACCAGGGCCAGCCCGACCCACAACCGCGGGTCGCGCCAGCCGGGCACGCTCGTGCGCAGCGCGGGCGACGGCTCCGTGGTCCCGAGAGTGTTGGTCACGCAGCACATCATGCGACAGGTCGGGCCGGCGGGACAGGGCGCTGTCCACAGACGGGGCCACGGACAGGTCGGGCGGTCTGTCCACAGCCCACGGCGCGCCCCTCCCGCGGCGTGGAGCCGAGTGCCACCATGGAGACATGGCCGACACTCCACGCTTCCTGACGCTGGCCGACGTGGCGGAGATCCTCAACACCTCCGTCGCGCAGGTCTACGCGCTGGTGCGACGCGGAGAGCTCCCCGCGATCAAGATCGGGGGCCGGGGTCAGTGGCGCGTCGAGGCGAGCCAGCTCGAGGGCTACATCGAGCGGATGTACGACCAGACCGCGACGTTCGTCAAGGAGCACCCGTTCGTCGAGGACGGCGCCGAGAGCATCGACTGACGGCGCAGTGCCGTGGCGCCGGTCTCGACGCCTTGGCCGCTCAGCCGACCTTGGAGTCGAGCGTGACCTCGACGGTCTGCTCCCGGCCGTCGCGCTGCACCGTCAGCGCCACGGTCTCCCCCGGCTGGTGCGCCCGGATCGCCACGATCAGGGCGATCCCGTCAGTGACCCGATGGCCGTCGATGGCCGTGACGACATCGTCGGCGCGCAGCCCCGCCTGCTCGGCCGGCGAGCCGTCGAGCACCTCCTCGACGGTGGCGCCCTCGGGGGCGTCCACGACCGAGGTCGCGGTCTGGACGGTGGCCCCGATCACCGGATAGCTCGCCTCGCCGTCACGGAGGATCTGCTTGGTGGTGGTGCGGACCTGCTCGATCGGGATCGCGAAGCCCACGCCGATGTTGCCCGCCTCGCCGCTCAGCCCGCCGGTGGTCGCGATGGCCGAGTTGACCCCGACCACCTGCCCCGCCAGGTTGACCAGCGGGCCGCCGGAGTTGCCGGGGTTGATGGCGGCGTCGGTCTGGACGGCGTTGATGTACGACGTGTCGTCGGCCGAGCTGCCCGTCGTCACGGGCCGGTCGACGGCGCTGACGATGCCCGCGGTCACCGTCGAGGTGAGCCCGAGCGGGGAGCCGATGGCCACCACGCCGTCACCCACGCGCAACTGCTGCGCCGCCCCCAAGGAGGCCGGGGCGATGTCTCGCACCTCGGGCGCGTAGAGCACCGCCAGGTCGTAGACCGGACTGCGGCCGACCAGCGTGGCGTCGTAGCGGTTGCCGTTCTGGTCGACGATCAGGATGCGCCCGTCGTCACCCGCCGCGTCGGCGACGACGTGGTTGTTGGTCACCACGTGGCCGCGGCGGTCGAGCACGAAGCCCGACCCGGTGGCTCCTGACTCGCTGTCGCCCTGGGTCGCGATGATCTGGACGGTGCTGGGCAGGACCGCGTCGGCGACGGCGGCGACCGAGCCGTTGTCGGCCGGCAGCGGAGCGGGGTCGGTGCTCGTGACCTCGGAGTCGGTGCCGCTGGCGGTCAACCGGTCGTAGGCCGCGCCGCCCACGGCGCCGCCGAACAGGCCGAGCATCAGCGCCAGGACCGCGACCGCGGGCCACAGCCAGACCGGCACCCGGCCGGCGGGAGGTCTCGACGGCGCGGCCGGCAGCACCCCGGTGGCCGGCCACGCGGGCTGGCCGACGGGTGTCTGCATCGGGCCGGTGTGCACCCCGGCGCTCGGCCCCCACTGCGGGTCGGGCGGCATCGGTCCGACCGGCCCGCCCGTCGGGGCGCCCGCGACCCACGGGTCGGCCGACGGGGCGGTCCACGGCTCCGCCACGGGGGGCCCCGGGGCGACGGGCGGGTCCGCCCACGGCTCGTCGGGAGCCGGCTCGGCGGGCCCCACGGCCTGGCTCGGGTCGGGCTCGTGGATGATCGGGGCGCCCACGTCCGAGCCGCCTCCGGCCGGGCTCTCCACGGCCGGCTCGCCGAGAGCCGTCGCCGAGGGAATCGGGGCGACCTCGGGCATCGGCCATGCCGGCGCGCCCAGCGGGTCGCCGCCCTCCGAGGGCGCGGCGTCCGACGACGTCGCGGCCGCCTGCTCGCCGGGCACGACCGAGGGCGCGCGGGGGGCCCACGGGTCATCCGAGGGACCGCGCAGCGGCTGGGTCGGCTCGGTCTCGCCGTCGGCCCACGGGGACCCGTCCGGCTCGGGGGTGCGGTCGGTCACACCACCATTGTCACTGACGGGCGAAAGCGACGGAGTGCGGGCGTCGTGCCTGACCTCGCGTCCGGGTGTCGACGGTCTCGGGCCGGGAGGTCACACCCGAGCCGGAGCCGACCAAGGAGGTGACCGGGGCGCGTCGGTCGGTCGCGGGCGCGGAGGCCGGGGCGGCTCCGACGAGGAGCACGCCGAGCATCGCCATCCCGACGGCGCCGGAGCCGACGGCCACGGAGGCGGCCCGCGGTCGACGGTGCGCGACGAGATAGCTGTCGCCGGGCGTGAGGCCGGAGGTCAGGCCGGCGGTGACCAGCGACGGCGCGAGCAGCAGCGACCCCTTCAGCCCCGACGGCGCCGTGCCCGGCCCTCGGGTGGGCAGCTGCCCGAGCTCGGCCAGCCGGGTCTTCACCCAACCCTCGCGCTCCACGTCGTCGCGGCACTGGTGGCAGGCGTGCACGTGCTCCCAGGCCCGCTCCTCCTCGACCGCGTCCAGCTGGCCGTCGAGGAGCGCGCTCACCCGGGGGCCGAGGTGGCCGATCATCGGGGGCCGCCCTCGACGGCAGGGGCGAGCCGCTCGTCGACGGGGTGCGGTCCGGCGTAGCGCTCCCGACCGGCCCCGGGCTCACGATGCGCGAGCGCGCGACGGAGCTGGGTGCGGCCGCGGTGGATGCGCGAGCGGACCGTGCCCAGCTTGGCGTCGAGGATCTCGGCGATCTCCTCATAGCTGAGCCCCTCCACGTCGCAGAGCACGACCGCGGCCCGGAACTCGGGCGACAGCGAGGCCAGCGCCTGCTCGACGTCGTCGTCGAAGGTGCCGTCGAGGTAGGCCGCGTCGGGTGCCTGGTGCTGGCTGGGCAGCAGGCTGGCCCGCTCGTCGGAGAGGGAGTCGAAGCGGATGCGCTGCCGGCGTCGGGCCTGGTCGAGGAAGACGTTGGTGGTGATCCGGTGCAGCCAGCCCTCGAAGGTGCCGGGGGTGTAGGTGTGCAGGCTCCGGAACACCCGGACGAACACCTCCTGGGTGAGGTCCTCCGCGTCGGCGCGGTTGCCGGCGAGGCGGTAGGCCAAGCGGTAGACCCGGTCGGAGTGGCGCTCGACGATCTCGTCCCACGTCGGCACGCCGGCGGTCGCGCCGTCCGTGCTCGGGGACTGCTGCATCGGTGCCTCCTCACGACGTCGCGAGGAGCCGAACCCGGCAGGACGCCTCACGAACTACCCCTCACCGTAGGAAACTGGTCTGAGAGCAACCTGTGAGCCACCCCGGGGAATTCCCCAGAGCCATCCGCCGGGTCCACCCGGGTGACCACCCACCAAGACACCACTCCCCCCGTCGAACGCGCGAGCCGGGTCGGGGGTTCCCGAGGCGGTAGGGTCGCGTTCAACCGGCACCGTTCACCAGCACCGCTCGCCCGGCACCGACCAGCTGGCATCGCCCGCCTCGGCGCGGGCTCGACCGAGGAGGCCACCATCACCCCGATCACGCCGTCGAGCTGGACCTACGCCGAGGAGTTCGTGGCCGAGGACGAGGTGCTCGCCGCGGCCCGGGCCCGGGCCGAGGAGGTCGGCGTCACCCCGCTGGGCTCCGGAGCCGGCGCGGCCCTCGGGTTCCTGGCCTCGGTCCTCGAGGCCCGTGCGGTCGTCGAGATCGGCACCGGCACCGGGGTGTCCGGGGTCTGGCTGCTGCGTGGCATGCGCGGGGACGGCATCCTCACCACCGTCGACATCGAGGCCGAGCACCAGCGGCTGGCACGCGAGTCGTTCACCGAGGCCGGCGTGCCCCACCAGCGGGTGCGCACCATCCCCGGCGCCGCGCTCGACGTGCTGCCCCGGCTCACCGACGGCCACTACGACCTGGTCTTCTGCGACGGTGACAAGCGGGAGTACGCCGCCTACCTGCACGAGGCGCTGCGGCTGCTGCGTCCGGGCGGCGTGGTGGCCTTCGACAACGCGCTGTGGCACGACCGGGTGGCCGACCCGGCCCAGCGCGACGAGGAGACCGTGGCGATCCGCAGCCTCGGCAAGGAGGTCGCCGAGCGCGATGATCTGGTCGCCGTACTGCTGCCCGTCGGCGACGGGCTGCTGGCGGCGAAGAAGGTCTGGGTCGGCGAGCAGGACGACTGACCGTCCGAGCACCGTCGCCGCGGCGTGCGCGACCTCAGCCGCGCGGCGCCGCCACGAATCCGGCCCCGCCCTCGGCGATGGCCACCACCTCGCACGGCTCGATCAGCACCGGCGGGCTCCCGATGATCTGGGACCCGGGTGACTCCGCGGCGATGGCGCTGAACTCCTCCTGGAAGGCCTGTCGGGTCGCGTCGTCGACGAAGACGTAGCACCCCTCGAACCACGCGCCCGGCACCGCCCGCCAGGTCTTGTAGGACAGCCCCGGCATCGCCGAGAAGCGGGCGTGGGAGGTGTCGGCGACGTAGTCGGCCAGCGCCTGCATCACCCCTTCGGGGGCGTCGGCCAGCGACCAGCGGACCGTGAGGCCCCTCATCCGACACCCACCAGAGGGTCGTCCAGCGAGAGCCACTCCAGCAGTGCGCGCGGGCCGAAGCCGCTGGGCCCCTCGGTCCACTCGAAGCGCTCGTCGGGAGAGTCGCCGACGGAGGCGATGTCGAGGTGGGCCCAGGGCACGTCGCCGGCGAAGTGCTGGAGGAACAGGGCCGCCGTGATGGCGCCGGCGCCGCCGGCCGCGTTGTCCGCGTCGGCGACCTTGGAGGACAGCTTGTCCTCGTAGTCACCGACCAGGGGGAACCGCCACATCGGCTCGCCGGCCCGGTCGCCCGCGGCCAGGAGCGCGCCGGCAAGCGCCTCGTCGTTGGCGAACAGACCGCCGACCCGCTGCCCCAGCGCGACCTTGATGGCGCCGGTGAGCGTCGCCACGTCGACGATCGCCGCGGGCTTGAGCTCGGCCGCGGCGTAGGCCATGGCGTCGGCGAGCACCAGCCGACCCTCGGCGTCGGTGTTGGTCACCTCGGTGGTGCGGCCGCCGTAGTGACGGATCACGTCTCCGGGCCGCATCGACTCGCCGCTCACGGCGTTCTCCGCGAGAGCGAGCAGCCCGACCACCCGCACGGGACAGCGCACCCGGGCGAGCGCGCCCATCACGGCCAGCACGACGGCGGCCCCGGTCATGTCGCGCTTCATCGTCGCCATCGACTCGCCGGGCTTGATCGACAGCCCCCCGGAGTCGAAGGTGATGCCCTTGCCGACCAGCGCCACCGTGGGAGTACGGCGACCGGCGCTGGCCGGGGCGTAGTCGAGGCGCACCAGGCGGGGCGGCGTGGCGGAGCCCTGGCCGACGCCGATCAGACCGCCCATGCCGCGCTTGGCGAGCTCTCGCTCGTCCCACACCGTGACATCGAGGCCCTCACGAGCGCCGAGCCCGACGGCCTGCTCGGCCAGCCAGGCGGGTGACTTGAGGTTGGAGGGGACCGTGGCCAGGGTCCGGGCCAGCCAGCCGGCGCCGCCGAGCGCGATCGCGCGGGCCAGGTCGACGGCATGGTCGTCGGCGTCGGCGAAGCCGCTCAGGACCACCTGGGTCACCGGCTGCCGGCGAGGGCCCTCGGAGCGCCAGTGGAACTCGAACGAGCCGAGCATCATGCCGACCACGAACGGCTCGAGCGAGCCGTCGGGAGCCCCGGCAGGGATGGCGGTCGCCAGGCTGGGCCGGTCCTTGGCGGCCCGGGCCAGCGTGGCCCCGGCGCGGCGCAGGTCGACCGGGCGCTGCTCGCCCACACCCACGAAGAAGACCGGGGTGGGACGCCCCGCCACGGTCATCGGCAGCACCGCGAGGTCGCCGACGGCACCGGTGGCGCCGCACTGGTCGAGCGCGGCCAGCAGGTCGACTCCCGAGGCCTCGGCGAGCGCGTCGGACTCGGCGTCGACCACGGGTCCGTCGGGGCCCGGCTGGACGGCGTAGGCCAGGGCGCCGACGCCGCGCATCGCCGAGGCCGCCAAGGCGCTGAGCGCGAACTCGGGGGGTGAGACCTGGGGCGGAAGGGATGCGGCAGCGGGCCCTTCCCCGGTCGTGGGCACGATGCTCAGCGGATCAGCCGACGACGGCCTTGAGCGCGTCGCCGAGCGCACCCGCCTCCTCGGCGTTCAGCTCGACCACCAGACGGCCACCACCCTCGAGAGGCACGCGCATCACGATGCCGCGGCCCTCCTTGGTGACCTCCAGCGGTCCGTCGCCCGTCCGGGGCTTCATCGCCGCCATCCGTGCACCCACTTCCTCGTCGCCGACAAACCTACGGCGCACCGGACACGGGACAGGTCGCTCTCCCCCGCGATGGCACGCTCGCAGGAACCATTATCCCTCATCGCCGAAGTGGCCTCGACCACAGGGTCGCCCGGCGGTCCTCGTGCTCGCGCCCGGACCGCGCCCCGTGGGTGCCGGCTCGCCGCGAGCAGGCTCCGCGGGGTGCGGCAGACTGGCGCCATGACCGACTCCCCGCTGCTGCTCGACATCGCCGACGGCGTGGCGACGCTGACCATGCACCGCCCCGACGCGCTGAACAGCCTCGACAACGCGCTGAAGCTGGCCCTGCTCGATGCCGTCAACCAGGTGGCCGCCGACGACGCGGTCCGATGCGTGGTGCTCACCGGGTCCGGGCGGGCGTTCTGCGTCGGGCAGGACCTCAAGGAGCATGTCCAGACGTTGCAGAACCCCGATCCCAGTGGGCCGCTGAACACCGTCGAGCAGCACTACAACCCGCTCGTGACCACGCTCCTGACGATGCCGAAGCCGGTCGTCGCGGCGGTCAACGGGGTCGCTGCCGGGGCCGGAGCCAGCCTGGCGTTCGCCTGCGACCTCCGGCTGGTGGCGGCCTCGGCGGGCTTCAACCTCGCGTTCGCGGGGATCGGGCTGTCCTGCGACACCGGGAGCAGCTGGACGCTCCCCCGGCTGGTCGGCCGGGCCAAGGCGCTGGAGCTGCTCTACCTGCCGAGCACGATCCCGGCCGACGAGGCGGCCGAGCTGGGGCTCGCCACCCGGGTGGTGCCCGACGCCGAGCTCGCCGACGCCACCCGCGAGCTGGCCACCCGGCTGGCGGCCGGCCCGACGCTGGCCTACGCCGCGATGCGCCGCTCGGTGACCTTCTCCGCCGCACACGGCCTGGAGGAGTCACTGGCGATGGAGAGCCGGATGATGCAGCTCACCGGCGCCAGCGAGGACCACGCCGGCGCGGTGGCGGCCTTCGTGGCCAAGCAGCCGGCGGTCTTCAAGGGTCGCTGAGGGCTCGGACCGTGCCGGGTCAGGGGACCGGCTCGATGACGACGTCACCGCGCCAGCCACCGAGGACCTTCACGACCTGACGCGGCGCCGTGACCCGCATCCGCTTGCGGCCCGGCTTCGCGCCGTACTCCACGGTGAGCGCGACCCCGCTGAACTTGTGGTTGTACCACTGGGTCATCGTGCCGTGGCAGACGCCGCCGCAGTCGAAGCTCTTGGCCGGCAGCTTCAGCGCCTTCGCGACGCGTCGGGCGAACTTCGGCTTCTTGGTGTCGGTGTCGACCCCGTTGAGCGGCTGGTGGAAGCTCAGGATCCGGCGCGGCTTGACCGTGCGGAGGAACTTCATCACGGCCTTCGTCTCGGGCTCCGAGGCCGGCTTGGGACCGGACTCGTAGTTGCCGTCGAGGTCCTTCCACTTGTAGGGGAAGTTGCGGTTGAGGTCGACGCCATGGGCGTTCTTGCGCGTGCCGGCGGCCAGGCCGTCGGGGTTGTACGTCGGCACCACCCACAGGTCGATGTCGTGCACCTCGGGTCCGGACACCAGCGAGCGCAGGATCTGTCGGGGCGCCGCCTCGTTGCCGTGCATGGTGGCGAACAGCACCATCACGGGTGCACCGGACTCACCGAGGCGGTAGGCCCAGATCTTGCGTCCCTGCACCGACGTCCCGAGCAGCTTCTTGCCGATCACGGTGTCGGGGGACGCCGACGCGGGTGCCGGGGCCAGCTCGACGGCGACGAGCGCGGCGAGCACCGCCACGCCGGCCAGCGCCATCCGTGAGACGCGCGCGCGGGCGCGTCGGGGGCCGTCGGTCACTCGGCTCGCCCTCAGATCGCGCCGAAGGCATAGACGATGGTCAGCACCGAGACGCCGGCGACCATGCCCAGGTGGGCGAGCACCGACAGCCCCGGACCGTCGCTCCAGGAGTCCTCGGCCCTGGGCGAGACGTGCCGGCCGTGACTGGGGAGCCAGCGCAGCAGGATCAGGACGCCGCAGACGACCACGATCCACAGGCACGCCAGGCCGCCCAGGCCGACCTCGGGACGGCCGGCCGGCGAGTCCTCGGGCGCGACCAGGTAGGTGATCCAGGCGGCCAGGCCCAGCACGCCGAACAGGGTGTGCCCGTTGAGCACCGCACGCGGGACCTGCGACTCGCCCGCCGCCGACTCCTTGCGCAGGCGCAGGCGGGTGAGGACCACCACGACGGCGGCCAACGCCGTCAGGATGTAGACCGCCAGCTCCAGGGACACGTCGGAAGTCTGCCCTAGTCGCCTCGACGGTCGCCATCGTCGACCGGTGCGGCGTGTCCGAGCTCGCGGGCCAGCCGGTCGAGCAGCTCGTCGACCTCGGAGGCGCGGTAGCCGCGGAACGCCAACGAGAACCGGACCCGTCGCAGGTCGTCCGGCTCGAGCGGGCGACCGGCCGGGACGGCGGCGTCGGGGCGGTCGTCGTACTCCTCGGTCATGGGGGTTCCCCAGCCGGCCGCGACCACCGCGACGGCGCCGAGGGCGAGGACGACCAGGACCGCGAAGAACCACATCACGGCCGGCCGACCCCCTTGTCGCTGCTCTCGACCATCAGCCCCACGGCCCGGTCGACGTCGTCGGTGAGGGTGAGCCGATCGAGGTCGGTCGCCGCGATCTTGCCCTCCGCCAGCACGGTGTCGCGCAGCCAGTCGACCAGGCCCTGCCAGTAGGCCGTCCCCATCAGCACGATGGGGAACGAGGTGATCTTGCCGGTCTGCGAGAGGGTGAGCGCCTCGAACAGCTCGTCGAAGGTGCCGAGCCCGCCGGGCAGCACGATGAAGCCCTGGGCGTACTTGACGAACATCGTCTTGCGGGCGAAGAAGTAGCGGAAGTTGATGCCCTTGTCGACCCACGGGTTGAGCCCGGTCTCGAAGGGCAGCTCGATGCCCAGCCCGACGCTGACGCCGCCCGCCTCGGAGGCGCCCTTGTTGGCCGCCTCCATCGCCCCGGGACCGCCGCCGGTGATGACCGCGAAGCCGGCCTGCGCCAGCTTGCGACCGACCTCCTCCCCGACGGCGTAGAACGGGTGGTCGGGCGCCGTCCGGGCCGATCCGAAGACGCCGATCGCGGGGCCGAGCTCGGCCAGCGCCCCGAAGCCCTCGACGAACTCCGACTGGATGCGCAGCACCCGCCAGGGGTCGGTGTGCAGCCAGTCGCTGGGGCCACGCGAGTCGAGCAGCCGCTGGTCGGTGGTGCTCGCGTCGACCTGGCTCCGGCGCATCAGCACCGGCCCTCGGTAGCGCTCTCGGCGTCCCGGCGGCCGCGGGGCCGTCGGAGGCGTCGCCGCGTCGTCCGGCTCAGACATCGGGGACTCCTCCGCGGGGCGCTCGACCATGCCGGCAGCCTACCGAGGCAGCCGAGGTCCCAGCGGGCGGACGCGGCCAGGGGGTGAGTGGCTCAGTCGTCGCCCGCCAGCCAGGCCCGCAGCGCCTGCTCACAGTGGCCGATCTGGACGAGGGGCACGTGCTCGTCCTGCCGGTGCGCCAGGCTCGGGTCGCCCGGGCCGAAGTTGACGGCGGGGACCCCCAGGGCGGAGAACCTCGCCACGTCGGTCCAGCCGAACTTGGGGTTGACCTCGCCGCCGACGGCCGCGACGAAGGCCCGCGCGGCGGGCAGGTCAAGCCCGGGCAGCGCCCCCGGCGCGGAGTCGGTGACGGTCACGTCGAAGCCGTGGAAGAAGTCACGGACGAACTCCTCGGCCTCCTCCTCGGTGCGGTCGGGCGCGAAGCGGTGGTTGACCTCGACGACACACCGGTCGGGCACCACGTTGCCGGCGACTCCGCCGCGGATCCCGACCGCGTTGAGACCCTCGTGGTAGGTCAGGCCGTCGATCTCCGGCCGCCGGGGCTCGTAGGCGTTGAGCCGGTCGAGGACGGCGCCGGCCGCGTGGATGGCGTTGGCGCCCATCCACGAACGGGCACTGTGGGCACGGACCCCGGCGACCGTGACGTCGACCCTGAGCGTGCCCTGGCAGCCGGCCTCGACCACCGCGTTGGAGGGCTCCATCAGGATCGCGAAGTCGGCCTCCAGGAGCTCGGGGTGGCTCTCCGCGAGCTTGCGCAGCCCGTTGTGCTCGGCCTCGATCTCCTCGGCCTCGTAGAGGATGTAGGTGACGTCGCGCCGGGGCTCGGAGATGGAGGCGGCGATGGCGAGGATCACCGCGTCGCCGCTCTTCATGTCGCAGGTGCCCAGGCCGTGGAGCAGGTCGCCGTCACGACGGGCGGGCAGGTTGTCGTTGACCGGGACCGTGTCGAGATGACCCGCGATCACCACCCGCTCGTCGCGCCCCAGCTCGGTGCGCGCGACGACGGTGTGCCCGAAGCGGGTCACCCGGAGATGCGGGTGCTGTCGCAGCGCCGCCTCCACCGCGTCGGCGATGCGCTGCTCGTTGCGGCTCACCGACTCGATGTCCACCAGCTGCTCGGTGAGCGTCACGACATCGGTGCTGAGGTCGAGCACGGGCACGGCGTCGTCGTTCGGCGGCATGCCGCTCATCCAACCACCGTCCGCACCGCCTTCCACCGTCCCCACCACCGCGACATGCGCCATATGGCCCCGCGACATGCCGGAAAATGGCGCTGCCACATGTCGAGAAGGGTCAAGCGTGAAGCGGGACCTCCGACGGCCGGAGGTCGGCGGGACATCGCGGGGCCATTTCCCGCATGTCGGGGGCCATTCCCCGCATGTCGGGGGGCCGTTTCCCGCATGTCGGGGGCCATTCCCCGCATGTCGGGGGCCATTTCCCGCATGTCGCGGGGTCCCGCATGTCGGGGGGCCATTTCCCGCATGTCGGGGTCAGGCGCGGGCGACGGCGACCTCGAGGTCCGGGGCGTCGGCGTAGTCGACCGTGACGGCCAGGGTCTCGCCGGCGACCAGGGACTCGTGGGTGCGGGCGGCGGCGAGCAGGTCGGCCGGCCCGGCCACGGTGAGCGAGATCCGGTCGGACACGTCGAGGCCGGCGTCCTTGCGGGCCTGCTGCACCGCGCGGACCAGGTCGCGAGCCACTCCCTCGGCCTCCAGCTCCGGCGTCACGTCGGTGTCGAGCACCACGAAGCCACCGCGGGGCAGCATCGCCGTCGCGGTGTGGCCGTCGGAGTCGGCCGCCACCGTCTCGAGGGTGTACTCCCCCTGGACCAGGGCGATGCCCCCGGCGGTGACCCCGCCCTCGGAGTCGATCGCCCAGTCCCCGCTCTTGGAGCCGCGGATGGCGAGCTGCACGTCCTTGCCGAGCCGAGGGCCGGCCGCGCGGGCGTTGACGGTGAGCCGCTGCTCCACGGCGTACGCCGCCGCCTCGGGGTCGTCGACCCCCACCAGCCGGACCGTCTTCACGTTGAGCTCGTCGGCCACGACGGGCTCGAAGCCGGACAACGACCGAGACTCCGGCGCGACCACGGTGAGCGAGGCCAGCGGCAGCCGGGTGCGCAGTCCCCCGGCCTTGCGCAGCGCCGAGCCGGCCGAGCACACGTCGCGCACCTCGTCCATCGCCGCGACCAGGCCGTGGTCAGCGGGCAGCGAGGCGGCGTCGGGCCAGTCGGCCAGGTGCACCGACCGCTCGCCGGTGAGCCCCCGCCAGACCTCCTCGGAGACCAGCGGCAGCAGCGGCGCGGTCACCCGCGAGACCACCTCGAGCACGGTGTAGAGCGTGTCGAAGGCATCGGCGTCGACCACGCCGTCGGCGGCCCAGAACCGCTCCCGGGAGCGCCGGATGTACCAGTTCGTCAGCACCTCGAGGAACTTCTCCATCGCGTCGCAGGCACCGGCGATGTCGTAGTCGTCGTGCTCGCGCGTCGACTCCTCGACGTACTCACGCAGCTTGGCCAGGATGTAGCGGTCCATCACGTGCGTGGAGTCGGTGCGCCACCGCGCGTCGTAGCCCTCGCCGGCGGCGTTGGCGTAGAGCGCGAAGAAGTACCACGAGTTCCACAGCGGGATCATCACCTGCCGCACCGAGTCGCGGATGCCCTGCTCGGTGACGATCAGGTTGCCGCCACGCAGGATCGGGCTGCTCATCAGGAACCACCGCATCGCGTCGGCCCCGTCGCGGTGGAACACCTCGTTGACGTCGGGGTAGTTGCGCAGCGACTTGCTCATCTTGTTGCCGTCGGAGCCGAGCACGATGCCGTGGCTGATGCACGACGAGAACGCCGGCCGGTCGAACAGTGCGGTCGCCAGGATGTGCAGGGTGTAGAACCAGCCGCGGGTCTGGCCGATGTACTCCACGATGAAGTCGCCCGGGAAGTGGTGCTCGAACCAGTCGGCCTGCTCGAACGGGTAGTGCACCTGGGCGAAGCTCATCGAGCCGGAGTCGAACCACACGTCGAGCACGTCGTCGACGCGGCGCCTCGTCGACCGCCCGGTCGGGTCGTCGGGGTTGGGCCGGGTCAGCTCGTCGACGTAGGGCCGGTGCAGGTCGGGGTTGCCGTCACGGTCGCGCGGCAGGTCGCCGAAGTCGCGCTCGAGCTCCTCGAAGGAGCCGTAGACGTCGAGCCGGGGGTAGGCCGGGTCGTCGCTCTTCCACACCGGCACCGGGCTGCCCCAGAACCGGTTGCGGGTGATCGACCAGTCGCGGGCGTTCTCGAGCCACTTGCCGAACTGGCCGTCCTTGATGTGCTCGGGCACCCAGCGGATCTCCTGGTTGAGCTCGAGCATCCGCTCCTTGAACGCCGTCACCTGGACGAACCACGACGAGACGCCCTTGTAGATCAGGGGCTCGCGGCAGCGCCAGCAGTGGGGGTAGGAGTGCTCGTAGCCCTCGCGCTTGAGCAGCACGGTGCCCGGGGTGGTCGACGCCGCCTCCGCGTCGAGGCCGCGGGTGCGGGCCTTGAGATGCTCGATGATCGGCAGGTTGGCGTCGAACACCAGCTGGCCGGCGTACTCGTCGACCGGGGTGGTGAAGCAGCCGTCCTTGCCGACCGGCATGACCGCGTCGATGCCCTCGCGGTCGGTGACCACCTTGTCGACCTCACCGAACGCGCCGGCCGTGTGGACGAGGCCGGTGCCGTCGGTCGTGGTGACGAACTCGGCGGGGACCACGCGGAAGGCGCCCGGGTGGCCGAGGTAGTAGGCGAACGGCGGGGTGTAGGTGCGGCCGACCAGGTCGGCGCCCGTGAGCCGCTCGACGACGACCGGCTCGCCGTCGGGACCCGCGAGCTCCTTGGCGTACGCCGGCAGCCGGGCCTCGGCGAGCACGTAGCGCTCGACACGCTCCGGGTCGCCGGGCACGCCCGCCTCGACGACGACGTAGTCGATGTCCTCGCCGACCATGATCGCGAGGTTGGCGGTGAGGGTCCACGGGGTCGTCGTCCAGACCAGGGCGAGCTCGCCGGTGTCGAGCCGCAGGCCGACGGTGACGGCCGGGTCGATCCGGTTCTGGTAGACGTCGTCGTCCATCCGCAGCTCGTGGTTGGACAGCGGCGTCTCGTCGTTCCAGCAGTAGGGCAGCACCCGGAAGCCCTCATAGACGAGCCCCTTGTCGTAGAGGCTCTTGAACGCCCAGATCACCGACTCCATGTAGTCGGGGTTCATGGTGCGGTAGTCGTGGTCGAAGTCGACCCAGCGGGCCTGCCGCGTGACGTAGTCGCGCCACTCGCCGGTGTACTTCATCACCGACTGGCGGCAGGCCTCGTTGAACTTCTCGACGCCGAGGTCGCGGATCTCGTCGGTGGTCTTCAGGCCGAGCTGGCTCATCGCCTCGAGCTCGGCGGGCAGCCCGTGGGTGTCCCAGCCGAACCGCCGCTCCACCCGGTGACCGCGCATGGTCTGGTAGCGCGGGACGACGTCCTTGACGTAGCCGGTGAGCAGGTGGCCGTAGTGCGGCAGGCCGTTGGCGAACGGGGGGCCGTCGTAGAAGACGAACTCGTTGTCGCCGTCATCGCCCGGGTCTCGCTGGTCGACGCTGGCCTGGAAGGTGCGGTCCTGCGCCCAGTAGGCCAGCACCGCCTCCTCGAGCTCGGGGAAGCGCACGGAGGCGGGCACGCCGCCGGGCTCGGCGCCGTCGCCGGTGGCGGTGTGGGTCACCTTGGGGTAGGCCATGGGTGCTGCTCCTGCGTCGTCTCGGGCTCGTTGCCTCACGAGGACGACGTCTCCGGCATGCTGCCGGGGGCACCGCGGTACCACCTCGCTTGCCGGCCCCGTTGAGGGTGGGGACGGCCGCTTCGTTGCAGGCTGTGACGGGCCCACCCGCCCGGGTCTAGTGGGTCGCACGCCGGCTTGCGTGCGCCGTTCTTCCGGAGGCTCGCCGCTGATGACGGCTCCAACGCCTTCGCCGGCAAGGGTACGGCGGCCCCACGGCGGCGCGCCAATCGGTTTGGCCGCGCCCGCCGGTCCGGCGTGGGGCGGATGGTCCCGCGACGGGACGCCCTCAGCCGGCGGGCAGGTGGCCCGACACGTCGGGCAGCCGCTGCGCGGCCTCGAACCGCGCGCGCGTGGTCTGCAGGCTGGGGGCGTTGGGTGCGTAGGTCGGGTCGGTGAGGTCGCTGCTGAGCAGGAAGAACCCCGACCCGCCGAGGGCGGCCTGCGCCTTGGCGGGCATCGGGCGACCGGTCACATGCACCGCCACCACCTCGTCGGCTCGCCGGTGCACCATCCAGGACTCGCCGGGGTCCTCTCCGCTGGCGGGACGCCAGGCGAACAGGACCCCGTCGACCTCGCGGCAGGTGAAGTCGGGCAGGCAGGAGTCGGCCCACGCCGGTGCCTGAGGTGAGGCGATCACGTCGACGACGCCGGGGCCGAGCGGCAGGAAGCCGGTCCCGACGCGGGCGCGACCGCCCACCGCGCCCGGCCCGAACTCACCGACGTACGGCGACCGCCCGAGGTAGTGCCAGCGCTTCTCAAAGGTGCTGACCCAGCCCAGCGTCATGGTCCGGCCGGTGTGGTCGACGACGTCGAGCGACCCCTCGGGGCGCTCGCCGCCGTCCCAGTCCCGCAGCGCCTCGCCGGCGGCCACGGTGGCGGCATCCGCCTCCAGCCGCAGCCTCGGGTCCTGCACCAGCCCGATGAGGTCGTCCACGCTGGGCTCGAGGTCGGTCTGACGGCGCGGGTCCTTCGTGATCTCCGGGCCGGCCAGCAGGGCCGACACCACCTCCGCGTCACGCACCAGCGACACGGACACCAGACCCGGGTCCTCCTCGGGCTCCACCAGGTCCCAGGCCACCAGGAGAGTGCCGGACCCCACCTCCTCGGTCACGCAGCGCGGTCGCCCCTCGCACGAGGGAGTCTCGCTCTTGTCCGGGGCGTAGAGGCGGACGGCCACCAGGTCTCCGTCGTCCTCGCCGTCGCTGTGGTAGCGGAAGTCAGCGCCCACCAGCGAGCGGGGCGAGTTCTCGTCGACGTAGGTCGCCTGGCGCGAGGACGTGTCCTGGGGCAGGTGGTCGAGCATCACCGCGGCCACGGCCCGAGCGGTGATCGGCGCCGCCTCGCCGGCGCCAGGCTCGGCCTCCTGGTCTCCGCAGGCGGGCAAGGTGAGCAACAGGGCCGCCGACGCCAGTGCCACGAGCCGCCGGCCCTCGCCGCGGCATCCCCCGTTGACGCGCATGCCCCGACCATAGCCGGACGCCGAGACCACCCGATCGGGCTCGGAGTGGCACCATCAGCCGCATGGCCGACACCTGGATGCCCGCGGACGAGGACCCGCGCTTCGACGTACCGACACCGGTCGGCGAGCGGGAGACGGTCCTGCAGTACCTCCAGCACTATCGCCTGACCTTCGCGATGAAGTGCGAGGGCCTGGACTCGGAGCAGATGGCGCGCCGGTCGGTGCCGCCCTCGACGATGTCGCTGCTCGGGCTCGTCAGGCATCTCGCCCGGGTCGAGCACCACTGGGCGCGGCGCTGGATCGAGGGCCGGATGGAGCTGCCCCGGCTCTACCGCACCGACGAGCAGCCGGACCTCGACTTCGACGGCGCCGTGGCCGACGACGAGGTCGTCGCGGAGGCCTGGCAGACCTGGCGGGCCGAGGTGGCGCACGCCCAGCAGGTGACGGCCGCCCTCGCCTCGTTCGACCAGCTGGTGGGGCCTGGGGACGAGCAGGGAGAGGTGCGCGACGTGCTGGTCCACCTGGTCGAGGAGTACGCCCGCCACTGCGGGCACGCCGACCTGCTCCGCGAGGCCGTCGACGGGCGCACCGGCCAGTGACCTGGCCGCCGACCCTTCGGCGATAGTCCGCTACGTTCGGCACCACTCCGAGGCCTCAGAGTGGTGCCGAACGTAGCGGACTATCGGAGGGGTGGACCGCGGGATTGGGGTCGGCGACCCGGGGCTCAGTAGGGTGGCGGGCGATGACTGAGACGACTGCGCAGGCCGCCTGGGGCTTCGGGCTCGCGACCATCGACGCGTCCGGCGCGGTGCTCGACGTGTGGTTCCCCGAGCCGCGGCTGGGCGAGCCGCCCGCCGACGCGAGCGCCCCCGACGCGCTGACCGCGCTGGCCGCGCCGGACGACGTACGCCGGGTCACCCGGGAGGTACGCCGGGTGGTCGCCGCCGACCTGTCCGCACCGCTGGCCTCGACGGAGGACGCCTGGCTGCGACTGCACCTGCTCTCACACCGACTCGCCGTCCCGCACTCCCTGTCCCTCGAGGGGCTGTTCGGCCTGCTCACCAACGTGGTGTGGACCTCGGCCGGCCCGTGCGCCGTCGACGGCTTCGAGCAGACCCGCGCGCGGCTGATGGCGAACGGACAGCGGCCCACCGTCTACGGCGTCGACAAGTTCCCGCGGATGACCGACTACGTGCTGCCCAGCGGCGTCCGCATCGCCGACGCCGACCGGGTCCGGCTCGGGCCCACCTCGCCCCCGGGACCACCGTGATGCACGAGGGCTTCGTCAACTTCAACGCCGGCACCCTCGGCACCTCCATGGTGGAGGGCCGGATCTCCGGCGGCGTGGTGGTCGGCGACGGCTCCGACGTGGGCGGCGGCGCCTCCATCATGGGCACCCTCTCGGGCGGCGGCACCCAGGTGATCAGCGTCGGCGAGCGCTGCCTGCTGGGGGCCAACTCGGGTCTGGGCATCTCGCTCGGCGACGACTGCGTGGTCGAGGCCGGGTGCTACGTCACCGCAGGCACCAAGGTCACCATCAGGGACATGGACAACAAGCCCAAGGTCGTCAAGGCCGCGGAGCTCTCGGGCGCCAGCAACGTGCTGTTCCGCCGCAACTCGGTCACCGGGGCGATGGAGGCCGTGCCGTGGCACGGCGACGGCATCGTCCTCAACGCCGACCTGCACGCCAACGACTGACCGGGCCGGAACAGCGCCATGGGCCGTGCCGGCCGCCTCACCGTCTCCGCGCTCGTCGCGCTCGGCGTCGTCGCAGCGGTGGGGATCGCCATCCACCAGGGGGTCGGACCACTGCCCGACGCCGAGGGCTGCCGGGCCGAGGTCGACGGACGCGTCGTCGAGCTCGACACCGAGCAGGCCGAGAACGCCGCGCTGATCGCGGGGATCGCCGTGGGTCGCGGGCTGCCGCCGCGCGCCGCCTCCATCGCGCTCGCCACGGCCTACCAGGAGTCCAAGCTGCTCAACCTCGAGCACGGCGACCGGGACTCCGTCGGCCTCTTCCAGCAGCGGCCGTCCCAGGGCTGGGGCACCGTGGACCAGATCCTCAACCCGCCCTACGCCGTCAACGCGTTCTACGACGCGCTGGTCAAGGTCGAGGGCTATCAGGACATGCCGATCACCGAGGCCGCGCAGGCCGTGCAGCGGTCCGCCTTCCCCGACGCCTACGCCGACCACGAGGCCGACGCCCGCGTCCTCGCGTCCGCGCTGACCGGCGAGACGACGGGCGGCGCGTTCAGCTGCGTCGTGCACGCCGACACCCCCGAGGGCAACCCCGACCTCAACCGTCGCGGGCTCACCCACCGCGCCAACGCGGTCCGCCGCGAGGTCCTCGCGGTCTTCGGCGACCAGCCGATGGGCGGCTTCGCGCCCGGCGGTGTCGACGCCGGCCACATGAGCGGGTCCGCCCACTACGACGGCCGCGCGGTCGACGTCTTCGTGCGACCGGTCGACGACGAGAACCGGCAGCTCGGGTGGGCGATCGCGGGCTACCTGGTCGCCCAGGCCGACCGGCTGCACATCGAGCACGTCATCTTCGACGGACGGATCTGGACCGCCGGTCGTCGCTCCGAGCAGGGGTGGCGCGACTACCAGGTGCCGAGCGGTGCCACCGGCGACCGCACGGTGCTCGAGCACCGCGACCACGTGCACGTCGACGTCGCTCCCTGACCGCTCGCGCCCCCGTCGGCGGCCACCCGCACGAGGCATCGGCCGAAGGGCCGGGGCTCCGCTGGCCCGGACGGGTGGTCGAGAGATGACCCGTTCGGGCCAGCAAGTATGTCCGATCGTCGACCGGGTCGCCGTGGCGCTCGTGGTCCTATGGAATCCCCATCCGGCACCACCCGACGCACCCCTCGAGAGGACCGCCATGAGCTCGTCCCAGATCTTCACGATCGGCACCGCGCTCCGGCGCGCGGAGGACAACAGCGTGCCGGTCGAGGTGCTGGTCGAGGGGCAGTGGCTGCGCGGCAACATCGCCGGCCTGGACGGTGACGGACTCGTGCTGGTCACGCCCGAGCGCACGCAGTGCGTGGTGCGCAACGCGCACATCTCCGTGGTGCGCATCCTGTCGGACCTCTCCTTCGACGACTTCGAGGACGAGAAGCCCGGCGAGCCCCAGGCCGCGGCGTACGAGTCGGGATCGGTGACGTACGACGCCCCGCCGACGTCGCCCGCCGGCCCAGCCCCCGTGGCCGACCAGGACGACCCGGCCTCCACCTGGATTGCGGCAGAGGCCGCGTCGGCCGCCGCGGGCGAGCCCGTCGTGGCCGAGGCCGACGACGACCGCCTGGTGCTCGCTGCCACCGAGGACGGCGACGTGCTCGTGCTCGACCCCGGCGACGAGGGGCCGCTGGAGCTCGGCTCGTCGTGGCAGCCCGAGGCGGCCGCGCCCGAGGCCTCGCAGGCCGAGGCCTCGCAGGCCGAGGCCTCGCAGGCCGAGGCGTCGCAGACCGAGGAGACGCCCGCCGAGGAGACGCCCGCCGAGGAGAGCCGGTGCCGAGGTGATCGCCATGTGGCCGGAGGAGACCGTGGCGGAGGAGCCGGCGGCCGCCGCGCCCGCGGCCGAGGAGCCCGCCGCCGAGCAGCCCGCCGCCGAGCGGTCGGCGGAGTCGCCCGGCGACCTGGTGAGCCGCCTGCTGGCGGAGTCGATGCGCGAGGCCGGCCTCGACCCGGAGCAGCCTGCCCCGGTCGCCGACGCCACCCAGCCCGCCCGAGGCCACCCAGGACGAGGCCACCCAGCCCGAGGCCACCGAGGACGCCACCGAGCTGCTGCACCCGACAAGACGCCCGCCACCGACGACGAGCCGCGCGTGTTCGCGCTGCCGGCGGCCCCGGAGCGCGCCCCCGAGCCCGCCCCGGTCGCCGAGGCCCCGCGGCCCCCGCGGCCCCGGCCCCGCCCCGGTCGCCACCGACCCGGCCCGGCCCCGGTCGCCACCGACCCGGCCCCGGCCGACCCGGCTCCCGCCGCTCCCGCGGCCGCCCCTGCCGCAGCGCTGCCCGCGGAGGCCGCGCCGGCCAACGACTGGCGCTCCATGCTGGAGGGGCTGCGCAGCGAGGCCGCCGCCCCCACCCCCGGGCCGACCCCGCCGCCGGCCGAGGAGAAGCGTCGCGGCCGCCGCCTGGTGATGCGCTGATCGACGCCGTCAGCCGGCGAGCCGCTGCACGGCGGCGGCGACCCGTTCGTCGGTCGCTGTGAACGCGACGCGCACGTGCTCGCGGCCACCGGGACCGTAGAACGCTCCGGGAGCCACCAGGATGCCGCGCTCGGCCAGCGACCCGACGGTCGCCCAGCAGTCCTCCCCGCGGGTGGCCCAGAGATAGAGCGATCCCTCGGAGTGGTCGACCCGGAAGCCGGCCGACTCCAGCGCCGCGCGCAGCGCGGCCCGGCGAGCGGCGTACCTCAACCGCTGCTCGGCGACGTGGTCGTCGTCGTCGAGCACCGCCGCCATCACCCGCTGCTGCGGGCCGGGCATCTGCAGACCGAGGTTCTTGCGGACGGCGAGCAGCTCACCCACGACCACCGGGTCGCCGGCGACGAACGCGCAGCGGTAGCCGGCCAGGTTGGACCGCTTCGACAGCGAGTGGATCGCCAGGATCCCCTCGGTGGAGCCGCCGCAGATGTCGGGATGGAGGACCGAGACGGGCTCGTCGTCCCAGGCGAACTCGACGTAGCACTCGTCGCTCACCAGCAGGCTGCCGCGCTCGCGGCACCAGTCGACCATCTTGCGGAGGTGGTCTGCGGGCAGCATCCGGCCGGTCGGGTTGGCGGGGCTGTTGACGAAGACCAGGGCCGGCGTCCGCGGGCCGACGGCGGTCAGCGCGTCGGTGGCGAACGCCTCCGCACCGGCCAGCCGAGCCCCGACCTCGTACGTCGGGTAGGCCAGCGCCGGATGCACCACCAGGTCACCGGCGCCGATCCCGAGATGCAGCGGGAGGCTGCCGATCAGCTCCTTGGAGCCGACGACGGGGAGCACGCCGTCGAGCCCGACGTCGACCACGCCGAGACGGCGCCGCATCCAGTCGAGCGCTGCCTGGCGGGTGGCCTCGAGGCCGATGGTGACGGGGTAGCCGGGCGAGTCGGCGGCGGCTGCGAGGGTGCGCTGGGCGACCTCAGGGCTGGGGTCGACCGGCGTACCGACCGAGAGGTCGACGATCCCGTCGGGATGCGCGCGCGCCGTGGCGGCGACCGAGGTCAGGTGGTCCCAGGGGAAGTCGGGCAGCCGAGCGGAGACCCGGCCCCCGGTGGCCCCACCGGAGTCCTGGGCGGACACCGCCGCTCAGTGGTCCTGGTTCTGCGGCGGCAGCGCCTCGACGAAGGGGTGGTCGGCGTCGATGACGCCCATCTTGGCGGCGCCGCCGGGCGAGCCGAGGTCGTCGAAGAAGTGCACGTTGGCGGCGTAGTACTCCTTCCACTGCTCCGGGGTGTCGTCCTCGTAGAAGATCGCCTCCACCGGGCAGACGGGCTCACACGCACCGCAGTCCACGCATTCGTCGGGGTGGATGTAGAGCATCCGGTTGCCTTCGTAGATGCAGTCCACCGGGCACTCGTCGACACAC
Organism: Nocardioides sp.; assembly: GCF_041393715.1. Classification (GTDB taxonomy): domain Bacteria; phylum Actinomycetota; class Actinomycetes; order Propionibacteriales; family Nocardioidaceae; genus Nocardioides. Next base: position 411,361 of record NZ_JAWKJQ010000002.1, on the reverse strand, counting down.
GCGCGGTCCTTGACGTCGACACACGGCTGGGCGATGACGTAGGTCACCTGGTCCTCCCTCTGGGCTTGCAGGTCCATGGCCGGAACGGGCTATGGCGCGGCGCGAACGAAGACAGCCTAGTATCCCCCTGTGTCCACCGGCGCGACCGGTCACGCCGCGGAGCGTGCCGAGCTGTCGCCCGTGGGCCGGCACCGGCTCGGGCCTCACGTCGTCGGCCAACGGGTGGTCCTGCGACGCCTGGTGACCGGTGAGCGCGGGCCGACCGGTGGACCGGCCTTCTCCGACGTGCTCGGCGAGTGCCTGTCGTGGGGCGAGGTGGCGGTGGTGCGCACCGCCGACGGCCTCGAGGTGTCGGTCCCGGTGGCCGAGATCGTGTCGGGCAAGCCGGTGCCGCCGCGCCCGTCGGTCCGGCAGCGGGTCTCCCCTCGGGACGCACAGCTGACCGCCCTGGCGATGTGGCCGCAGCTCGACACCGCCTCGCTGGGCGGCTGGACGCTGCGCTGGTCGTCGCTGACCTCCCGGCGGCGGGCCAACTCCGTGCTGGCGATGGGACCCGCGGGGGTCGACGACCCGGTCGGCACGGTGGAGGCGCACTACCGGGGACTCGGCCGACGCCCGATCGCGGCGGTGCTGCCGGGCTCTCCCGAGGAGGAGCAGTTCCTGGCCCGTGGCTGGGCCCTCGAGAGCCAGGACGCCGACTCGCTGTTCCAGATCGCCAGCGTGGCGATGGCCCGGCGCCAGCTGCGCGAGCGGCCGGCGTACGCCGTGCGGCTGGAGGAGGACGGCGACCAGGCCGTGGCCACCGTCGGCGCCGATGCCGGCGGGCTGGCCTCGGTCGCGGGCGACTGGGTGGGCCTGCGCGCGCTCGAGGTGGCGCCGCACCGTCGGCGGCGCGGCCTCGCGCTCGGCATCGTCGGCGCGCTCCTCGACTGGGGCGCCGAACGCGGCGGGACCACGGCCTACCTCCAGGTGCTGGCCGACAACCTGCCGGCCCTGGGGCTCTACGACCGGCTGGGGTTCAGCACCCATCACACGTATCGCTACCTCGCCCCTCGGCGATAGTCCGCTACGTTCGGCACCACTTGCGCGGCCGATATTGGTGCGGAACGTAGCGGACTATCGGGCTAGGGTGGGGGCTCGCGGGCCCGGGGAGTGACGCCCCCGGTACGACGGCCCGCGGCGCGCGTCCGGCGGACCGACGAGAGGCCGGAGCCGCGAGGTCCCCGGCAAAGGTGTGGTGGCACCGCGACCTGGCCCCCGCCCGCACCTCCAGGGCTTTCCACGCACTGGAGGTGAACCCGATGACCGCATCCGCACGACCCGCCGCTCCGGCGACCCCGGCCCTCGCCCGCACGCTGGCCGCCGACCTGCCCGACCGCTCGCCGGGAGAGGCGGTGCTGCTCCAGGGATGGGTGCACCGACGCCGTGAGCTGGCGACCGTGACGTTCCTGGTCGTCCGCGACCGCAGCGGGCTGGCGCAGGTGGTGCTGCCGACGGGAGCCGCGGTGCCTCCGGAGGAGACCACGGTCTCGGTGAGCGGCGTCGTGGTCGCCAACGCCCAGGCACCCGGCGGCGTGGAGGTCGGCGAGGCGACCGTGGTCGCGCTCACCGAGGACGCCACCACTCCCCCGGTGGAGCTCTGGCGGCCGGCGCTCTCCGCGTCCCTCCCGACGCTGCTCGACCACGCGCCGGTCACCTGGCGGCACCCCGCCCAGCGGGCGCGCTGGGAGCTGGCCGCCGCCTCGCTGCGCGGGTTCCGGCGCACCCTCGACGGGCTGGGCTTCACCGAGATCCAGACGCCCAAGCTGGTCGAGTCGGCCACGGAGTCGGGGGCCAACGTGTTCGGCGTGGACTACTTCGGCCGGCCGGCGTACCTCGCGCAGAGCCCGCAGTTCCACAAGCAGCAGCTGGTCGGGGTCTTCGAGCGGGTCTACGAGGTCGGACCGGTGTTCCGGGCCGAGCCGCACGACACCGTGCGCCACCTCGCCGAGTACGTCTCCCTCGACGTCGAGCTGGGCTTCATCCGCGACCATCGCGACGTGCTGGCGGTGCTGCGCCAGGCGCTGGCCGGCATGGTCGCCGCCCTCCAGGAGTACGCCGGCCCCGCGGCCGAGCGGCTCGGCATCGACGTGCCGGTGATCCCGAGCGAGATCCCGGTCGTGCACTTCAGCGAGGCGCTCCGGATCGTCGGTGCCCCCGCGGACGAGCCCGACCTGGCCCCCGAGCACGAGCGCGCGCTGGGCGAGTGGGTGCGCCGCGAGCACGGCACCGACCTGCTCGCCGTCGAGGGCTACCCGATGGCCAAGCGGCCGTTCTACACCCACCCGCAGCCCGGCGACGCTCGATGGAGCAACAGCTTCGACCTGCTGTTCCGCGGGCTGGAGCTGGTCACCGGCGGGCAGCGGCTGCACCGGCCGAGCGACTACGACGCGGCGATCCGCGCCCGCGGCGAGGACCCGGCCGACTACGCGGCGTACCTCCAGGCGTTCCGGCACGGCATGCCACCGCACGGCGGGTTCGCGATCGGGCTGGAGCGTTGGGTGGCGCGGCTGGTCGAGGCGCCCAACATCCGCGAGGTGACGCTGTTCCCGCGGGACCTGCACCGCCTCGCGCCGTAGCCGATCACCGTCTGCGACGCCTCACCGCCCCGTCTGCGACGCCTCGGGGAGGTCGACGATCAGCCGGTGCCGGGCTTCTTGCAGATCACGGTGTCGGAGGGGATGTAGTGGGTGTGGAACTTCTCGGTGCGCACCAGCGCCGAGGATCCGGGCTTGCGGAAGTAGCGCCACACGTCGATGTCGAAGCCGCCGTAGCCGGTGTTGGGATAGCAGTCCTCGGTGGTCAGCGTGCGGGTGGCGGGCTTGGTGAGGTTGTAGCGGTCGCCGGTCTTGGTGGTGATGTCCCAGTACTTCGTCGACCACATGGAGACCGTGACCACGCCCTGCGACGACGGCGTGGCCTTGGTGACGTGCGCGTCGACGAGCACGCCGTAAGGGGTGTCGTTCTCGAACCGTAGGTCGACGGCACCCCAGGCCACGGTGGCCTCGCGGCCGACCGGGTAGCGGTCGATGTAGAACGAGTGCGGCTTGTGCTCGATGTCCTTGAGCCCGGCGAAGAACATGGCGTTGAACGTGGTGGTGGCCATCTGCGAGACGCCGCCGCCCAGGTCCTCCTTGAAGACGCCGTTGCTGATGATGAAGCCCTCGGTGAAGCCGTTCTCACGGGTGCGCTCGCCGACGATGTCGTTGAGCGAGAAGGTGTCCCCGGCTTGAGGACGGTGCCGTTGACGAGCTCGGCGGCACGGCCGATGTTGACGTTGCGGTACTCGGCGTAGGGGTAGTACGTCGTGAACGTCGACACCTTCTCCTTGATGCCCAGCTTGCGGGCGTCGCGGGTGGTGAAGTCGGCCCTGGCCACCGACGACGGCACGGTGCCCTCCCGCTTCCCGGCCGGCCGGCCCGCCAGCTCGACCAGCGCGTCGGCCACGTCGGCCGGCTTGTAGGCCACGCCGGGCTTGGCGGGGATCACCTTCGGCTTGCCGCCCACCAGGGCCACCGTCGCGTCGACGGGCGCCCCGTCGCCACTGATCGACTGGTCGACGAGCGCCGAGACGATCTTGGGGTCCGCGGTCGGCACCAGCTCACCGTCGACGGGCTTCAGGGAAAGCGCCGCGGTGAACTCGGCCGGCCCGAGCACCACCTTGGTCTTGCCGAACCGCAGCGTCACCGGCCCCGAGACCGCGGGGTTGGCGAAGTCGTCGACCGCGGCACGGACGTCGGCCTGGTCGATGTCGGGGAGCTCGTCGACCACCGGCAGCACCACCGGGGCCTCATGGAGGTAGCCGTCGGCCAGCGCCTGCCGGGCTGCGTCGGCGTCGATGTGCGAGCCGCTGAGCGCCTGTCGGACCCGCACCTGGGTGCCGTGGAAGGTGACCGACCCGTCGCGGGCCGGGCGGCCGAGCTCGCCGCTCAGCTCGTCGAGGTACGCCGTCATGGTGGGCTCGTCGACGTCGACCACCGCCTCGAGGTCCTCGCCGCCGGTGAAGTAGCGCCACAGCCAGTCCGGGGACCAGCCGGTGCCCGGCCCGGCGGCATCCAGCGAGGCGTCGATGTCGACGGACAGTCCCGCCTCGGCGGGCACGACCGTGACGTCCTCACTCCCGACGGACGCCTCGATCGGCCGGGCCTCCGCCGAGGCCAGCCCCTCGCGCAGCGCGTCGGCCGCCTGGTCACGGGTGCGCCCGCCGACGTCGACGCCACTGATCGTGGTGCCCCGCGGCACCTTGTCGCCGGCGGCGTAGGACAGGGCGGCGTACCCGAGACCGAGGAGCAGGAGCAGACCCAGCAGCATCAGCAGGACCACCCGGCCACCCTCGCGCTCCCGTGGCGGTGGACCCTGCTCGGGAGCGAACAGGTCGGGCTCGGAGGTCACCGGGCCATCCTAGGGAGCGCCGGGCGGGCGATCGGTGAGGCCGGAGCGCCGGGGTGGCGCAGCCGTGAGCACGGCCAGGACCATCACGACGCCGACCAGCGCCTGGACGGCATAGCCCCGCGCGTCACCCGCGATGGCCAGGTCGCCCTCCGGACGGACCAGCGAGAGCCAGACCACCACCGCGGCGAGGCCGAGTCCGAAACCGATCCGGGCGGCGCCGCGTGGCAGCGCCCAGGTGACGGCGACCGCGGCGGCGGCCCCGAGCACCAGCGACCACCAGCGGCCGTGCGTCGCGACCACCAGCACTCCGGTGACCGCGCCCAGCAGCCCACCCAGCACCGCTCCTGCGAGCCGGCGCAGCACGGCGCGGGCCGGCCGCACCGACGTCAGAGACCGGCGAAGAGGTCGGTCTCCAGACCGTCCTCGCCGGTCGGGCCGGGGCGTCCCTTGACGAGCCGGAAGAACTCCTGGCCCCAGACGGTGTCGCCGAGGTTGTTGGAGAGCGCGAAGAACGGGCCGTCGAGCGTGATCTGGGTGGCGTGGGCGGCGAACGCCGCCATCTTGCGGTCGACGTAGTCGGTCGCATCGACCACCGCGGTCAGGTCGGCATCGGCCACCACGAATCGCGGCAGCGGGCCGTCGGGGTCCATCCCCTCGAACGTCGTCGAGTCGCCCGCGTCGCGCAGCCTCCGCAACCCGGACCTCATCCGGCCCTCCGACATCGCGCCCCAGTAGATCTTGGCGATCTCCCAGGACTCCCCGAGGTCGCGACGGTACGACGGCACGGCGGCGAGCTGCGCGGCGTACATCGCCACCCGGTGGGCCTGGATGTGGTCGGGGTGGCCATAGCCGCCGAACTCGTCGTAGGTCACCAGCACCTGGGGTCGCACCTCGCGGATCACCGCCACCAGCTCGGTGGCGGCCTCGGTCAGGTCGGCGTTCCAGAAGGCGTTGTCGGGCACCACCTCGGCGGCGACGGCATGGCCGTCGTCGTGCCAGGCCATGCCGGAGTCGTGGTAGTGCCCGAAGCCCCCGAGGAACCGGTGGTCGGTGACCCCCAGCGCCTCCATCGCCGCCGCCAGCTCGCCGCGACGGTGCTCGCCGAGCCCGCCGTCCTTCTCGAACGCGAGGTGCTCGAGCTCGGGCACCAGCACCTCCCCCATCTCACCGGCGGTGCAGGTCACCAGGGTGACGCCGCGGCCCTCGGCGACGTACTTGGCCATCGTGGCGCCCTGGCCGATCGACTCGTCGTCGGGATGGGCGTGGACCAGCAGCAGGCGCTGCTCGGGGGACGTCATGCGGCGATCCTAGAGAGCGGCACCCACCGCCTCGGGTGACGGGGCTCAGGGCCTCGGGCCGCGTGGCGCCCGAGGCAGGTCGAGGGGCGTCGGGGGCCGCACCGGAGGCGGCTCCTCGACATCGAGCCAGGCGTCCTCGAACCGCTCGACCACCAGCTCGAGCACCAGTGGCGGGGCATCGGAGAGCACCGCCCAGGGGTGGTCCTCGTCGTCGTCCTCACCGGCCAGCCGCTCCCGGACCACCTCGGCGTGGTAGCCGTCGGCGGTCAGTGCCGCGGCGGCGACGCGGGCGTCGCCCTCGTCGAAGAAGACGCCGCGAGCGCCCGCGGGGTGCCGAGCCAGCCACCCGGCGATCTCCGGCAGGAACGGTCGGTCAGGGTCCAGCCAGTCGACCGCGTCGAGCTCGTCGACGGCCAGCCAGCGCACCGCGTCGTGCTCGACCGGGTCGGGGTCACCGCCGACCAGCCGGGCCAGCGCGACGACGAGCTCGTGCCGGTCGTCGATCCGAGCCACCGGCGCCAGCCAGGCCACGACGGAGACCGTGCAGCGCAGCTCCTCCGCGACCTCGCGCACCAGCGCCGCCTCGGCGCCCTCGCCCGGTTCGACCTTGCCGCCGGGCAGCTCCCAGCGGCCGGCTGCCGCCGGAGGGGAGGTACGCCGGGCCGCCAGCACCCGGCCGCCGGCCACGATCGCCGCACCCACCACCCGAGCCACGCCGCTCCGACCCGGCCCGGGCGCGGGCCGCGTGAGGTGGTCGCCGCCGTCCATGGCCCGACCGTAGTCCCTGCCGGTCGCGGGCTACCGTTGCCGGGTGGTCACCGCGCAGCCGTCCGAGCCAGCGGCCGCGCCCGGGGCCGGGGTGCACCTGGACCGCACCGACGAGAACGTCGCCGAGATCGACGACCTGGCCGGCCTGCTCGGCGGCCCGGTCGGACTCGCGCCGCTCCTCGGCGACCTCAACCGTCGCGCCCGCCGCTCCCACGGCCCCCTCGGCCGTGCGGTGGCCGAGGCCTTCACCTGGGACCGCCCCGACCGTTGGACCAGGGCCTGGTGGCCCCAGGGGATCTCGACCTCGGCCGACGCCAGCGCCACCGGCACCGTCGCGGGTCGCCGGGTCGTCGCGGTCACGTGGTACGCCCCGGAGGTCGACGGACAGAGTCCCGGCTCCCGGGTCACCTTCCTCGACCTCGACACGATGCGCTACCGGCACGTGCTGCTGGTGGTGCCCGAGCTGAGCGACGGGCGGCTCGGGCTGCAGCCGTTGCGGGTGCACGCGGGAGGCGTCGCGTGGTGCGGCCCCTACCTCCACATCGCGGCCACCGCGCGCGGCTTCATCACCTGCCGGGTCGACGACGTGCTGCGCATCCCCGACGACCGCCGGGCGGCCACCATGCTGACCCGGCTCGGGGTCGACCAGGACGCCGTGGCGTCGTACGGCTACCGCTACGTGCTTCCCGTGCGGTTCCGCTATCGCGCGCATGCCGCCGACGGCACCACCCGGCTGCGCTACTCGTTCCTGTCGCTGGACCGGCGCAGCCCGGCCGCGCTGGTGGCCGGCGAGTACGGCCGCGGCGCCCAGACGACACGGCTGGCCCGCTTCCCGCTCGACCTCGACACCGCGCTGCTGGAGACCGGGCCCGACGGCCGGGCCCGCCCGGTCGAGCTCGGCGAGGGTGTGCGCGGCATGCAGGGTGCCGCGGTGGTCGACGGCCGGTGGTACGTCACCGTGTCCCGCGGACCGACCACCCCCGGGACCGTGTACGTCGGCACGCCGGGGCGGCTGGTCCCGCACCGGTGGGCGGTGCCGATGGGTCCCGAGGACATCGCCGCCTGGCCAGGCACCGACCGGCTGTGGACGCTCACCGAGCACCCGGGCCGGCGCTGGCTGCTGGCGCTGCGCCGCTCCTGGTTCGACCGGGCCTGAGCCGGTCGTCGGGAGTCAGCGGGGCAGCCGGGCGAGCTGCCGGCTCTGGGCGACCAGGCGGCCGCGGCTGTCCCACACCTCGCAGTCCTCCTCGAACATGCCACCGGCCACGTGACCGACCTGGTGTCGCACCCGCAGCCACCCGGGGGCCGGCAGCGCCCGGACATGGGCCGTGAGCTCGATGGTCGGCGCCCAGCCCATCAGGCCGAGGTCGAAGGTCGCCGGCGGCAGCGCGTCGAGGACCAGCAACAGGCTGCGCGGGTCGGGCTCGCGCCCACCCTCGAGGCGGAACCAGCCCTGCATCACGCCGCGCCCCGAGGGTGAGCCGAGCGCCCACCCCAGGTGGCTCGGGTCGGCGCGCAGGTCGAACTGCTCGGTCATCGGGGCGATGGCCCGCAGGTCGGGCGGCATCTGCTCCCTGCCGGGGCACTCCTCGGGGGGCGGCATGGCCGGTGGCTGCGGCGTGCGGTCGACGTCGTCGGGCAGGCCACCGAGGTCGCCCATGGTGACCAGCGCGGTGAGCCGCGACTCTCCCTGCTGGTGCAGCTCGGCGGCGACCGTGGCCAGGGAGCGACCGTCGCGGACCACCCGGGCGTGCACCTCCGCCGGACCGGGCCGGCCCGCGCCCAGGTAGTGGGCGCTGGCCGTGACGACGTGCGGCTTGCCGGGGACGGCCTGCCGGCAGGCGTCCGCGACCACGGCGAGCAGGAAGCCGCCGTTGAGGCCACCGCCGACCGACCACCGGTCGTCGAGGTCGATGCCGAAGGTCGCGTCGCCGACCGGGGTGACGGCCGTGTCGCGGTCGAAGTCCGGGGTCACGGAGGCGAGCCTAGGTGGAGTGGGTCAGCGGCCCTTGACCAGCCGCTCCATGAGCGCCAGGTCGCCGAGCGTGTCGGCGGGCGTGACCAGCGGCTCGGCGCCCGAGACGACGACGTCGGCGAAGTGTCGGAACTGCCCCGTGAAGCTGTCCTCCTTCAGCTCCGCACGGGTGACCCTGCCACTGGCGGAGACCAGCTCGGCGCTCTGCGGGGTCCAGGACGCGACGCCCTTGGTGCCGGTGATCCGGATCTTGGGCCCCTCCAACGGAGCGGAGAAGCAGCTGGACCAGGTGCCGAGAGCACCCGACTCGAACCGCAGCGCCACCGCGATGGTGTCGACCGGGCCCAGGTCGGGCTCCTGCAGCGCGCTCAGACCGCGCACCTCGACCGGGTCGCCCACCACCTCGCGCAGCACGTGGGCCAGGTGGACGCCGGCGTCGACCACGAAGCCACCGACGTGGGCGGGGTCGTGCCGCCAGGAGGTGTGGAACCACGGCTGACCCTTGTCCATCACGGTGTAGTCGCGGACCTCGACGGTCCGCAGGTCACCGAGGCGGCCCTGCGCCACCCAGCGGGCGAGCTGGTGGGCGTGCGACATGAACGCGTAGTTCTCGCCCACGAGGTAGGGCGCGTCGTAGCGCGCGGCGGAGGCGAGCAGCCGCTTCGCCGCCGCGGTGTTGGCGGCGTTGGGCTTCTCGGTCATCACCGCCTTGCCCGCCTTGAGCGCGGCCAGCACGTAGCGCGGCGCGGTGTCGATCGGCAGCGAGATCATCACCGCCTCCACGGACGGGTCGGCGAGCAGCTCCTCGGTGGTGTCGTGGACCACCGGGATGCCGGCCAGGCCGGCGTACTCCTCCGCCTTGGCGCGGGTGCGGTTGGTGCAGGCCACCAGGTCGATCCGGCGGCCGAGGGCCCGGAACGCCGGCAGGTAGAGGTGGCGCGGTGCGAGGCCGGTGCCGATCAGGCCGAGCTGGAGCTTGCGGGGCATGGGACGAACCTATCGGCTCCGGCCGCACTCACGGCGCGGCGAGCAGCGCGGCGGCGCGGGCCAGGTCGTCGACACCCTGGTCGAGCTCGTCGGGCCGGTCGGTCGTCAGGTCGAGGTGGAAGCCGTAGAGCGCCGAGTCGACCAGCGTCACCACCCGGCCGACCCGGGACGCGGGCGTGCCGCAGCCGACCAGATAGTCGCGCAGCGCTCCGGACCAGCGCTCGTTGGCCGCCCGGGCGTCGGTGAGGTAGGGCTCGCGGCCGATCAGCCCCTCGCTCGCGGCCTGGCAGTAGACATCCAGGCAGCCCGACAGCGGCTGGGTCTGGTACGCCGCCCACAGCGCGTTGACGCCGGCCCGCACACCCGCGACGGGCGCGAGCCGACCGACCGCCTCCACCGCCCGGTGGTTGGTGGTCGTCACGATCTCGGAGACCAGGGCGTCCCGGCTGCCGAAGTGATAGACGAGCATCCGGTCACTGGTGCCGATCGCGGCCGCCAGGGGGCGCAGGGTGAGCCCGATCAGACCGTCCTCGAGCACCCGGTCGGTCGCCAGGTCCAGCAGCTCCTGACGACGGTCGGGTCCCGGATGCACCCGCCGAACGTAGCATGTGCTACATTCGTGTGTGTAGCAGTTGCTACATATCGACGAAGGAATCGAGGACGGACGTGTTCGGCGCAGCGGTGCTGCTGGCGGTGGCCATCGCCATCGAGGTCGGAGCGACGGCGTTGCTGCCGCGGGCGGAGGGCTTCACCCACCCCGGCTGGAGCGCGGTCGTCGTGGGCGGCTACGCCGTCTCGATCTGGCTGCTCACCCTGATCGTGCGCACCCTTCCCGTCTCGGTGACCTATGCGATCTGGTCCGGCATCGGCACCGCCGTCGTGGCCGTGGTCGGCTATGCGTTCCTCGGCGAGTCGATGGGCTGGGTGAAGGCGTTCTCCCTGGGCCTGATCGTCGCCGGCGTCATCGGCCTGAACCTGGTGGGCTCCGCCCACGCCTGAGTCCCCCACCCTCACCCAGACGCAGACATCGGCCCGCGACCGTCGGTCGCGGGCCGATGTCGCCCGGCCGGGCATCGGTGGGGGCTCGCCCGGCCAGGTGGGTTGCGCCCGGATCTGCTCCGCTGTGGGGCGGGGAGCAGACCCTTCGGGCCTCAGGGCGTCAGTGCTTCCAGGCGTCCGGGCGCTGCCCGAAGGGCACGGTGCAGGTCAGTCGTCGGACCCGTGTCCGCCGTGACCGCCATGGCCACTGTCGTCGCCGCCGCCGGAGCCGCTGTGGCCGCCGTGACCGCTGTCGTCGCCGCCGCCGGAGCCGCTGTGGTCGTCGTCGCCACCGCCGGAGCCGCTGTGGCCGCCGTGACCGCTGTCGTCGCCGCCACCGGAGCCGCTGTGGTCGCCGTGGTCGTCGCCGGCGTCATGGCCGGGACCGTCGTCGTCACCGTGCCCGCCGTGGTCGTCGCCCACGTCGTGGCCGGGACCGTCGTCGTCACCGTGGCCGCCATGGTCGTCGCCCACGTCATGGCCGGGACCGTCGTCGGACGGCGAGGCGGTGGGGTGGTCCGTGGCGTCGTCGTGGCCGTGACGCCCGTGGTCGTCACCGGCGTCGTGGTCGCTGGGGTCGTCCGAGGGGGCCTGCGACGGGTCCGCCGACGCGGTGGCGCCGGCGAGCCGACTGACGACCACATCGGGCTCCTCGCGGAGCGGCTTCGCCCCGGTCGAGGCCCAGGTCAGGGAGATGCTGGCCGCGGCGATCGCGATGCCGGTGGCCGAGCCGAGAGCGGCGAGGTGCTTCATGGGGTGCTCCTGCGAGTGGTGGAGTGAGGGGCTGTCCACACCTTTGTCTCAAGAAGCTGGTGCACGTCGGTATCGGACCATGGGACTAGTACCGACCCGTCCCACCGGTCGCAGGAGGCGCGAGGAAGTGCTACCAGGGGCGGGGCGCGCAGGCCTCGGCGCCACGCAGTCGCTGCCGCAGGCCGTAGCCGGCCAGCCCGGCAGCGAGCACGAGGGTGGCCACCTGCAGGGGGGCACCGCCGAGCGCGATGCCGGCGAAGATCACCGTCAACCCCGCCATCGCGGCGCAGGGCGAGCCGCCGGCGACGCCCCCGGCGCTGCGCTGGGGGACGTACGTCGCCACGGTCAGCGAGGCGGGCACCACGACCGCGAGCAGGGCCAGCCGCCAGCCCCACGACAGGGCCTCCCAGCCGCCGACCTGGCCGGCGTACTCATGCCAGAGCACCGGCGCGGCGACCAGCGCCACCAGCAGCCGGAGCCGACCGAACGCCGCCCACCACGGCGGTCGGCCGACCTCGAGACGCACCCGCAGCTCCGGCGTCGGGCTCTCGAACAGGGACGCCAGCGTGCCCGCCGATGACTCGGCGGGCACGCTGGCTCCCCTCTTCTCGCCGTCTCGGGGTCGACCGGCGCCGCGCTGCTCCTCGTGCACGGTCGCCACTATACCCCAGGGGGTATCATGCGGAGCTGGAGCTCATCGGGCAGTCTCCGGTCCCGTCGCCGCCGGCCGAGCCCCGGCCCATGCCCTGGCCCATGCCCCGGCCCGTCCCCTGGCCCATCCCCTGGCCCATCCCCTGGCCGGAGCCCCGGCCGTTGCCACCCAGTCCGGTGGTGTCGCCGTCGACCCAGGCCGTGAAGGCCCGCAGGTGCATCTGCGAGGCGGCCAGCAGGCGGCTGAGGACGGCCTGGACGTCGGCCTGGTCGACCCGGTCGAGGGTGTCCTCGAGGTCGGCGATGTCGCGCTCCTCGAGCTCGACCCCGACCTGCAGGGCCGCGTCCAGCGACTCCAGCCCCTGCGCCTTCCAGTCGTCGTAGAGCTGCTGGACCGCGGGGTCGGCATACTCGCCCGCCTCCAGGCCCACGGCCGGGTCGTCGATGCCGTAGCTGTCCAACAGCGACCCGACGGCGTCGAAGTGCTGCTGCTCGGAGTCGGCGATCCGCTCGAAGGGCCCGGTGCCGTAGGTGTCGGCGAACAGCGTGTAGAGGTCGCGGGCCATCCGCTCCTCGTCGCGGTTGAACGCCAGCGTGGTCAGGGCCTCGTCCGTGCCCGCCGTGACCGTGGTGGCGCTCCCGGCTGCCGACCCGGTCGGCTCGGCCGTCCGGGTGGCGGCCACCGCGGCGCCGCCGCCGACGAGCGCCAGGACCGCCAACCCGGCGGCCACGGCCACGGCGCGACCCCCGCGGGTGGTCCGGCCCGGCCGGCTGGTCTCGGTCTCTCGCGTCGTGCTCATCGTGCTCTCCTCCTGCGGTCGCTGCGTCTGCGTCTCTCGATGCCCCTACTGAACGCGACCGCGATGAAGGCCCGGGCTCGGCAACGATGAAGATGGTGTGAAGACGAGCCCCGGGGAGGCGGCGGCGGGTCCCGACGGCCCTACGGTGGGGGTCACGGGCGTCACCGACAGTGGGAGGGAGCGCGGCATGGGCCACACGGTGCTCGTGGTCGACGACGAGCCTGGCATCCGCGACGTGCTGCGCGCCTACCTCACCGATGCGGGTCTGCGGGTGCTGGAGGCAGCGACCGGCGCGGACGCCCTGGACCGGGCCACCGCGGAGACGGTCGACCTGCTGCTGCTCGACCTCGGGCTTCCCGACATCGACGGGCTCGAGGTGCTGCGCCGGTTGCGCAGCGACGGCGACCCGGGCGTCTCCGGGGTCTACGTCGTGCTGGTGACCGCCCGGGCCGAGGAGGTCGACAAGATCGTCGGCCTGGGCGTCGGCGCCGACGACTACGTCACCAAGCCGTTCAGCCCCCGCGAGGTCGTGGCCCGGGTCCAGGCCGCGCTCCGGCGCCTCGGCGCCTCGGCCGCGCCGGTGGGCGAGTCGGAGGCCCTGACGTTCGAGCGGATCACCATCGACCAGGCACGCCGCGAGATCACCGTCGACGGCCGGCCGGTCTCGCTCACCACGCTCGACTTCGACCTGCTCGCCGCACTCGCGTCGTCTCCCGGGCGGGTGTTCTCTCGGGCCCAGCTCCTCGAGCACGTCTGGGGCTATGACTTCTTCGGTGACGAACGCGTCGTCGACGTCCACATCCGCGCGATGCGGAAGGCCCTCGGCGACGACGCGACCGACCCGTGGATCATCGGCACCGTTCGCGGCGTCGGCTACAAGTTCCTCCCCGGGCGGGGCCGGCCATGAGGGGGCTGTGGGGCAGGCTCTCCACCCGCCTGGTCGTCTCCCACCTGCTGGTGGCGGTGCTCGGCGGACTGGCGACGGCACTGGTGGTGCGGATGCTGGCCCCCACCCTCTTCGACCGAACCCTGCAGGGCATGGGCCGCGGCATGGGAGGCATGACCAGCGGCACCCTGCGCTCGGAGTTCGCCCGCTCCGTCGACAGCGCCCTGGTGGTCGGCACGATCGTCGGCATCGTGGTCGCCGCCGCGGCCGGTGCCTGGGCGGCGTACCGGCTGCTGGCGCCGCTGCAGGACCTCCGCGCCGCCGCGGCCGACCTGGCGGCCGGTCACTACGACACCCGGGTCCCGCTGCCCCAGGAGCGGGAGCTGGCCGACCTGGCCGCCGACGTGAACGCCCTGGGCGCGACCCTGGCGGAGACCGAGACCCGCCGGGTCCGGCTGCTGGGCGAGGTCGCACACGAGCTGCGCACCCCGCTGACCGTGGTCGAGGGATATGTCGAGGGGATGATCGACGGCGTCCTCAGCACCGGCCCCGACGACCTCGCGAAGGTCGGGGAGGAGGTACGCCGGATGCGCCGGCTCGCCGACGACCTGTCGGCGCTGTCGCGCGCCGACGAGGGGCGCCTGGAGCTGCAGCGGGTCGACGCGGACCTCGCGGCGGTGGCGGCCGCCGCGGCGGAGCGGCTGCGACCGCAGGCCGAGGACGCCGGCGTGACCCTGCTCGTCGACACCGGACCCGAGGCCCTGCGGGCCCGACTGGACCCCGACCGGATCGCCCAGGTGGTGACCAACCTGGTCGGCAACGCCCTGCACGCCACCCCCGCCGGCGGCCGGGTCACGGTCTCGTGCGGCCGCCACGGCTCCGCCGGCGAGGTCGTCGTCGCCGACACCGGGGTGGGGCTGGCCGCGCCCGACGTGGAGCGTGTCTTCGAACGGTTCTTCCGCGCCGGGAGCCAGGCGTCGCGGCGCGACCAGGGCTCCGGGATCGGGCTGACCATCGCCCGCGACCTGGCCCGCGCCCACGGTGGCACCCTGACGGCCGTCTCGGACGGTCCCGGGCTGGGCGCGTCGTTCACGCTCCGCGTGCCGCTGAGGTGAATCTTCCCCTCCGTGGGGGTGGACTCGGGAAAAACTTCACCCGACCCCCCTGGCACAGGTCCAGACCACCATGGCAGGGTGGCCGGATTCCCGACCCGAGGAGTGTGCATGAACCTCTCATCCGCGACCCGCGCCGGACGGTCCCGCGCGGTGCGGCTGCTCACCGGTGGCGCGGCGTCACTGCTGGCCGTCGGCATGCTGGCCGCCACCACCGGCTCGCCCGCCGAGGCCAAGGACGACGACAGCCATCGCAGCCACAGCAAGCAGGGCCGTTACGTCAAGCTGCAGCTGCTCTCGTTCAACGACTACCACGGCCACCTGGAGTCGACCACGCCCGGCACCGTCGAGGGCACCCAGGCTGGTGGGGCTGAATACCTCTCCACCCACCTGAGCCAGCTGCGCCAGGGCCACAAGAACAGCCTCACCGTCGCCGCCGGCGACCTGATCGGCGGCTCGCCGTTCCTGTCCGGCCTGTTCCACGACGAGCCGTCCGTCGAGTCGCTCAACGCGCTCGGCCTCGACGTCTCGAGCGTCGGCAACCACGAGTTCGACGAGGGCGTCACCGAGCTGCTCCGGATGCAGAACGGCGGCTGCCACCCCGACGACGGCTGCTACTTCCCCGACGAGCCCTACGCCGGCGCCGACTTCCAGTGGCTGGCCGCCAACGTGCAGAACGCCCGCGGCAAGACGCCGCTGCCGCCGTACTGGATCAAGCGGGTGCAGGGCGTCAAGGTCGGCTTCATCGGCATGACGCTCGAGGGCACCGACGCGCTCGTCGCCCAGGCCGGCATCAAGGGCTGGGACTTCCTCGACGAGGTCAAGACCGCCAACAAGCTGGTCCCCAAGCTCCGCAAGCAGGGCGTCCAGACGATCATCGTGCTGCTGCACGAGGGTGGCTACCAGACCGGGAGCTATGACGACTGTGTGGGCATCTCGGGCCCGATCGTGCAGATCGCCGAGAACCTCCACCCGGAGATCGACGCGGTGATCACCGGTCACACGCACCAGCCCTACAACTGCTCCATCCCCGACCCGCGCGGTCGCCCGCGCGCGGTGACCAGCGCCTTCTCGTTCGGCCGGATCATCAGCGAGATGAACCTCGTGATGAACCGCAAGACCGGCGAGGTGCTGCGCAAGCGGACCACGGTCACCAACCACGTCGTCACCCAGGACGTGGTGCCCGACCCGACGGAGACGGCGATCATCGCCAAGTGGAACGCCATCGCCGGACCGGTCGGCAGCCGCGTGGTCGGCACGATCAGCGAGACGATCGCCCGCCGCGGCGACCGCCAGCTGGAGTCCGGGCTGGGCAACCTGATCGCCGACGCGCAGCTGTGGGCGACCCAGGACAACGGCGCCCAGATCGCGCTGATGAACCCGGGCGGGGTGCGGGCCGACCTGACCTACGACAGCCCGGCGGGCTCCGGCGGTGACGTGACGTACGCCGAGACGTTCGACGTGCAGCCGTTCGGCAACCTGCTCTCGACGATCCCGATGACGGGCGACCAGATCAAGCGGGTGCTGGAGGAGCAGTGCCAGCCCGCTGGTGGGAGCCGGGCGTTCCTGTTCCTCGGGGTCTCCGACGGACTGACCTACACGCTGGACCGCACCGTGGACGCCTCCAACGTCTGCACCAGCGTGTCGGTGACCGACCTGGCGCTCAACGGTGTCCCGATCGACGCGACGACGACCTACCAGGTGACCGTCAACAACTTCCTGGTCGACGGTGGCGACAACTTCACCACCTTCACCGAGGTCGACCCGTCCCTGCGGGTCGGCGGCGGCGTCGACCTGGATGCCTTCGGGGACTACCTCGGCACCTTCGGGCCGGTCTCGGACCCGGGGATCGACCGGGTCAACGAGCTGTTCCCCAACGGCTGAGCAGCAGCTGACCGACGGGTCGGCGCGTCGCCCTTCGTGGCGGCGCGCCGGCCCGTTCGGCGTCCGGCGGCTACGCCTTGATCCGCGCGGTGCGGAGGTAGGGGAAGAACTCCTCGACCTCGTCGAAGGACTCACGAGCGTCCTCGGTCGACATCGTGGGCGGAACCACGACCTTGTCGCCGGGCTGCCAGTCGACCGGGGTCGAGCAGGCGCCGCGGTCGCCCTCCTGCAGCGCGTCGACGACGCGCAGGATCTCGAAGAAGTTGCGACCGGTCGACTTGGGGTAGGTCATCATCAGCCGGATCTTCTTCTCCGGGTCGATCACGAACACCGAGCGCACCGAGGAGGTGTCGCCGTCGCCGGGGTGGATCATGTCGTAGAGCTCGGCGACCGTCTTGTCGGGGTCGGCGATGATCGGGTAGTCCACCGTCGTGTCGTTGTAGGACTCGATCTCCGGCTTCCACTTCGCGTGGTCCTCGACGGAGTCGACGGACAGCGCGATGGTCTTCACGCCGCGCTTGTCCCACTCGTCGCGCAGCTGTGCGACGCGGCCCAGCTCGGTGGTGCACACCGGCGTGAAGTCGGCGGGGTGGGAGAAGAAGACGACCCAGGAGTCGCCGGCCCACTCGTGGAAGGAGATCGGTCCCTCGCTGGTGTCGGTCTTGAAGTCGGGGGCGAGGTCGCCCAGGTGGAATGACATGGATACCTCTCTCGGGGTGGGTCTGCGGGAGGGCGGAGGAGTCCGCCAGGTGAGGTCCACTATACCCCCGGGGGTATAGTACTCAGTGGCTGGGGTCCCCTGCCAGGATGCCGGGCAGCAGCTCCTCGGCCATCGCCAGCGCCGTCGTCCACCCCGGCGACACCGCATTGAGCACGTGCGTCGACGCGGGCCCTGGTCGCACCACGAAGTCCATCTCGAGGCGGTTGTCGCGCAGGTCGAGCAGCTGGGCCCGGATGCCCGGCCGACCGCGCTCGTGGAAGAGCCCCTCATGGGCGGCCGGAACCAGGCGACGGGCCTGGGCCAGCAGTCGGCGACGTGACAGCTTGGGCAGCTCCTCGGCCAGCAGCCGCGGCCCCGCGCGCCGCTGCCCCGCCAGGAACCGCGGGAGCGTGCGCGCCACCTCTCCCACCTCGCTGCCGACCCACCCCTCGCGGCCGGCGTAGGCCTCCCGGGCAGGGGCCGGGATCGCGGTGGGGCCGGCCTTGACCCGGCCCGCCGCGGTCACCGTCAGGTGCACCCCGAGGAACGGGAATCGGGGGTCGGGCACGGGATAGACGTGCCGCCGCAGCGGGAGGGAGCCGGGCGCGGCATACCAGTAGAGGCCCTTGAACGGCAGCAGGCGGTACTCCTCCCCCACGCCGAACCAGCGCGCCACCCGGTCGGCGTACAGGCCGGCGGCGTTGACCAGGTGTCCGACCTCGACGCGCCCCTCGGCGGTCTCGAGCCAGCCCGGCCCGGCTCCGGTCACCCGGGTGCCGAGGCGGACCTCTCCGCCCAGCTCGCGGACCCGCCGGCCGAGCGCCTCGACCACGGCCACCGGGTCCGCCGACGCGGTCGTCGGCGACCAGAGGGCCTGCTCATGGGTGCGCGCCAGCGGCTCCAGCCGGGCCAGCCGGCCCGGGTCGACCAGCTCGAGCGGGACGCCGTTCTCCAACCCTCGGCGATGGAGCTCCTGGAGGGCCGGCAGCTGCTCGGGCCCGGTCGTGACGACCACCTTCCCGGTCTCGCGCAGCGGCACGCCCTCCTCCGCGCAGAAGGCGTGGAGCAGCTGGTTGCCGCGCCGGGTCAGCCGGGCCTTGGCCGACTCCGGGTGGTAGTAGAAGCCCGCGTGCAGCACACCGCTGTTGCGACCCGAGGCGTGCTCGGCCAGTCGCGGCTCCTTCTCCACGACCAGGACGCGGGCGCCGGGACGGGCGGCCAGCATCGCGTCGGCGACGGCCAGCCCGACGATCCCCCCACCGACCACGGCGAGGTCGTACGACGTCCCCATCGCCCTCAGCCGACCGGCCCGTCCCACGCCCAGCGTGGAACCCGCAGGCCGGCGGGCACGTCCTCCGGGGACTCCGGGTAGGCGGACTTGGCGGCCGTCGCCCAGGTGAAGTAGGCCAGCAGCGTCGCCCGCACGTCGTCGGGGACCTGGGCATCGCCGAGCGCCGCCTCGAAGCAGTCGACGGCCCGGCGGTCCATCTCCGCGTGCTCGCCGTTGCCCGCATGGAGGCGGAGCACGAACGACTCGTCGCCGTACTGGCGGGAGTACTCCATCGGTCCGCCGAGCGCCTCGATCCAGTAGGCCGCCAGCCGCTCGCCGTGCCGCGGATGGAAGCCGTGCGAGAAGGCGTGGTTGACCACCGGGTCGGCCATCACCCGCTCGTGCCAGGCATGGGCCAGCGCGTGGAACGTCTCGGCACCCCCGGCCGCCTCGTAGATCGACGGCTCCATCGCGGCACCGTCTCACGAGGCCCCTACGCATGCAAGGGGCGCGGGCCCGCCGACCCGGCGGGGTAGCCGACCAGCGGCACGCCGGCGGCCGACCACCCGCGCCTCAGCTCCTCGGCGACTCGCCAGCCCTCATCGGCCTCGCGGGAGCCGACCGAGCGGGAGACGTCGCCCTCCAGCAGCGCGGCGAGGACCCGGGCCGACGGCGGCAGCCACCCGTCGTGCTGCGCCGCCGACTCGTCGAAGCGGAAGTGCTGCGGCCTGCCGCCCCGCAGATGCAGGACCACGCCCTTGTCGGCACGGTCGAGCGCCTTGCCGGTCGTGAGCTCGAACGGCACCCCCACCCACCGCGGGTCGTCGACGGTGAGCACGACCCGGGCGTAGGTCTCCGTGTCACGCGCCGGGTCCACGCCCGGTAGGTCGGCGTACGCCGGCACGCCGGGACCGGCGAGGTAGCGGCCGCGGGTGGACAGCCGGGCCAGGTCGGACCGCGGCGGGAGGCGCACCGTGGAGAGTGCCTCGGCCTTGGCCGCCGCCAGCTCGCCGAGCCCCGTGGGGTCGGCGGGCAGGTCCGCGACGACGAGGGCGAGCAGCTGCAGCAGGTGGCTCTGCACCATGTCGCGCACCGCGCCGGCGCGGTCGTAGCCGGCCGCCCGCTCGGCCGGGACCGGCGCGGTCTCGGTCCAGGTGAGCTCCACCCGCTCGACGGCCTGCCCCTCCGGCGCCCGGCGGCGTCGCCAGGCGAGCAGCTGGTCGGCCAGCCCGTGGTGCAGCACGTGGTCGACCCGGTGCACGGTGGCCTCCGGCGCGAGCGCCTCGAGGGCGGTGGCGAGGGAGGCGGCCGAGGCGCGGTCGGCACCGAAGGGCTTCTCCACGGCCACCCGGAGCCCGCGCGGGAGCGGCTGGGCGGCCAGCCAGGCCGCCGCGGTCTCCAGCACCGTCCCGGGCACCGCGAGGTAGAGCAGCGGTGGGACCTCGCCGGCCCAGTCCTCCGGGAGCACCGGGCCGACCGACCCGAGGTCCGCCGCGACCGCCTCGAGCCGGGCCACCAGGTCGTCACGGCGCCTCGCGGGCGCGCCCGGGGCGTGGGTGGCGAGGGCGTCGGCCATCCGGCCACGGAGCCCCGCGCGGCTCGTCGCATGGCGGTCCACCAGCAGCACCGAGCCCACGAGCCGGCGATCGCGGGCGCTTTCGAGACGCAGCAGGCCCGGGATCAGGTGTCTCGTCGCCAGGTCTCCGGCACCGCCGATCACGAGCAGCATGGGGAGGGACTGGTTTCCCGGACGCGCGTACATAGCCTGCCGAAGGGTACTAGTCTGTCGCGGATCACGAGCAGGCTCGGAGACGAATGGGGGCACCATGCCGGCCAGACCATTCGCCGACGCCGTGGTCCTGGCCGCCGGCAGCAGCGAGCGGATGCGCGGTCAGGACAAGCTCCTCATCGAGGTGGCCGGCCTCCCGCTCGTGGCCTGGACGGTGCGCGCGGTCGCCGCCGCGACCACGGTCCGCCGGGTCATCCTGGTCACCCGGCGGGACCGGATCGAGCAGTTCCGCGCAGCTCCCTGGGCGCGCGAGGTCAACGCCACCGTCGTCGAGGGCGGCAGTCGTCGGCAGGACTCGGTCGCGGCGGGCGTGGCCGAGGCCGACGGCGAGGTGGTGCTGATCCACGACGGCGCTCGGCCGCTGGTCACACCCAAGCTGGTCGACCGGGTGGCGAAGGCCGCCCGCAAGCACGGAGCGGCCGTGCCGGTGGCGGCGGTCCCCGAGAGCATGCGCCGCGTCGTCGACGGGCGGATCACCGACATCATCGACCGGATCGACCTGTTCCGCTCGCAGACCCCGCACGGGACCCGCCGCCAGCTGCTGCTGGAGGTCTACGCCCGGCAGGACCCCCGGGGCCCCGACACGTTCATCGACGAGACCACGCTGGTGCAGGCGGCGGGGCTCCCGGTGACGCCGGTCAAGGGCGACCCGGCCAACCTCAAGGTGACGCTGCGCGGCGACGCGCCGCTCGTGCTGGCCCTGCTCGAGGCGCGGGCCCTGGGAGCGGAGCCCGATCCCGCGTGAACCAGGCCCACCCACCCCGCCCCACGATGCGGCCCGATGCCGTGCACCTGCCGCCTCGGAAGCTGACCCAGCGGACCAAGCTCCGGCTGCTGCAATGGGGACTCCGGGTCGCCCCGACACGGCGGCGCGCCGTGGTCGCCGGCACCCCCGACCTCGAGGGCAACAGCGTCGAGGTGGTCCGGGCGCTGGCGTCGCGGATGCCGGTGCGTTGGCTGGTCTCGGCACCCGCCGAGGAGCTGGCGTGGCTGCTCGACGGTGTCCCCCGCGCCGACCGCGTCGAGCTGGTGTCACGACGGTCGACGCGGGCGCTGGTCTCCTACCTCACCTCGAGCCATGTGTTCTTCACCCACGGTCTCTACGGCTCGCCGCAGCCCCCTCGCCGGAAGACGTTCGTCAACCTGTGGCACGGCGACGGACCCAAGCGGCGCAAGGGCTTCGCCGCCATCCGGTCGAGCTACATCGTCGGCGGTACCGAGCTGTGGGGCCGGCGCCGCGGCGACACCTTCGGCGTCGGTCAGGACCGGGTGCTGGTGACCGGCAACCCGCGGATCGACCAGCTGGCCCGGCCCACGGACGCCGACGCCCTCGCGGCGCTGGGCCTCGACCCCGCCCGGCCGCTGGTGCTCTGGCTGCCGACGTACCGGCGCACCCGCTATCGCGGCCGCCGGCTCGGCGACGTCCGCAACTGGGCCGACGGCCAGGAGCTGAGCCGCGCGCAGCCGGTACAGGACATCCTGGCGTCGGCCGCCGACTGCGCCGCCGACCTGGGCATCACCCTCACCGTGAAGCCCCATCCGCTGGACGCCGACCGGTTCCGCGAGACCGGCCTGACGGTGCTCACCGACGAGGACCTGCTGCGGGCGCGGACCACGCTCTACTCCCTGCTCGGACGGACCGCCGGGCTGGTCACCGACTACAGCAGCGTCTGGACCGACTACCTCGCGGCCGACCGGCCGATCGGCTACTTCTGCCCCGACCTCGAGGACTACGACGCCGACCGGGGACTCAACGTCGTCGACTACCGGTCGGTGATGGCGGGCCCGCTCCTCGAGACGCCCGGCGACTTCGCGGACTTCCTCGCGTCCTGCCTCCAGGAGGGCGACGAGGCGCGCGCCCACCGACACGCCATCGCCCGGCTGGTCGGCGCCGAGACCCACCCCGGGGCCACGGAGCGACTGCTGCACGCCCTCGGCCTCTGACCCGGCGGTCGCGCGCCCTCAGCCGGCCGTCGACCGCAACAGCGCCCACCGTGGGCGCAGGGTGGCGTGCGTCGACACGTGCAGGAGCATCCGGGCGCGGGTCCAGGTGGCGGCGTAGACCATGGCCGAGACCGCGGTCGACGAGGCGGCCAGGCCGACCACTCCCCACTGCCAGGCGCACAGGGCGCCGGCGACCGCACGCACGGCGACCGCCACCCAGGTGATCACCGCGACGTCGCCCTCGTGGTGGGCCATCGACAAGGTGGTGCCGGACAGCCCGCTGACGGCGTTGAGGAGGAGCCCGGTCGCAAGGAGCGCGAGCGCCCAGGCGGCCTCGGAGAAGTCGGGGCCGTAGACGAGGGTCAGCACCGCGGCCGGCGCGAGCACCATGGGCAGCCAGAGCACCCCCGCGGCCGAGGTGGACAGCGTCGCGGCGGTGCGGACCAGTGCCTGCAGGCGCTCGCGGTCGTGACCGCGGGCGAGCCGCGCCAGCGCCGGGCTGAAGACCACCTGGAGCGCCGACGACGGCACGTTGAGCAGCATGGCCAGGCGCTGGCCGGCCGCATAGAGCGAGGTGCCGTGCCCGGTCAGCAGCGCACCGGCGACCCAGAGCTCCACGCTGGTGTTGAGGAAGCCCCCGGTCTGGCTGACCGCGAACTTCCAGTCGCGGCGGGCGGCGTGTGCCAGGTCGGCGAACAGCCGGCCACGCACCGGACGCGCGGGCCAGGAGCGGCGCATCACCCGGCCGGCCCACAGCAGCGGCACGAGCGCGCCGAGTGCCGTGCCCGCCAGGACGCCGAGCAGCCCCGGGGAGGGCACGGCCAGCCACACCACCAGCACGCACAGCGCCTGGGAGACCGCGATCAGCGCACCGCCGGACCGACCCGTCACCAGGCTCGCGGCCTGCACGTGGCCGAGCCCGCGCAGGAAGTTGGCGCTGATCTTCTGGTAGGCCGCCGTCGCCACCAGGACGCCGGCCATCGCACCCGCGGCCCAGGCCCGCGGGTCGCCACCGCGCCACCAGGCGACTCCGAGCGCGGTCGCTGCCGCGGCCACCGGTACGGGGACCAGCATCACCGCGCGGGCGCCGCCACGGAGCTGCTGCAGCTCGTCGTCGGAGTCGGCACTGGCGGCCTCCCGGAGCCCGGATCGGTGCACCCCGAGCAGCGCGAGCTGACCCACCAGGGCGGTGACGTTGAGGATCACCATCAGGTAGCCGAACCCCGCCGTGCCGAGTGCGCGGCCGGCCACCACGGAGTAGGCCAGATAGCCACCGATCGCGACGCCGTACGACGGCACGAAGTAGGTCAGGGAGCGGACCAGCGAGACCGACCGCGGTCGTCGGCCTGCGGCGGGCGAGCCGGCGCCGTCGGGTGCGTCGGACGGCACGGCGTGGCTCCTTCCCGGGCGCGTCTGCGCCGCCACCGGAGTCTACGGGGCCGCCGCCGGCGGAGGTGCGCACTCGGCACCGTAGGCTCCGCGGGTGACCCGAACCGGACGGCGGACCGCCGCGGCGGCGCCCGTGCTCGTCGCGGCGGTGGCCCTGATCGCGATC
The DNA here is from genome assembly GCF_041393715.1 of Nocardioides sp. Taxonomy (GTDB): domain Bacteria; phylum Actinomycetota; class Actinomycetes; order Propionibacteriales; family Nocardioidaceae; genus Nocardioides. The sequence continues at coordinate 387,520 of NZ_JAWKJQ010000002.1, read as the reverse complement.
AACCTGCGCCCCGGTGCGACCTCGGTCGGCCCGGTGCTGGAGGAGCTCCGCGCCGAGCTCGGGATGGGCTCCGGGACGGCGGGCGTCCTCACCTCGCTGCCTCCGCTGTGCTTCGGCCTGGTCGGCGCACTCGCCGTCGGGCTGGCCCGGCGGGCCGGCGCCACGGCGGCCATCGCGCTGGGAGCGCTGGCCCTCACCGCGGGTCTGCTGCTGCGAGTGACCACCTCGTCGGTCTGGCTGTTCCTGGGTCTCACCGTGGTCGCCCTTGCCGGCATCGCGGTGGGCAACGTGCTCACGCCGGCCTGGGTGAAGCATCACGGTGGCCGGATCGAGGTCGCGCTGATGACGCTCTACAGCACCGGCCTGGTCGTGGGCGGCGCACTCGGCGCGCTGCTCACCGCACCCCTGGAGGGGACCTTCGGTGGCTGGCGGCCGGCGCTGGCCCTGTGGGGCGCGGCCGCCCTGGCCGCGGTGCCCCTGTGGGGCTGGCTCGCCCTCCGCGAGAAGCCGCTGCCGGAGGACCGCGAGGCCCCGATGGTGCGGCCTGCCCGGCAGATGGCCGCCTCCCCCACGGCGGTCGCGATCACCGCGCTCTTCGGCATCCAGTCGATGCACGCCTATGTGCAGTTCGGCTGGCTGCCGCAGGTCTACCGCGACGCCGGGCTGACCGCGACGCACGCCGGCGCCCTGGTGGCGCTGATCGCCGCGACGGGGATCGTCGGCAGCCTGACCATGCCCGTCGCGGCGGCGCGGGCGCGCTCGCTGGCCCCGTTCGCCCTGGTGTTCGGTGTCCTGCTCGCCGGCGGCTACGCCGGCCTGTTGGGCGCACCGGCCACGTTGCCGTGGCTGTGGGCCCTGATGCTGGGCGTCGCCGGCTTCGCGTTCCCGCTGGCGATCGCCCTGCTCACCGCGCGGACCCGGCACCCCCAGGTGACCGCGCAGCTCTCCGGCTTCGTGCAGTCCGTGGGCTATCTGCTCGCGGCGTCCGGCCCGGTGGCGGTCGGGCTGCTGCACCAGGCGACCGGCTCGTGGACGCTGGTCCTCTGGCTGCTGCTGGCCAGTGCCGTGCCCTTCACCTGGGCCGGGCTGCGCCTGTCGAAGCCGGCGTACGTCGACGACGAGCTGGGCTGACCGGACCCGCATCCCGGGCCTCGCCCGGGCGGTGTGACGGACGTGACGTCCCGAATCGCATCATTCCGGCCCGACCACCACGGTTCCGGAGTAGAGGGGCGCAGACGGCCGCGCCGACTGGCCGCACCTTGCACGCGGCCGGCTCGTGGAGCCGGCGCACGAGACGCAGGCGCCCCCCGTCCCGGACGGCGTCCGGGACACACCCGGCCCCGGAGGGGCCATCGCAAAGGGGGATCCATCATGTCCATCAACGGTCTCGCCACACGCACCCACACCTCGCGCGGCGCCCGCAGGCTCGCCGCCGTGGCGGCGGCACTGGCCTGCGTCGCCGTCGGCCTTCCCGCATCCCAGGCGCTGGCCGACACCGGCACCGACCCGGTGCTCGGCGCCTGGGTCCTGACGGGATACACCGACCCGCAGACCAGCCCGGACCCGCCCGCGGACCCCGACGACCAGAGCGGCGAGGACAACATCCTCAACGTCGTCCAGCTCGGGGAGCGCTCCGAGACGGTGGTGCCCGGCACGACCGTCCAGGAGTCGACCGGCTGGGTGACCGAGCAGCCCGAGGGAGAGGGCTGGGTGCAGGTCGACGAACGCCTGGTCGTGGACCAGGAGGAGATCGCGGCCACGCCGGACACCTGGGTGGACCGGGTGTGGCACGTGTACGCCGGCAACAACAGCTCCGACGTCGCACCGCCGGTCGACGACCCGCACTGGCAGGCGACCGGCGCCGACCCGCAGTCGGCCAACCACGCCTTCGAGAACCACACGCCCAACGTGCCCTACTCGGTCGACCGGGCGAACGACCACGGCTCCGACTGGTTCCTGTGGACCGCCACCCTGGTCCCGGGCACCGCGGCACAGGAGGGCGTCGCACACCAGGAGTTCGTCTTCGAGCGGACCGTCACCACGGCCGACCAGACGCTGTACCAGTGGGCGATCTACGAGCGGACCAACACACCGGGCCAGCCCGGCACCGACGACTCGACCGAGACCGAGGTGCAGGACGACAACGCGACCCGGCAGCCCGCGACGTCCCCGCGCCACCAGCGGGCGAGCGAGCGGGCGGTCCCGCTCTCCGTCGACGCGGGTCTGTGACGTGCGCCGGCTGCTGCTGTGCCTGACCGCCGTCCTCGTCCTGTCCGGATGTGGGGGCGCGACGGCACCGCAGGGGCCGGCGTCGACGACGACCCCGACGGCGGCCCCGACGGCGACCCCGACCTCCGCGTCGGTCCCGGCGTCTCCGAGCGCCTCCGCCACCCGGGCACCGACCGTGCCCACCCGGCTGCGTCTCGGTGACATCGACGCCGCCGTCGTCCCGATCGAGCTCGACGGCACCAGCCTGACTCCTCCGGCCGACCCGAGCGTGGTGGGCTGGTGGGGTCGGCGGGCCGGCGCCGCGCACGGCACGACGCTGCTCACCGGGCACACGGTCCACGACGGCGGCGGCACCTTCGACGACCTCGAGGACACGCCGCTGGGCACGCGCGCCCGGGTGGACGGTCACGTCTACCGGGTGCGATCGGTCGAGGTGATCTCCAAGGAGGAGCTGGCCCGGAGGGCGGAGGTCCTGTTCGACCAGGGCGGGCCGCCGCGGCTGGTGCTGGTGACCTGCGAGGACTACGACCCGGACACGGGTCACTACGCGAGCAACGTCGTGGTCGTCGCGACCCCGGTCGGGTGAGCGCCTACGGGCGAGGCGGCGGCAGGAAGTGCCGGAAGTCCTCGTGGGTCCAGCCGGTGTCGGCCCGGACCAGCACCACGGCGAGCGCCGCCGCGGCCACCAGCGCCGTCACCACCAAGGCGACCCGGACCGTGGTCCCCGCGGGGTGCGGCACGCCGCCACGGACCACGGTCTGACGCAGCGCCGGGATGATCCGCCCCAGCAGGTGCAGGCCGGTGGCGACACACCACACCGCGAAGAAGCCCTGGTGGACGGTGATCCAGTCGGCGCGGAAGCCCCCGAGGGAGAACAGCTGTTGCCGGGCGCTCTCCTCGCCATCGACCACGAGCCAGATCCCGCTGGCCAACAGCCCGAGCGTGGAGACCACCACGAGCGGCCCGAGCACGCGCAGCAGCATGGCCGGCGGACCGGCCTCGACATAGGGCGCGGAGCGGGAGTAGTAGCGCAGCATCCGCCACCCCGTGGTGGCGGTCTTGAGCAGGGCCGGCGGCACCAGCAGCGCGCCGAGTGCGACATGCCACGACACCAGGCCGCGGACGTCGAAGAGGGTCAGCAGCTCGGCCACGCCGAGGACCAGGATGACCAGCCCGGTCCAGGCCGTGAGGACCGCGTTGCCGGCCGGCCCGCCGGTGCGAGGCAGCGCGGGGTCGGGGCGATGGCTGCGTCCGGTGGCCTCCGCCACGGCGTCGGCGACATGACCGGGTGGCAGGTTGTCGAGGAACGTCACGCGCACAGCCTGGACCCTTCGTGCTGTGAGGGCGCTGAGGCGCGGACGGCCCGCGCCCCGAGAGCGCGAGCCGTCCGGTCGGGCCGCGGCCCGGCGCCGGTCAGTGGTGGGAGCCGGGCAGGTGGATCGCGATCACCCGGCCGTCGGACCCGTCGGGCTGCTCCTGGTCCTGGATGGACAGGTAGAGCAGCTTGCCGTTGCGGGAGAAGATCGGGCCGGTGCCCTCGCCACCGTCGCGGACGGTGGCCAGCTTCACGAGGCTGTCGGAGCCCAGGGTGCCCTTCGGGAGCACGTAGACCTCGTTGTTGCCGCCCGTGTCGGAGTTGGCCAGCGCGCTGCCGTTGTCCTCGAACACGTAGAGGTTGCCGGCTCGGTCGTAGCGCAGGTTGTCGGGCCTGCTGAGCTTGGCGAAGTCACCCTCGAGGAGCACGGAGGCGACCACGCCGTGCCGGGTGTCGCGCAGGTGCCAGACCCGACCCGGGTCGCTGCTCGAGGCCGACTCCGAGAAGACGACTCCGTTGCCGTGCTTGGCCTTGATGATCCCCTCGTGCTTCCAGAAGGAGTTGGTCGCGTCGGGGACGCCGACCTTGGCGGCCATCTCCGCCTCGGCGTTGGCGGGGTCGTCGATCGGCACCCAGCTGCCGGTGTTGGTGGCCCGGTCGAAGTTCAGGCCGTAGAGCTGACCCGTGGTCAGGTCGCGCTGCCGGTCGGGCACGAACTTGTAGAGGAACTGGAAGTTGCCGCGGTCGTCGGTGAGGTACCACGCACCGTGGGAGCGGACCTCCTGCTCGTGGCTCATCCGCCCCATGCCGGTCAGCTTCGTGGCGGCTCCCGTCTTCGGGTCGATCTCCCAGACCCAGCCGGACCGCTGCTCGGGGTCGTCGAGGAAGGGGAACTCCTCGTTGACCAGGAAGGTGCCCCGAGGGGTCAGCACGCCCGCGCACAGGTTGTGCAGGCCGGTCGCGATCAGCTCGCTGCGCTTGACGGTGGTCCCGTCGCGCCCGAGCGTCAGCCGGGAGACCGAGCCCCAGCCGTCGCTGTCACCGTCGTCGGTGGTGGCCTGCTCCGGGACGGCGCACTTGCCGGCGTCGCCCTGGTAGTCGCCCGGCACCGGCTTGGTGAGCTCGTGCGCCGTCAGCAGCTGCACCTGCCCGTGCGCGCCGCGCACCAGCTGGTTGCTGTCGAAGTCGCTGGGCATCGCGAAGGTCGCCCCCGACTCCGTGGAGGTCACCTGGTCGACGCAGTCGCGGACCAGCACGTCGTAGGAGTAGCCGGCGGGCAGGTCGATCACTCCGTCGGGGTCGGTCAGCACCGGTCCCGGGTCGAACCCGCGGCCGTGGCCCGGACCGGCCGTCACCGGACCTCCGGTCGCGCCGAGGATGAACACGGCGGTCGCTGCGACCGCCATCGCCTGGGTCGTGGATCTCATCAGTGCCGAGCCTCCTGTGTGGTCACGAGCGGGTGTCCGCCCTGGGGTACCCCACAGTCAGCGAGGCCAACGCCGTACGCCGGTCGCGCAAGGGCCGCGGGAGAGGCCGCGCAGGCGGGCTCAGCGGAACGGACCCCGCGGAGGAGGCTCAGCCGGCCGGCAACCCGGCGGCGAGCGCGGCGCTGCGCAACGTGGCCTCGAAGAGCTCCTCGCGGGCGGCCTCCGTCATCCAGGAGAACTGGCCGTAGACGTCGAGGCAGGTGGCGCCGTGCAGGGTGGCCCACGCCCCGATCATCGCCTGGTGGGTGGCCGGGCTGATCAGGTCGCTGAGCTCCCCGTGCTTCTCCCGGGCGCAGTCGACCATCTCGTCGGAGACCTCGGTGACCAGCGGGTCACCGAGCACGCCCAGCTCCGCCGCACGCAGGAACAGCGCCGCCAGCTGCGCCATCGCGTCGCGGGCGGCGTCGGTGGTCGGCCCCTCCTCGGGGGCGACGTAGCCCGGCAGCGGCATGCCCAGGATCAGCGCGAACTGGGCCGGCTCGCGTCGAGCCCAGTCACGGTAGGCCTTGCCGGCGGCCAGCCACCGCCCGGCGACATCGTCGGCGGCACAGCGCTCGCGGGCCTCGGCGACGGTGGCGCCCAGCTCGCGGTAGGCGTCGGCGATCAGGTCGGTCAGCAGCTCGTCGCGGTCGGCGTAGTAGCGATAGAGCGCCGGCGGGGTCATCCCCATCTCCTTGGCGATGTCGGTGAACCTCACCTCGGTGCCGCCGTGGTCGCGCATCAACCCGCGGGCGACCTGCTTGATCTCCTCGATCGTGGCCGCGCGCTGACGCTCTCGGCGGGTCAGGGTCCCGGCGACGCTGCTCACGGGTGACCTCCTTCGCAACACAGGCGGATGAACGCCGGATGACGGTTCTGTAACGCATCTTCACACGAGTGAAGAGACTTGACAAGTGACGCAGCATCGTGTTCGTTATGAGTCATCACTCATCCGAAGGAGCTTCACCCATGACCCTCCTGTCGCCGGACCGCCCGCTGGAGTCCGCCCCGACCGCTCCCCGCGTGGGCCCCCTGGGCCGGCTCGCCCGGCTGACCTTCCGCTACCGCGGTCGCACGCTGCTGGCCTGGCTGCTCGCCCTCGCGATCGCCGTCGGGCTGGCGTCGGCCTTCGGTGGCGACTTCAAGGCCGACTACTCCGCACCGGGCTCGGACTCCTCCCAGGCGCAGACGCTGCTCGAGGACCGCTTCCCGAGCGCCGCGGGCGACACCGTGGACGTCGTCGTCCACACCGACGCGGGCGTCGACGGAGCCCGATCGCAGATCGAGCAGGTGCTGACCGAGCTCGGCCGGGTCCCGCACGTGGTCGGGGTCTCCGACCCGTTCCAGGACCCCGCGGGCGTGAGCGCCGACGGCACCACGGCCGTGGCGCACCTCCGGCTCGATGTCGAGAACCCCGTCGACATGCCGGTCGAGGACAGCCAGCGGATGCTCGACATCGCCGCCGACTCGACGGGTCCCGGCCTCCAGGTCGCCCTGGGCGGCCAGTCCATCCAGCAGGCCGAGCAGGGTGAGATCGGCTCCGAGGGACTCGGCCTCGCCGCCGCGGCCATCATCCTGCTGCTGATGTTCGGGTCCGTGGTCGCCGCGGGGCTGCCGATCCTCGTCGCCCTCGCCGGCCTCGCCGTCAGCGGGACGCTGACCACGGTGCTGATCTCCTTCGTCGACGCGCCCGACTGGTCGACCTCGCTGGCCACGATGATGGGCATCGGCATCGGCATCGACTACGCCCTGCTGATGGTGACCAGGTTCCGCGAGTGGCGGGCCGCGGGTCTGGACCCGGAGGCGGCCGCCGTGGCCACCCTGGACACGGCGGGTCGGTCGGTGATCGTCGCCGGCACGACCGTGGTGATCAGCATGCTCGGCCTGTTCGCCATGGGGCTGTCGTTCATGCGCGGCGCGGCCGTGGTCACCATCCTCGGGGTCCTCGTCGTGATGCTGGCCAGCGTCACGCTGTTCCCCGCGCTGCTGGGCTACCTCGGCCGCCACGTCGACCGGCTGCGGCTGCCGGTCGGCCGCGGGCACCAGGTCACCGTCGCCGAGGGCGGTCACGTCGAGCCCTCACCGGGCTGGCTCGCCTGGAGCCGCCTGGTCGACCGGCACCGCCTGGTGTCCGCCGCGGTGGGCGTCATCGCGCTGCTGGTGATCGCGTCGCCGTTCCTCGGGGTGCGCTTCGGCTTCCCCGACGCCGGCAACAACCGCGAGGAGACGAGCAGCCGGCAGGCCTACGACCTGCTCGCGGAGGGCTTCGGCCCGGGCATGAACGGCCCCCTGCTGCTGGTCGCCGAGCTGCCGGCCGGCTCCGACGCCGGCAGCCTCGAGGGCGTCTCCGCCGCCGTCGCGGCGACGCCGGACGTGGTCGCCGTGGCACCCCCGGCACTCAGCGACGCGGGCGACGCCGCGGTCCTCACCGTCGTCCCCGCGACCGGACCTCAGGACCAGCAGACCGAGGACCTGATCCGCGACCTGCGCGACGACGTGCTCCCTCGGGCCACCGCCGGTACCGGGATCGACGTGCACGTCGGCGGCGTGACGGCCACGTCCATCGACAGCACGGACAACATCGCCAAGCGGCTCCCGCTGCTGATCGGCGGCGTGGTGCTGCTGTCGATGCTGTTGCTGCTGGCGGCCTTCCGGTCGGTGGCCGTGGCGCTGAAGGCCGCCGCGATGAACCTGCTGTCCGTCGCCGCGGCGTACGGCGTGGTGGCGCTGGTCCTGCAGGGCGGCTGGGCCGGCCGGCTGGTCGGCATCGACACGGCCACCCCGCTGCCGGCGTTCGTGCCGGTGCTGATGTTCGCGGTGCTGTTCGGGCTCTCGATGGACTACGAGGTGTTCCTCGTCAGCCGGATGCGAGAGGGCTGGCTGCGCACCCGCGACAACGAGCGGGCGATCCTCGGCGGCCTGGCCGGCACCGGTCGGGTGATCACCGCGGCGGCGGCGATCATGGTCGCCGTGTTCGCCGCCTTCATCCCGTCGCCCGACGTGGTGCTCAAGGTGATCGGCGTCGGCATGGCGTCGGCCATCTTCATCGACGCCACCATCGTCCGGATGCTGCTGGTGCCCGCGGTGATGTACCTGCTCGGGCGGGCCAACTGGTGGATGCCCGCGTGGCTGGGGCGGCTGCTCCCCGAGCTGCACGTCGAGGGCCACCCCGAGGAGCACCTGCGGCGGGTCGCGGAGCCGGCGGCCGGCTGACCCTGCTTCCGGGCCGCTCCGCAGCGTCTGCGGAGCGGCCCGCCTGGCCGGTCTTCCTAGGTCAGGCGCTCGAAGACCATCGTCGCCTGGATCCGGTCACCGCCGCCGAGCCCCTTGCTGCCCGAGGACGCCGTGGAGATGGTGTGCAGGCGGTAGCCGAGCGCCGCCTGGGCGTTGATCGCGTGCTCCAGCTCGGTGAGGTTGCCCGAGCCGGTCCCCCACAGCTTCTCCTTCAGGATCACCTGCAGGACGACATAGCTGGCGCCCTGCACGGCCGGTCGCGGCTGGGCGCCGGCGACCGCGTCCGCCTCGATCTTGCGGACCATGCCGCCCAGGCCTCCGCCGCCCTCGGCGGCCGGCGGCCTCTGGGGCTCGGCCGCCTGCGGCTCCTGGACCTCGTCGGTCCACTGCTCGCCGTCCCACCAGCGCTTCTTGCCCGCGCCGTCGTCGTACCAGCCTGCTTGCGCGTTGCTCACGGTGCCTCGTCTCCCCTGGGTCCGAACGTTGCGAGGGCAGACTATGCGTCGGGGCCTGCCGGGGTTCACGAAACCGCGCAACGGAGTGGACAGCCAGGGCTCGGCGATCGGGCGGTGTGCCGCCGGCCCGGCGACCGGCGGCACACCCCTCTGGGTCTCAGCCCTTCACGCACATCAGCGTGGTGAGCCGCGCGACGACCTCGACCAGGTCGGCCTGGGCCTCGATGACGGCGTCGAGGTCCTTGTAGGCGCCGGGGATCTCGTCGACCACACCGGCGTCCTTGCGGCACTCCACTCCCGCGGTCTGCGCCGCCAGGTCCTCGACCGTGAAGGTGCGCTTGGCCTGGGAGCGCGACATCGTCCGGCCGGCCCCGTGCGAGGCCGACCAGTACGACGCCTCGTTGCCCAGGCCCGTCACGACGTAGGACCCGGTGCCCATCGAGCCGGGGATCAGCCCGTACTCTCCGGCACCCGCGCGGATCGCGCCCTTGCGGGTCACGATCAGCTCCGTGCCGTCCGAGAGCGTCTCGCGCGCCACGTAGTTGTGGTGGGCCGAGATCTGCTCGTCGAACCCGACAGTGAGGCCGAGCTCGGCGAACTCCGCCGCGACCACCTGCTGGAACAGCGCCATCATCACCGCACGGTTGCGAGCGGCGTACTCCTGCGCCCAGGTGAGGTCTCGCAGGTAGGCGTCCATCTGCGGCGTACCCCCGAGGAACACCGCCAGGTCCCGGTCGGGCAGGTCGAGGTTGTGCTCGAGTCCCTTGGCCTCGCTGATGTGTCGCTCTGCGATCTCCTTGCCGATGTTGCGCGATCCGGAGTGCAGCATCAGCCACACCTGCCCGTCGTCGTCGACGGTCAGCTCGAGGAAGTGGTTGCCGCCGCCGAGCGTGCCCATCTGCTGCCGAGCGCGGCGCTCGCGGTCCTGCACTCCCTCGTGCAGCGAGCCGAAGCCGTCCCAGAACGACGACCAGCCGGCGAAGCGCCCATGGTCCAGGCCGAGGCGCTGCACGTGGGGCGCCGCGTCGTGGGACGCGAATCCCACCGGGATCGCCGCCTCGACCGCCAGCCGCAGCCGGTGCAGGTCGTCGGGCAGGTCGGCCGCGGTGAGGCTGGTCCGGGCGGCCTGCATGCCGCAGCCGATGTCGACGCCCACGGCGGCCGGCGACACCGCGTCGCGCATCGCCACGACCGAGCCGACGGTGGCACCCTTGCCGAGATGCACGTCGGGCATCACCCGGACGCCGTGCACCCACGGCAGGCGGGAGATGTTGCGCAGCTGGTCGAGGGCGGCGGGCTCGACCTCGTGCGGGTGGGCCCACATCAGGGTCTCGGCCCGGGCACCGGGAAGGGCGACCGGGAAGTCGTGCGTGGTGGTCATCATGATCGCCTCCTCTGGCGTTTCGTCGGATCGGATGGTGGTGCCCGCACCTGGACTCGAACCAGGCTGCCAGCCTTCGCAGGTCCGGAGGCACGTCTGAGCAGGCGTGAGCAACACCGGCGGGGTGACTGCCCGGAATCGAACCGAGGACCTCCAGAGCCACGATCTGGCGTGCAGACCCGCTACACCACAGTCACAGCACCCCCTCCAGGAATCGAACCTGGATCCCCGGTTCCGTAGACCGGTGCCTTCTCCGTTGGACTAAGGGGGTATGGCTGCTGGGTAGCCCTGCGCGCTTTCGCGGCCCCGCACGCAGCCGGTGCGGTGTTACTCAGGCGGCGGTCGTCCGCTTGGGCCGACCCCGCTTCTTGACCTTCTCGATGGGCTTGCCGCCCTTGATCAGGACACCACCCCAGACGCCCCACTCGTCCCGGCTCAGGCTGAGAGCGAAGCAGTCCGACCGTACGTCGCAGCCGGCGCAGACTGCCTGGGCCTCGACCAGGGCCTTCTGGTCAATCGGGTCGAAGACGTCGGGGTTCGCGTATCCCTCACAGCTCCAGGTGAGCGCACGCGGCGTGGGGTACCTGTAGGCCACAGTCACGCCCTTGCTGTCCAGGAGCTCGTCGATCTTCCTCTCCATGTGCCGGTCACCTCCAATGGCTGCTCGGTGGCACCAGGTCCTTGTTGTCCGGCTCAATTCAGCCGGGAGACGTTGGTGCCCCCGGCAGGACTCGAATCTGGGACCCTCGCCTTAACAGGGCGCCGCTCTGCCGACTGAGCTATCGAGCATCGTGCTCCAGTCCCGGAGCTGGTGGGGCCGCGAGGGATCGAACCTCGCCCTGCCGGGCTTCAACCGGCCGCGCCGCCTGCAACGCTTCAGCCCCATGCCGGCCCCTTGGTTGGCGCCGAGGTCGGGCAGGCGGGACTCGAACCCGCGATTCCCTGCTCCCAAAGCAGGTGGGATGGCCGCTTCCCTACAACCCGTTGCGTACCCGCCCCCGGACTCGAACCGGGATGCCCCGAAGGACACGACGTCCTGAGCGCCGCGCGTCTACCTGATTCCGCCAGGCGGGCTTGCCTCATCTGATCGAGCGGATGACCGGCCTCGAACCGGCTGTCTCCTGCATGGCGAGCAGGTGCGCGTCCACATGCGCTTCATCCGCGTACACGGGTTCGCCGCCGTGTCGGCTGGTGGAGCGGCGGGGTATCGAACCCCGGCCGGCGTACGTGCAAGGCAAGCCGGGACACCTGTCCCCGCCCCGACGTACCCACCGAGGGAGTCGAACCCTCACGCCACAGGGGCGCCGCTTCTTGAAGGCGGTGCGTCTGCCGGTTCCGCCACGAGAGCATCGGTGCCCCCAGCCGGGCTCGAACCGGCGTCCTCCCGGCTGAGAACCGGGCGTCCTTGACCGCTAGACCATGGGGGCGCGTGTGGTGTGCCGTGGACGGGGATCGAACCCGCGCGGCCCGGATTGAAAGTCCGGATGGGCAGCCAGCAGCCACCACGGCCCCGTCGACTTCCAACGCGCGCTCCGTACGGGACTCGAACCCGTGATCTCCCGCTCGACAGGCGGGCGTCCACTCCAGCTGGACCGACAGAGCCTGGCGGAAGGCGGAGGAGTCGAACCTCATGGCGGGGCCACGACCCGGGTAGCAACCGGGCGCCGGGCCACCCCGGCGTCGCCTTCCATCCGCGGAGGGAGCGAGGATCGAACTCGCACGCCCGTGTGGGCCTTCCGTTTTCGAAACGGCTGCCGTCGCCGGCCATCGGCTGGTCCCTCCTCGCAGCACGTTGTACGCCGGGCAGGACTCGAACCTGCATGCCCGCGAGGGGACCTGGTCTACAGCCAGGCGGGCCAGCCACTTGCCCAACCGACGCATGTGCCGCAGCGCTGGCATCCCCGACGTCTCCGCCGTGGGTCGCTGCGGCGACAGGAAGCCGCTCCCGCTGTCCGGGTCCGGATCCTGCCTGATGCTGTCCACTGTTCTGTTCGCCCTCACTCCCCATCGCTGGGGTCTGAGTCGGGAAAGGTGTCCCACGGCCATGTGACCGTCAGCCCGGTGCCACGTTGCTTGCCGGCCTCTCGGCCAGGTCGCGGGTCCGGTGCCCGTGGGACCTTCCACGATGCGCATGGACGGAGGGAATCGAACCCCCAGCCGCCGGTTTTGGAGACCGGTGCTCTTCCGGTTGAGCTACGTCCACTTGCTGCTGTTGTTGAGTTGTGCGCTCTTCGCTGTGATTCGTGGCGCGGCAACCGCGGCCGAAATGCAGAAGGGCCGCTCCGGAGGCTGCGAGTCCTGGGTCCTGGTGACCTCGTGGACTTCCGCCTCAGCTGGAGCGGCCCGGTTGCGTACCGGTGCTTGACGGCACCTACACGGGCGACTCCAGCTGGCTCGGCCACTGACCGTTGGTCTCGAGGCGGGGCGCATAGCCTTCGCTCCTCGACCGCAGCGGGGCAGCATCCAGCGCACGAGCCGCAAGGCGACTCGTGACGGCGTGGATCAGGCGCATGCCCATCTCCGTGGCCCTTCCGGTAGGTGCTTCCTGGCTGGTCCCTGTGACCGGCCGCGCACCAGGGTAAGGGCGGCCACCCCGTTTGGCCTAGCGGGTTTCTTGCCGGCCCACGCATGCGCTCGCCTGCCACAAGCATCTGGATGGCGCGCAGCAGCGTGATCAGGTCACTCAGTGCGACGACGGTCGTCGATCTCGCCTAGACCTCCTGCTGACCGCTGGCGGACTGGACAGACCTGACGGGGCAACGATCTCCTTCGAGGACTAGCGATTTCCGACGACGCTAGACATTGAAGCGGAACTCCACGACATCGCCGTCCTGCATGACGTAGTCCTTGCCCTCCATCCGGACCTTGCCGGCCTCCTTGGCCTTGAGCATGGAGCCGGCGGCGAGCAGGTCGTCGTACGAGACGATCTCGGCCTTGATGAAGCCCTTCTGGAAGTCGGTGTGGATCACGCCGGCGGCCTCGGGGGCGGTGGCACCCTTGCGGATCGTCCAGGCGCGGGCCTCCTTGGGGCCGGCGGTGAGGTAGGTCTGCAGGCCGAGGGTGTCGAAGCCGACGCGGGCCAGCACCTCGAGGCCGGGCTCGTCGACGCCGAGCTCGTGCAGCATCTCGAGTGCCTCGTCGTCGTCGCCGAGCTCGACCAGCTCGGCCTCGAACTTCGCGTCGAGGAAGATCGCCTCGGAGGGGGCGACCAGGGCGCGCATCTTGTCCTTCAGCGACTCGTCACCGAGCTCGTCGGCGTCGCAGTTGAAGACGTAGAGGTAGGGCTTGGCGGTGAGCAGGGAGAGCTCGCGGAGCAGGGCGCGGTCGATCGAGGTGGCGATGACGGGGGTGCCGGCCTCGAGGGCCTCGACGGCCTCCTTGGCGGCGGCGACGGCCGGGAGCAGCTCCTTCTTGCCCTTGGCCTCCTTCTCCAGCCGCGGGATCGCCTTCTCCAGCGTCTGCAGGTCGGCGAGGATCATCTCGGTCTGGATCGTGGTGATGTCGGAGGCAGGGTCCACCTTGCCGTCGACGTGGGTGACGTCCTCGTCGCGGAACACCCGCGTGACCTGGCAGATCGCCGCCGACTCGCGGATGTGGGCGAGGAACTTGTTGCCCAGCCCCTCCCCCTCCGACGCACCGCGCACGATGCCGGCGATGTCGACGAACTCGACGGTCGCCGGCAGGATCCGCTCGGAGCCGAAGATCTCGGCGAGCTTCGCCAGCCGGGGGTCGGGGACGCCGACGACGCCGACGTTGGGCTCGATGGTGGCGAACGGGTAGTTCGCCGCGAGCACGTCGTTCTTGGTGAGGGCGTTGAAGAGCGTCGACTTGCCCGCGTTGGGGAGTCCGACGATGCCGATGGTGAGGGCCACGGGCGGGGAGTCTATTGCCGGGCGGGTGGCGGCGACGAAACGGCGCCGGCGAATCGGCGTGGGGGACGCGACAGGTCCGCGACAGGTGGCCGGGCCAGGCTCCCGGCATCGACAACGCCGAGACCAAGGAGCTTCGCCCGTGCACACCCGCCACCGCACCAACCCCGGATCCGCCCACCGTTCGCCTCTCGGCTCGGTGGATGGCGTGACCTTCCACCTCATGCGCCACGGGGAGGAGCACCTCATCCGGAGCGTCGTGGAGGCATCCAGCCCTGCCTCGCGGTTCCAGCGCTTCCACACCCCGGTGCCCGTCGTCCCCGCTCGGCTGGTGTCAGCCTTGAGCAGGGTCGCGCCGGGCGAGCGCGAGATCGTCGTCGCCCTGCTGCGCGGACGCGCCGTCGGGCAGGCCGAGTGGACGCGGACCGAGGACCCGTACCCGCGGGCCGAGATCGCGGCGCTGGTCGCCGACGCGCATCAGGGCCACGGCATCGGGAGGGCGTTGGTCGCGCGCGTCGCCGAGCGAGCCTGGGGGGCCGGGCTTCGCGAGGCCGTCCTGTACGTGCGCCCCGAGAACCGGAAGGTCCGCCAGGCGCTGGGCCGCCGCGGCGCGATCACGGTGGCAGACACCTGCGTCCTGCCGCTGCGAGCGTTGCGTCCGCACCCCGTGGTTCGATGGGAGGGTGCGGTTCCGCGTCCTCGGACCTCTGACGGTCACCTCTGCGCGCGGAACTGACGTCACGCCGCGTGGGCGGCGCGGCGTGGACCTGACGGCGGCGCTGCTGGCACACCGACGCGGGGCGCTGCCCGCCGACACGCTGCTCGACCTGGTGTGGCCCGACCAGGCGACCCGGCTCGAACCCTCGGTCGTGCACACCGCCGTGGCGCGACTGCGGCGCTCCTGGGGTCCGGGCTCGATCACCCGCGACGCTCGGGGATACCGGCTCGGCGCCGAGGTGGACACCGACGAGGACGCCTTCATCGCGCACCTGCAGCGAGCCCGGCGCGCCGGCACCTCGGCGGCCGCCCTGGCGGCGTACGACGCGGCCGTGGCCCTCTGGCGCCCGGGCCCGGCGTACGGCGGCGCGAGCGAGGAGCTCGTCGGGCCCGACCGCGCCAGACTGGCCCAGCAGCGTGACGAGGCGAGGCTGGCGCTCACCCAGCTGCTCGTCGACGCGGAGGACGCCGCTGCCCACGAGCGTGCGCTGGCCGAGGCCAGGGCGCTGCTCGGGGACAACCCGCTGCTCGAACCCGCCCATGAGCTGCTCATCACCGCCCTGGCCAGGCTCGGACGCCAGGCCGAGGCCCTGGCGGCGTACGACTCTCTCAGGCTCACCCTGCGCGACGAGCTGGGCATCGACCCTGGACCCACCGCCGCCGACCTCCATGGGCGCCTGCTGTCCCAGGACCCCCAGCTGGTGATGCCGAGGCCCCGCACCCCCCGGCTCGAGCTCTCCCGCAGCCGTCCGCCGGCACCCCTGACCTCGCTGGTGGGCCGCGAGGCCGCGATCGAGCAGATCGGGGTCGCGGTCGGGCGCCGCCGGCTGGTCACGCTGACCGGGCCCGGTGGCGTGGGCAAGACGCGGCTCGCCGGCGAGGTGCTGCGTCAGCTCGAACGGGACCTGCCGCCCGACACGCTGACGGGCTACCTCGACCTCTCCGCCCTCGAGACGGCGGAGACCGGCGAGGTGGTCGACGGACTGGCCCGGGCGCTGGGGCTGCCCTCCCGCGGCGAGGGCGGGGTGAGCGCGCTGAGCGCGACGCTCGAGGGCCGGGAGGCGGTCGCCGTCGTCGACGAGGCCGAACGTCACCTCGCGGCCTGCCGAGCCGTCCTCGGTCCGCTGCTGGCGGACTGCCCCGGCCTGCGGCTGCTGGTGACCTCTCGGGAGCCGCTGGAGCTCAGTGGCGAGCAGCTGATCGACACCCCTCCCCTCGAGGTCCCGGCGCCGGCGGCGGGCACGAGCGAGATCCTCGCCTCTCCGGCGGTGCGACTGCTGGTCGACCGGATCGAGGATCGGACCGGCCCCCTGCGGGTCGAGGACCAGGCGGCCGGCGAGCTCGGCCGGCTGGTCAGGCAGGTCGACGGCATGCCTCTCGCGCTGGAGCTGCTGGCCCGCCAGGCGAGCGCCCAGCCCCTCGCCGCCCTGACGGAGCTGGCCCGCAGGCCGCTCTCGCTGGCCGGTGAGCCCGATCGCAACCCCCGCCACCGGAGCCTGCGTGACACGGTGGCCGACTCCGTGGAGGTGCTGGCGCCGGAGCAGCGGAGGGTCCTGGAGTGCCTCGGGGTCTTCGCCGCGCGGTTCGACGAACCCGCCGCGCAGGCGGTCGCCGGCGGCGGCAGTCAGGTGCGCGAGATCCTCCATGACCTGGTCCGGCGGTCGCTGGTCCGCGTGCAGCGCGACGACGCCGGCCTGGGCATGCGCCTCCTCGCCCCGGTGCGTGAGCTGTCCCTCGAGGGGCTCGCCGCACGCGGTGAGGTCGCAGAGTGCCGACGACGCCACCGCCGGTGGTACGCCGACCGGTGGCGCGACGCGCCGCGCAGCGACGCCCTCCTCATCTCCGTGCGCGACAACTACGCGGATCACCTGCTCGCACTCCGCACCGCCCTGGAGGACCAGGACGGAGCGCCGCTGGCCGACCTCGCGATCGCCCTGGCGCGGGTGTGGGCGGTCGCCGACCACCACGAGCCGGCGCGTCGCTGGCTGACCCGGGTCCTCGACAGCGGCCTGCTCGACAAGACGGCTGACGCGCGCGTCCGAGCCCTCCGCGCGACCCTCCTCGTGCACCGCGACGGCGCCGCGGCCGCCCAGGACCTCGAGACCGCGGCCCTCGCCCTCGAGGAGGCCGGGGACGACCGGTGGCTCACCACGGTGCGACTCAACCAGGGGGTGCTGTACGCCGACCGCGGTGACTATCCGCGAGCGAAGGAGACCGGCGCGGCGGCCGTCGCCCTGGCGCGGACGGTGGACGACGAGCGAGTGGCCGAGACCGTCAGCATCCTGGCGCTGTGGACCGCGCTGGTCACCCCCGCGGCCGCCCCGCCCCTCATCGACGAGGCCTGGGCGCTGGCCAACGCCACCGGCTCGACGATCTCGCTCGAGTCGGCCGTCAACAACCTCTTCATCGCCGAGATGCAGCTCGGACGGGTCGACCGAGCCCGACGGTTGCTCGACCAGGCCGCGGCGCGGGCTGTCCCGCACGCGCCGCCGCCGTTCCTGGTGATCGCCCGCGGCTGGTCTGCGCTCTACGACGGCGATCCTCGAGCAGCCGCGCTCCTGATGGGAACCCTGGTGCCGGCCCCGGGCGAGGACGCCTCGGACACCTACGCCGCCGAGATCTTCACCTGTCTGGGCCGAGCCCTCGTCGACCTGGGCGAACCGACGGGCGACCTGCTGCTCGCCGGCGCGGCCGAGGTCCTCGAGCGCCACGGCACCGTGCTCGTCCCGTGGCAGC
Organism: Nocardioides sp.; assembly: GCF_041393715.1. GTDB lineage: Bacteria > Actinomycetota > Actinomycetes > Propionibacteriales > Nocardioidaceae > Nocardioides. Next base: position 370,118 of record NZ_JAWKJQ010000002.1, on the reverse strand, counting down.
GACCCACCCGCGTTCCCGGCCGCGGCGGCCTGCCCGCGGTCACCTCCAGCCAGGCTCTCGGCGCCTGGCTGGCCGACGTCGCGCGCGCCGCCGTACGCGCCGTCGAAGGTTCAGCCGATGTGTCAGGCTCGGGGCATGCACCTCGAGGAAGCTGACGCGAGCGCGCCCGCTCTGCGCGAGCCGGCCCACCTCGTGTCGCCGCGCGCGGTGACCTACTGGCGCACCTCCGCGCTGCTCGCCGCGGCGGTGCTGTGGGTGCTGGCGGGGGTGGTCTTCTTCCTGCTCGGCCAGCTGCCCGACGGGCGGCCGTGGTACGTCGGCCCGCTGGCGCTGCTCGTCGTGCTCGCCACGCTGGTGCGGATCGCGGCGATGCCGGCGGTGCGCTACCGCGTGCACCGGTGGGAGGTGACGCCGACCGCGATCTTCACCCGCTCCGGTTGGCTCTCGCGCGAGCAGCGGATCGCGCCGCTGTCGCGGGTGCAGACCGTCGACTCCCACCAGGGGGCGATGATGCGGCTGTTCAAGCTCGCGTCGATCACCGTGACGACGGCGTCGGCGGCCGGGCCGGTGCGCATCGACTGCCTCGACGAGGAGGTCGCGCGACGGGTCGTGGCCGAGCTCACCGAGATCACCGGCGCCTCCGAGGGTGACGCCACGTGAGCCTGCCTCCGGACCCCGCCCCGCCCCCGGGGGCGCCGGTCGAGGAGCTGCCCCCGCCCCAGGGCTCGCCGGTCGGGGGCCTGCCGCCGCCCGCCGAGGTGGATCGGGCCGTCGTACCCCCGGGGGCCGTGGAGCCCGAGTGGCAACGGCTCGACCCGCGGATGCTGCTGGTCGGTCCCCTGGGGTCGCTGCGCCAGTTCGCGCTGCCGTTGATCGTGGCGCTGTTCGGCCTCAGCAGCTCGGCCGGCGGGCTACAGGTGTGGATGATCGGCCCGGCGGTGGCGATCCCGGTGCTGCTCGGGCTGCTGCCGTGGCTGACCACCCGCTTCAAGATGACCGGGAGCCAGTTCGTCCGGCGCAGCGGGCTGCTCAACAAGAAGCAGGTCACCGCGCCGCTCGACCGGGTGCGCAGCGTCGACCTCGAGTCGAGCCTGCTGCACCGGCTGCTGGGGCTGACCAAGGTGCAGATCGGTACCGGCGTCGACGACACCCGGATCGAGCTGAACGCGCTGTCGACGGACCAGGCCGCCGCGCTGCGGGCTGCGCTGCTGGGGCGGCGCGAGGCCGGGCCCGAGGTCGCCCCCGGCGGGGGCAGCCACGTCGCCCGCGAAGGCGACGATTGTGCGGAAACGGCAGTCGACGGTGGCGGATTGCCCACGTTTGTGCCTAAACGACAGCATTCCGAAACCCCAGCCCCACCCCACCAGCTGGCCCGCATCGACTGGTCCTGGCTGAAGTTCGCACCGTTCAGCCTGTCCCGGCTGGCGGTGGTGGCGGGCGTGTTCGGCGTGGTGTCCCAGTTCGCCGACTCGCTGCCGTTTCTCGACCAGGAGCACCTCGACTCCGGCTGGCACTGGGCGACGTCGTGGGGGCTGCCCCTGCTGGGGGCGGGGGTCGCGACGGTCGCCCTGGTCGCCTGGCTCGCGATCTCGGTCACCGGCTACGTCATCCAGTGGTGGGACCTCTCGCTGACCCGCGAGCGAGGTTCGCTTCACCTGACCTCGGGACTGTTCACCACCCGGTCGGTGACCGTCGAGGAGGCCCGGGTCCGGGGCGTGGAGCTGACCGAGCCACTCCTCCTGCGGCTGGTCGACGGCGCCGAGCTCGCGACGCTGGCCACCGGTGTCGGGTCCGGGGGGACCACCAAGGTGCTCCCGCCGTGCCCCCGCGCGGTCTGCGAGCAGGTGGGTCACGAGGTGCTCGGCGCCGACGACGCGCTCACCCGGCCGCTGACCCGACACGACCACTGGGCGCGCCGCCGGCAGCACGTCCGGGCCCAGTGGCCGGCGCTGTTCGCGGTGGCCGGCATCCTGACCCTCACCGTCAGCTTCGACTGGCCCGGATGGGTTCCCGTCGTGGCGCTGCTCGCGTTCCCGGGCGCGGCGCTCGCCGCGGAGGCGTCGTACCGCCACCTGGGGCACCTGCTCACCCCGACCCACCTGGCCGCGGGCGCCCCGGCCGTGGCCCGTCGCCGGACCGTGCTCGAGCGGGACGGGGTGATCGGCTGGGTCGTCCAGCAGTCGTTCTTCCAGCGTCGGCGGGGGCTCGCGACGCTGGTGGCCACCACCGCCGCGGGCGGCGAGCGCGTCGTCGTCACGGACCTGCCGCTCCCGCACGCCGTGGCGCTGGTCGCCGAGGTGACCCCGGAGCCGGTCGCCCCCTTCCTGGCCTGAGGGCGCCGCGCCCTAGGCTCGTCACGTGCGCCTCGCGACCTGGAACGTCAACTCCCTCCGCTCCCGCATCGACCGCGTCGAGGCGTTCCTGCAGCGGCACGACATCGACGTGCTGGCGCTGCAGGAGACCAAGGCCCGCGAGGACCAGCTGCCGCTGATGGGCCTGCAGGCACTGGGCTACGACGTCGCCGTGGCCGGGGTCAACCAGTGGAACGGCGTGGCCGTGCTCAGCCGGGTCGGGCTCGACGACATCGAGGTCGGCTTCCCCGGCATGCCGCCGTACGGCGACCCGGCGGCCGCCGAGGCGCGGGCCGTCGCGGCCACCTGCGCAGGGGTGCGGGTGTGGTCGCTCTACGTCCCCAACGGCCGCAAGCCCGACGACCCCCACTACGCCTACAAGCTCGACTGGCTGGCCCGGCTTCGCGAGGCCGCCCGCCCCTGGCTCGACGGTCCCGACCTCGCCATGGTCGGCGACTGGAACATCTGCCCCACCGACGCCGACGTCTTCGACCCGGCGCAGTTCACGAACAGCACCCACGTCACGCCGGCCGAGCGGGCGGCGTTCCAGGGCTTCCTCGACGACGGCTATGCCGAGGTCACCCGCGGGCATGCCCCGGGCTACACCTACTGGGACTACTACCGCCAGCGCTTCGAGCGCGACCGCGGCCTCAAGATCGACTTCGTGCTGGCCAACCCGTCGCTGGCGGCCCGAGTGACCGGCGCGTTCATCGACCGCGAGGAGCGCGACCCGGCCGCGTTGCCCGGCGCTCCCTCCGACCACGCGCCGGTGGTCGTCGACCTGGACTGACCGCCCCTGCCGCTCCCGTCACACCGTGACTGTCGGTGGCGTCATCCACCCTGGTGGCATGGAGATCACCATGCTCGTCCTCGGGTTGCTCGTCGGTGTGCTGGTCGGCGGGGCCGCGACCGTGCTGGCTCTCAGCCGGCGTACCGTCGGTGGCACGCAGGGCGCCGCCGACCAGGCGGTGCTCCGCGAGGGGTTGGAGCGGCTGCACGACCAGCTCCGCGACCTCGACCACCAGCGCGCCAGCTGGCAGGGGCAGCTCGCCCAGCAGGTGCTCGACATGCGCCACTCCACCGACCTGCTCCGCCGGGAGACCCAGTCCCTGTCGACCGCGCTGCGTCGGCCCCATGTGCGGGGCCGCTGGGGCGAGCTCCACCTGCGCCGCGCGGTCGAGATCGCCGGCATGGTCGCCCACTGCGACTTCACCGAGCAGGCCCGGCTCGACGACGGCTCGCTGCGACCCGACCTGGTCGTCCACCTGGCCGGCGGCCGCCGGGTCGTGGTCGACGCCAAGGTGCCCCTCGACGCCTACCTCGACGCCGGCACCACCGACGACCCCGACGAGCGCGACCACCATCTGCGCCGGCATGCCGAGCAGCTGCGCCGTCACGTCGAGCAGCTCGCCGCCAAGCGCTACTGGCGGGCGCTGCCCGAGACGCCGGAGTTCGTGGTGCTCTTCGTGCCCGCCGAGTCGTTCCTGGCCGGCGCCCTCGAGACCAGCCCCGACCTGCTGGAGTACGCCGCCGCCCGCCAGGTCGTGCTGGCCACCCCCACCACCCTGATCGCGCTGCTGCGCACCGTCGCCCACGGCTGGCGCCACGAGGCGCTCGCCGACCGGGCTCGCGACATCCACGCGCTCGGCAGCGAGCTGCACGACCGGCTCGGCACCCTCACGGGTCACCTCGACACGCTGGGCCGCTCCCTCAACGCGGCGGTGGGCCACTACAACCAGGCGGTCGGCTCGTTCGAGGCGCGGGTCCTGGTGTCCGCCCGCCGCCTGGGCGAGCTCGAGATGACCGACGACGAGCTGCCCTCACCGCGGCAGGTGGAGTCGGTGGCCCGCTCGGTCGAGCCGGTGCCGCTGCGGGCCGCCGACCGGCGCGGCGCCCACGACGACGACCGCGCGAGCCCTAGCGTGGCCCTGTGACCGACGTCGTGACCGACGTGCCCGCCACGGAGTCGTCCGTGTGGACGCACGGCCGAGAGTCCGGCCCGCAGGTGGTCGTGCTCGGGGTCGCGGTCGCCCTCACGGTGGTGGTGCTCGACCTGGCCCTGGTCGGCGAGCTCAGCCAGTTCTTCGACCTCTGGTTCATCGTGCTGTGCCTCGGCCTGGCGGTGCTCGTTCGGCCCGACGGGTTCTTCACCGTCGGCGTGCTGCCGCCGCTGATGATGGCGGCGGTGTTCGCGCTGGTCGGCGCGGTGTCACCCGAGGCGGTCGCGCACGCCGACGACTCCGTGATCCAGGCGGTGGTGTCGGGGCTGGCCACCCACAGCAGCGCCCTGGTCGCCGGCTACGTCCTCTGTCTGGGCACGCTGCTGCTCCGCCAACGCTCGCGGCGCGGCTGACCGCCCACCAGCGCGGCGAGAGCTCAGCCCTCGAACCGGGCCGGGTCACCGGCCCCGGCCCGCACGACCTCCGGCACGCCCTCGGACCAGTCGATCACCGTGGTCGGCTGGGCGGTGACCTCGCCGCACTCCAGCACCAGGTCGACCTGGTGGTCGAGGTCCTCCTTGATCGCCCAGCCGTCGGTGCGCGCCTCCTCCTCGCCCGGGAGGATCAGCGTGGTGGACAGCAGTGGCTCGCCGAGCGCCTCGAGCAGCGTCTGGACCAGCCGATGGTCGGGGATCCGCACGCCCACGGTGCGCTTCTTGGGGTGCAGCAGCCGGCGCGGCACCTCGGGGGTGCCGGGCAGGATGAACGTGTAGGGCCCCGGGGTGGCCGCCTTGATCGCCCGAAACGCCGCGTTGCTCACGTGCACGAAGTGGCCGAGCTGCGCGAAGTCGCGGCAGACCAGCGTGAAGTGGTGACGTTCGTCGAGGTCGCGGATCCGCAGCATCCGGTCGCGTCCGTCGCGGTTGCCGATCCGGCAGCCGAGCGCATAGCCGGAGTCGGTGGGATAGGCGATCAGCGCGTCGTCGTCGCGGAGCGCGTCGACGACCTGCTGCACGAGACGGGCCTGCGGGTTGTCGGGGTGCAGGTCCACGAAGCGCGCCACGGCGTACTCCTCAGCCCCGCTGCGCGGCCCGCAGGTCGCGGCGCAGCTCGGGGGGCAGGGCGAAGATCAGGCTCTCCTCGGCGCTGTGCACGGCCCGGGCGTCGGGATAGCCGCGCTCGCGCAGGAACTCCAACACCCCCTGCACCAGCTCCTCCGGCACCGAGGCGCCCGAGGTCACACTGACGGTGCGGACGCCGTCGAGCCACGCCTCGTCGATCTCGCCGGCGTCGTCGACGCGGTGCGCCGCCGTGGCCCCGGCCTCGAGCGCCACCTCGACCAGCCGGACGCTGTTGGAGGAGTTGCCGGACCCGACCACGATCACCAGGTCGGCGTCGCGGGCGATCTCCTTGATGGCGAGCTGGCGGTTCTGGGTGGCGTAGCAGATGTCGTCGCTGGGCGGGTCGAGCAGCTGTGGGAACCGCTCGCGGATGGCCGCCACCGTCTCCATCGTCTCGTCGACCGAGAGCGTCGTCTGCGAGAGCCAGGCGACCTTGGCGGGGTCGCGCACCTCGATCTGGGCGACGTCGGCCGGGCTCTGCACGAGCTGGATGTGCTCGGGCGCCTCACCGGCGGTGCCCTCGACCTCCTCGTGGCCGGCATGCCCGATCAGCAGGATGTCGTAGTCCTCGCCCGCGAACCGCTTGGCCTCGTGGTGGACCTTGGTGACCAGCGGGCAGGTGGCGTCGATCGTCTTCAGCCCGCGGGCCTCGGCCTGCTGGTGGACCAGCGGCGAGACGCCGTGGGCCGAGAACACCACGGTGCACCCCTCGGGCACCTCCTCGAGCTCCTCGACGAAGATCGCGCCGCGCGACTCCAGGTCGGCCACCACGTGCTTGTTGTGGACGATCTGCTTGCGGACGTAGACCGGCGCGCCGTAGAGGTCCAGGGCCTTCTCGACGGTGATCACCGCCCGGTCGACCCCGGCGCAGTAGCCGCGCGGGGCCGCCAGCAGCACGGCGCGGTCGGCCTCCTCGGGCGTGAGGACCGGCGGCGTTCCGAGGTCGGAGGTCATGGTCGCCACTCTAGAGGGGGCGCCGTGACCCGGCCGAGTCGGCGAGCCCGCGGCTGCGGCGTACGCCGACGGGGTCGGCGCGGTGGCCTAGGCTCGCGCCGTGGCCCTGCAGACCTCCCCCGAGCAGCCGGCGCCGGTCCGGCAGATCGCCAGCGCGATCGCCGGCTGGGTCGACCGACTCGGTGCGGTGTGGGTCGAGGGCCAGGTCGCCCAGGTCAACCGGCGGCCGGGCGTCGGCACGGTCTTCCTGACCCTGCGCGACGCCGCGGCCGACATCTCGGTGCCGGTGACCTGCTCACGCGTGCTGTTCGACAGCCTCGACCCGCCGCTGGTCGAGGGGGCCAGCGTGGTGCTCCACGCGAAGCCGTCCTACTACGCCAACCGCGGCACGCTCTCGCTGGCGGCCCGCGAGATCCGGATGGTCGGGCTCGGCGAGCTGCTCGCCCGGCTGGAGCGCCGCCGCCAGCTGCTCGCGGCGGAGGGGCTGTTCGCCCCCGAGCTCAAGCGCTCGCTGCCCTTCCTGCCCACCTGCGTCGGCCTGGTGACCGCCCCCGGGTCCGCCGCCGAGCGCGACGTCCTCGACAACGCCCGGCGTCGCTGGCCGTCGGTGCGGTTCCGGGTCGTGCACGCCGCGATGCAGGGCACCCGGGCGGCCACCGAGGTCATCGAGGCGCTCGAGCGGCTCGAGCGCGACCCGGAGGTCGACGTGGTCGTGGTCGCCCGAGGCGGCGGCTCGGTGGAGGACCTGCTGCCCTTCTCCGACGAGGCCGTGGTCCGTGCGGTCCATCGGATGCGCACGCCGGTCGTCTCGGCGATCGGGCACGAGCCCGACCAGCCGCTGCTCGACCTGGTGGCCGACGTCCGCGCCTCCACCCCCACCGACGCCGCCAAGCTGGTCGTGCCCGATGTGGCGGAGGAGGTGCGCGGGGTCACCTGGGCGCGTGACCGGATCCGCGCCGTCCTAGGCCAGCTGGTCGCCCAGGAGCAGGCGGGGCTCGACGCGCTGCGGTCCCGGCCCGCGCTCGCCGAGCCCACCACGCTGATCGGCGCCCGGGTGGAGGAGGTCGACGCCTTGCTCCAGCGCGCCCGGCGCACCCTCGGCCACCTCCTCGACCGTGCCGACGACGACCTCGGCCACCAGCGCGCCCGGGCGCGTGCGCTGTCGCCGCTGGCGACCCTCGAGCGGGGCTACGCCGTCCTCCAGGGCGCCGACGGTCAGGTGCTCACCTCGGTGGCCGCCGTGGCCGCGGGTGACGCCGTGGCGGTCCGGGTCGCCGACGGCCGGGTGCACGCGACCGTCGACCGGCTCGAGCAGCTGGGGCCGGGTGCCGAGGAGCCCGCCGACGAGACCGACGAGGGAGCACACGATGGCTGACGAGCAGGCCGAGAGCCTGTCCTACGAGGTGGCCCGCGAAGAGCTGATCGAGGTGGTCCGCACCCTCGAGGCTGGCGGCGCCACCCTCGAGGAGTCACTGGCGCTGTGGGAGCGCGGCGAGCACCTCGCCACGGTCTGCCAGCAGTGGCTCGACGGGGCGCGTGAGCGGCTCGAGGCGGCCCGCAGCGGTGGCGACGACGACGGTTCCTCCTGACCGGCCGACCTCGCCCAGGGCCGACGGAGACCTAGGAGTCCGCGCCGGAGTCCGCGCTCGGGCTCGGCGTGCCGCTGCGCCCGTCGAGGGGCGCGGTGGTGAGCAGGCCCAGCAGGGTGCGCAGGTCCGCGTCGTCCGCGGAGCCGTAGACCAGCAGCGGCTGGTCACCGACCTCGGCGGCGTAGGCGTGGTCGCCCCCGCTGTCACTGAAGGTGCGCCACTGCGACGCCACCTCGGTGGGCAGGGTGACGGGGTCGCCCTCCACCGCGCGCTCGTCGACGTAGGTCGACACCAGCCCGTCGAGCGTGTCGCCCCCCTGCTGGATGCCGACGAAGTCGCCAGCGTCGGTGAGCATCCCCACCGTCCAGGCTCCCGGCTCCCGGCCGGCGGCCACGCTGGTCGCGATCCAGCCGTCGGGCAGCCGGGCGGGGTAGGCCGGCTCGAGACCCATCTGCTGCGCCTGGGCGGCGACCGACAGATAGTCCAGCGCCTCCGGCTGCACCTCCAGCGGGTCCCGGTTGAGTGCGCGGAAGCCGATGAACGCCGCGACCGCGAGGATCGTGACGATGAGCGCGCCCGCCATGCCACCCGCGGAGCGCTGGTAGCGCGCGCTGCGTCCGGGGCGCGGGGAGGACTGGCTCACGGCGACGATGGTGCCACGCGGCCGGGTCCCGGACGTCGTCGCCTCCGGGCTACGGTGTCCATGTCGGCGCCGCGGCCTACGGTGGGGGGACCATGACGACCCCGACCGACGCCGGCCCGCTCACCGAGCCCGCCCCGCCGCTGGCCGACCAGGCCCGCGAGGCACTGCGCCGCCTGGTCGGGCGGGCCGATGCCGACTTCCGCGACGGACAGCTCGAGGCCGTGGCCGCGCTGGTGGCCGACCGGTCGCGGGTGCTCGTCGTGCAGCGCACCGGCTGGGGCAAGTCCGCGGTCTACTTCGTGGCCACCGCGCTGCGGCGCGCCGCCGGCGCCGGCCCGACGGTCATCATCAGCCCCCTACTGGCGCTGATGCGCGACCAGATCGCTGCGGCCGAGCGGGCCGGCATCCGAGCCGTGACGATGAACTCCGCCAACGCCCAGGACTGGGACGCCGTCCGCGAGGCGCTGGCCGACGACGCCGTCGACGTGCTGCTGGTCAGCCCCGAGCGGCTCAACAACCCGCGCTTCCGCGACGAGCAGCTGCCCGACCTGGCCCGTCGCTGCGGGCTCCTGGTCGTCGACGAGGCCCACTGCGTGAGCGACTGGGGCCACGACTTCCGTCCCGACTACCGCCGCATCCGCGACCTGCTCGACGGGCTCCCCGCCGACACGCCCGTGCTCGCCACCACCGCCACCGCCAACGCCCGCGTCGTGCACGACGTCGAGGAGCAGCTCGGGGTCGGCGGCCGATCCGTGCTCACCGTGCGGGGCTGCCTGGCTCGCGACTCGCTGCGGCTGGGGGTGCTGCGCTCGATGTCGCCCGAGCAGCGCCTCGGCTGGCTGGTCGCCCACCTCGACGACCTGCCCGGCTCGGGCATCGTCTACACGCTGACCGTCGCGGCCGCCGAGGATGTCGCAGCGGCGCTCACCGAGGCCGGTCATCCGGTGGCGTCCTACACCGGGCGCACCGACCCCGCCGACCGGGAGCGCCTCGAGGACGCCCTGCGACGCAACGAGGTCAAGGCGCTGGTCGCCACCTCGGCGCTCGGCATGGGCTTCGACAAGCCCGACCTGGGCTTCGTGGTGCACCTCGGGGCACCGAGCAGTCCGGTCGCCTACTACCAGCAGGTCGGCCGGGCCGGCCGGGCCACCGAGCGGGCCGACGTGCTGCTCCTTCCCGGCCCGGAGGACAAGGACATCTGGCACTACTTCGCGAGCGTCTCGATGCCCCGCGAGGCCCAGGCCGACGCGGTGCTGCGCACCCTCGCGGAGGCCGGCCGGCCGCTCTCGACCGCCGCGCTGGAGACCGCGGTCGACGTACGCCGCACCCGGCTCGAGCTGCTCCTCAAGGTGCTCGACGTGGACGGGGCCGTGCAGCGGGTGTCCGGCGGCTGGGCGGCCACCGGCCGCCCGTGGACCTACGACGGCGAGCGCTACGACCGGGTGGCCGCGGCCCGGCGCGACGAGCAGCAGCTGATGCTCGACTACGAGCGCACCGACGGCTGCCGGATGGCCTTCCTCCAGGAGACCCTCGACGACGACACCGCCGAGCCCTGCGGGAGGTGCGACGGCTGCGCCGGGGTGTGGTTCCCCACGGAGGTCCCGGAGCGGGTGGTGGGCGCCGCCCGCGCGCGGCTCGACCGGGTGGGGGTCGACCTCGCGCCGCGCGCCCAGTGGCCGACCGGGATGGACCGGGTCGGGGTGCCCGTCAAAGGCCGGATCCCCGCCGAGGAGGCGCTGCTTCCGGGACGGGCCCTGGCCCGGCTGTCCGACCTGGGCTGGGGCCAGCGGCTGCGTGACCTGCTGCGCGACGACGCACCCGCCACGCCCGAGCTGCTCCGCGCCTGCATCCCGGTGCTCGCCGAGTGGGGCTGGGAGGACCGGCCCGTGGGTGTCGTGGCGATGCCGTCTCGCTCGCACGGACAGCTGGTCGCCTCGCTGGCGTCCGGGCTGGCCGAGATCGGCAGGCTGCCGCTGCTCGGCTCGCTCGACCCTGCGCGCGGCGGGCCGACCGGTGACATGGGCGGCAACAGCGCGTTCCGGCTCGCCGGGGTGTGGGAGCGGCTGGCGGTCGGACCCGACCTGGCCGCGACGCTGACGACCGCGCCCGGCCCGGTGCTGCTGGTCGACGACGTGGTGTCGTCACGGTGGACGATGACCGTGGCCGGGCGGGCGCTGCGGCTCGCCGGAGCCCCGGGGGTGCTGCCGTTCGCGCTCGCGGTCGACGGCTGATCAGGGGGCGGCGCGCAACGCCCGCAGCACGGCTCGGTGGACGCTCGGGTCGACCGCCATCCCGACGTGCGAGGCGCCCACCTCGACCGCCTGGGCCTGCGGGTCCAGACAGGCCCGCCAGTCGACCACCCCGTCGCGCCGCGAGTAGACCGCGGTGAAGGGCAGTCCGGCGGCCAACGGCACCCGACTGGAGTCGAAGCTCTCGCGGGCGCAGTCGCCGGCCACGCACTCCTCGGCCATCAGTCCTGGCATCCCGGCCCGGCTCAGCCGCACCAGCAGGTCGACGCCGGCGGCCAGGGACAGGTGGTGGGCACCGGGCGCCAGCATCGGCGAGCCGAGGGTGACCAGGCCGGCGACCAGGTCGGGCCGCCGCACCGCGAGGCCCCGGGCCAGCATCCCGCCCAGGCTGTGGCCGACGAGGTACGCCGGCCCGCCACGCCGCTGCACCACCCCCTCGAGCCGCTGCTCGAGCTGGGCGACGGCGTCGAGGGTGCAGCCCACGTTGAGCCCGATGCCGGAGCGGTAGGTCCGGTAGCCCGCATGCCGCAGCGTCCGCGCCAGCGCCGCGAGGGTCAGGTCCCCCGCGAAGAACCCGGGAACCAGCACGACGGGCGCCGGGTGCCGCGATCGGCCCGCGTGCTGCGGAGGCCGGCCGGCCGCGACGGCGTACCTCAGCGACTCGCCGACCACGCTGGCCTCCCGGAGCAGGGCAGCCAGCGGCGGCCGGACGAACCCGTCCGGCCGGAGGAAGGGCGCCGCCTGCGTCACGGAGACCGCGGTCATGCGCATGGACAGTACGCCTGCGCCGACGGATTCCTGTGCACATCGCCACATCCGCTGCCGAATCGTGCCCGCGCCGGGTTGACTGGACCCATGGCAGAGAGCCCGAGCGGCACGACGTCCGGCGGTGCGCCGGTCGCGGTCTCCGACGAGATGTTCGCGCCCGTCAGCCCCGGCGTCGAGCTGTGCTACCAGACCTTCGGCGACCCCGACGGCGACCCGTTGCTGCTGGTGATGGGGCTCAGCGGGCCGATGACCTGGTGGGACCCCGAGCTGTGCGCAGCCCTGGTGCAGCGCGGCTTCTTCGTGATCCGCTTCGACAACCGCGACACCGGTCGGTCGACCAAGATCGGTGGTGCGGTGCGCCGCGTCGACCTGGTGCGCGCCTTCGCGGGCCGAGGACGGCGGCCGCCGTACACGCTCTCGGACATGGCCACCGACGCGATCGGCCTCCTCGACCACCTCGGTCTGGCGTCCGCGCACGTGGCGGGCGTCTCGATGGGCGGCATGATCGCGCAGACCATCGCGATCGAGCACCCGGGCCGGGTCCGCTCGCTGACCAGCATCAGCTCCACCACCGGCCGACGCTCCGTCGGCTGGCAGCACCCGCGGCTGCTGCCGGTGCTCATCGCCCCGCGCGGCCCCGGCCGCACGGCGTACGCCGAGACCTCGGCGCGGACCTGGTCGATGATCGGCTCGCCGGCCTACCGCCAGGGGCACGCGGAGGTGCTGCGGCGGGCCGAGGAGACCTGGGACCGTGGCTTCTCGGCCAACGGGGTGATGCGCCAGATGCTCGCGATCCTCGCGCAGCCGGACCGCGGGCCGCGGCTGCGCAACCTCACCGTCCCCGCCCTGGTCCTGCACGGCGACTCCGACAAGATGGTCCACCTCTCGGGCGGCCGGGCCACCGCGGCGGCGATCCCCGGCGCGGAGCTGGTCGTGGTCCCGGGGATGGGCCACGACCTGCCCCGGCCGCTCTACGGCGACTTCGCCGACGCCATCCGGCGCACCGCCGACCGAGCCTGAACGCAGTCGACCCGCCAGAGCCTCGGCGAGGCGCTGGCGGGTCGACGTGCGAGGTCAGTCGGAGAGCCGGTCTCCGGACTCGGTGTCGAAGACGTGCACGTGAGCAGGGTCGGTCGTCACGTGGATCGTCTCGCCCTTGCCGACGTGGTGCTTGGCGTCGGTGCGCACGATGACCGTGCTCGGGACGCCGGCCACGTCGGAGGTGCCGTAGACGAACGAGTCGGCGCCGAGCTCCTCGACGACGGTCACCTTGATGGGGAACCCGCCCTCGTTGGCCGAGACCAGTCGCCAGTCCTCCGGCCGCACGCCGACGGTGATGTTGCCCTGCATCTTCTGGGCCGCTGCCGGGTCGACGGGGACGACGTAGCCGCCGATGGCTGCCTTGCCGTCCTTGGCGGTCGCCTCCATGAGGTTCATCTGCGGCGAGCCGATGAAGCCCGCCACGAACAGGTTGATCGGCTTGTTGTAGAGGGTCAGCGGCGAGTCGACCTGCTGGAGGTAGCCGTCCTTCATGACGGCGACCCGGTCGCCCATCGTCATCGCCTCGACCTGGTCGTGGGTGACGTAGACGGTGGTGACGCCGAGGTCGGCCTGCAGCTTCGCGATGTCGGTGCGCGTCTGGACGCGCATCTTGGCGTCGAGGTTGGACAGCGGCTCGTCCATGCAGAACACCTGCGGACTGCGGACGATGGCCCGACCCATGGCGACGCGCTGGCGCTGGCCACCGGACAGGGCCTTCGGCTTGCGCTCGAGGTACTCGGTCAGCCCGAGGATCCTGGCCGCCTCCTCGACACGCTTCTGCCGCTCCTCGGTCGGCACCTTGGCCATCTTGAGCGCGAAGCCCATGTTGTCGGCCACCGACATGTGGGGGTAGAGCGCGTAGTTCTGGAACACCATCGCGATGTCGCGGTCCTTGGGCGGCATGTGGGTGATCTCGCGGTCGCCGATGTAGATCTTCCCGGAGTTCACCTCCTCCAGGCCGGCGAGCATCCGCAGCGTGGTGGACTTCCCGCACCCGGAGGGGCCGACGAGAACCATGAACTCGCCGTCCTCGATCTCCAGGTCGATGCCTGGCACCGCGGGCTTGTCAGCCCCGGGGTACCACCGTTGTGCCTTCTCGAAGGTCACTGAGGCCATAGCAGGTGACTCCCTTCACCGGCAGGTACGTGCCGGACGATCCGTTGTGAAGTGACGGCGCTCACAGTAGCCCAGCGGCGGGACGACGGGAACCGCGGTAGGCGGCCCGTGGACACGGCCACACCGGCCGTCGTGTGACAGCCGTGTTACGGATTCGTGACCGTGGCGCCCTTGACGCCCCCAGCGCGTAAACGCTTACATCGGTTCGGGTGTGTGCGCTCCGTCACACCCTCGTGGACAGAGAGGCAATCCCGCTGATGCGACACTTCATCAAGCGACCCGCACTGGTCATGGCGACGACCGTGACCGCGGTCGGCATGGTTCTGGCCGGCTGTGCCAGCGACGACAGCTCCGGTGGCGGCGGCAGTGCGTCGGGCACCTGGCCCGGCGCCAACAACGACGCCTGTAGCGGCCTCGAGCAGCTGGCCGACTTCGGTGACCTCACCGGCAAGGAGGTCAGCATCTACACCTCGATCCTGCCGCCCGAGCAGCAGGCTCACGAGCAGTCCTACAAGCTGTTCACCGAGTGCACCGGCGCCTCGGTGAAGTACGAAGGCTCCGACCAGTTCGAGACCCAGCTGGTGGTCCGCGTCAAGGCCAACAACGCGCCCGACATCGCCTACATCCCGCAGCCCGGTCTGCTCAAGACCGTCGTCTCGTCGGGCAAGGTCGTGGAGGCCCCCTCCCAGGTGTCCGACAACGTCGACAAGTTCTTCGGCGAGGACTGGAAGGGCTACGGCACCGTCGACGGCAAGTTCTACGCCGCCCCGCTCGGCGCCAACGTGAAGTCGTTCGTGTGGTACTCCCCCAAGGCCTTCCAGAAGAACGGCTGGGAGGTCCCCCAGACCTGGGACGACATGCTCGCGCTGTCCGACACGATCGCGGCCACCGGCATCAAGCCCTGGTGTGCGGGCATCGAGTCCGGTGAGGCCACCGGCTGGCCGGCCACCGACTGGCTGGAGGACGTCCTGCTCCGCACCGCGGGCGCCGACGTCTACGACCAGTGGGTCAACCACGAGATCCCCTTCAACGACCCGCAGGTCGCCGATGCCCTCAACACCGTGGGCGGGATCCTCAAGAACGACAAGTACGTCAACGGCGGCTTCGGTGACGTGAAGTCCATCGCGACCACCTCCTTCCAGGACGGCGGCCTGCCGATCCTCGACGGCAAGTGCGCCCTGCACCGCCAGGCGTCCTTCTACGCCGCGCAGTGGCCGAAGGGCACTGACGTCAGCGAGACCGGCGACGTGTTCGCGTTCTACCTCCCGGTCATCAACGAGGGCGACAAGCCGGTCCTCGGTGGTGGCGAGTTCGTGGCGGCCTTCGACGACCGTCCCGAGGTCCAGGCGTTCCAGACCTACCTGTCGACCGACGTGTGGGCCAACCAGAAGGCCCAGGCCACCCCGGACGGCGGCTGGGTCAGCGCCAATAAGGGTCTCGACCTGGCCAACCTGTCCAGCCCGATCGACAAGCTCTCCGCCGAGGTCCTCCAGGACCCCAACGCGGTCTTCCGCTTCGACGGTTCCGACCAGATGCCGAGCGCCGTGGGTGCCGGTTCCTTCTGGAAGGAAATGACCTCGTGGATCACCGGCGAGAGCACCGACGACGCACTCAAGAACATCGAGTCGTCCTGGCCCGCCTCCTGATCTGACCCACCGGGGCGGGGCTCACCGAGCCCCGCCCCCGGTGGACAGATGTCTTGACTCCCGCCCGGCAACCTGCTGGCGTGGGGTCACTTATCTCGTGAGACCGCGCCGACGAAAGACGAGTTGCCGCTGTGACGACGTCAGAGAAGCTCACCCAGATGGTCATCGCCGTCGCCCTGTTCTTCGGGGTGATGGCACTCATCCTCCTCATCACCCAACGACTCCGCTCCCGCAACGGTGAGCGGGTCCAAGCCGCCGCATTCCTCGGCCCCGCGATGCTGCTGATCAGCATCGGCCTGCTCTACCCGGCGATCGCCACTGCGTGGCAGTCGCTGCACGGTGCCGGGCCGTTCGACCCGCCGTTCGTGGGTCTGGACAACTACAAGAACCTGTTCACCAACAGCCAGCAGCTGACCGTGCTGCGCAACACCCTGTTCTGGGTGGTGCTGACGCCCATCGTCTCGACCGCGATCGGGCTCATCTACGCGGTGCTCGTGGACCGCGCCAAGTTCGAGAAGTTCGCCAAGGCGCTGCTGTTCCTGCCGATGGCGATCTCGATGGTCGGTGCCTCGATCATCTGGAAGTTCGTCTACGCCTACAAGTCGAGCAGCACCGGTGACACCGTCGAGCAGATCGGCCTGCTCAACCAGTTCCTCACCTGGCTGCACCTCCCGACGTACAACTTCCTGCTCAACGACCCGTGGAACACCTTCTTCCTGATCGTGATCCTGATCTGGATCCAGGCCGGGTTCGCGATGACCATCCTGTCGGCCTCCATCAAGGCCATCCCCGATGACATCGTCGAGGCGGCCCGGCTCGACGGCGTCGGCGGCTGGAAGATGTTCCGCCACATCACGGTTCCCAGCATCCGGCCGTCGCTGATCGTGGTGCTGACCACGATCACCATCGCCACCCTGAAGGTGTTCGACATCGTGCAGACCGCCACCGGCGGCAACTTCAACACCAGCGTGCTGGCCTACGAGTTCTACCGTCAGGACTTCGTGGCCGGCAACCAGGGTCTGGCAACGGCCATCGCCGTGGTCATCTTCCTGCTGGTCACCCCGATCGTCATCTACAACGTCCGCCAGATGCGGAAGCTGGAGGCCCGATGAGCACCCAGACAGAGGTCACCACCGCGACCCAGACCGGCCCGCCCCCGCAGTCGGCCGCCAGCGCCGCCAAGGAGGGTCTCACCGGCCGCGTCGCGTCCGCGATCGCGCTGGTGATCGCGCTCCTGTGGACCGTCCCGACCTTCGGGTTGTTCGTGTCGTCCTTCCGGCCGGAGGAGGACGTGAAGTCCAACGGCTGGTGGAACGTCTTCACCGACCCGAGCTTCACGATGCAGAACTACCAGGACGTGCTGAGTGGCGGGTCCTCGGGCGAGAGCCTGACGACCAACCTCGTCAACTCCATCGTGATCACGATCCCGGCGGTGCTGATCCCGATCAGCCTGGCCACCCTGGCGGCGTACGCCTTCGCCTGGATGGACTTCAAGGGCCGCGACGTGTTGTTCGTCGGCGTCTTCGCGCTCCAGATCGTGCCCATCCAGGTCACCCTGGTGCCGCTGCTGTCGCTCTACACCGACCCGCCGTTCAACCTGATGCCGCTGGCCGGGCGCGACGCCCCCGCGGGAGGGCTCTATGAGCTCTGGCTGTCGCACACGATCTTCGCGCTGCCACTCGCGATCTTCCTGCTGCACAACTTCATGCGGGAGATCCCCGGCGAGCTGATCGAGTCGGCACGCATCGACGGGGCCGGGCACGTCCAGATCTTCACCCGGATCATGATCCCGCTGATGATGCCGGCCATCGCGGCGTTCGGGATCTTCCAGTTCCTGTGGGTGTGGAACGACCTGCTGGTCGCCCTGGTGTTCAGCTCGCCGGATGTCTCGCCGCTGACCGTCAAGCTGGTCAGCCTGGTGGGCCAGCGCGGTGAGGACTGGCAGCTGCTGGCCTCCGGCGCGTTCGTCTCGCTGGCGATCCCGCTGGCGGTGTTCATCGGACTGCAGCGCTACTTCGTCCGCGGCCTGCTGGCGGGCAGCGTCAAGGGCTGAGGCCATCGACGACGATGCCCGGCGCCTCCTGATCCACCGGGACGCCGGGCATCGTCGCTTCCGGCGGCATGCCTCGGACGAGCGGTCAGCGAAGGAGGTGGAACCGTGACCGGCATCAACGACGTCGCGCACGAGGTCGGCCTCTCGACGGCCACCGTCTCACGGGCGCTGCGCAACCTGCCGGGCGTCTCCGAGGAGACCCGACAGCGCGTCGTCGAGGCCGCCCAGCGACTCGGGTACGTCGCCTCCCCCGCCGCCTCCGTGCTCGCGGGGGGCGAGACCCGGACGATCGCGGTGGTCGCGCCGTTCGTGACGCGCTGGTTCTTCGCCACCGTCGTCGAGGGGGCCGAGAGCGTGCTGCGGCAGCACGGCTACGACGTGCTGCTCTACAGCCTCGGTGGCGACCAGGCCACCCGCAGCCGCGTGTTGCACAGCCACCAGCTGACCAAGCGGGTCGACGGGGTGCTGGTGCTCGGCATCGAGCCCACCGACGACGAGGAGCTCTGGCTGCACACGCACGCTCCTCCGGTCTCGCTGGTCGGCGCCCGGATGGAGGGGTGCCCCAGCGTCAGCATCGACGACGAGAGGGCCGCCCGGATCGGCCTGCAGCACCTGCTCGACCTCGGGCACCGCCGGATCGCCTACGTCGGCGGCTCCGCCACCGAGCCACTCGACTTCAGCACGCCGCGAGCCCGGCTCCGGGGCTACCGCAGCACCCTGACGACGGCCGGCATCCCGCTCCGAGCGGAGTACGAGACCTACGGCCACTTCACGATCGAGGGCGGTTTCGAGGCCGGCGGCGAGCTGCTGTCGCTGGAGGACCCGCCGACCGCCATCTTCTGCGCCTCCGACGAGATGGCGATCGGCGTGCTCAGCGCGGCGCGTGAGCGTGGCGTGTCCGTGCCGGGGCAGCTCTCGGTGATGGGGATCGACGACCACCTGCTGGCCCGCTACATCGGACTCAGCACGGTCCGGCAGCCGGTGGTCGAGCAGGGCCAGATCGCCGCCCGCAACCTGCTCGAGGTGATCCGGCAGCGACGGCTGGCGCCCTCCGACCGGGTGCTGTTCGGTGACACCGTGTTGCCGGCCGAGCTGGTCGCACGGACCAGCACCGGACCGGCCGACGCGGACCGCTCGGTGCCGGGGAGGCGCTCGACCTAGCCGCCGCCGAGCATCCGCCGGACGCCGGTCTTGGGGGCACCCTTGCGGACCACCGAGACGCCCGCCATCAGCGCGAAGCCCTTGACCCGCACCACCGGCGAGTCGGGCGTCAGCTCGGCCGGGACCTTGTCGCGGGACTGGCTGAAGTCGCCCATCACCCCCACCCCCTCGACGACCACGTGGGTGGACTGGTCGACCACGATGTCGACGCCGGCCATCACCGCACTCACCGTGATCACCGTCTCGGCGGCCGAGAAGGTCGCCTCGCGCAGGTCGATCCTCACCCCGCCCATGAACGCCGCCACCCGGTGCTCCGGAGGCACCAGCCAGGCGCCGACCCGCCTGGTCTCACCCAGGATCGCCAGGGAGCTGTCGTGGGTCACCGAGGCCGGCAGGTTGGCCGGCCGTGGCGCCGCCGGTGCGGTGGCCGGGTGGGCAGGCAGGTCGGCGGTGATCGGGACCAGGTCGGCATAGGTCTTGGCGGCATAGGCCGCCTCCAGCCGCTCGTCGAGCTCGTCGAGGTCGATCCGGCCCTCTCCGGCGGCCTCGCGGAGCACGTCGGCCACCCGATGCCGGTCGGCATCGGAGATGCGCAGCTGTGCCGCGTCGGGACGTCGTGCGGGCATGCTGCCGGGGTGCTCGGCCTCTGCTGCCATGGGGCCAGGGTAGTCGGCCGGGCGCGGCTCCGGCTCGACTAGCCTGGCGGTCGTGAGCACCCCTCCTCCTGCCCCCGCCTCCGAGCGGGCCACCGGCCCCGAGTTCCGCTACGCCGACCTGTTGCCCACCCACGGGTCCAACGGCGCCCCGGAGACGCCGTACCGGCTGCTGACGACGGAGGGGGTGTCCACCGTCGAGGTCGACGGGCAGCGGTTCCTCCGCGTCGAGCCCGAGGCGCTGCGCCTGCTCACCGAGACGGCGATGCACGACATCAGCCACTACCTCCGGCCGGGTCACCTGGCCCAGCTGCGCCGGATCATCGACGACCCGGAGGCGTCCGGCAACGACCGGTTCGTGGCGCTCGACCTGCTCAAGAACGTCAACATCTCGGCCGGCGGCGTCCTGCCGATGTGCCAGGACACCGGCACCGCGATCGTGATGGGCAAGAAGTCCGAGGGCGTGCTCACCGGCGGCGGTGACGACGCAGAGTCGATCAGCCGGGGCGTCTTCGACGCCTACACCCGACTCAACCTGCGCTACTCCCAGCTGGCGCCGCTGACGATGTGGGAGGAGAAGAACACCGGCACCAACCTGCCCGCCCAGGTGGAGCTCTACTCGATGCCCACTCCCGCCTCCGGCCCGGAGTACAAGTTCCTCTTCATGGCCAAGGGCGGCGGCTCGGCCAACAAGTCCTTCCTCTACCAGGAGACCAAGGCCGTCTTGAACCCCGAGCGGATGCTGGCGTTCCTCGACGAGAAGATCCGCTCGCTCGGCACCGCCGCCTGCCCGCCCTACCACTTGGCGGTCGTGATCGGCGGCACCAGCGCGGAGTTCGCCCTGAAGACCGCGAAGTATGCCTCCGCCCACTACCTCGACGACCTGCCGACCTCGGGTTCGGTCAGCGCACACGGCTTCCGCGACCTCGAGCTCGAGGAGGAGGTCTTCAAGCTCACCCAGGGGTTCGGGATCGGCGCGCAGTTCGGCGGGAAGTACTTCTGCCACGACGTGCGCGTGGTTCGGCTGCCGCGGCACGGGGCGTCCTGTCCGGTGGCGATCGCGGTGTCGTGCTCCGCTGACCGGCAGGCCCTGGGGAAGATCACCGCCGACGGGGTCTTCCTCGAGCAGCTCGAGACCGACCCGGCGTCCTACCTCCCCGACACGACCGAGGCCGATCTCATCAGCGGCGGCGAGGTGGTCCGGATCGACCTCAACCGGCCGATGTCCGAGATCCTGACCGAGCTCTCGCAGCACCCCGTGAAGACCCGTCTGTCGCTGACCGGTCCCCTGGTCGTGGCGCGCGACATCGCGCACGCCAAGATCAAGGAGCGCCTCGACGCCGGCGAGGAGATGCCGGCGTACCTGCGCGACCACGCGGTCTACTACGCCGGCCCGGCCAAGACACCGGAGGGCTATGCCTCAGGGTCGTTCGGCCCGACCACCGCTGGCCGGATGGACTCCTACGTCGAGCAGTTCCAGGCCGCCGGCGGGTCGAAGGTGATGCTCGCGAAGGGCAACCGGTCGAAGGCGGTGACCACCGCGTGCGCGTCGCACGGCGGCTTCTACCTCGGCTCGATCGGCGGGCCGGCCGCACGGCTGGCGCAGGACTGCATCAAGTCGGTCGAGGTGCTGGAGTACCCCGAGCTCGGCATGGAAGCCGTCTGGAAGATCGAGGTCGAGGACTTCCCTGCCTTCATCGTGGTCGACGACAAGGGCAACGACTTCTTCACCGACCCCGCAGGCAGCGTCACGGTGCCGCTGTCGGGGATCCGGGTCCGCTCCGCGGAGTAGGCGGGCCCAGACCTCCGCGGCTCGTCGGCCGACCGCTTCGCCGTGGTCGCCGTGGTGTGCGTCATCCACCGCGGCCGCCCGGGCGCTCCCTCCGTATGACGTCCCCGCGCCGCACCCGTTGCGTCATCCACCCCGGCCGCCCGGGCGCACCCTCCGTATGACGTCCCCGGGCCGGGCCCGTTGCGTCATCCACCCCGGCCGCCCGGGCGCTCTCTCCGTATGACGTCCCCGGGCCGGGCCCGTTGCGTCATCCACCCCGGCCGCCCGGGCGCACCCTCCGTATGACGTCCCCGCGCCGCACCCTGCCTGGCGACAAGCGGAACCGGCGAGCCTCAGGCGCTGGCGCCCAGCCGCGACCACCCGCCGGCGATGAGCGCGCGCTCGATCTGCGCGAAGAACTGGTCGGGGGCGAGCCGCAGGCCCAACAGCGGGAGCCGCAGCACGGTGCAACCCTGCAGCGACACGTGGTTCTGCCTCAACGCATCGTCGACGACGGAGGGCGCCGCGAGGTGATGGATGCCGTCGATCTCGACGGCCACCGCGAACGACTCCCAGAGTGCGTCGAGGTAGTAGTGACCACCGCGCCCGCGCCGACGAGCCTGCCGGGAAGGCTCCGGCAGACCTCGACGCCGGCACTCCCGGGCGAACTCCAGCTCACCCAGGAGCGGACCCCGCCGGCAAGCTCCAGCACCAGCTCGCCCAGGAGCACACGTCGCTTGTCTCTCCTGATCCGCAACAGCTCGCTCGCCAGGAGCTCGACACTCGTCAGACCCTGCTGGACCGCCAGCGTCACCAGGAGCGCGGCCTGTTTCGCCGACTTCGCCCACAGGGCAGCGCGCACGGCCGCCACCTCAGGGCGTGCTCGAGGTGGCCCGGACCCGGCCGCGACATCGTCGGCCTGCCATCGACGAGTCTGCCGGACGTTGAGCCCGGCGGTCCGCCGTACTCTCGCCCCGCGCGGCACCGAGACCCTGATGGCGTCGGCCGTGAAGCCCTCGAGGCCGGCTGCGAGCAGGGCGGCCGACCCGTCGAGGAACCCTCGCGGACCGCCCTCGAACACGGCGACCCAACGACGTGCCTCGACGGTGAGCGGGCCGGTCGTGATCGAGATCGACTGCGAGAGACACCGTCGCCACCGACGCGCGACCAGCTGGGCGCGCAGCTGACTGCGGGTCACGCCGAGGCCGTAGAGCTGGCGTCTGCTGATGATGTTGGCCTGGTCCGCCGCCAGCTCCATGGCTCGGGTCATGGGCGACGGGGCGTGGAGCGTCTGCGACATCCTCCGACGATGGCGGCAGGCCCGGTCGAGCGCCAGGACCGATCGCCCGCCTGTGGACAACCCCCCACGACGTCATCCGGATCGCTCGCCCTGACGCTCCCTTCGTATGACACTCCCACGGACGTCATCCGGATCGCTCGCCCCGACGCTCCCTTCGTATGACGCAACCACGGCGACCCCGGCCCTAGGGTCGAGCCATGGGCCGACCGAGGGAGGTGGCGAGGGCGGAGTCGCCGCGCGGGGAGCTCGTCCTGCGGCGCCGGTACGACGGCAAGCGCGAGGTGCTGGAGCTGCGGGCCAACGGCGTGTTCGTGATGGACACGGCGGAGACGTCGTCCGAACGCGCCCTGGCTGACCGGGCCCTCGCGGCGACCGGCCGGCCGCACCACGTGCTCGTGGGCGGGCTCGGCCTGGGCTTCACGCTCGCGGCGGTGCTCACCGACCCGCGGGTGCAGCGATGCACGGTCGTCGAGATCGAGCCGGCACTGGTCGACTGGCTGCGCGACGGGACGGTGCCGCACGGTCCGGCGCTGCTGGCCGACCCCCGCGTCGAGCTCCTGGTCGACGACGTGGCGGCGGTGCTCGGCGCGGCCGAGCGGCCGACGTACGACCTGGTGCTGCTCGACATCGACAACGGACCGGGCTACCTCGTGCACGACGCCAACGCCGCCGTCTACGAGGCAGGCTTCCTCGCCGACCTCCGGCACACGATCCGGCCCGGCGGGGCCGTGGTCGTCTGGTCGGCGGCCCGCGAGCCAGGGCTGCTCGGGCACCTGAGTGCGGCCTACGACACCGCGGAGGAGCTCGACCAGCCGGTCACCCTGCAGGGTCGCGACGAGCACTACTGGCTCTACGTCGGCCATCGAGGGCTCGACGGCATCGCCGAGTAGCCTCGACGGGGTGAGCGAGGAGACCAGGACCGAGCACGACTCCATGGGCGCCGTCGAGGTCCCCGCCGACGCGCTGTGGGGTGCCCAGACCCAGCGGGCGGTCGAGAACTTCCCCGTCAGCGGCACCACCATGGAGCCGTCGCTGATCCATGCGCTGGCGCTGGTCAAGGCCTGCGCGGCGGGGGTCAACGGCGAGGTCGGAGTCCTCGACCCGGCCCGAGCCCAGGCGATCGAGGAGGCGGCCGCCCTGGTCGCCGACGGCGGCGCGGACGCCCACTTCCCGATCGACGTGTTCCAGACCGGGTCGGGCACCAGCACCAACATGAACGTCAACGAGGTGGTCGCTCGACTCTGTGCGCTGGACGGCGTCGACGTGCACCCCAACGACCATGTCAACGCCGGTCAGTCCTCCAACGACACCTTCCCCACCGCGATCCACGTGGCCGCCGCTCGCGAGGTCGTCGACGACCTGCTGCCCGCACTCGACATCCTCCGGCGCAGCCTGCACGCCAAGGCCGAGGAGTACGCCGACGCCGTCAAGGCCGGCCGGACCCACCTCATGGACGCCACGCCGGTCACCCTGGGGCAGGAGCTGGGCGGCTACGCCGCGACCGTCGGCTACGCCCGGGAGCGCCTCGAGGCCGTGCTCCCCCGCGTCCGTGAGCTGCCGCTCGGCGGCACCGCCGTGGGCACCGGCCTCAACGCCGCGCCGGGATTCGCGGCCGCGGTCATCGCCGCGCTCGCCGAGCGCACCGGCCAGCCGTTCACCGAGGCCCGCAACCACTTCGAGGCCCAGGGGACCCGCGACTCCCTGGTCGAGCTGAGCGGCGTGCTCCGCACCATCGCGGTGGGACTGACCAAGATCGCCGGCGACCTGCGCTGGATGTCCAGCGGCCCGGCCACCGGGCTCGGAGAGATCCATCTCCCCGACCTGCAGCCGGGGTCGAGCATCATGCCCGGCAAGGTCAACCCGGTGATCCCCGAGGCCACCCTGATGGCGTGCGCACAGGTCATCGGCAACGACGCCACCGTCGCCTGGGCCGGCGCCGCCGGGACCTTCGAGCTCAACGTGATGATGCCGGTCATCGCCCGCAACCTGCTCGAGTCGGTGCGCCTGCTCGCCTCGGTCTCGCGGCTGCTCGCCACCCGATGCGTCGACGGGCTCACGGCCGATCGCGACCGGATGCGCCGCTATGCCGAGGCCTCCCCCTCCGTGGTCACCCCGCTCAACCGTCACCTGGGCTACGAGCGGGCCGCCGCCGTGGTCAAGCGAGCGCTCGCCGACGGGGCCACGATCGCCGACACCGTCCGTGCCATGGGCTTCGTGGAGGGCGGCGAGATCACCGAGGAGCAGCTGGAGGCCGCACTCGACGTGGACCGGATGACCGGCCGCTGAGCGCGGCCGGCCGTCCTCGACTCCAGGACCCGGACTCAGCGCCGGGTGATGCTCTGCCGGCGCTCGGCGCGAGGTCCCACGTTGCCGACGAGGTCGGCACCAGCGACCCGGACCCGCAGCTGGCCCTTGGTGAGCTTCTTGACGCGCACCTTCCAGGCACCGGTGCCCGAGGGGGCACGCGTCGCGGCCTTGGTCTTCTTCCAGGCGCTCGCGGGCGTCGCGCCGGCCCTGACCCAGACGCCCCGCGCGGGCAGATAGGCGTACCACCGGGAACCGCGCTTCTCGATCATCCTGACCTTGACCGGAGCGACGCCCGTCTCGGCGTCGATCGCCTTGCCCTTGACGTAGCGCCACGAGGCCAGCGACGCGGCGCGAGCCGGCTTGGTGATCGTCAGGGTCGGGCCCGCCACGTCGGCGGCGACCACGATCTCGCTGGTGGGCAGCGTCGCGACGTTGCCCGCCTCGTCGGTGGCGTGCACGGTCGGGGTGAAGGTGCCGGCCGCGGCGTAGGTGTGCGTCATCGAGGTCCCGGTGAACGGCTCGACGGTGCCGTCGCCCCAGTCGGCCGAGACCTCCAGCGCCGCGGTGGCGGAGAAGTCGTCGGCGAGCGAGACCTCGGTCAGGGTCACCTCGGTGAAACCGACCCAGGCCGTGGCCGGCCCGGCGGTGAACACGCCCGTCGGCGCCGTGGTGTCACCCACGACGACGGCGGCGAGGGTGAGCACCACGCTGTTGCCGCTGACATCGGTCAGCCGCACCTGCGGGATGTAGCGACCCAGGCCGGCGTACGTGTGGTCGGCGGTGGTGCCGGTCGACCACACCTGCCAACCACCACCGTCGCCCCAGTCGATGTCGCGGAGGATCTCGTTGGTGGCTGTGGCATCGTCGGACAGCTCGTCCTGGGTGATGGTGGCCATCATGTCGGTGGCCGCGACCGAGAAGGCGCCGGTCGGTGCGGTCAGGTCGGGGAGCAGCAGGCTGACCGAGGTCGCGGTCCCCTTGCGCTTCCCGTTGTACGGCGTCACGGTCACGACGACGGTCTGGCCGGCACCGGCCGAGGTCGTGGCGCTCCAGGTCGTGCCGGTCGTCGAGTACGAGCTGACGACCGTGCCGCCCAGCGACAGGCTGACCTGGTAGTTGGTGGTGTCGCTCGCGGCGTCCCAGGTCGAGTCGACCTGGTAGCCGGCGGGCTTGCTGGCCGTGGCGGCGAGATTGGTCACGGGTCCCGGCTTCACCGGCGGAGCGGCCTGGGCAGGGGTACCGGTGAGCAGGATCGCGCCCACGACGGTGGCGGCGGTGACGAGGCGGGTCCACGAGGCGGTCATGGACAGACTGTGAGCGTTGGTCTCGACGATGGTTGCCGATCGCCCGGAGACCACCCACCTGCGGCGGCCAACCACCCGTTCGGGCCACTCGGCACCGGCCCGGAAGGGCCAGGGCACCGCCGTCAGTACCAGTTGTTCTCGCGCTTGAACGCCCAGGCTCCGCACGGGGTTCCGTAGGAGCTCTGGATGTACCCCAGCCCCCAGCGGATCTGCACCTCGGCCGAGGTCATGTAGCCCGGCGGCAGGTCGTGGAGCCCGGTCAGCGCCTGCGGGATGCCGTAGGCGGTCGACGTCGGGTTGTCGGCGTCGACCTGCCACCCGCTCTCGCTGAGGTAGAGCGAGTCCAGGCAGGACCACTGGTCCTCGCCGAAGCCGTACTCCGGCATCAGCGCCCGGGCGATCACCCGGGGGTCGGCGTCCGAGATGTCCTCGGTGCGCGACTCGGCGCGTCCGGTCGGGACCGACAGCGCGGCCGCCTTGGCCGGGTCGGTGGCTGCCCGGTGGTCCGTGCGGGAGCCGGCGAAGGCCGCCTGCCGAGCTGCCCGCAGCGTCGCCCCGGTGTGCGCGATCGGTGCCGAGGCCGCGTAGGAGCTCGGCTCCGCCGACGCCGTCTGCCCGAGCAGCACCCCACCCGTCACCACGGTGCCGGTGGCGGTCGCCGACAGCGCGCCGAGCACCGCGGTGTTGCGGACCGCGGTCCGGGAGGCGCGACGTGCCCGGGCACCCGCGGACGCGTCGGCGTCGCGGTGCTTGGGAACGTGAGCGCGATGCTTGGCCACCGGGGTCCTTCGGGTACGGCGTCTGGGCGAGCCCGCCTCGCCGTTCCCCGAACCCGGCGACGTAGGCGTCAGCCAGACTGTGCCTCAGCACCCACCGGCCCGGACGCGAACGACGCAACTGCCCCCGAGAGCCCGGTCACAGCGCCCCGGGACAGCCCACTGAAGTCACACCCGTCACATCAGTCACAGGTGGTGTGGACCGGTGAGCACCCAGGCCGTCGCGGTCCCGGCGGACCTCAGACGGTGACGTTCTCCAGCATCTCGGTGACCAGCGCCGCGATCGGTGAGCGCTCGGACCGGGTGAGGGTCACGTGGGCGAACAGGGGGTGGCCCTTCAGCTTCTCGACCACCGCGACGACACCGTCGTGACGGCCCACCCGGAGGTTGTCGCGCTGCGCGACGTCGTGGGTCAGCACCACCTTGGAGTTGGCACCGATCCGCGACAGCACCGTGAGCAGCACGTTGCGCTCCAGCGACTGCGCCTCGTCGACGATCACGAAGGCGTCGTGCAGCGACCGGCCGCGGATGTGGGTGAGCGGCAGCACCTCGAGCATGCCCCGGTCGAGCACCTCGTCGATCACGTCGCGGGTGGTGACGGCACCCAGCGTGTCGAAGACCGCCTGGGCCCAGGGCGACATCTTCTCCGACTCCGACCCCGGCAGGTAGCCGAGCTCCTGGCCGCCGACCGCGAACAGCGGACGGAAGACCACGACGCGCTGGTGCAGGCGCCGCTCCATGACCGCCTCCAGACCCGCGCACAGCGCGAGCGCCGACTTGCCGGTGCCGGCGCGGCCACCCAGGGAGACGATGCCGACCTCCGGGTCGAGCAGCATCTCCAGCGCGATCCGCTGCTCGGCCGAGCGGCCATGGATCCCGAACGCCTCCCGGTCGCCGCGCACCAGGTGGACCTGCTTGTCGGGTCCGACCCTGCCCAGGGCGGTCCCGCGCTCGGAGACCAGCACCAGCCCGGTGTGACACGGCAGCTCGCGAGCGGCGTCGAGGTCGAGGTTCCCGTCGTCGTAGAGCTCATCGAGGTCGGCGCCGCCGACCTCCAGCTCCGCCATGCCGGAGTAGCCGGTGTCGGAGTCGGAGACCGCCTCGGCGCGGTACTCCTCGGCGACCAGGCCGACCGCGGAGGCCTTGATCCGCAGGGGCAGGTCCTTGGAGACCAGCGTGACGTCGTGGCCCTCGTTGGCCAGGTTGCGGGCGACCGCGAGGATCCGCGTGTCGTTGTCGCCCAGCCGGAAGCCCGACGGCAGCGACTCCGGGTCGGTGTGGTTGAGCTCGACCCGGATGCTGCCCCCCAGCTCGCCGACCGGGACCGGCTCGTCGAGCCTGCCGTGCGAGACCCGCAGGTCGTCGAGCTGGCGCAGCGCGCTGCGCGCGAAGAAGCCCAGCTCGGGATGGTGTCGTTTGCCCTCCAGCTCGGTGATCACCACCACCGGCAGCACCACCTGGTGTTCGGCGAACCGCCGCAGCGCGCCCGGGTCGGCCAGCAGCACGCTGGTGTCGAGCACGAAGGTGCGGGTCTGGGTGGCGCGGGCGGGCCGGCGCGACGCGGGCTTCTCGGCGGATGTGCGGGACGAGGTCGACACGACTTCCCCTTCGGCGACCGGGACGCACACCCGCGCCCGGCCTTCGGCTCATGACACGCGGTTGGGACGGGGTGCTGCCCGAAGGCCGGGGTGCCGGCCTCCTCGCGCGCGGGCGGGTGCCCCCGCGGTGCGGTCGCAGTGGGTCACGAACGGGCCTCCCGACGAGAGCGAGCTTCCCCACTCACCCTCATCGCGACGGTACGACGCGACACCGGCCACCCAGCCGCGACACGCCCGAACGCGTGATGACGGTCGGGTGAACCCCACACCGATCCGGGGCCGGTCGGCCGGCGGCCCAGGGTGCCGACGAGGCGTCGAGGCGAGGACGCTCAGGCGCCGAAGCGCCGCTGCCGCTGGGTGTAGGCGCGGACCGCGCGCAGGAAGTCGACCTTGCGGAAGTCGGGCCAGTAGGCCTCGCAGAAGTAGAACTCGCTCTGCGCGCTCTGCCAGAGCAGGAAGCCGCCCAGCCGTTGCTCGCCGGAGGTCCGGATGACCAGGTCGGGGTCGGGCTGGCCACGGGTGTAGAGGTGCTCGGCGATGTGGTCGACGTCGAGTGCCTCGGCCAGCTCCTCCAGCCGGGTGCCGCGCTCCGCGTGCTCCTGGAGCAGCGCCCGCACCGCATCGGCGATCTCGCGGCGGCCGCCGTAGGGGACTGCGATGTTGACGAGCAGACCGTCGACATCGCTGGTGGCCTCCTCGGCCGACTTCAGCCGCGCGGTGAGCGGCGCCGGCAGCAGGTCGAGCGCGCCGACGGGGTGCAGCCGCCACCGACGTTGCGCGGCGAGCGCCTCCACGGCGTCTCCGATGACGTCGAGCAGCGTGTCGAGCTCCTCCGAGGGACGATTGAGGTTGTCGGTGGACAGCAGCCACAGGGTGACGACCTCGACCCCCACCTCCTCGCTCCAGTGCAGCAGCGGCTCGATGTTGGCGGCACCCGCCCGGTGGCCGCTGGCCGAGTCGAGGCCGACACCCTTGGCCCAGCGCCGGTTGCCGTCGAGCATCACGCCGATGTGCTTCGGGATGCGGTCCTTGGGCAGTGCCTGGAGCATCCGGGCCTCGTAGGCGGGGTAGAAGAGCCGGCGTACCCGCTCCTTGAGCACCGCCGTCATCGCCACGCGACGATCGTAGCCGGGGTGGACCGGTCCTCGGCCGTTCCGGCACGTCCTGGCGCGTGGCGGAGAACACGTCACGGATCGTCCGACCGCCACCTAGGCTTGCGACATGAACGACGCCCTGCGGTCGCGGCTCGGCGAGCTCCACGAGCAGCTCGACGACGTGCTCGACGACCTCAAGCCGCGGCTTCGCGGATGGCTGCACGCCGCGACCGCACCGCTCACCCTGGCGGCCGGCATCGTCCTGATCGCTCTCTCCCCCACCGCCGCCACCCGGGTCGGGTCGGCGATCTACGCCGCCTCGGCGCTGCTGCTGTTCACCGTGTCGGCCGTCTATCACCGGGGGCGTTGGTCACCGCGTGTGTTCGGGTTCCTGCAGCGCTTCGACCACGCCAACATCTTCCTGCTGATCGCGGGCTCCTACACCCCGTTCACGCTCCTGCTGCTCGACGGCCGCGACCGCACGGTGATGCTCACCGTGGTCTGGGTCGGAGCGGCCCTCGGGGGGCTGTTCCGCATCTTCTGGATCAACGCGCCGCGCTGGCTCTACACCGCGATCTACCTCGGCCTCGGCTGGGCCGCGCTGGCCTACGCCCCGGAGTACTACCAGGGCGCCCGCGAGCTGGGCGTCGGCATCGGCACGGCCGTGCTGGTGCTCGCCATCGTGGGCGGCGCGCTCTACACCCTCGGCGCCGTGGTCTACGGCTTCCGTCGTCCCGACCCGTGGCCGCGGTGGTTCGGGTTCCACGAGGTGTTCCACACCTTCACGATCCTGGCCTTCGTCACCCACTACGTCGGCGTCTCCCTGGCGACGTACTCCCTGCGCTGACGCGCGACCTCACCCCAGCGCGAGCACGAACATCGTCAGGGCCACCAGCCACCCGACCGCGGCGGCGACCAGCAGCGTCCAGCCGATGCCGGCCCGCACCGCCCGGGCGACGAGCCACTCCAGCCCCTGGTAGGCCAGTCCGAGGACGGCGATCGCGAGCGTCACGTGGAAGAGCGCCGCCAGGGCGATGCCGACGATCAGGCCCGCGCGGGCGTACTTCCCCCACGCGAGCGCCAGCACGGACGGGATCACGATCGCCCCGGCCAGCCCGTAGCCGATCTCGCTCCACCAGCTCCCTTCGGGGATCCACGGCAGCGTCCAGGCCCAGGGATAGCCGCGGTCGAAGACCTGCGCCGTCGCGCAGGCGCCGAGGTAGGCGATGGTGCCCACCAGCAGCGCGATCACCGCCCGGTAGTAGACCTTGTTGCGAGCCGGCCACACCCGGCGCGGGCCCTGCCAGAGGGAGGCGGTGGTCACCGCCGCCCAGACCAGCCACCGACGCACCAGCCCGACGTGGGCGTCGCGCATCGCGTTGCGGAAGACCACGTCCGCGTCGATGCGGTCGAGGGGCTCACCCGGTGGGTCCAGCCGGTAGGTCGGGTTCTGGTCGGGGTCGCACACCAGCCCGTCGTGGACCAGGGCGGCCGGCAGGTGGGTCCCCGACTTCGGCACCAGCCAGGTGAACCAGGACGGGACCGAGGTGAGGTCGGTGGTGTACTCGCTGAAGACGTCGGGCACCGTGATCGTGCGCTGGTGCTCCTCGTCGTAGTAGGAGATCGTCGCCAGCAGCGCGAACTCCTCCTTGCCCCGGTCGGTCAGCATCCGCCAGAGCATCACGTTGTCGGGCGTGTGCGGCCAGGTCCTCCGGCGCTCGGCCTCGTCCATCGGCTCGCCGTAGCTGAAGTTGCCCGGGTCCGGTGTGGTCGTCAGCTCCATCGCTCCAGGGTGGCACTGTCGTGGGGCTCCAGAAATGACCCGCGCGGCAGGTATCTGGGGTTCCGGTGGTCGCCCGGGTTTGCGTCATACGCGCAGGCCGCCCCCACGACCGGACGGTATGACATCCCCGCCGGCCGGGGCTTGCGTCATACGCGCCGGCCGCCCCCACAACCGCACCGTGACGCCCCCGCCGACCCCGGGCTTGCGTCATACACCCCGGCCGCCCCACAACCGCACCGTATGACGCCCCCGCCGACCCCGGGCTTGCGTCATACACCCCGGCCGCCCCCACAACCGCACCGTATGACGCCCCCGCCGACCCCGGGGCTTGCGTCATACGCGCAGGCCGCCCCCACGACCGCACCGTATGACGCCCCCGCCGACCCCGGCTTGCGTCATACACCCCGGCCGCCCCCACGACCGCACCGTATGACGCCCCCGGCGCGGGCAGGACCCGCCCGACCTCAGAGCTCGGCGGCGGAGGTGACGGGTCGCTCGCAGACCTGGTGCCGGCAGACGTACGCCGCGGCGCGCCCGTCGACCGCCCTCCGGCCGACCAGCAGCGGGATGTCCTCGCGGGCGTCGTCGGCCACGACCACCACCGCGCCGGGCCGGCGCCGCGCGGCGGCCGCGAGGGCGTCGCGATCGGCCCGGGCGGCCCGACCACGGCCACCTCCTCCGGGCCGTCGAGCATCGACTGCGCGGCAGCGAGACTCCAGCCGACGAAGCGAGGCGCCCGCAGGGCCAGCCCGGCCACGGAGGCGAGCGCCTCCTCGGCGGCCTGTCGGTGCCGGCCGGAGCCGGTCAGTGCGGCATAGGTGGCCAGCGCGTGGACCGTCGCGGAGAGACCCGACGGGCTGGCGTTGTCGGACGGGTCGCGCGGCCGGGCGACCAGCGCCTCGGCGTCGTCGGCGGTGTCGAAGAACCCGCCGTCGTCGGCGCGGAAGTGAGCGAGGGCCACCTCCAGCAGCTCCTCGGCACGCCGCAGCCAGGTCGCGTCACCGGTCGCCTCCACGAGGGACAGAAGCCGCCGGCCACGGCGCCGTAGTCCTCGAGGACACCGGCATGCGCGCCGACGACCCCGTCGCGGGAGGCGCGGCGCAGCCGACCGTCCACGAGATGCAGGTCGACCAGCAGCCGCCCGGCGGCCACCGCCGCGTCGACGTACGCCGGCCGGTCCAGGCGCAGGCCGGCGTCGACCAGGCCGGTGATCGCGAGCCCGTTCCAGGCGGCGACGACCTTGTCGTCGCGGGCCGGCCGCACCCGGTCGGCCCGGGCGGCGAGCAGGGCCGCGCGCACCCGGCGCCAGCGGTCGACGTCGTCGGGGTCGTGCAACAGCTGCAGCACCGACGAGCCGTGCTCGAAGGTGCCGTGCTCGGTGACGTGGAAGAGCTCCGCCGCCCACCCGCCGTCGTCAGGGCCCAGCACTTCGGCGAGCTGATCACGGGTCCAGACGTAGAACTTCCCCTCCACGCCCTCGCTGTCGGCGTCCAGCGCCGACGCGAGCCCGCCCTCCGCGGTGCCCAGCTCGCGGATCATGAAGTCCGCGGTCTCCGCCGCGATGCGCTCCCCCAGCGGTCCGCCTCGACGGGCGTAGAGCCCGACCAGCTGGGCGTTGTCGTAGAGCATCTTCTCGAAGTGCGGCACCACCCACGCCCGGTCGACGGAGTAGCGCGCGAACCCGCCGCCGATCTGGTCGTAGATCCCACCGCGGGCCATCGCCTCGAGGATCGCGTCGAGCATCTCCGGCTCGGCGCGCCGGCGCAGCCACTCCAGTGCCATCGACGGCGGGAACTTCGGGGCCTTCCCGAAGCCCGGCGTCTGCGAGTCGAACTCGCGGCGCAGGGCCGCCTCCGCCTTCTCCAGCTCGGGCGCACCCAGCGGCCCGGCCGCGTGGCTGGCCTGCTGGTTGAGGAAGTCGCGCAGGTCCGACCCGACCCGCCGGATGTCGTCGCCACGGTTGGTCCACGCGTCGACCAGCGCCTGCAGCACCTGCCGGAACGACGGCTGGCCATGCCGCGGCTGGTCGGGGAAGTAGGTCCCGGCGAAGAACGGGTTGCCGTCGTGGTCGAGCACGCAGGTCATCGGCCAGCCGCCCTGCCCGGTCATCGCCGTGGTCGCCTGCATGTAGACCGCGTCGACGTCCGGTCGCTCCTCCCGGTCGACCTTGACGCTCACGAAGTGCTCGTTGAGGTACGCCGCCGTGTCGTCGTCCTCGAACGACTCGTGCGCCATCACGTGGCACCAGTGGCAGGCGGCGTAGCCGACGCTCAGCAGCACCGGGACGTTGCGCGCCCGCGCCTCCGCGAACGCCTCGGGCCCCCACTCCCACCAGTCGACGGGGTTGTCGGCGTGCTGGAGGAGGTAGGGCGAGGTCGCGGACGCGAGTCGGTTGGCCACGATCCCCAACCTACGTGGCCCCCGCCACGTCTCTCGGGCGGCCACTTGCCCCGCGGAGTCGACCTGGGTCATCGTGCGGGCATGTCCGAGGTGACGGCACGACGCAGCGCGGGCGGCAGGCTGCTGCTCCTGGGCGTCGTCGACGTCCTCGTGGCGGGGGTCGCGGCGATGGCGGCGTTCCACTGGTTCGGTGCGGTCAGCGGCGACGACACGAACCCGCCGACCTGCTACAACGGCGCCGGCCACACCGTCTCGTGCGCGCTGACGCAGCCGGTGGTGATGCTGCCCACGTTCATCGTCGTCCTGCTCGGGCTGGTCGCGGTGCAGCTCGCCCGAGGACGACGCGGCCGCTAGGAGGCCCCGAGATCCGGCAAGGTCGGCCACCGCGCGGCCGCCCAGGTGAAGGACAGCGCGTGGCTCACCCGCGCCACTCCCGCCGCAGCAGCCCGAAGACCCACGAGTCCGACACCTCACCGTCGACGACACAGTCCTCGCGGAGCGTGCCCTCGCGCACGAAGCCGAGCTTCTCGAGAACCCGTGCCGAGGCCAGGTTGCGCGTGTCGGTCTCGGCCTGGACCCGGTTGACGTCGAGGGTCTCGAAGGCCCAGGCCAGCAGCGCACCCGCGGCCTCCGTCGCATACCCCTGCCCCCAGGAGGCCTCGGCGAAGCAGTAGGTGATCGCCGCGCTGCGGTGCACGGGACTCCACCTGGTCAGGCTGCACCAGCCGACGAACACATCGTCGGCGACCCGGTCGACCGCCAGCCGGACGCCGCTGCCCTCGGCCGCCATCGCCCGGGAGGCTGTCAGGAACGCCTCGGCCCGCTGGGGTTCGGCCCAGGGCGGTGAGTCCCAGTAGCGGAGCACCGTGGCGTCGCTCTGCAGCGCGAACAGCGGCCCCGCGTCGGCCTCGTCGAACCGACGCAGGCGGAGCCGGTCGGTGGTCAGCGTCGGCGTGGCGAGGGGCACGAGAGCCATGCTGCCCGGCCTCGACGCTTCCCGCCCACCGGTTTCCGCTCCCCTTCGTCCATCGTTTGCTGCAGAAGACCCCGCGACACACCGACGGGAGGGGCCGAACGCGGCAAACGATGGACGACGGCGTCAGGCGGAGGCGACCGCCTCGCGCTGGGCGAGGATGTCCAGCGCGATGTCGACGATCATGTCCTCCTGGCCGCCGACGAGGCCACGCCGGCCGACCTCCATCAGCAGGTCGCGGGTGTCGACGTCGTACTGCGCCGAGGCGTTCTCGGCGTGCCGGAGGAACGACGAGTAGGAGCCGGCGTAGCCCAGGGTGAGCGTCTCGCGGTCGACCCGGACCGGTCGGTCCTGCAGGGGGCGGACCAGGTCCTCGGCGGCGTCCTGGAGCTGGAACAGGTCGCAGCGGTGCCGCCAGCCGCGCAGGTTCGCGACGGCGATGAACGGCTCGATCGGGCAGTTGCCGGCCCCGGCGCCCTGGCCGGCCAGCGAGGCGTCCACGCGATAGACCCCCTCCTCGACGGCGACCACCGAGTTGGCCACCGAGAGGGAGAGGTTCTCGTGCGCGTGGATGCCGATCTGGGTGCCCGGGTCGAGCACGTCGCGGTAGGCGCGGATCCGCTCCTGCACATCGTGCATCAGCAGCCGGCCGCCGGAGTCGGTCACATAGACGCACTGGGCGCCGTAGGACTCCATCAGCTTGGCCTGCTGGGCCAGCGAGGCCGGGTCGCTCATGTGCGACATCATCAGGAATCCCGACACGTCCATGCCGATCTCGCGCGCGGTGGCGATGTGCTGCGCGGCGACGTCGGCCTCGGTGCAGTGGGTGGCCACCCGCACGGAGCGGACCCCCAGGGAGTAGGCCTGCTTCAGCCCCTCGATGGTGCCGATGCCGGGCACCAGCAGCGAGGTGAGCACGGCGTTCTGGATCACCTCGGCCGCGGCCTCGATCCACTCCCAGTCGGTGTGCGAGCCGGGGCCGTAGTTGAGCGAGCCGCCCGCGATCCCGTCACCGTGCGTGACCTCGATGGCGTCCACGCCCGCCGCGTCGAGCGCGGCCACGATCTTGCGGACGTCGTCGGGCTCGATCCGGTGCCGGATCGCGTGCATGCCGTCGCGCAGCGTGACGTCCTGGATGTAGAGCTCGACCTGGTCGTCAGGGGTCTGGATGCTCATGCCGACACCTCCTCGGTCCGGGTCCGGGCATCTCGCATCTTCGCGGCGATGTGCTCGGCGGTGCGCATGGCGGCCGAGGTCATGATGTCGAGGTTGCCGGCGTACGCCGGGAGGTAGTGGGCCGCGCCTTCCACCTCGAGGAAGACCGACACCTTGTGGGTGACCTCCACGTCGCCGACGCCCTTGCCGAGCAGCGTGTGCACCGGCTCGCCCTCGGGCAGCCGGGTGAACTGCACGGCCTGCTTCATCCGGTAGCCGGGGACGTACTCGGCGACCTTCTCGACGACGTCCTCGATCGACTCGCGGATCGCGTTCTGCGCGAGCTCGTCGGGGTCGTTGATGAGGCAGAAGACCGTGTCGCGCATGATCAGCGGCGGCTCGGCCGGGTTGAGGATGATGATCGCCTTGCCCTTCCAGGCGCCGCCGATCACCTCGACGCCGTGCGCCGTCGTCTCGGTGAACTCGTCGATGTTGGCGCGGGTGCCGGGGCCGGCGGACTTCGACGCGACGGAGGCGACGATCTCGGCGTAGGGCACGTCGGTGATGCGCGAGACGGCGTAGACGATCGGGATCGTCGCCTGCCCACCGCAGGTGACCATGTTGACGTTGTCGGCGTCCTCGTGGGTCTCCAGGTTGACCACCGGCACCACGAACGGGCCGATCGCCGCCGGGGTGAGGTCGACCAGCTTCTTGCCGTACGGCGCCAGCTTGGCCGCGTTGACCCGGTGGGCGCCGGCGGACGTGGCGTCCATGACGATGTCGATCTCGTCGAAGTGGTCCATCGCGATCAGCCCGTCGACGCCCTCGTGGGTGGTCGGCACCTTGAACCGGCCGGCTCGAGCGAGCCCGTCGGACTCCGGGTCGATGCCCACCATGGCGGCGCACTCGAGCGTCTTGCTGATCCGCAGCATCTTGATCATCAGGTCGGTGCCGATGTTGCCCGACCCGATGATGGCGACCTTGGTCTTCGCGGTCTGAGGTGTGTCGTTCATCAGTCGTCCTTTCCGGAGAAGCGGGCGGTCACGGTGCCGAGACCGGTGATGGTGGCGGTGACGACGTCACCGGGGCCGACGTCGGCCA
Source organism: Nocardioides sp. (assembly GCF_041393715.1). GTDB lineage: Bacteria > Actinomycetota > Actinomycetes > Propionibacteriales > Nocardioidaceae > Nocardioides. Next base: position 333,271 of record NZ_JAWKJQ010000002.1, on the reverse strand, counting down.
TCGGACCGAGCGCGCCGGAGAGCACGACCTGACCGGCGCGCAGCGGCTCGCCGAAGTCGCGGGCGGTGCGCGCCAGCCAGGACAGCGCGTTGAGCGGGTCGCCGAGACAGGCGGCGCCGTTGCCGGTGGAGACCTGCTCCTCGTTGCGGCTCATCGTCATCTCGACGTCGACCGGCGCGAAGTCGTCGAGGCTCCGGCGCTCCGAGCCGAGCACGTAGAGCCCGGAGGAGGCGTTGTCGGCCACCGTGTCGCCGAAGCGGATGTTCCAGCCGGCCACCCGGGAGTCGACGATCTCCAGCGAGGCCACGGCGTAGTCGACGGCCGCCGCCACCTGGGCGACGTCGAGGTCGCCGTCGACGAGGTCGTCCTTGAGGACGAAGGCCACCTCGGCCTCCGCCTTGGGCTGGAGCAGCCGGCTCATCGGCACGGTCTCGGTCTCGGCATAGCCCATGTCGTCGAACAGCACGCCGAAGTCGGGCTGGTCGACGCCGATCTGGGCCTGCACGGCCTTCGATGTGAGGCCGATCTTGCGACCGACGACGGTGGCGCCGGCGGCCAGCCGGGCGGCCGTCAGCCGCTCCTGGACGGCGTAGGCCCGGTCGACGTCGGTCTCGCCGATCAGCTCGCGCACGGGGTCACAGGGGACGCCGGCGGCCGCCGCCTGCAGCAGGCGTTCGGCGGCCTCGACGACCTCAGGGGTGGGCTCGTTCGACACGTTGGCTCCTCGGGGCACGGACAACTCAGGGGGTATCCCCACGATGCTGGCCGGTGCGCGCCCATCCCAAGCAGATCGTTCCACTCACCGGAACGACTGACGCCTCATGGCCGGGTGGCCGAGGCCCGCATCTCCTCGCGGCGGGCCAACGTGGCCGCGATGCCGGCCGCCGCCGCCTTCACCGCGCCGGCGACGGCGTCGGGACGGAAGCGGGTCGGCGGACCGGCCACGCTCACCGCCGCCACCGGCCGGTCGGCGGCGTCGAGGATCGGGGCAGCGGCGCAGACGATGCCCACGGCCGACTCCTCGTACTCATAGGCCACGCCCGTCTCGACGATCGCGTCGAGCTGCTGGCGCAGGCGGCCGGGAGCCGTGAGCGTCCGCGCGGTCAACCGGGTCAGCGGGCGGCCCAGCACCTCGGCGCGCACCGACTCGTCGGCGTAGGCCAGCAGCGCCTTGCCGATCGCCGTCGAATGGACCGGCATCCGACCGCCGATGCGGGTCGGCGACTGGCCGTGCCGGTGCCCGGTCACCTTGGCGACGTAGACCACCTCGCCCTCCTCGCGGACCCCCAGGTGCACGGTCTCGTGGGTGCGCTCGTAGAGGTCCTCCAGGAACGGCGTGGCCACCTCCATCAGGGTCCGTTCGAGGGAGGCGAGCATGCCGAGCTCGAACAGCCGCCCCCCGAGGTGGTAGGCGCCGTCCTCCTGCGTCAGCAGCCGCGCCCCCAGCAGGTCGCCGACGACCCGGTGCACCGTCGTCTTGGGCAGCCCGGTCCGCCGCACCAGCTCGGCCAGGGTCAGGCCGTGGTCCTCCGCGGTGAAGGCCTGGAGCACCAGCAGCGCCTTGCCGAGGACCGTGCTGCGATCGGGGACGCCCACGAGCCGGAGCATAGAGGTGCCGGCCGAGACCGACCCCTAGACTTCGCGCCATGCGGGTGTTCGTGCTGTCCACCGGGCGCTGTGGGTCGACGACCTTCGAGCGCGCCTGCAGCCACATCACCAACTACACCGCCGGCCACGAGACGCGGCGACGCTTCCTGTTCGAGCGCCGCTTCGAGTACGCCGACCAGCACATCGAGTCCGACAACCGGCTCAGCTGGTTCCTCGGCGGGCTGGCCCGCCGCTTCGACGACGACGACACGTTCTACGTGCACCTCACCCGCGAGCGGAACCTGGTCGCCCGGTCCTACGCGCGTCGCTTCGACGGCCGCTTCCACTCGAGCATCATGAGGGCGTTCGGCCAGGGCATCGTGGTCCGGAAGCGGTGGGACCCGAGCCAGCACGTCAAGGTCGCCCGGTTCTACGTCGACACGGTCACCGACAACATCCGTGAGTTCCTGCGCCACCGGACGCACACCATGGACTTCCCCCTGGAACGGGCCAAGGAGCTCTTCCCCGTCTTCTGGGAGCGGATCGGCGCCGAGGGCGACCTCGAGGCGGCGATGGCGGAGTTCGACGTGCGGCACAACGCGGAGCGACGCCCCGGGGCCTCCGGACGCCCGCCCGAGACCGTGGCTGGTCCGGCCGACCTAGGCTGAGGACATGGACGCGCACGCCTGGGACACCCGCTACGCCGACGCCGACCTGGTCTGGTCGGCCGAGCCCAACCTGTTCGTCGCCCGCGAGTGCGCCGACCTGCCCGTCGGGACGGCGCTCGACCTGGCCGCCGGCGAAGGACGCAACGCCATCTGGCTGGCGCGGCAGGGCTGGGACGTCACGGCGGTCGACTTCTCCCAGGTCGCGCTCGACAAGGGGGCACAGGTGGCCGGCGACGCCCCGGTCCGCTGGGTCCACGCCGACGCGACGAGCTGGCAGCCGGACCGCGCCTACGACCTGGTGGTGCTGGCCTACCTCCAGCTGGCCGCAGAGCAGCGCGCCGCCGCCGTCCGCGTCGGCTTCGATGCGCTGGCACCGGGTGGCACCTTCCTGGTCGTGGCCCACGACAGCACCAACCTCCGGGAGGGGACCGGCGGACCGCAGGACCCCGCGGTGCTCTACACCGCGCAGGACGTGCTGGCCGACCTCGACGGCCGCTCGTACGACGTCCAGGTCGCCGAGCGGGTCGAGCGCGTGGTGGCCGGAGGTGGCACCCACCGGCATGCCGGTGACGCCGGGGCCGTGGCCTACGACTGCCTGGTGCGGCTCACCCGACGCTGACGCCGAGGATCACGACTCCTCGGTGTGCGCGGCCTCCTCCGCGGCGTCGCGCGCGTCGTCGGAGTCGTCGGGCTCATCGGTCTCGTCGGTCTCGTCGGCCGCCTCGGCAGGCGGGTCGCCGAACACCCCGGCGTCCTTGGCGGCCTGCGCCTTGCGGAGCTGCTTGGTGAAGTTGAACAGCAGGAAGACCGTGGCCCCGATCAGGACGACGAAGATCAGCGCGCCCCACGGGCCGGCGACCACGTCGTCGTCCTGGGGCACCGGGTCCTGAGGGGTCGTCGTGACCGCGAAGGCGAGGGTCTCCATGCCGCCAGTGTCTCAGGACGGGTCGGCGACGCCGGCGAACAGGTCCGACTCGGGCGTGGGGCTGTCGACGTGGCTGACCACGAGCTCGAAGTCCTCGTGCGGCCAGACCTTCTCCTGCAGCTCACGCGGGATCGCGAACCACATGCCGTCGGGGTCGATCTGGGTGGCATGGGCCAGCAGCGCCTGGTCGCGGACTCCGAAGTAGTCGGCGCACTCCACCTGGGTGGTGATCCGCGCGTCCCACTCCGGCTCCGGCTTCCACTCCGCGAGCCGCTCGGCCCAGGGCGACTCGAGACCGTGCTCGATCATGGCGTCGTGGAGGGCCTGCATCCGCGGCCGGTTGAACGAGTGGTGGTAGTAGAGCTTCAGCGGCTGCCACGGCTCGCCGGCGTCGGGGTAGCGAGCCGGGTCGCCGGCGGCCTCGAAGGCCGCCACACTCACCCGGTGGCACATGATGTGGTCGGGGTGCGGATAGCCGCCCCGCTCGTCGTACGTCGTCACGACATGCGGCCGGAACGAGCGGATCAGCCGCACCAACGGCTCGGCGGCCTCCTCGACCGGCACCGACGCGAAGCAACCCTCCGGCAGCGGGGGCTTGGGGTCGCCCTCGGGCCAGCCGGAGTCCACGAAGCCGAGCCAGTCCTGGGTCACGCCGAGGATGTCACGCGCCCGCTCCATCTCCTGGCGCCGGATCTCGGTGATGTTGGCGAGGATCTCGGGGCGGTCCATCTTGGGGTTGAGGATCGAACCGCGCTCGCCACCGGTGCAGGTGACGACGTGGACGTCGACGCCCTCGGCGACGTACTTCGCCGTCGAGGCAGCGCCCTTGCTCGACTCGTCGTCGGGGTGCGCGTGCACGTGCATCAGGCGGAGACCGGCGCGCGGGTGCGCCGCGCGGGAACGGTCGTCGGATGGCTCCTCAGGCATGCGGAGAAGTCTAGGTGGGCGACCCGGGCCCGCCGCAGCCCGCGCCAGGATGCGACCATGGCCGGGTGAGCGCAGCGCCCCGGTCGACCGACGAGCTCCTGCGGCAGCGCTACGGACGTGGTGGCCGGGCCCGCGGGACGCTCGTCGCCGCCGTCGTGGTGTCGGCGGCGTTCCTGGTGTGGCTCGGCTGGGCCGCCTGGTCGCACGCGACTCCCACCGTCGAGTCCGACCTGGTCGGCTTCAGCGTGGTCGACGACCATGCCGCCACGGCTCGGGTCGACGTGGTGATCCACGGTGGCGTCGACCCCGACCAGGCCGGCGTACGCTGCCTGGTGCGGGCGAGCTCCGTGGACTTCACCCCGGTCGGCGAGCTGTCCTGGGTCCCCACCCCCGGACGCAACGAGGTCACGGTCCGGACCGAGCGACGGGCGACGACCGTCGAGCTCGTCGGCTGCACGGCCACGGACCAGAAGCGCCCGCGCTGACCAGCGGTTTCGGCCGAGAGATCGGCAATTCCCGCGCCCGCTTGCTACGCTGGATGGTCAGTTGATCCCGCAGGGCTGACCGGGCCGCCCAGGCCCGGGTCGTGCAGCCGACGGAGTGCCGCACGAGAAGCCCGCGCCCTCCGTTGACGCATGACCCGACTCTAGGCGTGCGCCGGACGGCCGCCGGGCCCAGGCACCACAGACCAACGCAGGTGCGGCGGTACGCCGCCGGCTTTCCCCGAGCACCTCAGGAGAAGACCCATGACGCAGTCCAGCGAGCAAGAGACGATCTGGCTCACCCAGGAGGCCCACGACAAGCTCGTGGCCGAGCTCGAGGAGCTGCGCGGCCCGGTCCGCCACGAGATCATCGAGCGGATCAGCGCGGCCCGCGACGAGGGCGACCTCAAGGAGAACGGCGGCTACCACGCCGCCAAGGACGAGCAGGGCAAGGTCGAGGCCCGCATCCGCCAGCTGGAGGAGATGCTGCGGCGTGCCGAGGTCGGCACCCCCGAGGACGACGGCACCGTCTCCCCCGGCATGAAGGTCACCATCCGCTGGCCCGGCGACTCCGACACCGAGTCGTTCCTGCTCGGACACCGCGAGATCGAGGACGACCAGCTCGATGTCTTCTCGCCCCAGTCGCCGCTGGGGTCGGCGATCCTCGGCGCGCGCGTCGGCGAGACCGTCACCTATGTCGCGCCCAACGGCAAGGAGCTCGCCGTGGAGGTCGTCGAGGCGGTTCCCTACGCCGGCTGAGCCCGTTCGCCGCTGAGCTCCGGCCGGGTGGCCGGGCCCCATCCATCGAGGTCGGTCGATGCCTCCGAGGAGCGAGATCGCGAAATTTCCCCTCAGAAACTGCGATGTGGCTCCTCGGAGGAGGAAAACCCGTCAGCCGCCGGCGCTCACCCGATAGCCACACTCGCGCAGCCGGGTGACCACGAGCTCGGCATGGTCGGCACCGCGGGTCTCGAGCTGCAGGGCCACCTCGACCTCGTGCAGGCCCAGGGCCGGCGAGATCCGCTCGTGCGTGAGGTCGATGACGCTGGCGCCGAGCGAGCCGATCTCGGTGAGCAGCCCGGCAAGCCCGCCGGGGAGGTCGGAGATGACCACGCCGAGGTAGAGGTAGCGCCCCGCGGCGGCCATGCCGTGCCGGATCACCTTGCCCAGCAGCAGCGGGTCGATGTTGCCGCCGGACAGCACGGCCACGGCCGGCGTGGCATAGGCGGTCGGGTCGTCCATCAGCGCCGCCACGGCCGCGGCGCCGGCCGGCTCGACCACCTGCTTGGCCCGCTCCATCAGCGCCACCAGCGCCCGCGCCAGTGAGTCCTCCGAGACGGTCACCACGTCGTCGACGTACTGCTGGACGGCGGCGAACGTGACGTCTCCGGGCCGACCCACCGCGATGCCGTCGGCCATCGTCCGCATCGTCTCGAGCTGGACCGGGTGCCCCTCCGCCAGCGACGGAGGGAAGGCGGCGGCCTCGGCCGCCTGGACGCCGACGACCCGGACCTCGGGCCGCTGGGTCTTCACGGCGATGGCCACGCCCGCGAGCAGCCCACCCCCGCCGGTGGGGACCAGCACGGTCTCCACCTCGGGTGCCTGCTCCAGGATCTCCAGGCCGCAGGTGCCCTGGCCGGCCACGATGTCGACGTGGTCGAACGGCGAGATGAAGACCGCGCCGGTCTCCTCGGCGTACTCCTTGGCTCGGGCGATGGCCTGGTCGAGGTACTGCCCGTGGAAGATGACCTCGGCGCCGTAGCCCCGGGTCGCGTTGACCGTCGGGATGGGCGCGCCCTCGGGCATGAAGACCGTCGACCGAATGCCGAGCAGCTGGGCGGACAGCGCCACGCCCTGCGCGTGGTTGCCCGCCGAGGCCGCCACCACTCCGCGGCTCTTCTCGTCGTCGGTGAGCCGGCTGATCCGGAGATAGGCGCCGCGCGGCTTGAACGAGCCGGTGCGCTGCAGGTTCTCGCACTTGAGCCGCACCGGCCCGCCGGCGAGCGCCGAGAGCCACCGCGCGCCCTCCATCGGGGTGCGGATCGCGATCCCCTGGAGCAGCCCGGCCGCGGTCCGGATGTCGTCGAGGCCGACTCCCGGAGGGTCACCCATCGCGACCCTCGGCGGCGTGGTCGTCCGCGTCGTCGGCGGCGGCTGCCGCATCGGCGGCGGGTGTCTCGTCGGGGTCCATGTCGTCGCCGACGGCGCCGTCGTCGGCCTCACCGTCGGGTGGTCCCGCACCGGCGGCGAGGTGCTGGACCACGGCGTTGCCCGCGGCAGCCAGCGGTACGGCGACCAGGGCGCCCGCGATGCCGGCGGTGATCACGCCGCACCCGATCGCCACGATCACGCCCAGCGGGTGGACCGACACGAACCGACCCATCAGGAAGGGCTGGAGCACGTGCCCTTCCACCTGTTGCACGGCGATCACGCCGGCGAGCATCAGCAGCGCGGTGATCGGGCCCTGGTCGACCAGCGCGACGAGCACGGCCACCGCGCCGGCCACCGTGGCACCGACCATGGGCACGAAGGCGCCGAGGAAGACCAGCACGCCGATGGCGGCGACGAACGGGACACCGAGGACGGCCGCGACGATCATGATGCCGATCGAGTCGGCCAGCGCGACCAGGACCGTGGCCCGCACGAACTGGGTCAGCGAGTTCCACGCCACCCGGCCGGAGCTGTCCACACGCTCGCGGGCCGCCCGGGGCGCGATCCGGACCGCCCAGCTCCAGATGCGGTCGCCGTCGGCGAGGAAGAAGTAGGTCGAGAAGAGCACGATGAAGAAGCCCGCGAAGACATGCCCGATCGTGGTGCCGAACTCGGTGACGGTGCCGACGACCTCACCGTTCTGGGCGCGGTCGGTGATGGACGTCTGGGCCCGGTCGATGTAGTCGTTGATCTGGCTGTCGGTCGCGTGCAGCGGCCCGGTCTTCAGCCAGTCCTTGATCTGCCCGAGCCCGTCGGCCACGGAGGTGGCCAGGTCGTTGGCACCGTTGGCGACCTGCTGGCCGACGAAGGTCAGCAGACTGACCACCACGACCAGGCCGCCCACCACGACGAGCCCGGCCGCCAGGCCGCGCGGGATGCCGATGTCCTTGAGCACCCGCACCACCGGGACGGACAGCGAGGTGATCAGCAGCGCCACCACCAACGGCAGCGTGATGACCGCGAAGAACGCGAGAACCCCCAGCAGGATGTAGACCGCGAAGCCGATCACGATCAGCCGCCACGACCAGGCCGCCGCCAGGTCGAGCCCCCACGGCACGTGTGCGCGGCGATGCCCGTCGGCGGTGCGGTCCTCGGCGACCGGCTCGGTGGCGCTCACGGCGACAGGCTACCCACGCGAGGGCGGGTGCAGGGTGGAGGCGAGCCGGTGAGCGGCCCACGGATGCGACGCAGCGAGCAGCCCCGCGGCGGCCAGCACGTAGTCGGCGTCCACGGCCACCCGCGGGTCACGGGGCAGCTGCCAGCCGCCCTCGATGTCGGCGCCCGTGCTGCCGGCGAAGACCCGGGCGGCCACGCCCGGCCGCCCGGCTCGGAGCACGCCACCCGACCCGACCAGCAGGTCGACCTCGCGCAGGTCCTTGCCGGTGCGCTCCACGACCCGGCCCTCGGGGCTGAGCACCACCCGGCTGCGTCCGGCATGCCGTCGCAGCGCCAGACCGATGGCGGCCCGCGCGATCGCCTCGTCGATGTCGGCCTCGTGGTCACCGTCGGGGAGGTAGCCGGGGTCGTCGTGACGGCGCGCTGCCGCGTCGGCGTACTCCTCCAGCCCGGCCTGCTCGACCGTCGTCACCGCCGACCAGCGCATGCCCAGGTCACCCTCGACCGTCCGGGTGACGGGCGTGGTGGCCACCACCTCGCGCCCCAGGCCGCTGTCCTCGGGGTCGACCTCGACCACGGAGTGCACGTCGGTGGTCGCGCCCCCGACGTCGACGACGACCACGTCGCCCACGCCCGGATGCTGGGCGCCGAGCCCGCGGGCGAGCAGCTCGACCCCGGTCAGCACCACGTCGGGCGTGGCCCCGCGGACCATGGCGGTGAAGTCGGCCCGGGCGCTCAGGTGCTTGCCGCCGATGACATGCACCAGGAACATCTCGCGGATCGCCGCCCGGGCACTGTCCGGCGTCAGCACGCCGATCCGGGGAACGACGTTGTCGGCCAGCACGTACGGCGTCCCGGCCGCGGTCAGGATCGCCGCCACCTCCGGCTGCGCCTCGGCGTTGCCCGCGACCACCACCGGGCCACGCCAGCCGCACGACACCAGCTCGCGGGCGCAGCCCAGCAGCGCGTCGGCGTTGCCGCCGTCGGTGCCGCCGGTGAGCAGCACGACGTCGGGCGTGACGCCGGCGACCTCGCGCAGGTCGTCGCCGCGGCTGGCGGAGAACACGCCGACCACCTTGCCGCCGCTGGAGAGCGCGACCCGCTTGCCGGCCTCGGCGGTGACCAGCTCCTCGTTGCCGACGACGGCGATCCGCAGGCCGCCACCGGCGCTGGAGCAGGCGAGCACCGGCGCGGTCGCCGCCCGCGGGTCCTGGGCGACCAACGTGCTCAGGCAGGCGTCGAAGCCGTCGAGCACGTCGGTGTCGATCGTCGTCGGATGCGAGGCCGCGGCCGCGATCCGGCCGCCGGCGAGGTCGACCAGCGACGCCTTGGTGAACGTCGACCCGAAGTCGACGCAGACGGCGGCCTCGGCGTCGGCAGACAGCGGGTCGCCGACGGGCCGTGCGGCGACTGGCCCGTCAGCCACCGGCGCCGCCGAGCGCGCGGTCCAGGTCGGCGAGCAGGTCGTCGGCGGTCTCGATGCCCACGGAGAGCCGCACCAGGTCGGCCGGGACCTCGAGGTCGGTGCCGGCGACCGACGCGTGGGTCATCCGACCCGGATGCTCGATCAGGCTCTCGACGCCGCCCAGCGACTCGCCGAGCGTGAACACCTCGGCGCGGGCGCACACGTCGAGCGCGCGCTGCTCGCCGCCGGCGACCCGGAAGCTGACGATGCCACCGAAGCGCCGCATCTGGCGGGCGGCGATCTCATGGCCCGGGTGATCCGGCAGCCCGGGGTAGAAGACCTCCGTGACCTGGGGGTGGTCGCTGAGGAACGCCACCACCCGCTCGGCGTTGTCACAGTGCCGGTCCATCCGCACGGCGAGCGTCTTCAGGCCGCGCAGCACCAGCCAGGCGTCGAACGGTCCGGCCACCGCGCCCAGGGAGTTCTGGTGGAAGGCCAGCTGCTCGGCCAGCTCGAGGTCCTTGACGACCAGCGCCCCGCCGACGACGTCGGAGTGGCCGCCGCAGTACTTCGTCGTGGAGTGCACGACCACGTCGGCGCCCAGCGTCAGCGGCTGCTGGAGGTACGGCGACGCGAAGGTGTTGTCGACCACCAGCAGTGCGCCGGCGTCGTGGGCGATGCCGGCCAGCGCCTCGATGTCGCCGATGCCGAGCAGCGGGTTGGTGGGCGTCTCGACCCAGACCAGCCGGGTCTCCCCCGGGCGGATCGCCGCTCGCACCGCGTCGAGGTCGGCCGCGGGCGCAGGGTCGTGCACCAGGCCCCAGGCGGCCTCCACCTTGTCGAACAGCCGGAAGGTGCCGCCGTAGGCGTCGTTCGGCAGCACCACGTGGTCGCCGGGGCGGCACAGCGTGCGGACCAGGGTGTCCTCGGCGGCCAGCCCGCTGGCGAACGCGAAGCCAGCCTCCCCCTCCTCGAGCGCGGCGAGGTTGCCCTCCAGGGCGGCGCGCGTCGGGTTGCCGGTGCGGCTGTACTCATAGCCGCCGCGGAGCCCGCCGACGCCGTCCTGCTTGTAGGTCGACGTGGCATAGATCGGCGGGATCACCGCGCCGGTCATCGGGTCCGGCGCATAGCCGGCGTGGATCGCCCGGGTCTCGAAGCCGGACTTGGACCGGTGCTGCTGCTCGCTCACCCTGGTGACACTAGTGCGCGGGCCCTCCGAGCCGTCACTCGGCGAGCTCGTAGTCCAGGGTGATCCGGTGGGTGCCGTCGGCGTCGATGACCAGGGCGCCGGTGCCGGTCAGGCCGGCCAGCGCGCCGGTGCCGCTGCCGGGCACGATCACGAACAGCTCGTGCAGTCGCTCACCGTGACCCAGCGTGGTCGCGGAGTGCACGAAGTTGAACGTGCCGCCGCGTCCGTCGACGGCGCCCTCGAACGACTCGGTGGCGACGTAGGTCCCCACGCCCGACTCGTTGTCGAAGCAGAACGAGAACTGGGTGATCGACCGACCCTCGAGGCCGCCCTCGAACCGCTTCACCATGTGCGCGTGGCCGGTGTCGAGGGCGGTCTCGATCTCGGGCGTCCAGGCGGACGGCGTGAAGTCGTCGACGGTGAAGGTGCAAGAGGTCTGGGTGCTCGGCATGGTCAGCACCCTAGGCCCGACGCGCCCCCGTGCTCGACGCAAGGCTTTCGTCATACTTTCCGGGATGGGTGTGGTGCCGCCGATCGTTGCACCAGATGAACCCACGAGAACGAGGAGCAAGACGTGTTCTTCACCCGCACCGCCAAGCCGATGCCGACCGCCGAGACCGCGCTCTCCGGCCGCACCTCCCGCCCGTTCCCGCTGGCCGAGCGCCACCTGGTCCTGGACGCCCCCCTGGTCACCGACGAGGTGCCCGACGGCTATCAGGTGGCGATCTTCGGGCTGGGCTGCTTCTGGGGTGCCGAGGAGGTGTTCTGGCAGGTGCCGGGCGTGTGGTCGACCTCGGTCGGGTACGCCGGCGGGCTGACGCCGCACCCGTCGTACGAGGAGGTCTGCAGCGGCCGCACCGGTCACACCGAGGCCGTCCGCGTGGTCTACGACCCGGCGCGGGTCTCCTTCGCCGACCTGGTCACGGCGTTCCTCGAGGTACACGACCCGACGCAGGGCATGCGCCAGGGCAACGACGTCGGCACGCAGTACCGATCGGCGATCTACTGGACGACCCCCGAGCAGGAGACGGTCGCCCGCGACCTGCTGGCGCGCTACCAGCCGGCCCTCACCGAGCGCGGCTACGGCGAGATCACCACCGAGGTGGCCCCCGCACCGGACTACTACTACGCCGAGGACTACCACCAGCAGTACCTCGTCAAGAACCCGCACGGCTATCGCTGCCACTCCGCCACCGGGGTGCGGTTCCCCGCGGACGGCTGATGGCGCTGGAGCTGCGGCCCAACTGCGAGGGCTGCGACAAGGACCTGCCGCCCGAGGCGACCGAGGCTCGGATCTGCACGTTCGAGTGCACGTTCTGCAACGAGTGCGTCGACAGGCTCGACAACGTCTGCCCCAACTGTGGGGGCGGCTTCAGCCCACGTCCGATCCGCCCCGCTCGGGAGTGGCGGCCCGGGCTGTCGGTCGGTGAGCGACCGCCGTCGACGCTGCGGGTGCACATGTCGGTCAGTTGGGACGAGGCTGCCGAGCTCAGCGCCCGGGTGCGCGACATCCCGCCTGCCGAGCGCTGAGCCGACGCCGTACGCCGGCTCCGCGGGCGTGGCAGGATCGCCGCATGGCCCACGTGAGCGACTCCCTGGCTCGATGGCACGCGGTCGTCGAGTCCGCGGACCCCAGCGCGGTGCCCGGCCTGCTCGCGGAGGATGCGGTCTTCCGCTCCCCGGCGCTGTTCGCGCCCCAGGAGGGTCGTGCGGTGGTGGCGGCCTATCTCGGCGCGGCGATCCAGGTGCTGGGTCCGGAGTTCCGCTACCACCGCGAGTGGGTCGGCGAGGAGTCGGCGGTGCTGGAGTTCACCTCCTCCGTCGAGGGTCGCGAGAAGTGCACGGCATCGACATGATCACCTGGGACGGCGCCGGGCAGATCGCCGAGTTCACGGTGATGGTGCGGCCCTTCTCGGCGCTGCAGGCCCTCATGCAGGCGATGGCCGCGCAACTGTCCGCGTGATCGTCACGATCCGCGTGACGATCGGCACGCGGAGCGTGCCGGTACGCAGATCCCTCACCGACGCTCGTCTACATTCTCGTCTACACCGAGGATATGGCCTCCCCGACACCTCACCACAGTGCGCGTTCGGCGCCCAGACCGAGCGCCTGCAGTCGCTGCCAAGGCGCGGCAGACCCGGCATCGACGTGCTGCATGCTGCGATCGACGCGCCGAGCGGCAAGAGTTTCTCCGCGGGCTGAGTGAGGACTACCAGCAACTGCGCAACGACCCCGAGCACTGGCAGGATTACCTGGCCGAGCGTCAGAGTGGGACGCTCGCGTGATCTGGCGAGGCGAGGTCTACGAGGTCGATCCCTGACCAGGCCGATCGGGCACGAGCCCGCATTCCGGACGCCCGGGCGTGGTGGTCACGGTGGACATCCTGAACAACAGCCCTGGCCAGTTGGTCATCGTCGTGCCCATCACCTCGGCCTTCTACCGCCTGCGCAACCACATCGAGGTCGAGCCCGGGGCCAGCGGACTTGATCACACTTCCTACGCCCGCTGCGACCAGCTGCGCGTCGTGTCGACCGAACGGCTGGCTGCTCGGCTAGGGATGATCGCGCCCGACCAGATGCGAGACATCGACCAAGCCTGCGCTTCGTACTCGACCTGTGACCAGCGTGAGACCCGTCCATACGAGCGAGCAGCGGAGCGCTCTCTATCTCACAAGCCGATGGACGTGCGGACACTCACGACTTGAGGAGCGTGGCGTCGTCGGGGGCTACTAGCGAGCGTTGGGTAGTCCATTCCATTCGCGCGCCAGCAGGGCGTACTGATAGTCCGTCGACCCATCCGAGGTCGGCGTGCCAGAGTCCTCGACTCATGCTGCTCACGCCTCATACCGGCCTTCTCCAGCACGCGCACCGAGGCGATGTTGTCGGCATTGCACCCGGCCACCACCCGGCGAAGCCCGAGATGATCGAACGCGCCGCTAGGAGACCGAGAGCCAGATCGCTGGCCACGCCTCTTCCAGTGAACTCCGGATGGACGATGTAGCCGATGAGCCCATCGGTGCCGGTGGGCATCCCGGGCTGACCGGTGCCGTCGACAATCTCAAGGAACCCCATCGCGGCGACCGTCCCGTCCAGCTCGGCGACACGGCGTCGGTCTGGTCGGGCACGGCTAGCCACTCTCGCCGAAAGGCCTCCGGGTCCACGCTAGTGCGGATCATGAACCGGTTAACCTCAGGTCGTTGCGGAACGAGAGCAGCCGCTCGATGTCGGCCGCGCCGGCCTCTCGCAACACCAGCGAGCCAACGTGCATCGGCCACGGCGTCGGGGTCACACCCCGCATGAGATTACCCGAGTCGACGTCAGTCACCACAGCCGGGTTTGTGAGCGCCGCCAGCGGCGCTGGCTGAACCGGAGCCGCCATGAACTGGCCGCGGTGTGACAAGCCCGCAATGGCGGTGTTTGTACGCAGCGGCGGCAACCCCAAAGCGCATGGTCACGCGGAGCGTACCAGTTGTGGGATGAAGTCACGCGGAGCGTGCCGGTGCGGATCCCGTACCGCGCTCCGCGAGCCTCCGTCATCACGTCGGGCGAGTCTTCATCAGGCGAGGGGGACGGTGAACCATTCGGATGCGACGAAGAAGAGGCCGGCAGCCTTCAGCAGATCTCGCTTTGGCTGGTCATGAGGGCCGCGGACGACGACCACTCGGACGGCACCGCAGGCGCGCCCAGCCTGTCGCTGCGTCGAGAAGGGCAGCCCCGGAGGTCTCCCAACGGTCAGGTGAGCTGACCGTGAAGTCGTCGATGAGCGAGGACAAACCCCGGGGTCGTAGACCGGGGGTGCCGACAGAGTGGTGATGATGACGAATCCGTCCACCGAGCCATCCGCCGCTTCCATGCCTGCGAAGGTTCCGACTTCGGCGTCCTCGACGAGATTCGCGAGCCAGGGCTGATGGACCTTCGCGGCATTGGTCGCCGGACGCTGGAACACCGGCGCGTGCGGCTGGTACTCGCGACGGCACTCATCTCGGCCAGCTCAACCATGCGCTCGACGTCGAGTTGCGAGGCCTCTCTGGGAGCCATGCCTTGAAGGTAGCAACACGGAATCGTGGCCGCCGCCCACAAGCGGGTAGTCACCCGGAGGCCGGAGGGTGACCCGATGCTGGACCGGTACGCCCGCGACGATCGGCACCGGGAGTCCGGGTCGCCGGGTTCCCGCGCGGCACCGCAACCAAGCGAGTTGCTCAGGACATCACAGAGGTGACGGTTCTCATGATCGGAGGCAACCCGATGGCCACCATGGTCTGCGCCAACTCCACCTCTCCCGCCGCGGAAGTTCTGGGCGCGGCCTCAGCCATGGGACCCAGCGGCGCCGATGCCGCGTGCGACCCGATCGGGCCAGCCCCACCCCGGACGAGTCCATCGGGGATCCACGGTCCCGGCGTCACCGATGATCGCCCTTCTGATCGCCGTAGCCCGCGCTCCCCTCCGGCTGCGGCGCCACCACCGAGGAACCTGGAGCTGGCACCACCGGCCCGTCGGCCACCGCGACGCCCTCGTCCACGCCCACGCCATCGCCCACCTGATCCGAGACGGCCACCCTCACCCACGGCACCGGTGACGCCGACCAGCACGCGGGCCCGCGGGCTACCGCTCGCTGACGCTGGGCATGTCCTCTGCCGACGCCGTCGCCACCGGCCAGCTGGCAGAGGTCTGCACTCGCGGTCTGGGGCGGGTCGTGAAGGGCCACCCGCAGGCGGCGGTGTGCCTGACCAAGGAGGGCGGCCTGATGGCGATCTTCGCTGATGCGACCATGGCCACTCCCGAAGGCATCCACCTGGGCAGCACGCTGGCCGAGGTCAAGGCCGCGTACCCGAGTCTCAAGAAATCGGTCGACTTCTTCTACGTCCCGATCAACGCGACCTCGAGGTATGAGTTCCTGATCACCGTCGACTCGAAGACGGTTTACGAGTGGAACCTCAACACCACCAGCCAGACGTGCTTCAACTGACGGTGGGGCGTCCTGTCCGTTCCATGCCGGCCGTCGGATTGCGTCAAGCGGAAGAGCGAGGCCGGTGGATGACATTCGAGTTTCGCAACGCCTGAACC
Organism: Nocardioides sp.; assembly: GCF_041393715.1. GTDB lineage: Bacteria > Actinomycetota > Actinomycetes > Propionibacteriales > Nocardioidaceae > Nocardioides. The sequence continues at coordinate 317,698 of NZ_JAWKJQ010000002.1, read as the reverse complement.
CAGCAGTCGGAGATCGGTGGGGTCAGGGCAGTCACTGACGAACTTGAAGCAGGCCCGCAGGTCTCTCACTCTGGCAGCGCCGACGGCATCCAGCGCTCGCGGTCCGCACAACGATCCCCAACCGGTCACCCTGCGCGATTCAGGTTTCATGATCAGGCTGCCGCGATCCACGGCATCCCCCGCTGGGGGACGCCGTGCGGCGACGCGGGCGACCACGGAGCGCGGGCGATCAGGATGACGCAGCCCCTTCCCTTCGTGGTTTCTCCAATTCGATCGGTGCGGGCAGCCCTCCAAACGAGCTGTCCTCTCGGTCGGGGCCGATTCGACGCGTCCGGATGGGCCAGAAGCTGAGGTCGCCGAACACTCGGATCAGGGAGGGGACGAGCAGTGCCCTGACGACGAAGACGTCGATGAAGAGTCCAACCGCCATCGCGAACGCGAGCTGTCGGAACGGGAGGAGCGGCACGATGGCCAGGACACCAAAACTTGCGCCCAAGGCGGACCCGGCGGCCGCAAGCGCGCGCGTGGTGGGTGGGCTCACGGTGACCAAGACCTCGGGGACTTCTCGCTCAGGGACCTGGTCCCAGATCTTGCCGACGGAGAAGACGTTGTAGTCGGATCCGAAGGCCAGCAGAAGCACGGCGGCCGCGAAGGGGACGTAGAAGGTGAGGCCCTGGCCGGGTGCTACGGACTCGAAGACGCTCGTCGTGATGCCCAGCGTTGCCGCCACCGAGAGCACCGATGCGGAGAGGAGGTAGGTCGCGGCCACGGCCCCACGCAGGAAGACCAGGAGCAGCAAGAAGTTTATGAGAAGCGCAGCGAGCGCGATCCGGGCCAGGTCGGCCTCGGTGGAATGGACGATGAAGGACGCCGCCTCAGTATCTCCGCCGAGGCCTTCATCACGAACGCCTTCGAGGCCACTGGTCCGCAGGATTGCGGGTAGCCGTCCCCTCAGCTCGTCGACATGCCCGATCGCGGCCGCGCCGAGCGGTTGGTCGCTGAAGACGATGAGGTATCTGACGGCTCCGCCATTGGGGGCGAGGAAGACGTTGTACCTACGGCTCACGGGGAGGTCGGCTGGGCCGAGCACGCCGGCCACACCCGGCTCAGCCCGCAGCTCGTCACCCAGGGTACGGAGAGCCTTGCCTTGTCGAGCCAGGCCGTCGCCCTCGACGAGCAGGATTGTAGGGGACAAGATGCCGTCGGCGAAGCCGAGCTGCGCTTGCGTTGCGGCCCGGCGCACCGCGGTGTCTTGGGGCAAAGAGGCAACAAAGGAGACCCCGAGGTCCATCCGTGACACGGGAGTGGCCGCGGCGACGAGGGCCAGGACGCAACCGAGCACCACCATCCCCGCGACCTGACGGTCGGCCGCGATCCGAGCGATGATCCCCTCCAGCACGCGCGGCCGTCCCTGCCCGACCGGGACTCGAGGCTGGGCGCCAGGCCAGAAAGCCGCTCGGGCCGTGACCGCCAGCAGAGCCGGCAGCAGGGTCAGGCACACCAGCAGCGCAACTATCACGGTGAGGACGAGCGGCGGTGCCAAGGCGCGGAAGAACTGCGACGCGGCCACCGCGAGCACACCACTGCCGAGGGCGACAGCCAGGCCCGCGGTGGCAACGATGTGAGCCGACCTGGCGGTCGCCCCTTCCACGGCATCCCTCGGGTCGTCGATGCGCGCGCGCTCTTCCCTCAGCGATGACATCAGGAAGACCACGTAGTCGGTCGACACCCCCAACAGCATGGCTACGACTACTGGGCGCAACTCGGCCGGTGTGGACAGCCCCAGGAACCTGTCCGCGATTGAGGCCAAGCTGAGGGTCATCAGGTAGCCTACGCCAGCCACGAACAACGTCAGCACCGGAGCCACCAGCGAGCGGAAGGCGATGCTGACGATGGCGAGAATCGCGATCATCGTCCAGAGCTCGACGGTCGGAAGCTTCTCGGAGATGATGTCGCCCTGCTCGGCACGCGCCGGCACCGAACCGGTCACACCCACCGTGTTGTCCCGGGGTCCGAAGTAGCGGTCGGCGTACCGTTGCGCGGCACGGCGCTGGCGTCCGACGCTGGCAGTCGGGTCGACCAATAGATAGGTCAGGGCCGTGGTGCCGTTCTCGCGCGCTCCCGGGAAGAGCTGGAAAGAATTGGTCAGCGGGATGGCGCCCAGGATCGGGGCGACGTCCGGGTAACGCCCCTCGTTCACGGCCACCGCGTTCGTGACGGTCCTGGCCTGGTCGTACACCGACAGTCCATCCGGGTCCCGCTGCACCAACGTGGTGCGGGCCAACAACGGGAACCCGAACTCGTCCAGGGATCGCAGCTCGGTCTGTATCGATGGGGTTTGGGGGTGAGCATGCCTTCGAAACCGTTGCTGTCCTCCAGCTCGCCAGGAGTCCACACGATGGAAGCTGCGACCAACATCGCCCAGAACCCGATCACGACCCATCTCAGCCGGACCAGCAGACGCGCATACGCGCGGCCCACCCGCCCGCGCCGAACGCGATCACGGCCGGCGCAGGGCACCACCCGCCGACTCATGGTCGGGGCCTGGTCAGCCCCAAACGCTCCAACTCCGCGTCCGCGAGAGCCCGCGGATCGGCGGCCAAGAGCCTCCACGGATCGCCGGTGATCGCGCGGATCTCCCCATAGCTCAGGTGAGCGACCGCCCGAGCACCCAAGTAGCGGTTCAGCCCATCCTCGTCGGCATGCCGGAGCAACGCGGCGCGGATCGTACGCACGTCCCGACGCCGCGCCAACCGGAGAGGGAGGTAGAGCCCGAACACCGGGGCCATCGGGACCGCAATGATGGAGATGCCGAGCAGGACGGCCAGCTGGCGCAGCTCGCCTTTGACCTCCTGGCCCCGGACCGTGACCTCCTGCCCCGTTGCTGTCACGTCAGCGCCTACCGCAGCAGCGTCGTCACCCACGACCGGGAGAGACCCGAGTTTCGTCAAAGCTTCGCCCGAGGAATGCAGCGCGGTCCCCGAGACCGCCAGAGTGTCACCCACGTCGGCCACCTGCCACAGGGTCACACAGGTCCACACACCGATGAGAAGCCAGAAGGCCACCCAGACGAGGTTCAGCGAGTCGAGGAGCCGGACGGTGGAGGCATCGGCTGCCCTAGCATTCAGCTGCATGGGACCTCCCGATCAAGGTAGGCGCATAGTACGCTGAACCCGGCCGAAAGGGGTCGATGACAATGCCCGACGACAAGGAAGTCGACCCCCGCAGAAGTCGGGCGACTCGACGCCCCAGACGCCCTCCGGCGCGCCCTCGTCGCCTCTCCGGATCTGGCTCCCGGCTGCCGCCTTCCTGGTTGGTGCACTGATCGGTGGCATCGTCGTCGGTGTGGCTTCCGGCAGCGCCGATGGGCAAGAGTCGGGAGACTCGCCTTCGGCTGCGGACAGCACTGCAACCGCGAGTTCGCCCGGTCCGCAGGACACTACGGTGGTGATCCCCGAGGAGTGCTCTCTCGCTTCGGACTCCGTCCAGGAGGCCGTCAGCCTGCTACGCGAAGCGGCCGGCTACGTGCGTGACTTCCGCCCCAAAGAACTCCGCCAAACGCTCGACGACCTCGAGACCACCGACGCCGAGCTCCGCGACCACGCAACCAAGTGCTCCGACATCGAAGTCAACACCCCTTCACCCGAATAGCAATTGGCTGACAGCCCTCGCAGTATCACCCCCTCTTCGCCGTCCCATGACGACAGGCCGGGAGTCGCGATCGACTCGGTCTCGCTTGCCGAAGGGGCTACCGGCGCCCCCGCCACTACGGGCGGACGAAGACGCCCATGCGCCCAGCAGACCGGAAACCGTTTCTCGCGTAAAAGGCAGCAGCACTGCCGTCACGAGCAGTAAGCAGATACCAGTGCTGCACCTCCCCGAGTCGCTCTGCGAGCGCCTGCAGTATCCGCGTGCCATGTCCCCTCCGCTGCTCCGAAAGGCGTACGCACATCTCCTTGAGCAGGAAGTGGTCCTCGGCGCCGAAGCGCTCCAGGTGACCGAGGGCGAATCTGAGGAGCCTGCCGCCGTCATCCAGCAGGCAGAGACCAACCGCCCGTGGGGTAGTCAGGAACTCGCCCAGCCGCTGCGCGGCGTCATCGGCCCGCCAGGATTCATTCCAGGGCGGGGCGCTGAAGGTCTCGATGTAGAGGGACACGCAAGGGGCGAGGTGCGCGCGCGTCATGGTCGTGATCACGCGCGAAGGGTCTCACGCCAGCTGGACGGCTGCCATGCCCACATCGGCTGCCGTTCGTCCCCTAGGCCGAACCGCCACCGGCGAGCGCCGATCGCTCCGGCGCCGTCGGGCTGGTCGCGTCGACAGCCGATCGGCGAGCCGCGATGAGGTGCAATTCAGCCTGAGCAGTCGACTGCGACCGCGAGGGCGGTGCAGATCTCACGCATTCGGGGCTCAGCCACTCTCCCGAGACGTTCGACCAGGATCGCAATCGAGACGCTTTCGACTGAGTCGAGATTGACCACCGAGCGCAGCGGCACCGGGTCGTCTCCGGGTTCGAGAAGCACCTCGCTGGCGAGACCTCGGATCGTGGTCGTACATGGGGCGATCAGGGCGCGGCGGTGGCGCGGAATGACCGCGTCCCGCGACAGAACGACGACGGGACGACGACCGATCTCGGCCATCTCGCACCACCACACTTCCCCGCGTTCGGGGAGGTTGGTCATGACGCTGCGACCGCGCGCCTGAACGAGGCTAGGTCTCCCCATGCGTCTGGCGCATCGAGCGGGTGGGTGTCGTATGCGGCGTAGCTGGCGTCCACTTCGGCAGAGCGATGGCGGGCCAGCAAGGCGGCCAGGGCTTCATCGACAAGTGCGGAGTCGGGCTTCCCGGACGCCTTGCGCGCGTGATCGAGGAGTTCGGCGTCCACGGTGGTGCTCAGGCGTGTGCGACTCATGGCATAAGTATGCCACGCCCATTGCTGGGCTCCGACCTCGCGTGCCGGGTGACACCCGCAAGCAGAACTCGCTCCGGGAACCCCGCCGGCGGGTGGCCCCACGCAGGATCGACGCCCCGGATGACCCGTCCGCAACGGGTCACCGGTGACCGCGCGCGATCCGGGCAGGGCCCGGTTGGCGGCGTACCCGACAATGGAGCCATGCCCGAGGAGCCCGACCAGCCCGAGCGGCCCGACCAGCCCGAGCCGCGCGGTGTGGACCTGCCCCGCAAGGCGGTCGCGCGGACGGCACGGCTCGCGGCGCTGCCGCTCGGCTATGCCACCCGCACCGCCGTCGGGCTGGGCAAGCGGCTGGGTGGGCAGACCGCGGAGTCGGTGGCCAGCGACATCCAGCAGCGCACCGCCGAGCAGCTGTTCCGCACCCTGGGCGAGCTCAAGGGCGGGGCGATGAAGTTCGGGCAGGCGCTGTCGGTGCTGGAGTCGGCGCTGCCGGAGGAGGTCGCCGCGCCCTACCGCGACCACCTCCGCAGACTGCAGGACTCCGCGCCCCCGATGCCGACGCAGACGGTGCGCCAGGAGATCGAGAAGGAGCTGGGTCCCGACTGGCGAGAGCAGCTGGTCTGGCTCGACGGCGGGCCGGCCGCGGCCGCGTCGATCGGCCAGGTGCACCGGGGCCGGTGGGCCGACGGGCGCGAGGTGGCCGTCAAGGTGCAGTACCCCGGCGCCGGTGAGGCGCTGATGAGCGACCTGCGCCAGCTGTCGCGGCTGGCGCGCGGCGTCTCACCGCTGTTCCCGGGTGTCGACGCCAAGCCGCTGATCGCCGAGATCCAGGCGCGGGCGGCCGACGAGCTCGACTACCACCTGGAGGCCGAGGCGCAGCAGGCCTTCGCCGACGCGTTCGCCGACGACCCCGACATCATGGTGCCGCCGGTCGTCGCCGCCGGCACCACCGTGCTGGTCTCGGAGTGGCTCGAGAGCCCCCAGTCGATCGCGGGCATCATCGCCGAGGGCACCCGCGAGGAGCGCGACCACTACGGCGAGCTGCTCGTCCGCTTCCTGTTCAGCGGTCCGGCGCGCACCGGCATGCTCCACGCCGACCCGCACCCCGGCAACTTCCGGGTGATCCCCCACGCCGACGGTTCACCGGGCCAGCTGGGCGTCCTCGACTACGGCGCGGTCGCCCGGCTGCCGGAGCGGCAGCTGCCCCGGGCGATGGGCACCCTGATGCGGATCGCGGCCCACGAGCAGCCCGACCGGCTCGTCGACGGGCTGCGCGCCGAGGGCTTCATCCGCGACAACGTCAAGGTCGAGCCCGAGCTGGTGCTGGCCTACCTCGCGCCGTTCGTCGAGCCGACCCGCACGGAGCGCTTCCGCTTCTCGCGGGAGTGGATGCGCGGGCAGTTCCAACGGCTCAACGACCCCTCGGACCCGACGTTCGCGATGGCGACCAAGCTCAACCTGCCCCCGAGCTACATGCTGATCCACCGCACCTGGCTGGGCGGCATCGGGCTGCTGTCACAGCTGGAGGCGGAGGCGCCGTTCCGGGCGATCCTCGAGGAGTCGCTGCCCGGCTTCGCGGACCCTCGGTAGCGCTCAGAAGCGCCGAGCGTTCTCCACCGACACCAGCCGGGTCGTCTCGCCGGTCGACGCCTCGAGCACGCCGGCCGCGAGGTCCAGGAAGTACGCCGGCCCGGGGCCGTAGTCGACCTCGTCGGTCCCCTGTCCCCCGCGGATCACCTCGCTGAGCGAACCGAAGCTCTGGGGGAACACGTCGTCACCGGCGCCACCCGACACTGCTCTCGCGCCCGAGAGCTGGTCGTCGCCGGCCCGCCCCCGCAGCAACACCGTGTCGAGGTTGCCGGTCAGCACGTCGGCGAACGGCGTCCCGACCACCACCTCGACCTCGGCGACGCTGTCCGACCCGCGCCCGGTCGCCGTGCCGCGGGTGAGGTTGACGCTCACCGGCCCGCCGCCACCGCTGAACCGCAGTACGTCGACCCCGGCCCCGCCGCGGAGCACGTCGTCACCGCCGCGACCGTCGATGACGTCGTCGCCCTCGAGGCCGCAGATCACGTCGTCGCCGGGGGTGCCCACCAGCACGTCGGGCCCGGGGGTGCCGGTGATCGTGCAGGCCCGCGCGGTCGCGCGTCCGGAGACCAGCACGCCCTCGGACCGCCCGCGAGCGTTGACCGCGACGACCTCGACGGTGGTGCCGAAGGCCGTCGGCACGGCGGTGGCCACCTCGAAGGACCGTGCCGCCGCGGGAAGCCGGACCGTCTTCCGGGTTCCCACCTCGTCGGGCGCGGAGCGCTCGGCATAGCTGACGTCGTAGCCGGTCACCGGGCCTCTCCCGGTCCGGGCCGGCGCCTGCCACGCGACCGTGAGCCGGTCCGGCTCGGCCCCCACGGTGACCTCCCGCGGAACCGACGGCACCCCGTCGGCGTAGACCAGGGCGTTGGCGGTCCATGGCCAGTCGGCGTCGCTCGGCCCCTGGGCATAGGCCCCCACCAGCAGCCGGTCGCCCGGCGTGGCGACCACCCCTGCCGCGTCGCCCGGGCTGGGCTCGAGCCGCCAGGAGTCGCTGGCGGGGTGGTAGGCCCACGCCCCGTGCGGCCAGTCACCGCCGTCGGCGCGCCACACCAGCACCCGGCCCGAGTCGAGGGCGACGATCCGGTCGCCGGGGTAGCGCAACGGCGCCGCGTCGGCCCAGGTGTCGGTCACCGGGTCGAACAGGCGGGACTCACCTGCCCGGACCGACAGCACCCGCCCGTCGCCGAGCACCGCAGCCAGCCCGCGGGTCGAGCGCACCCCGAGGCCGCGCAGCCTGTTGGTGTCGGGGTCGTAGACCATGTCGGCGAACCCGCGGTCGGTCCTGAGGGTCGTGAAGACCCGCCCGTCCGGGAGCGCCAGCGGTTGGGTCCCGAGACTCCCGCGGGGATAGGACGCGGGGCTCCACGTCTCGTCCGCCGGGTCGAAGACGGCGTCGACGCCACCCGTGGCCAGCACCCGGCCGTCCGGGAGCGCCACCAGGGCGCGAACCGACCGGGCCCGTGGCAGGCGCTGGGTGCGGTGCCAGGCGTCGGCGACGGGGTCGTAGATCGCCGACCACCAGGTGAGCCCGCCGGACCAGCGGTGCCGACCACCGACCATCAGCACCCGGCCGTCGGCCAGCACGACCCCCTGCTGCTGGCTGCGTACGCCGCCCGGCAACGGCGCCGCGCTCGACCAGCTGTCCGTCGCCGGATCGTAGATCTCGGTGGCGTCGGTGAACCACCGCAGCTGCCACGCGACCCCGGGATCGGGCGCCGCGGTGTAGCCGCCGGCCGTGAGGATGCGGCCGTCGGCCAGCCGCAGCCACGGCGCGAAGGCATGCGACTGGGCCGGCGCGGCGGCCGGCTGCCGGCCGAGGTCGGCGTAGGAGAGGGTCGGCACGGCGACCAGGACCAGGGAGACCGGCACGAGGGCGGCCCACAGCAGCGCGGCGGCGCCGCGGCGTAGCCTCATCGGATCCCCATGTCTCCTCGGAGCAACCCCCGCTCGCGGCCCTTTGTACCGACATCCGGGCCCGGGATCAACGAGCGACGCCCCGGTCAGTCACCCACCCAGACGCCGCGACCGCCCCCCCCGCCACCCTCGGAGTAGGCCGCCGGGCCGCGCGAGCCGAGGTAGGAGCCGACCACGGCGGCGCCGAGATCGTCGAGCTCGGGGGCGATGACCCGGCCGTCGACCCGGTCGGCCATCTGTTGCACGAACCTGGCCAGACCGGGGTCCTCACCCAGCCGGAAGAACGTCGTCTGGGCGCCGAGCCGAGCGGCGGCGTCGAGCTCGCGCACCGCGTGGGCGATGGTCAGCGGGTGCGGTGGGTAGGCGAAGAACACCTCGCCGTCGGACTCGAGATGGGAGGTCGGCTCGCCGTCGGTGACCACCAGCAGCACCGGCTGCGCGTTGGGGTGCTTGCGGAAGTGCCGGTTGGCGAGCAGCAGCCCGTGGTGCAGGTTGGTGCCCTTGTCCCAGCGGGCGTCCAGCGCGGTCAGCTCCTCGATGTCCATCACCTGGGCGTGACGCCCGAAGCCGACCAGCTGGAGGTGGTCGCCCCGGAACCGCGAGCGGATCAGCGTGTGCAGCGCCAGGGCGGTGCGCTTCATCGGCACCCAGCGGCCGTCCATCGCCATCGAGAACGACGTGTCGACCAGCAGCGCGACCGCCGCCTGGGTGCGCGCCTCGGTCTCGACCACCTCGACGTCGTCGACGGTGAGCCGGACGCCGCCGCGGGGGTCGCCGCCCTCACCGACCACCCGGCGTACGGCGTTGCCGACGGTGCGCGTGACGTCCCACGGCTCGGTGTCGCCGAACTCCCAGGCGCGGGTGGCCCCGGACCTCTCCCCCGCCGCGCCGGCCAGCCGCACGTCGCGCTCCCCCTGCCGCGCCGAGGACCGCTCCGCGACGTCGCGCAGCAGCGCCTTGCCGAGCTGGCGCATCGCCTTGGGCGAGAGCCGGAGCTGCCCGTCGGTGCCGCGACGCAGCAGCCCGTGGTCACGCAGCGCGCGCTCCAGCTCCTGGAGGGTGCGGGCGTCGACGGCGGCGTCCTCACCGAGCTGGCGGCGCAGCGCGTCGAGGTCGACGTCGTCGAGCCGCGCGCCGCCGTAGGACTGCGAGAGCTGCTCGGAGAGCGCGTCGAGCTCGGCGAGGTCCTGCAGGACGCCGGTGCCGTCGCCCAGCCCGAGCCCCTGCTCGCCGCTGAACTGCTCCGAGCCGTCCCAGTCCTCGCCGGGCCGCAGCGAGCGGAGGTTGCCGTCGAGGCGGCTCAGCGACTCCATCAGCTGCGGCGACCCGAACGCCTGGCCGGCCAGCGCCTCGAGCTCGGCCCGCTGGTCGGGTGACATGGAGCTGAGCATCCGCTGGGCGGCGGCCGAACGCGCGGCGAGGGCATCGAGGAGCTCGTCGACGCTCTGCGAGTCCTCGGGGAAGAAGTCGCCGTGCTTGTCCATGAACTCGCGGAACTGCTCGTCGGTGTCCTCGCCGCGTGCGTGCGCCTCGAGCAGGTCGTTGAGGTCGGACAGCATCTCCTGGACGGCGGCGCGGTCCTCGTCGGTGGCGTTCTCCAGCGCCTGCTTCATGCCGGCGAAGCGCTGATCGAGCAGCTCGCGGCCGAGCAGGTCCTTGATCTGCTCATAGGCCTCGCGGGCGTCCCCGCTCTGCCAGTCGTACGACGACAGCTCGGTGACCGCAGCGGCGGTGGAGGCGGGCAGGTTGTCGAGCTGCATCTCCCGCAGCGCCCGGTCGCCGTCGTCCATGGTCACGTCGCGGGCCAGCTGCTTGCGCTCCTCGAGGACCGCCCGGTCGAGCAGCTCCTTGACCTGCTGGAGGGTGCCGTCGAGGGAGTGCTGCCGGGTGAGCTCGCGGCGCCGCTCGGCGACCCGGCGGGCCAGGTCGTCGAGGCCGCGCTGCTCGCGCCCGCCGCGGCGCAGGAACTCCTGCATCGCCCGCTCGGCGCTGTAGCCGGCCATCACGTCCTGGCCGATCGCGTCGAGCGCCTCGGCGAGGTCGACCGGGGGCGCCAGCGGGTCGCCGCCGGCGTAGCGGCCGTAGCGGGACCGATGGTCGCGCCCGCTCGCCCGGGACATCGGGCTCAGTCCTTCACCCGGCGCACCGACGCTCCCGCCCGCACCGTGCGGGGGATCTCGGCGACCTCGTCGACGCGCGCGAGCAACGCGGCGACCTCGTCGTCGCCGGCCGAGGTGTCCAGCCGGACGGCGTACCCGATGCCATTGGAGGACCAGGTGTCGGCGTCGAAGTCGCCGTCGGCGCGGACCTCGACGCCGTGGAGCAGCACGCCCGCCTCCGCCGCCTCGCGATAGAGGTCGTTGAGGACGCAGGCGGCGACCGCCAGGTGGAGCAGGTGGGCGCCGGTGAAGTCGGTGACCACCGAGACGCCCTCGTCGGTCCACGCGTGGGGCAGGGTCACCCCCTCCGCCGCTCGCAGGGTGCCGGCGCCCGCGGTCACCGCGAAGCGACGGGCGCCGATCTCGGCGACGCGCTCAGCCATAGACCGTCTCACCGCCCGCCGAGTCCTTGCCGATCTTGCGGGCGAGGTAGAGCCCCTCGAGCGCCAGCTCGAGCGCCGAGGCGCGGGCGCCGTCGGTCTGGGCGTCGAGGCGGTCCATCACCTGGTCGTAGAGGTCGGACTCGCCCAGCACCGGCAGGCCGGCCAGGAAGTCGCGGGCGGCGACCTGCTCGCCGGTGGTGACCAGCGCGCCGGCCTCGATCGCGTCCACGAGCAGCGCGAAGTCGATGCCCCGCAGGTGCTGGCGGACGGTCTCGGCGGTGGCCGTGCGCAGCAGGTGCGTGAGGATCTCGGCCTCACGACCCTCCTCACCGGTCTCGAACTCGACCTTGCCGCCGAGCACGTCGACCGCGGCCTCGAGGTCGACCAACCGGGCCACGCCCTGGTCCTCCCCCTGGGACGTGGCGCGGTGGAGCGCCGCCGCCGCCGTCGTCTCGGCGCCCGCGATGGCGAACCGCGCGGAGACCCCCGAGCGCTGGTCGACCGCCGAGGACTCCCGCAGCGCGCGGGTGAAGCGGGCCAGGATCTCGACCAGGAAGTCGGGGACCTCGGCGACGAGGTGGGCCTCCTGGCGGATGACCGCCACCTCGTCCTCGATCTGCACGGGATAGTGGGTGCGGATCTCCGCGCCGAAGCGGTCCTTGAGCGGGGTGATGATCCGGCCGCGGTTGGTGTAGTCCTCGGGGTTGGCGCTGGCGACCACGAGCACGTCGAGCGGCAGCCGCAGGACGTAGCCGCGGATCTGGATGTCGCGCTCCTCCATCACGTTGAGCATCGCGACCTGGATCCGCTCCGCGAGGTCGGGCAGCTCGTTGATCGCGACGATGCCGCGGTGGCTGCGCGGGATCAGTCCGAAGTGGATCGTCTCGGGGTCGCCCAGGGTCCGCCCCTCGGCGACCTTCATCGGGTCGACGTCGCCGATCAGGTCGGCGACCGAGGTGTCGGGCGTGGCCAGCTTCTCGGCGTACCTCTCGCTGCGGTGCCGCCAGCCGATCGGCAGGTCGTCACCGAGCTCGGCCGCCCGGCGGCGGGACTCGGGGCTGATCGGGTCGAAGGGGTGCTCGCCCAGCTCGGAGCCTGCGATCACCGGAGTCCACTCGTCGAGCAGCCCGACCAGGGTGCGCAGCAGGCGGGTCTTGCCCTGCCCGCGCTCGCCCAGCAGCACGACGTCGTGGCCGGCGATCAGCGCCCGCTCGAGCTGCGGGATGACGGTGTCCTCGAAGCCGTGCAGGCCGGGCCAGGGGTCCTCGCCTGCTCGCAGCCTGTCGAGCAGGTTGTCGCGGAGCTCGTCGCGCAGGTGCTTCTGCTCGTGGCCGGAGGCGCGGAGCTCCCCGACGGTGGCGGTCGTCGGAGGTGTCTGAGTCACGGACTCACGCTACTGCGGACCCCCAAGGTCTTCGCTAGCCTCGGGCCACCGACCCGGGCCGGCTCGGAGGCCCCCGACAGCCGAGGCGGTGGCCGATGCGCCGCACCACTCTCACGCTGCGGCACGCCGGCGTGCTCGCGCTCGCCCTGCTGGCCGCCGGCTGCGGCGGCGGTGGCGGTGGCGATGACTCCGCCGGGGCGCCGACGGAGACCGTCACGGTGTCGGTGGCGGCGAGCGACGCGCCCTCCGACGGCCAGCGCACCCCAGGTGCCTCCGGCCCCGCGAGGTCGACGAGCCCGACCGGCTCGACGACAGGGTCGGCGAGCGCCCCGATGAGCCCCTCGGCCGACGAGACGCCACCCGACGTCGACCTGCTGCTCTCGATGGACGCGCCCCCGAGCAGCGTCTACGCCCACCACGGGCCGAACTCCACGGCCACCAGCAGCGCCGGCTACTCCGCCGACATCAGCCCCCGGGCTACCGCGTCAGGCTCACCGGAGCGATCAACGGCGGCATCGCCGAGGACACCGAGGCCGGCGTCATCGCCACGTCCGGCACCTACTCGGCCCCGGCCGAGGGCTACTACAACATCCACTGGAGGGCGAGCTGGGACGGCGAGCTGACCGAGCCCGGTGGCCTCATCGACGACGTCAACGCCAAGATCTCGATCTCCTTCTCCGGAGGCCAGTTCGTCTTCGACGACCACGTGCTCTCTGCGGACTCCCAGCGCAACGCGACGGTGCCGCTGGTCGGCAGCCGGGAGGGCGACGTCGTCGGCTACCTCACCGAGGGTGAGCCCTACTCCATCCAGTTCAACAACTTCTGCAGCATCGACACGGCCGGGCTCGGCACCGGCACCGCCTGCTCGATCGACCTCACCCTGGAGCAGCTCACGCTGAGCTACGTCGGCGAGCGGCTCTGACCGCCAGCCCCCTCAGAGGTCGACGAGCCCGTCGATGCTCTCGCGGAGCAGGTCGGCGTGGCCCGCGTGCCGGGCGTACTCCTCGATCAGGTGGACCAGGATCCACCGCAGCGAGAAGGGCTCGCCGGTGCGGCGCCCCGGCCGCACCGACAGCGCGTCGAGGCCGGCGCCGCGCAGCGCCTCGTCGATGCGGGCGTCGGCGGTGGCGATGGCGCGGTCGTAGAGCTCGAAGAGGTACGCCGGCTCGTCGTCAGCCGCCGTGTGCCACTCCCAGTCACGGTCGGCCTCCCAGTCGACCGACGCCCAGGGCTCGCCGAGCTCGTCGCCACCGAACGTCTCGACCAGCCAGCCCTCCTCGACGACGGCGAGGTGCTTGAGCATCCCGCCGAGCGTCATCGTGGTGGGCGGGAGCGTCGTGGCCAGCTGCTCGGCGGTGAGTCCCTCGGCCTGCCGGCGGAGCGTGGCGCGGTAGAAGTCGAGGAACGATCGCAGCGTGGTCACCTCGTCGGCGGCCAGCGGCGGGTCCTGCTTGTGCGTCGTGGGTTCGCCCATGAGGCTCACCCTAGGCGCCCCCTACCATCACGGGCATGGGACGGTGGCCGACGTACGACGAGGTGGGCGCGCTGCCCTGCGGGGACCGCCTGGTGGTGCCGCCGGAGTACGGCGACGAGAACGGCCACCTCAACGTCCGGCACTACCTCGGCATCCTCGACGACGCCGAGTGGGTGGTCTTCGAGCAGGTCGGGCTGGGGTCGGACCTGGCGCAGCGCGGCATCGGCGGCGTCTTCGCCTTGGAGCAGCACCTGACCTACCGCCGCGAGGTCGCGGTCGGCGACGAGGTGTCCGTCGGTGTGCGGCTGCTCGGCCGGACCGGCCGGATGATCCACCTGATGAGCTATCTGGCCAACCACACGCACGGCGAGGTGTCCGCCGCGATGGAGGCGCTCAACTGCTACGTCGACCTCGGCACCCGCCGGCTGACCACGATCCCTCAGGAGCAGGCGGACGGACTCGACCGCGTGATCGCCGAGGCCGCCCTGCCCTGGCAGCCGATGCTCAGCGGCACGATCACCCCGCGGTGAGCCTCACCCTCGCGGGTGCGGGTCGTGCGGATGCCGCGGGTCGGCGGCGAAGATCTTCTCGTAGAGGTCGTAGACGAAGGCCGCCTTGGCGTTGTTGTAGAGCATCCCGTCGGTGAACCCCTGCGTCGCGACCTGCCGCTTGTGGGCGGCGTAGGCGTCGCGGTCGTCGGGATGCGCGCGCAGCCAGTCGCGGAACGCCGTGGTCCGCTGCGGCTCGACCGCGCCCGCGGAGAAGACGTGCAGGTTGGTGCGCGGGTCGTGGTGACGCAGCAGTCGGTGCTCCTCCCAGTCCGGCTCGCGGATCCGAGCTGGAAGCCGGCGGCCTCCAGGCGCGGGACGTAGGCGTCCTCGTCGGCCGAGTCGGCCACCGTGAGCTCGGCGTCGATGACGTCCTTGGCGGCCAGCCCCGGCACGGAGGTCGAGCCCACGTGGACGACGTCGAGGGCGTCGTCGCCGAGCGCCTCCTCGACCATTGCCCGGACCCGCTCGAACTCGGCGGGCCAGGCCGGGTCGGGGTCGACGACAGTGATCTGCTCGGGCTGCCAGCTCGGGAGTCGGACCGCGGCGATCGCCTCCTCGTCGGGCGGGTCGAACGGCCGCCAGAGCGGATGGGTCGCGGTCATGTGAGCCGCCCGGTGGCCGGGTCGCGGGTCGTCACGCAGTAGCGGCGTCCCGTCGGGTCGGTGAGCACGGTCCAGAACTCCTCGTCCGGGTCGGCGACGGCGCCCAGTGCCAGGTGGCGCGCCACCTCCGCCTCGCGGTCGGTGGTGCCGAGATCGAGGTGGGCGGTGACGGGACCCTCCTCGTCGTCGGTGCGCTGGAGAAGCACGTCGAGGGCCAGCTGACGGTCGGGGCGCAGCCAGGCGAACTCAGGGCGCCGCGCCAGCACCTCCGGGCTGGCCTCGAAGACCCCGGCCCAGAACGCCGCCTCGACGTCGTACGACGACCGCGGCAGGTCCAGGCAGACCTGGTAGACCATGCTGTGGTGACCGTCCGGCCAGGTCGTCGGCGTCGGGCGGACGCTCGCCGGGTGCGAGACGAAGCAGAACTCGAATCCACCGGGCGAGCGCAACACCACGTAGCCCCGGTCCGCGAGCTCGGCAGCACCCAGCCCGACGGCCCGGTCCGCGGCCGCCCGCGGGTCGGCGACGTGGACGTCGAGGTGCACCCGGCCGGGACCGTCGTCGAGCCGCTGGACCCGCAGGTAGTCATCGCCCGTGGGCGGCATCAGGGTGGCGAACTCTCCCCGGGCGCCGCGGGTGGGCGAGAGCGCGAAGCCCGTGACGCCCCGCCAGAACGCCACCCCGCGCTCGAACGAGCCGGCCTCGAGGTCGAGCATGGCGCTCAGCCAGAAGGGGCTCCAGGGGTGCACGGGGTCAGGCTAGCCGCGCGCGTGTCCTAGGGTGCAGCCATGTCACGCGAGGCGTTCGTCGAGGCCCTGTGCCGGCCGGAGCTGGCCGACATCGTCGACCTGGTCTGCTGGGTGGAGGACGGGCCGGACGGCCGGGTCCCCTTCGCCGCCAACAGCGTGGGCCGGGTGCGGTTCCATCTCGACGGGCCGGCGGAGGTCGTGGCCGGGGAGAACCCGATCGGCGGCGAGGACCCGCTGGCGTTCCTCCCCTATGAGCGCGAGCTGGCCGACCCGTCGCCGAAGCGGTCGACGGACAACGCCTACCCGCTGGCCGCCCGGCGGCTGCTGTCCTTCTTCGCCGACCCCGACCGGAGCCCCGACCTGGCGATCGTGCACAGCCCGCGGCACTACTTCCCCGACGAGGGCGGGCACGTCGGCGAGCACGGCTCGCTCGACGCCATCCAGTCCCGGGCCCCGTTCATCCTCAGCGGCGCGGGCGTGCAGCGGCTGGGTTACGTCGACGACCACGCCCGGCTGGTCGACGTGGGGCCGACGCTGGCGCACCTGGCCGGCGTACCGCTGGAGGGGCTGCGGGACGCCCACGGTGCCGCACTCGACGGGCGGCCGCGCACGGAGTGGTACGACGCCGCGGCGCCGCGCACCCACGTGGTCGGCATCCTCTGGGACGGCGGCCACTGCGGCGAGGTGCTGCACCTCGCGGAGACCGGCGAGCTCCCCGGAGTCGCACGGCTGGTCGAGCGAGGGGCTCGCGCTGCGCGGCGGCGCGGTCGCGGAGTTCCCGAGCATCACGCTGACCAACCACACCGCGATCCTCACCGGCGTCGGACCCGGGCGACACGGCGTGATGGGCAACGTCTACTACGACCGGGCGACCGGCGAGCGGGTGGTGCCCAACGACCAGAGCACCTGGCACCGGTCGGCCGACTGGCTGCGGCCGGGCGCGCGGACGATCTTCGAGATGGTGGCCGACCACCTCGGCCCGGCCGAGCGGGTGCGCACCGCGAGCGTGGACGAGGCGATCGACCGCGGCGCCGACTACGCCACCATGGCGCTGATCCGCGCCTCGGGCGAGAGCGGTGCCGACGCCCTCGACGACGCGCTGCCCGACCCGACGGTCTCGCCGTTCCTCGGGGACCCGGCGTACCTCTCCGACGACTACTTCCGCTGGGGCGTGCGCGTCGACGACCTCGGGCTGCAGCAGATGATGGACCTGTGGGCCGACCCGCCGCGGCGCCGGTGCTGACCTGGTGGGCCAACGTCGTCACGGATGCCGGTCACCACGGCGGCGGCCCGCGCTCGGCGATGGCGCGTGACTCGCTGCGGCAGTCCGACGCCCGGCTGTCGGCGTTCCTCGACCATCTCGAGGGGCTCGGCGTGCTCGACGACGTGACCTTCCTGCTCACCGCGGACCACGGCTTCGAGGGCTCCGACCCGACCTGCACCGGCTCCTGGACGCCGGCTCTCGACTCCGTCGGCCTGCCCTACCGCGACGAGGGCCCCGGCCTGGTCTACCTCCTCTGACCCTTGTCGGCTCCTCTGGCCTTGTCGATAGTTTCCAGGTGCGTTCGGCACCACTTTCGGCGGGGAAATGGTGCGAACGTCGGACTATCTCAGAGGGGGTGGCAGTCGTCGCCGCACCGTCGGAGACTCGGTGCCGGCCGCGATCCCCGGAGCGGGTGGGCCGTCGCTGTGGGCCGAGGGGCGATGCAGGACCGCGCCGCTCGGCGCCACGTGTACGTCGTCGCCCGCGACGCTCGCCGTCCCGTCGACCAGCAGCGTGAAGCCATGGGCCTCGGCGGGCGGGAAGGCCAGCGTGACCTGGGGGTTGGCCGCGATGTTGGCCACGCTCCCCCGCCCCGGCCCGACCACCAGGAGGACACCGTCGAGCACCGTGGGCTCCACGGTGACGACCTTGACCCGCCCGTCGCCGGACACCGTCATCAGGTAGCCCGGCCCGAACTCCGTCAGCGCCTCGGCCAGCCGGTCCAGCGACACGGGGATGCTCATGCCGCCAGCCTACGACCCGCGGTTCCGCGATCGTTTGCTGCAGAAGGCCCCGCGACACGCCGTGCGGTGGGGCCGAACGCAGCACACGATGGTCAATCGGGAAGGTCCACCCACTGCTCGCCGAGGAGGAGGGGTGAGGCGGTGCCGCCGGTGAGCTCGGCGAGCCATCCGGTGAGGGACGCCGCCTCCGCGGGCGGTACGCCGACCCGCAGGGTTGCGAGGGCGGCGTAGTCGACCCCCAGGACCGCCACGCCCCGGGTGCGCAGCGCGCTCTCGACCCGCCCCGCCTCGGCGTGGTCGAGCGCGACGGCGTACTCCTGCTGACGCTCGCGGACCAGCACGCCCGCCTCGTCGAGCCCGGCGCGGACCGCGTCGCCGTAGGCCCGACCAGGCCCCGGCCCCGAGCAGCACGCCACCGAACCACCGGGTGACCACCGCGACCACGTCGCTGACCTCGGCCCCGAGCAGCACCTCCAGCATCGGCGCCCCGCGGTGCCTGCCGGCTCCCGTCGTCGCTGGACCGCTGCAGCTCGCCCCGGGGCCGACCACGAAGGCCGAGCAGTGGTGCCGAGCGTCCCAGTGCGCCCGCCGCTCCTCCTCCACCACCGCCCGCGCGCCCGCCTCGGAGGCCACCCGCACCACCCGACAGCGGAAGCGCGACCGCTTCACCTCGATCTCGGCCACCGCCTCCCGCGCGACGGTGCGGTAGCGGTCACCAGACACCGAGCACCTGGCCGCCGATCCGCACCACGAACGCGGCCACCACCACCACGAAGAACCCCGGACGAACCGCGACCCGCGCGCGACCGCCGTGCGCGCCGAGATAGCCGCCCACCAGGTTCGCCGCCCCCATCGCCAGCCCGACCTTCCAGAGCACCGCCCCCTGCGGGACGAACACGCACAGCGCCGCGAGGTTGGTCGCCCAGTTGGCCAGGCGGGCCTTGGCCGACGCCTCGACGAACGCGTAGCCCAGCAGACCGACCAGCGCGAACACCAGGAACGACCCGGTGCCGGGGCCGAGCGCACCGTCGTAGAACCCGATCACCGCACCCGTGGCCATCGCCGCCGCCACGTGACGACGTCCCTGGAAGCGCAGCGCGGTCCGCTCACCGAGCTCCGGCCGCAGCACCACCACGACCCCGACCACCACGAGCGCCACGACGACGATCGGCTCGAAGGCCTCCCGTGGGATCCGGCTGGCCACCGCCGCGCCCGCCAGCGACCCGACGAACGCCAGCGCCATCAGCGGCCCGAAGGTGCGCGGGTCGGGGCGGACCCGGCGATAGTAGGTGCCGGCCGCCACCGAGGTGCCGCAGATCGAGGCGAGCTTGTTGGTCGCCAGGATCTGCACCGGCGCCGCGGACGGCAGCCCGACCACCAGCGCGGGCAGCTGGACCAGCCCGCCACCGCCCACGACAGCGTCGACGAAGCCGGCCATGAGTGCCGCAGCCACGAGGAAGACCAAGGTGCTGCCGGCCACGTCCACGCGTCGATCGTAGGGCGACCGCTCGGCTCCTCCGGAGGCGCCGGTCCGATGCGTACGCCGCCCGCTCGCCCTATCCTCCCCAGAACGCCGGCCGCAGGCGCCGGCGCCGACGAGAGGAAGACCCGATGCGTCCCCACCACCGCCAGGTCACCGTTGCCGCCGTGGCCGCCCTGACCGGAGGCGTCGTGGCCATGGCGGCCCCGACGGCGGCCAAGGGCCTCTTCGCCGCCGGCAACGCCGACAAGGTCGACGGCTACCACGCCAAGCAGCTGAGCAAGGTGCAGTACTGGGGCTCCGACACGGACTTCGACAACTTCGACTCCTGCCCCTACGTCACCGTCATGAAGCGCACCTTCGCAGCTCCGGCGGCCGGGAAGATCGTCCTCAACGGCCAGGTGAACGCCGCGCGCGACGGCGATGACCCGGACCCCGCGGCGCTCGCGGTGCGGATCCTCGTCGACGGCAAGGTCGCCACCGCCACTGGGATCGCCCGGCTCGTCAACAACTCCGTGCGTGAGGCCTCGGCGACGACGATCGGTGGCGCCAAGGTCGCCCGGGGCAAGCGGACCCTGAAGCTCCAGGCCTCCGAGTGCACCGTGGGCATGGCCTACCTCGTCAGCGAGTCGATGACGGTGACGTTCTCGCCCTCGGGCGGCGCGGGCACACCGCCGGCGTTCCGCGGCGACGGCCACTGACGGCGCCGCGGAGCCACCCTCAGCTCCAGCCGCACCCGTCGGAGCCGGGGAGGTCGCCGGGCCTCACCGACATCAGCGTCGGCAGGTCCGGGCGACCGCCCTGCCGCTGGTAGACGCCGGCACCCGCCTCGCTCACCAGCCAGAGCCGGCCACCGGAGAAGGTGATGCCCTCGGCTCCCGGGAAGAAGCCGCGAGTGCCCAGTCGGCGGGACACCAGCTCGCCGCAGAACGTCGTCGACCTGGCCAGAAGCAGGCCGCCGGGCCGCCACGCAGCCCCTTGCACCCGGCTGGGCACCCGCCGCGCCGCTGCCGGTACGACGGCTCCGGGGCCGCCGCCGGGACCGACCCGGGTGACGCCGTCGGCCAGCAGGTCGCGCACCCGCACCCAGTGCACCCAGGACCGCCGGTGCGCCGCCCACCCGACGACCGCGAGCCGTCCCGGGCGTCGCGCGAGCGCGGAGCCCCGCACCGGACGGTCCAGCCGCCACACCCGCCGCACCGGGTCCGCACCGCGGGCCAGGGCCGCCGGGTCGAGCAGCCACAGCCGGCCGGTCTCGGCCAGCCACAGCCCCTCCGGGCCGAGGGCCAGACCGCCGCCGTGCCGGCACACGATCCGCTCCCCGCCCGGCCCACCCACCGACCCCGTCACCCGACGCCGGAACGCCGACGTCTCGCCGGTGGCGGTGTCGGCCACCAGGAGCTGGCAGAAGCGATGGCCGAGCTCACCCTCGCGATAGCCCGACACGAACGCGACACCATCGGCGACGACCAGCCCCTGAGGCACGAAGCCGCGCTGCGCGGGCGCCAGGTCGACCCCCGTGCAGACCGCTGCCCGACGGGCCTCGTCGAGCGACCCTCCCTGTGGGCACCCCGTCGCGTCGGCCGACGACGTGAACGCGCCGTCGCGACGCGGACCACCGCCCGCTCCGCCGCCGAGGAACACCATCGCGGTCGCCCCCGCCAGGGCGGTCACGATCGCCAGCGCGAGCAGCGGTCGAGCCCACCGCCGTGACCTCACGCGCAGCTCCGGTGGACCGCGCTCAGCCCTGGGCCAGGAAGGCGAGCAGGTCCTGGCGGGTGAGCACGCCGACCGGCTTTCCGTCGTCGTGGACGAGCACGGCGTCGGCGCCCTCCAGCATCCGCACCGCCGCCTGGGCGGGCTCGGAGGCGCCGATCGTCGGAAGCGGTGGCGACATGTGCTGTTCGACGCTGTCGGTGAGCCGCGCGTCGCCGGCGAAGAGCGCGTCGAGCAGGGCCCGCTCGGAGACCGACCCGGCCACCTCGGCCGCGACGATCGGCGGCTCGGCGCGGACCACGGGCATCTGGGACACGCCGTACTCCTGGAGGATGGCGATCGCCTCGGCGATCGTCTCGCCGGGATGGGTGTGCACCAGGTCGGGCAGCGTCCCGGACTTGCCGCGCAGCACCTCGCCCACCGTGCGGGCGCCCGCGTCGCCCGCGTCGACGGAGAAGCCGTACTGGGCGAGCCACGAGTCGCTGAAGACCTTGGAGAGGTAGCCCCGCCCGGAGTCGGGCAGCAGCACCACGATCACCGCGTCGTCACCCGCCGGCGTACCGGCCAGCTCGCGCGCCAGCTGCGCGGCGGCGTAGGCCGCCATCCCCGACGACCCGCCCACCAGCAGGCCCTCCTCGCGTGCCAGGCGGCGGGTCATCGCGAACGAGTCGGCGTCGGAGACCTCGATGATCCGGTCGGCGACGTCACGGTCGTAGGTCGAGGGCCAGAAGTCCTCGCCCACCCCCTCGACCAGGTAGGGGCGGCCGGTGCCGCCGGAGTAGACCGATCCCGCCGGGTCGGCCCCGACGATCTGGACCCCGGCGTTGCGCTCCTTGAGGTAGCGGCCGGTGCCCGTGATCGTCCCCCCGGTGCCGACGCCCGCGACGAAGTGGGTGATCCGGCCCTCGGTCTGCTCCCACAGCTCGGGACCCGTGGTCTCGTAGTGCGACCGCGGGTTGTGCGGGTTGGAGTACTGGTCGGGCTTCCAGGCGCCGGGCGTCTCGCGGACCAGCCGGTCGCTGACGTTGTAGTAGGAGTCGGGGTGCTCCGGCGGGACCGCCGTCGGGCAGACCACCACCTCGGCGCCGTAGGCGCGCAGCACGTTCTGCTTGTCCTCGCTGACCTTGTCGGGGCACACGAAGATGCAGCGGTAGCCGCGCTCCTGGGCGACCATCGCCAGCCCGATGCCGGTGTTGCCCGACGTCGGCTCCACGATCACCCCGCCCGGCCCGAGCTCGCCCGACTCCTCCGCGGCGTCGATCATCCGGACCGCGATCCGGTCCTTCACCGAGCCGCCGGGGTTGAGGTACTCCACCTTGGCGAGCACCAGCGGCCCACGCTCGGCGGTCCCACAGCCCTCCGGCAGGTCGAGCGACCGCGACAGACGCAGCAGCGGGGTGTGGCCGATCAGGTCCAGGAGCGAGTCGACGTACTGCACGACCTCAACCTAACCGCCTGCGAGGCCCCCTCGGGCATCCGTACAGTGGAAGTCATGGGGAAGGCGGCCGCTGCGCGCAAGCTCGCCTCCGCTGCGGTCTACGGCGGAGGCGGGCTCTCTGCTGCCGGCGCCGCGATCTACGGCCTGCTCCGAGCGGAGGCCGGCCTGGCCCGGCGCACCATCGGCGAGCCGAAGGACGGCCCCCCTCCCGACGCCACCGGGTGGTACGGCCGGGGTCGCCCCGGGCCCGCCATCCGGATCGCCCTCTTCGGCGACTCCAGCGCCGCGGGATACGGCGTGCACCGCGTCGAGGAGACGCCCGGAGCGCTGCTCGCCTCCGGCGTGGCCGAGGCTGCCGATCGCCGCGTCCACCTGCGGGAGTACGCCGTGGTCGGCGCGCAGTCCTCCCACCTCGGCGCCCAGATCGACCAGGCGCTGAAGACGACGCCCGACGTGGCGGTGATCCTGATCGGCGCCAACGACGTCACCCACACGGTGCTGCCCTCGGCCTCGGTGCGCCATCTCGGCGAGGGGGTACGCCGGCTCCGGCAGGCCGAGTCCGTCGTCGTGGTCGGCACCTGCCCCGACCTCGGCACCATCCAGCCGATCGCCCCGCCGCTGAAGCAGGTGGCCCGCTCGTGGTCGCGCCGGCTGGCGGCCGCGCAGACCATCGCGGTGGTCGAGGCGGGCGGCCGCTCGGTGTCTCTCGGCTCGATCCTCGGCCCGGAGTTCGCTGCCGCGCCGGCCATCCTGTTCGGCCCCGACCGCTTCCACCCGTCGGCCGACGGCTACCGCGCGCTGGCCTCGGTGCTGCTGCCCTCGGTGCTGGCCGCACTCGGGCTGCTCCCCGACGAGGAGGTCGAGCGGGCGCACCGCGAGCGCGCGGTGGTGCTGCCGGTGGCCAACGCCGCCGTCGAGGCGGTCCGGCACCCCGGCACCGAGCTGGACGGCACGGAGGTCAGCGGCGACCAGCGCGGCCTCCGCGGCCGCTGGGTGCGGCTGCGGCACCGCGGCCGGCAGCAGCAGGGCGATGTGGAGTCGCCCGACGAGGTCGAGTCCGCCGAGGCGTCGCAGACAGTGGGCTGACGCGTCGCAGACGGTGAGCCGACGCGTCACAGACGGCGCGGCGGACTCGCGAGCGCCACGAGCGGCGCGGGGGACGACGAAGCCCCCGGACCACGAGGGTGCCGGGGGCGTCGTCGGTGCTTGCGTCGGGTCAGTCGCCGCGCAGGATCGCGAGGATGCGCAGCAGGTTGGTGTAGATCCAGACCAGGCTCACGGTCAGGGCGAAGGCGGCCCGCCAGGACTCACGCTCGGGCAGCCCGGCGGCGATGCCGTTCTCGACGAAGTCGAAGTCGAGGATCAGCATGAAGACGCCGAGGGTGAGCCCGATGATCGCGGTGACCAGGCCGAGCCCGCCGGTGCCGAACAGCCCGGTGTCGATGCCGAACATGCTGAGGACGAAGGAGAGCAGGCTGAGCCCCACCATGCCGAACATGCCGGCGATCACGAAGGTGCGGAACTTGCCGCCGACCTTGATGTCGAAGAAGCGGTAGGTCGCCAGCGTGCCCGCCAGGGCGCCGAAGGTGCCGAGCATCGCGGTCATCACGATGCCGCCGCCGTACCACGCCTCGAACGCCTTGCTCAGCGCGCCGAGCGCCACACCCTCCGCGGCGGCGAAGGCCAGCACCAGACCGGGGCTGACCACGCGCTTGAAGGAGTTGACCAGCGACAGGATGAACGCACCGCCGGAGCCCAGCATGATCGCGGCGCTGAGCTTGCCGATCGCGGCCTGGTCGGCCAGGCCGGTGCCGTAGGAGATGTCGCCGATGTAGTACCACGTGATCGCAGCACCGAGGATCACCAGACCGAGCGTCATCGCGGTCTTCTGGACCACGGAGTCGATGGTCATCCGATCGGTGGCCACCGGGGCGGCGGGGCCGCCGGTGCTCCAGGTCGACGGGTCGGAGTAGGGCTGCTGGGGGGTGCCGTAACCTGGCTGAGCGCCGCCGGCACCGGGGTAGGTGGTGTTGCCGTAGGCGTTCTGGGTCGCGGTCCCGTTGAACTCCGCGGAGCGGTTGAACACCGGGTTGTTGCTGCGCATCGTGGTCTCCTCCTTGGAGGCCGAGGGTCCGTGCCACCGTGGCGACGTACCGCAGGAACGGCCGACTCTACCGGCTGTCTCTCTGGAGAACGTGCGAGCCCCACCGGGTGTTCCCGCCGAGCCGGTCGATCCGTCACACTGCCTGACGTGGGCGAACACGGCGCCGGCGCGGAGCCGGAGGGCTACGACGACGGGTGGGACTCCACCGCCCGGCTGGTCGACGGCCACTGGGTGGAGCGCACCCCGCGCCGTCCCGAGCGAGCGGCTCCGTTGCGCCGGGAGGCGAGCCTGCTGCCGTGGCTCGGCCCGCAGCTGCCGGTGCCGGTCCCGCGGCCGGTGGTGGTCTCCGAGGACCCGCTCGTGCTCCGACACGAGGTGATCGTCGGCGAGCCCTGGGACGGCCACGGCACCGGCATCGCGCGCACCGTCGGCGATGCGGTGCGCTCGCTGCACCGGGTCTCCGCCACCGACGCCAAGCGGCTGGGCATCCCCGAGCTGACGCCCGAGGGGTGGTACGACGACCTCGTCGGCGAGGTGCTGCCGCTGGTGACCGAGGGGCTCCGGCAACGCGGCCGCTGGCTGCTCGACCGGGTGGCGACCTATCCACTGTCCAGCCTGGTCCACGGCGACCTGGTGGCCGACCACCTGCTCGTGCGGGACGGCCACCTGGCCGGCATCATCGACTGGTCGGACTGCGGCGTCGGCGACCCGGCGCTCGACCTCGCGTGGCTGCTGCACGAGACGCCGCCGACGACCGCCGACGCGGTCGCCCGCGCCTACGGCGTCAAGCGGGGGATGCGCGCCCGGGTCCTCGACTGGCATGCGCTCGGTCCCTGGCACCAGGTGCGGCACGGGCTGCGCGAGGGGGACGAGACGGTCTGGCGTGACGGGCTGCGCGAGGTCGAGGAGCGACTGCCGCTGGTCCCCGACCAGCCGCCACCGCCCTCGCGGGTGCCCCCGCTGGGACTCGAACCCAGACTGCGCCGCTTTTAAGGCGGCTTCCTCTGCCGGTTGGGATACAGGGGCCGCGTGCACCGGATGCTATGCCGTCCCCGCAATGGTCCGTTCGAGCCATGTGCCCGTGTCCCGGTGGCCCTAGCGTCGTTCGGACCATTCCGAGGGAGCGATGTCGCCCGGCCCCCGCACGCCGAGGTCACTTCCGCGCACTCGAAAGGCACCACCAGATGAAACGCCATCTCACCCTGCTGTTCGTGGCCGTCGCCTTCGCGATCGGCAGCATCGGCACCGCCACCGCGGCCGGTCTGATCACCGGCAAGCAGATCAAGGACAAGTCGCTCCAGGCCAACGACCTGCTGGTGCGGGTCGCCACCGCCCAGACCGACAACGACGCCTCCAACCAGGTGTCTGGCACGTCCACCCTGCTCAAGGTGAAGGTCAACGCGCCGACGAAGGGCTACCTCGTCGTCACGGCCTCCTCCGACGTCTACGCACCGACCAACCCCGACTACGGCAACTGCTGGATCCAGCTCGGCGACAAGTACGCGCTGGGCTCGGAGCGCAGCATCCGCCTGGTGCCGACGGACAACGGCGAGGAGGACTGCAACACCAACGTCGTGATCCCGGTGGCCGCCGGCACCCGCACCGTGAAGTTCGTGTCCTCACAGGGCGGCAACCTGGTCTTCGACGAGACGACGCTCTCGGCGGAGTTCGTGCCGTTCAACGGTCAGGGCAAGCGCCCGACGGGAGCGGAGATCTCCGGCGCCGTCGTGGTGGCCAAGCCGGTCCTCAAGCACAGCGGCAACTGACGCACGGCATTCGGCCCGCGGGCGACCGGACCAGGTCGTCCGCGGGCCGGACGCTGCCCGCGCTGCCGGCGGTCGCTACGGCGACGCGGCCCGCCCGAGGACGTCGTCGAGCATCTGCTCGGTGAGCCGGCCGGTGAAGGTGTTCTGCTGGCTGGGGTGGTAGCAGCCGAGCAGCCGGATCTCGTGGTTCCCCCGGGTCAGGGTGGCCTCCGTGCCGTGACCGAACCTCGGCCTGGGTCTGGGGCCGGCGTACCCGATCGCGGCGAAGCCGCGCAGCGCCGCGTCCCAGCCGTAGCCACCCAGCGCGACGACCACCTCGACGGTCGGGACGAGCAGCGCCAGCTCGGCCTCCAGCCATGGAGCGCAGCTGTCCCGCTCGCCGGTCGTCGGCTTGTTGTCGGGCGGCGCGCACCGGACCGCCGCCAGCATCCGGGCGCCGACCAGCCGCTGCCCATCGCCGGCGTGGGTGCTCGTCGGCCCGGTGGCCAGGCCGACGCGGTGCAGGCTCGCGAACAGCCAGTCACCCGATCGGTCACCGGTGAACACGCGACCGGTGCGGTTGGCGCCGTGCGCCGCGGGCGCCAGGCCGACCAGCAGCACCCGCGGCCGGGGGTCTCCCCACCCGGGCACCGGCCGGCCCCAGTAGGGCTGGTCCGCGTACGCCGCCCGCTTGGCCGTCGCCACGTCCTCCCGCCAGCGGACCAGGCGCGGGCACGCCCGGCAGACGCTGACCCGGGCGTCGAGCTCGCTGAGGCTTGTGGTCCGTGAGGTCGACGTTTGGCCCACAACGTCGCGATTTCCGTCGCCCAGCGCGTCGTTTCTGCCCAATCGACGGTGGTCCGGACCGTCGGCGCCCTCTGACTCGGCGCGACGCACGGCACCCGCCAGCCGTCGTACGCCGGCCGCGGAGCGCGCGATGGGCGTGGACCCGTCGGCCACCTCCCCCGGCCAGCCCGAGCCGGGCGGCACCGGGCTCTCGAACGGCTCCCCCGTCGCCGGGTGAGGAAGCGTCATGACCTCCTCCTCAGCGATAGTCCGCTACGTTCGACACCATTTTTCGCCCAGAAGTGGTGCCCTTCGTAGCGGACTATCGCCCATGGGGCGGCGCTCACACCAGCGACCAGGCGATCCCGTCGAGGATGTCGCTCTCGGAGACGACCAGGCGGTCGACCGGCGTGCGGACCAGCACCCGGTCGAGGATCAGGGCGCCGGCAGCGATCACATCCGCCCGCCCGGGCGCCATGAAGGGCAGCGCGCGCCGCTCGGCCACCGTCATCGAGACCAGCCGCAGCACGAACTCCCGGACGTCCGCGACAGAAGGGGTGGACTGGTCGATCCTCTCCGGGTCGTACGCCGGCAGGTCCAGCACCCCGGCCGCCACCGTCGTGACGCTCCCCGCGACCCCCACGACGCTGCGCACCGCGGCCAGGTCGACCCCGCTCCCGTCGAGCTGCGCCTCGATGTCGCGCACGCACGCAAGGATCTCGGCGGTCGTCGGGGGGTCGGTGTGCAGGTGTCGTTCGTGGAGGCGCACCGACCCGATGTCGAGCGAGACCCCTGCCACCGGGCCGCCCTCGCCCGACGCCGGACCCAGGACCAGCTCGGTCGAACCGCCGCCGATGTCGACCACGAGCACCGGTGGCTCCGCCGCCACCCGGAGGTTGCGCACCGCGCCGTCGTAGGACAGCGCTGCCTCCTCGTCACCGGACAGCACCTCGGGCCGGACCCCGAGCCGGGCGACCACCCCGTCGGTGAAGACGGCGGCGTTGGAGGCGTCGCGGGTCGCGGAGGTCGCGCAGAACCGGATCGCGGTCACGTCGTGCTCGGCGATCAGCGCGGCGTACTCGTCGAGGCAGGCGAACGCCCGCTCGAGCGCCTCGTCGGCCAGCTCGCCGGTGGTGTCGACGCCCTGGCCCAGCCGCACCGTCCGCGACTCGCGGACGGCCACCTCGGGGAGGTCCCCCACCAGCAGCTTGATGGTGTTGGTGCCGCAGTCGACCGCCGCGATCACGACGACTCCCCGTCCGCCGCGGCCACCGTCACGCACGGCCCCGCGGCCCACCAGTCACCGATCCGCTCGAGCACCTCGTCGCCCAGGGGGTTGACGCCTCGTCCCATCGCCAGGGCCTGGCCGGCCAGGACGTGCAGGCACTTGACCCGGTCGGGCATCCCGCCGGCGGAGACCCCCTCGATCTCGGGCACCGAGCCGAGCTCGGCGCGGGCGGCGAGGTAGCGCCGGTGCGCGTCGGCGTAGGCCGTGGCCAGCTCCTCGTCGGTTCCGAGCCGCTCCGTCATCTCCCGCATCACCCCGGAGCCCTCGAGGGTGCCGATCAGCGAGGCGGCCCGCGGGCAGGTGAGATAGAACGTCGTGGGGAACGGCGTGCCGTCGGGCAGCCGGGGCTCGGTGGCCACCACGTCGGGCAGCCCACACGGGCAGCGATGCGCGACACCGTGGATCGCCCGGGGCGCCCTGCCGAGCTGCTCGGCGACGGCGGCCTCGTCGCGGGGTTCGATCACCCCGCGTCACCGTCGCGGATCGTGGTGTCGGGTGGCGCCTGGTCCTTGGGTGGGTTGCCGGCCAGCTCGACCGACGCCCAGGCCGAGTCCCACCACGCGGTCGGGGGCGCCTCCACGTCGGCCGGGTCGCCCAACGACGCCTCGGGGTCGAGCGGCTGACCGTCGCCGTCGACCACCACGAAGGACTGCTCACCCGGCAGGACGTAGCCGAACCGCTCCCGCGCCTGGGTGCGGACGTAGGCGGGGTCGTCCCAGCGCTGCTTCTCCCGTTGCAGCACCTCGATCCGGGCCTGCTGCTGCGCGATCTGAGCGTGCAGCGCGTCGAGGTGGGCCCGCTGCTGGAGGTAGGCCTTCATCGACGAGGCGTAGGACATCAGCAGGACCAGCAGCACCAGCGTGAGCACCGCCATCCGGCCGGTGAAGCGGGGACGCCGGCGCGACGGCTCCGCGGCGCCGGACCCGTGGGCCTCACGTGGCCCACCGGAGCCCCCGGCGGCCCCGTCGGCGAGCGGGCGGGCGCCGGTCGCGGGGCGCGCGGCACCGCGGGCGGCCGGACGACGACGGTTGTCGCCGGGCCGCCCGGCCCCACGGTTGCCGCGGGCGGGCTCGCCCGGCCGACGTCGGGTCATCCGCTCAGCCCTGGTAGCGCGGGAACGCGCCCTTGCCGGCGTAGCGCGCGGCGTCGCCGAGCGCCTCCTCGATCCGGACCAGCTGGTTGTACTTCGCGACCCGCTCGGAACGCGCGGGAGCGCCGGTCTTGATCTGACCGCAGTTGGTGGCCACCGCGAGGTCGGCGATCGTGGTGTCCTCGGTCTCACCCGAGCGGTGGCTCATCATGCAGCGGTAGCCGTTGCGGTGCGCCAGCTCGACGGAGTCGAGGGTCTCGGTCAGCGACCCGATCTGGTTGACCTTGACCAGCAGCGCGTTGGCCTGGCCGCCGGTGATGCCGCGCTGCAGCCGCTCGGCGTTGGTCACGAAGAGGTCGTCGCCGACGATCTGGACCTTGTCGCCGAGCTCGTCGGTGATGGCCTTCCAGCCCTTCCAGTCCTCCTCGTCGAGCGGGTCCTCGATGGAGACGATGGGGTACGACGACACCAGGTCGGCGTAGTAGGCGATCATCTCGTCGCTGGATTTCTTGCCGCCCTCGAAGGTGTACTTCCCGCGCGAGCAGAACTCCGTGGCGGCCACGTCGAGGGCCAGCACGATGTCCTTGCCGAGCTTGAGACCGGCCGCCTTGACCGCCTCGCCGATCAGGTCGAGCGCGGCCCGGTTGCTGTCGAGGCTGGGGGCGAAGCCGCCCTCGTCGCCGAGCCCGGTGGCCAGGCCCTTCTTCTTCAGCACCGACTTGAGCGCGTGGTAGACCTCGGCGCCGGTGCGCAGCGCCTCGGCGAAGGTCGGGGCGCCGACCGGGGCGATCATGAACTCCTGGACGTCGACGTTGGAGTCGGCGTGGGCGCCGCCGTTGAGGATGTTCATCATCGGCACGGGCAGCAGGTGGGCGTTGGCGCCGCCGACGTAGCGGAACAGCGGCAGGTCGGAGGACTCCGAGGCCGCCCGGGCCACCGCGAGGGAGACGCCGAGGATCGCGTTGGCGCCGATCTTGGCCTTGTTGGCGGTGGCGTCGAGCTGGATCATCACCTGGTCGACGAGCCGCTGGTCCTCGGCGTCGAGACCGACCACGGCGGGAGCGAGGTCGTCGAGCACCGCGGTGACGGCCTTGCGGACGCCCTTGCCGAGGTAGCGCTTGCCGCCGTCGCGCAGCTCCACCGCCTCGAAGGCACCGGTGGAGGCGCCGCTCGGCACGGCCGCCCGGCCATAGGCGCCGTCGTCGAGGGCGACCTCGACCTCGACGGTGGGGTTGCCTCGCGAGTCGAGGATCTCGCGGGCGCCGACTGCTGCAATGGAAGCCACGGGTGCTCCTGGGAACGACGGACGGTTGACCTTCGTCAGCCTAGCCCGGTCGCCGCCCCCCGCCCGGGAGGCCCACGCTGCGGAATCCGGCTCGGGCTCGGCCGCATCGGCCAGCGCTCACCCGAGGCGCCGGCGTACGGCGTGGCGCAGGGCCTGCTCGGGGTCGGCGCCCGCGGCCCGCGCCTCGACGACCAGGGCGAGCAGCCGCTCCCCGAGGTCGCCTCCGGGGTCGGCGTCCACCGGCGCGCCCTCCCGCGCGAGCCGGTCCACCACCTTGTCGGCGTAGAGCAGCGCCGGCAGCGAGCCGGGGAGCCCGTCGGTGACGGAGTCGCGCTGCTTCTCCTGCGCCTTGATCGACTCCCAGACCTCGTTGATGGTGTGGGCATCGCCCTGCGGTGCGTCACCGAACACGTGCGGGTTGCGCCGGCGCAGCTTGGCGACGATGCCGGCGGCGACGTCGGCCATGGTGAAGTCGCCCTGCTCCTCCGCCACCACCGCGTGGAACCAGACCTGCAGCAGCAGGTCGCCGAGCTCCTCGCGGAGATGGTCGGGGTCGCCGGTCTCGATCGCCTCGACCGTCTCGTGGGTCTCCTCGAGCAGATAGCGCACCAACGAGGCGTGGGTCTGCTCGCGCTTCCACGGGCACTCCCGGCGCAGCTGCCGCATCACCTCGGTCAGCTCGGCCAGACCCGCGACCGTGGGATCGGCGTCCGCCACGGGACCGGCGGTCTCAGGCGCCGCAGCGCTGCGAGGCGGGCAGCCCCTGGGCGATGGTGGTGAGCTGCAGCGAGTCGGTCACCTGACCGTCCTTGGCCGCCCGGCTCACCGGGAAGCCGATCGACGCACCGGGCGTGATCGTGACCTGGTTGGAGGTGTCCGAGCCCTCCGAGGCGGCCGGGAACGACACCTCCGAGAACCGCGGGTCGCGCACGACGGTGTGGTTGTCGGTCCACTGCTGGTCCACCAGCGAGGCGCGGCCGTTGAGCTGGTCCGCCGACGGGGTCGACACGCCCTCGTCCTCCAACAGCTTGGTGGCCGCCTGGGCCGTGACCGACTGACGGTAGAAGGCGGCGCTCTGGACGTCCACCACGACCTCTCGCTGGTCGTCGGGCAGGCTCGCCAGCTGCGCCTCGAACGCCGCGATCTGCTGCTCGAAGGCAGCGCCGGGACCCACGGAGTACTCCGCGGCGATCTGGTCGCCGATCGCGCGGTTGACCATGCCGGTCAGCATCAGGCTGCGCGCGAAGCCCATCGTCAGGACGTTGCCGGGGTTGTTCTCGGCCAGCGCCTCGCAGAACGTGATCGAGGCGTCGTCCACCTGCGCGATGGTGATGGTCTGGTCCCCCACCTGGGCGGCGACGCCCGGGCGGGCGGAGCCGCAGCCCGCAAGCAGCGCGACGGCACCGGCGACGGCACCCGCGCGGACCCAGCGGGAACGGGCGAGACGGGAACGGGGTGACCTCACGACGGCTCCTTGCTGGCTGTCACGGTGCTCTCCATCGGGGCGGCCGGCTCGCGCTCGTCGAGGACGTCGTCGATGACCGACCGGGCCCATTCAAGCAGGGCCAGACCAACGATAGGACGTCCGCCGATCCCGCCGGTCTGCGGCCTGGGCACCAGGACGGTGCCGAGCGCCGCCTTCACCACGCTCCCGGGGTGCAGCCGCTGCAACCTCAGGGTCCGCGACTCGGCCAGCTCGACCGGTGCGAACCGGACGTACTTCCCCGAGATCGTCACCTCGCCGATGCCGGCCTCGCGGGCCCGGGCCCGGAAGCGAGCGACCTGCAACAGCGACGTGACCGGCTCGGGCGCGTCGCCGTAGCGGTCGTGCAGCTCCTCGGCCAGCAGCAGCACGTCGTCGTCGGAGCGAACCTCGGCGAGCCGCTTGTACATCTCCAGACGCAGCCGCTCCGACGGGATGTAGTCGTGCGGCAGGTGCGCGTCGACCGGCAGCTCGATGCGGACCTCGGTCAGCTCGGGCTCGCCGTCGCCGCGGAACTCCTGGACCGCCTCGCCGACGAGTCGCACGTAGAGGTCGAACCCGACGTCGGCGATGTGTCCCGACTGCTCGCCGCCCAGGAGGTTGCCCGCGCCCCGGATCTCCAGGTCCTTCATCGCGATCGCCATGCCGCCGCCCAGGTCGGAGTGCTGGGCGAGCGTCGCCAGCCGCTCGTGGGCGGTCTCGGTCAGCGGCTTCTCGGCGGGGTAGAGGAAGTAGGCATAGGCCCGCTCCCTGGACCGCCCGACCCGGCCCCGCAGCTGATGCAGCTGGGAGAGCCCGAGCATGTCGGCGCGCTCGATGATCATGGTGTTGGCGTTGGAGACGTCGAGGCCCGACTCGACGATCGTGGTGCACACCAGCACGTCGAACCGCTTCTCCCAGAAGTCCAGCATCACCTGCTCGAGCTGGTGCTCCCCCATCTGCCCGTGACCGACGGCGACCCGCGCCTCCGGCACCAGCTCGCGCAGCCGCGCCGCGGCCTTCTCGATGGAGTTGACCCGGTTGTGGATGAAGAACACCTGCCCGTCGCGGAGCAGCTCGCGGCGGATCGCGGCGGCGACCTGGCGGTCGTCGTAGGCCCCGACGAAGGTGAGCACGGGATGCCGCTCCTCGGGCGGGGTGGTGATGGTCGACATCTCGCGGATGCCGGTGATCGCCATCTCGAGCGTCCGCGGGATCGGCGTGGCCGACATGGACAGCACGTCGACGGAGGTGCGCAGCCGCTTCATCTGCTCCTTGTGCTCGACACCGAACCGCTGCTCCTCGTCGACGATGATCAGCCCGAGGTCCTTGACCTTGACGTCGGGGTTGAGCAGCCGGTGGGTGCCGATCACCAGGTCGATGCTGCCGTCGGCCAGTCCCTCGGCGGTGGCCCGCGCCTCGGCGTCGGTCTGGAACCTGCTCAGTGGCTTGATGACCACCGGGAAGCCGCTCATCCGCTCGGTGAACGTCGCGAGGTGCTGCTGCACCAGCAGCGTGGTCGGCACCAGCACGGCGACCTGCTTGCCGTCCTGGACCGCCTTGAACGCCGCCCGGACCGCGATCTCGGTCTTGCCGTAGCCCACGTCGCCGCAGACCAGCCGGTCCATCGGCACGGTGCGGCGCATGTCGGCCTTGACCTCGTCGACGGTCGAGAGCTGGTCGGGGGTCTCGGTGAACGGGAAGGCGTCCTCGAGCTCGCGCTGCCACGGGGTGTCCGGCCCGAAGGCGAAGCCCTGCGTGGCCTGGCGGGCGGCGTAGAGCTTGATCAGCTCGGCCGCGATCTGGCGTACGGCGCGGCGCGCCCGGCCCTTCCGTTTGGCCCAGTCGGCGCCGCCGAGCCGGTCGAGGGAGGGCTGCTCGCCGCCGACGTAGCGGGTCACCTGGTCGAGGGCGTCGGCCGGGACGAAGAGCATGTCGGGGGGGCCGCCGCGCTTGGCGGCGCCGTACTCCAGGACGAGGTACTCGCGGGTCGCGCCCTGGACCTCACGCTGGCGCATCTCCACGAAGCGACCCACGCCGTGCTGCTCGTGGACGACGTAGTCGCCCTTGGTCAGCTCCAGCGGGTCGATCTGCCGCTTGCGCCGCGCCGGCATGGACCGCATGTCGCGGGTGGCCGCACCCTGGCCCGCCAGGTCGTCGCCGGTGAGCACGACCAGCCCGTGGGCGGCGTCGACGAAGCCGTGGCCGAGCGAGCCGGTGGTCACCGTCACGACGTGCGGGTCGAGCAGGTCGGGCCGGGCCAGGTCCTCGACCAGCCGCCCCGGCAGGTCGTGCTCGGCCAGCGCCTCGACGGTGCGCTCGGCGGTGCCGTGGCCGGGCTGCACGACGACCACCCGGTGCCCGGCACGCAGCCAGCCGCCCAGGTCGGCCATCGCGCCCTCCAGGTCGCCGCGATACTCCTCGGTGGGCTGCGCGGTGAGGGTGCGCACCGGGACTCCCGCCTCGTCCGCCTGCTCGTCGAGGCCGAACGGGCTCACCGACCACCAGGCCTGCCCCCGCGCGAGGGCGTGGCCCCGCACCTCGCCCAGCGAGCGGTACGACGCCGCGCCGAGGTCGATGGGCGCCTGCCCCCCACTGGCCGCCGCGGCCCAGGAGGCGCCGAGGAACTCCTCGCTGGTCGCGACCAGGTCGTGAGCCCGGCTGCGCACCCGCTCGGGGTCCATCACCACCACATGGGTGTCGGCGGGCAGCAGGTCGACGAGCAGCTCCATCGCGTCGACCAGCACCGGGGCGAGCGACTCCATCCCCTCCACGGAGATGCCGGCGGCGATCTGGTCGGTCATCTCCAGCAGCTGGGGGTGGCGTCGGCCCAGCTCGGCCGCGCGCCGGCGTACCTCCTCGGTGAGCAGCAGCTCGCGGCAGGGCGGCGCCCACAGCCGCTCCGCCGGCGCGAGGGTGCGCTGGTCGGCGACGGAGAAGGAGCGGATCTCCTCCACGTCGTCGCCCCAGAGCTCCACCCGCAGCGGGTGCTCCTCGGTGGGCGGGAAGACGTCGACGATGCCGCCGCGCACCGCGAACTCGCCACGCTTCTCCACCAGGTCGACGCGGGAGTAGGCGGCGCCGGCCAACCGGCTGACCAGGTCGTCCAGCGGCGCGGTGTCGCCGGCGACGAGCTCGACGGGCTCCAGGTCGCCGAGGCCGGCGACCTGGGGCTGCAGCACGGACCGGACCGGCGCCACGACCACGTCCAGCGGGCCGTGCCCACCCTCGGCGTCGGGGTGGACGAGCCGGCGGAGCACCGCCAGCCGCCGCCCCACGGTGTCGCTGCGCGGGCTGAGCCGTTCGTGGGGCAGGGTCTCCCAGCTCGGGAACAGCGCCACCCGGTCGGCCGGCAGGAAGCAGGCGAGCGCGTCGGTCAGGTCCTCCGCCTCCCGCGCGGTCGCGGTGACCGCCAGCACCGTGCGGCCGGCGCCGGCGACCGCCGCCACGACCAGCGGGCGCAGCGACGCGGGCCCGACCAGGTCGAGAGCCGGGGTCAGCGACCCGCGGGCGTCGTCGACGGACTCGGCGAGCGCGGGATCGGCCAGCACGGCAGGGACGAGTCCGGCGAGTGGCACGCGGTCTCCTGGGGCGAGTGGGCAGCACGAACGCCCCCGATCGCCGCCAGGACGGGGTCGCCGACGCGGCTCACGGAGGTCGTGCCCGAGTCTACGGGCGATAGTCCGCTACGTTCCGCACCACGTGCCGGGGGCGAACTGGTGCGGAACGTAGCGGACTATCGCAGGAGGTCGGGAGGGGCCTGCCCCCTCGGGGCGGGCTCGGCGAGCGGACTAGACCGCCGGCCGGGACACCGGGGTGAGCGCGCCGATGGCGCCGGGCAGCCACTGCGGCCGGCAGCCGCAGTCGTCGGAGCAGGGCAGGAAGGTGTGCATGGCGTGGCCGCACTCCTGGCACGGACGGTCGTGCGACAGCATCTGCTGCTCCGCCTCGCTGTCGTTCGGGTGGTCCCACATGGCCCTGTCCTCCTCTCCCGGCTTCCGGTGTCGCGGCCCTCGTGATGAGGACCCAGTGATGAGACGGGTCTCATCGACGCTCGTGACGTCGGTCCGCGACATATTCAGGAGGAGATGTCAAGAGGCGCGCTGATACGCCTCGGCCGGGGATGGGTACGGCCCGGTCGGCGCTACAGGGAGGCTGCGATCTCGGCCTCGGAGCGAAGGATGCAGAACTCGTTGCCCTCGGGGTCGGCGAGCACCATCCACCCGGTGCCGGGGCCGTACTTGCCGCGGAGGTCGGCCACCTCGGTCGCGCCCATCGCCAGGACCCGGGCGATCTCGTCGTCGCGCCCGCCGCTGCGCGGTCGCAGGTCGAGGTGGACCCGGTTCTTCACGGCCTTGCCCTCGGGAACCTCGATGAACAGCAGCCGATGGCCGGTGTCGGGGTCCAGGATCAGGCACTCCTCGTCGCCGGCCTCGTTGGGGTCCTCGCTGTCGTCGACATAGCCCAGCAGCAGCTTCCACCACTCCGAGAGCTCGTAGGCGTTGCCGCAGTCGATGCTGGTGTGCGAGATGAACGACGTCATGCGCCCGATTCTCCCGCCCGCACGCCATGGGCGGCCAACCGGGTCAGCAGCGCGTCATGGCCCTCGTCGAGGTGCCAGCACTCCGCGCGCAGCCCGACCTCGCGGGCCGCCACGACGTTGTCGAGGAGGTCGTCGATGAAGAGCACCTCCTGCGGCTGCGCGCCCAACCGGGCCATCGCCCGGTGGAAGAACTCGGGCGAGGGTTTGGACGCGCCCAGCCAGGCGGAGACGAAGTGGTCGTCGAACAGGTCGGCGTACCCCAGCTCGTGGAGCATGTACGCCGCCCGTGACCGCGCCTGGTTGGTGGCCAGGTGGACGCCCCGCCCGGTGCGTCGCACCGCCTCGACCACGCCGACGCTCTGCGGCGCCACCTCGATGGTCAGCCAGATGTCGGCATAGAACGCGGCCGGGTCGGCGTCGATGCCGAACTCCGCCAGCCTGCTCCCGACCTCGGGCAGGAAGTCGGCCACCCCGTCGAGGCTGGCCAGCTCGTCGCGGTTGAGGATCTCCAGCAGCTCGGCGGCCCGGTCGCCCGCGTAGGCGGCGACCGCCGGGACCCATCCCCCCGGGCGCGTCTGCATCACCCCGTCGGCGTCGAACAGCACGTGCCGGACAGGAGCGGACGACGAGGTCACCCCTCGCGGAGCCTGGCCGGCCGGCTGGCTCACTCGGTGCCGTGCCGGCGTACGAACTCGAGGATCTGCTCGGCGAGCTCGGGCCGGCAGACGATGAGGTCGGGCAGTGACACGTCGTCCTGGTTGTAGACCAGCTCGGAGCCGTCGACGCGCGAGCAGAAGAGGCCGGCGGCCCGGGCCACGGCGACCGGGGCCGCGTTGTCCCATTCGTACTGACCGCCGGCGTGGACGTAGGCGTCGGTGACGTCACGGGTGACCGAGATGACCTTGACACCGGCGGAGCCCATCGGGACCAGCTCGGCGTCGATCTCCTCGGCGAGCGCCTCGACGAAGGCCGGGGGCCGGGTGCGGGAGACCGCGATCCGGGGGCGCGCGGAGGTCCGCGGGGGCACCGACGGCGGCGCGGCGGTGCTGAACGTCTCCCCGAGGGCCGGCTGGGCCACGGCCCCGGCCACCAGCTCGCCGCGCTCCCACAGCGCCACGTGCACCGCCCAGTCGTCGCGCGGCGGCTCGGAGAACTCGCGGGTGCCGTCGAGCGGGTCGACGATCCACACCCGGTCCGCCTGCAGACGCACCTTGTCGTCCTTGCCCTCCTCCGAGAGCACGGCATCGCCCGGGCGGTGCTCGGCCAGGAGGTCCATCAGCAGCCGGTGGGCGGCCTGGTCTCCGGCGTCCTTGAGGTCGCGGCCGGTGAGCCCCTCCTCGCGCACCTCGAGCAGGCGGTGGCCCGCGGTGGTGGCCAGCCAGGCGGCAAGCTCGTGGTCGGACCCGAGGTCGGGGCTGTCGGTGGGCGTCTGCGCGTCGGTCACGGGACGAGCCTACGAGGCTCAGCTGCGGGTGCGCCGCAGCACTCCCCACTGCGGACGCAGGGTGGGCTGGGTCCAGAGTCCCAGCAGCCGCTTGGCCTGGACCCAGAGCACGGCATAGGTCACCGAGGTGACGATCGCCGAGCTGGCCGCCAGCCCGGCCACGCCGAAGAGCAGCGCGGCCGCGATGCCCGCCACGATCCGGACCACCGTCGAGACGGTCTGGATGGTGGCCACGGTGCCCTCGTGGTGTGACATCACCAGGGCGACGCCACACAGGCCGGAGCCGACGTAGACCACGTTGCCGAGGGTCAGCAGGAACAGCGGCAGGGCGGCGCTGGAGAACTCGTCGCCGTAGAGCAGCCCCAGGATCAGCTCCGGGGTGAGGAGCATCGGCAGCCAGAGGAACGACGTGCCGACGGCCGCCAGCGTGGCGCCGGTGCGCAGCACCGACTCCAGGCGCGCCGTCTCGCCGCGGGCGATGAGTCGCGCGGACACCGGTGCGAAGACCACCTGGATCGAGGTCAGCGGGATCATCAGCAGCAGCGCCAGCCGTTGGGCGGCGGCGAACTCCGAACCCGCCTCAGAGGTCAGCACCACGCCGGCGATCCAGATCTCGACGGTGCCGGCGATGTAGAGCGCGAGCTGGTTGGCGGCGAACCTCCAGTTGCGCCGGACCGCCCCGGGCAGGTTGCGGAACAGCTCGAGCTCGGTCGCCGCCACCGGCGCGAGCCGCTGGTGCACGATGCGCCCGGCCGCCATCACCGGCACGGCGAAGCCCAGGACCAGGGCGCCCACCGCCCCGGCCAGCCCGAGCTGGGGCGCCAGCTGCCAGGCGAGCAGCAGCAGCACCGCCTGGGTGAAGCTGACGACGGCACCGCCGGACCGGCCCTCGAGCAGGCTCGCCTGGCGCACGTGGCCCAGGCCGCGCAGGTAGTTGGCCCAGAGCTTCTGCTGACCGCTGAACAGCACCAGGAGCGCGAAGCCGACGCCGAGCGCGACGCGGGTCGGGGTGTCGGCGTCGGCGACGAGGAACATCACCACACCGGAGAGCACGCCGGCCAGCGGCAGGCTCAGCCGAGACGCCACCGCCGCGTCGGCGCGCAGCAGCCGCAGCGTCGCGTCGTCCAGCTCACCGTCGCCCTGGGCGGCTGCGCGCAGGCCACCGCGGTGGGTGCCGAGCAGGCCGAGCTGGCCGATCGCGGCGCTGACGGTGACGACGACGACGAACAGGCCGTAGCTCTCCTTGCCGAACCATCGTCCGGCCACCGCGTTGGCCGCGGCGTAGCCGACCACCGCCAGGCCGTAGGACACCACGAACCACGCCAGCGCCCGGACCAGGGACGTCCCCCGGGGCCGTCCGGGAACGGCCTCCATCGCCTCCTCGGTCATCGCACCCCCGCCGTGGCGGGTGTGGGCTCCGCGGCCGCCGTCTCCTCGGCCCGGGAGCTGCGGCGGTAGGCCAGCAGTCCGACCACGATCGCGATGGTCATCCAGCTGACCGGCGGCACCAGCCCACCCCCTGCGGTCACGAAGCGGACCAGCGGCAGCGCCAGCATCGCCGTGGTCGGCACCATCCAGACCGGCTCGCGGTGCAGCCTCATCGTCTGCGACAGGAACCAGTAGCCGACGACCACCAGCACGACGGCGGCGGCGCCGGCGGCCACCACCCCGGCGCGCAGCCAGGTGTCGATGACGAAGTTGTGGGAGCTGGCCGAGGCGGTCTGCACGCCACCGGAGAACGCGGCGTGGGTCAGGTTGGCGAACGCGTCGGAGAGCAGCTGGTCGCGCTTGTCATAGGACGAGGTGTCCTGGGTGAAGCGCACCCACAGCACCTGGGCGAGCCCCAGCGCGAGCAGCGCCGAGACGACCGCGACCCCGCCCGCCAGGATGAGCGCGAAGTTGCGGCTCACCCGACCGGCCTGGAGCGCGCGCACCTGGAGCAGCAGCGGCCAGATCACCGCGGCGATCATCACCGAGCGGCTCATCGACAGCACGATCAGGCCGGCGCCCAGCACCAGCGAGCCGCGGTAGAGCCAGCGCTGGACGGCCGTGGCCGGCGGGCGGAGATGGACCGCGACGGAGGCGAGCGTCATGGCCAGCAGCAGCGCTCCGAACACCTCGTGCCGGATGTTGCCGCGCACCGTGCTCTCGTCGAACCCGAACCCGACGAACGCCGACTTGAACAGCTCCTTCTGCAGGATCTCGGGGTCTCCCGCGGCCAGGGTCTTGCCGAAGACCACCGCGGGGTTCACCCCGTTGACGATCATGGAGTAGCTCAGGGCCGAGACCAGCACCACCGCGGAAGCCAGGCCCGACCAGCGCAACAGCCGCGCCGCGCGGTCCAGGTCGCGCGAGAAGGTCGCATGCACGCCGGCGGCCACGGCCACGAACGAGAAGAGGAAGGCCCCCTGCTGGGCCACGGGTCGAAGCCCCAGCCCGTGATAGAGCGTGGTCGCGGTCCAGATCGCCACGATCATCGCGTTGGCCACGATGAAGGGGGCGCCGATCTTCACCACCCGGCGGAGGTCGTCCTCGGTGACCAGCAGGGCCATCCCGATCCCGACCAGCAGGATCACGACGATGTGCAGTCGCAGGCCGGCACCGACCACGAACCACTGCAGCGGCAGCAGCGTGACGCCGCCGAACAGCAGCATCCTGCGCATGCTCACCCCCGACCCGACCTGACGTTGACTGTCCCGAGACCGACCTCGCCGACCCTGCCCCGAGCCCGACGCCCCGGCATCTCGGCACAGCCGCGGCGGCGGGCCGGACTGCGCGAGATCGGACGACTTGGCAAGTTCTCAGCGGCGGCCCCGTAGCATTGGGCCCGCGGTGGCCAATTCTTGCACGCACCGGGCCGCCATCACCGCGTCCGCCGAAAAGGAACCATGGACTCCGACGTCACCAACCTCGCCGACCACGCCGCCATCCTGCGGCGTCGGTGGCGCATCCTCACCGCCGCCCTGGTCATCGGGGTCGCCGTGGGTGCGCTCGTGAGCCTCAACCAGCCGACCCGCTACACCGCCGTCTCCCGCCTGCTGCTGGAGCCGACCCACGACACCACCGGCAGCCAGATCATGAGTCCCGACGAGGTGGCGACGCAGGCCGACGTGGTCGCCTCGAGTGCCGTGGCCCGCCAGGTCGTCAAGTCGCTCGCGCTCGACACCAAGGTCAAGGAGCTCCTGAAGACGGTCACCGTCCAGGAGATCGACCAGACCCGCGTCGTCGAGATCGAGGCCGTCCGGCCGACCGCCCAGGAGGCGGCCGATGTCGCCAACGCCTTCGCGGAGTCCTACATCCAGCTCGGCGACGAGAGCGCCAGCCAGGCCGCGGTCAACACGACCAAGGCCTACTCCGACGAGCTGGCTCGCGTCGAGGAGGCCCTGCGCACCGCCCGCGCCGAGCTGGCCAACCCGAAGGCCGACACCGACAGCGCCGCGCTCCGGGCCCAGGTCCGCAGCCTGCTGACCCGCCAGGGCGAGCTCAACACCTCGCTCGCGGTGGCCGGTACGACGGCCGCCCCCTCGCCCGGCCTGGTGCTGCGCGAGGCCGATGTCCCTGCTCAGGCGTCCCAGCCGCGGCTCTACCGCAACCTGGTGCTCGGCGCCTTCCTCGGTCTGCTGCTGGGCCTCGTGGCCGCCTACGCCCGCGACCGCGTGGACGATCGGATCCGCGACGAGTCACGGCTGCGCCGCACGGTCGGGTCGGTGCCGATCGTCGGCCGCATCCCGGTCGACACCCGCTCCAACCGGACCCGTCCGGCGGCGCTCGCCGCGACCCGGTCGCCGGTCAGCGAGGCGTTCCGCACGCTCAACACCAACATCCGCTTCCTGGTCGACGCGAAGCCGACGACCGTCCCCCACCGCAAGGCCAAGGGCACCGTGCTCCTGGTCACCTCCTCCGAGCCCGAGGAGGCCAAGACCACCGTCAGCTGCAACCTGGCCGTGGCCGCCGCGCGCGTCGGGCTCAAGGTGCTGCTGATCGACGCGGACCTCCGTCACCCCCGGGTGAGCGAGAAGTTCGGTCTGGAGACCCCGCGCGGGCTGGCCCACGTCCTGGCCGGGCAGTCGACCATCGACCAGGTCATCATCGAGACGGGCGTCGACAACCTGCAGCTCATGGGCGGCGGGGTGATCCCGCCCAACCCGGCCGAGCTGCTCGCCTCCTCGCGGGCGCACGACCTGTGGCGCACGATCCGCTCCCGGGCCGACCTGATCATCATCGACGCGGCGCCGGTGCTGCGGGTGGCCGACCCGCTCGAGATCGCGCCCTACGCCGACGACGTGCTGCTCGCCACCCGCCACCGCGTGTCCCGGGTGCACCAGGTGGAGGCCACCCTGGAGCGCCTCACGCAGGTCGGTGCCGACGTGGCCGGCGTGGTCTGGTCGGGCATCCCCGGCAAGACCGAGTCCTACAGCTACGGGGCGCCCGCCGCCGACCCCGACGACGACTCCGAGGCGGGTGTGTCCGAGGCGGACGCTCCCGGAGACGACGACGGGCCCCAGAGCAGCGACGCGATCCGCTCGGTGTCGTAGACCAGCTGGTCCAGCAGCCGGCGCATCCCCCGGGTCCGGCGTACCCCCGCAGGGTCGGGAGTGTCGTCGTCGCCGGGGTCGACCAGCGGCCGCAGCCGGTGCAGCGAGCGCACCACCGCGTCGACCCGGGCCTGCCCGGACGCGTCGGCGCCGCCCGCGGTGGCGGGCGGGCGCGACCGCGGCACGGCAGCGCTCTCCCAGGCCGGTGAGGACGACAGCCGCACCAGCTCGCGCAGCGTGAACAGCCGGTCGACGACGCTCGGCTCGAGCGAGGCGAGGTCGCGCTTGAGGGCGGCCTCGAAGGTGACCAGAAGCGCGACCGCGTCGGGCTCGTCGAGGGTCAGCGAGGTGGCCTCGTGGTCGGCCATCTCGAGCCCCCAGGGACGCACCAGGTCGTCGAGCCGGGCGATCGGGCGGTGCCCCGCGTCGACGTAGAGGCCCGCGTCGCGGATCGGGACCTCGACCCCGCGTCGGGCCGCCTCGCGCCGGAGCAGGAAGGCGGCGGCGGGGCTGCGACCGCGGTTGGCCCGGCAGACCACGAGGATCTCGCGGGGGCGGGGCGCAGCAGCCGGCAGCGGCTCGCCCTGCTCGGCGAGGCTCTCGTCGGCCTGTTCCTCGGTCTGCTCCGCGATCACCAGCCCCAGTCCTCCCCGAGCAGGTTCTGCAGCCGCTCGTTGTGGGTCCGGTAGTAGTCGCGCAGCCGGTCCTTGGTCTCCGGCAGCAGCGGCGGCTTGTTCTCGCGTGCGTTGCGGGCGGTCAGGTCGACCGCATGATGGTCCAGACCCAGGTGATCCTCGACGCGGCGGAAGGACCCCTCGGGGTCGCGGTGCAGCGCGTCGAGGGGCAGCACCAGCAGCTGCTCGCGCGGGAAGTGCGCGAAGTAGCGCTCCAGCTGCTCGGCGTAGCGTCCGCGGGCGAGGTAGGAGTGGTGGTCGTGGTCGAAGTCGTAGTGGCCGGGGACGCGCAGCCAGTCGTCGGTCGCCCGGGCCAGCCGCTGCTCCTCGGCGTCGAGGGCGTCCTCGAAGGTGGGCAGCGTCTCGTTGCCGGTCGCGACGCGGTCCCAGAAGTTGGAGTAGGCGCGGCTCACCGGCTCGCGCAGGATGGCGACCAGCCGCGCCTGTGGCACCTGGTCGTGGATCCGCTCCGG
Source organism: Nocardioides sp. (assembly GCF_041393715.1). Classification (GTDB taxonomy): domain Bacteria; phylum Actinomycetota; class Actinomycetes; order Propionibacteriales; family Nocardioidaceae; genus Nocardioides. The sequence continues at coordinate 273,912 of NZ_JAWKJQ010000002.1, read as the reverse complement.
AGCGGCCGGATGGAACAGGTAGTAGGGCGAGGCCTCACCGGTGCGGGCCGCGCCGAAGCGGCGCTCGTGGACCCTTCTTGCCGGCTTGCTCGGGAAGTGCGAGAGGTACCACGAAAGCCCGCGGTCGAAGTTGATGTCGAAGTAGTGGGGGCTCTTGTGCCGCTGCATCCGCGGGAAGAGCGGCATCACCTGGGGATGCTCCACCAGCCAGTTGACCACCGAGGTGGTGCCGCCCTTCTTGGCGCCGATCACCAGGTAGTCGGGCAGGTCGCGGACCCGCGAGGTCGCCTGGCCGTAGACCCGGAACGCCGACCGGCCGGCCTGCTTCAGGCTCTCCGGCGTGCGCGGCGCCACGCGCTGCATCCAGCCCGACCGGGCCATGCCGCCGATCGGTCGGTCCTTGGCGGCCTGTCGGACCTGGTCGAGGTCCGTGTCGCCGTCACCGGCGGTCATGCCGCCTCCCCCAGGGCAGGCATCAGCCCACGCTCCACTCCAGCATCCATCTGACTGCAGACCCCCCACTGGTCTGAACTAGAATCAGTCCTGCACGATCCAGGATGCCATCGAGGGTAGCGCTCCGGGGCCAGCGCTCTATACCACCCGCCTGGATCATTGATCATCCGAGCGAATCCGAGTATTCACCTTGTTGGTGGGGGGAAACACAGTCATGAGCACGGTTGGTCCTGACATCGCGCTCGTCGGTTCAGCGCGCTCCGGAACCTCGTTCCTGGCAGCGGCGCTGTCCGAGCATCCCCAGGTGGATGCCGGGGCCGTCAAGGAGCCCAACTACTTCAGCCGGGAGCTCGAGCGCGGCGAGGGCTGGTACGACGACCTGTTCGGCCCCCGCACGGCCGGTCGCCGCCGCCTGGACGCCTCGATGTCCTACACGTTCCGGCACTTCCCCGAGGCTCTCACCCGACTCGCCGAGGCCTCGCCGGACGCCCTGGTCGTCTATGTGGTGCGGCACCCCTTCGACCGGCTGGTCTCCCACTTCCAGCTGCACCGCGACTACTTCCACAACGACGCGTCCGCCACCCTCGGCGAGGCACTGGCCGGCCCCAGCGGCCACATCTACCTCGGCGCGGGCGACTACGACCACTGGCTGACCGCGATCGACGCGCTGTTCCCCCGCGAGCGGGTGCTGGTGATCCCGTTCCCGGCGGTCACCCGCGACGACAGCGGGCTCCGGGCGGTCGCGATGCTCGCCGGGCTCGACGAATCGCCGCTCGCCGCCGCCCGCTCGAAGGCGGCGGCCCACCAGAACAACGTCGTGTCCTTCCGCCACCCCGCCTTCCAGTGGCTGCGCCGCACCGTCCGGCAGCGCGGGTGGTACCCCCGGGTCCGCCGGATGGTCGGCGGCGCCAACCTGCGCCGGCTGCGCGGGGTGATGACCCAGGCGACCCCCAAGGACTCGGTGGCCGAGGCGCTGGCCACCTGCTCCCCGGAGCAGCTGGCCGAGCTGGAGGCCTGCTACGAGCGAGCCCGGGTCGCCGTCACCGCTCGGCTGCGCGAGCAGGACGAGCGTCGTGGCACCGACTGGGCGACCCTGTGGGAGGCGGAGGCACCGCCGCTGGAGGTCCCCGAGGACGGTCCCCGACCGACGCCCGCGGGGGACACCGGATGAGCCCGGGACCCGACCGCGCAGAAGCGACCGCCGAGACCTCGGCGAGCGCCTCGCTGCTGCGCCGGCTGAGGCCGCTGTGGAAGGACGAGGCCGACCTGAGCGTCTCTCGTCGCCCCGGCGGACCCGGCGGGGCCGGCGACTTCCTCGTGCTGCCCCGGCTGGCCAACCCGATCCTGCTGGTGCCCGCGCAGCGTTCCCCCGCCGCCGACTCGATCCGCGCCTCGGCGCCGGGCGTCCGCGGCCGCGCCCTCGCCACGGCGTACCGCACCGGCGTGCTGCGCCGGCTGCCCTTCGCCCGGGTGCACGTGCCCGTCGACACCCCCTCACCGGTGCTGGCCGAGCTCGAGGAGATGGTGCCCGGCACCCGCCACCTGGTGATCCGGCTCGGCCGCGACCGGCCCGGCCGCGCGGTGGTCGTCGCCTGCCTGGGCGTCCAGGGCGACGCGCTCGGGATCGGCAAGCTGGGCGTCGGCCCCGGCGTGCCGTCGGTCGTGGCAGAGCACCGCAACCTGGTGCGCGTCCACGACCTGCCGCTGACCCTGGTGGAGGCACCCGAGGCCCTCGGCTTCGCCCGTGCGGGTGACTGCGCGCTGCTCGCGATGACCGCCCTCGACGGCGCCGAGGCGTCCCTGGACCCCGACGACCCGCTGCTGCACGCCGCCATGACCGAGCTGGCCCGCAGCGGCGGCACCGCGGAGACCCGTCTCGCCGACGCGGCCCAGGTGCACGCCCTGCGCGAGCTGCTCGCCTCGCTGCCCGCTGACGAGTCGTCGGCCTGGATCGGACCCGAGCTGGAGCGGATGCTGGCCCGGCTCGGCGACACCGTGGTCGAGGTCGGCCTCTGGCACGGCGACTGGGTGGCCTGGAACCACCGTCGCTCGGGCACCGGCCTCGCGTTGTGGGACTGGGAGCACCTCGCCGACGGCGTCCCGGTCGGCATGGACTACCTCCACTACGCCGCCCAGCACCTGCGTCGCCTGCAGGGCACCGAGCCCGCGCAGGAGCAGCGATGGCTCGAGCTGGTGCGCAGCGGCCTCGCACGGCGGTGGGGCGGGTCCCCGGCCCAGATCGAGGCGACCCTGTTGCTCTACCTGCTGACCGTCAACGCCCGCTACGCCGACGAGCGTGCCGAGGCTCCCGACGCCCCCGCCCGCCAGGGCTGGACCCGATCACTCGTGCAGGAGCTGAACCACGGATGAGTAGTGCCCCCGACCGGCTCACGATCCTGCACGTGAGCGAGGTCCACTGGGGTGGCGTCATCACCCTCCTGGACCACTTCACCCGGCAGCAGGTCGCGGCCGGGCACCAGGTCCACGTGCTGGCGCCCGAGCCGGTGGGCGACGCCCTGGCCGACGGGGTGGACTTCCATCGGTGGGCGGTCCGTCGGGGCCGGCCCCACGGCTACCCGCGGGCGGTCTCCCAGCTGCGTCGCCTGGTGGCCGAGCTGCGTCCCGACGTCATCCACCTGCACTCGTTCTTCGCGGGGCTGTTGGGCCGGCTGCCCGGGGCACTCGGCCCGGAGCCGCCGCCCGTCGTCTACCAGCCGCACGCGTGGTCGGACCACCTGTTCCGGCAGGAGCCGCTCAACGCGCTGGTACGCCGGCTGGAGCGCCGTGGCGCGCGGCGTACCGACGTGCTGGTCACCAACTGCCGCGACGAGATCGACCGCGGTGCCGGCTTCGGTGTCCGGCTGCCGTCGTTCCCGCTGGGTGTGACGGTCGACGGCGACCGCTTCCGCCCGCCCACCGCCGAGGAGCGGGCCGCCGCGCGCGCCGAGCTGGGGCTGAACGACGAGCGGATGCTGCTGGTGCTGGGCCGGCTGGCCTGGCAGAAGGGCCAGGACCTGCTGCTGCCGGTGTGGGAGCGACGGCACCCCGAGGGCGCCGTACTCGCGCTCGTGGGGCCCGGGGAGACCGAGGAGCTGGCACCCCTGGCGCCCACCCAGTGGGGTCACAGCGTGCGGGCTCCCGGAGGCGTGGCCGACGTGCTGCCCTGGCTGTGGGCCAGTGACCTGCTGGTGCTGAGCTCTCGCTACGAGACGGTAGGTCTGGTGGTCGCCGAGGCGATGGCGACCGGCCTCCCGGTGGTCGCGACCGAGGTCGACGGGGTGCGCGAGGTCGTCGAGGACCCGCCCGGCGACGCCGCCGGCGCGGTCGTCGGCGCCGAGGACGTCGAGGCCCTGCTCGACGCCGCTGTGACCCGGCTGAACGACCCCGCCCTGGTCGAGGGGGAGCGCGCGGCAGCGCTGTCCCGGGCCCGTACCCTGTTCGCACCGCCGGTCGTCGCCGCCCGGCTCGAGGAGGCCTACCGCGCCGCCCGCGACCTCCGGGCCCACCCACACTCGACGGCGCAGCCCACGACGACGGAGGAGAACCCGTGACGACCATCCCCACCTTCCTGGTCGTGGGCGCGGCCCGGTGCGGCACCACCGGGCTGGTCGAGGGGCTGCGCTCACACCCCCGGGTCTTCGTGACCGACCCGAAGGAGCCGCACTACTTCGCCCTGCACCGGATCGGGGCGCACTTCACCGCCCCGGGCGACGAGCACACCATCAACAAGGTGGCCGTCACCGACCGCGACGCCTACCTCGCGCTCTACCCCCAGGAGCACGACTTCCTGGCGCTGGGTGACGGATCGGTCTCGACGATCTACTACCACCAGGAGTCCATCCCCGAGATCAAGGCGATCAACCCCGACATGCGACTGGTGGTGATGCTGCGCGAGCCGGTCGAGCGGGCCTACTCCAGCCATCAGTACATGACGGCGCGCGGGCTGGAGCCGGTCGCCGACTTCCTGGAGGCCGTCGGCCTCGAGGAGCAGCGCATCGCCGACGGCTGGCACCACATCTGGCACTACACCGCCCAGAGCCGCTACGCCGACCAGGTGGGGGCCTTCCTGGACGCCTTCCCGGCCGAGCAGGTGGGCGTGTTCTTCTACGACGACCTCAACCGCGACTACGAGGGCACCGTGAGCCGCATCCTGCGCTTCCTGGATGTCCCTCCTGCGCCCGGCGAGGGCGAGGGGGTGCCGCGGGTCAACGTGTCGGGACAGCCCCGCTTCGCGCTCGCCCATCGCGCGATCGCCTGGGCCACCGGGCATGCCCGGCTCCGACAGTGGGTCAAGGACCACACCAGCTATCGGCTGCGCGAGCGGGTGCGCCGCAGCATCCTGCGCCAGGACACCGTCAGCGCGCAGGCCCGAGCCGCGCTGACCCCGCTGTTCGCCGACGACCTGCGCCGACTCGCGGAGATGCTGGAGGGCCGGCTGGAGACCGAGGCTCCGGCCTGGCTGACCGAGGCCGGCAGGGGGGCCGCCCGATGAGGGTCCTCCAGCTGCACAACCACCACGCGGCACTCGGCGGAGCGATGGAGGTGCTCGCCCACGAGGGCGAGCTGCTTCGCGGCGCCGGCCATGACGTCACCGAGTACACCCTCCCCGCGGCGGAGACACTCGGGCTGCCCGCCTGGCGCGCCGGAGCGAAGGCCGTGTGGAACCTCGAGGCGCAGCGCGAGGTGAGCCGGCGGATCGCCAGGTTCAAGCCCGACGTGGTGCACGTGCACACGCCCTTCCCGTTGATGTCGCCCTCGGTGTTCCAGGCCGCTCACCGGGCCGGCGTACCGGCCGTGACGACGCTGCACAGCTATCGCTACTCCTGCGTGGTCGGCACCTGCGTGCGCGACGACCGCATCTGCGAGGACTGCGTCGGCTCCAAGCTCAAGCTCGCGGGCATCCGGCACCAGTGCTACCACGACAGCACCGGCGCCACGGCGGCGCTGACCCTCGGGCTGGCCGTGCACCGGGCGGTCGGGACCTTCCACCACGCGGTGACCCGCTATCTCACGCTGACCGACTTCTCGCGCCGGCTGCTGATCCGAGACGGCTTCCCGGCCGAGAAGATCGTGGTGAAGCCCAACTCCGTCCCCGACCCGGGACCCGAACTCGTCCGCGTGCAGGGACGAAGCCCGAGTCCCGACGAGGGGAGCACGGCGAGCCAGGACCACCCCGAGCGCACCGTGCTGTTCGTGGGGCGGCTGATCGACCTCAAGGGCGTGCGGACCCTGCTCGACGCGTGGCAGCGCACGCCGGCCGGCATGCGCCTGGTGATCGCCGGCGACGGCGACCTGCGACCGTTGGTCGAGGAGCGGGCTGCCGCCGACCCGTCGATCACGTTCCTGGGATGGGTCGGCGAGGACGAGGTGACCCGGCTGATGCGCGACGCCGAGGTCGTGGTGGTCCCGTCGCAGTGGTACGAAGGGCTGCCGCTGGTGATCCTGCGCAGCCTGTCGGTGGGCACACCGCTGATCGTGTCGGACCTCGAGAACTTCGCCGAGGACGTCGTCGCCGACGGTGTCGGCCTCACCTTCCGGATGGGTGACGCGGCGGACCTGGCCGATCGGCTGGCCCGGGTGGTCCGCGAGGAGTCGCTGATGAACGGCCTGCGCGAGGCGGCCCGAGCGAGCTACGACGCTCGCTACTCGCCGTCGGCTGACCTGAAGAGACTAGTCACGATCTATACCGAGATAGCCCGTTAGGACTATCCTGGATGGCCACCTAGACAGCCAACGGCCAATTCGCCACCACCCCCACGGTTCCTCAGTAGTTTCCGGGAGTACCCGCCCCACCTGAGGAGACGCGAGCCCCCATGACGATCTCTCGGACCCTCTTCGCGCACGATGAGCCGACCTTCGGCCGCCGCCGCTTCATGCTGGGAACGGCCGCCGTCGCCGGCGTCGCCGCCTCGGGGCTGGCGCTGCCGTCGGGCGCCGTGGCCGGAGGTCTGTCGACGGTCCGGCCGGCGATGGCCGACACCCTGCTCGACTCGTTCGGCGTCGTGATCCACCCGTCGTGGAAGGAGACCGAGTACGCCGACCACGACGCGATCCTGGCGTGGCTGCTCAAGCTCCGGATCCGGCACGTGCGCACCCGGCTCACTCCCCAGAAGCCGGTGCTGGCGTTCTTCAAGAAGCTCGGTGCCAACGGGATCAAGGTCAACGCCGTCTGCGGCGCCCTGGGCGACCCCCAGACGATGGACAGCCTGATGAAGGCGGTCGCCGACAACTTCCCGGAGCCGACCGCCGTGTTCTCGGCGTTCGAGGGGATCAACGAGCCCAACAACGACGGCGTGCCGTGGATCGACGAGACCCGGGCCAAGACCCAGGCGCTCTACGAGGCCCGCCAGAAGTACGGCCTCACCGCGATCCCGATCATCGCCCCGGCCCTGGCCCGGGTCAGCGGCGGCGGCGTGGAGGGCAACGACACTTTCACCCAGGCCCAGAACCTCGGCGACATGAGCGAGTGGCTCGACGGCGGCACGATGCACGTCTACCCGCGCGCCCTCCCGCCGAGCAACGGCATCGACTACTTCACCAGCTGCGCCCGGCAGGTCGCGGGCAGCAAGCCGATCACCGTCACCGAGGGCGGCTACTTCACGGCCAAGAACTACTCCGGCGGCGCCCGCCGGGTGTCCAGCGGCGTCGCGGCGGCCTACGGCCCCCAGAAGCTGCTGGAGCACCTGCGGGCCGGCAACACCCGCTACTTCCGCTACGAGCTCCTGGAGAAGCCCACGGGCCGCTCCTGGGACCGGCTGGCGACCTTCGGCATGCTTCGCACCGACTCCTCGACGTGGCGCCCGAAGCCGGAGTTCGACTCCACCCGGCGGCTGCTCGCGAGGTTCCGCGACCCGGGTCCGGCCTTCACGCCCGCGCCGCTGACCTTCGGCCTCTCGGGGGGGCCGAGCTCGCTGCGCTCGATGGTGTTCGCCAAGCGCGACGGCACCCACCTGGTGGCGCTCTGGCTCGACAAGCCGATCTGGGACCCGGACCGCGAGCGGTTGACGGTCAGTGGCATCGCGGACCGTCTGGCCACCGTGACGCTCGACCTGGGCAGCGCCCGGGACGGCGTGGTGAGCCACGTCGTCACCGGCTCGAAGCGCAAGGTCTTCGGTCGCACGACGTCGGTGAACGTGCCGCTGACCGCCGGCGTCACCGTCGTCCGACTGCGCCCCTGAGCGACGGCCGGCACGAGCGGCCTCCGAACGCGCCGCGGTGCCGGGGTCGGGCCCGCCGCGGACCCGACCCCGACACCGGGACGATCAGGGCAGCGGTGCGAAGCGGATGCCGCGGTGGTACTTGCCGCCCCACCGGGCACCATCGGTGGCGAACCAGACGCCGGTCGCGGTGGGCAGGATCTGGTAGCCACCACGCTGCTGCGGCATGTTCGGGTTCCACGCCAGCGCCATGCCCGTGGTCGGGTCGACGGCTCCGCCGCCCATCCGGTCGACGGCGCCGGGACCCTTGGAGTCCTGGCCGTAGGGGTTGTCGAGCCAGCGGCTGTGACCCTGGACGTAGACCGCCGCGCCGGTGACGGCCACGGACTTCAGCGAGTCACCACCGGTGTAGTTGATCCAGGTCGGCCGGAAGGGGTCGAGGTCGGCGGTCTCGAAGCGGGACACCGAGTCGCAGATCATGTTGCCGCGGTAGCCGGACTGGTACATGTAGCCGAACGAGGCGAGCGCGAACCAGCTGCTGTCGGGTGAGAACGCGACGTCCTGGACGTAGGCCTGGGCGTTGCGTCGGTTGGACGTGCACTTCAGGGCCAGCGAGTCGTAGTTCCACGACGTGAGGCTGCTGCCGTTGTCGTCGAGGTCCATCATGAACACCCGCGGGTGGTCGGCGCCGTTGACGGTGAGGAAGTTGCCCACCGCCACCAGGTGCTGCCCGTCGGGGCTGATGTCGAACTTGAAGACCGCCGGGTTGTCGCTGTTGGCCAGCCGGCCGCCGACCACCGGGCGGAGGTACTGGGTCGGCTTGCCGGTCACCGGGTTGAGCGAGATCAGCTTGGGGGTCACGGTGCCGGAGACGATCAGCTGGTCGCCGCGCATCTCCATGTCGGAGATCCGCTTGCCGGTGAAGGTCGGGTTGAAGTTGGGGTCGAGCTGGCCGGTGGCCAGGTCGAGCTTGGCCAGCGCCGCCCGGGGCGTGCCGTTGACGTTCTTGAACTCACCCCCGATGTAGACCGAGGTGCCGTCGGAGAGCACCGACCAGACATCCCCGTCGACGACGGGCTTGAAGTTGGGGTCGATGGCGCCGGTGGTGGCGTCGAAGGCGAAGACGTTGCTGCGGTTGTAGGGCAGCGTGCGCTTGGAGTTCTCCACCTGGGTGAACCGGCCGCCGACGACCATCTCGCTGCCGGCCTCGGCGATCGCGAAGGCGATCGGCTTGGGCTGACCGGAGACGTTGACCAGGTGGGGCGTGAAGGTTGCGGCCACCTCGCTCACGACGGTGGGGTGGACATAGTCGGCCTGGGCCGGGACGGTGGTCCCGGCCAGGGCGACGGCGGCCGCGCTGGCGGCCAGAAGGGTGCGGCGGATCATTTCAGTTGCTCCTTGATGTGCGGCGGAGTGCGAGGTGGTTGGACGGTCAGTAGGCGCCGCGCGAGCGGACGACGGCGTCGACGGTGCGGACCCCGATGCCGAGGTCGTCGACGAGCCGCCAGTTGTCGGCGTAGCGCAAGTCGAGCTCGACCGACTCCTCCCACGAGAGGTTGGAGCGGCCACTCACCTGCCACAGTCCGGTCATGCCGGGACGGACGGCGAGGCGGCGACGCTCGAGGTCGGAGTACTGCTCGACCTCCTGGGGAAGAGCCGGGCGCGGCCCGACCAGCGACATCTCCCCGCGAACCACGTTGACCAGCTGGGGCAGCTCGTCGAGGGAGGTCTTGCGCAGCAGTCGACCGACGCGGGTGATGCGCGGGTCGTTGCGGATCTTGAACAGCACGCCGTTGCCCTCGTCGAGCCTCTGCAGCTCGGCCAGCCGGCGCTCCGCGTCGGTGTGCATGGTGCGCAGCTTGAAGATCGTGAACGGCTTGCCGTCCTGGCCGACGCGGGTCTGGGTGAACCACGCCTTGCCGGAGGAGTCGAGCCGGACCAGCACCGTGAGCACCGCGAGAAGCGGTGCCGCCACGACGAGGAGCAGACCACCGAGCACCCGGTCGGCCGCGGCCTTGATCGAGCGCACGAACAGCGACGGGCGGCTGCTGCGGATGTGGAGCAGCGTGCCACCGGCGAGCGTGGAGGCGTCGATGCGGTGCGGCGCGACCCGGTCGACCACGCCCATCACCGCGAGCGAGGCGGAGGTGCCCTCGAGCGCCCAGGACAGGCGCCGCACGCTCTCGGCATCGGGCGCCCCGACCATGGCGACGACGTCGGACTCCCACCGGGTCACCCAGTGGGCGACGTCGTCGGAGCCGAGGACCACGTCCACGCCGAAGGAGTCGGACAGCGACAGCGCGTCGCGGCGTCCGCCGTCGACCAGCACCGCGCCGACGACCTTGGCGCGCCGGTCTCCGGCCCAGCGGGCGGCGGCCAGGGCGGCCGACTCCGGGTTGCCGACGACGACCAGGCGCAGCTGACCCTCGACCGCGCGGCGCACCACGGTGCCCAGGAGCGCGGTGCCGGCCACGACGGCCACGATCACCAGCGCCTCGGTCAGCCGGGCGGGCTGCAGCACGTGGGCGGCCACGCCGATGGTGACCAGCAGCATCGGCAGTGCAGCGTCGCGCACGATGCGCCCCAGGTGGGGCAGGCCGGGCCGGATGGTCTCCAGGCCCATGTGGTAGTTGGTCACCATCGCGACCACCACCAGCGGCAACGCGAACAGCAGCGGTGACTGCATCACCAGCGCTGCGGTGCTGCCGAACAGGGCCGCAGACACGGCCTCGGCGGGCAAGAACCACCGCCGCATCCGATGCCGCGTGCTGACCGGCACGACCGACGGCACGGGAGGAGCGAGGACGCCCTCCACCACCGTCTGGTGTGCCGCACGCGGCGCGGGTACGACGAGGTCAGGCGCCGACCTCAACTGACTCATTTCCCCCCGGCCCCCTCAGGCTTGGTGTTGTGATCACCGTGAGGAGGGGCACCAAGGCGTCACCACTGGTGACACCTTCATTCCCCATGCGATCTCGGGGAGGTAGAGCCTGATCTCTGACCGCTGATACCTCTCAGCGGGGGTGTGGCGGCGCCAACGAGGGAATCGTTCTTCCCAACTCCGTCCGAGCACGGAACCGGTCTGTGGTGAATCCCCCGAGGAAATGCGCCGCCAAGAGATCTTGACCTCCTCGGGACCCGTTTGAGACCCCACGACTCAAACGTGGGACCAGTCTCTCCCGGGGCCTAGCACGAGTCAACTCGGCAAGATGGGGGATTGCGGAAAGCCTGCGATTTCATGTAGGTGGTCCAGACCATGGTGCGACGGCGGGCAAAGAGTGCTGCACAAAACTGCAGCCGGAACCGGCGCTCGACCGGGCCCCGACCGCCGGCGCCGCGGCCGCTCAGGAGTTGAAGCGCTGCTGGGTCTGCGCCAGGCCGTCGGTCACCAGGGACTCCACCGCGTCCGCGGCAGCGAAGACCTGGAACGGGACCTCCTTGCGCTCGGCCGCGGAGTAGTTCGACAGCACGAAGTCGGAGACCTCCTGGCGTCCGGGCGGACGGCCGATGCCGATCCGCACCCGGTGGAAGTCGCCGGTGCCCAGGGAGGACCGCAACGAGCGCAGCCCGTTGTGACCGTTGTCGCCGCCACCGAGCTTGACGCGCTGGCTGCCGAACGGCAGGTCGAGCTCGTCGTGGACCGCGACGATGTGGTCCGGGGGGACCTTGTAGAACGTCGCGAGCGCCTTCACCGGACCGCCCGACTCGTTCATGTAGCAGCGAGCCCGGACCAGCACCACCCGCGGGGCGTCGGTGCCGGGCGCCCCCAACCGGCCCTCGACCACGTCGGCGCGACCGGACTTGTGGGCGCGCAGCGGCGAGCCCATCCGCTCGGCCAGCTCGTCGACGACGAGGTAGCCGACGTTGTGCCGGTGGCCGGCGTACGACGGCCCGGGGTTGCCCAGCCCGACGACCAGCCAGACCTCCGCAGCCTCGTGGGTGGCCATCTGTGTTGCCGACTCGGTGTCGTGGCCCCGGCCCAGCACCCTGGCGACCAGGGTGCCGAGCCGGGCCAAGATCACTCCGCGTCGCCCTCGGCGTCGGCCGGGGCCTCGTCGGAGGACTCCTCGGCCACGTCGGCCGGACCCTCACCGGCCTCGCCCTCGACGTCGAGGTCGGCCTCGAGCTGCTCCTCGGTCGGGGCGTTGGTGACGTTGACGACCAGCGTCTCCGGGTCGGTGAGCAGCGTGGTGCCCTCGGGCAGCCGCAGGTCGGAGGCGTGGATCTGGGTGCCGACCTCGGCGCCCTCGATGTCGACCTCGATCGACTCGGGGATGTGGGTGGCCTCGGCCTCGACCTGCACCGTGGCCTGCTCGGTGACGACCAGCGTCTCGCGAGCGGCCTCGCCCACCAGGTGGACGGGCACGTCGACGGTGACCTTCTCGCCGCGGCGGACCGAGACGAAGTCGATGTGCTCCAGCACCCGGCGGATCGGGTCGACCTGGACCTGCTTGGTCAGCGCCAGCTGCTCCTCCCCGTCGACCTCGAGCTCGAGCAGCGCGTTGGCGCCGCCGTGCTTGAGCGCCATCATCGTGTCGTGGCCCGGCAGGGTCAGGTGCAGCGGGTCGTTGCCGTGTCCGTAGACGACGGCGGGGACCTTGTCGGCCCGGCGGATGCGCCGCGCGGCGCCCTTGCCGAACTCGGTGCGGAGCTCGGCCTTGATCTTCTCGGCAGCCATGAGGTGTCTTCTCTCCCAGTCGTGACGTGCGTGGTCGGGGGCTCCCGACAGGTCGTGGGTGTCGCCGGCGAGAAGGAGAACGCCGCGCGATCGAGTCAGCGCGGCGTGAGCCGGCCCAGTCGATCACGGAGCGCCGCTGGGCGGCCTCCCTCGCCGAGGCAACCGCACCAGTGTACGGCGGGGTGCGCGGCCACCACCAATCGGCATCCCGTGGTCGCCGACTCCGGGGCGGCGGGCGACCAGTGACCGCCCGGGTCCGGCGTCAGGCGTGGCCGCCGAACATGCTGGTCACCGACCCGTCCTCGAACACCTCGCGGATCGCCCGGGCCAGCAGCGGGGCGATCGAGAGCGTCGTCAGGTTGTCGAACAGCTTGTCGTCGGTCAACGGCAGGGTGTTGGTGACCACGACCTCGGCGATGGAGCCGTTCTTGAGCCGGTCGACCGCGTCGCCCGACAGGATCGGGTGGGTCGCGGCCACCACGACGCCGGCGGCGCCGTCGGCCATCAGCGCCTCCGCCGCCTTCACGATGGTGCCGCCGGTGTCGATCATGTCGTCGACCAGCACGCAGGTGCGGCCCTGGACCTCGCCGACCACGCGGTTGGCCACCGTCTCGTTGGGACGGTCGGTGCGCCGGGTCTTGTGGATGAACGCCAGGGGTGCGCCGCCGAGGCTGGCCGACCAGCGCTCCGCCACCTTGATCCGGCCGGCGTCCGGGGAGACGACGGCCAGCGACTGGTCGGCGTACTTGTCACGGACGTAGTCGGCGAGGATGGGCAGCGCCATCAGGTGGTCGACGGGGCCGTCGAAGAAGCCCTGGATCTGGTCGGCGTGGAGGTCGACGCAGATCAGCCGGTCGGCGCCGGCGGACTTGAACAGGTCGGCCATCAGCCGGGCCGAGATCGGCTCGCGGCCGCGGTGCTTCTTGTCCTGCCGGGCGTAGCCGTAGAACGGCGCCACCACGGTGATCCGCTTGGCCGAGGCGCGCTTGAGCGCGTCGACCATGATCAGGTGCTCCATGATCCACTCGTTGATCGGCGCGGTGTGGCTCTGCAGCACGAACGCGTCGCTGCCGCGCACCGACTCCTCGTAGCGGACGTAGGTCTCGGAGTTGGCGAACTGGTAGGCCGAGGTCGGCACCAGCCCGGTGCCGAGCATGCCGACGACCTCCTCGGCGAGCTCGGGGTGGGCCCGGCCACTGAAGACCATGAGCTTCTTCTTGGTGGTCTTCTTCATCCCGCTCACGACGCCCGCTCCCTGCTCGCCCAACGTGGCCTTCGCCGATTCTCGCGCATCGGTGGTTGCGCCCGGACCTCGGGCCCGACGCCGGCTCAGGGCCCCGGGGCGTCGTCGGTGTCCTCGGCGTCCTGGGCCGACGCGGCCGCCGCGGCCTCCGCCTGCGGGGTGCCCGCGCGGCGCCGCGCCGCCCACCCCTCGATGTTGCGCTGCGGTCCGGTCGACACCGCCAGCGCGCCGGGCGGCACGTTGCGGCGTACGACGGTGCCGGCGCCGGTCGCCGCGCCGTCGCCGATCTCGACCGGGGCCACGAAGGTGTTGTTGGACGCCGTCCTGGCGTGTCGGCCGACCGTGGTGCGGTGCTTCTGAACGCCGTCGTAGTTGGCGAAGATCGTGCCCGCGCCGATGTTGGTGCCCTCGCCGATCTCGGCGTCGCCGACGTAGGAGAGATGCGGCACCTTGGCGCCGTCGCCGATGACGGCGTTCTTGGTCTCCACGAAGGCGCCGATCTTGCCGCCCGCGCCGAGCTGGGTGCCGGGCCGGAGGTAGGACCATGGTCCGACCGTGGCGCCACCGCCGATCACGGCCAGCTCGCCGTGGGTGCGGACCACCCGGGCGCCGGCGCCGATCTCGCAGTCCTTGAGCGTGCAGTCGGGTCCGATGACGGCGTCCTCGGCGACCACCGTCGCCCCGAGCAGCTGGGTGCCGGGCAGGATCGTGACGTCTTCGGCGAGCACCACGTCGGCGTCGATCCAGGTGGTCGCCGGGTCCATCACGGTGACGCCGTCGCGCATCCACCGGGTCACGATCCGCCGGTTGAGCTCGGCGCCGAGGGCGGCCAGCTGGGCGCGGTCGTTGGCTCCCTCGGTCTGCTTGACGTCGTCGATCACGTGGGCACCGACGGTCAGACCGTCCTCGCGCGCCAGCCCGACGACGTCGGTGAGGTAGTACTCGCCCTTGGCGTTGTCGTTGGTGAGCCGGCCCAGGGCCTGGCCGAGGAACTCGCCGTCGAAGGCGAGGATCCCGCTGTTGATCTCGTGGATCTCGCGCTGGGCCGGGGTCGCGTCCTTCTCCTCGACGATCCCCTCGACGTCGCCGTCGTCGTTGCGGAGTATCCGGCCGTAGCCGAACGGGTCGTCGACGACGCCGGTCAGGATGCTGACGGCCCGCTCCGCGGCCTCGTGCTCGTGGGCGAACCGGAGCAGGGTGTCGCCGTCGAGCAGCGGGGTGTCGCCGGCCGCCACGAGCACCGTGCCGGACACCGGGCCGGTGGCCTCGAGCGCCACGCGCACCGCTCCCCCGGTGCCGTCGAGGTTCTCCTGCACCGCCAGCAGGCAGTCGGGCACCAGCTGCTGGACGTGCGCGGTGACCTCCTCGCGCTGGTGGCCGACCACGGCGACGATGCGCGTGGGCTGGGTCGCCTGCACCGCCGCCAGCACGTGGCCGACCATGCTGCGGCCGCCGACCTCGTGGAGGACCTTCATCCGCTTGGACTTCATCCGGGTGCCGCCACCGGCGGCGAGGACGACGACGGTCAGGTCGTGCGGCATGGGTGCCTCTCTCTCCAGGGCGCGCCTTCCGGCCCCGCGTGCGGGACACCACGGAAGCCTAGACTCCCTCCGCCCGAGCGGCACCGCGGGCGCGGCCCGCCGGCACCGTCAGGCGAGTGCCTCCTTGACCGCCTGCTCCAGACCGGTGGCCGACCGGCCCAGCAGCGACTCGAGGTCGTCGACGGGCACCAGCAGCTCGCCCTCCGCGATGCCTCGGTCGACGTCGGCGAAGATCGCGTCCAGGGGAGCCGGCAGGCCCGCTCCCGCGAGCACCTGCTGGAGCTCGGCCACGGGCAGGTCGGTGTAGCCGATCTGCTGCCCGGTCACCGCCGAGATCGCGGCCGCGACCTCCGGCAGCGTCACCGCCGGCCCGCCGAGCTCGTAGCGGCGACCCTGGCGGCTCTCGTCGAGGAGCACGGCCGCCGCGGCCTCGGCGTACTCACGTCGCGGAGCGACGGAGACCCGGCCGCTGCCGGCCGCGCCCACCATGCCGTGGGCGAGGTAGGTCTCGACCTGGGCGGTGTAGTTCTCGACGTACCACGCGTTGCGCAGGACGGTCGTGGTCAGCGGCGCGGCGGCCAGCAGCTCCTCGGTCGCGGCGTGGTCGGCCATCAGCAGGAGGCGCGACGTCGACGCGTAGGGGCCCGAGGTGTAGGCCAGGTGGCGGACGCCGGCCGCGACCGCGGCGTCGATGACGGTGCCGTGCTGGGTCACCCGCTGCGGGTCCATGCCCGAGACGAGGAGCACCTGCTCGGCCCCGGCCACCGCGCCGGCGACGGCGTCGGGGTCGTCCAGGTCGACCCGCTGCACGCGTACGCCGCGCTCGGCGAGGTCGTCCAGCCGCTCGACGGCCCGGCCGGTGGCGGTGATGGCGGCGGGGTCGACGCCGCGATCGAGCAGGCTCTCGACGACGTGACGGCCGAGGTGGCCGGTGGCTCCGATGACGGTGATGGACATGGTGGTTCCTCTCCTCGCGGGGTGTGGTCATCGGTCGGAACAGTGGGCGCGCGTCGCTACTTCCCATTCGGAAGTAGTGACCTTGAAGTGCTGTAGTTACCTCTGAGATAGTGAGCCGGTGGCCACCACCCAGCCCCTCGCTCCCGCGCCGTCGCCGTTCGTCGCCGACTGCCCCACCCGTCAGGTGCTCGACCGGATCGGCGACCGCTGGACGATGCTGGTGCTGCTGCTGCTCGACCGGCGTACCCATCGGTTCGGCGAGCTGGCCCGCGAGATCGACGGCATCAGCCCGAAGGTGCTCACCCAGGCCCTGCGCGCGCTCGAGCGCGACGGGCTGGTCGTCCGCGAGGTGTTCGCCGAGGTGCCGCCGCGCACGGAGTACTCCCTCACCGACCTGGGCCGGACCCTGGTCGGCGCGGTCAGTGCCGTCGCCGACTGGGCGACCGCGCACATCGACGAGATCCAGCTGCACCGGGCCGCCTTCGACGCCCGCTGACGGCGCCCGCGCCGCACTCGCTCGAGCTCCCCGGGTAGGAGTCGAACCTACGTCGCTAGTCCTGATTCAAAGTCAGGCGGGCCCTGCCGGCAGACCAACCGGGGATCGACCACCCAGCCTAGGGCCCGCCCCGACGACATGCGCCTGATGGTCGCGCGACATGCGGCCTATGGTCGCACCACGTGCACACGATGGTCGGGCGAGGGCCGCGCGTGGAGCAGCCTCGGTGCCAGGAAGCCGACCCACTCACCTCGCGGCACCATTTCGCGCATCTCGCGGCACCATTTCGCGCATCTCGCGGCGCCATTTCGCGCATCTCGCGGCACCATTTCGCGCATCTCGCGGGGGTGGGGGCGGGCGGGGCTAGGCTCCCGGGAATGGACCTGCCCGTGATGCCGCCGGTGCTGCCGATGCTGGCCAAGTCGGTGAAGGGGATCCCCGACCCGGCGAAGTACTCCACCGGTGACGTGCCGGGGCTCAGCTTCGAGCCGAAGTGGGACGGGTTCCGGTGCCTGGTCTTCAAGGACGGCGACGAGGTGGAGCTCGCCTCGCGCAACACCAAGCCGCTGACCCGCTACTTCCCCGAGGTGGTGACGGCGGCGCGCGAGCAGCTGCCGGATCGCTGCGTGCTCGACGGCGAGCTCTTCGTGGCGGTCGGCGACCGGCTGGAGTTCGAGGTGCTCCAGAACCGCATCCACCCCGCCGCCTCGCGGATCAACCTGCTGGCGGAGGAGACGCCGGCCTCCTTCGTGGCCTTCGACCTGCTCGCCCTCGGCGACCACTCCCACGCCGACGCGCCCTTCGCCGACCGGCGCGCCGCGCTCGAGGAGGCGCTGGGTGGGCTCGGCGGGCCGTGCTACCTCACGCGGACGACGACCGACCCCGACGAGGCGCGCGAGTGGTTCGCCCGGTTCGAGGGCGCCGGGCTCGACGGGGTGGTCGCCAAGCCCCTCGGGGCGCCGTACCTTCCCAACTCCCGGGCGATGCTCAAGATCAAGCACGAGCGCACCGCCGACGTGGTGCTCGTGGGCTACCGCGAGCACAAGACCTCGACGCCCGAGCAGCCGCTGATCGGCAGCCTGCTGCTGGGGCTCTACACCGACCAGGGGCTGCAGCACGTCGGCGTGTCGGCGTCGTTCACCGCCGCCCGCCGGGCCGAGCTCCACGCCGAGCTCCAGCCGCTCGTGTGCGAGCTCTCCGAGCACCCGTGGGCCGCGTGGGAGCAGTGGGCGATCGCCAACCCCGACCGGGTGCCCGGCACCCAGAGTCGCTGGAGCCAGGGCAAGGACCTCAGCTTCACGCCGCTGCGCCCCGAGCGGGTGCTCGAGGTGGCCTACGACCACATGGAGGGCCACCGGTTCCGGCACACCGCGCAGTTCCGGCGCTGGCGGCCCGACCGCGACCCCGAGTCGTGCGGATACGACCAGCTCGACGAGCCGGTGAGCTACGACCTGGCCGAGGTCCTCGGCACGGCCTGAGCGGCCGGGCGCGACCGGCGTGACTAGGCTGGTGGCGGCGGGTGAGGTCCACCCGACCGCGACAGCCCAGGGAGCGGCCATGAGCGACACCTACGACGTCGTGCTCCTCATCGAGCAGGAGCTCACCGAAGCCGATGCCGCCCAGGTGCGGTCGCTGCACGAGGCGATCGAGGACCCCGTGGTCTACCACGTGCTCCTGCCTCTCGAGGACGCCGCGGCCCGGATCGAGGCGGCGATGGGCAGCCTGGCCGCCGGCGAGGTGATGGCCTCCCCTGCGATGGTGATGAGCGACGTCGACCTCGACGCCGTACGCCGGGACTGCGAGGAGCGCTCCGACGACGAGCTGGCGCACACCCTGTCCGCGCTGGCGGCCGCGGGCGCCACGGCCACCGGTCAGGTGGTCAGCGACCCGCCGATCGACGCGCTGGCCGCCAAGGTGACCGAGGTCGACGGTCGCGAGGCGATCATCCTGACCCGGCCGCACGTGGTCGCGGAGTTCTTCCACGTGGACTGGACCTCACGGGCGCGGCGCAGCATCGGCGTGCCGGTGCTCCACCTGCTCGAGCACGAGACCTTCGACGAGCAGGCCGGTGCCGGGGAGGGCGTGACCGGGGTCTGAGCCCGGCGCCTCCGTCAGCTGTTGGCGTCGAAGAGCGCCAGCCGGGCGGGGGTGGGGTTGCCACCCCACGACGTGACGTGGCCGCCGGCGGCCAGCGTGCCCGACTTCGGCAGGTAGTCGAGGACCCGGACACCCCAGACGGAGTTGCCCGAAGGGTTCCAGCCCTTCATGGTCCCGTTGTTGATGCCGATCGCCGCGGCGCGCTTGCGGTCCAGCCAGGTGCCCTGATGGCAGTTGCCGGTGCGGCCGGAGTTGCGATCGCTGCAGATCCGGTTGAAGTGGCCGCCGACGTAGAGCGTGTTGCCGACCAGCTCGACGGCCTGGGAGTCGCCGTCGGTCCAGTGGCTCCACACGGTGTGGCCGGTGGTGGCGTTCATGGCGAAGACGTGCCCACCGGGGCCGGCCTCGGCGGCGTAGATCCGGTTGTCGCGCACCACGATGTCGAAGACCTCGTAGTTGAGGTCGAACGGCTTGAAGCCGGTGACCAGCTTGCCCTTGTCCTTGGTGACCAGGGTGAGCCGGTGCCGCTGCGAGTTGTTGCCCACCTTGCGGAAGCGACCGGCGATGTAGATGCCGCGCTTGGTGCTGTGGACCTCGTCGACGCCGCCGTTGACCGTCTTGGGCGCCCAGGAGGTGAGCTTGTAGGGAGCGGTGGAGCTGAGCGCGGCGGAGTTCCACCGCTTCTTGCCGACCGCCTTGCTGAAGTTGCCGCCCAGGTAGATCCGGCCGTGACCCAGGTCGATCGTCCGCACCCGGCCGTTGGTGCCACGCTTGAAGGAGGCGCTCAGCGTGCCCGCGCCCTTCAGGGACACCCGGGCCAGGTTGTGCCGGGTCTGGCCGCGCACGGTGCCGAACGCGCCGCCGACGTAGACGCCCTTGCTGGTGGGCCGGAGCGCATAGACCGGGCCGTCGACGTTGGGGTCCCAGGGCAGCACCTCGCCGGAGACCGCGTCGAACGCCGCTGCGCCGTGCCGCACGAAGGTGGCGCCGTGCCAGTCGGTCACCTGGTTGAACTCCCCGCCGACATAGACGGTGTTGCCCCAGTGAGCCACCGCCCACACCGTGTTGTCGAAGCCCGGCGACGTGGCCGACGGCGTGCTCGACACGGCGGCCTGCGCGCTGGCGGGCAGGGCGGCCAGCATGACGGCGGCGATGATGGCCGCGAAGAAACCTCGGAAGGACACGTCGCTCCCCATGTGCGTTGCTGTCTAGACCAGCTGCCGACATCGACTTCCCGAGCGGTGCGACGTCGACGTGCTGACTAGGCGGCGTGAATGCGTTCCAGCGGCACACGGTACGCGTGCTTGACACAAACTCCCAATTTGTCACCTCACCAGGTCGGTGACACGCGGGCAGGTGGACCAGACCAGCCGGCCCTGGGTGGCGGAGCTCACGGCTCAGTCGGTCGGCCCTTCGGCCGCCAGCTCCACCACGACGTCGAGGTGGCCCGCGTGTCGGGCGTACTCCGCCAGCACGTGGAAGCAGATCCACTCCAGCGTGGGCGGATCGTCGCCGAAACGCCCGCCGGGAGCGGCCGGCGTGTGGATCGGATGGGCCAGCAGGATCTCACGCGTACGCCGACCGGTCGCCGCCAGCCGCTCCGCGAGCTGCTCGGCGCTGGTGCCCTCGGGCACCTGCCATCGTGCTCCGGGGCGAGTGTCGCCGTCGACGTCGGACGTCCACGGCTCCTCGACGGTCCAGTCCCCCCAGGGTTGCCCGATGCGCTCGCCCAGGAAGCCCCACACGAACCATCGCTGCTCCATGTGGAGCACGTGGGACAGCAGCTCGAGCGGTGTCCACCCGGACGCGAGCCGGGAGGTGCTCTGCTCCTCCGGGCTGAGCGCGAGCACGGCGCCGGCGAGGTCGGCGCGCAGCCAGTCGAGGTAGTCGGCGAAGCGGCGGGCGCCGTACTCCCCGGTCGCCGGAGGCTCGACGATCGGCTCGGCGGCCCGCTGCTCCTCGCTCACCTGCCCTCGATCCGGTTGCCCTGCTCGTCCCAGTGGGCCGCGACCTTCTTGCTGGGCTGCACCCGAGGCGGCTCCCCCGGCATCTTGGGATAGTCGGGCGGGTAGTTGAGCTCGACGGCGCCCTGTTCGTCCCAGAGCGCCAGCAGGGGCTCCAGCGAGTGGTGGACGTCGTCGATCTCCGCCCATGGGTCGCCGCCGACGACCCGCTCGGGGACCGTGAACAGGTTGAGCGTGCCGGGGTCCGTGGTCTCGGCGAGCTCGCTCCAGGTGAGCGGGGTGGACACGGGCGCGCCGGGGATCGGGCGCAGGGAGTAGGCCGAGGCGATGGTGCGGTCGCGGCAGTTCTGGTTGAAGTCGACGAAGATCCGCTCCCCGCGCTCCTCCTTCCACCAGGCCGTGGTGACCTGGTCGTCGCGGCGCTCCAGCTCGCGGCCGAACGCGATCGCGGCATGCCGCACGTCGACGAACTCCCAGCGCGGCTCGATCCGGACGAAGACGTGCACCCCCCGGTTGCCGGAGGTCTTGGCGAAGCCCCTCATGCCGAGGTCGGCGAGCAGCTCGCGGGCCACCCCCGCCACCCGGACCGCGTCGCCGAACGTCGTACCGGGCTGCGGGTCGAGATCGATGCGCAGCTCGTCGGGCCTGTCGACGTCGTCGCGACGCACCGGCCACGGGTGGAAGGTGAGCGTGCCCATGTGGGCGCACCAGACCGGGACGGCCGGCTCCGTCGGGCACACCTCGTGGGCCGTGCGACCGGAGGGGAAGGTGATCTCGACGGTCTCGAGGTAGTCAGGAGCGCCCTTGGGCACGCGCTTCTGGTAGAACGCGTCGGCGTTCTTGTCCATCGGACCGGTCGCCAGCCGCATCCCCTCGCGCACCCCGCTCGGCCAGCGCTCCATCGCCGTCGGCCGGTTGCGCAGGGCCCGCATCAGGCCGTCGGCGACCGCAGCGAAGTACTCCGCCACCTGAAGCTTGGTGACCTCCGGGGTGTGATCGGTCGCCTCGTAGATCACCCGGTCGGGGCTGCTGACCCGGACCGCGCGATCTCCCGCGATCACCTCGGCGGCGGGGGTCGGCATGTCGGCCAGGCTAGCGGGCGGCGTCGGCCTTACGGGTCGGTGACGGTCGCCGCCGGGGCTGGGGTGGCGGCCGTGCCGCGGCTACGGTTGCGACCATGGCCTACCCGATGGAGAAGTCCGACGAGCAGTGGCGTGCCGAGCTCACGCCCGAGGAGTACGCCGTGCTGCGCCAGGCCGGCACCGAGCGGGCATTCACCGGTGAGTACACCGACACCGAGACCCCAGGGGTCTACGTGTGTCGCGCCTGCCAGGCCGAGCTGTTCGAGTCGGACACGAAGTTCCACTCCGGCTGCGGCTGGCCGAGCTTCTACCAGCCGAAGACCGACACCATCGAGTACCTCGAGGACACGTCCCACGGGATGAAGCGGGTCGAGGTGCGGTGCGCCAACTGCGGCTCACACCTCGGGCACGTCTTCCCCGACGGCTACGGCACGCCCACCGGCGACCGTTACTGCATCAACTCGATCAGCCTGCGGCTCAAGGAGGAGTGACCCGGCGCTCATCCGGTGTCGGCGCGGGGTGCGCCCACCCCGCGATTGTGCGGAAAGTGCAGCCGGGCGGCGGAGATTGTTGACGTTTGTGCCGAAACGTCAACACCTCACGGCAGCCGCGCCACCAGGTCGGCCGGCGACACCCGGGGCCCGGTGAAGAACGGGATCTCCTCGCGCACGTGCAGCCGCGCCTCGGAGGCGCGCAGGTCGCGCATCAGGTCGACGATCCGGTGCAGCTCGTCGGCCTCGAACGCCAGGATCCACTCGTAGTCGCCGAGCGCGAAGGACGACACCGTGTTGGCCCGCACGTCGGCATAGCCGCGCGCCATCTGACCGTGCTCGGCGAGCATCCGGCGACGGTCGGCCTCGTCCATGACGTACCAGTCGTAGGACCGCACGAAGGGGTAGACGCAGACGTAGCCGCGCGCCTCCTCGTCGGCGAGGAACGCCGGCACGTGGGAGCGGTTGAACTCGGCCGGCCGGTGCAGGGCGAGCTGGCTCCACACCGGGTCGAGGCGGCGACCGATCGCCGTACGCCGCAGCTGCTGGTAGGCCGACTGCAGCTGCTCGGCGGTCGCGGCGTGCCACCAGACCATCAGGTCGGCGTCGGCTCGGATCCCGGACAGCTCGTAGAGGCCGCGCACCACGACGCCGTCGGCGGCGAGCTTGTCGAGGAGCTCGCCCAGCTCGGCCGCCTCCCCGTCACGGGCGGAGTCGGCCTCGGCATAGGGCGTGGCCAACCGGAACACCGACCACATGGTGTAGCGGATCGTCTCGTTGATCTCGCGCAGCCGGGCCGCGTTGGTCTGGTTGTCCTTCTCCTCGCTCATGCGCCCATTGTGCCGCGCGCGCTGCAACGCTCAGCGCTCACCCAGGCCCGCGAGCGCGCGCTCGGCCGACCCGATGACGGCCGGGATGCCGACGCCGTCGTACGCCGCCCCGCAGACCGCGAGACCCGGGACCGACGCCACGGACTCCCGGACCCGGGCGATGCGGTCGAGATGTCCGAGGGCGTACTGCGGCAGGCCGCCGCCCCAGCGTTGCACGTGGACGTCGACCGGCGTCGCACGCAGGCCGACCGCTTCGGCGAGCTCGGCCAGCGAGACCCGGACCAGCTCCTCGTCGGGCACCTGCAGGGTGGCCTCCTCGCGGTGTCTGCCGAGGGAGGTGCGCAGGAAGAGCAGGTCGGCACCGCTCGGCCCCCGGCCCACCCCCGCGGCCCGGGTCCAGGCCCACTTCGCGAAGGAGAACGTGGACGCCTTGATCGCCCGCCCCTCCGAGGGCGGCACCAGGAACCCCGAGCCGGGGAGCTCATCCACCTGCGCCGCGCTGAACGCGAACGTCACGACCGCCACCGACGCGGACTCGACCGCCGCCAGCTCCCGAGCGGCCTCGGGCGCCAGGTCGGCCAGCAGCCGCGCGGTCGGTGCGGCCGGCGTCGCCAGGACCACCTGGTCGGCAGTCACGGTCTCGGGGTCGGCCGCCGAGCCGACGGTGAGACGGAAACGGCCGTCCGCACGGGCCAGCTCGCGAACCACCGCGCCGGTGCGCACCTCGAACCCGCCGGCGGCCACGACGGCGTCGGGGAGCAACCCCATGCCACCGGGGATGCCGGCGAAGACCGGGGCGTCGTAGGTCGTCGGGATCGAGGCCGCGTGCTCGAGCACCGAGCCCCGGGTGGCGTAGTCGACCAGCTGCGGCAGGGCGGCGCGCGCCGAGATCAGGTCGGCATGGCCGGCGTAGACGCCGCCGAGCAGCGGCTCGACGAGCAGATCGACCACGGCGCGTCCGAAGCGCTCCTCGACCAGCTCCCCCACCGAGACGTCGCCCTCGACGACCGACGCCGGCAGGTCCGGCTCGGCGCGGATCCGGGCCACGTCGTCGGCCCTGAGCGGCCCGAAGCCGCCGAGAGCGTCGGGGTCGAGCGGCACTCCCATCAGGGTGCGCGGCAGGCGGTGCAGGCCCCCGGCGGCCCAGACGTTGCTCTCGGCGACGGCCGGGTGCACGACCTCGAGCCCGACGGCCCGGGCCAGGTCGACCCCCTCCGGGCGTCGGTTGAGCATCGCCTCGGCGCCGACGTCGACCGGTACGCCGGCCACCTCCGCCAGCCGCAGCTTGCCCCCGACCCGGTCGATGGCCTCGAGGAGCAGCACCTCGCGGGACCCGTCGCGCGCTGCGGCGTACGCCGTGGCGAGGCCGGCGATGCCACCACCGACGACCACCAGCCGTGGCCGCCCGGAGACCTGCCCGGGCTCCGGTCCAGACGTCACTCCCCCAGCCTGCCAGCCACCGGGAACCGAACCGACCCCGCCCTCGTCGGACCCCCATGAGCACCGAGCCCGCGACCTCCGTGACCACCGACCGCCCGCCGGTCGCCGACCCCACCGTCCCCGGGGCCTCCGCCGGGCCCCGCCGCCGCCTCTCGTGGCGTCTCGTGGCCGGCGCAGTCGCCGCGATGGCGGTGCTGGCCGTCGCCTCGTGCGCCGCGGGGAGCAACGACAGCGCCAGCAGCGGCGACGCCGGTGGCAGCACGGCGGAGGCCGCGATGCCCGCAGATGAGCCCGCCGACGGCCTGGACTTCAGCGCCGCCTCGGAGGCGGACGCCAACAGCGCCGGCGGCTCCGCCCGCGACCTCGCCGCGACGTCGGACGTCAAGCAGGCGAACGCACCGACCGCGGTCACCCAGCGCGCGGTGATCTCGACCGGCAACGTCGCCCTGCACGCCGACGACGTCGCCGAGCTGCGCTTCGATGTCCGCCAGGTGGTCGACGAGCACCAGGGTCAGATCACCGACGAGCAGACCGAGAGCGACAGCGACGGCCTGGTCTCCCGGTCGCGACTCGTGGTGCGGGTGCCGGCGAAGGAGTTCGACGACACGATGAACGCGCTCGAGGACGTCGGCGACGTCGACTCCTCGAAGCGCACCTCGGAGGACGTCACCATCCAGGTCATCGACACCGACGTCCGGGTCCGCGCCCAGGAGGCCAGCCTGCGGCGGATCGAGGCCCTGCTCGCCCGGGCCCAGAACCTCCGCGACATCGTCGCCATCGAGTCCCAGCTCACCCGACGGCAGGCCGACCTCGACTCGCTCAAGCAGCAGCAGGCCTGGCTCGCCGACCAGACGTCCATGAGCACGATCACCGTCCAGCTGCGGCACACCCCGAAGGCAGCGGCCAAGCCGAAGGCCGAGGAGCACGGCTTCCTCGCCGGTTTGGCCGCCGGCTGGGACGGCCTCAAGAGCGCCACCACGGGCACCCTCACGGTGGTCGGGGCGTTGCTGCCCTTCGCGATCGTGCTGCTGGTGCTCGGCCTGCCGCTGTGGGCGGTCGGCCGCCGCCTGCAGCGCCGGCGGCAGCCGGGCGGCGCGGTCGACGGCGAGCCGGCGATCTGAGCCACGGCTCCCGGGCGGAGGGGCCGTGCTGCCGGTGCCCTAGGGTCGGACGGTGACCACGCTTCCGGAGAACGCCCGGCTCGCCGTCCTGATCGACGCCGACAACACCTCGCCCAAGCGGGCCGACGCCATCCTCGACGAGGTCACCCGGCTCGGGACGGCGACGGTTCGGCGGGCCTACGCCGACTGGACCAACGAGCGGTCCGGCGGCTGGCGCCGCCAGCTCAACCGGCACGCGATCCAGCCGATCCAGCAGTTCGCCTACACCACCGGCAAGAACTCCACCGACTTCGCGCTGGTGATCGACGCGATGGACCTGCTCTACGCCGGCAACCTGGACGGCTTCGTGATCGTGTCCAGCGACAGCGACTTCACCAGGCTCGCGACCAGGCTCCGCGAGTCGGGCACGCAGGTGGTCGGGATGGGCGAGCGCAAGACGCCGGCGGCGTTCGTCACCGCCTGCGACCGCTACATCTACCTCGACCTGCTGCGCGAGCCGAAGGACGAGCCCGAGGAGGCGACCGCCGAGGAGGCCACCACGAAGCCGCCGCCGCTGCGCCGCATCCTGACCGCGGCGATCGACGACACCAGCCAGGACGACTCCTGGTCCTCGCTGAGCGCGGTCGGCAACCAGCTGCAGAAGAGCCACCCCTCGTTCGACGTCCGCGACTACGACCACACCAAGCTGAGCAACCTGGTCAAGGCGCAGAGCTACGTCGAGGTGGGCGAGTCGGGGTCGGGGACCCTGAGGGTGCGCCTCAAGCAGGCCGGCCAACAGGCTGCCAAGAAGAAGTCGCCGGCCCGCAAGCGCACCACCAAGGCGGCCGCCGCGCCGGTCGACGACACCCCGCCGGCGCAGAGCCCGGCCGAGCCGGCCGAGCCGGCCAAGCCGAAGGTCACCCAGCGGACCCGTAGCTCTGCACGAACTCGGTGAGCCTGGCCAGCTGGTCGGGGTCGGTCGACGGGATCACTCCGTGCCCGAGGTTGAAGATGTGCCCGCGGGCCGCGCGGCCGGCCTCGATCACCTGAGCAGCGCGCGCGGTCATCACCTCGGTGGGCGCGAAGACCAGCGTCGGGTCGAGGTTGCCCTGCACCGCCCGGTCACCGACCAGAGGCACCGCCCGGTCCAGCGGCGTCCGCCAGTCGACGCCGACCACGTCGGCGCCTGCCTCGGCCATGTCGGTGAGCAGGTTGGCGGTGCCGACCCCGAAGTGGATCCGCGGCACGCCCAGGGCCCCCGCCCGCTCCAGGACGGCCGCGGAGTGGGGCAGGACCTGCGCGCGGTAGTCCTCCGGGGTGAGCGCCCCCGCCCAGGAGTCGAACAGCTGGACGGCGGAGGCGCCGGCCGCGACCTGCACCTCCAGGTAGGTCGCGGCGGTCCGCGCGATCTTGGCGAGCAGCGCGGCGAACACGTCGGGCGCGCCGAACATCATCGCCTTGGTGGCGGCGTGCTCCTTCGACGGCCCGCCCTCGACGAGATACGAGGCCACCGTGAAGGGCGCTCCGGCGAACCCGATCAGCGGCGTCGCGCCGAGCTCGCCGACCAGCGCCCGGACCGCCTCGGCGATGAACGGCACCTGGCCGGGGTCGAGCTCGGGCAGCGCCTCGACGTCGGCCATCGTGCGCACCGGCGAGGCGACGACGGGACCGATGCCCGGCTTGATGTCCAGGTCGACGCCGGCGGCCTTGAGCGGCAGCACGATGTCGGAGAAGAAGATCGCCGCGTCGACGCCGTACCTGCGAACCGGTTGCAGGGTGATCTCCACGACCAGCTCGGGATCCATGCACGACTCGAGCATGCCCACGCCGGCGCGGACCCGGCGGTACTCCGGCAGCGAGCGGCCGGCCTGCCGCATGAACCAGACCGGCGTGTGGTCGGGTCGCTCGCCGCGTGCGGCCCGCAGAAACGCGCTCTCCCGGAGCGGGTCCCTCGCCGCTGCGTCGCCTGGTTGCTCGGGCATGGCGCGATCCTCGCAGGTCAGGCGGCGTGTTGGCACATCGCCGACGTGACCGGAGACCGTACTGTGGGCGTCATGGTGGTCGGGCAGGAGTCGCACGGCGCCGCGGCGGAGCCCGCCTCGTTCCGGGAGGCCGTCGCCGGCCTTCACGAGGCCGTGCTGCGCCCGGAGGTCTTCTGTGAGGAGATGCCCGCACCGCAGCGGATCGCCCCCTACGCCGCTGCGCTGAGCGCCGATGTGACCGTGGAGGGCGCCGAGGTCGGCACCGGTCGGCTGATCCTGCTGCATGACCCGGCCGGCAACGACGCCTGGCAGGGCACCTTCCGATGCGTCGCCTACGTGCGGGCCGACCTCGACCCCGACCTGATCACCGACCCGATGCTGGCCGAGGTCGGCTGGACCTGGCTGACCGAGGCACTCGAGGCCCACGGTGCGCGGCACGCCGCCGCCTCGGGCACGGTGACCCGGGTGGCCACCGAGAGCTTCGGCTCGATGGCCGACGAGGGTGCCACCGCCCAGATCGAGATCCGTGCCTCCTGGACCCCCGCCGACGGCGCGGGGGAGACCTACGACGTGGTGCCCGAGGTCGGCGCCCACGCCGAGGCGTGGGGTGAGCTGCTGTGCACCGCGGCGGGGCTGCCCCCGGTGCCCGAGGGGATCACCGCGATGCCGAGCCGCCGTGGGCAGCGCGGCACACGCTGATGACCGACGACCCAGCCACGACCGACGAGGAGCAGCAGGAGCCGCCGGCACCCCTGCTCGAGCTGCGCGACGGGCTGCCCGACGTCGTGGAGACGCCGTCGGCACTGCAGGCCGTGGCCGACCGTCTCGGCGCCGCGACCGGGCCGGTGGCCATCGACGCCGAGCGGGCCTCGGGCTACCGCTACACCAACCGCGCCTACCTGATCCAGCTGCGCCGCGAAGGGGCCGGCACGCTGCTGGTCGACCCGGTCGCGGTCGGCGACCTCGCCCCGCTGGCGGAGGCGCTCGACGGCACCGAGTGGATCCTGCACGCCGCCACCCAGGACCTTCCCTGTCTGGCCGACGTGGGCCTGCACCCGGCCAGCCTCTTCGACACCGAGCTCGCTGGGCGTCTGCTCGGCTTCCCTCGCGTGGGGCTGGCCACCCTGGTCGAGGAGGTGCTCGGCTTCCGGCTGCGCAAGGAGCACTCGGCCGTCGACTGGTCGACGCGACCGCTGCCCACTCCCTGGCTGGAGTACGCCGCGCTCGATGTCGAGGTGTTGATCGAGCTGCGGGCCGCCATGGTCGACCAGCTGGCCGCCGCGGACAAGCAGCAGTGGGCAGCCGAGGAGTTCGAGAACCTGCTCGGCTTCGAACCCGCCGTGCGGGCCGAGCCGTGGCGGCGTACCTCCGGAGCCCATCGGGTCCGCGGGCGGCGCGGCCAGGCCGTCGTACGCTCGCTGTGGGAGACGCGCGACCGGATCGCGCGGGAGCGCGACGTCGCGCCGGGCCGGCTGATCCCCGACTCCGCGATCGTGGCCGCGGCGCAGGCGCAACCCACCAGCCCGCAGACCTTGCTCGGCACCTCGGGCTTCCACGGGCGCGGCGCCCGGCGCTACGCCAAGCAGTGGGTCGCCGCGATCGACGAGGCGCGACGACTTCCCGAGAAGGCGCTGCCCGGCCGGGCCCCGCGACCCGACGGCCCGCCGCAGCCGCGCTCCTGGGCCGACAAGGACCCCGTCGCCGCCCGCCGACTGACCCTCGCCCGCGAGGCCGTGACGCAGCTGGCCGAGCGGCGGCGCCTGCCCGTCGAGAACCTGCTCACCCCCGATCACCTGCGGCGGGTGCTCTGGGCCCCGCCGGGCTCCCGCGACCCTCGGGTGCTGGCCGACCGAGTGGCCGACCAGCTGCGCGGCTACGGCGCCCGGCCATGGCAGATCGAGCTCACCACCGAGGCGCTGGCGGGCGCGATCATCGATGCCGACGCACAGCCCGAGCCGGTGCCCGATGCCGGTGACGCGACGCCCTAGGAACCGGAGGCCGACGGGCTGTCCGAGGGAGTGCCGGACGGGCTGTCGGAGGGCGACTCCTCGGGCGGGCTCAGCACGGTCTGGGAGTCCAGGTCGATCTGCTCGGTGAGGCGGTTCATCGTCTCCTCGTCGAGCACCGGCACGGTCACCAGCTGGCGCAGGCTGTCGGCCACCGCGTTCTCGAGGTCGCTCCAGGAGTCGAGCAACGGTGGGATCTCGATCCGCCGGACGCTGGTGCGGAACACCGCGGCGTTGGCGGGCTCGCGCCCGGGCTGGAGGAAGTCGTCGGAGGAGGCGACCTTGACGTTGGCGGGCACGGTGTAGCCCTGGCGCACCACCTGGGCGACGGACTCGTCGGACAGCACGGAGACCAGGAAGTTGGCGGCGGCCGAGACCTCTTCGGTGTCGGCCGACATGCACAGCCCGGTGACGTCGCCGACGGTGGCGGTGCGCTTGATCGACGGCATCGGCATCACGTCGAAGTGCAGGCCGGGCGCCGCGCGCAACCGGGGCACCAGGCTGCGGTAGCCCGCGATCATCCCGAGCTTGCCCTCCTCGAAGAGGGTCGTCGCGTCGGTGCCGGCGAGCTGCTTGGCGGTCGGGGTGACCTGGGCGTCGCGGAGCAGCGGCAGCGTGGTCTCCAGTGCGGAGCGGGTGCTGTCGTCGGAGAAGGCGAGCGAGGTGGGGTCGGCCTTGTCGTCGAACACCTTGCCGCCGCCGGCGTAGATGAAGGGCGAGAGGCCGGCCAGCGTCGAGTCGATGTAGACGCCGCGGGTGTCGCGGCGTGGCCGGGTCGCGAACTCGGCGGCCGCCGTGAACTGGTCGAAGTTCCAGCCGGTGGGCAGCTCGCCCTCCGGCGGCTCCGGGGCGTCCAGGCCGCGCTCGACCATCGTCGGGAAGTCGATCAGGTCGGTGTTGTAGTAGATGACCATCGGGGACACGGCGTACGGGATGCAGGTGAGTGAGTTGTCGACCGCGAAGGCCTCGAGGGCGTCACGGGAGTAGGTGTCGCCGAAGGACACGCCACGCTCGTCGAGCAGTTCGTCGACCGGTCGCAACAGCTTGCCGGCAGTCATCGGCGCGAGGTCGCGCTGGCTGAGCAGGAAGACGTCGGGTGGCCCACCGGCGCGGTAGGCGCGCGCGGCCGCCTCGCTCGAGGAGTAGGACACGACGTCGACGGAGACGTCGTTGGCGGAGGCGTACTGGTCGGCCACCTCGGTGAACGCCGCCACCTCCGCCTCGGGCCCGAAGACGCCGAAGGTCAGCTCGGGCTTCTTGGTCGGCGTCGCGCTGGGGCTGGGCTTGGGCGGCTCCGGGTCGCCGGAGCAGGCGGCCAGACCCGTCAGGAGCGCACCGGCCAGCATCGCCGCCAATGCCCTCCCGAGGCAGCAACGCCGACGCGCCACCAGACTCCCTCTCTCCCAGCTCGACGGTCCCCCCACCGGAGCCCGGCCCTCGCCGCAGCCTAGCGACACCAGCAAGGCGGTGCGCCACCGGATAAGCCGGGTCAGCCCAGGTCGTGGAACCGACGGGCCGCGGCGACGACCTGGCGGAACAGCCGCTCGTCCAGCGCCGCCCCCTCGCGCCGGACGCCACGCGGGTTCAGGAGCAGCAGCCGGTCCAGGCGCACCTCGCTCGGGCGGCGGGCCCGGTCCCAGGCTCCCGTCCCGACGTCCATCCAGTAGCGGCCGTAGCGCGCCTCGTCGGCGGCGTCGTGGTCGTGGTCCTTGCTGGTGAGCATCAGCCCGGCGAACTGGCGGCCCTGACGCCCCAGCAGCAGCACCGGACGGTCCTTGCCCTGCGTCGGATCGTCCTCGAACGGCACCCAGGCCCAGACGACCTCACCCGGGTCGGGACGACCGTCGCGGCGCGGCGCGTAGGCAACGGTGGGCCGAGTGGCCGGGCGGCGACGCAGCCGCAGCCGGTCGAGGAGCCGCACGGTGGCCTCCCGGGGCTGCTGGCGGGTCGAGGTCGAGGAGTACGCCGGACCGGGAGCGCCTCACGGCGCGTGGCCGCTCGCGGCGGCTGATTTTGGGACCCGGGGCTGCCGCGGCCCGGCGTACTCCGACTGTCGAGTCTAGGGGGTCACCCCAGGCCGTGGGTCAATTCGACGTGCCCGGCGCTCTCGAGCTGCTCGGCGAGGGCCAGCACCCGCCCCACGTCGTGGCCGGGACCGGTGGGCTCGGGGCCGTCGGGGGCCAGCACGGCGCGACCCGTCGCGACCACGCGCGCGAAGGCGGCCGCGCGGAACAGCACGTCGGCGAAGTCGCCGGTGACGATGCCGCGCAGCACCTGGTCGATCATCGCCCGCAGCTCGTCGGGGCCGGGTGGGTCGGCGACGCCGGCCACCACGCGGGCGACCGGTGCACCGGAGCGGCCGGCCTCGAACTGGGCGGCCACGCCGGCCGGGTCGGCGTACACCCAGGAGCGCAGCAGGTAGAGCCGCCACAGGCACCCGGCCACGGTGTCGACGGGCGCGCCGGCCCACAGCTCGGCCAGGGTCTCCAGCCCCTCGGTCTCGGCCAGGTGCACCAGCCGCTCGGCCACCGCGGCGTCGGCGGAGTCGTGTGCGCCGCGCACCAGCAGCCGGGCGGCCAGCTCGGCCCGCTCCCGCACCGCGGCCGGGTCGGACCCCTCGTCGGTGACGGCCTCGAAGAACCCGTCGCCCGGCGTCATCGGCCGGTGGTGCTGTCGTCCGCTCACCCGGTCAGCCTAGGTGCCCCGTCCGCACCACATGCCGGAAATGGTCACGCGACATGCGCGATCCGGCGGCGCGACATGCGGGATCCGTCGGCGCGACATGCGGGATCCGGCGGCGCGAGATGGCAACACAAGCCGCCGAGAGAAGAGCACGGGTCGCTCGGCGGCACGAGCCCGACGAGGGGGACGCTCAGCGGACCATTTCCGGCATCTCGGGGGACCATCTCCCGCATCTCGGGGGACCATTTCCCGCATCTCGGGGGACCATTCCCGGCATCTCGGGGGACCATTTCCGGCATCTCGCGGTCAGGGGGAGAGGGCCTTGCGGATCCGCTGGTCGCTGACCGAGCCGTCGGTGCCGAGCTGCTGGGCCCAGAGGGAGACGCGGTACTCCTCCAGCAGCCAGCGGACCCGGCGCAGGTGCTCGGGCGGCGGCTGCCCCTCGGGGAGGGCGGCGACCTGGTGGTCGAAGGCGGCCTGCAGGTCGGCCACCCGGGCGCTCAGGTCGCGGTCGCGGGGCACGTCGTCAGCGAGCCGGGAACGACGCTGCTCGAGCGCGGCGAGGTAGCGGCGGTAGTGGCGCAGCCGCGCCACCCCGACCTCGCCGACGAAGCCGGGATGCACCAGCCGCGCGAGCTGGGCGGCCATCTCGGTGCGCGCGGGGAGCTCGGCCAGCTCGGCGCGGCCGGTGAGCAGCCGGTCGAGCGCACGCCAGCGGGTGAGCACCTCGCCGACCTCCGCCACGGCGAGCGCGAGGCGGTCCGCCCGGTCCGACCGGGCCTCGGCGAGCAGCGACTCGAACGCCGCCTCGGTCCGGACGACGGGGCGCGCGTCGACCAGGTCGAGGACCAGGCCGGCCTCCACGTCGGCGACCAACCCCGCCGCCCCGTCGTACGGCGGCCCGGACAGCGCCAACCGGCCGGCGTTGTCGAGCCCGTCGAGGACCGCGCGCAGCGGGGCGGGCCCGAGTCGGCAGAGCACCAGCCGGCGCACTCCCGCGCGGTGCTGCGCGGCCGCCTCCTTGGCCCCACCGAGCACCGCGAATCCGACTCCGTCGCCCTCGTCGACCAGCGCCGGGAAGGCCACGACCTGGTGCCCGGCCCGGGTCTGCACCAGCTCCTCGGTGACCTCACCGAACGTCCAGGACGTCTGCCCGGTGGCGGTCAGGCCGGCGTCGCCCGCGACCTCGGCCAGCGCGTCGGCGAACTGCGGCCGCAGCGGCTCCTTGAGCTGCTCGAGGTCCTTGCCGCGCGCGGCCTCCCCACCGGACTCGTCGACGACCCGGAAGGTCGGCCGCAGGTGCTCGGGGACCTTGGCCCAGTCCCAGGCCTCACGCGGGACCACCAAGCCCGTCGTCGAGCGCAGGTGCCGCTCGAGGGCCTCCAGGAGCGGCTCCTCCCCCGCGGGCACCTCCGCGAGGAAGGACCGCGCGGTGTTGGGCGCCGGCACGAAGTGGACCCGCAGCTGCTTGGGCAGCGACCGGATCAGCCCGGTGACCAGCTCCTCGCGAAGCCCCGGAACCAGCCACGAGAAGTCCTCGTCGGAGACCCGGTTGAGAGTGCCGACGGGCACGTCGATGGTGAGCCCGTCGTCCGCCGCCCCGGGCTCGAAGTGGTAGCTGATCGGGAAGGTCAGCCCACCGTCGTCCCACTGCGTCGGGAAGTCGGCCTCGCGCACCGGCTCGGCAGTGTCGTGGGTGAGCATCTCGAGGTCGAAGGTCAGCAGGTCGGGCTGCCGGCGTCGCGCCTGCTTCCACCACTGGTCGAAGTGGGCCCCACTCACGACCTCCTCGCCGACCCGGGCGTCGTAGAAGTCGAACAGGGTGTGCTCGTCGACCACGATGCCGCGTCGGCGCGCGCGGTGCTCGAGCTCCTCCGCCTCCTCCAGCAACCGGCGGTTCTCGGCGTAGAAGCGGTGCTGGGTGCGCCACTCCCCCTGGACCAGCGCGTGCCGGATGAACAGCTCGCGCGACACCTCGCGGTCGACCCTGCCGTAGGTCACCAGCCGGTCGGCCACCAGAGGTACGCCGAAGAGGGTGACCCGCTCGTAGGCCATCACGGCCGCGCGCTTGGCCGACCAGTGCGGCTCGGAGTAGGTCCGCTTCACCAGGTGGGCGCCGAGCCGCTCGGCCCACTCGGGTTGGATCGCCGCGTTCTGCCGGGCCCACAGCCGCGAGGTCTCCACCAGCTCCCCTGCCATCAGGAACGCCGGGTTCTTCCCGCGCAGCGCGCTGCCGGGGAAGATCGCGAAGCGGGTGCCGCGGGCGCCGAGGTACTCCCGCGGGCCGCGCGGACCCTGACGGCCCGGACCCGACGACTCGCGCTCCTGGAGCGCCCCGACGTGCGACAGCAGCCCGGAGAGCAGCGCCTGGTGGATGCCGTCGGCGTCCGGGGTGTCGGCCGGCCTGCCGACCTGGACTCTCATCTCCTTGCAGACCTGGCGCAGCTGGGACTCGAAGTCCTGCCACTCCCGGACCCGGAGGTAGTTGAGGTACTCCCGGCGGCACATCCGCCGGAACGCGCTGGACGACAGCTCCCGTTGCTGGGTGCGGAGGTAGCGCCACAGGTTGAGCCAGGTCAGGAAGTCGGAGGTGTCGTCCTTGAACCGCGCGTGCTGCTGGTCGGCCTGCGCCTGCTGCTCGGCCGGCCGCTCGCGCGGGTCCTGCAGCGACAGCGCCGCCGCGATCACGACCACCTCGCGCACGCAGCCCAGCCGCTCCGCCTCGAGGATCATCCGGCCCAGCCGAGGGTCGATCGGCAGCCGAGCCAGCCGTCGGCCCAGCTGGGTCAGCCGCGGCCCGCGGTCCCCCTCGCGGGCGGGAGCCAGCGCCCCGAGCTCCTCGAGCAGCTGCACACCGGCGGTCACGTGCCTGCGGTCCGGTGGCTCGACGAACGGGAAGCGGGCCAGGTCGCCGAGCCGCAGCGAGGCCATCTGCAGGATCACCGAGGCCAGGTTGGTGCGCAGGATCTCGGGGTCGGTGAACTCGGGCCGACCGTCGAAGTCCTCCTCGGAGTAGAGCCGGATCGCCACGCCGGGCGCCACCCGGCCGCACCGACCCGAACGCTGGCTGGCCGACGCCTGGCTGACCGGCTCGATCGGCAGCCGCTGCACCTTGGTGCGCGCGGAGTAGCGGCTGATCCGGGCCACCCCGGTGTCGACGACGTAGCGGATGCCCGGCACGGTCAGCGACGTCTCCGCGACGTTGGTGGCCAGCACGACACGGCGTCCGCCGTGCGGCTCGAAGACCCGGTGCTGCTCGGCGGCGGAGAGCCGGGAGTAGAGCGGCACCACCTCGAGCGGCTGCCGCGACGGCGTACCTCCCGCCAGGTCGGCCAGCGCGTCGGCGGTGTCGCGGATCTCCCGCTCGCCGGGGAGGAACACGAGTACGTCGCCCGGGGCCTCGCGGCCCAGCTCGGCGACCGCGTCCAGGACCGCCTCGGTCTGGTCACGGACCACGGCCTCGCCCTCGTCGTCGTGCTCGGGCCGCTCGACCAGCGGGCGGTAGCGCACCTCGACGGGGTAGGTACGCCCCGAGACCTCGACCACCGGCGCCGGCCTCCCGGCCCGGTCGGCGAAGTGGGCAGCGAACCGGTCGGGGTCGATCGTCGCCGAGGTGATGACGACCTTGAGGTCGGGGCGTCGCGGCAGCAGCCGCTTGAGATAGCCCAGCAGGAAGTCGATGTTGAGGCTGCGCTCGTGGGCCTCGTCGATGATGATCGTGTCGTAGCGCCGCAGGTCGCGGTCGCGCTGCAGCTCGGCGAGCAGGATGCCGTCGGTCATCACCTTGACCCGGGTGGTCGGCGAGGTCTTGTCGGTGAACCGCACCTGGTAGCCGACCAGGTCGTCCGCACCGCCGAGGCGCCCGCTGCCCAGCCCGTCGCCACCGAGCTCCTCCGCGATCCGCTCGGCCACCGACCGAGCGGCGATCCGCCGCGGCTGGGTGTGCCCGATCAGGCCGGCGGTCCCGCGGCCGAGCTCCAGACAGATCTTCGGCAGCTGGGTGGTCTTGCCCGACCCGGTCTCACCGGCGACCACCACGACCTGGTGGTCGCGGATCGCCGCGGCGAGGTCGTCGCGCCGCTGGCTGACCGGGAGCTCCGCCGGATAGCTGATCGTGCCCGGCGGGATCGGCTCGTGGGTCACCCGCGGTGCCCGGGGCTCACGCCGCTCTCGATCCTCCCGGCGGGGTCTCCTCCTGCGGTCGGCCATGGCGCCGCCCATGGTGTCACCCGGGCGGGCCGGACCGCGAGGTGGTTACGGCAGGTAGGTGCGTGGGTCGAGCGCGGGCGCCGACGCGACCGGCTCCGAGGTCCCGGCCGCGCCTCCGGTCGCCGGCCACTCGATGCTGCCATCGGGGTTGCGGAGGACCTGTCGCTCGACCGTGATCTTGAACTTCTTCACGTCGTAGCGAGAGCCCTGCGCGAGTCCCGTGACCCAGGAGAGGTAGGGCCGTCCCGAGGCCTTGCGCACGACCTCCGGTCCGTAGACCGGCTGGCCGCGGTGCCAACCCAGGGACGCGGAGAGCTGCTCGCTGCCATAGACCCGGCCGCGCTTGTCGAGGTTCGTCAGGATCATGTACGCCGACCTGGCGCCCTTGGCCTTGCCGCCGTACAGCCACACGGTGAGGTAGTGGTAGTCGTCGTGCACCGCCCGCGGCAGCCAGATCGCGTGCTGCCCCAGCACCACGTCGGCGTGGTTGGCGCTGCTGGCGCAGCGCGACCGGGAGTAGTAGCCCTGGGAGCCCCGCCAACCGTGCGAGGACGGGGTCCTCAGGGAGGAGCAGCGGCCGACGGACCGGCCGACGATCGTCTTCGTCGGAAGCCTGGTGACCGTCTTGTCACCGAACCGGAGCTTGGCCCGGGACAGCACCACGGTCATGTCCGCCGTCGCGACGGACCCCGCGGGGTCCGTCGCCGTCGCGCTGACGACGTAGCGTCCCGCCGGCGCCTGCCCGGCTCCGGGGAGACCCCCGCCCCAGGTGAGGGTTCTCGACGCGCCAGCCGTGAGGAAGACACTCGCCACCATGAACACCTCGCTGCCGGACGCCTCCCGGACGGTGACCTGGACCCTGGCGCGCCCGGTCGAGGTGACCCGGTAGCGCAGCGAGTCCTGGAAGTTGTCGTGGTAGGGGAAGAACTTGCGGATCTTGGTCGAGACCGAGACGGTCGGTGGGCTGAGCACCACGACGTCGATGATCCCCGAGGTGCCGGTGGCCGGGCCGGTGCCGGGCACGTCGTCACTGGCCACGACCTCGAGACCATAGGTCCCCTCACCCAGCTCGGTCGGGGTGTCGAACGTCAGCGACACCACCCCGTCCACATCGGGGGTGACGTCAGCACTCCCGGAGCGGACGACCGGATCGGTCTCCAGCGTGCCGGACCGCACCGTCCAGTCCAGGTGCACCGGCTCACCCCCCGGGTCGGGGTCGATCGTGAAGGAGGCCGTCGGCGACGCGCCCACCGCCACCGGACCGATCGCCGCGGTGGGCGTCACCGTCAGCACCGCCTCCGCCGACGCCGGAGAGACCAGCGACATCGCCAGCGGCAGCGTCAACAACGCCACCAGGACAGCACGAACAGCAGCAGAGACACGCAGCACGAGAACCCCGTCAGATCGCCAGCAGGTCCCGGCACCCTACGTCACCGGGGCGGGATCTCGGGTGACGACGCGAGATCAGCCGGTGGGGCCGCGTCCGTTGCCACCGGTCGGGTCCTGACCCTGCTCGGGCGTCTGACCCTGTCCCCAGCCGCGACCACCAGGGCCACCCGGAGGCCCGACCTGGCCCCGGGGACCGAACTGGCCGCCGAACTGGCCGCCGGGACCGCCGTGCCAACCCGGACCGCCCTGCCGCCAGTCGCCCCGGTCGTGGTGGACCACCCGGCCGAGCGCGAAGCCGCCCAGCCCGCCGACCAGCAGGGCGCCGACCGCGACCGCCGCCACGCCCTTGGCGCCCAGCACCCGCTCCCGCCACGGGGTCGCCGGCGGCCCGGCGTACGACGGCGCCGCGGGCGCGACCGGCTGCTCGACCGTCGCGTCGGCGGTCTGGCCGGCGGTCTGGTCGGTCGGCTGGTCGGTCGGCTGGTCGGTCGGCTGGTCGACGGAGTCTCCGGTGGGTGTCGAGCCCTCCGGCTCGGACTGCTGGTCGCTCATAGCACCAGGATGCGCCTCGTCGCTGTGTTGAGGCTGTGAAACCGCCGGGAAACTCACCCACCGACACCACAGAGCACTCACAGACAACGCACAGGTCCAGACGAGAGGGTGAGCCCATGGAGATGACCCGGGCAGACGGCACCCCCCTGC
This sequence comes from Nocardioides sp., assembly GCF_041393715.1. Classification (GTDB taxonomy): domain Bacteria; phylum Actinomycetota; class Actinomycetes; order Propionibacteriales; family Nocardioidaceae; genus Nocardioides. The sequence continues at coordinate 235,413 of NZ_JAWKJQ010000002.1, read as the reverse complement.
GCGTCCTCGTCGTCGACGACGAGGAGAACATCGCCGAGCTGATCGGCATGGCGCTGCGCTACGAGGGCTGGGAGGTGCACCAGGCCCACACCGGGACCAAGGCGGTCTCCGCCGCCCGGGAGTTCAAGCCCGACGCCGTCGTGCTCGACATGATGCTGCCCGACTTCGACGGCATGGAGGTGCTGCGCCGGATGCGCGCCTTCGACCCCGGCGTCCCCGTCGTGTTCCTCACCGCCCGCGACTCGGTCGAGGACCGCGTCGCGGGACTCACCGCGGGCGGCGACGACTACGTCACCAAGCCGTTCTCGCTCGAGGAGCTGGTGGCGCGGCTGCGCGCGCTGGTGCGCCGCGCCGGCGCCCAGGCCGTCGTCCACGAGCACGTGCTGACGGTCGGCGACCTGACCCTCGACGAGGACTCCCATGAGGTGTTCCGTGGCGGCGACGAGGTCTCCCTCACCGCCACGGAGTTCGAGCTGCTGCGCTTCCTGATGCGCAACCCGCGACGGGTGCTGAGCAAGGCGCAGATCCTCGACCGCGTGTGGAACTACGACTTCGGTGGCCAGGCCAACGTCGTGGAGCTCTACATCTCCTACCTCCGGAAGAAGATCGACGCCGGCCACGAGCCGATGATCCACACGATGCGGGGCGCGGGCTATGTCCTCAAGCCCGCCAACGGTGACGCCGAGGACGGCGAGTGAGGTCACTCACCGGTCGCCTGGTCGCCACCGCCGTCGCGTTGGTGGCCCTGGTCAGCCTGATGGTCGTCGGGCTGACGACCTACGCCATGAGCAGCTATCTCTCCGCCCGACTCGACGAACGGGTGCTGCTGACCCGGCCCGGCCCTCCGCCCGCGGGCGACTTCCACGGCGCCGACCACGACCACGACGACGACCGGGCCGGCGCGCCCGGCACCCTGACCGCGGCCCTGCCGGCCACCGGCACGACCGGCGGCTACGGCACCATCAACGACGCCGACCAGGACCACTCGACGTCCGACCTCACCACCGCCGACCTGGCCGCGCTCGACGACGTCCCCTCCGACCAGGCCGTCCACGTCGTCGACCTGCCCGACGCCGGCGAGTACCACGTCGTGGTCCGGCCGGCCCAGGCCACGACCGGCGCCGACGCCCGGATCGTCATCGGGCTGCCCAGCAGCGACGTCACCCGGGTGCTCTCGAGCCTGCTGACCCGCGGGCTGGCCCTGGCCGCGGCCGGCGTACTCCTGGCCGGCGCCGCCGGCTTCGCCCTCGTACGCCGGCAGCTCAGGCCGCTGCGCGAGGTGGCCGCGACCGCCCACGAGGTGGCCGACCTGCCGCTGGCCACCGGCGACATCAACCTGACCACCCGGGTGCCGGCGCACCTCACCGACGAGCGCACCGAGGTCGGGCAGGTCGGCTCGGCGCTCAACATGATGCTCGCCCACGTCGAGTCCTCCCTCGAGGCACGGCACCGCAGCGAGCAGCAGGTGCGCCAGTTCGTCGCCGACGCCTCCCACGAGCTGCGGACGCCGCTGTCCACGATCACCGGCTACACCGAGCTGGCCCGCAAGCGCCCCGAGGACACCGGCATCCGGGAGACCGCCCTGTCGAAGATCGAGGCCGAGTCGGATCGGATGACCAGCCTGGTCGAGGACCTCTTGCTGCTGGCCCGGCTCGACGCGGGCCGCCCCCTCGAGCGCGAGCAGGTCGACGTGTCACGCATCCTGGTCGAGGCGGTCTCCGACGCCCGCGTGCTCGCCGGCGACCACCAGTGGCGGCTCGAGCTGCCCGACCAGGCCCTCGAGATCCAGGGCGACGAGCTGCGGCTGCACCAGGTCGCCACCAACCTGCTCACCAACGCGCGGCGCTACACCCCCGCCGGCACCACGGTGACCGTCCGGGCCCGACGCGGCGAGATCTCCGTGCACGACGACGGGCCGGGCTTCCCCCCTGACCTGGTGGCGTCGGCGTTCGAGCGGTTCGCGCGCGGCGACGTCTCGCGCACCCGCGCCGGCGAGGGTGGAGTGGGCCTCGGCCTCTCCCTCGTCAAGGCGATCGCGGTCGCGCACGGCGGCTCGGTCCGGCTCGAGAGCACCCCCGGCGACACCACCATCACCGTCGCGCTGCCCGGCCTCATCGAAGCCACAGCAGGCTGACAGGTTCACCCCACCGGCGCGACAGATCCGCGAGCCACGGTGGGATCGTGACCCAGACGACGCTCCCCGACTCCTCGGCGCCGACCACTGCTCCGACGCCCCCGCCCTCCTCCCCCGGCCGCGGCGCTCCGACCGCCGCACCCGCCAGGCCGAGTCGGCCACCGTCGGTCCAGCCGACGGGCTCGCCGGACCGGGCACGGTGGGAGCGCCCGGCCCTCGGCGGCCTGCTCGTCGCCACCGCGGTGCTCTACCTGTGGGGGCTCGGCGAGTCCGGCTGGGCCAACTCGTTCTACTCCGCGGCCGTGCAGGCGGGCTCGGAGTCGTGGAAGGCGTTCTTCTTCGGCTCCTCCGACGCGGCGAGCTCGATCACCGTCGACAAGACCCCGCTGTCGCTGTGGCCGATGGCGCTGTCGGTGCGGGTCTTCGGGCTGTCCTCGTGGAGCATCCTGGTCCCCCAGGCGATCTTCGGCGTCGCCTCGGTATGGCTGTTGCACCGCACCGTCCGGCGCACGACGGGCTCGGCGGCGGCCGGGCTGATCGCGGGCGCCGTGCTGGCGCTGACCCCCGTGGCGGTGCTGATGTTCCGCTTCAACAACCCCGACGCGCTGCTCACCCTGCTGCTGATCGGGTCGGCGGCGGCCACCCTGCGCGCCGTCGACGAGACCCGCCGCACCGACGGGCACGCGCTGCGCTGGGTCACCCTGGGTGGCGCGCTGGTCGGCCTGGCCTTCCTCGCCAAGATGCTCCAGGCCTTCCTGGTGCTCCCGGCACTCGCGCTGGTCTACCTGCTCTTCGCGGCGGTGCCGCTCGGCAGGCGGATCGGTCACCTGCTCGCGGCGTTCGGTGCGATGATCGCGGCCGCCGGGTGGTGGGTCGCCATCGTGTCGCTGTGGCCGGCCGACTCCCGGCCCTACATCGGCGGCTCGCAGGACAACTCGATCCTCGAGCTGACCCTCGGCTACAACGGCTTCGGTCGGCTCACCGGCGACGAGACCGGCTCGGTCGGCGGTGGTGGCGGGTGGGGTGCGACCGGGATCACCCGGCTGTTCAACGCCGAGATCGGCGGTCAGATCGCCTGGCTGCTGCCGGCGGCCCTGATCCTCGGCCTCGCGGCGCTCGTGGTCGCGCGGCGACAGCGGCCGGTGCTGGCCGGGCTGACCGTCTGGCTCGGCTGGCTGCTCGTCACCGGGCTCACGTTCAGCCTGATGGCCGGCATCTTCCACGCCTACTACACCGTCGCCCTCGCCCCGGCCATCGCCGCGCTCGTCGGGATCGGCGCCGTGGTGCTCTGGCGCCGGCGCGACTCGCTGCTCGCCAGCAGCGTGCTCGCCCTCGCGATGGCCGCGACCACGGTGACCTCCTTCATCCTGCTCGACCGGGCGACCGACTGGCACCCCTGGCTCAAGTACGCCGTCGCGACGGTCGGACTCGCCTCCGCGCTGATGCTGCTCGGCGTCCGTCATCTGCCGGCCCGGGTCGGCGCCGTCGTGGCAGCCGCCGCGCTGATGGCCGGGCTGGCCGGCCCGGCGGCGTACTCCCTGTCCACTGCGGCCACCCCGCACACCGGCTCGATCCCCAGCGCCGGCCCGACCGTCGCCGGGAGCTTCGGTCCCGGCGGCGGAGGCCCCGGCGGGGGTGGCTTCGGAGGCCCCGGCGGGACGCCCCCGGGCGGGACCACCGGCGGGACCACCGGCGGGACCACCGGCGGGACCACCGGCGGGACCACCGGCGGGACCACGACGACGCCCCCGACGACCGGCGGCACGACGGGAGGCACCACGTCCCGTGGCGGCAGCGGCGCGGGTGGGCTGCTCACCGGCAGCACGCCGGGTGCCGAGATCACCGCGATGCTGGAGGCCGACGCCGACTCCTACACCTGGGTCGCGGCCGCGGTGGGCTCCAACAGCGCCTCGGGCTACCAGCTGGCCACCGAGGAGCCGGTGATGGCCATCGGCGGGTTCAACGGCAGCGACCCGAGCCCCACGCTCGAGCAGTTCCAGGCGTGGGTGGCCGCCGGCGAGATCCACTACTTCATCGGTGGCGGCAACGGCGGCGGTCCCGGTGGCGGGTTCGGGCCCGGCGGCAACACGTCGTCGGAGATCTCCACCTGGGTGCAGGAGAACTTCACCGCCCAGACCGTCGACGGCATCACCGTCTACGACCTGAGCACGGGGGCGAGCGGATGAGCGCCGCCCTCCCGCTGCCCGCGCCGACCGCGGTCGAGGTGGTGGTCCCGGTCTACAACGAGGAGGCCGCGCTGCCCCGGGCGATCGAGGAGCTGACCCGGCAGCTCGCCGCACTGCCCTGGACCTGGCTGGTGACGATCGCCGACAACGCCTCGACCGACGCCACCCCGCTGGTGGCGAGGCGGCTCGCCCACGAGCACGAGCACGTCCGGGTGGTCACCCTGCCCGAGAAGGGCCGCGGCCGGGCACTGAAGCAGGTGTGGTCGGCATCCGAGGCCGAGGTGCTCGCCTACCTCGACGTCGACCTGTCCACCGACCTCAACGCGCTGCTGCCGTTGGTGGCACCCCTGCTGTCCGGTCACTCCGACCTCGCGATCGGCAGCCGGCTGACGCGCGGTGCCCGGGTCTCCCGCGGTCCCACGCGGGAGCTCATCTCCCGTTGCTACAACACCCTCCTGAAGGGCACCCTTCGAGCGCGCTTCAGCGACGCCCAGTGTGGCTTCAAGGCGATCCGCCGCGACGTCGCCCGGGCGCTTCTCCCGCTGGTCCAGGACGACTCGTGGTTCTTCGACACCGAGCTGCTGGTGCTCGCGGAGCGCTCCGGGCTGCGCATCCACGAGGTGCCGGTGGACTGGGACGACGACCCCGACTCACGGGTCGACCTCACCCGCACCATCCTCGACGACCTCGCCGGGATCCGCCGGCTCGGCTGGGCACTGCTGACCGGGCGGCTGCCTCTGGACGACGTGCGCGAGCAGCTCGGGCGCGGCCGACGCGAGGGGCGCACCGGCAGCCAGGTCGTCTTCTTCGCGGCCATCGGGCTGGCCAGCACCGCGGCGTACGCCCTGCTGTTCCTGCTGTTCCGTCAGCTCTGGCCGGCCCAGCTCGCCAACGTGATGGCGCTGCTGCTCACCGCGGTCGCCAACACCGCCGCCAACCGTCGGCTGACCTTCGACGTCCGCGGCGCGGGCGCCGTGAGACACCACCTGCAGGGACTGTTCGTGTTCGGTCTCGGTCTGGCCCTGACCAGTGGCGCCCTGGTCGTGCTGCATGCGGTGGCCAGTGCTCCGCACCCCGTGGTCGAGGTGACGGTGCTGACCGCCGCCAACCTGCTGGTCACCGTGCTCCGGTTCAGTGCGATGAAGTGGTGGATCTTCCGGCCCTCCCCGGCCTCCGCGGGCTGAGTCGGCACCCGGCTCACCCCGCTGAGGCGTCGCAGACGGGGACGTGAGGCGTCGCAGACGGGGCCCCGTCAGTAGGGTCGCCTCATGCGGACCCTGGACGGCAAGGTGGTGGTGGTCACCGGGGCGGCCTCGGGGATCGGTCGGGCGCTGGCGGTGGCCGCGGCGCGGCGGGGCTCGTTGCTCGCGATCTCCGACGTCGACGAGGTCGGGCTCGCGGAGACCGCGCGGCTGGCAGCGGCCGCGGGCGCCCGGGAGGTCCGCGCCGACCGGCTCGACGTGCGCGACCGGGCGGCGTACACCGACTATGCCGAGGCCGTCGCCGCCCATTTCGGCCGCGTCGAGGTCCTCGTCAACAACGCGGGCGTGGCGCTCTCCGGGGACCTGCTGGACCTGGAGTACGACGACCTCGAGTGGATCGTCGCCACAAACTTCTGGGGCGTGGTGCACGGCACCAAGGAGTTCCTGCCGCACCTCATCGCCAGTGGCGAGGGGCATCTGGTGACGATGTCGTCGATCTTCGGCCTGATGTCGATGCCGGGGCAGAGCGCCTACAACGCCACGAAGTACGCCGTCCGCGGCCTGTCCGAGGCGCTGCGCGCAGAGCTGCTCGCCGCCGGGCATCCCGTCGGTGTCACCGTGGTGCACCCCGGCGGGATCAAGACGGCCATCGCCCGCAACGCCCGGAGCGCGGCCGGCGTCGACCACGACGAGGCGGCCCGGGCCTTCGACGAGGATCTGGCGCGGATGGAGCCGGAGCGGGCCGCCGAGATCATCCTGCGCGGCGTGCTCGCCGGCAAGGCGCGGGTGCTGGTCGGCGCCGACGCCCACCTGCTGCACCACGCGGCCAAGCTGCTCGGCTCGCGCTACCAGGACGTCCTGGCCCGTCGGGCCCGCCGGTTGCGGGCGCGGGGGTCCGGTGTCGGGACCTCGAGATAGCCCGGCCCCCGGGCTCGACCCGGGTGCGGCGGTACGGATCGTGACGACCAAGTGGGGCCGGCGGCCTCACTGGGAGTTCGACGGGCTCTTCCTCGGCGGCGACGGTCACGGTCACTGGGTGGGGTTCCGCGAGGGCACGCGCTTCTCCCGACCGGGCGCGACGTTCGTCGCCGAGCACGACCACGTGACGCTGGTGCCGGAGCACGGGAGCTTCCTCGCAACGTTCTTCCCGGACCAGCCGTCCCGCCACGGATTCCGCGTCTACGTCGACGTCACCGACCGACCGCGCTGGGAGGGTACGACGCTGCACGCGGTCGACCTCGACCTGGACGTCGTGCGCCTGGACGACGGCACGGTCTGCGTCGACGACGAGGACGAGTTCGCCGAGCACCGGGTGGACCTCGGCTATCCGCCCGAGGTCGTCGCCGGAGCGGAGGCGACCTGCGCGGCCGTGCTGGCCGGCGTACGCCGCGGCGCGGCGCCCTTCGACGCCACCACCCCGGCCTCCTGGCTGGCCGTCCTCCGCTCCCTCTGACTCTCGATAGTCCGGCGCGAAAAGCACCCCGCCCGAGCCCTGACAGGTGCTATTCGCGCCGGACTATCGCTCAGGGGGCGTCATCTCGAGGCGGACGCCGAGCAGCCGGACGGGCCGGACGCGGTCGGGGACCAGCTCGGGGACCAGCTCGGACACCCGGGCGAGCAGCGAGACGGCCGCGTCGGCGAGGACGTCGGGGTCGCGCGAGGGCTCCGGCAGGGTGAGACTGCGCGACCGCGTGACGAACGGTCGCAGCCGCACCTTGATCGCGACGCGGGCCGCCGGCCGGCCCTCACGGTCGATGTCGGCGAGCGCGGCGACGGCCAGCCGACGCACGGCGGCCTCGACCTCGGCACGCGACTCCAGGTCGATCTGGAAGGTCTCCTCGCGACCATGCGCCCGCGGCACCCACGGGGTGGGGTCGACGGTGTCGTCGCCGACCCCACGACCGAGACGGCGGTACCACGGCCCCATCGTCGGGCCCAGCTCCGCCGCCAGCACCCGGGCGTCAGCGGCGGCCAGCTCGGAGACCGTCGAGACGCCGAGCGCCTCCAGCTTGCGCGCCGTCTTGGCTCCGACGCCCCACAGAGCGGTCGTCGGCCGCTCCCCCATCACCTCGAACCAGGTCTCGCCGGTGAGCACGAAGATCCCGCGCGGCTTGCCGAAGTCGGTCGCGATCTTGGCGCGGAGCTTGTTGTCGCCGACACCGACCGAGCAGTGCAGCCCCGTCTCCGCCAGCACCGCGGCCCGCAGTTCCTCGGCGAAGCCGACCGGGTCGAGGGCCGCCTGATCGACGCCGGGCGCGGGGCCCACGAACGCCTCGTCCCAGCCCAGCACCTCGACGAGCACCGGCACCCCGCCCCACGCGAGGTCGCGCAGCGTCGCCATCACCCGCACCGACGCCGCGTCGTACGCCGGCTTGTCGACGGCCAGGAACACCGCGTCCGGACACCGTTTGAGGGCGGTGCGCAGCGGCATGCCCGAGCGGACGCCGTGCTCGCGGGCGGCGTACGACGCGGTCGAGACCACCCCGCGCTCGGTGGGGTCACCGCGACCCCCGACGACGACGGGCAGCCCCTCGAGCTCGGGCCGGCGCAGCATCTCGACCGCCGCGATGAACTGGTCCAGGTCGACGTGCAGGACCCAGCGCCGCGAGGCACCGCCACGGGGTGCGGGTTGCGGCGCCGGCCTTGTCATGTGTCGATCCTGCCGCGAGGATCGGGCCGTGGCGACTCCCCTGGACCCGACGGCGCTCGGCTTCCTGCTGGCCGACTCGCGTCGGGTGCCGATGCATGTCGGCGGTCTGCAGCTCTACAAGAAGCCGCCGGACGCGGGTCGGAGCTACACCCGCGACCTGTTCGACCAGATGCGCGAGGTCGACGACATCGCGCCACTGTTCAAGAAGCATCCCTACCGCTCGGTGAAGACGGGCGGGCAGTACGTCTGGGTCGAGGACGACGACTTCGACATCGAGTACCACGTGCGGCACAGCGCGCTGCCCAAGCCGGGTCGGGTCCGTGAGCTGCTGGAGCTGGTGTCGCGGCTGCACAGCACCCGGATGGCCACCGAACGCCCGCTGTGGGAGTGGACCCTGATCGAGGGCCTTCGCGACGGCCGGATCGCGATGTACGCCAAGATGCACCACGCGCTGGTCGACGGCGTCTCCGCCAACCGGCTGCTGCAGAGCATCCTCACCACCGACCCGGACGCCCGCGACCTGCCGCCGCCGTGGGCCGCCCGCCCGCGCGCCAGGACGGCGCGCGCCCAGGAGGAGGCCGAGAGCAGCCTGGAGCAGGTGTCGGTGTCGATCGCCGCCAAGGCCCTCGAGATCAGCGCCGACGCCGCCGGTCTGCCCAAGGCGCTGTGGACCACCCTCAGCCGGAGCCTGCGCAACGAGACCTCGCCGCTCTCCCTGTATGCCCCCAAGAGCATCCTGAACCAGCCCATCACCGGCTCCCGGCGGTTCGCCGCCCAGAGCTGGCCGATGGAGCGCCTGCGCGGAGTCGCCCGGGAGAGTGGGACGACGCTCAACGACGTGGTCCTCGCGATGTGCAGCGGCGCGCTGCGCACCTACCTCGAGGAACAGGCCGCGCTGCCGCAGCAGACGCTGGTCGCGATGGTGCCGATCGGGCTCAAGGCCAAGCAGTCGGGCTCGGCGTCCGCCGAGGGCGGCAACGCGGTCGGGTCGGTGATGGTCAAGCTCGGCACCGACCTTGCCGACCCCGCCGCGCGGCTGCAGTCGGTGCACGAGTCGATGCGCGACGGCAAACGCGCGCTGGCGCAGATGACTCCCCTGCAGATCCAGGCGATGAGCGCGATCGGTCAGGTGCCGGCGGTCCTGCCGTCGATGCTCAAGCTCGGCGGCGTCGGGCGGCCGGCGTACAACCTGGTGATCTCCAACGTGCCCGGGCCCCGCGTGCCGCACTTCTTCAACGGTGCCGAGATGGTCGGCAACTACCCGCTGTCGATCCCGATCGACGGGATGGCCCTCAACATCACCTGCACGTCGTACGCCGGCCACATGGACTTCGGGCTGACCGGCTGCCGACGCACGCTCCCCAGCCTGCAGCGGATCCTGACCCACCTCGACCACGAGCTGACCGCACTCGAGCAGGCCGCCGGGGTCTGAGGCCCTGCCGCGTCGAGCGAGGTCCCGGGTCAGCCCAGTTCGTCGAGGGAGCGTTCCTCGAAGCCGCCGCCGACGGTGGCGGCCACGGCGCGCAGCCGGGCGCGGGTGAGGTCGGCGACGGTGGCGTAGCCCGCGAGCCGGGCGTTGGAGCCCTCGCGGGTGGGCTCGGCCCAGTTGACCGACCAGCACTGACGGGTCCCGCCGTCGGCGGCGTTGGTGAGGGCCGTGGCGTGCCCGGTGGTGCCGCTACCGGCGAAGAAGTCGAGCACCAGCGCGTCGTCGGGCATGGTCTCGATGACGCGGCGCAGCAGCCCGGTGGGCTTGGGCGACTCGAAGACGTGTCCGACCAGCGCCTTCAGCTCCGCCACCGCGCTGTCCGTGGAGCCGACCTCCTCGGCCAGCCAGATCGTGCGCAGCTTCTTGCGGCGTCCCTCGTGCAGCCAGTCCTTCTGCACGATGTCGACCCGGTCGCCGGCGCGCCCCCGGATCACCTTGCACAACAGGTCGTCGGCCCGCTCGTCGACCAGCGGCGCGGACCACCGCCACACCGCGGGCGACCCGTCGCCGAACACCGGCAGCACCTCCACCGCCGACGGGAACGGCCTGCTGGCCACCCGGCCGCTCGAGGGGTCGCCCCACAGCGGGTAGTGCAGGGTCGCGGACGTCGCGGGGTTGAACTTCTTGTTGGTGTTGCGCAGCGGCAGGTGCCGCAGCCGGCGTCCGTCGGGCTCGGTGAGGGGGAAGTCGCTGGGGTTGACCAGCGCTGCGCTGGAGGCCTCGAGGGCGCAGTGCGCCGGGTCGCGGGCGTAGACCAGGAGGTACTCGTGGCTGGTCGCGAACCCCGACCCGAGCTGGCGACCCTTGGGGTTGAGGTTGACCACGACCTGGGCCAGGAACGCGTCCTCGCCGAACACCTCGTCCAGCAGCAGCCGCAGGTGGGCCACCTCGTGGTCGTCGATGCTGACGTAGAGCGCCGCGCGGGGGCTCATCACCTCACGCGCCGACACCAGCCGCGGCCGCATCATCGCGACCCACGCGGCGTGCCGCCCACCCTCGCCACGGAAGTCGTCGCGATAGGCGAAGTCGTTGCCGGTGTTGTAGGGCGGATCCAGATAGACCAGGTCGTACGCCGACCGCGGCAGCCCGGCCAGCACGTCCAGGTTGTCGCCCTCGACGAAGACGTTCCACGGCGCGACCGGGCGCTCCTCGACGCCGGTCCGTCCGGTCATCGCGCCGGTCCGCCGGTGCCGCGACGTCAGGCGGCACCGCCCCCGGAGATCGACCTCGGCGCCGGCGTCGATTCCTCACCGTCGGCCTCGGACGGGGAGGCGGCGCGACGCGGGAGGCGGACGCGTCGCTTCGCGTCCTCGGGCCGGATCCGCTTGTCCAGGTCGGCGTGCGCGAGGAGCACGGGGTAGGCCACGTCCTGGGCGGGGTAGCTCGCGATGGGCTGGTCCCCGGCGAACACGACGTAGACGGTCGAGCCGGTCGGCGCGATCTTCAGGATCGAGCCGTCCTTGACGCCCGCGGCGTGCGCGAGCGCCTTGCGCCGCGAGTTGAGCGACATCGCGCGCTTGGCCGCGGCCTGCGTGGCCTGCTTGCCGCCCTTGTCCCACACGATCTTCGCCTGCGGGCCGTACTTCACGGCGAGCACCGCCGCGGCGGTGGCGGCCTTGGTGACGCGACCCTTCGATGCCATCGGTTCTCCTCATCACGCATCCGGCGGCCGGCGCCGGCCAGGGATGGGTCCATCACATCAAACCCGACCCAGAAATCCGACCCGCCCGGCCGGTGGGGACTGGGCTAGACCACCTGCTCGCGGTTCCCCCGGTTTCACCTCGCGGCACCGAGGGACCTCGCCATGATGGCCGGATGAGCATCAACCCCGCGGCCGAGACGGCTCGGGCCGACGACGGGACCGACCGGGTTCTCCCCCGGCGCGCCCGCGGGTTGCTGCTGGTGCTCGCCGTGGTCGCGGTGATCGCGCTGTCCCTGGGGGTGGCCGTCACCGTCAACGCCACGGTCGGCATCCGGGTCGACACCCCCGCCGGTCGATGACCCAGGGGTCGGGTCAACCGACCGAGCCGTCGGCGAGCAGCGCGTCGGACATGTCCACGAGCCCGACCGACGTCATCGGCGCGAAGCACTCGACGGGTGTCGGGGACTCGGGCATCACCGGGGTGACCTCCATGCGTCCCGGCGGCCCGAGCACCGCGAGCTCGGTGGGCACCTGACAGCCGATCGACACCACGCTGCCCACCAGGGTCCGGCCCTCGCCGACGTCGGTGCGGGCCACCCGGCGTTCGATCCGCGCCGCGAACCGCCGGTTGTCGAACTGACCCACGAACGCCGCCACGGCGGCCGGCGTGTCCAGCGGCACCGGGGTCAGGTCGACCTCGCCGCCCGCGGCGGTGCCGGTGAGGATCGCCACGGGCACGGCGCTCGCTCCTCCCGGGGGCGAGGCGGTGTCGTCCGGCGCGGGCGACGACTCCCTCGCGCGACCACAGCCGACGGCACCTGCCAGCAGCGCGGCGAGCAGCAGCCCGACCAGGGCGGCCCGGCCCGGCGGGCGGCGTCGTGGTCTCATGAGGCTGTGACGGACCCGACCGAGCAGCGGTTCCCCGGCGGGTCCGCGCCCGGGCGGCGTCGCAGCTTCAGCCGTGCCGAGCTGGAGTCGTTCCGCGGCGCCGAGGTCCCGGACCTGGTCGGCGACGGCGTACGGCTGCTGTTCGTCGGCATCAACCCGGGGCTGTGGACCGCGGCCACCCAGACCCACTTCGCCCATCCGGGCAACCGGTTCTATCCCGCGCTGCTGCGCGCGGGCATCCTCGAGCACGCCGTGGACCCGGCCGCCGGGCTGACCGAGGCCGAGCGCGACGAGCTGCGGGCCCGCGGGATCGGGATCACCAACCTGGTCCGCCGGGCGACGGCGACCGCGGCGGAGCTCGGCGCCGAGGAGCTGCGCGAGGGCGGCACCCGGCTGGTGGACACGGTCCGCCGGCTCCGCCCGCGGGTCGTCGCGGTCGCCGGCATCACGGCCTACCGCACCGCCTTCGGGCAGCGGCGGGCGGTCCCCGGTCGTCAGCCGGAGCCGTTGGCCGGCGCCGAGCTGTGGGTGGTGCCCAACCCGAGTGGCCTCAACGCGCACGAGACGGTCGCCTCGCTCGCGGAGGCGTACGCCGGCCCCGCCCGGGCCGCGGGCCTCCTCGACTGAGGGGGCCGCCGAGCCCGGCCCCGCACCATCCCTGGTCAGCCGGGGAACGCCTGGTCCTTGCCGATGATGGTGAGCCCGTCCTCGACCACGAAGCCGCGGGCGAGGTCCTCCTCCGGGTCGACGCCGACCCGGGCGCCCGCCGGGATCACGACGTTCTTGTCGACGATCGCCCGCCGGACGACCGCCCCCCGGCCGACGTGGACGTCGTTGAGGAGGACCGAGTCGCTGACCTCCGCCTTGGAGTCGACGTAGACCGACGGGGACAGCACCGAGCGATAGACCTGCCCACCGGTCACGACGACGCCCGGCGACATCACCGCGTCCTCCGCGATCGGCAGCACGCCGTGCTCGCCGCGCACCAGCTTGGCGGGCGGCTGCGGACCGTAGGAGGTGTAGATCGGCCAGGAGAAGTTGTAGAGGTTGAAGACCGGCAGCGGCGCGACGGTGTCCATGTGGGCGGCGTAGTAGGAGGACAGCGTCCCGACGTCGCGCCAGTAGCCCCGGTCGCGGTCGGTCGCGCCCGGGACCTCGTTGTCGCGGAAGTCGTAGACGCCCGCGTCGCTGCGGTTGACGAAGGCGGGCACGATGTCGCCGCCCATGTCGTGCTTGGAGCCGCTCATCACCGCGTCGTCGGTGACCGCCTCGATCAGCGCGTCGGCGTCGAAGACGTAGTTGCCCATCGACGCCAGCACCTCCTCGGGGTTGTCGGGCAGACCGACCGGGTCGGTGGGCTTCTCGAGGAACTCGCGGATCTTGGCCGGGTCGGCCGGGTCGACGTCGATCACCCCGAACTGGTCGGCGAGCGAGATCGGCTGCCGGATCGCGGCCACGGTGCACGCCGCGCCGGAGTCGATGTGCTGGGTGACCATCTGGGCGAAGTCCATGCGATAGACGTGGTCGGCGCCGACCACCACCACGATGTCCGGCTTGTCGTCCTTGAGCAGGTTGAGCGACTGGAAGATCGCATCGGCGCTGCCGAGGTACCAGTGCTTGCCGACCCGCTGCTGGGCCGGGACCGGGGCGACGTAGTTGCCCAGCAGGTTGGACATCCGCCAGGTCGTCGTCACGTGGCGGTCCAGGCTGTGTGACTTGTACTGCGTGAGCACGACGATCTTCAGGTAGCCGGCGTTGACGACGTTGGACAGTGCGAAGTCGATCAGCCGGTAGATGCCCGCGAACGGCACCGCCGGCTTGGCCCGGTCGGCCGTCAACGGCATCAGGCGTTTGCCCTCGCCGCCGGCCAGCACGATGGCCAGCACCTTCCTGCGTCCGTGCGACCGGGATCCGACGCCATAGGTGCTCATGCCGCCACGCTAGCCCTGTCCGGTCATACGGCGGGAGGGGTAGTTTCGCGACATGACACAGGCGAGCGCTGGTCCGGGCTTCCGAGTCGACGTTCTCACCAAGGAGTACCCACCGGAGATCTACGGCGGCGCCGGCGTCCACGTGGCCGAGCTGGTCAGGGCCCTGCGAGCCAGGGACGACGTGGAGACCCACGTCCAGGCGTTCGGCGCGCCGCGCGACGAGCCCCTGACGTCGTCGTACGCCGACCTGACCGAGCTCGCGGAGGCCAACGGTGCCGTCAAGACGCTCGGCGTCGACCTGGCGATGGTCGGCGGCTGCGAGGGGACCGACCTGGTGCACTCGCACACGTGGTACGCCAACTTCGCCGGCCACCTGGCCGGGCTGCTGCACGACGTGCCGCACGTGATCTCGGCCCACTCGCTCGAGCCGCTGCGCCCCTGGAAGGCCGAGCAGCTCGGCGGCGGCTACGCCGTGTCGTCGTGGGTGGAACGGACCGCCTACCTCGCGGCCGACACCGTGATCGCGGTGTCCTCGGCGATGCGCGACGACGTGCTCCGGTCCTACCCCGACATCGACCCGGCCAGGGTGACCGTCATCCACAACGGCATCGACACCGGGGCCTGGGCACCGGCCGTGGATCCCGACCGGGTGCGCCAGCTGGGCGTCGACCCGGACCGTCCCTCGGTGGTGTTCGTGGGCCGGATCACCCGGCAGAAGGGGCTGCCGCTGTTCCTGCGCGCCGTCGCCGAGCTGCCGCCGGAGGTGCAGATCGTGCTCTGCGCGGGCGCCCCCGACACCCCCGAGATCGAGGCCGAGGTCGTCGGGCTGGTCGAGGGCCTGGCCGCGAGCCGCACCGGCGTGGTGTGGATCCGCGAGATGCTGCCGCGCGCCGACGTGATCCGGCTGCTCACCGCCGCGACGGCGTTCGCCTGCCCCTCGATCTACGAGCCGCTGGGCATCGTCAACCTCGAGGCGATGGCCTGCGAGACCGCCGTGGTCGCGACCGCGACCGGCGGCATCCCCGAGGTCGTGGTGCCCGACGACACCGGGCTGCTGGTGCCGATCGACCAGGCCACCGACGGCACCGGCACCCCGCTCGACCCCGACCGCTACGTCGCCGACTTCGCGGCGGCGCTCAACGAGGTCGTGGGCGCCCCGGAGCGGGCGGCCGAGATGGGCCGGGCCGGGCGCCAGCGGGCCATCGACTCCTTCTCCTGGACGGCCATCGCCGAGCGGACCGTCGAGGTCTACCGCTCCGTGCTGCGCTGACCCGCCGTCGGGCAGACTGGCCGTCGTGGCGACCCCCGACTACCTCGCGGTCAACCGCGCCAACTGGGACGAGCGGGCGCCCGCCCACGCCAGCAGCCCCGACTACCGCGTCGAGGAGCTGGTCGCCGACCCCACGGCGCTGAGCCAGGTGGTGGAGTTCGACCGGCCGCGGCTCGGCGACCTGAGCGGGCTGACCGGCCTCCACCTCCAGTGCCACATCGGCACCGACACGCTGTCCCTGGCGCGCCTCGGCGCGACGATGACCGGCCTGGACCTCTCCCCCGCCTCCCTGGACCAGGCGCGCGCGCTCGCCGAGCGCGCCGGCGTCCCGATCGACTACGTCGAGGCCGACGTCTACTCCGCCCCACGGGCGCTCGCGGGCCGCCGGTTCGACCTGGTGTTCACCGGCATCGGCGCCCTGTGCTGGCTGCCTGACATCGACCGTTGGGCCGCCGTCGTGGACGACCTGCTCGCGCCCGGCGGTCGGCTGTTCCTGCGCGAGGGGCACCCGATGCTCTGGGCGTTCGACGAGACCTCCCAGGGCGTGCTCGCGCTGGGCTACCCCTACTTCGAAACCGCGGAACCGATCCACGACGACGACGGCGGGACCTATGTCGCCACCGACACCGAGTTCGAGACCACCGAGACCCAGTCGTGGAACCACGGTCTCGGCGAGGTGGTCACCGCACTGCTCGACCGGGGCCTGGTGATCACCGAGCTGGTCGAGCATCGCAGCGTGCCGTGGGACGCGCTCCCGGGACGGATGACCCGCGGTGACGACGGGGAGTTCCGGTTGGACGAGCACCCCGAGCGGCTGCCGCTGACCTACACACTCCAGGCGCGCAAGGCGAGCTGACCGGTGACGCTGTGGCTGACCGACGGCTGGCCCGTCGCGCTGGTGTGGGTGTTCTTCTTCGCGGGCGCGATAGCTCGTGGGGGCGCGATCTACTGGGTCGGCCGGGGCCTGCGCGGGGCCGGGGACCGGCGCCGGCGACTCGCCGAGCACCCCGGGGTGGTCCGCGCCGAGGCGGTGGTGACCCGCTGGGGAGCACCGGCCGTCTCGCTGTCCTTCCTCACCGTCGGGGTCCAGTCGGCCGTCAACGCCGCCGCCGGCCTGCTGCGGATGCCGGCCCGGCGCTACCTGCCCGCGCTCGTGGTCGGCGCGGCGCTGTGGGCCACCGTCTACACGACCGTCGGCTTCGCCGTCCTGTACGCCGTCCTCGGCGGGGCCGGCTGGTGGTGGCTGGTCGTGGCGGCCCTCGTGGCCCTGGTCACGGTCGGCACCTGGCGGGCCCGACGCCGCGCGGCCACCCCGGACGAGGACGCGGACGACACTCCGGGCGACGCTCCCTCGTCCCAACTGGTGGAACGGCGTTCCGAAACCTGAGACGAGCCACCGCGCGGCATCGCCGTCGGCCAGAGTGGCGAGACACCCCTGGACGGCCGCCACGCGCCGCCCGAGTCCCTGTGCTGCACCCCGAGAGGACCGCCATGACCGACGCGCTCCACCCCGAGACCCTGGCCGTGCACGCCGGCCAGGAGGAGGCCGACTCCGCCACCAACGCCCGCGCGGTGCCGATCTATCAGACGACGTCCTACGTCTTCGACAGCACCGAGCACGCCGCCGACCTGTTCGCGCTCAAGGTGCCGGGCAACATCTACACCCGGATCATGAACCCCACGCAGTCGGTCTTCGAGACCCGGATGGCCGCCCTGGAGGGGGGCGTCGGGGCGCTGGCGACCGCGTCCGGATCGTCCGCCGTCACCTACGCCGTGCTCAACCTGACCTACGCCGGCGACAACATCGTCGCCCTCTCCACGCTCTACGGCGGCACCTACGCGCTGTTCGCGCACACGCTCCCCCAGTTCGGGATCGAGGTGCGCTTCGTCGACCCCGACAAGCCGGAGGAGCTCGCGCAGCACGTCGACGAGAAGACGAAGCTGGTCTTCGCCGAGACCGTCGGCAACCCGAGGATCAACGTCGTCGACATCCGCGCGTGGGCCGACGCGGCCCACGACCAGGGCCTGCCGCTGCTCGTCGACAACACCGCCCCGACGCCGTACCTGTGCCGGGTCCTCGACCAGGGCGCCGACGTGGCGATCCACTCGGCGACGAAGTACATCGGCGGCCACGGCACCTCGATCGGCGGCGTGATCGTCGACGCGGGCAGCTTCGACTGGACCGCCCACGCCGAGCGGTTCCCGGGGCTCACCCAGCCCGACGGGGCCTACCACGGCGTGGTGTGGACCGAGGCGGTCGGCAACCTCGCCTACATCATCCGGGCTCGCACGGTGCTGCTGCGCAACACCGGTGCCGCGGTCACGCCGATGAACTCCTGGCTGTTCCTGCAGGGCCTCGAGACCCTCCATCTGCGGATGGAGCGGCACAGCCAGAACGCCCAGAAGGTCGCGGAGCACCTCGCCGGGCACGACGCCGTCGCCTGGGTCAACTACCCCGGCCTCGCCGACTCGCCCGACAAGGCGGCGGCCGACAAGAACTTCACCGGCCGTGGGTACGGCGGCCTGGTCAGCTTCGGCATCAAGTCCGGGCGCGACGGCGGGAAACGGTTCATCGAGGCGCTCACGTTGTTCAGCCACCTGGCCAACATCGGCGACGCCAAGTCGCTGGCGATCCACAACGCCACCACCACGCACAGCCAGCTCACCCCCGACGAGCTCGCCGCCGCGGGCGTCCCGGAGGACATGGTCCGGCTGTCGATCGGCATCGAGCACGTCGACGACCTGATCGCCGACCTCGACCAGGCGCTGGCCGCCGCGGGCTGAGACCTCCCCCTGTCCCTCCCCATGACCCCGACGCCCGACCTCCGGCATCGGGTCGTGCTCTTCACCGAGGACGACCCGATGCTGCTCGACAGCGGCGGGCGGCTCGACCACGTCGAGGTGGCCTACGAGACCTGGGGCACCCTCGACGCCGACGGCACCAACGCCGTCTTCGTCTGTCACGCGCTGACCGGCGACTCGCACGCGACCGGCACCCCCGACTCGCCGGGTTGGTGGGAGACGATGATCGGCCCCGGGCGACCCGTCGACACCGACCGGTTCTTCGTCGTCTGCCCCAACCTGCTGGGCGGCTGCCGCGGCACCACCGGTCCCGCGTCCGTCGACCCGGCGACCGGGACGCCGTACGGACTGGACTTCCCGCTGCTGACCGTCCGCGACTTCGTCACAGTGCACCGCCGGCTGGCCCGGCACCTGGGCATCGACCGGGTGCTGGCGGCGATCGGTGGGTCGCTCGGCGGCATGCAGGCCCTGCAGTGGGCGCTCGACGCACCGACGGAGGTCGGCCGCGCCGTCGTCATCGCCGCGAGCAGTCGGCTGTCGGCGCAGAACATCGCGTTCTCCGCGGTCGCCCGGTCCGCGATCATGCGTGACCCGGAGTTCGCCGACGGGCGCTACCCCGAGGGCGGAGGGCCGCGCACCGGACTCGCCATCGCCCGGATGATGGCGCACATCACCTACCTGTCGGAGCAGGCGATGGCCGAGAAGTTCGGCCGCCGGTTCCAGGACTCGGAGGAGCCGCGGCACCGGTTCGGCGTGGACTTCGCGGTCGAGTCCTACCTCGAGCACCAGGGGCAGACCTTCCTCGACCGCTTCGACGCGCTCAGCTACCTCTACCTGACCCGGTCGCTCGACTACTTCGACTGCTTCGCCGACCCGACCGCCACCCACGCGTTGGCGCGCTCCGCCGACCCGACCCGGTTCCTGGTCGTCTCCTTCGACTCCGACTGGCGGTTCGCGACCACCCACTCCCGACGGATCGTGCGGGAGCTCGAGCGGGCGCGGGTGCCGGTCTCCTTCCGCGAGGTCGCCTCCCCGCACGGTCACGACTCGTTCCTGCTCGACAACGCCGACTACCTCGACACGGTCGCCGCCTTCCTCGACCAGGCCGCCGAGGGCATCGGCACCGCCGGAGGCCACGATGCGACCTGACCTCGAGGTGGTGGCGGCGCTGGTGCCCCTGGCCCCGGGTCCTCGACCTCGGCTGCGGCGACGGGGCGCTGCTGGCCGAGCTCACTGCGAGCCGCGGCTGCACCGGGACCGGCGTCGACCGCGACCCGGCCTCGCTGCGCGCGGCGATCCGACGTGGCGTCCCGGTCATCGAGCTCGACCTCGACGCGGGGCTGGGCGAGTTCGCCGACGGGTCCTACGACCTGGTGGTGGTCTCGCAGACGCTCCAGGCCAGCCGACATCCGGACCGGGTGCTCGACGAGGTGGTCCGGATCGCCGGGCGAGGGATCGTGTCGGTGCCCAACTTCGGCCTCTGGAAGCACCGGGCCGAGCTCGCGCTGCGTGGCCGGATGCCGGTCTCGGCCGAGCTCCCCCACCCGTGGTACGACACGCCCAACATCCACCTGGCCACCCTGGCGGACCTCGAGGACCTGTTCGCGGCCCGCGGGCTGTCCGTCGCCGAGCGCCGGCTCCTGGACGCATCCGGCCGGGCCGCGACCGGCTGGCGCTCCCGCGGGCCCGCCAACCTGATGGCCTCGGGCGCGGCCTACTCCGTCGTGGCCCCCTGAGCAGATCCGCTACGGCGTGCCGCTGGGCGAGACGCTGCCGCCGCTGGCACCCGAGCGGCCTCACCCCGATCGGCCGAACCAGCACACCGACGCGTAGGGCGGCCCGCTGAGCCGGACGGATTCGCCGAACGCCGGAGACTCCCGGCCCTAGGATGCATCCCTGGCGACCCTGCGGGGCGTCGTACGGTGTGGGCGAGGTGCGCCCGACCGCAACGGGGAGGATGTGAAGGGCCGTGACCGCGTTCCTGGTCGTGGGCGTCATCGGGATCGTCCTGCTGGTGCTGTCGCTGTTCTTCGGCGACCACACCGACGCCCTGCACGGGATGTTCGAGTTCGGCGGCGACTGGTTCTCCGGCGCCGCGCTGGCGGGCTTCCTGGGCGCGCTCGGCTTCGTCGGCGCCCTGGCGTACGACGCCACCGGCAGCACCACGGTCGGCATCGCCGTCGGCGTCGTCGCCGGCGTGGTGATCGGCGCCCTGGTCGGCTGGGCGATGGCCAAGCTGCGCGACGGCGACGATGACTCCACCGTCCGCTCCGCCGAGCTGGTGTGGAAGGAGGGCACCGTGGTCAGCGCGATCCCCGCGGAGGGCTACGGCGAGATCTCCGTGGTCGTTGCCGGCCATCTCACCAAGCTCAACGCACGGGCGCCCGAGCCGTTGCCCGCCGGGACCCCGGTGATCGTCACCGGCGTCCTCTCGCCGACCTCCGTCTCGGTCGAGTCCCGCTGACCGACCCCATCCGCCACCCGTTCCGAACAGGAGCCCGTCATGTTCTCGTCCGTCTCACCCACCCTGATGGCCATCGTCGGCCTGGTCGTGCTGCTGGTGCTGCTGGTGCTGCTGATCACCAGCCGCTACAAGGTCGCCGGCCCCAACGAGGCGTTCATCGTCACCGGCCGCAAGGGCCGGTCGGTCCGCAACGTCGAGACCGGCGTGCTGTCCACCGACCTCTCCGGCCAGAAGGTCGTGATGGGCGGGGGCGTGTTCGTGATCCCGTTCGTGCAGCGGCTGCACATCCTCGACCTGTCCTCGCGACGGATCTCGGTGCAGATCCGGGGCGCCGTCTCGGGGCAGGGCGTCAAGCTCAACCTCGACGGCGTCGCGATCGTCAAGGTCGGCGGCAACGAGGACTCCATCCGCGCGGCCGCGCAGCGCTTCCTCACCCAGCAGGAGGAGGTGGAGACGTTCACCCAGGAGACGCTCGCCGGCTCACTCCGGTCGATCGTGGGCTCGCTCTCGGTGGAGCAGATCATCCGGGACCGCGCGGCGTTCGCCCAGCGCGTGGCCGACGAGTCGGAGACGTCGCTGACCGGTCAGGGCCTGGTGCTGGACACGTTCCAGATCCAGGACATCACCGACGACGGCACCTACCTCGCCGACCTCGGTCGCCCGGAGGCCGCCAAGGTCGCCCAGGTCGCCGCGATCGCCGAGGCCGAGGCCCGGCAGGCCGCCGAGCAGGCGCGCATCCTGGCCGAGCAGGAGATCGCCATCTCCCAGCGGCAGCTGGCGCTGAAGACGGCGGAGATCAAGGCCGAGACCGACGCCGCCTCCGCGCAGGCGGCCGCCGCCGGTCCGCTGGCCCAGGCCGACCGCGACCAGGCCATCCTCACCGAGCAGGAGAAGGTCGCGGTCCGGCAGGCGGCCCTGAAGGAGCGCCAGCTCGACACCGAGGTCCGCAAGCCGGCCGACGCCGAGCGCTACAAGGTCGAGACCGAGGCCCAGGCTCGCCGCAACTCCGAGATCCTCGAGGCCGAGGCCCGCAAGGCGGCGTCCATCGCGGCCGCCGAGGCCGAGGCCGAGAAGGCCCGGCTCACCGGTGAGGGCGAGAAGTCGCGCCGATCGGCGCTGGCCGAGGCCGAGGCGATCGAGGGTGCCAAGCGCGGTGAGGCCGAGAAGGCCCGCCGCGTCGCGGAGGCCGACGCGGTCCGCGCCGAGGGTGACGCGCAGGCGGCAGCCACGCTGGCCACCGGCGAGGCCGAGGCCACGGCGATGAGCAAGCGCGCCGACGCCTTCGCGCAGTACAACGAGGCTGCCGTGCTGCAGATGCTCGTCGAGATCCTGCCCAAGGTCGCCCACGAGGTGGCAGCGCCGATGAGCGCCATCGACAAGCTGACGGTCATCTCCACCGACGGCGCCGGCAAGATCCCCAAGCAGGTCACGGACAACGTCGTGCAGACGCTGGAGATGCTGCGCAACACCACCGGGGTCGACCTGGAGGGGCTGGTCAGCAAGTACGCCGCCGGCGCGGGCGAGCCGGAGCTCGAGGGCGGCACCGCCGGCTGAGGTCGGGCGGGGAGGGGCCCACGGCGTGCTGACCCTCCCCGCCCGGCCGGGCCGAGTGCCGGGGCGCCGTCAGGAGGCCGGGGTCTCCTCGGCCTCGCCGGCGACGACCTCACCCTGGTCGGCCCGCTCGGTGGTGCTGATGGCGATCTTCTGTCCGGTCAGCTCGGCGTAGACCTCGGCGACCCGCACGGTCAGCACACCGGCGTCGTAGCCCGCCGTCACGGCCTCGGGGCGCACCGGTCGGCCCAGGCTGAAGGAGCGCCGGAAGGACCCGTAGCGGAACTCGCGGAGCAGGCGTCCCTCCGACTCCTCGGCGCGCTCGTCGCGACGCTCCCCACTGATCACGATCTCGCGACCGAGCACCTCGACGGTGACGTCGCGGGCGATGTCGAGGCCGGGGAGCTCGAGGCGGATCAGGGCGTCGTCGCCCTCTCGGTGGACCTCGGCCGCCGGGCTGAACGCGGCGTCGACCTCGTCCACGCCGACCGGGGCGAACGCCTGGCGGATGATCGACTCGAAGTCACGGAAGGGGTCACGGCGGACATAGAGGCTGTTGCGCATGGTGGTTCTCCTCGCTCAGTGGCTCGGGCCCGACGTCCGGACCCTCACCGGTCCTAACTTGAGTCGAGTCTACTCAATTCCCTTGAGCGACCCAATGCCAGGTTGAGGTCCCTCACTCACCCCTCCCACCGCTGGCTAGCCTCGACGCATGCTCCCCGCACGCTGGCTCGACACCGCACTCGACCGCACGGTCGCGCCCGGCTTCTCCGCCGTCGGCCACGCCGTGCGCAGCCGACTGCCCGGATGGCCGGCGGACCCCGCGCCCGACGCCCTGCGCGGGCAGCAGGCGCTGGTCACCGGGGCCTCCTCCGGCCTGGGGATCGCCACCGCGGCCGGGTTGGCGGCCCTGGGCGCCGAGGTCCACCTGGTGGTGCGCGACCTGGCCAAGGGACGCCGCGTGCTGGCCGACCTGCGCCGCGAGATCCCCGGTTCCTCGCTCCACCTGTGGCGGTGCGACCTCGCCGACCTCGACGATGTCGGCGACCTCGGGGACGAGCTGCTCGCCGCGGGGCATTCCCTCGACGTGGTGGTCCACAACGCCGGCGCACTCCCCGCCACCCGCCAGGAGTCGCCACAGGGGCACGAGCTCACCATGGCGCTGCATGTCCTGGCGCCCGTGGCCCTGACCGAGCGGCTGCTGCCGATCCTGCGGGAGGGAGCCCGCGTGGTCCTGGTGACCTCGGGCGGGATGTACGGCCAGCGGCTACGCGACGACGACCCCGACTATCGCAGCGGCGACTACTCCGGCACCACGGCCTACGCCCGCTCGAAGCGGGCCCAGGTCGAGCTGCTGCCGGTCCTGGAGAGCCGCTGGTCCCCCTCGGGTGTGCACGTCCATGCCACCCACCCCGGCTGGGCCGACACTCCTGGCGTGGCGGAGTCGCTGCCCACGTTCCGCAGGATCGTGGGTCCGTTCCTGCGCGACGCCGTGGCGGGCGCCGACACCACCGTGTGGCTGGCGGCGCAGTCACCGTCCCCGGCCGGTGGCGGGCTCTGGCACGACCGTCGCCGCCGCCCGACGCATCTGCTGCCCCGCACCGAGTCGAGTCCCGACCAGGTCGCGCGGCTGTGGTCCTGGGTCGAGACGGAGACCGCTCCGGGCCGGCGTGCCTGATCCCCTCGCACCGGCCCGTCCACGGGACCGGGATAGCCGCTCGCATCCACGCCGACCTGGGTAGACTGCCCGCCGGTCCCCGGGGAAGAAAGCGCTGCCCATGAGCTCTCCACGGTTCTGCCACGACTGTGGGAACCGACTGACCGACGAGTCCCTGCGCTTCTGCATCCAGTGCGGCGCGCGGGTCCCCCAGGTCGAGGCGGCCCCCGGCGCCCGCACCCCAGGGCATCGACGAGGCCGCCACCGTGCTCGGTCCGCCCCGGCCCCCGCCTCCGGCCTCGCCACCGGCCGTGCCGCCTGCCCCCTCGGGCCCGCGCACTCCGCTGCCGCAGCCTCCGCCCGTCGGCTGGCCACCCGGCCAGCCACCGACCCGGCCCGGCACCTACCCGGATGGACCGGCGCCGCGCAGTCGGCGCGGCCTGTTCGCGGCGCTCGCCGCCGCGCCGCCGTCCTGGCGGTGGTCGTCGTCGGCGGCGCCTACTATCTCGGCACCCGAGGCACCGACGACGCGGCGGCGGCCAGACGCGAGCCCGCGAGCCGACAGCAGCCCGTCGGAGGCGGCCTCCACCACCGCCCCTCCCTCGTCCGAGCCTGCCAGCTCGACACCGACCCCGACGACCGAGCCGGAGGTTCGCGACCCGCTGCGGCTGGGGATCGGCCTGCAGAACCAGGCGTGCTCCGGGAAGTACCTCATCCTGCTCCAGATCTCGGGCGACGCGACCAACCGGGGCGTCCTGCGCAAGACGGCCACGGCCGTCTCCGGTGCTCACTACCTCGAGAACGCCGCCTCCTGCAGGAGCTTCCGGGCCTACGACACGCGGACCTCCGACTCGATCTACACCGTCTACCAGGGCCCCTACCCGACCCTGGCCGCGGCCTGTGAGCAGCTCCACCGCACCGGCGTCAACTGGGCGCGGATCAAGCTCCTCGAGGGAGACGCCGGCGAGCGCGAGCTCTGCATGTGCGACGCCTCGGCAGACGAGCTCCCTGCGATCGGCGCCGCCGGCGTCGATGTGGAGTCCGAGGTCGCCGTCCGGTGGATCCAGGAGGTCCAGTGGGTGCTGATGCTGAAGGGCTACCTCGACCGGCACAGCGTGCACGGCAACTACGGCTCGGAGTTCGTCGACGCGCTCGCGGCGTTCCAGTCGGACGTCGGCCAGAGTCCCAGCGGTGTCGTCGAGCCGCGCACCTGGTCGACCCTGCAACAGACGTTCTGCGCCCCATGACCCGGGCCGACCGACGCGGCCGCGCTCGATCGCTGGCCGTCGTCCTCGTCGCTCTGCTGGCCACGGCATGCAGCGTGCTGTCGCCGTCAACCGGGCGCCCCGGGGAGCAGCCCGGGAGCGGGACCGCGTCCCCGTCGCCGACCGCGGCGGTCTCCTCCGCCACCGAGTCTGCGCTGGCCGGGACCCGCCCCAACGTGCTGGTCATCGAGACCGACGACATGCGGGTCGACGACCTCCGGTTCATGCCGCACGTACGCCGGCTGATCCAGCGTCGCGGCCTCTCCTTCGAGAACTCCTTCGCGCCGAACCCCCTGTGCTGCCCCTCGCGAGCAAGCTTCCTCAGCGGGCAGTACTCCCACAACCACGCGGTGTTGTCGCACCAGCGGCCCTACGGCTTCAGCGCCTTCGACGACTCCGACACGCTGGCGACCCGCCTCGAGGCCGCCGGCTACCAGACCGCGTTGATCGGGAAGTACCTCAACTACTACGGCGAGCGGCCGGTCCACGGCACGGGCGAGCCGTCCCTGCACTACGTCCCGCCGGGATGGACGCAGTGGTACGGCTCCACCGACCACGTGTTCCCGCGGTCGTCGCCGCTGCGCGGTGGCACCTACAACTACTTCCACCTGACCAGCAACGTCAACGGCAAGCTCCGCACGTGGCCGGGCCAGTACACCACCGTCGTGACGGCTGGGCAGGCCACCAGGCTGGCCGAGCGGTTCGCCGAGGACCCCGAGCAGCGGCCGTGGTTCGTGTGGTGGAACCCGGTCGCGCCGCATCATGGGTTCCCCTTCGAGGCCGACGACGTCGTGCGGCTGCGACAGACCAACGGCGTCGTCCGTCGTTGGCTGTCCCCGGTGCGCCCCGACTGGATCAAGGGCGCCTACGACGACCAGGTGCCGCGCGGAGCCGGCGTCCCGCCGACCGGCGACCCCGAACCCGACCGCACCGACAAGCCCGACTACCTCAGCCGCCTGCCACCGCTGAGCGCGGCCGAGCTGACGGCGGAGCAGAGCCTGACGCGACAGCGGGCCGAGGCGCTCGGGGTCCTGGACCGTCAGATCGGGAAGCTGCTGCACCGGCTCCGCGACGACGGGGCACTCGACGGCACCATCGTCGTCTTCACCTCCGACAACGGGTTCTACCTCGGCGAGCATGACAAGCGGTTCGGCAAGATCACCCCCCACGAGCCCTCGATCCGAGTGCCGCTGATGATCACCGGACCGGGCATCCCCCGCGGGCACCGATACGACCCCGTCGCCACGATCGACCTGGCACCCACCTTCGCCGCCTGGGCGGGCACGGACCTGAAGGACCCCGACGGCATCGACCTGTCCGCGACCATCGAGTCCGGGGACGTCGGATGGCAGCGGCCGATCCTGCTCGAGGGAGTCATGGAGGAGCCCGGCTACCCGGGCGCGCTCACCATCGCCGGCGAGCAGCGGCTCTCGATCGTCGGCGTCCGCCTGGGCCGCTGGAAGCTGATGCTCTACAGCACCGGGGAGACCGAGTGGTACGACCTGGAGAAGGACCCGCTGGAGATGGAGAGCATCCCTGCCGACCGGGTGCCCGCGGAGGTCGCCGACCAGCTCCGGACGCTGCTCGGAGACCAGGTGGCCTGTGCCGGCGACAGCTGCCGCGTGCCGCTGCCGGCCTCGCTCACCCTCGACCCGGACACCAACCGCGAGCTCACGAGGCGGCAGGCCCGGGCGACCCAGGCCTACTACCAGGTCGGGCGATGAGCCCCAGCACCTCCGGCAGGACCGAGCCGTGACGACCTCGCTCGCCCCGGGGTCGCGGTTCGGCGCCTACGGCGTGGGGCGACTCCTGGGCAGGGGCGCGATGGGGGTCGTCTACGAGGCCACGCATCTGGCGCTCGAGCGGCAGGTGGCCCTCAAGGTGCTCGCCCCCGACCTCGCCTCGGACCCCGACTTCCAGGAGCGGTTCCGCCGGGAGGCGGCGATCGTGGCCCGCCTGGACTCTCCCCACATCGTGACCGTCTACGACGCCGGCGAGGTCGACGGCCGGCTCTTCATCGCCAGTCGTCTCGTCCCGGGACAGGACCTGGGCCAGGTGCTCCGCGAGCGCGGCGGGCTGCCCCCCGCCGAGGCCCTCGATCTCGTCCGCCAGACGCTGGTGGCGCTGCGCAGCGCCCACGGAGCAGGGGTGGTCCATCGCGACGTGAAGCCCGGCAACGCGCTGGTCCATCGGCGGCCCGACGGCAGCACCCGGCTGCTGCTGTGCGACTTCGGCATCGCCCGGTCCCTGGAGGAGACCGGCCTCACCCGCGAGACCGCGGCGATCGGCACCTGGGAGTACCTCGCCCCCGAGCGACACGACGGGCGGCCGGCGGATGCCCGGACCGACCTCTATGCCTGCGGGTGCCTCCTGTGGGCGTGTCTCTCGGGCGCACCGCCCTGGCGCGGCACCGGCGTCCAGGTGGCGCTCGCGCACCGCGACGCTCCGGTCCCCCAGCTGAGCGACGGGGGCGTGCCGGCGCGGGTCGTCAACCAGATCCTGGCCATGGCGATGGCCAAGGACCCCGGCCACCGCTACCAGACAGCCGACGAGATGCTGGCCGAGGTGGAGTCCGCCCAGATCATCTGCGAGCGGTTCGCACCCTGACTCGCGCCCGTGGGCGCGGCGCTTCCGTGCCCTGCCCGAGCGCGACAACGGCGGGTCGATCGGGCGCTGTGGCACGATCGAGGTAGCCGGGCAGCCAGCGAAGGAGGTCCCGATGGCGCTGTGGGACCGGGTTCGCGGGCTGCCGCCCCCGACCGGGCACCACGACGCACTCCGGCAGGCGGAGCAGGGCGTCGCGATCTACTGGCGTCCCGGGTGCGGCTTCTGCGCGGCGCTCGGCGCCCGGGTGCGCCGCTACGCCGACCGCGCCGCCTGGGTGAACATCTGGGAGGACGACGAGGCGGCGGCCTACGTGCGCAGCGTCAACGGCGGCGCCGAGACCGTCCCCACGGTCGTGATCGACGGGGTCCCGCACACCAACCCCCCGCCACGCCTGGTGCGCAAGGCGCTGGCCCGCCACGGATGAGCACCGGCGAGGGCCTGCGACCGGCACCCGACGACGACGTCGAGGTGTTGGAGCAGACGCGACGACCAGCACGCTGGCCGGCGCGGCGGATCGCTCTGCTGCTCGTCTCGGTCGTCGTGCTCCTCGGGTCGCTGGGTGTCGTCGACCGGACCGCACGAGGCCGCGAACAGCGGGCGCTCGCCGGCTGTGAGGCGGCGGCCAACGCGACGGTCGACCAGGCCTGGGCTCCGGTCGTGGCGATGGCGGGCTACGTGCGACCCACGCTGAGCCAGGTGCCGGAGGGCCGGACCCGGCAGGAGATCTTCGACCTGGTGGCCGCCGAGGCCGAAGGCGGCGACCAGCCGGTGGCCGACGCCGCCGCCCGCTGCGCCTCGGTGCCGATCTGGTGGCACCACGCCGACCTGCGCCGCCAGCGCGACCTGTGCACCAGCGCGCTGGCCGCCGAGGTCGGTCGGCTGGCCGCCGTGGCGCGCAACGGACGAGCCGCGTTCGACAGGGCGACGCTGGCGCGCTGCGGTCCGGGCTGACGTAAGCCGCGGAAGGATGACCGCAGCACGCGACGCAGCTCGAGCCGGCGCCGGTCGTCGAGGTCACCGGGCGCGGTCAGCTCGTGGAAGGCCAGCTCGGCGTCCACGACCGGGAAGTCACGCACGGTCGGCGCCCAGATCGTGGGCAGCTGGGCGTCGAGGAACACCATCAGGCCGCGCACCGGCACGTCGTACGCCGCCAGCTCCCGGCGTACCGCCAGGTGCTGGAAGGCCAGGGCCTCGACCCGGTCGGACCGGTCCTTGCCCCGCACCATCAGCCGCTCGGTGCCCGGTCCGCCGGGGAAGACGACCTCGACCCGCTCGCCGGGCTCGTGCCACATCCCGACGACCCAGACACCCGACGGGGTCAGCGCGACGTGGTCCGCGCGAGCCGTCTCGGACGCGAGCCGGTGCAGCCACCAGGTGGTCTGGTCACCCAGCGCCTCCAGCGACTCGACCTCCGAGCGGGCCTCCTCGTCACGCTCGGCGTCACGGCGTGCGCGCTCGCGGACCAGGGTGGTGTCGAGGTCGGCCATCAGCCGGTCGACCGAGCCGGACGCGAGCGCGGCGAGATCCTCACCGGCGGCGTGAGCGCGGCGCTGGCGGAGTCGTTCGAAGGTGCTAGACGACAAGGTGGTCTCCCACATCCCGAGTCGGAGGTTTACGAGAGAGTTGTAACCCAGGGTTGCCCCCGCCGTCCGGCGATCGTCAAGCCGCGATGGCAAAACTTGCCACAGTGCGTGCGAACGGGGCGGCGCATGGCCCAGACGGGTGGGGAGCGCGACCGGCCCGTCTGGATCAGGTTCGACCATCCAGGAGACATCTGGGGCACCAGTGCGTAGTCTGGGCCGGAATTGACACAGACGACAGGGGGCAACAACGTGGGTTCTCGGGACAGCGCGACGATCGTGGCGTCAACCGACATGGGGCGACGGATCCGTGAGGCGCGCGTCGCACAGGGGATGACGCAGGGTGACCTGGCGGGGTCGGAGTACTCCGTCGGTTACGTCTCGCGCATCGAGTCGGGCGCGCGGCAGCCCAGCCGCCAGGCGCTCGCCACACTGGCCGCGAGGCTCGGGGTCTCCCCCGAGTTCCTCGAGACCGGCGCCGAGGCCGCGGACGCCCTGGCTCGACGTCATGACGTCGACCGGGCCGAGCTGGCCCTTGCGGGCGGCGACAT
Organism: Nocardioides sp.; assembly: GCF_041393715.1. Classification (GTDB taxonomy): domain Bacteria; phylum Actinomycetota; class Actinomycetes; order Propionibacteriales; family Nocardioidaceae; genus Nocardioides. The sequence goes on along the minus strand of NZ_JAWKJQ010000002.1, from coordinate 205,544 downwards.
CGACGAGGCGGTCGCCCTGACCGCCGACCTGCTCGAGCATGCCGACCTCACCCCGTGGCCCGACCTGCTCCGCCGGATCCGGCTGGTGCACGCCCTGTGCTACGAGGCGATGGGCGACCTGCACTCCGCGATCATCGCGCTCGAGGACCTCGACCGCGAGGCGGGCGACGACGCCGATCCCAACATCGGCATCGCGCCGTCGCGCTGCTACCGAGACGCAGGTGACTATCCGCTGGCGATCAGCGTCGGCGAGCGCATCCTGCGCTCGATGGAGACCAAGGGCTCGGCGGCACCACCGAGCACGTCCGCCTGTCCATGACCGTGTCAGGTGGCTACTTCGAGACCGGACAGCTCGGCGTTGCCACGCGGATGGCGCGGCGCGCGATCAAGGTGGCCGAGGCCAACGCCGCGCCCGAGGCCCAGGCTGCGGCCTACTGGAACGCGAGTGTCTACGAGCGTGCGGCCGGCAGGCTGCAGGCCGCGGTCGACCTCGCCTCACGCGCGCTGACGATCCTCGAGAACGGCAACAGCACCCGCAACCTCGCCAAGCTCCGGACCCAGCTCGCCCATACGCTGCTCAACGACCCGTCGGCCGAGACCCAGGAGATCCGGGATCAACTGGACCTGGCCGGTCGCGAGCTCGACTGGTCCTCGGCCAGCCCGGTCGACCGCGCGAGGCATTCGCTGGTGATGGCTCGGCTGCAGTTGCGCGAGGGCAATCCGACTGCTGCTCTCGACTCGCTGCAGTCCATCCCGGTCGAGGTGTGTCACCAAGATCCAGGGCTGACCGCCGAGGCCCACGTCACGAAGGTCCAGGCGCTGACCGTCATGAGCGAGCCGATCGACGTCGATCTCGAGCAGGCCGCCGACCTTCTCACCCTTCTCGAACCGATCTGGGCGTGGCTCAGCTCTGGTTCAGCCTCGCCGAGGCGGCCGAGGTCGCCGGCCGGACCGGTGCGGCCCTTGCAGCCTTCCGGCAGGCAGCCGTGTGCTTGGGAGCGGCGCGGATGAGGATGCCCTCGGTCGACCGTCCCGCCTTCCGGCTCCCGGCTGCGCAGTAGACCTCCGAACCCCTCGGAGTCAGCAGCAGAGACCGTTGCCGGTCTTGCTCACCCGGAAGCTGGCGGCGTCGGCGGGTCCGGCAGCGATGGTGGACAGGGTCAGGGTGCAGACGGCGGCGACGAAAGCGGCGACGATCCGAGACATGGGGGGCTCCTTAGGTAGGACTGCAGTGGTGGTCAGTTCGATGTGACAGCAGCCAGGCACAACTTGGCAAGTCCTTCAGGCAAACTGTCGGGCGCAACGGTGCACAATGATGCGATGCCGGGGCCCGATTGGGCTACTCCACCGTAGGTTTCGCGGACAGATTTTCTCAACCGTGACCGGCCGAGCGCCCGAAAGGGGCATATAGCCCTCCCCCATGGGGGTTACTTTCACCCTGAAGAAGCGTCGTGACGACCTTTCGCCCCCGTGACGAAACAGACGTCACGCGGTGGCAAATTCTTGCGAGGTACGGCGTCCCCACCACCACTCGGCCACCACGAGGTTGGGCACCCAGCACCACCACGCCACGGCCGGGTAGGCCACGTCGAGCCCGACGCCGGCGATCGCGGCCAGCGGCAGCTCGAGACGGAGCGTCACGGCCGCGAACGCCAGGGCGAAGGAGCGGACCGCCCAACGCCGGTGGGCCACCGGGTCCCCACCCCGGGCGGCCAGCACCGCCGCCACGGTCGAGACCGTCCACAGGACGCCGAGCACGCCGAAGCCGGTGCCGGCCACCGGGCCGGCCTGCGTCCCGACCGCTGCCGCTGTGCCGGAGACGCCGCCCGCGACGGCCGCGACGGCGTACCCCCGGCCGAGCCACCGATGCCACCGGACCCGCCGCCGGAGGGCCGGCCACAGCTGCCAGGGCAGCAGCAGGAGCGCGACGCCGGCGGTGGCGACATGGACCTTCAGGGCCAGCGGCAGGCCGTTGGCCGCCACGTCCGGCGGCAGCAGTCGGAAGCCCGACGCGGTGAGGGCCACGGCGTAGAGGCCCACGAACAGGCAGCCCGCGGTGGCGAGACCGAGACCGAGGCGAGCGCGGGGGAGGATCGACGAGACATGACCCGAGCCTGGCCGCGGACCCGGTCCGCGGGCACCGGGCATGGCCCGCAAGAGCCCTGGGTCACCCTGAGCCCAGGGTGGGGCAGCCCCTACCCTCGGCCGGTCACCCGCCGGCGAGGCGGCCGGTGTCGTAGGCCCACATCGCGATCTCCACCCGGTTGCGGGCGCCCAGCTTGGTGAGCAGCGAGGTGACATGGGTCTTCACGGTGGTGACGCCGATGAAGAGCTCGGCGGCGATCTCGGCGTTGGTGCGACCGCGCGCCACCAGCGTCAACACCTCCTCCTCGCGATCGGTGAGCGGCTCCAGGGGCTGCGCGGGAGCCTGGGCCGGCTGCTGGGCCGCCCAGGTCGCCAGCAGCCGCCGGGTCACGTTGGGCGCGACCAGCGCATCGCCTCGCGCCGCGGCGCGCACGGCCTGGAGCAGCAGCTCCGGGCCCGCGTCCTTGAGCAGGAAGCCCCGGGCCCCCGCACGCAGTGCGCCGTGGACGTACTCGTCGAGGTCGAAGGTGGTGATCACCACCACGGCGGTCGGGTCGGCCACGTCGGGCCCGGCGAGTCGGCGGGTCACCTCGACCCCGTCGAAGCCGGGCATCCGGATGTCCACCAGCAGCACGTCGGGTCGGAGCCGGCGTACGGCGTCGACCGCCGACGGCCCGTCGACGGCCTCGCCGACCACCTCGACCCCGTCCTGCGCGCCCAGGATCATCGCCAGGCCGGTGCGCACCAGCTCCTGGTCGTCGGCGATCACGACTCGGATCGGCTCGCTCATCCCACGTTCTCCCTCGGCAGCTCGGCCCGCACCACCCAGCCGCCCCGGGAGGAGGGGCCCGCGGTCAGCCTCCCCCCGAGCAGCTCGGCGCGCTCGCGCATCCCGACCAGCCCGAACCCACCCTCGGCGGCCACGGCGGCGAGGCGACCGTCGTCGGTCACCTGGAGCCGCACCGAGGCCGGGTCGCCGCTCACCTCGATCTCCACGGCGGTGGCTCCTCCGGCGTGCCGCAGGGCGTTGGTGAGCGACTCCTGGGCGATCCGGTAGATCGCCGTGTCGACCATCGGGGTCAGGTCGACGAGGTCTCCGCGGAGCCGGACCTCGACCCGAGGGCGAGCGTCCGGCCGAGCCAGCCGCAGCAGGTCGGCGACCCCCGGCTGCGGGGCGTACTCCGCGTCCTCACCATGCCGGAGCACCGACACCATCGCCCGCATCTCGGCCAGCGTGCGCGAGGCCTCCTGCTCGATGGTGGCCAGGGTCTGCAGCGCCGCCTCGGGCCGGGTGGCGGCCACCGCGCGGCCGGCCTGGGCCTGGACCGCGATCGCCGAGACGTGGTGCGCGACGGTGTCGTGCAGCTCCCGCGCCAGGCCGACCCGCTCCTCGCTCCGCGCCTCCGCCAGCTGGCGGTCCCACAGGTCGGCTCGGTAGCGGAACGCCGCGCCGTCCGCGATCGCCACCAGCAGCACGGCGATGCCGCCCACCAGGTCACCGGGACCGTTCGTGGTCGCCGAGAAGCCGTAGGCCGCCGCCACGGCCACGAAGGCGAGCCCGACCACGATCTCCCGGCCCGACCCCCACCGGACCAGGGAGTAGAGCAGGACCAGGACCACGATCATCGTGTAGAGGCCGAGGTCTGCCGTGCCGGCCACGAGCTGGGCCGTCGTCAGCGTCATCCCGAGGCCGAAGCCCGCGAGGAGGCACGCCAGCGGCCGCTCCCGACGCCACGGGAGCAGACCCACGACGACCAGCGCCACCACCGTGACCACCGGCCGCCAGGCCACGTCGGGACGCCAGATCGCCTCGCCGAGCGCGGTCACCGACAACACCGCGACCAGCGCCCAGTCCCGCGGGCCCCGCGGCGGGATGTGGGCGGGCCGGGACTCATGCCAGAGCGCACGCCAGAAGTCCACCCACCCAGCCTAGGGACCGCGACACCGCCGCGGCTCCACCGAAAGGAGGACTCGCCGACCCTCCCACGGGCCGAGCCAGGTCGGGCCTCGTTGCCGATCCGCCCGCCCCCTCCGCGACGCGAGCCTGGACCCGCCGGGAACGCCCCGGCATCACCGACGCGAGGAGAGGCACCATGTCGTCGCTGCTGTACCGCTGGGGTCGCTGGTCGGCCCGCCGCCCCTGGCCGGCGCTGGGCGCCTGGCTGCTCGTCTCCGTCCTGGTGGTCGCCGCCTCCGTCGGCGTCGGGCGCACCCTGGACGACACGATGGCCGCACCCGGCACCGACTCACAGGCGGCCGCCGACCTGCTGGCCGCGGACGGGACGGACCGCGGCGGGTTGACGGCGTACGTCGCCGCGACGCCGCGCGACCCGGCCGTCACGTTCGACGACGCGACCCCGGCCGCCGACCTGCGGGCGCTGCGCGACCGGGTGGCCGGTGCCGACGCGGTGGTGACCAGCACCGAGGTCGTCTCCCCCGATCGGCGGGTCGCCGTGGTCACCCTGAGCTATCCACCGATCGAGGAGCTCGGCCACGGCGACCTGGTGTCGCTGAAGGACGCCCTCGACGCCGCCCGCCCCGGCTCCTCGCTCCAGATCGAGGCCGGAGGGGACCTGTACTTCAGCTTCGAGGAGCCGACCACCAACGTCGGAGAGGTCCTCGGCCTGGTCGCCGCCCTGGTGATCCTGCTGCTGGCGTTCGGCTCGCTGCTCGCGGCCGGGCTGCCTCTCGCGGTGGCGTTGGTCGGCCTCCTCGTCGGCGCCAGCCTGCTGCCGCTCGTCGCGCACCTGGTCGCCATCCCGAGCTGGACGCCGGCGATGGCCGCGATGGTCGGGCTCGGCGTCGGCATCGACTACGCGCTGCTCCTGCTCACCCGGTTCCGGGAGCAGCGCGCCGCCGGGGCGCCCGTGACCGAGGCCGTCGGGCAGGCGCTCGCGACGGCCGGCCAGTCCGTGGTGGTGGCCGGCGGCATCGTGGTCGTGGCGATCCTGGGCCTGGCCTTCGCCGGTCTCCCGTTCGTCGCGGCGGGCGGTGTCGGGATCGCGGTCGTGGTGCTCGTGATGGTCCTCGCGGCGCTGACCCTGCTGCCGGCACTGCTGGGGCTGGCCGGTGACCGCCTCACCCGGCGGGGACCGCTGGCCCGGCTGCTGGACCGGCTGCCGGGTCGACGCGCGGCCGTGACCGGCACCGTGCGCCGCTGGGAGCGCTGGGGACGACACGTCACCCGGCACGCGGGTCCCTACGCCGTCGCGGGTGCGGTGGCCCTGGTGGCGCTCTCGGTGCCCGTGCTCGGCCTGCGACTGGGGCTGCCCGACCAGGGCAGCATGCCGGAGTCGCGCACCGAGCGGCGGGCCTATGACCTGGTCGCCGAGGGCTTCGGACCCGGCGCCACCGGCCCGCTGCTGGTGGCGATCGACTCCACGTCGCCGCGCGTCGTCGACGACGTGCTCACCGCGCTGGACGACGACCCCGGGGTCGCCGCGGCACTCGTGGTGCCCGGTGCGCCGGACGCCACGGTCACCGTGGTGTCCGCTCAGCCGACCACCGCGCCCCAGGACGAGGCCACGGTCACGACGATCGACCGGCTGCGCGAGGAGGTGCTGCCCGCCGCGCTCGAGGGCAGCGGCGCGCACGCCCACGTCGGGGGCTACAGCGCCAGCCTCGACGACCTCGGCCAGCGGGTCCAGCAGCGGCTGCCGATCCTGGTCGCCGCCGTGGTGCTGCTGTCGTTCCTGCTGCTGATGATGGTCTTCCGCTCCGTGCTGGTGCCGCTCAAGGCCGCGGTCCTGAACCTGCTCGGCGTCGGAGCGGCGTACGGCGTCCTCGTCATGGTGTTCCAGAAGGGCTGGGGGGCCTCGCTGATCGGCCTCGAGTCGACGGTGCCGATCATCTCATTCATCCCGCTGTTCATGTTCGCGATCCTGTTCGGGCTCTCGATGGACTACGAGGTCTTCCTGCTGTCGCGGATCCGCGAGGAGTACCTCCGCACCGGCGACTCCGACGAGGCCGTCGTCCACGGGCTGGCCACGACGGCACGCACCATCTCGTCCGCGGCGGCGATCATGGTCGCGGTGTTCGGCGGCTTCGTGCTCGGCGAGGACCCGATCCTGAAGATGCTCGGCCTGGGGCTCGCGACCGCCGTGCTCGTCGACGCCACCGTGGTCCGTCTGGTGCTGGTGCCCGCGATCATGAAGCTGATGGGACCCGCGAACTGGTGGCTCCCCGCATGGCTGGACCGGTTGCTGCCCCACCTCGACGTCGAGACCGGCGACCCGGGGCAGCCTGCCGCCGAGGAGCCCGCCGCGGTGCCCGTGGGGTGACCCCGCAGCAGGTCGGTGGATCGAGGCTTAGGGTGGGCCGGTGGTCTCCGTGCTCGTGGTCGACGCCGCCAACGTCGTGGGCGCCCGGCCGGACGGCTGGTGGAAGGACCGGCCCGGGGCGGCGGAGCGGCTGCATCGGTCGCTGCTCACCGCGGACGTGCCCGGCGACCGCGTGGTGCTGGTGCTGGAGGGGCACGCCAAGCAGGGTGTCCGGCCGGGGCGCGACGCCCACGTGGAGACCGTCCACGCGGCACGCGACGGCGACAGCGCGATCGTGGCCGCCGCCCGGGCCGCGGCCGAGCAGGGCGCCGAGGTCACCGTGGTCACCGCCGACCGGGCGCTGGCGGCCCGGGTGGCCGGGGTCGGCGCCTCCGTCCTGAGCCCGAGCTGGCTGCTCGACCGGCTCTGACGCCGGCCAGCCGATCACCCGGCCAACCGGTCACCTGGTCAACCGGCCGAGCAGGCCTGGGCTGGGGTCACGCTGGCCCGCCCGGTGGACCGCACCAGCGAGACCTCGACACAGGTGCGTCCGGGGGTCGCGGCCACCACCACCCGCAGCCCGGACACCTGCTCCGGCGGCGGTGCCGGCACGTCCTGCACCTGCACCAGGAAGGTGTCGCCGTCGCGCGGGTCGGGGTTGCGCCAGCGGACCACCGCGGTGCCGCCATTCGCACGCACCCGCACATCGGTGGGCGACGGCACCACCTCGCCGAGCGGGTCCTGGGGCTGCGCCGAGCGGGTCGGGTCAGGACTCTGCGACCCGGGGTCCGGTGGCTGCTCGGCGAGCCGCGGGATCGCCACGGCGGCCGCGGCGACCAGCGCGGCCACCGCGAGGGCCGCTGCGACCACCGCGCCGGGACGCCGGCCACCGCTCCCGGGCGGCTGGGGGTCACCCGCGACCCCCGCCTCGCCGGCCGGCCGGCGTACGACCGTGTCGCCGGCGTCGTGGACCCCCCAGGGGACGTCGTCCGAGCCGGGAGCCCGGCCGGTCGGAAGCGAGGCGCTGCCCGACGGCGCCGAGACCCGGTCGGTCGCCGAGCCGGCGCTGCCCCCGGTGCCCGTGCCGCCCCGGCCGGGACGCGGACGGTCGGGGTCGATGACCACGAAGCTGGACAGCCGGGTGCCGCCCTCGACGAGGTGCTCGGTCGTCGTCCGCTGCTCCTCGCGCACGTCGACGGGGGTGACCGACATCCGCTGCTGGGCCTGCACCTGCTGCAGCGCCCGGGCCAGCTCCATGGCGGTGGCGAAGCGCTGCTCGGGCCTCTTGCCCATCGCGGTGGCGAGCACCCTCTCCAGCTCGACGGGTACGTCGTCCCGGCCGGTGCGGGGCACCGGTTCGGTGCGGACGCGCTGCGCGACGGTGCCGTCGTCGTTGCGCTCGCCGCGCCGGATGAACGGGCCGTGGCCGGCCAGCGTGGCCCAGATCGTCGCCGCCAGGGAGTAGACGTCGGCCGAGGCGTCCATCGGCTGGTCGCCCTCGATCTGCTCGGGTGGCGCCCACGCCACCGACAACCCGTTGACCGCCGGCCCGGCGTCGTGGTGGAGGGTGACCGAGATCCCGAAGTCGGTCAGGGCCGGGCGCCCGAACTCCGTGAACAGGATGTTGACCGGCTTGATGTCGCGATGCAGCACGCCGATCCGGTGAGCGCTCTCGGCGGCGCCGGCGATCTGGACGCCGACCTCGAGCGCCTTGCTCACCGACAGCGGCTGCTGGCGCAGCCGGGCGGCCAGATGGGGGGGCGGGCAGTACTCCATCACCAGGAACGGGCGGCCGTCGGCCGCGGCCCCGGCCTGGTAGATCGAGACGATCGAGGGGTGGTTGGACAGCTGGGCCATCACGTTGGCCTCGGACTCGAAGAGCCGCTGGCTGTCGGGGGTGATCCCCTCGAGCATCACCTTGACCGCGACCCGGCGCCCCAGACCGAGCTGCTCGTAGGCGAAGACGTCGGCGAACCCGCCGCGCCCGAGCAGGTCGACCGCCCGGAAGCCGGGGATCTGCGGCGGGACCGACGCCCGCTGCGTCACGGCAGCCCCTCGACGGTCAGCTGGACGCCGTGGCCGAGGTCGAGGACGTCGCCGTCGACCAGCGGCGTGGGAGTCGAGGAGAGCCGCATGGTCGGTTCGCCGCGCCGCCGCAGGAAGGTGCCGTTGGTGGAGTCGAGGTCGGCGGCCAGCACCGCCCAGCCGTCGATCCGCAGCTCGACGTGCGAGCCCGACACGTGGGGCACGGCCACCGGCAGCAGCAACGGCTCCTCGGCGCCGCCGGGCTGACGTCGCGGCTTGCGACCGATCACCACCGGCCCGGTGAGCTCGAGCTCGACGCCGGCGCCGCGGACGACGCCGAGGGTCGGCCTGGCGACCCGGCGTGCCGGACCGGCCAGCGCCAGCAGGCAGGTGCGGCACACCGGCTGGGACGGCGGGTTGGGATGACCCTGCGGGCAGACCAGGGCGAGCACCGAGCGCGGGTCGCCCGGTGGGTGGCCGGCGCCGCCCGCCGGGCTGCTCGCCGGCGGCGGACCGGGGCGCGCGACGGTGAGGCCGTCGTGGTCGGGCGGGGGTTGGGCGCGGTCGCGGCCCGGGTCGACCGGAGGAGACGCGGGCGTCGGCGGTGGTGGCGGAGCGGCCGCCGGCGGCGCCGGTGGGCCGGCGTCCGCGGGGGCGGACGGGACCGGGCCCGGCGGGACGAAGCCGGGCGGGACGGGCGTGTCCGGCCGGATGGGCGAGCTGGGGCCGCGGGGCAGGTCGCGCGGCACGCCGGTGATCAGGCCGGACCGACCCGGCGGCGTGGCCGGGGGCCGCGCAGGGGGTCGGGCAGCAGGCCGAACGGGATCCGAGGGGCGGCTGGGGACCGCCGAGGGTGGGGCCGACGCAGCGGCGCTGCCGGGCACCCGCCACAGCAGCGAGTCGGCGGGGACCAGCCCCACCTCCAGGGGACGGGCGGCCGGGTCGATCGTCCCCGGCTCGTGCGAGGCGGGCAGCGCGTCGAGCACCAGCCGGACCCCGGCCACGCTGCCGAGCGGCTGCCGGGTCCAGCCGTCGGGGGTCCGCAGCGCCGCGGCCACGTCGCCCTCGGTGTGGACGGCGACCGCGGCGGGGACGGTCGGAGCGGCACCGTCGAGGCGGCGGCAGACGTCGTCGAGGTCACCGGGGCGGGCCACCAGCCCCTCGAGCAGCGCACCGAGCGTGGTCAGCGGCAGTGACCCGTGCAGCAGCGCGACGCCGCCCGGCCAGGCCAGGCCGTGATGCCGGCCGGCCGTCCAGCGCACCGCGATCGTCACCGCCGTCCTCCCCGTGGGTCCACACCGGCATTGTCGCCGCTCGGACGTCGGCGCGTGGCGGTCCGGCGAAACAGCCCTGCGACGTGGGTCGGGAGCCCACGCGCCCACCCCCCTCGTCCGGGCGTACGCCGGCCGCGCAGCGACCGCGTGGAGTAGCGCGCCCGCCAGCGCCTCGAACGGGTCAGCCCGGCACCCAGCTCCCCGCGCATCCGGTCGACCTCGCTCCACACCGCGTCCACCTCGTCGGGCGAGGGGTCCAGGCCACCGAACACCGAGCGGTCGACGCGGTCGGCCACCGCCACGGAGCCGGCGACCGGGTAGGTCTGCGCCAGCAGCCCGGCGGTCTCGTGGCGAGTGGCCACCGGTGACCGGGTGAAGCCGGCGTCGACGGCGTGGTCGACGACCTCGTCCCAGGCGCCCGAGACCCGGTCCGCGGGGCGCTCCGCCGCGAGCCTGCGGCGGCGACGGCGACGCTTGGCCCAGGCGACCAGCACCAGCGGGAGGGCGGCGAGCAGGAGCACGCCGAGCCCGCCGGCCACCCAGATCACCACGATCACCCAGGGGTGGGCCGCGTCGGGGTCGCGGTCGCGGTCGTCCTCGGCGGAGTCCAGCGGTGGAGCCGGGGGCTCCCGCGGCGGGTCGGGCGGGGGCAGCACCTCGGGCTGCGGGTCGTCCTGCGGTCGCGGCGCCTTGGTGTCGGGCGTCTTGTCGCGCTCGGGCGTCGGGTCAAACGGCACCCACCCGAGGCCGGCGAAGTCGACCTCGACCCAGACCCGGGCGTCCGCACCCGTGACCGGCAGCGGCCCGTCGAGGGCCTGCGAGGCCTCCGGGACGAAGCCCATCACCACCCGGGCCGGCAGGTGCAGGTGCCGGGCCATCAGCGCCATCGCCACGGCGTACTGCTCGTCGTCGCCGACCAGCTGGGTCCCGGACAGGAAGGTGGAGATCCGCTCGGTGGTGTGCCCGGGCCGGGAGCTGGTGCGCGACCCGTCGGAGAAGAAGCCCTGGGTGCGGAGCTGCTCGGCCAGCGCGGTCAGCTGGTCGTAGGGCGTCTCGGCCTTGCCCACCAGCTCGGGAGCCAGCTTGCCCACGACGTCGGGGACGCCGGTGGGCTCGGGGAGCACCACGTCGGCGACGGATGCCCGCTCCAGCGCCGCCTTGCCGGGCAGCTGCGGGAAGGCCACCTCGAGGTCGTAGGCCGACCCCGACCGCAGCCCGGCGGTGGTCAGCGCGTTGCCGGTGTCGGGGTTGTAGTAGAGCCCGTCGGCCAGCAGCGACGACTCCGGCCCGGTGAAGCGGACGCCGCGCAGGTCGCCGCTGCCGGGGAGCCAGACGCCGGCGTACTCGTCGATGTCGACGCTGAGCGAGGTCACCGGCAGGTCGCCGGGCTGCGAGGGCGCGATGCTGGTGCCGACCCGGCGGTAGCCCGCCGAGCCGTCGCCCACGCGGAAGACGTTGCCGTCGTAGGTGTCCAGGGCGGCCAGCCGGATGCGGGCGCCCTCGGGCAGCCCGTCGACCGTGAACAGCACCGCCTTCTTGCGGTCCCGCTCGAAGGAGCGGAACAGCGTCAGCGGCGTGGCGTAGTCGCGCAGGTCGAGCGGCGGGGTGACGTCCTCGCGCAGCACGTAGCGGTCCTGGTGGGGGGCGGCGGCGGCCACCCCGACGCCGCCGAGCGCCGCCAGCGCGAGCAGCACCGCGGCCAGCGCACCCTGCTGGAGGCGCGGCTGGGCGAGGGTCGGCTGCTGCAGGATCTCGGCCGAGTCGTCCTCGCGGCGGTGCCCCTGCCGCCAGGCTGCCCAGCCGAGGGCCACGACGGTGAACAGGCCGCCCAGCACCGCGGCCAGCGGCGCCTGCTTGACGCCCCACAGGATGCCGACCAGGAGCAGCGCGAGCGCCGGGAGCACCGCGAGCAGCGACCAGCGCCGCAGCCGCAGCGCCGCGGACACGGCGAGCACCGAGGCCAGCAGCCCGGACAGGAACGGGACGACGGCCGGCCCCGCGAAGGCGTCGGCAGGCGGCGCGACGGTCAGCAGGTCCCGCCACGACTGGAAGCTGAGCATCAGCAGCCGGTGCAGCGTCTCCGCCGACGGCAGCACCCCGGCCACCAGGGTGTCGGGCAGCGCGACCGGCCCGCCGGCGAGGAAGTACGCCGCCAGCACCAGCGCCGCGACCGCGAAGAAGCCCCACCGCCGCCAGGCCCCGAGCACGGCCGCCGCGCCGCCGAGCAGCACGCCGACGCCGGCCGCGAGGTAGCCCGCGCGGCCGTCGAACACCGGCCCGAAGGACAGCACCCCGACCCCGAGCAGCACCGCCATCGCCCCCAGGTCGACCAGCTGCCGGCGGCTCGGTGCCGGCGCGCTCATGCCGGTGGCACTCATCGCAGGCCCCGCATGCCGGCCGGCAGGTCCTCGACGGTGCCGACGTCGAGCACGGCGAGCGAGCCCACCCGGTTGCGGGTGAGCGCGCGGGTGCCGTCGCAGCGCACTGCGAAGGCGCGCACGTCCAGCGGCAGCTGCCGGGAGGCGGCGTGCAGCTCGCGGGCCTGGACGGCCGCGCCGGTGACCAGCGCGGCCACCGACGCGGCCGGCACGGCACCGACGGCCTGGCCGACCAGGTCGATCACCCCGTGCGCCCCGGGCAGCGCCTCGACGGCGGCCAGCCGGTCGAGCAGCCCCGGCCCGCTGCCGAACGAGAGCCGGCCGCGCTGGGTCACGACGCTCACCTCGCGCTCCTCCCGCAACGCGTGCAGGGCGAGGGAGCCGGCGACGGAGACGGCGGTCTCGAGGTCCTCGGGGTCGGCGTACTCCTCGGGGCGCAGCGAGAGCATCACCAGCAGGTGGGAGCGCCGCGTCTCCTCGAACTGGCGCACGATCAGCCGGCCCACCCGGGCGGTGGTCCTCCAGTGCACCGAGCGGCGGTCGTCGCCGGGCACGTAGTCGCGCAGCGCGTGGAAGGACACGTCGGAGGACGACAGGTCCTGCGTGGTGACTCCCTCGATGTCGCGGAGGAAGCCGCTGGTGTCGGCGTCGAGCGGCACGGTGCGGGGGTGGATGAACAGGTCGACGGGCTCGCTCCACGGCTGCTCGCGGCGCAGCAGCCCGAGCGGGTCGCCGTGCACGGCCACCACCGGGCCGAGGGTGACCACACCGCGGCGCCGCGCCGGCACCGAGAACACCTCGCGGTGCTCCTCGCCGCGCCCCAGACCGGACACCCGGAAGCTGGCCGAGGAGCTCCCCACGGGCAGCGACACGGTGGTCGGCAGGCTGGCCCTGCCCACCTCGTTGCGGACGACCACCGCGCCCCAGGCCCGCGAGCCGACGACCACCCGCTGGCTCTCCAGCTCGATGCTGGCGGCGTAGCGCACCCGGGCCAGGGTCCACCCGACCGCCACCACCGTGACGACGAGCCAGCCGGCCCCGAGCAGGGTCAGCTCGACCCACTGCCCGACGAGCCCGGCGACCAGGGCGGCCAGACCGACCAGCGCGACGGCGTACCCGAGCAGGGACGGTACGCCGAGCCACGGCGCGCGCTCCAGGGCGCGGTCGCGGGCCGCGCCGACCGCGTCGGCGAGGCGGTCGCGCAGCCGCCGCCGGGGCGACCCGACGGCGGCAACCGGGCTGCCGAGAGCCACCTCAGGCGCCTCGGGCCTGCGGCGGGGCCACGGTGTCGAGAGCCCGGGCGAGGACGGACGCCTGCGTGGTGCCGGCGAACTCGGCCTCGGGATCGAGCACGATCCGGTGCGACCAGACCGGCTGGGCGAGTGCCTTGACGTCGTCGGGCGTGACGTAGTTGCGGCCCTGCGCGGCGGCCCAGACCCGGGCCGCCCGCACCATCGCGATGCCGCCCCGGGTGGAGACCCCGAGGGTGGTGTCGGGATCGTCGCGGGTGGCCTGCGCGAGCTGCTGGACGTAGAGCAGCACCGCCTGGTCGACGTGGTTGTCGCGGACCAGGTCGGCCATCTCCGCCACGGCGTCGGTCGTGACCACCGGCTGCAGGTCCTGGGTGCGGTCGGGGCGGGCCGACCCGGCGAGCACCTGCAGCGACGCCTCGAGGTCGGGGTAGCCGACCGAGGTCTTCATCAGGAACCGGTCGAGCTGCGCCTCCGGCAGTCGATAGGTGCCGGCCTGCTCGATCGGGTTCTGGGTGGCGATCACCATGAAGGGCCGGCCGGTCTCGTGACGGGTGCCGTCGACGGTGACGTGCGACTCCTCCATCACCTCCAGCAGTGCGGACTGGGTCTTCGGCGAGGCCCGGTTGATCTCGTCGGCCAGCACGATAGAGGCGAAGATCGGGCCGCGGTGGAACTCCCAGCGGCCGCTGCCCTGGTCGTACATCGTCACGCCGGTGATGTCGGAGGGCAGCAGGTCGGGGGTGAACTGGATCCGGTTGTGGGTGCCCTGGACGGACGCGGCGATCGCCCGGGCCAGCGCCGTCTTGCCGGTGCCGGGAGCGTCCTCCAGCAGAAGGTGTCCCTCGGTGAGCATGCAGGTCAGCGCCAGCCGGATCACCGGCTCCTTGCCGAGCAGCGCCTGCCCGACGTTGTCGGTGATCGTGGCGAACGTCTCGGAGAACCAGGCGGCGTGGTCGGGCGTCAGGGTCATGCGCGGGCTTCCTCGTGGGGTCCGGGGCGCCTCGGCTCGGGACGCAGTCGTCCCGGGCGTCGGGGCTAGTTCTGGGTGCAGGTGATCGGTTCCGACGGCGGGACGTAGCCGTCCTGGATCTTGCCGGTGTTGGTCCAGTCACGGTTGCCGCCGCCGTCCACGCCGAGGTCGGCGTTGTAGTCGGCGGCGCCGTTGCCGGTCATGTGGCAGTGGACCGTGCTGTTGGGGCGGTAGTCGGTGAGCTTCACCTGGACGTACTTGCAGGTGCCCTGGATGGTGCCGGGACAGGCCACCGCCGCGCCTCGGCGCCACTGGTAGTCCGACGGCGGCCACGAGGTGCCGCTGGCGGACTTCGCCGTGCCCCACGCCGTGCCCGAGCTCATCGCCCGCACCGCGAGGGTGACGGTGCTGCCCTGGCCGGTGCTGACCGTCTGGGAGCCGCTGATCGGGGCCGACGACCAGCCGCCGCCGTTGACGGAGATCTGCACCGCGCTGACGGGCCGGCCGTTGGCGGCGCCGCTGGCGTTCCAGGTGAAGCCCACCGACTGGTAGCCACTGCTGGTGGTGATCGAGATGTTGCTGGTCGGTGGGCCGAAGGCGTTGACCGTGCCGGTCACCGCATCGCCGTCGACCACCTCGCCCTTGACGTTGCTCCGGGCCCACACCCGCACCGACTGGTTGGTGCCGTTGGGGAACGCCGCGGCGCTGGTGACCAGCTGTCCCGGGGTGACCTGTCCCTGGCTCGAGCCAGCCGACCAGTAGTAGGTGATCTCGGAGGGCAGTGCGCCGTTGCCGGCGGCCGCACCGAAGTCGAACCTCACCTGGTTGGAGACGCCGGTCGGGGTGAGCCGGAGGTTGCTGACCGTGCCGGGCTTCTTGAACGCCCGGATCGCGTTGGAGACCGGCGACCAGTCGCTCCAGCCGGCCTTGTTGTGGGCGCGGAACTCGAAGGTCTGGTCGGTGGTGGCGACCTGGAGGGTGACGTGGCAGCTGAGTGACGGCTGCTCGCCGCAGACGGTGCTGCCGCCGGTCTTGCGAACCTCGTAGGTCATCGACGGGTCGCCGTTCGGGTCGGGCTGGGACCACGAGATGGTCGCGCTCGGGTCGAGGTTGCTGGCCGGGTCCTTGGCGACCCGCGGCGCACCGAGGGCCTGCGGCGGTCCGGCGGGGACCTCCGGGGCGGACGTGTCGGACCAGTCCGAGGGCTCTCGGCCAGCGAGTGCGCCTGCACCCGGAAGGTGTAGGCCGTCCCGTTGCTGAGGCCGTTCCAGGTCAACGAGGTGCCGGTGGTCTCCGTTGGGTGACGCCGCCGACCGGCGGGCTCACCTCGAGGGTGTAGCTGGTGACCGGAGAGCCGTCGGTGTGCGGCTTGGTCCAGTGGACGGTGATCTGCCGGTCTCCGAACTCCGTGGTCGGCGGGGCCGGCTGATCCGGCTTGACGTCGGGCCGGACCTCGTTGGAGCGGGCCGAGGGGTCGCTGTCCCCGACCTCGTTGGCGGCCACCACGGTGAACGTGATCGTCTTGTTGTTGGGCAGCCCGTCGACCGTGCAGGTGGTGACCCGGCCGCAGTCGCGGCTGCCGCGGTCCTGGCCGGTCCAGCTGACGGCGTAGTTGGTGATCTCGGCGCCGTTGTTGGCGGGCGCCCGCCAGCTGACGGTCGCGGTGTGCGAGAGGTGGGTCTCGGCGACCACGGCGGTGGGCGCGTCGGGACGGTCGCGCACGGTGAGCCGGACCAGGCCCTGGACCTGCCGGCGACGGTCATGGGTGGCGTCGGCGACGGTGTACTGCGCCGTCATCTGGCCGTGGAACCCGGCCTGGGGGGTGATCGTCAGCGTGGTGCCGCTCTGGCTGACCGAGCCGTTGGCGGCCTGGACGCCGACCACCTCGATCGGCTTGCCCTCGGCGGCGAACGGGTTGGTGACGTAGGGCTTGACGTCGACCTTGCGGGGCTCGCCGGCGGTGGCGTCGTCGATGACGATCGGCGTGGTCGTCATCAGCGGCCTGGTGGAGGCGACCACCCGCAGCGGCAGCGAACCGGACACGGCGTCGGAGCGACCGTCGGTCAACGAGAGGTCGACGGTCCCGAGGGTGCCGGGAGTGACGTCGGCGGGTGCGCTGACGCGCAGCTGCTGGCCACGCACCGACACGTCGAAGGCCTTGCTGGCGCCGACGACCTTGAAGGTGACCCGGCCCTGGTCGCCGGGGTCGGGGTCGGTGACCATGGCGCCCAGGTCGACGGTGGTCGGCTGGTCGCCGGCCGCGACCGAGACCGTGGAGGGCTGGAAGGTCGGCGGGGTGTTGCGCGCCGAGGTCACCTGGATCGGCAGCGTCAGCACGGCGGTGAGGCCGTCGGGGTCGTCGAGGCTGGAGCCGTCGGTGACCTCGAAGGTCAGTGAGGTGAGTCCCGCGAAGTCGGGACGTGACCGGAACACCAGCGTCTTGTTGTCACGCGCCAGCGGGGAGCCATCGGCGCCGGGCCCGGCCTGCAGCTCCTCCTCGACCGACGCGAGCAGCGGCGAGCGCCCGGACCGGACGGTGACGTAGTCGGCCAGCGGCAGCACCAGCTCCTCGCCGGCCTCGACCTCGACGGGCACCTTGTCCTCGTCGAGCACCGGAGGCTGCTCGGCCGCGCCGGGTACGACGACCACGGCGCGCCCGACCAGGCCGTCCTGGTCGGTGACGTCGTAGAGCACCAGCCGCCGCTCGTCGGCGACCGGGATCACCAGGCTGCCGTCACCGGCGACCCGCACGCCGGCCTCCTCGGTGGAGACCACGAGCTCGGCGACGCTGCCGTCGGGGTCGTCGTCGTTGTCGAGCACCGGCACCCGCACGGAGTCCTGACCGACGACCGAGGCGACGCTGACGTAGTCGTCGCGGGCGATCGGCGCGAGCAGCGGCGCGTCGGGCGACACCGCCACGGTGAGGTTGCCGGTGGCCCGGCCGCCGCGGTGGTCGGTGACGTCGTAGGTGTACTGCAGCAGCGCCTCGGTGGGCGGCGTCGTCAGCGCCACCCGTCCGTCGGCCACCTCGGCCGGCGTGGTGGTGGTCTCGTCGACGGGCTCGACCGAGTCGGGCACCACGGCGACCGCGTCGCCGTCGGGGTCGAGGTCGTTGGCCGCCACGGCGATGGTGAGCGCCCGCTCGGGCCGCGCGCTCACCTCGTCGAGGATCGGGACCGGCGGCTGGTTGAGCCCGTCGCTGGGGGCGATGCCGACGCTGACGCTGCCGGTCGCGACCGCGCCGAAGCGGTCCTCGACGCGATAGCTGAACCGATCGGTGCCGCTGGCGTCCTCGGGCGCGGTGTAGCGCAGCGAGCCGTCCTCGACCACGGCGGTGCCGTACTCCGGTGCCTGGTCGAGACCGAGCAGCGACACCGAGTCGCCGTCGGGATCGATGCCGTCGAGAGGCACGTGCAGCGCGACCGACCTGCCCGCGATCACCCGGCCGACCAGCGGTTCGGGCGACGGCGGCGAGTTGCGGTCGCCGTCGAGCGCCCTGATGGTGAGCACCACCTCGGCGGAGGCGTAGTTCTGGTGGGTGTCGCGCACGGTGTAGGTGAGCCGGACCCGGCCGGGCTGGCTGCCGGCCCGGAACCGCACCGTGTTCTCCGACACCCACGCCTCCCCCGGCGGCTGGCCCGCGGGCACCTGCAGCTCCGGCTCGACCGTGAGCGGCGCGCCCGAGGGCGAGGTGTCGTTGTCGGTGACGGGCATGGTGATGACGTCGCCCGCGCGCACGGTGCCCTGGTCGTTGACCGGCACCGGCGGCTTGGTGGTGGGCACGGCGGGCAGCGGCACCACGGTGACCCGCGCCGAGGCCGTGTCATAGCCGTTGGAGATCGTGTAGCCCACCTCGGCCGGGGTCTCCAGACCGCTCGGCGCGCTGACCCGGAGCAGCTGGTTGTTGACCACCTGGACGGACAGGTCCGGGGCGGTGCCGGAGGTGTCGGTGGTGACGCCGGTGACCACCAGCACCCCACCGGTCGGGTCGTCGTCGTTGGCGAGCACGTCGACCAGCGTCGAGCCGCCGGCGGGGAGGGTGGCGATGTCGTTGTCGGCCACCGGCGCCTGGGAGCGACCGCGCTCGATCACGTCGACGCGCACCACCGCCGCGCTGACGGTCGGCCCGTCGGAGACCTGGTAGCCGACGTACGACGTGCCGGGGGTCTTCGCGTCGACCGTGAACGTGCTGGTCTCGGTGTCCATCCGGGTGCGCAGGCCGCCCTTGCCCGGGTCGACCTGGGTGAGCCGCAGCTCGTCGCCGTTGGGGTCGGAGTCGTTGGCGATCGGACGCACGACGGCCTGCTCCCCCGCGACGACCTGGACGTGGTCGCCGTTGGCGACCGGCGGCACGTTGTCCTTGCCGAGCACGTCGACCAGCAGGTCGCCGGTGGTCTCGGCGCGGCCGTCGGAGATGACCACGGGCAGGCTCTGCCGGCCCGGGTCGCCGGTGCCCAGGTGGCGCAGGTCGACCTCGCCGTCGGGGGTGAACTCGACCGCGATCGACTTGGTGCCGCCCACGGACTTGAGGAACACCGGGTCGCCGTCGGGGTCGACCCAGTCGGAGAGCAGGTTGTAGCGGGTCTCGGCGCGGGTGCCGAGCTCGACGACGCTGCGCCGACCCTCGAGCCGCTGCGGGGCGCCGTTGACGTTCCAGTCGTGGACCTCGACCCGGACCGTGGAGGTGGCCTCGCCGCCGCGACCGTCGGAGGCGGTGTAGGAGAAGGTGTCGGTGCCGGCCTCGACGCCCCTGTCGGGGGTCAGCTGCAGGGCGGCGCCGCCGCGCACCCGGGAGACGGTGCCGAGCGAGGAGCCCTTGGCGGAGGCGGTGAGGAAGTCGCCGTCGGCGTCGGTGTCGTTGGCGAGCACCGGCAGCGCGGTCGCGCGACCCGGGCGGACGCCGAAGGAGTCGGGATGCGCCTTCGGGTCGGTGTTCTTGTCGGTGCGCTTGGGCGCGGCCCGGGTCTTCTTCTTGTCCTTGGTCTTCTTGGTCTTCTCGTCCTCGGTGAGGCTCTGGGCGATGTCGTCCCAGTTGTCGACCAGCCGCATCCCGTCGTTGACCAGGAAGACGTTGCCGTTGGCGGTGTCGTTGAGCACCACCACGTCGCGGTTGACCCGGAACTGCGGCAGCTCGGTGTCGGCCAGCGCGTCGTAGGCCTCGTTGACGTCGTCGGCGTCGCCAGGGCAGTCGCGGACATAGCTGCCGGTGCCGCTCCACACGCCGTAGACGCAGCCGCCGACGACGGCCGGGGCCGCGGGGGCACCGCTGCCGAGGGTGGGACCGAGCCGGTCGAGGCCGCCCCCGTCGAGGCCCATCGAGACCAGGCCGTCGGGCGCGGCCAGGACGACGTCGTCGGCGCCCGGGCCGGGGAGCTGCAGCGCCGAACCGGCCGGTACGGCGTCGGCGGAGGCGCCGGTGGTGGTGTGCACGTGGCCCTCGTCGTCGAGGGCGACCACGGTCGAGCCGACCATGGTGAGGGTGAACCCGGC
Source organism: Nocardioides sp. (assembly GCF_041393715.1). Lineage (GTDB taxonomy): Bacteria > Actinomycetota > Actinomycetes > Propionibacteriales > Nocardioidaceae > Nocardioides. The sequence goes on along the minus strand of NZ_JAWKJQ010000002.1, from coordinate 185,810 downwards.
GTCGGGAGGGAGGTCGGCGACCCTGCCGCCGTCGGTGACCGTGAGGGTGCCGTGGGTGACGCCGGTGACCAGGTGGACGGTGCCGTCGGTCTCGACGGCGGCGACGGTGCCGGTGTCGGAGACCGCGACCTGCACGCCGTCGAGCTCGTCGAGCAGCGGGTCGGTGTCGGGGCTGAACAGGCCCAGCTCGGCCACCGGCACCGCCCAGACGCGACCCTTGCGGGCGTCGGCCACGGCGACGACGTCGCCGCCCTGCACGGCCGCGAGACCCGCCAGCGGGACCGGCGTCCCGATCTCGACGGTGGCGGTGTCGATGCTGCTGACGGTGCTCTGGCCCAGGTCGTGCAGGGCGATGTCGTTGGCCTGTTGGCTGACGTCGAAGTCACCCGACGGCGCGACGACCCCGCCGTCGAGCGTCCGCGAGGGGTAGTTGAGGTGGGCCGCCAGCCGCATCGAGCCGTTGGTCACCCAGACGCCGCCGTCGTTGAGGTGCACCTGCGCCATCGGGACGCCGTGGTAGGTCGCGGCCAGGCCGATGACGACGGCGTTGACCCCGAGGAAGGCAGCGATGCCCCGGGCGCGCTTCGGCAGCCCCCGCGGTCGCACCGTGTCCATCCCCTTCGTGTCCCCTGTCGCGGACGTCGCCGTCCACCGCGGTCATGCTAGGCCGAATCGGCCGCCCAGGGGGAACCGGTCCGCACCGGTCGCGCTCGTGGGAGCGGCTCGCGGGTCGCGGCCCACTCCCGCGGCCGGGGCGGCGGGACCGGAGCTCAGGTCAGGGCGAGGTGGTAGGTCTGCACGATGATCGAGCTCGCGATGCTCACGGCGATCATCAGGAAGCCGGTCAGCTGTCTGCCGCGGGCCATGGCCACGGCACCGAGCACGATGCCCAGCAGCGGCACCAGGGCGAGCACCAGCGCCAGGGGCTGGATCTCGTGGCCGTCCTCGGCCAGGGAGTCGCCGCCCGGAGTCGGCTCCGGGAACCATCCGGCTGGTGTGCTCATCTCGTGCTCCACGGGGTGTGGTCGACGCCGTGCGCGCCGCCTTGTCGCCGAGTCTGGCAGCGGCCGGCCCGCGCGTCCGGCGAACGCCGGAACTGGGGGCGGCGCCGGCCTCACGACGTGACCGAGCAGACATCCGCGGGGCGTGCGCGGCCCGCTAGCGTCGAGGTGAGGAGGTGACTCTCGTGGCCACCAAGAACGCGAACGCCCAGACGGGTAACGCGATCTATGCCCTCGGGATCTTCGGGGCGTGGGTCTACTTCTGGATGCAGGCGGACGGCTTCTGGCCGCATGTGCTGGCGGTGCTCGAAGGACTGGTCTGGCCCGCCTTCGTCGTCTACTACGGGCTCGAGGCGCTCGGCGCCTGAGGCCGGCGGCCCGGGCGGGGTCCGGACCCGAGGCGCCGGTCGATGTCGTGATCGGCGTCATGATCCGTGCCCGGCGCCGTCTCCTTGGTGAGTGCCCGCGCCCGATGGGGGGCGAGACACGAGCCTGTGGGGGGCCGTGCGCGGTCGCTCACCGCGTGGGGCCCGGTGGCCCGAACCCGAGACCGGGTCACCGGCCCCCGACGCGGCTCGCTCGGGGGATGTCTACTGGTGCGTACGACGCACCTGGTGCGTCGTACGCACCAGTAGACATCGCCGCGGCCGCCGGGGCTGCTCAACGTCGAGGCCACTCAGTCGGCGGCCGAGGCCAGCCACGCCTGCCAGGCCTCCTGGTGGGCGGCGGCCTGCTCCGCCGCCTGGTCGCCGTAGAGGTAGGCCCAGACCGAGACGGCCTGGCCCTCCGCAGCGACGAACGCCGTGCCGGGGGCAGGCTCGTCCAGGAGCAGCGTCAGCGTGGTCGGGCCCGCCTCGACGACGGTCCCGGCCAGCGGTGGTACGCCGGCACCCGAGGCCGCGACCCGCTCGCCCGGGCTGGACCGCAGCGGCAGGCCCGAGCCGGCCGCGAGGCGCGACCACGCCGCTTCCCCGGCCACCGGCCAGGACGCCATCGGGAGTGCGGCGACCGCCTGCCGCCCCGGGAAGAACGTGCGGTGCAGCCAGAGGTTGCGCAGGAACAGCCGCCAGCCGCCGACCATGTCGTCGTACTGGTCGTCCCAGGGCTGACCGTCACCGAACCCGCTGTTGACCAGGCGCACCACGCAGGTGCCGCCCTCGCGGGCCTCGACCAGCCACTCGAAGGCGAGCCCGTCCTCGAGCCGCTCGCCGCCGAAGACGATGCGGTGCGGCGGTTCCCAGGCGTGCACCCGTCCCTCGATCTGCATCTCGGGGCCGGGACCGAACGACGCGGTGGCGGTGCCGCCGGTGCGCTCCTCGACCGTGTGCGGGACGTACCACGAGGAGATGCCGGGCCCGGTGGCGATCGCGGCCCACACCTCCTCCGGGGTGCCCGGGACCTCGATCTCCAGCCGGATCGCGCGGCGCTGGGGGTCGGGGTCGAGGACGGGCTCGGGCAGCTGCGGGAGGTCAGTCACGAGGTGGCTCCTGTCGGGGTCGAGGATGGGCGGCCACCACCAGCCGGTTCCAGCGGCCGCCCGGGGCGGTCTCGTCGTGGTAGCGGGCCGCGAGGCCGGTGACGGCCTCGGTCAGCTCGCGGGTGAACGCCGCCCGGTCGGCGGCGCTCGCGAAGCGCAGGTCGGTGTCGATGGCCAGCGTCGGGAGGCTCCTGCCGGCCTCCTCGGCGCGCCGGGTGAGCGCCGCGACCTCCTGGACCAGGCGCGCGGCCAGCGCGATGAGGTAGCGCGACGACATCCGGTCGACGCCCTCGGGCCGGGCGGCGTCGCGGCCCAGGGCCGGCGGCGCGACGACGTAGCCCCGCGCCGTCGCGCGCACCACCCGCTCGGTGAGCCCGCGCCGCGGCCGCTCCTCGACGAGCTCGACCAGACCGTGCTGCTCGAGGGTGCGCAGGTGGTAGTTGACCTGCTGCCGGGGCAGCCCGAGCTCCGCCGCCACCGACGTGGCCGACCCCGGCTCAGCGAGCGCGGCCAGCACCCTGGCGCGGGTCGCGTCCAGCGCCACCACCGCCGTGGCGGGCTCGTCGATCACCTCGAGGTCGTGCACGTCGAGCATCCTGCTATTTGACAATTCAGATTGTCAATACGAGTGACGTTGCTCGTCCCGGGTCGCCACTCTCTGACGTTGATGTGGTAATGCTATGATGCTTCGGTGCGCACGACGCTCGAGCTCGACGACGCGGTCCTCGCCGCGGCCCGCTCGCTCGCGCGCTCGCGCGGGGTGAGCCTGGGTGCCGCCGTCTCCGAGCTGGCCCGGCGTGGGCTCGGGGTCGATCCGACCGGCCCGGGCGAGAGCGCGCGGATGGACGTCGGCTACGCGCCCTTCACGATCCTCTCCGGGGACCCCGAGCATCTGGTCACTCCCGATCTCGTCAACGCCCACCGCGACGACGAGTGACCATGCCCGAGCGCCTCACGGACGGCGAACCGGCATGGCTGTGTGACGTCAATGTGCTCGTTGCCCTGACGCTGTCGACCCACGTCCATCACCAGGCGGCCCACGCCGCCCTTCGCGGACACCCGGGACCCTGGGCCACCTCGTCCATGACCGAGGCCGCGTTGGTTCGCCTGCTGCTCAACCCCCGGGTCACGGGCCGGGCCTTCGGGGCCAGTGACGTCCTGGCGGTGCTCCAAGGACTCCGTCGGGACGGTCGGTGGCGGATGATCCCCGATGCGACCTCACTTGCCGACCCGGCCATCGACGTCTCGCTGCTGGTCGGACATCGACAGGTGACCGACCTCCACCTGGTCAACCTGGCCGCCTCGACCGGCGCCCTGCTCGTCACCTTCGATGCCGCGATCCCCTCGTCGCTGTCCCCGGCCGACCGTCGGCACGTGCTGGTGCTGCCTCAGTAGCAGGTCAGAGCGCCGCCCGACCGAGCCTGACGAGGTCCTCGCCATCGAGCCCCGGCCACCCGTGCACCGCGGCACGCCAGGCGGTCGGAATGGCGACGGCGCCGTACGCCGCGCCGAGAAGCGCGCCGGCGATCGCGGCGACGGTGTCGGTGTCATCGCCCACGCGGACCGCGGCGTGCAGCGCCTCGGTCAGGTGACCGGAGGGCGTGGTCGCCGCGGTCAGATGGATGGCCGCGACCGCGGCCTGCAGCGCGGTGACCGTGTAGCCGTTCGGAGCGAATCGAGCACCGGGCACGATCTCGTCGGCGGGCTGTCGTGCTGCGGCCAACCAGGTGCCCCACCCGCGGCGCCGCGACTCCGGGAGGAGGTCCACCCCGGCATCGACCCGGAGCTCGCCACTCTGGATCGCGACGCGAACGGCCTCCGACCAGAGCACGCAGGAGTCGCCTGCGAGCGGGTCGGCGTGGGTCAGTGACGCCACCAGTCGGGCCGCCTCGGCGCAGGACGCTCGCTCATGAAGATGCGGCCAGGCCACGGCGGCCGTCCGCATCAGGGCGCCATTGCCCGCCGAGTGCTGGTGGCTCAACGCGTAGATCCTCGCCTCTTCCTCATCACCCGCGCCGCGCCCACTTCTCCGGCGCTCAGCCGAGCGCGAGTGCCGGCGAGCACCACCCGAGTCTGGTTGCCGATGTCTGCGGGCGACCCGTCGAACCACGCGAGAAAGCCCTCCGCCACCAGGTCCAGCGCTTCGACCGTGCGAAGGTCGGGCACCGCGGCCGCCACCCGAGCGATCGCCACCGCCATCGAGGTGTCGTCGCTCCACTCCCCGGCGCGAAGTCACCCAGACCGCCGCCCCGCATCTCGGCGTACTCGCCCGGCCCGGGTGGGAGGTCGAACTCGTAGGGCACACCGAGCGCATTCGACCGCGGTGCCGAGGAGGGCACCAGCGGCGCGGTCTCCCACGGGATCGCTCATCAGGGCTCCTTCCCCACGAACTGCTCGCGCCCGGCGGGCCTGCTCCGCAGACGACGAAGCCCCGAGGTGGTCGACACCTCGGGGCTTCCTCGCGACGACTCAGCTGCAGCCGGAGGTGGACCCGCAGCCCTCGCAGACGTAGCAGGAGCCGGCGGGGCGCATCTTGGTGCCGCAGGTGAAGCACAGCGGGCTGTCGACGGCGTGGCCGGTGATCTGCTCCATCAGCTCCGCGGAGGTGTGCGCGGCCTTGGGCGCCTCGGCGACCGGGGCCTCGTCGACGACCTCGCCCTCGACCTCGTCGATCTCCACGGCGGTGGCGTGGTGCTCGGCCTTGAGGCTCTCGGCCTCGCTGATCTCGACCAGCGGCTCGTAGGAGCCGGTCTCGAGGTGCCGCTGGCGCTCCTCGGCGGAGTAGATGCCGAGCATCGAGCGGTCCTCGAAGGAGAGGTAGTCCAGGGCCAGGCGCCGGAAGATGTAGTCCATGATCGACTGCGCCATCCGCACGTCGGGGTCGTCGGTGAGGCCGGCCGGCTCGAAGCGCAGGTTGGTGAACTTCGAGACGTAGGTCTCCAGCGGGACGCCGTACTGCAGGCCGATGGAGACCGCGATCGAGAAGGCGTCCATCACGCCGGCCAGGGTCGAGCCCTGCTTGCCGAGCTTGAGGAACACCTCGCCGAGCTCGCCGTCGTCGTGGGCGCCGGAGGTCATGTAGCCCTCGGCGCCGCCGACGGTGAACGACGTGGTGCGCGAGGTGCGCGACTTGGGCAGCCGCTTGCGGGTCGGGCGGTACTCGACGACCTTCTCGACGGCCTTCTCCTCGGCCTTCGGCTCCTCGGCCTTCTTGGCCTTGGCGTCGGCCAGCGGCTGACCCACCTTGCAGTTGTCGCGGTAGACGGCGGTGGCCTTGAGCCCCAGCTTCCACGACTGCAGGTAGATGTCCTCGATCTCCTCGACGGTCGCCGTCTCCGGCAGGTTGACCGTCTTGGAGATGGCGCCGGACAGGAACGGCTGGCAGGCCGCCATCATCCGCACGTGGCCCATCGGGGCCAGCGCCCGGGCGCCCATCGCGGTGTCGAAGACCTCGTAGTGCTCCGGCTTGAGGCCGGGCGCGTCGATCACGTGACCGTGCTCGGCGATGTAGTCGACGATCGCCTCGACCTTCTCGGTGTCGTAGCCGAGCTTGGTCAGCGCCCGCGGGATCGTCTGGTTGACGATCTGCATCGAGCCGCCGCCGACCAGCTTCTTGAACTTCACCAGCGAGAAGTCCGGCTCGATGCCGGTGGTGTCGCAGTCCATCATGAAGCCGATGGTGCCGGTGGGCGCGAGCACCGAGGCCTGCGCGTTGCGGAACCCGTTGACCTTGCCGAGCTCGACCACGTCGGCCCAGGCCCGGGTGGCCAGCTGGTGCACCGCGCCGTCGACCGGGGTCAGCGTGCGGACCACGTCGTTGGCGGCCTGGTGCTTGCGCATCACCCGCTGGTGGGCCTCCGCGTTGCGGGCGTAGCCGGCGTAGGTGCCGACCACCGCGGCCAGCTCGGCGGAGCGCTTGTAGGAGGTGCCGGTCATCAGCGAGGTGATCGCCGCCGCCATCGACCGGCCGCCGTCGGAGTCGTAGCCGAGCCCCATCGCCATCAGCAGCGCACCGAGGTTGGCGTAGCCGATGCCGAGCTGGCGGTAGTCGCGGGTGGTCTCGCCGATCGACTCGGTCGGGAAGTCGGCGAAGCAGATCGAGATGTCCATCGCGGTGATGATCAGCTCGACCGCCTGCGCGAACCGGACGGCGTCGAAGGTGTCGTCGTCGGTGAGGAACTTCAGCAGGTTGAGCGAGGCCAGGTTGCAGGAGGAGTTGTCGAGCGACATGTACTCCGAGCAGGGGTTGGACGCGGTGATCCGACCGGTCTCGGGGTTGGTGTGCCAGTCGTTGATCGTGTCGTCGTACTGCAGGCCGGGGTCGGCGCACTCCCACGCGGCCTGGCTGATCTTCTTGAACAGCTCGCGGGCATCGATGGTCTCGATCACCTCGTGGGTCTGCCGGGCGCGCAGCCCGAACTCGCGGCCGTCCTCGACCGCGCGCATGAACTCGTCGGAGACGCGCACCGAGTTGTTGGCGTTCTGGTACTGGACCGAGGTGATGTCGGCACCGCCGAGGTCCATGTCGAACCCGGCGTCGCGCAGCGCGCGGATCTTGTCCTCCTCGCGCGCCTTGGTCGCCACGAACTCCTCGATGTCGGGGTGGTCGACGTCGAGCACGACCATCTTGGCCGCGCGGCGGGTGGCGCCGCCGGACTTGATGGTGCCCGCGGACGCGTCGGCGCCGCGCATGAACGAGACCGGGCCGGACGCGGTGCCGCCGGAGGACAGCAGCTCCTTCGACGAGCGGATCCGGGACAGGTTGAGACCGGCACCGGAGCCGCCCTTGAAGATGAAGCCCTCCTCCTTGTACCAGTTGAGGATCGAGTCCATCGAGTCGTCGACCGAGAGGATGAAGCAGGCCGAGACCTGCTGCGGCGACGGGGTGCCGACGTTGAACCAGACGGGGCTGTTGAACGAGAAGTACTGGTGCACCAGCAGCCAGGTGATCTCCTGCTCGAACACGTCGGCGTCGGCCGGCGTCGCGAAGTAGCCGTGCTCCTCACCGGCCGCGCGGTAGGTCTTCACCACCCGGTCGACCAGCTGACGCAGGCTCCACTCGCGGGCGTCGGTGCCGACCGCGCCACGGAAGTACTTCGTGGTGACGATCGTGGAGGCGTTGAGCGACCAGAAGTCGGGGAACTCCACACCCTTCTGCTCGAAGACCGTCTCCCCGGTCTTCCAGTTGGTCTGCACGACGTCGCGACGCTCCCAGGTGATCTCGTCGTAGGGGTGGGTCCCCTCGGTGGAGAACACCCGGGTGAGGCTGAGCCCCGTCCCGGTGTCAGCACCCGCGGCCTTGCGGGTGGAGGTGCCGGCGTTCGCCGTCTCGGTCATCTGGGTCCCCTTCGTCGTGCCTGGTTCGGTGCCGTGCTGAGCTTCGGTGCTGGTGCGGGTGGTACGCCGCGGCGTCGGGTGGACGGCGCGGAGGTGATGCGGAGGTGGTGCAGAGGTGGTGCGCCCGGCACGCAGCTTCCCCACTACGTGCCGGGCAGTCGGTGGTCAGCCCGTCGGGAGGGGCTGGGGTTCGGCCGCGGTCGCCTCATGCTCGGCGCCGTCGCTGTCGCCTGACTCGATCTCGCGGGCTGCGCGCTCCGCGCGCATCAGCGAGATCTCACTCTCGAAGTCGTCGGCCGACTCGAAGGCGCGGTAGACGCTCGCGAAGCGGAGGTAGGCCACCTCGTCGAGCTCGCGCAGCGGGCCGAGGATCGCCAGGCCCACCTCGTGGGCGGGCACCTCGGCCCAGCCGTCGGCGCGCAGGGCGTCCTCGACGGTCTGGCCGAGCACGGCGAGCTGGTCCTCGGTGACCGGACGGCCCTTGCACGCCTTGCGGACGCCCGAGACCGCCTTGTCGCGGTGGAACGGCTCGCTCACGCCGGCACGCTTGAGCACGGTGAGCTGCATCTGCTCCACGGTGGTGAACCGCTTGCCGCAGCCCCCGCCGTCGGTGGGGCAGGTGCGCCGCCGCCGGATCGAGCTCCCGTCGTCGGAGACCCGCGAGTCGAGCACCCGGGTGTCGGCGTGCCGGCAGTAGGGACAGTGCACAGCCGGCCTCCTTCGCGGTGGAAAAACGGGTCTCTTCTGTGAACAACTCGGGGACGCCTGTGCATCCCCGGCGGGAGCTCTTGTGGATGATCTCTCCGACTAGATGTGGAGAACTACATCGCTGTAATCCACTAGATGTTGTGGTTACCGTACGTCGACTCCCCTGCGTTGGCAAGGGGTTGCCCCGAACTGATCGACACCGATCGGGAGGGACCGCAAAACCGCAGGTCAGCGCCGCACCGCGGGCCCCGACGGCGCCCGCGGCCCGGCGTGTCGCGACGGCCGGCACGCCCCGCGGGGGCCCGGGGCCGGAGGTCAGCCGGTGTGCCGGATCCGGGTGATCTTGCCGTTCAGCCGGAGCACCAGCAGCGACCCGTTGGGGGCGACCTCGAGGTCGACCAGCTGGCGGGTGGGGAAGTCGGTGGCGAAGGCGCGGGCGGTGCCGCTGGCGACGTCGTAGCGCCGGATCCAGCCGCGGCACAGGTCGGCGAAGAAGTAGTCGCCGGCCATCCCCGAGGGGAACGCGCCGGCGGCGTCCGCGGGCGGGGTGTAGAACACCCCTCCGGTGATGGCGCACCCGCGCTTGTTGCCGGTGCCGTGCTGGTAGGCGAACACCGGTGGGGTGTAGGCCGGCACCGACTCGGGACCCTCCTTGGCCGGCCAGCCGTAGTGGCGGCCCTTGCGCACCTGGTCGATCTCCTCCCAGGCCTGCTCGCCCACGTCGTTGACGAACAGCCGGGTGCCGTCGCTGGACAGCTTGAACGGGTTGCGCAGCCCGCGCGCCCAGATCGCCCGCTTGCGCCCGCTCGCGCGGTCGTAGAACGGGTTGGACTTCGGGATCGACCCCTTGCGGTTGATGCGGAGCACCTTGCCGAGCAGGCTGGTCAGCTGCGGCGCGCTGGCGCCGTGCTGGCTGTCGCCCGAGGTGATGTAGAGCTTGCCGTCGGGGCCGAACTCCAGGGCCCCGCCGACGTGGTGGGTCGAGCGCTGCCGGTCGAGACGGAACAGTCGCTTCTCGCTGCCCGCGACCGCCTTGTTGCCCTGGGCGGTCACCCGGATCACCTCGTTGTGCGCGCCGACGGTGGCGGTGGCCTTGCGGGTGTAGTCGAGATAGACGTAGCCGTTGGTCTCGAACGACGGGTCCAGGGCGATCCCCGACAGTCCCCGCTCGTCGGTGTGGTCGACCCGGTTGCCCAGCGTCAGGAAGGTGACCAGCTTGCCGTCCTTGCGCAGCACTCGCACCCGGCCGGCCTGCTCGGCGACGAACACCCGGCCGTCGGGGGCCACCTCCAGGTCGATCGGTGCGACCAGGCCGGTGGCGATGGTGCTCTGCCGGAACCCGCTGGGCAGGTGCGCGGCGTGCGCCGGCGCCGGCAGCAGCGCGACGGACGCCGCCAGCACGGTCGCGGGCACGACGAGCCGACGGGCGGTGCGGCCTCGGGCGAGCGGCCGGAGGAGGGGGAGCCGGGGTGTCATGGGCCCACACCGTAGTGGCTGGGCGACAATGCCGGGGTGAGCGACGACGGAGCGGCGCGGCCCGGTCGGGCCGGTGCGCGGCGCGGCGAGCGGCCGCCGGTCCGCTGGCGTCGCGACGTCGCGGCCTACGCCGTGGCGATCCTCGCCTCCGCCGCCGTCTGGGGGTTGCTGGTCTTCCTGGCGATCCGCTGGGGGGCCGCGGCCCGGGCCGGCGAGGGACCCGGCTGGCTGGCGTTCGGCGCGGTCTCGCTGGGCGCGGTGCTGTGCCTGTTCGGTGGCCTGATGCTGGTCTCCCGGCTCAGCCGGACCGTCGGCCTGAGCGGCCCGGCACCGAGCCGGCACTCCTCGCCCGACTGAGGTCTGCGGCCGGTCAGCGGTCGACGAGCCGGCGCACCAGCTTGAGCCCCGACCAGTGCTCGTCGATCGCGGCGACCTTGACGTCGACCACGCCGAGCTCCAGCGCCAGGGCGCGGACGAGGTTCTCGTCGAGGTCGCAGCTCACCCCCAGCGAGCGCTCCACCTCGGCGCGGGCGGTCTTCTTGGGCCAGCAGACCCAGATCATGCCCGCGGCCGCCGTGCGCTCGATCAGGGCGGGCAGCCGGGCACGGAGCGGGGCCAGCCGGGTGTGGAAGGTGACGGTCAGGTCGAGGGGTCGGCGCGGCAGGCGGGTCACCACCTCGGCCGCACCCAGATCGCCGAGGTCGACCCCCGGCGGGAGGCCGTCCAGCAGCACCAGGTGATCGTCCTTGACCCCGAGCTTGCGGGGCAGCGGGGTGCCGGAGTAGCCGGCCATCAGCCGGCTCCCCCCACCGCGGCGAGCAGGGCGGCGTGTCGCTGGCGGACGACCTCGAGGTCGGCGGCCTGGGCCACCGCCTGCTGGGCGGCCTCCCACACCAGGTCACCCTGCCGGCGCAGCACGGTGAGCCGGTCGAGCCGGGTGGTGCGTCCCGCGATCGTGGTGAGCGCCTCCAGCAGGTGCAGGTGGACGACGACGTGCCCGCCGGCGGCCTGCCGCAGCTGGTCGAAGGCACCGCCCACCAGCCGCGCCCAGGTGAGCGGCCCCTCCTGGACCAGCCGGGCGACGCCGTCGCCGTCGGGATGCACGTCGGGAGGCATCGGCCGGTCCGCGACCCGGCTCAACCCGACGCTGAGCTGGTTGAGGCAGGCGGTGGCGGTCGTCGGGTCGTTGATCCCGGGGGACAGCGCGCGCAGACCGACCTCGACCAGCTGTCGGATCGGGAACTCGACGTCCTGGGCGATGCTGCGGCGGGGGCCGACGCTGACCAGGGCCGCCAGGTCGGCGCACTGCTCGTCGGTGGCGGCGCGGCCGTCGGCGGTCCAGGCCCGGGCCAGGGGGGAGCCGGCCACGACGAACCGGCCGGGACGCACCAGCAGTCGCAGCACCAGGTCGCGCTCCGCCGCCCGACGCACCAGCGCGGAGCGGTCGACGTACTGCACGTAGCCGCTGGAAGCCGCGTCAACGGCGTGGCCGGGGGGCGGCAGCTCGGGACGGGTCACCACGACGTCGGGCGACTCCCCTGCCTCGGGGACGGAGGAGTCCAGCCCGGCGCTCAGGTCGTCGGCGAGCAACTGGACCAGGTTCATCACCTGGATCGAGGTGGCGATGTGGTGGATGAAGTAGACCAGCACCATCAGCGCCGCGACGGCCAGCACGATGGCCAGGCTGACGGCGAGGTTGGGGACGCCGCCGGCTCGGTCGTGGACACCGCGCAGCACGATCAGGCTGTAGAGGAAGACGGCCAGGAACAGGCCGATCGTGAGCTGGTTGCCGCGGTCGCGCAGGAAGTTGGACAGCATCCGCGGCCCGAACTGGCTGCTCGCCAGGGTGAGCGCGACCATCGTGATCGAGAAGACGGTGGTGCCGACGGTCACCATCGAGCCGGCGATCGTGCCGAGGATGGTGCGGGCCCCCTGCGGGCCGCCGTTGAAGAGCAGCCCGCCCCAGGTGCCGTCGTGAGCGGCGTCGGCGAGCAGCGCTCCCCAGGCGAGCACCGTGGCGGCGAGCAGCAGCAGCGCAGGCAGGAACCAGAAGCTGACACGCAGCTGGTCGACCAGCCGGATCAGTCGCTGCCGCATCAGCCCTCCCCGCATCGACGCAGCCCCGCGGCCGCTCCTGCAACCTAACGGACCGCCCACCGCCCGCGGGACACCGCGAGGGGCGGGGTCCCCCCGGACCCCGCCCCTCGTCTTCCCCGGTGCGCACCGGCCGGGGTCGAGTCGGCCGGTGACAGCTCGTGAGTGCTCCAGCGCCTCGCCGTCACGGCGTGGCGATCGGCACCTGAAGTCGTTGGCCCGCCTGCACCATCGCGGAGTCGAGGGCGTTGAGCTGCTCGATGTGGTCGACCATCTGGCGCACCTCGCCGTCGGGCGCGATCTCGGCCGCGATCCCCCACAGCGTGTCGCCGGGGCCGACGACGACGGTGCGGGTCGGCTCGGGCGTGCCGGGGCGCTCGGTCGCGACCGATCCGGCACCGGCGAAGACCGCGGCCGCCAGCAGCACCAGCAGGGCCGCCACGACCACGACGATGCGCCCGCGACGGGTGAGCCGCAGCTCGCCCTGCGGTGCGCGACGGGTCTCGGCGGCGGGCCGCGGGACACGGGTCGGGCGGACCGCCCGGGTCGTCGGCGGTCGCAGCTCGGTGACGGTGAGGGTGCTCATCGGGACCTCCTGGGGAAGCGGCCGGCTCGTCGTCGGTCGGCCTGTCGGTGCCTGGTCAGACCGATGTCTATCGCCGGCCACCGACAGTCACCCGGACCGCGGTCTCGGGGAGCCCCGGAAGAGCCAGTCGATCAGACTTTCGATCGAACATGTGTACGACGTTAGAGCAGGTGTTCGAACGAATCAAGTACCTGGCCGAACAAATGTTCGACGGCGCGTCGGGGTCGGACCCGAGGGGGCTCAGTCGGCCCGGGCCGCGGCCCGTCGACCCCGACCGACGACCCTCGGCAGCGCCCGCGTGGCCGGCCCCGGCACCAGGCCGCTCCCCCGGACCATCGCGCCTCGCCAGGCGGGCAGCGACCGGACCACCCGCCGGCTGCCCAGCAGCCCGACGGCCACCCTGGCCACCTCCTCGGGGGTGAGCAGCCCGCGGCCGGAGTGCAGCAGCGCGTGGCCGGCACCCGCGGGGTTCATCGCCTCGAGCATCTCGGTGTCGACACCGTCGGGGCACAGCGCGTGGATCCGCACGCCCGGCGGCGTCTCGCCGTGCACCGAGGTGGCCAGCGAGATCAGCGCCGCCTGCGTGGCGGCGTAGGCCGAGAGGCCGGGGGCGGGACCGAGCCCGAACAGGGACGAGGTGATCACCACGTCGCCGCCCTGCGAGCCGAACGCCTGGAACGCCGCCCTGGTCCCCCACAGGGCACCCAGCAGGTTGACCTCCACGACCTCGCGCACCTGGGCGTCCGAGAGCGCCGCCAGGTCACCGTCGGGCGCGACCCCCGCGTTGTTGAACCAGGCGCGCACCCGGCCCAGCTCCCCGGCCGCCGCCGCCACGTCGTGGTGGGCCTGCGGGTCGCGCACGTCGAGCCGCAGCCCGGCCCGGGCCCCCAGCTGCGCGGCGGTACGCCGGGCCGCGGCCTCGTCGCGGTCGGTCAGCACCACCCGATGAGCACCACGCACGAGCCGTGCGGCGATCGCTCGGCCGATCCCCGACGCTCCTCCGGTGACCACGGCCACGCCCGGCTCGACCCCGCGCGCGCCTGCCCCCATGCCAGCCTCCTCCCGCCCCCGAGCAGGCCGATCACACCGATTCGTGGGCGCCAGGATAGGCCCTCCCGCCCGCGACACGCCGTTCGAACACCTGTTTGAAGTCGTCGGCGAGCCCGGCTAGCGTGGAGACTCCGGCTCGACCACCCGGGTCGAGCGAGCAGCACCCACACGAAGCACGCACGGATCGGCGCCCAGCGTCGGCCGGCGACCCCAGGAGGGGACATGGCCAGACGCGACACAGCGGGACGTGACAACGTCACCGAGCTGCCCGACGGCGCAGCGGACGCGACCGGGCTGACCCCTCGCCAGCAGCGCGTGCTCGCGACCATCAAGGACTCCATCGAGAAGCGCGGCTATCCCCCGTCGATGCGCGAGATCGGCGAGGCGGTGGGGCTGACCTCCTCCTCCTCGGTCTCCCACCAGCTGCGGGTCCTGGAGGAGAAGGGGTTCCTCAAGCGCGACCCCAACCGGCCGCGCGCACTGGAGGTGTTCCTGCCCGAGGTGCTGGCCGCACGCCGCTCGATCGGCGCCGCCGACGAGACCTCGATCGACGAGACCGGCATCGGCGACACCGTCACCCCGACCGCCTACGTCCCGATGGTCGGCCGGATCGCCGCCGGTGGGCCGATTCTGGCCGAGGAGCAGGTGGAGGACGTCTTCGCGCTCCCCAAGCAGCTGGTCGGCGACGGCACCCTGTTCCTGCTCGAGGTGCGTGGCGACTCGATGATCGACGCCGCCATCTGCGACGGCGACTACGTCGTGGTCAAGCAGCAGCAGCACGCCGACAACGGCGACATCGTGGCGGCCCTGCTCGACGGCGAGGCCACCGTGAAGACCTTCCAGCGCCGCGACGGCCAGGTCTGGCTGCTCCCCCACAACGAGCGCTACGACCCGATCGACGGCACGCACGCCTCGATCCTCGGCCGGGTCACCGCGGTGCTGCGGCGGGTCTGACGGGTCTGCCGATTCTCCGGCGCGGCCCCGGATGCGGGGCTAGGCTCGGCGTCATGACGGCCCCCGTTCTCTCGCCTGCGCGCGTTCGCCTGCTCACCTGGGCGTTCATCGGCGTGGCGCTGCTGGCCTTCATCCTCGTCGCTCGCTGACACCGGGCGTCCGCTCCTCGAGCGGCGTGCCCTGACGCCCGATCCAGGGTGCTCTCAGGGGAAACCCGGTGGCCGCGCCTTGAGTCCGGGCGGCAGGATGGAGGGGTGAGCCTCGCCCTGTCTTGGACATCCGTGGGCCGGCGCACTCGACGGGGGATCTACGAAGTCATGCTCCTGGGGGTGCTCTACGCCGGCTACTCGGCGACGCGCCTGCTGGCGGACGACTCCCTCACGATGGCCCGCGAGCGGGCGGTCGCGACGGAGTCGGTGGAGCGTGCGCTGGGTCTCGACCTCGAGGCGCCGCTCAACCAGCTCTTCCTCTCCTCGGAGACGCTTCGGCTGGTCGGCAGCTACTGGTACGCCACCCTGCACTACGTCGTCACGGCGGCGGTGCTCCTGTGGCTCTACCGGCGCGGCCGCGCGTCGTCGTACCTCCCCGCCCGGAGGGCGTTGGTGCTGGCCTCGGTCGCGGCGCTGGCGTGCTATCTGATGATGCCGCTGGCGCCGCCGCGGTTCATGCCCGGCTACGTCGACGTGCTGCACCTGACGGCCACCGACGGCTGGTGGGGGGCCGACGCCTCCGCTCCGCGGGGGCTGGGTGAGTACACCAACGAGCTGGCCGCCTTCCCGTCGCTGCACGCCGGCTGGGCGCTGTGGGTGGCGCTGGTGGTCAGCCGCGAGGTGTCCGCCCGGTGGGCCCGCGCCCTGGCCTGGGCCTATGCCGCCGGCACCGCGCTGGTCATCGTCGGCACCGGCAACCACTGGACCCTCGACGTGGTCGGCGGGTGGGCCGTGGTGCTGGCCGCCTGGCTGCTGGTCGGCAACCTGCCCGAGCAGGCCGGGCCCGCGCCCTCGGCCGCACTCGAGGACCGGCTGGCGTCGGTCCCGGATCAGCCCTGGGCCAGCCTGGCCAGCGCCTGTCGGACCACCGCCGGGTCGGATGTCGACCACATCGGAGGCAGCGAGGCGCGCAGGAAGGACCCGTAGCGGGCGGTGGCCAGCCGTGGGTCGAGCACCGCGACCACCCCACGGTCCTCCGTCGTCCGGATCAGCCGGCCCGCGCCCTGGGCCAGCAGCAGGGCCGCGTGCGTGGCGGCCACCTGCATGAAGCCGTTGCCGCCGGCCCGGTCGGCGGCCCGCTGGCGCGCCGACATCAGCGGGTCGTCGGGTCGGGGGAACGGGATGCGGTCGATGAGCACCAGCTGGCAGGTGTCGCCGGGCACGTCGAGGCCCTGCCACAGCGACAGCGTGCCGAACAGACAGGTGTGCGGGTCGTCGACGAACTGGCGCGCCAGCTCGGGCAGCTGCGCCTCGCCCTGGGCCAGCGTGGTGAGGTGGGGCAGCCGCTCCCGGACGACCTCGGCCGCGGCCTCGGCGGCCCGGCGCGAGGAGAACAGCCCGAGCGTGCGGCCCTGGGCCGCGTCGACGAGCTCGACGATCTCGTCGAGCTGGGCCTCCCCGAGGCCGTCGCGGCCCGGGGGCGGCAGGTGCCGGGCGACGTAGAGGATCGCCTGGCGGCCGTAGTCGAACGGCGACCCCACGTCGAGGCCACGCCACGGCACGACTCCCTCGCCGGGCTCGGCCGCCGGCTCCGACCGATCGGCGGCGCGCTGCTCGTCGGGCCGCAGCCCGACGGAGGTGGCGACCGCGGTGAAGTCGCCGCCCAGCATCAGCGTGGCCGAGGTGAACACGACGGCCTTGTCGGCCAGCAGCTTGTCGCGCATCGGGCCCCAGACCTGCAACGGCGCCACGTGCAGCCGCGGCGGCCTGCGGTCGCCGCCCTCCGCGAGCCACAGCACGTCGCCCTCGGCGTCGGCGGCCATCCGCTCGGCGACGGCGAACACCTCCTGCACCGCCCCCCGCGCCTGGGTGCGCCCGGCATCGACGTCGCCGCCCTCCTGGGCACCGCTCTCCTTGGGGTAGGCCGACACGCACGCCCGAGCGGCATCGCGCACCAGCACGAGGGCGTCGGACAGCTCGTCGGGCATCCGGTCGAAGCGCCCCGGGGGCAGGTCGGCGATCGCGTCGGCCAGCGCCCCGGCGGCGTCGTCGAGGTCGTCGGCCTGGTCGCCCTCGACGAACCGCTGCGAGCGCTTGGCCGCCCGCTCCACGTCGGCGACGGCCAGCTCGTCCGTGGCGGCCTGGGTCACCCGCGCGGTCACCTCGTGGGCCTCGTCGACGACGACGCAGTCGTAGTCGGGGATCATCGGCACCCCCTCGATCGCGTCGATCGACAGCAGCGAGTGGTTGGTCACGACCAGGTGCGACCGGTGGGCGCGGTCGCGCGCCTGCTCGGCGAAGCACTCGCCGCCGAACGGGCACTTCGCCGCGCCGAGGCACTCGCGGTGGGACACGCTGACCTGGCGCCAGACCCGGTCGGTGTGCCGGGGCGCGTGGTCGCGCTCGCCGGTGCCGCCCTGCTCGGCCTCCTCCTCGGCCCACGCACGCAGCGCCAGGACCTCGGCGCCCATCGTGCCCTCGGGCACCTGGACCAGCACCCCCTGGTCGTCGGGCACGCCCTCGCGGATGCGGTGCAGGCAGGCGTAGTTGGAGCGGCCCTTGAGCACGGCGTACGACGTGTCGAGGCCGGGCTCGGCGACCGCCTCGACCAGCCGCGGCAGGTCTCGCTCGACGAGCTGGTGCTGCAGGGCCAGCGTGGCCGTGGCGATCACCACCCGCCGGTCGTGGAGGAGCGCCGGCACGAGGTAGGCCAGCGACTTGCCGGTGCCGGTGCCGGCCTGGACGAGCAGGTGCTCGCCGGTCGCGAAGGTCTCGGCGACCGCCTCGGCCATCGCCACCTGGCCCGGCCGCTCGGTGCCGCCGAGCGCCTCGACCGCGCGCGCCAGCAGTCGCTCGACGTCGTTGCCGGCCATGGGCTGCTCCGAAGAGGAGGTCTCGGCGTCGGCAGGCACCACGGCACCCTATCCGCGGCGGCCGACGTGGACGCCGAGGCTCCACAGGGAGCAGACCGACGAGGCGGTCAGTCGCCGTCGCCGTGGGTGTGGAAGTCCGGTCGGCCGGCCACGCAGGCGATGGTGAGCTCGACCTCCTTGTCGGACTTCTCGCTGTGGAAGTGCACCTCGAAGACGCTGTCGGACTTCTTCTCGGGCTTCTCCGACTCCCATCCGTCGTTCGGGATCAGGGAGTTGATCGTCAGCTTCGCGCCGTTGCAGGTGGCCGTCAGCCGCCCGGGAGATTCGATCCAGGTGGCGGTGTGCTTGGTGGAACCCGGCGGCGGCTTCGGCGTCGACGGCGGCTTCGGCGGGCTGCTGGAGGCAGGCGGGCTGGTCGGCGTGGCCTCGTCGGTGGGCGCGGAGCTGGTGGGCGGCGTGCTCGGCGAGGTGGCCTTCGTGCTCGGCTTGCCCGACGGCTTGTGGGAGCGCTTCACGAGGGGGCCGCTCGGCGAGGTCGTCCTGGGCCCGGCGCTGGTGGCCGCCGAGCCGGCTCGCGCGAAGCCGTCTCCGGAGCTCAGCTCCTGGCCGGCGCGCGAGATCACGGCCCACACCACCGTGGCACCGACGAGCACCACGGCCAGCCACGCCGCGACGCCCGCCAGCAGGGCGCGACGCATCCTCATCGCGGCCTCCTCTCGCGCCGGGTCATCGGTCGGTCCCCGCCCTTGCCCATCTCAGGACCCACACAGCCGACTCCCGCTAGCGTTCTCCCATGACCAGCGTGCTGGTCGTCGAGGACGACGACGCGATCCGGGCCGCGGTCCGTCGTGGGCTCTCCGACCGAGGCTACGCCGTCGCGGTCGCTGCCACCGGCATGGCCGGGCTCGAGCACGTCATCGCCGAGCAGCCGCAGACGGTGCTGCTCGACCTCGGCCTGCCCGACGTCAGCGGGCTCACCCTGATCTCGATGATCCGGGCGGCCAGCGCCGTGCCGATCATCGTGATCACGGCCCAGGACGACGACCCGACGATGGTCAAGGCGCTCGACGCCGGCGCCGACGACTACGTCGTGAAGCCGTTCGGCACCGACCAGGTGGCGGCGCGGATCCGCGCGGTGCTCCGACGCGGCGGGCGCAGCAGCGACCCGTCCGAGCCGATCCGGGTCGGCGAGCTGGTCATCGACGAGCGCGCCCGCACCGCCTCGCTGGCCGGCGACCCGCTCGACCTGGCCCGCAAGGAGTTTGACCTCCTGTTGGCGCTGGCCAACCGGGCCGGCGAGGTGGTCACCAAGCGCGAGCTGCTGTCGGAGGTCTGGCAGCAGGCCTACGGCGGCGCCGACCGGACCGTCGACGTGCACCTGTCGTGGCTGCGCCGCAAGCTGGGCGAGACCGCCGCCCAGCCGAGGTACCTGATCAGCGTGCGCGGGGTCGGCGTACGCCTGGTCGACCCCGGCGCGGAGCAGGCGGGCGCCGAGGGTGACGCATGAGCTTGAGACGACGGTTGTCATGGCTGGTGATCGCCACCACCTCGACCGTGGTGGTCTCCTTCGTGATCCCGCTGTGTCTCCTGGTCCGCAACCTGGCCGAGGAGCGCGCGATCCGGATCACCGAGCAGGAGGCCCGCAACGTCGCCGTCGCGATCGCCGCCGACGGCGGCAACTTCAAGAAGGCCGCCGACCGGGTCACCGGTGTCGACCAGCTCGACCAACCGACCACCGGTGCGCTCCGCGAGGACGGCGCGACGCTGGGTGACGCCGAAGGGATGGCCCAGGACCCGGAGGTCATCAAGCGCCAGCAGAGCGCCGGGAGCGACACCTACGTCGACGGCCGGGGCGCCCGGGCCCTGGTGTCGTTCTTCGTGGCCCGCAAGGACGGCGAGCTGCAGATCGTGGTGGTGCGCAGCAGCGTGACGGCTGCCGACGTGCGCCACAACGTCTACCCGGTCTGGGCGGGCATCGTCGCCCTGGGACTGCTTCTCCTGGCGATGGCGCTGTGGCTGGCCGCCGGGCTCGGGCGACGCATCAGCCAGCCGCTGCTCGACGTGGCCGGGGTGGCGCACCGGCTCCGGGAGGGCGACCTCAGTGCGCGTGCGCGCGTGCGGGGCACCGAGGAGACCGAGGAGCTGGCCCGGGCCCTCAACGGGCTCGCCGACCGGACCGTGGAGCTGCTGGAGAAGGAGCGGGCCGCCGTCGGCGACCTGTCGCACCGGCTGCGGACGCCGGTGACGGCGCTGCGCCTGGACGCGGAGGGCGTCTCCGACCCGGTGCTGGCCGCGCGGCTGCAGGAGCACATCGCCACCCTGCAGGTGACCATCGACTCCATCGTGAGCGAGGCCCGCCGCCCGGTGCGCAGCGACCTCGCCGCGGTGTGTGACGCGGCCGAGACGGTCCGGGCCCGGGTGGCCTTCTGGGAGGTGCTCGCCGAGGACCAGCAGCGGCCGCTGCGCGTGTCGGTGCCGGCCGTGCCGGTGCGGGTGCCCCTCGCCGCCGAGGACCTCGCCGACGCGGTCGACGTGCTCATCGACAACGTGTTCGCGCACACCCCCGACGGGACGCCGTTCGAGGTCAGCCTCAGCGCGCTGGCCGGTCGCGCCTCGCTCCTCGTCGTCGACGAAGGGCCGGGGCTGCTCGGCGCCGTCGCCGGCGACCGGCCCGGCACCACCGGCCTGGGGCTCGACATCGTGCGCCGCACCGCGGGCGACTCGGGCGGGCAACTGCTCATCGGCGCCACCAGGAGCGGTGGCGCCGATGGCTCGGAGATCGGGACCCGCGTCGAGCTCACGCTGCCGCTGGTCGAGGGCTGAGGCCCCCGGCAGCCGGCCCGCCGCGCGTCCCCCCTGCGCTGCGGTCATCGGGCTCAGTCGTCGTCCGGCTCGTCGGGCTCGTCCTCGTGGTCCTCGTGGTCGTCGCCGTCGTCGTCGTCATAGGAGCCGGAGTCGTCGGACCCCGAGTCGTCGTCGTACGACGAGCCGCCGCTGCTGCCGCTGCCGGAGCTGCCGGCGACCGAGTGGTGGCCACCGGAGGAGCCGCCGCTCGAGGCGGGCGGCGTCACCACCACGGTGTGGACCTCCTCGGTGACGCAGGTGTCGCCGCGCTGCACCGACGGGGGCTTGCAGGGGGCCCACTCGAAGCGGGTGCCCTGCTCGATCGTGGGGACGACCACCTCGGCCACCTCGTCGTCGGACGAGGAGGACACGGGCTGGACGGAGGTCGTGGGCGCGGAGGCCATCTGGTAGGCCGCGGCCGCTCCGCCGAGTCCGAGGACGGCGGCGGCTGCCGCGAGGAGAGACGTGGTGGTCTTCATGGCAGGAGATGCTGCCTCCGGCCTCGTTGTGTGCGCGTGCAGGAAACGTCAAGACTGCGTCAAGAGGACCCATGACCTGCTCTTAACACGAGGATGAGGAACCCTTGCCCGCCCCTACGGCAGGCTTCTGGACATGAGCTACACCGCCAAGACCCGCGACCGTTACCGGCTGGCCGTCGCCGCCGTGTCGGGACTCGCGACGTTCGGCGCGCTGACCGCGACCGGTCTGATCGCCGGCGCGGCGGCTCACGACTACGAGGCCCAGCAGGCGCAGAAGCGCGCCGACGACCTCGCGGCCAAGAAGGCCTACCGGATCGCCAAGAAGCAGCGCGCCGCGCTGATCAAGGCCAACAAGGTCTACTACGCCGAGCTCGCCAAGCAGGCCGAGAAGCCGCGCGTGATCCTCCGGGAGCGCCGGCACGTCACCCACGTCACCACGCAGTACGTCGGCGGCACCGCCTCCGGCTACGTCGGCTCGGGCGGCAGCGTCTCGGGCGGGTCGTCCGGCTACTCCGGCGGCTCGTCGTCCTCCGGCGGCAGCTCCGGCGGCTCGAGCGGCGGCAGCAGCTCGGGTGGCACCACCGCCCCGCCGCCTCCGCCTCCCCCACCGCCGGCGCCCTCGTCCGGCTCGTAGGACGATGAGCGCTACGACCTTCGAGGCGCTCGGCACCTACGTCTTCCTAGCCTCGCGGCGGCCAGCCATCCTGCCCCCCACACAGCGGCTGGCCGCCGCCGTCCTCTCCGACGTCGACCGCACGTGCAGTCGTTTCCGGGAGGACTCCGACCTCACCCGGGCCAACCGGCAGGCCGGCTCCTGGGTCGCCGTCGACCCGCTGCTGGTCGCCGCGGTGCGGGCCGCCTGCAGCGCCGCCGAGCAGACCGGCGGCCTCGTCCACCCGCTGCTCGGCCGCCCGCTGGTGCAGCTGGGCTACGACCGTGACTACGACGAGCTCCACGTCCTGGCCGACCAGCCCGCCGGCGAGCCGACACCGCCCGGCGTCGACTCGTGGCGCGAGATCGGGCTGGACGACGACGGTGCGCTCCGGGTCCCGGCGGGCACCGCGCTCGACCTGGGCGCCACCGCCAAGGCCTGGGCCGCCGACCTGATCGCCGCCGCGATCGCCGGGGAGACCGGCACCGGCGCGATCGTCAGCCTGGGCGGGGACATCGCGATCGCCCCCGACGCCGACGGCGAGGACCTGCCGCCGTGGCCGATCGAGATCTCGACCCACCCCGGGGACCCCGCGGAGACCACGGTCGCCCTCGACGGCGGTGGCCTGGCCACCTCGAGCACGCAGGTCCGTCGCTGGGCGCGCGCCGGCGTACACCTCCATCACGTGCTCGACCCGCGCACCGGGCGCCCGGCGGACCCCGTGTGGCACGCGGTGACCGCGACCGGACCGAGCGCCACGGCCGCCAACACCGCCTCCACCGCCTCGATCGTGCTCGGCGCCGACGCACCGGGGTGGCTCGAGGCGCACGACGTCACGGCCCGACTGGTGGCCGCCGACGGGCGCGTCGTGACCACCGGGTCCTGGCCCGATGAGCCAGGATCGAGCCAGGCCGCGGAGCTCCTGGAGCACCCTGGCGACGACCACCGCGCGCAGGAGGTGACCGCCCGATGACCACCGACGGCCCCCTGCTGTGGTACCTCAACCGCTCCACCGGCTTCGTGATCCTGGCGCTGTTCACGATCACCACCGCGCTCGGGGTGCTGTCGCTCGGCAGCAAGGCCGGCAAGCGGATGCCGAGCTTCGTGACCCAGTCGGTGCACCGCAACATCGCCCTGCTGTCGATGGCGCTGCTGGTGGCGCACGCCGCGAGCGCCGTGGTCGACACCTTCGTCGACATCCGCTGGTGGCAGGCGATCCTGCCGTGGTGGGGCTCGACCTACATGCCGCTGTGGCTGGGCCTCGGCACGCTCGGGCTCGACCTGTTCGTCATCGTGGCGGTCACCAGCCTGCTGCGTGCGCGGATGAACCACACCCTGTGGCGGAGCATCCACTACCTCTCCTACGTCGGCTGGGCGGTGTCGGTGGTCCACGGCATCGGGATCGGCACCGACGTCAAGGCGGCCACCCCGTGGGCCTATGCCATCGTCGGGGCGAGCGTCGCCGTGGTGCTGCTCGCGGCGGTCCTCCGGCTGGGCCGGGCGGCCACCAGCCGCGGAGTCGCCGAGGTCAGCCCGTGAACGCCCCCACGCCCGTCCCGATCCCCACCGAGCTGTCGATCCATCCCGGTCCGGCGCTGCTGTCGGGCATCGACGCCGGCTCGTCGCTGGCCACCCACCGCGCTCAGTACGGCGACCTGCCGGCCGTGTCGCTCCCCGCGCTGCTCGAGTCGGTCGACTCGCTGCGGATGCGCGGCCGGGGCGGGGCGGCGTTCCCCTTCGCCATCAAGCTGCGCACCGCCTCACAGGGGCGCCGGCCGGTCGTCGTCGTCAACATGAGCGAGGGCGAGCCGGCCAGCGCGAAAGACTCCGCGCTGGCGATGACCCGCCCGCACCTCGTCCTCGACGGCGCGGTCGCCACCGCCCGGGCGCTGCGCGCCTCGACCGTGCACGTGATCCTCCCCGGCGACCGGCCCGGCGTCGTGGAGGCGATGCAGGACGCCCTCGCCGAGCGCCGCGACAAGGTGCGGTTCCAGACCCACCAGGCCGACCCGGTGTTCGTCGCCGGCCAGGCCCGCGCGGTCCTGGAGCTGATGGCCGGGCGACCCAACCTGCCGGTCACCGCCTGGGCGCCCGAGGCCATCTCCGGTCACAAGGGCCGGCCGACGCTGCTCTCCAACGCCGAGACCTGGGCCCAGGTCGGCCGGCTGGTGCTGGTCGACGAGGGTCACTACCGCCGCTTCGGCACCGACACCGAGCCCGGCACCACCTTGATGACGTTCACCGGCGACGGCGTGCCCCAGGTGAAGGAGGTGGAGTTCGGCACCCGCATCCGCGACGTGCTGCCGCCAGGCTTCGCCGGCCGCCCGGCGCTCGTCGGCGGCTTCCACGGCGCCTGGGCGCCGTGGCACACGCTGGCCAGCGCCCGGGTCTCGGTCGACGGGATGAAGTCGCTGTCGATCCCCCTGGGAGCCGGCGTCGTGGTGTCGCCGCCGCAGTGCCCGGTGACCTTCACCTCACGGGTCGTCGACTACCTCGCCGGCCAGAGCGCCCGCCGCTGCGGCCCCTGCCTCAACGGCCTGCCCGCCCTGGCCGAGGCGCTGCGGGCGGTCTCGTCGGGGCGCGGCGGCACCGCCCGGGTCGAGGAACTCGCCGGGGTCGTCGTACGACGCGGGGCGTGCGCGCACCCCGACGGCACCGTCCGGCTGGTGCGCTCGCTGCTGGCGACCTTCCCCGGGGAGGTCGCGGCCCATGCCGAGGGCACCGGCTGCGGCCCGGCACTGGAGGAGGCCTCGTGAAGACCCAGCTGCGCGTCGACTGGCCCCACTGCAAGGGCCGCGGCCTGTGCCACCACGTGCTCCCCGAGATCATCGACCTCGACGAGTGGGGCTACCCGATCATCAACGGCCCCGTCACCAAGGAGCTCCAGGACGACGCCAAGGAGGCGGTCCGGGTCTGCCCCCAGCTGGCCCTCCGCCTCACCTGAGGTCGACCCGGCAGAACATCGGGTTGACCCGGCACAAGTTCGGGTTGACCCGGCAGAAGATCGCGAACTTCTGACGGGTCAACCTAGACGGTGTCGAGGAAGGCGTCGACGAGCGCGGCAGCGCGGGCCCGGGCGGCGGGCTCCTCACCGCGGGTCTGACCCAGCAGCTCGTCGGGGTCGCGGCCGGCCGAGCGGGCGTCGTGCGCGCCGCCGTTCCCGAGCCAGCCGTGCAGCATCGCCGTCGTCAGCTCGGGGTGGAACTGTACGGCGAGGTTGCGGCGCAGCACGAACGCCTGGCTGGCGGCCCCGTTGCGCGCCACCTCCCGCGCGTCGGGCGGCAGCGACCAGCGGTCGTAGTGCCACTGGAACCACGGCCCCGGCGGCACCAGGGAGTGGTCGTCGGAGTCGACCTGCACCCACCCGATCTCGGGGTACGGCGACCGCGCGACGCCGCCGCCGTGCGCCATCGCCAGGAGCTGCCCCCCGAAGCAGATGCCGAGCACCGGGATCTCCGCGGCGTCGGCCCGCTGCAGCAGCTCGACCTCGGGGCCGACCCAGGAGCCGATCCGGTCGGTGTCATAGGCCGCCCACGGGGCGCCCATCGGGATCACCAGGTCGAAGTCGGTGACCTCGGGGAACGCCGGCTCGACCCCCGGGCTGGCGAACCGCGCCTCGGGCACCACCTCGTGGCAGACCACGTCGTAGAGCCGCTCCTCGAGGCGTTCGGCGATCGGCCCCGGCGGCGAGACGTGGTCGTGCTGGATCACCAGGGCGCGCATCGACACCTCCTGTCGCCGCGAGGGCGAGTCTGCGGTCGAGCCCGGCCAGACCCTTGTCGCGCGGCCTGCCGGACCATTATCGTTCGGAGCCTAACGGTCTGGTCGCTCGACCGCGACCCCCAGACCCGACACCACGTCCGCCGGCACGGCGCACCCACCCGGACCCCACAGCGACGGAGCACCCATGACCATCACCAGCAGCGTCGGGACGGTCGTCACCGAGCTCGAGACCGAGGTCGTCGTCAGCGCGGTGCGCCACCCCGCCGATGATGTCGTCGAGCTGACCCTGGCCGCCCCCGACGGCCGCCCGCTGGCACCGTGGACCCCGGGCGCCCACATCGACCTGATGCTCGGTGAGGACCTGGTCCGGCAGTACTCCCTGTGCAGCAGCCCCGCCGACACGTCGTCGTACCGCGTGGCCGTGCTGCGCACCCCCGACTCCCGCGGCGGCTCGGTCGCCGTGCACGAGCTGGCCGAGGGCGCCGCGCTGCGCATCCGCGGCCCGCGCAACAACTTCGCCCTGCTCAGCGCTCCGCGCTATGTCTTCATCGGCGGCGGGATCGGGATCACCCCGCTGCTGCCGATGATCGAGGAGGCGGAGACCGCCGGGGCCGACTGGCACCTGTTCTACGGCGGCCGCACCCGCGCCTCGATGGCCTACCTCGCCGAGCTCGAGAAGTACGCCGGCCGCGTCACGCTCGTCCCGCAGGACGAGCAGGGGCTGCTCGACCTCGGTTCGATCCTCGGCACACCCGACGCCCAGGCCCTGGTCTACTGCTGCGGACCCGAACCGCTGCTGGCCGCCGTGGAGGGCTCGTGTGAGAGCTGGCGGCACGGCGCGCTCCACCTCGAGCGCTTCGCCGCCAAGGAGGTCGAGCGCGAGGGTGACGACGAGTCGTTCGAGATCGTGCTGCAACGCTCCGGGCTGACCTTGACCGTGCCTCCCGACCAGTCGGTCTTCCAGACGATGCGAGACGCCGGGGTCTCGGTGCTCGGGTCGTGCCTCGAGGGGATCTGCGGCACCTGCGAGACCGGTGTCCTCGAGGGCGAGGTCGACCATCGCGACTCCGTGCTCGACGCCGACGAGCAGGAGGAGATGGACTGCATGATGGTGTGCGTCTCCCGGTGCCGGGGCGCCCGACTGGTGCTGGACGCGTGAGGAGCCGACGATGACGACCAGCCACGCCGCACCCCGCCGCTGCCCCGACGTCCCGCACCACGCGTGGTACGCCGCCGCCACCACCGAGGAGGTCGGCCGCACTCCCCTGGCACGCCGGGTGCTCGGCACGCCGGTGGTGCTCTACCGCGCCGCCGACGGCGCCGCCGTCGCGCTCGAGGACCGCTGCGCCCACCGCCCCGTCCCGCTGAGCGACGGCCGGGTCGAGGGCGACGACATCGTGGCGTCGTACACCGGGTTCCGGTATGCCCCCGACGGGCGCTGCGTCGGGGTGCCGACGCAGGTGCAGGTGCCGTTCGGGGCCTCCGTGCGCAGCTTCCCGGTGCGCGACGACGGGTCCTTCGTGTGGGTCTGGGCGGGCGACGCCCGGCTCGCCGCGCTGCGACCCGCGCCCGACACCGGGTGGCTGCGCGACCCCGCGTGGTCGACGTTCGGCGGCGCGTGGGAGACGAAGGCGTCGATCGGGCTGCTGCTCGACAACTTCGCCGACATCACCCACGTCGCGCACGTCGACCCCGACATCGCGCCGCCCGCGCTCGATGCCGCGCCACCGCCGTTGCAGGTGACGGTCACCGAGACGACGATGCGGTTCGCCCGCGACTACCCGCCGGCCCCGCTGGCCGACTGGAACGCCCAGGTGCTGGAGCTGCCCGCCGACGCCGCCCACGCGCAGCGCGAGGAGGGTGAGCTGGTCTCCCCCGGCCTGTGGGTCGACCGCTGGCACACGACGGTCTCCGGCCACGGCCAGGCCGACGGCGTGCACACCTTCGTGTTCACCCATGCGCTGACGCCGGTCGACGAGCGCACCACGCGCCACGTGTGGCGGGTCAGTCGGAGCTTCGCGTCGTCCGCGGCTGCCGAGGGCACCCTCGCGCCGATCTTCGAGCGCTACTACGGCCGGGTGCGCGAGGTCCTGGAGACGATGCAACGCGTCGTCGACGCCGACGGTCCGCGGCCGGAGGTCCGGGTGGCGGCCGACGCCGCCGCGAGCGCCGTACGCCGGATCATGGAGCGGCTCGTCGCCGAGGAGACCGGCGCCCGCTGACCGCCACATGCGGGAAATGGCCCGCCGACATGCGGGAAATGGCGGGCCGACATGCGCCTCATGGCCCCACGACGTGCGGGAAATGGCGGGCCGACATGCGTCTCATGGCCCCACGACGTCCCCCAGACGGCGCGACCGCCAGGACTCCCGTCGTACGCCGCGTGTCGGCACGCCTCTTGGCGCATCTCGCGCGACCAGATGGTGCACGTGGGCACACCATTTCGCGCATCTCGCGCGACCATTTCACGCATGTCGCGGGAGGCGGGAGGAGTCAGGCCTTCTCGGTGATCGACACGGGGAACGCCTTGATGCCGTTGACGAAGTTCGAGCGCACCCGGCGGACGTCGCCGGCGAAGTCGACCGACGCGAGCCGCGGGACCAGCTCTTCGTACATCAACCGGATCTCCATGCGCGCCAGGTTGTTGCCCAGGCACAGGTGCGGCGAGCCCTTCCCGAAGGTCATGTGGTCGACGTTGACCCGCGTCAGGTCGAAGGAGTAGGGGTCCTCGAACACGTCGGCGTCGCGGTTGCCCGAGCCGAACCACATGACGACCTTGTCGCCCTCCTTGACCGGCTGGCCGCCGATCTCGGCATCGCGGGTGGCGGTCCGGCGGAAGTGGTAGACCGGCGAGGCCCAGCGCAGCATCTCCTCGAGCCCGGCGGCGACCCGGGTGGCCGGGTCGTCCTGCAGATAGGCCAGCTGGTCGGGGTTCTCGATCAGCCCGACCATGATGTTGGAGATGGAGTGCCGGGTGGTCTCGTTGCCGGCGATGACGAGCAGCGAGAAGTAGTTGTTGAAGTCCTGCTGCGACAGCGGCACGCCGTCCTCGGGCATCTGGTTGGCCAGGATCGACACCAGGTCGGTGCCGTCGCCGCCGACCCGCGCGGAGCGCAGCTCCTGCCCGTAGTCCCAGACCTCCTGCACGGTCGGCGACCGGAACGGCAGGTGGCGGTACTGGTCGGACTCATCGAGGTCGGCGCGCACCTTGGCGTAGTCGGGGTCGGTGTTGGCCACCAGCTCGTTGCCCCAGGCGATCAACTGCCCCGTCATCTCCTGGGGTACGTCGAGCAGCCGGGCCAGCACGTTGATCGGGAAGTCGGCGCTGATCTTCTTCACGAAGTCGATCTCGCCGCCGTGGTCACGCGCCGCCGCGAACGCCTCGTCGACGGTCTTCTTGGTCAGCTCGCGCAGGAACGCCTCGTAGTTCTTCATCAGGTTGCGCGGGGTGAACTCGCGCTGCACCAGCTTGCGCAGCGCCAGGTGCCGCGCGCCGTCGGTCTCGAGGATCGACCGGCGGAAGTCCATCAGGTCGTCGTCGACGTCCTCGAGGTTGACGAACTTCTCCGAGGTGAAGGTCTCGGAGTCCTTGTCGACCTCCCAGATGTCGGCGTACTTCGTGACGGCCCAGAAGCCGGGGCCGCCCTCCTCGGGGTTCCAGTGCACCGGGTCCTCGGCGCGCAGGGTGTCGAGCTGCGCGAACCCGCGCAGGTCGGCGAAGCCGTCGATGTCGGAGAGGTCGACCTCGTCGAGAGGGACCGGGTCGTGCCGGGGCATGCTGCGCCTCCTGAAGGTGGGTACGCCGGCGACGGCAGCCGCCGGCGAGTGGTCACAGGTGGTAGGTGTACTCGTGGAACTCCCAGTCGGTGATCCAGGAGTCGAAGCGCTCGATCTCGTCGCGCTTGTAGGCCAGGAAGAGGTTGACGAACGGCTCGCCGATCACCTCGACCAGCTCGCGGTCGGCCTCGAGCGCCTCGAGCGCCGCCGGCAGGCTGGTGGGCAGCGCGTCGGCCTTCTCGGGGTCGTAGCCGTAGCCGACCAGCGGCTCCGGCGGCTCCAGCTCGTGGCGGACGCCGAGCAGCGCGGCACCGAGCATGCCGGCGATCGCGAGGTAGGGGTTGGCGCTGGCGTCGCCCAGCCGCAGCTCCAGCCGCGAGGCCGAGCCGCGCTCCGGCGGGATGCGCACCATCGCGGACCGGTTGTCCATGCCCCAGTCGATCAGCCACGGGGCGAGCGTGTCGGGCCCGAACCGCTTGTAGGAGTTGATCGTGGGGTTCGACACCGCCGCCAGCGCGGGCGCGTGGGCGAGGATGCCGGCGACCGCGTGCCGGGCGACCTTGGACAGCCCGTCGGGGCCGTCGGGGTCGTCGAACAGCGGCGTCTCGGCGGCCGGGTCCCACATCGAGAAGTGCAGGTGGAAGCCGGAGCCGCCCTCGTCGTTGAACGGCTTGGGCATGAACGTCGCGAGGTGCCCGTTGGCCCGCGCGAGCTCCTTGATCGCGGCCTTGAACCGGTGCGCGCGGTCGGCGGCGTCGAGCGCCTCGCCGTGCCACAGGTTGATCTCGAACTGCCCGGAGGAGAACTCGTGGTTGGCCGCGACCACCTCGATGCCGTAGTCCCCCAGCTGACGCAGCGAGGAGAGCAGGACGTTCTCCGGGTCGCCCTTGAGGCCGGAGACATAGACGTTGCCGGTGCCCTCGCCGTAGCGCACCCAGCCCGACGGCGACTTCTTGTTCTCCTCGAGGATGTAGAACTCCAGCTCGGGCCCGACCATCGGCAGCATGTCGAGCTCGGCGAACTGCGCGACGACGTTCTTGAGCACCGCGCGCGGGCTCTCCGCCG
This sequence comes from Nocardioides sp., assembly GCF_041393715.1. Lineage (GTDB taxonomy): Bacteria > Actinomycetota > Actinomycetes > Propionibacteriales > Nocardioidaceae > Nocardioides. The sequence continues at coordinate 155,565 of NZ_JAWKJQ010000002.1, read as the reverse complement.
ACGGCGTGCCGTCGGGGTTGTAGAGGTCGGCGATGCAGTGGGCGACGCCGGGCTCCCACGGGATGGGCAGCAGGGTGTCGACGTCGGGGAAGGCGAGGATGTCGGGCAGGCCGGCCGACAGCCCGCCCTCGATGTCGACGACGCCGCCGCGCGGGGTGGTGCCGTAGACCGAGCGGCAGAACGCCACGCCGCTGCTGACCGTGCGGGCCATCCGGTTGACGAGGACGTCGCGGCCGCGGTCGGTGCCGATGATGTCGGCGTAGCCGAGCCGCAGCACGTCGATGCCCTGCTCGGCGAGGCGGTCGGCGGCCGGCTGGAGTCCGGAGGTGTCGAAGTGCGCCACAGGCGGTCAATCCCTTCGCAGAGGGTGGCCCGGTCGGTCTCCGGACCCGGTCGAGGCTGGCGTGGCGTGCGCCACACGTGCGATCGTTAGGGTCCGAACAGTACCGACGGCGGCCCGGCCCGGCAAGAGGTTCCCCTCGGTGCCGCGGAGCGCTATCGTACGGACCCAAACGATCTTGTACGCCGCCACCGCCGCGTCCGCGCGGCCGATCCAGGAGCGTCCCCGTGACCCACGACATGCAGGGCTTCTTCTTCCCGCGGACGGCGACCGGCCGGTCGTCGCTGATCCCCGCGCCGCCATGGTCCTACTCCGGCGACCTGCTCACCGTGGAGTACCGCACGGACCCGGCCCGGGTGGCCGAGCTGCTGCCGGCCCCGCTCGAGCTCGCCCCCGAGGACCCGGGCGCGGTCGCGCTGATCTGGGCCGACTGGCAGTCGTGCTCGTCCTCCCGCGAGGAGCTGCTCGACCCGGTGCGGTCGCAGTACAAGGAGTGCTTCGTGGTCGTCCGCTGCTCCTTCGAGGGCCAGACCTACTCCCGCTGCGTCTACATCTGGGTCGACAAGGACTTCGCGATCGCCCGCGGCATCCACCAGGGCTACCCCAAGAAGCTGGGCTCGATGTGGCAGACCCGGCCGATGGCCTTCCCGCACGCGTCCCCCCAGCTCGCGCCCGGCGGCGCCTTCGGCGCGACGCTCGCCGCGGGCGACCGCCGCCTGGCCGACGCCGTCCTCACCCTGACCGGGCCGTCGGACACCAACGGCTTCGTCAACGGGCACCCGATGGCCCACCACCGGGTCTACCCCGACATCGCGGGCCACGGCGACGCCTACGCCGAGCTGATCGAGTCCGGCGGCGCGGAGTTCGAGGGCGGCCAGGCGTGGCAGGGCGACGTCGAGCTCAACCTCTACGACTCCCCCACCGAGGAGCTGTCGCGGCTGAGTGTCGAGGAGATCATCGGCGGCTACTACCGCCAGGTCGGGGTCGTCTGGAACGGCGGCCGCACCCTGGCCAGGCTGTCGACCGACTAGCCGTGGCACGACGGGGGATGTCACGTGGTCGCCGGTAGGGTCGGCGTCATGCCGGACCATCACTCGCTCAGCGAGACCGAGCGGGCGACCCAGGAGCGCGTCGGCCACCTGGCCATCGACGTCCCCGCCATGCAGGCGGTGCTCAGCATCTACCGTGCCGCCAACGCCTCGCGCAGCCGGCTGACCAACACCGTGCTGCGCCCGCACGACCTCACCTGGACCGGCTTCCTGGTGCTCTGGCTGCTGTGGATCTGGGAGCGCATGGAGACCCGCCGGGTCGCCGAGAGCGTCGGCATCTCCAAGGCCACCCTGACCGGCGTCGCCAACACCCTCGAGGGCCGCGGCCTGGTCACCCGCATCCCCAGCACCACCGACCGCCGCCTCGTCGAGCTCGCCCTCACCCCCGCCGGCCAGACCCTGATGGCCGAGCTCTACCCCGAGTTCAACGCCGCCGAGGCCACCCTGGTCGCCGGCGTCGGCGCCGCCGACCTCGAGGTGCTCACCCGGGCCCTGCGGCAGGTGGTGCTCACCGCCGAGGCCGGAGAGGGCTGAGGACGGCGTTCGCTCGGCGCTGACGCCAGCTCGTCCACCGCCCGCTGGGGGTGTGGTGCGCGGTGGCCTCCATCTCCTGCGCCCGGGTTGCGGGTGAGTGCGCCGTCGAGGGGGCACTCACCCACCACAGCAGCGCGGGAGTTGGCACAGTCGGTGGGTTGGCCGACCTCGGGCCGGTCAGGACGCCGTGACTCGCGACTGACCCGACGCGGCGACCACGACGGGTGTTCCGTGGGGAACGCAGACCCCGCTGCTGTCCGCGAGGACGAGCGGGACGCCGAGCGACGTGACCCGGTGTGCGCTCGACGTCCAGACCGCTGACACACACGGAGGAGTCTGGGTACAACCCGTCACCAGATACGGGGTGTCGCCGCCCACCCCGGCCTGGCCAGAGAGCCGGACCCGGGCAAGCGGGATGGTCGGCTGCGCCTGGCCGGCGTGGGCGCACAGGACAACCGCGCCCTGCGTCAGGACCTCACCCATCAGGTCACGTCCAGGGCGCCATGGTTCACCGACACGGTGGGGCCGGTGAGTTTCACCGAGGCGCCCATGCCGTTGCTGAGCTCGATCGCCCCGGGCTCCAGGGACACCGTGCCCCCCTCCTCCAGCCAGCAGCCAGACCAGATCGGGCGGTCGGTGTCGCCTCCCTCGAACTCGACCCAGACGCCCGAGCCGACGGGTGGCACCCCCAGGTAACCAACCGGAACGCAAGGCGTGGCCCAGACAGCTGCCTCGTCGAGCACTGCCGGAACCGTCACCTGGATGCGCATGAGTCCCATCGGGTCGACGACGTTCTCGACCCTTCCGCGGTACTTGCCGTAGTTCACCATGACCTCCACCCTGGCAGCGAAGCGCGCGAGGCGTGGGGGGACCGGCGATCCCGCCAGGTCGGCCATGCCTCCAGCGCAGTCCTCTGCCGGGCAACGAACGCCCCGCTCGCAGGGGACGACTCCGCCGCGGCCCCACCGAGCGGGCGCCCGGCCTGGCCCACCCGCGTCAGTGCTGCACCCAGAGCCTCCGCGGCGGCCTGGTGATGGTCAGCCCGTCGTCCGACGACTTCAGGCTCACCGGTCCGCGGAGTCCGGCGTAGCCACCGCCGACCTGGACGACGATGGGCTCGTCGTCGGTGGTGAGCCAGAACCGGACCTCCCCGTCGGACTCGGGTTGGGGCTGGGCCGCGGTGGCGACGTACTCCTGCGCGGGGCGCCCCGCGATCGTGGTGGTCCCCACCGCCTCGACGGTGTCGAGGTCGAGGCTGTCGGACAGCCGCCGGACGTCGCAGGCGTCGGAGGGGTCGGCGGCGTCGGACTCCCAGCGGCCGCTCCACTCCTCCTGACGGTCGGGCGGGAGCAGGGCGAGGAACTCGTCGGACCAGTTGAACCACTCGGTGCCGTCGACGATCCGGGTGGTCATCCGCAGGCCGTCGGGGGTCTCGCGGACGATCTCGCAGCCGTTGTCGGCGACGCGCAACGTCGTGGTGAGCTCGTGCCCGGCGAAGAGGCCGGCGTCGTCGGTGGCCTCCCAAGTGCCGCGATAGGTGACGTCCTGGAGCGGCGCCATGTGCTGCTCCGCGCTGAGCAACGCCTCGGAGGGCGCGGCCGCCGCCGCCGATCCCTCGGTAGTCGACGGGTCGCCGTCCGACGTCGACGAGGTCTCCCCGCTGCACGCGGAGAGCGTCACCACCAGCACGGCACCGACCGCCACCCGACCCGACCTCATGACATCCCCTCGTTGCGGCCACGGAGTCCAGCGATCCTAGACCGCGCCGCCGCCCACCGACGACCGGCACGGCCCGGCGAGCCGGGAAGCCCCGGTCCGCCGGGCCGCAGCCGGTGAGCCGCTGCCGGTGAGCGTCAGTCGGTCACCCGCACCGGCGTGTGCTCACGGCGCATCATCAGCACCACGGCGACGACGGTGCCGACCACGAACGCCGCGCTGATCAGGGTGACGGTGGGGGTCGTGTCGATGAAGAAGCCGGGGACGACCATGATCGCGTTGAGGATCAGCGCCGCGGCGTTGATCCGGATGGCCAGGCGGTTGCCGGTGTTCCACGCCAGGAACGCGCACACCACGGAGACCAGGCCGATGGCGGCGTTGACCAGCAGCAGGCCGAACGGCGGCGGCGCCTCGCCCCAGTCGATGATGTCGGGGATGAGCGCGGGCAGGTTGGCCGCACCGATCAGGGCGGAGAGGGCGAGACCGACGCGGACGCTGGTGCTCGGGGTGGCGACCGGGGTGGCGGTGGTGGATGCCATGAGAACTCCTCGGGTTGATGGTGAGACCGACCCTGCCGATCCGCGGGCTCCCGTCACCAGAGAGGAACCACCCCGGCATCCTCCCAGGTTCGGGGAACGACCCCGGGAGGTTTGTCCCGGGCCACCGGCCGACGCGGCTGGCACGATGGGCGGGTGACCGACGACCCCCCGATCCGGATCCTGGTGGTCGACGATCACCCGGTGGTGCGGGGCGGCCTGGTCTCGCTCCTCCAGACGCTGCCCGGCCTCGAGGTGGTCGGCGAGGCGGCCGACGGCCAGGCAGCCGTCGACGCGGCCGTCGACCTGCGCCCCGACGTCGTCCTCATGGACGTCAAGATGCCGGTGATGGACGGCGTCGAGGCCACCCGCCGGATCAGGGAGCGGGCCCCGGAGTGCCGGGTGCTCGTCCTGACGATGTACGACGACGACGGCACCGTCTTCACCGCCATGAAGGCCGGGGCCCACGGCTATCTCCTCAAGGAGGCCGAGCAGACCGACATCCTCAGGGCCGTGCAGAGCGTCGTCGCCGGCGAAGCGGTGTTCGGCCCCGGCGTGGCCGCCCGCCTGCTCGGCTACTTCGCCGAGCCGCCCCGGCCGGCCGGCTCGCCCGACGAGGCGGCGTACCCGTTCCCCGAGCTCACCGACCGCGAGCGCGACATCCTCGACCTGCTCGCCCGCGGCCGTCGCAACGCCGATATCGGCGCCGAGCTGTTCCTGTCACCGAAGACCGTGAGCAACCACCTCACCAGCGTCTTCGCCAAGCTCCAGGTCGCCAGCCGGGCCGAGGCGATCGTCCGGGCGCGCGAGCGCGGCCTCGGGTCGCCGCCGTGAGCGGGCGGGGCTGACCGATGATCGACTCGTCGGCCATGTCGGCGACCGTGGTGGCGGGCACGTCGCTGCTCGGCACCGGCGTCGCCCTGCTGCGCACCCGCAGCCGCCTGTCGGGCCTGCTGATGCTCCTCGCCGCGGCCACGCTGGCGGCGTCCGCTCTCGCCCGCCACCTGGGCGAGGAACCGACGGCCACGCTGCTGTTGGCGGGCGCGCTGCTGCTGCCCGGTGCGATGGCCGTGTTGGCCTTCCCGCGGGCCAGCGCCGTGCATCCGGTGGACTTCACCGCCTGGGTCGTGGTGGCCGGCACGGGCGTCGTCGGCACCGCGACCGCGCTGCGCCCCGAGCTGGCGGCCGCGTTCATGACGATCTCCCCGATCGCCCTGGTGGCGCACTGCTGGCTGGTGCTGGAGACCGGCGAGGAGGCAGACCGACAGGCGATGCTCTGGTGGGTGTCGGCGGTGCTGATCACCGGGACGCTGGCCGGTCTGGTGGGGCTCCAGCTCGGCCGGGACGGAGCGTTGCTGGCGACGGCGCTGGTGTCGCTGGCGCCGCCGGCGATGGCGGTCGGCGTACGCCGGCCGGACGTGGGCGACGCCCGCTCTGTCACCGTGGCGGCGGTGGTGCTCGTCGTGGCCGCTCTCACCTATCTGTCGGTCTACTTCGCCGCCGTGGCGGCGCTGGGGCTCGTCGGCTGGGATGGCGAGGGGGTCGGCGTCTATGCCTTCCTCGCCGTCCTGCTCGCCGCGGGGTTCGGTCCCTTGCGCACCGTGCTCCGGGGGCTCATCGACGAGCTGCTCTTCGGTGAGCGGCGCGATCCGCTCGATGCCGCCACCGAGGTCGCGGGTCGGGTGGGCGACGACCCGGTGCTCGCGCTGCGGGCGATCCGCGAGGCCCTGCTGTTGCCCTATGCCAGTCTCCGGGCCGACGGCGTCGAGCTCGCGACCTCGGGCACCCTCTCCACCGAGCCTCGGCGGATCCCGCTGGGCTTCGGAGAGGAGTCGGTGGGGGAGATGGTGGTCGGCCTCCCGCCCGGGTCGGTCCGGCTCTCCCCCGGTGACGAGCAGGTGCTCCGGCTGGTGGCCCCGTTGCTCGCGCAGACGATCCGGGCGCGGGCGCTGGCCGCCCAGGTGGCCGAGTCGCGTCAGGCGGCGATCTCCTCGATCGAGGAGGAGCGCCGGCGCCTGCGCCGCGACCTGCACGACGGTCTGGGCCCGACCCTCTCCGGCATCGCGCACACCGCCGAGGCCGCGCGCAACACGATCGGCTCCGACCCGGCGTCCGCCGACGCCCTGCTGGGTCGACTGCGAGGGTTCGCCGCCGACGCCGTCGGGGAGGTACGCCGGCTGGTCTACGACATGCGACCGCCCGCGCTCGACGAGCTCGGCCTCGAAGGGGCGCTGCGCCAGCAGTTCGACGTGATGGCGACGCCCGCGGGCCGCCCGATGGTCGTCCTGCTGGAGGCCGCCGACCTGCCGCCCCTCCCCGCGGCGGTCGAGGTGGCGGCCTACCGCATCGCCACCGAGGCGGTCGCCAACGCAGCCCGGCACAGCGGCACCGACCGAGCCGACGTGCGCATCGGATGTCGCGGCGCATGTCTGGTCGTCACCATCCGCGATCCGGGCGCCGGGTCCGCCGCCTGGGTGCCCGGCGTCGGGCTCTCCTCGATGCGGGAGCGAGCGGCCGAGGTGGGCGGCTCGGTCACCTGGTCGAGCGGCGAGCGTGGCTCGCTGGTGCAGGCCGAGCTCCCGGGCGAGGGTCCCGCTCCGGGCGGTCCCGGGTCCCGATGAGACGCCGTCCTCCGTGGCCGCCGGACTTGACAGAAAAGCACGATCGTACGATTCTGGTGTCATGAGCAAGGGCCAGGCGACCAAGGAGGCGATCCTCGACGAGGCCGTCGGGATCGCCTCGCGCGTCGGGTTCAACGGCCTCACCATCGGCCAGCTCGCCGAGTCGACCGGGATGAGCAAGTCCGGGCTGTTCGCCCACTTCAGGTCCAAGGAGGCGCTCCAGCTGGAGACGCTCGAGCGCGGTCGCGAGCGGTTCACCGACCTCGTCATCCGGCCGACGCTCAGCGCGCCGCGCGGTGTCGAGCGGGTCCGGACGCTCTTCGAGAGCTGGCTCACCTGGGAGACCGCGGCCCTGGAAGGCGGGTGCGTCTTCGTCGCCGGCTCGGTGGAGTACGACGACCAGCCCGGTCCGATGCGCGACGCGCTGGTCCGCAACCAGCAGGACTGGGCCGACTTCATCGCCACCGTCGCCGGCACCGCCGTCAGCGAGGGGCACTTCCGCGCCGACCTGGACCTGCAGCAGTTCACCTTCACCCTGCAGGGCCTGATGTACGCCTACCACCACAGCGCGCGCCTGCTGCGCGACCCGCGCGCGCTCGACCTCACCCGTGCCGCCCTCGAGCAGCTGCTCGAGGCCAGCGCCGCCTGACCCCCCTCAACCCAAGGAGAGAGACCCATGTCCTGGTCAAAGAAAAGCACGATCGTTCGTGCTAGGAACCACGCAGTCCGGCAGCTCTTCCGCTCCGGCGAGTACGTCGCGCCGTGGCGTACCGGCCGGCTGGCGCGCGACCTGTGGTTCACCGCCCCGCCCCGGATGGGCGAGCTCCCACGTCCCGCCGGCGGCGAGGCCATCGAGCTCGAGGCCCAGGGGCACGCGGTCCGCGGCTGGACCTGGGGCGAGGGGCCGACGGTCTACCTGATGCACGGCTGGGGCGGCCGGGGCACCCAGTTCGCCGCGCTGGTGGAGCCGCTCGTGGCGACCGGCCATCGGGTGGTGATGATCGACGCGCCGTCCCACGGGGACTCCGACCACGGCCCCGCCGGACCGGGGCGCACGCACGGCATCGAGTTCGCCCGCGCCCTCGACGCCGCCTTCCTGCGCTACGGCCCGGCCGAGGCCGTCGTCGCGCACTCCCTGGGGACCATCGCGACCTACCTCGCGCTGCGCTTCGGGTGGCTCGGCACCCGGCGGCTCGTGCTCCTCGCTCCGATGGTGCACGCGCAGTCGCTCTTCGACGGCTTCCAGGCCGCACTGGGCTTCGGCCCGCGCACCCGTCGCGCGTTCGACCGTCAGGTCGAGGCACTCACGGGCATCCCCGGCCGCGACTTCGACGCCGTGACGCAGGCCGGCCACCTCGACCCGGTGGCCACGCTGGTCGTCGCGGACCGCGGCGACCGGCAGACGCCCTACGCCGACGCCGTCGAGCTCGCCGACGCGGTCGACGCCCACCTGGTCACGACCGACGGCCTCGGCCACCGTCGTCTGCTGAGCGATCCCGCCGTCGTACGCACCGTCGTGGCGTTCGTGACCGATACCGACGAACGGCGCGATCGGACCGCCTGACGACGCACGAGACCCGACGAGGAGTCCTCCTCAGACGGCCCGCTTCCTCGGTGAGTTCTGCGCGGTCATGCCCGGGTCGCTCACCACCACGTCGCCGAGCGCCTCGTCGATCGCCTTCATGGCCTCGGCCTCGAGCCGGACGCCGGCGGCCTTGACGTTCTCCTCGACCTGCTCGGGTCGGGAGGCGCCAACGAGGGCTGCGGCGACGTTGTCGTTCTGCAGCACCCAGGCGACGGCGAGCTGGGCCATCGTGAGGCCGGCCTCGTCGGCGATCGGGCGCAGCCGCTGCACACGCTCGAGGATGTCGTCGCGCATGAACCGGCTGATCATGTCGGCGCCGCCCTTCTCGTCGGTGGCGCGCGAGCCAGCGGGCGGTGCCTGACCGGGCTGGTACTTCCCGGTCAGCACGCCCTGGGCGATCGGGCTCCACACGATCTGGCTGATGCCGAGCTCTTCACAGGCGGGCACGACCTGGCCCTCGATGACCCGCCAGAGCATGGAGTACTGCGGCTGGCTGGAGATCAGCTGGACGCCGAGCTCGGTCGCCAGCTCGTGGCTGGCGCGGATCTGGTCGGCCGTCCACTCGCTGACGCCGATGTAGAGCGCCTTGCCCTGGCGGACGACGTCGGCGAAGGCCTGCATCGTCTCCTCCAGCGGCGTCTCGGTGTCGAAGCGGTGCGCCTGGTAGAGGTCGACGTAGTCGGTCTGCAGCCGGGTCAGCGAGCCGTTGATCGACTCCATGATGTGCTTGCGGGACAGCCCGGTGTCGTTCTTGCCCTTCGGCCCGGTGGGCCAGTAGACCTTGGTGAAGATCTCCAGGCTCTCGCGCCGCTCCCCCTTCAGCGCCTCGCCGAGCACGCTCTCCGCCACGGTGTTGGCATAGACGTCGGCGGTGTCGAAGGTGCTGATGCCGTGGTCGAGCGCCGCGCGGACACACGCCGTCGCCGCGTCGTTCTCGACCTGCGACCCGTGGGTGAGCCAGTTGCCGTAGGTGATCTCGCTGATCTTGAGTCCACTGTTGCCGAGGTATCGAAACTCCATGTCGCCACCGTAGGACCCACCCCCTGAGCGATCGCGAGAGGGACCGGGTCGGACGAGCCCGTCGCACCCCCCGACGTACTCTGGACCCGACCCGGGCGCATCCTGATCCGCCCCGGGAGCCCTTCCTCCCGGAGGTCTCGCCATGGACCCGACCAGCGCGCACGAGGCGTCCCGCCCGCCGATCGACGCACACGTGCACGACGTGGTGGACCTCGCGACCGGCTCGGTGGTCAGCACGCCGGGCTCGGCGGCACCGACCGCCTCCGAGCGGGCCTCCCGGCTGCAGCGGCGGGGCTTCCCGATCGACCTGCTCGGCACTCCCAGCCACCGGCTCAGCCCGAAGTACCCCTACCAGGCCTCCCCCGAGGGCTACCTCGACGCCTATGCCGGCGACTGGTCGGCCGGCAACGACCAGATCTGGTGGCGGCTCCCGGCGACCTTCGACAACGACCACCCCACGGTCAACGCGATCTTCTCCGGCGTCGCCGCCGGCGCCCGGGTGCTGACGCTCGACGTCGAGGTCTGGCCCTACGCCGGCCGCACCGGCACCATCGTCGTCTTCGTCGGCGACACCCAGGCGCAGATCCCGGTAAGCAGTCCGACCGCCCGCACCATCGACGTGTCGTTCACGCACGACAGCAGCGACCCCTTCACGGCGATGGTGGAGCTGCGGCAGGGCGTCTACGACTTCGTCGTGCACGAGGTCACCCTGCGCTCGCCCGGCATCGTGGTCACCCAGCAGCCGCCGCGCGCCTGACGCCGCCGCCACGCGACCCTCCCCGCGGCCGGGGGCCAGTACCCTCAGGCATGCTCCTGCACCTGCTGGCGATCGCGGCCGGCGTCGTGGTGCTCGCGAAGGCCGCCGACGCGTTCGTCGCCGGCGCGGCGGCGCTGTCGCTGCGGTGGGGGCTGCCGGCCGTGGTCGTCGGGGCCGTCGTCATCGGGTTCGGTACGTCGGCCCCCGAGCTGGTCGTGTCGGGCATCGCGGCGGCGGAGGGCGGGGCCGACATCGCGCTCGGCAACATCATCGGCTCCAACGGGGCTGCGGATCGCCGTTGACCGTGACGTCGTACGCCGCTCCGGCCCTCACCCTGGTGCTCGGGATCGCCGCACTGGTGGCCACCGGGATCACCGTCGACGCGGGCACCATCCGACGCGAGGTCCCGCTCGGCATCGGCGCCACGGCGCTGTTCGGCTGGTTCGTCCACGACGGGCTGAGCTCGACCGAGGGGCTGATCCTGCTCGCCGTCCTGGTCGGCGTCCTCGCGATCATCCTGCTCACCGGCCGCGACCGCCCCGACAGCTTCACCGAGCAGGCCGCCGACAACGCGCCCGAGCGCAGCGCCGAGGCCCGCAGTCCCGTGTGGCAGACCGTGCTGGGGATGCTCGGGGTGGTGCTCGCCGCCCAGGTCCTGGTCTACGGCGCGATCGGCGTCGCCGGCGACTTCGGCCTGTCCGGTGGCTTCGTCGGCATGACGATCGTCGCGATCGGCACCTCCCTGCCCGAGATCGTGACCTCCACGCAGGCCGCCTCCCAGGGCCGCACCGATCTGCTGGTCGGCAACCTGCTCGGCTCCAACATGTTCAACTCCCTCGCGGTCGGCGGCACCGTCGCCCTGCTGGCTCCAGGACCGGAGGGCGCCGACAACCTGGCCGTCGTCGGGGTCGGCGCGATGGTCGCGACCTCCCTGCTGGCACTGGTGTTCCTGTTCACCAGCCGCCTGGTCACGCGCTCCGAGGGGACGCTGCTGATCGGCAGCTACGTCATCCTGCTGCCGTTCCTGACCTGAGCGGGAGGTCAGTCCGGAGTGTCGAGCACCAGCCGCTGACCACCGTCGGCGAGCTCGCGGCTGACGTCGAGATGGCCGGCGTGCGTGGCGGTCTCCACCAGCACGTGCAGCAGCACCTCGCGCACCGTGGAGTACATCGGCGAGTCGTCGAACCACCAGCGGGGCGCGGCGTCGAGGTCGAGGTCGGCCAGGGCGTCGTTGCCGAGCGCGCACTCGGCGGCATAGGCCGCCAGCAGCTCGTCGTCCGACTGGTCCTCGGGCGCCAGCCAGCCGTCGTAGCCGGTCGGCAGGTCGACGGACTCCCCCGCCACGACCGCGCGCAGCCAGAAGCGCTCGACGTCGAGCGTCAGGTGCCGGACCAGGCCGCGCGGCGTCCAGCCCGACGGCACGAACGAGCGCGCCCGCGCCTCGGGCGGCATCGCCTCGACCTGGGTGGCGATGTGCCGCCGCTTGGCGTCGAGCCAGCCGAGCAGCTCGTCCTTGGTGGTGTCGGCGGTTCCCCCGTGGTCATCCATGACCCCAGTCAACCCTGCGCGCTCACGCCCGGGTCGACGCCCCGCCGAGCGCGCCGCCGATCGCCGCGTCGAGGATGTCCAGGCCGGCGTGCAGCTCGTCCTCGCCGATCGTCAGCGGCGGGGCGAGCCGGAAGATGCCGCCCATGCCGGGCAGCTGCACGATGTTGAGGTGGAGGCCCGCCTCCAGGCAGCGCCGGGTGATCTCCTGCCCCAGTCCGTCGGCAGGGGTCTTGGACGCCTTGTCGGTGACCAGCTCCAGGCCCTGCAGCAGCCCGCGACCGCGGACGTCGCCGACGACGTCGTACGACGACTCCAGGGCCTCCAGGCGCTCGCGCAGCAGGGCGCCGAGCTTGGCCGCGCGGGCCACCAGGTCGTCGCGCCGGATCACGTCGAGCACCGTGAGCCCGACGGCCGCCGCGAGCGGGTCGGACACGTGCGTGGTGAAGAACAGGAAGCCGCGGTCGAAGCAGGCCTGCTCGATCTCGGGGGTGGTGATCGTGGCGGCCACGGGAAGCCCGGCGCCGAGCGTCTTGGAGAGCGTGAGGATGTCGGGGGCGACGCCGTCGCGCTCGAAGGCGTACATCGTGCCGGTGCGGCCGAGGCCGGTCTGCGCCTCGTCGAGGATCAGCAGCATGCCCCGCCGGTCGCAGTGCTCACGCAGGCGGGCGAGGTAGCCGAGCGGCAGGTCGACGATGCCGCCGGAGCTGAGGATCGGCTCCACCAGGCATGCCGCGAGGCTGCCCGACGACTGCTGGTCGACCAGCCCGAAGCCGTAGTCGAGCTCGGCCTCCCAGTCATAGCTCCCGTCGGGATGCCGGAACGGCGACCGGTAGGCGTGCGGGGTGGGCAGCACGAGGTTGCCCGGGATCGCCGGTCCGTAGCCCCTGCGGCCGGCGGAGTACGTCGCCGCCGAGGCGCCCGCCGTCATCCCGTGCCAGGACCGGTCGAAGGACACGATCTCGAAGCCGCCGGTGAAGAGCTTGGCGAGCTTGATCGCCGCCTCGTTGGACTCCGCGCCCGTGGTCAGCAGCATCATCTTGCTCAGCTGCGGTGGCAGCGTCTCGGCCAGCCGCCCGCCGAGCTCCAGCAGCGGCGGGCTCACCATGCCGCTGAACAGGTGGTCGAGCTCGGCCACCTGGCGCGAGACGGTGGCCACGATGTCGGGATGGGCGTGGCCGAGCACCGCGCTCATCTGCCCCGAGGTGAAGTCGAGGATGGCGCGGCCCTCGGTGTCGTAGACATAGGCGCCGGCGGCGCGCTCGATCACCCGCGGTCCGAAACCGCCGCCGTAGCGGATGAGGTGCTCCGTCATGTCCATCCTGCGCCGTCCTTCGTCCTCGGAGCCCCCGGTCCGCCCATTCTCTCCTGCCGGGACCCGCGGCGGGCCGGTGTCCGCGCCGGCCGGGCGGCGGACCGCGGCGATAGCCCCATCGGGCCATGTCGACGACGACGGACGGCCGTGGGACGGTGGAGATTTGTCAGGCGCGATGCGCTCGGGGCACCACGCGCGAGTCCGGCCGAGTGGAAACCGCCATGATCGCGTTCTACCGGAGTGCCAGCATCGCCCCCGGCAAGATCCGGGAGTCGATGATGTTCGCCCAGGAGATCGCCGCCTACATCAAGGAGCTGACCGGCACGGAGGTCACCGTCGCCGTGCCCGTGGGAGGCAACCCCAACCGGGTCGGCTGGGCGGCGCAGTACGACAACCTCGCCGGGCTCGAGGCGATGATGGGCACCCTGATGGCGGACGAGAAGTACCTCGAGCTGGTGGCCAACGGGTCCACCAACTTCATCGCCGGCTCCGTCCACGACGACATCTGGTCGACCGTCTGAGCGGGACACCGGCCGGCGTCGGGCGACCGCGTCGGCCGGTCGGCGGGTGGCCGGTCGCGACCCTTGACATAGCGTCGTTATTTGCATAACAGTGTTATCCGTGAAGCGCGACGCGACCGGCACCGACCACCCACCCAGCAGGGTCGAGACCCAGGCCCGGACGCGCGCCGCCCTGCTTGCGGCCGCCCGCGAGTGCTTCCTCGAGCGCGGCTTCCACGACGCCTCGGTCGGCGAGATCGCCCGGCGGGCGGGCTACACCACGGGCGCGCTCTACTCGAACTTCGGCGGCAAGGACGACCTGTTCCTCGCCATGCTCGACGAGCACCTGGTCGACCGGGCGCAGTCCCAGCGGCACCGGATGGCCGAGGGCGCCACCTTCGAGGAGGCCGTCCGAGCCGCCGCTCGCGACCTGCACCGGGCCGGCGAGCGGGAGCCCGGGATGACGCCGCTGACCGTGGAGTTCTGGACCTACGCCGCGTCGCGGCCCGAGCTGCGGGAGCGGGCGCGCGCCCTGCAGGCACGCCAGATCGAGTGGATCGCCGACCTGGTGCGGGGCGTGTGCGAGCGCCACGGGGTCCGGCCCGGCTGACGCCGACGGAGGTGGCCCGCGGCGGCGGCGCTGTCGCGGGGAGTCCGGCTCGAGCGGCTGCTCGAGCCCGGGGGCATCGCGGAGGAGGCCTTCGTCGACATGTTCACCGCCTACCTGATGGGCCTGAAGGAGTCGCGATGACCACCGTCACCAACCCGCTCACCTCCCTGGTCGGGGAGCTCGCCGCCCGCGACCGGTGGACCCGGGCGGAGGTGGAGGGCCACCAGCGCGCGGCGCTGCGCTCGCTCGTCCAGCACGCCGTCGAGCGGTCGCCGTACTATCGCGAGGCGCTGGGCGCCGACGCCGCCGACCGTCCCCTGCAGGACCTGCCGGTGCTGACCAAGGCGACGATGATGGACCACTACGACGACGTCGTGACCGACCCGCGGCTGCGCATCGACGCCATCGACGCCCACCTGGCCGGGCCCGACGGACACACGCCGTTCGCGGACGGGTTCGAGGTCTTCGCCACCTCCGGCACCACCGGCGCCCGTGGGGTGTTCGCCTACCGCCCCGACGAGCTCCGGCTGGCGCTGGCGACCACGCTCCGCGGCATGATGCGGCTCGGCGCCCGACCCGGCCTCCGGCTGGTCGGGGTGGGGTCACCAGCCCGCTGTTCATGTCGCGACGCATCTTCGCCGGCATGCACGCCGGCGCCGCCGTCCAGCCGCCGGACATCTCGGACCACCCGGTGGCCGAGGCGGTGGCCGCGCTCAACGAGTTCCAGCCCGAGGCGCTGCTCGGCTACCCCACCAACATCGCGCTGCTCGCCGCCGAGCAGCAGGCCGGCCGGCTGCGGATCTCACCCACCGTCGTCGGCACCGGGTCGGAGGTACAGACCGCCGACCACGCCGAGCGGATCCACGACGCCTGGGGCGTCCGCCCCGGAACGCCTACGTCACCACCGAGGCGTGTCCGGTGGCCCTCAGCTGTCCGCTCGGCGTCGGCCTGCACGTCGCCGAGGACATGGTGATCATCGAGGTCGTCGACGAGCACGGCGCTCCGGTGCCGGCCGGCACCCCCGGGCACCGCCTGCTGCTCACCAACCTGGCCAACCTGACCCAGCCACTGATCCGCTACGAGCTGACCGACTCGGTGACCATGGCCGACGGCCCCAACCCGGCCGGGATGCCCTGGCAGCGCATCGCCGCCGTGGGCGGACGCACCGGCGAGATCCTCCGACTGCCCGGCCGGAACGGCGACGTGCGGGTGCACCCCACCAGCTGCGCGCGCCGCTGGCCGCCTACCCCGACGTGGTGCAGTACCAGTTCGTGGTGCGCGACCGTCGCGTCGAGCTGGCCCTGGTCGTCCGCGGCGACGCCCGGCACGACGTCGCGGCGCTGGTCGGCACCGCGGTGAGCACCGCGCTCATCTGCCCCGAGGTGAAGTCGAGGATGGCGCGGCCCTCGGTGTCGTAGACATAGGCCCCGGCGGCGCGCTCGATCACCCGCGGTCCGAAACCGCCGCCATAGCGGATGAGGTGCTCCGTCATGTCCATTCCCGGTCCTCCTGTCCTTGTCTCCGGTCTCAGGATCGGGTGGGTCCGTGGAGCCCGTGGCGCACCCGGCGTACGCCGAGCCAGACGAAGAGCAGCACGACCGGGATCGCCGCGGCCTGGAGGTACTCCTTGTCGATGTCGGCCCAGTGCGCCACCGGAGCCAGCACGTAGCCCAGCAGCCCGACAGCGTAGTAGCTCACCGCCACCACCGATAGTCCCTCGACCGCGTGCTGCAGGCGCAGCTGCGCCTCCGAACGACGGTCGAGGCTCTCCAGCAGCTGGGCGTTCTGGGCCGAGCGGGCCACGTCGACCCGAGCCCGCAGCAGGTCGCCGGCACGACCGGCCCGTTCGATCACCCGGGCGAGCCGTCGTTCGGTGGAGGCCACGGTCCGCATCGCGGGCGTGTAGCGCAGCGCGAGGAACTCGCGCAGCAGCTGCCGGCCGCCGAACCGGGTCTCCCCCAGGGCGGCCAGGCGGTCGGCCACGATCGCCTCGTAGGCGCGGGCCGCGGCGAACCGGAAGTCGTGCCGGCTGGCCAGCTCCTCCAGCTGGGCGCTGACCCGCAGCAGCTCGTGGAGGGTGTCCTCCGTCGAGTGGGACTCGTCGTCGATCCGCTCGGCCAGGTCGAGCAGTCGCGGCTCCAGCTCACCCAGCCGGGACCCGATCGTCCCCGCGGACTCCAGCGTGAGCATCGAGAGCGCTCGGTAGGTCTCGATCTCGATCAGCCGGCGGACCACCCGGCCGGTGCGCCCGGGCCCCATCTCCGGGCTTGCCATCACCAGGAACCGCAGGCAGCCCTGGCCGTCGATCCGGAAGTCGGTGGCCACGGTGATCTGCTGCTCCTGCACCTGGGAGATGAGCAGGTCGGTGGAGTCGAGGTGCTGCTTGGCGAGGGCGACCACGGCCGCGTCGTCGGCCGGCATCGGCACCACCTCGACGAGCACCGCCACCGCGCGCGGACCGCCGACCGCGGCGGCCCACTCCGGCGTCAACGGCACCCGGGCGGGGTCGAACAGCGTGTCCTGCGCGCCCGGGACGACCGCGGTGAACGACGCGAACTCGTGGTGCTCCTCCACGGAGACCTCGGCCTCGACCTGCTCGGCGATCTCCCGGTCGTGGGCGCGGTCGCGACCGGCGGCGCCCGCGGCCGGCAGGAACGCGGCGAAGGCCACCGTGGCGGGCGCCCGCAGCCGGGGCGCCGGACGCGCATGGAGGTCGGCCACCAGTGAGCGGCGGAGCTCCAGCGCCTCGAGCGGCTCGCTCCCCACGGACGCTGTCATGACTGCATCCTCCCAGGCGGGGTCGGCACCCAGAACGCCAGTGCCGGACCGAGCCAGGTCGCCTCGGCCCTCGGCGTATCCGAGAGGCCAGGACCTCGGTCCTCTAGGTCGGATGCCCGCGCACCTCGCGCGGACCGAGGACGGAGGTACAGACAGTGAACCGTGAGTTCCTGGCCCTGGTGGCCAAGATCAACCCGCAGGCGTGGGACGCCCTGATCCCGCGCTATGTCGGAAGCCGGCGCTTCGCGGAGCAGGCCGGCGAGAAGGTCAGCCTCAACCCGCAGCCGATCCCTCCCGGGGAGGCCGAGGTGGGCGCCCAGCTGGTCGCCGACGCGCTCGAGGCGGCGATCATCGTCGTCGGCGGACGCGGCGGCGACGTCGGCGGCGCGTTCATGGAGGAGGTCGACGACATCTGCGGCACCGGCTGGCGGAAGTGGTGGCCGAAGCCCCCGCGGCCGCCGTGGTGGGACGACCGTGCGGTGTTCACCGGGGCCGCGTTGCAGGCCGCGGCGCTGGCCGGCCGGTTCGACCACAACCCCGAGCTGCAGGCCACGCTGCTCGACGCCGCGGAGCGCTTCGGCGACGCGGCCGGCTGACGGCCCGCCGGAGCAAGGTCGGCGTCGCTCGCGCTCAGCGGGCGGCGTCGACCAGGGCGCGGACCACGTCGAGCTGCTTGGGCTCGGTCTGCCAGGTGTCCTCGGGATGCCACTGGACGCCGAGGTACCACCCGTCGTACGCCGGCAGCTCGACCGCCTCGATCACGCCCTCCTCCGAGCGCGCGGTGACGACCAGGCCCTCGCCCAGGTCGGCGAGGCACTGGTGGTGGTAGCAGGAGACCTCGACCGACTCGCCGACCACCTGCGCCGCCCGGGTCCGGTGGTCGACGGTGACGTGGTGGACGTGGTTGCGGTGGTGGGCGAGCTCGCTGTCGTGCTCGTCCATGTCCTGCACCAGCGTGCCGCCGAGCGCGACGTTGAGCACCTGGGTGCCCCGGCAGATGGTGAGCAACGGGATGCGCCGCGCCAGGGCGACCCGCGCGACCGCCAGGTCGAAGGCGTCCTGCTCCTCGTCGACGTCGTAGAGCGTGTGGTGGTGCCCCTGCGCCGACCAGCGGCCCGAGAGGTCGCCGCCGCCGGGCAGCAGGATGCCGTCGGCCCAGGCCAGCCTTGCCGAGACCTCGTCGTCGGACACCGCGCCGCCTGGAGCGTGCGGGTGCACGAGCAGCGGCTCGCCGCCGGCGGCGAAGACCGCGGTGACCAGGTTGTGCGAGCCGACCTCGGCCCGGTGTCGCAGCGCCGACGCGCTCTGCGAGAACCGCGACGGGATGGCGATCAGCGGACGCCGCTCCCCCGGGGCCACCTCAGATCTCCGAGGCGGGAGGCTTGGGCGGCCGGATGCCGCGGAACTCCCAGTCGCCGCCCTGGGCGGTGGAGAGCACCTCTTCGGTCTCGGTCGGCTGGGCGCCCACGTCGTCACGGATCGGCGTCGGGCCGGTGACGATGTGGTTGCGCAGCGTGCCGAGCCCCTCGACCTCGACCTCGACGACGTCGCCGGGATAGACGGTGCGCGAGATGGCCGGCGTGCCCGACAGCAGCAGGTCGCCCGGCTGCAGCGTGATCGTCCTCGCGATGTCGGCGACGAGATAGTGCATGTCCCACTCCATCTCGTCGGTCGTCGCGTCCTGCTTCACCTCGCCGTTGACGATCGTGCGGAGCCGCTTGCCACGGAAGTCCCAGCCCTCGACCACGCCCGGGCCGACCGGGCACAGGGTGTCGGAGCCCTTGACGCGCAGCATCGAGCCGGAGTCGGTGTCGCGGAAGTCGTGCAGACCGTAGTCGTTGGCGACGGTGTAGCCGCGGATGTAGTCACCGGCCTCCTCGGGCGAGACGTTGCGGCAGGTGCGGCCGATCACGATGGCGATCTCGCCCTCGTAGTTGAGCCACTTGCACAGCTCGGGGCGCACCACGGCGGCGTCGTGGGAGTTGAGCGCCGACACCGGCTTGTGGAAGTACGTCGGCGCCGGAGGCAGCTTGGTCATCATCTCGTCGACGCGCGAGCGGTAGTTGAGGTGCACGCAGATGATCTTCGACGGCGTCACCGGCGGCAGGTGGACGGCGTCGGCGATCGCGGTGACCCGGCCGTCGCCGGCCACCAGGTCGTCGCCGTCGCGCACCACGTCGACGGGGTAGCCGTCCAGCAGGATCCGTCGTGTCTCTCGCATCGCGCTCTCTCTCGGTGTCCGGGGCTCTCGGTCGTGGCGGGGGTCAGCCGGCGGCCGGGACGTCGGCGCCGGGGTTGCCCATCTGGCGGAGGTACTCCGGGTCCTCGGGCGTGGCCCGCGGGCGCGGGAACCCTCCCTCGGGCCGATCGAACCACAGGTGCACCTGGCCGGTGCCGATGGAGTTCTCGTAGTCGCCGTACTGCCGGGCGCGGGAGGTGTTGGCGTCCTCACCCAACGCGCCGGCGAGCATGAGGTAGTGGGCGAACATCGCCTCGGGCCGGTAGGGCATGAACGCCGGCATCGTCTCGAGCACCGTGGCGTGGTCGCCCTCCTTGAACCAGGCGATCCGTTCCATGTCGGCGGCGTAGGCCTCGGGGGTGCGAATGTGCTCGACGCCGGCGGCTTCGTGGTCGCGCAGCTGGCGCAGCTTCCAGAAGGTGTGGGACAGCGCTCCCGACGCGAGCACCAGCACCTTGCGGTCGGTCTCGGCGATGGCGTCGCCCAGCACCCGGCCGGCGCGAAGGAAGTCCTCGAGCTCACCGGTCTGCGCGACGCTGACCGAGATCCACCTCTTGTCGAGCCCCTCGCCGAGGAACTTCCAGAGGTTGAGGGTGGCGTAGTACATCGGCAGGTAGGGGTCGTCGATCGCCGTCACCCAGGTGGAGTGCCGGGCGTCGAGCCGGTCCATCGCCCACGCGAGCTCCGGATCGCCGACCCAGTCGTAGGGGATGCGGCACATGCCGCGCGGCAGCTCCTCGGCCGTGAACAGTCCGGCGCGGCGGTCCTGTGCGGTCACGACGAACTCCACGGTGGTGAACCAGTGGGAGTCGAGCACCACGACCGTGTCGTAGTCGACGGTCTCGAAGACGTCGCGACGCAGCTGGTGCAGCGCGTCGACCAGGGTGAAGTCCGGTCCGTTGTTGAGCTCGCGCCGGGTCTCCTCGGGCAGCATGATCGTCGGGACGTGCGCCAGGACGCCGGCGCCCACCACCTCACCCATGGTCACTCCTTCCAGCCGGTGGGGCTGAAGACGCTGTTCTTGATGTCGGTGTAGAAGTCGAAGCTCCAGATGCCGCCCTCACGGCCGATCCCCGACCGGCCGTTGCCGCCGAAGGGGGCACCCAGGTCGCGCACGAAGAAGCAGTTGACCCAGACGGTGCCGGCATCGAGCGCCGCGGAGACCCGTTCGGCGCGGTCGGGGTTGCCGGTGGCGAGGGTCGCGGCCAGTCCGAAGCGGGTGTCGTTGGCCAGGGCCACCGCCTCCTCCTCGGAGTCGAACGACTCGATCGTGGTGATCGGGCCGAACACCTCCTCGGTCAGGATCTCCGAGCCGGGCGGCGCGTCGACGATGATCGTGGGCTGGAAGTAGAGGCCACCCAGGTCGGCGTTGGGTCCGCCGCCGAGCAGCACCCGGGCGCCGTCGGCCTTCGCCCGCTCGACGAAGCCGACCATCTGGTCGAACTGGCGGCGGTGGATCAGCGCCGCGACGTCGGTGTCGTCGTCGCGCGGGTCGCCCTGCGTGAGCCGGGAGGCCTTCGCGACGACACGCTCGGTGAACTCCTCCACGAGGCTCGAGTGGACGAGCATCCGGGCCGCCTTGAGACAGCCCGGGCCGGCGTTGTCGAACTGCTCGACGGCCAGGTCGACGGCCAGGTCGAGGTCGGCGTCACCGAAGACGACGTAGGGCGACTTGCCGCCGAGCTCGAAGCTGAGGGGTACGACGTTGCGCGCGGCCGCCGCCGCGACCAGGCTGGCCGTCGGGACCGACCCGGTGAAGGCGAGTCGGCTCAGGCCCGGGTGCGCGGTGAGCGGCGCACCCGCGTCGGCGCCGAGCCCCTGCACGACGTTGAAGACACCGTCGGGCACCCCGGCCTCGGCCATGATGTCGGCCAGCAGGCTCGCGGTCAGCGGCGCCCACTCCGGGGGTTTGAGGACCACGGTGTTGCCCGCGGCCAGCGCCGGCCCGATCCGCCAGGTGGCCAGCATCAGCGGGGCGTTCCACGGGGTGATGATCGCGACCACGCCGGCGGGGTCGTAGGTCACCCGCTCACGATGACCGCGCACCTCCATGTCGGGGTGGCCCAGCTGCTCCTCGGCATAGTCGGCGAAGAAGCGGAAGTTCATCGCCACCCGCGGCATCACGCCACGTCGGTGCGAGCGGATCAGCGAGCCGTTGTCGCGGGTCTCCACCCGCGAGAGCTCCTCGACCCGGGCCTCGACTCCGTCGGCGACGCGCCGCAGGATCGCCGAGCGCTCGGCCACCGGCAGCGCGGCCCAGGCGGGGAAGGCGGCGCGGGCGGCAGTCACCGCCAGGTTCACCTCGTCCGCGCCGCCAGCATGCACCCGCGCGATGACGCTCTCGTCGATCGGCGACAGGTCGTCGAAGGTGGTGGCGGAGGAGACCCGCCGGCCGCCGATCCAGTGCCGGGTGTCGACCTCGACGCCCTCGACGACGGCCACGTCGCCCGAGGCGTCGGCGGCGGAGGACGCGCCGGGGGCGTGCTGGGTCATCGCAGGTCCTCTCGGTCGGCGTACCGCTCGTGGCCATGGCGGCTAGATCGTTCGGGTCCAAACGTATTTGCCCAACGTAGGGGGACCTGACCGACCGGGTCAAGGCTGCCCGAATGTCGGGCCGGGTCCTTGTGGCCGAGATTGTTTGGGCCCTATCGTACGGACCCGAACGGAATACGTGTGACCTGGCGCACACCGTCTCCGCGTCGTCTCGGAGCGACGCACACCGAGTCCACCGCAACCCGGAGAGAGCGCATGAGCAACTCTGAGCCCACGACGTCCCATCCCGAGCCCCACGAGCTGCTGCCCGGCGAGAAGCTCGCCAAGAACAAGCTCGGCATCGCCGGCGTCGTCTTCTTCGTCGTCGCCGCCGCGGCGCCGCTGGTCGGCATGACCGGTGCCGTCCCCGTCGCGATCGTCCTCGGCAACGGCGCCGGCGCCCCTGGGGCCTACCTCGTCGTCGGGCTGGTGCTGCTGCTCTTCAGCGTCGGCTACGCCGCGATGAGCGAGAAGGTCAGCAACGCCGGCGCGTTCTTCGCCTACGTCGGCCGCGGTCTCGGGCTGGTGCCGGGCGTCGGTTCGGCGTTCGTGTCGCTGCTCGCCGTACATCACCATCCAGCTGGCCATCTTCGGCTTCTTCGGCGCCGTCGCCGAGGGACAGCTCAACGCCAAGCTCGGCACCGACTTCGCGTGGTGGGGCCTGGTGCTTCTTCGCCTGGGCGATCGTCACCCTGCTCTCGATCCTGCAGGTCGACATCGGCGCCAAGGTGCTGGGTGTGCTGATGCTCCTCGAGGTCACCTCCCTGGCGGTCACGGCGCTGGCCGTGCTCTTCAAGGGTGGCGGGCCCGAGGGCTTCGACCTCGCCGCGTCCTTCTCTCCCAGCAGCATCTTCGCCGGCGGGTTCGGCGGCGGCGCCGGCATCGCGCTGGCCTTCGCCTTCGCGTCCTACATCGGCTTCGAGGCCACCGCGATCTATGCCGAGGAGACCAAGGACCCGAAGCGGGCCGTGCCGATCGCGACCTACACCGCGGTGGGCCTGATCGCCGCCTTGTTCGCGATCACCTCCTTCGCCATGGTGAGCGCGCTGGGCAGCAGCCAGGTGATCGACCAGGTGGTCGCCCACGCGGGTGAGGACCTCGGCGCCCCCGAGGAGGTGCTCTTCTCGGTCGCCAGCGAGTACGTCGGCGGCTGGCTGGCCACCACCATGAGCTGGCTGGTCCTCTCCAGCCTGTTCGCCGGGCTGCTGGCCTTCCAGAACTCCGCCGCTCGCTACTTCTACTCCATGGGCCGGGCGGGTGTGCTGCCCCGGGCACTCGACCACGTGAACAAGCAGGGG
This sequence comes from Nocardioides sp., assembly GCF_041393715.1. Lineage (GTDB taxonomy): Bacteria > Actinomycetota > Actinomycetes > Propionibacteriales > Nocardioidaceae > Nocardioides. The sequence goes on along the minus strand of NZ_JAWKJQ010000002.1, from coordinate 132,590 downwards.
TCGCCGTTGGTCGGCGCGCTCGCGACGTCGGCCGTGTCGGGCGCAGTGATCACCTGGTTCGCCGCGACGGACAAGGACCCGGTGGGCAACATGTTCCTCTGGTTCAGCGCGGTGGCGGTGTTGGCCATCGTCGTGGTGGAGGTCCTGGTCTCCCTGGCGGTGATCGCCTACTTCCGGCGCACCCGCGAGGACACCCGGGTCTGGAACACGCTGATCGCGCCCGCGCTCTCAGCCCTCTTCCTCGTCGCGGGGGCCTACCTCGTGATGTCGCGGTTCGGACTGCTCGCCGGCACCACGCAGCCTGACGTCGACCCGACCGTCCAGACCTTCGGCCTCAACACCTTGGGCTGGGTCCTGGTCCTGTCCCCGTTCATCGCCTTCGTGATCGGCACCATCATCGGCGCCGTGCGCCGCTCGGACGAGAACGAGGACGCCGTCGCCGACCTGGTCACCTGACCTCGACCCGGCAGAACCTCGGGTTGACCCGGCAGAACCTCGCACTCCTGCGCCTGAACTTCTGCCGGGTCAACACAAGGAGGAAGCACGCGATGGCCACGCCCCGCATGGTCCTGATGCTGAGCGAGAACTGGACCATGGGCCCTCGACCGGACCTGCCCGAGCTGGTCCGATGGGCCAGGGTCGCCGAGGATGCCGGCTTCGACGGCGTGATGATCAGCGAACACGTCGTCCTCGGGCCCGACGCCAGCGACCAGGGCCTGATGAGCAACCCGCGGATGTACGCCCTGCCCGGCAACCAGGAGCCGGACACTCCGTGGCCGAACTCCCTGATGCTCCTCTCGGCGATCTCGGCGGTCACCACGCGGCTGCGTCTCGTCGCGGCCGCCGTGTTGGCCCCGCTGCGGCATCCGCTGCTGCTGGCACGCGAGCTCGGAACCCTGGACCTGCTCAGCGGCGGTCGGCTGGTGGTGCAGCCGACCGTCAGCTGGAGCCGCGACGAGTACGCCGCCCTGGGGGTGCCGTTCGCCGAGCGCGGCAAGATCCTCGACGAGCAGCTGGAGATCATGCGCCTCGCCTGGCAGCCCGGGCCCTTGTCGTTCGAAGGGCGCTACTTCTCCTTCCGCGATGTCACCCTCGAGCCGCGCGCCTTCCACCCGGACGGCCCGCGGTTGTGGTTCGGCGGGCAGCGGCTACACGGCGCCCTGCTCCGGCGCCTGGTCCGCCACGGCCACGGCTTCCATCCCCTCGGAGCGCCCAGCGACGAGGACATGCGGACGCTCGGCGAGGCGTTCTCCGCGGCGGGCCGCGACCTCGCCGAGCTGGAGATGGTCGGCGGGACCCGGGCCGTCTTCCCCGACGACCACTCCCCCGCCGATCTCGGCCGCGCGATGGCCGCCATCCCGGCCCAGCTCGAGGCCGGCTTCACCACGTTCGCGCTCAAGCCGTCGCAGTACGTCGACCACGTCGCCGACCTGGAGCGCTTCTGCGCCGACGTCATCCGCCGGGCCGAGGCGATGGCCGACCCTCACTGACCATCCTCACCCCACCGTCTGCGACGCCTCGCCCCACCGTCTGCGACGCCTCACCGCCCCATCTGCGACGCCCCGACGTTTACACAACTGCAACGAATTCGGCGGCGTGGAGCCGTTGTCCCGCCGGAATCCGCGCGGATAGGGTGCGTGGATCGTCGGGACCAGTCGGCGGGCAGCGTTTCAGCAACATGGCCCGCCGGCCCCGTCCGGGCGAGGCTCCCGGCAGGCACCGACGAACAGGCACAGGCACCGATGACGCACGCCGCCCCCACCGACCTGGGCAACGCGAAGGACACCGGCGCGACCACGCCCGCGGTCGAGCTGTCCGGCGTGTCCAAGCGGTTCGGCGACGTGGTGGCGGTCGACGGGGTCGACCTGACCATCGCCGACGGCGAGTTCTTCTCGATGCTCGGCCCGTCGGGCTCGGGCAAGACCACGGTGCTGCGGATGGTCGCCGGCTTCGAGGAGCCGACGAGCGGCCGGGTGCTGCTCGGCGGCGAGGACGTCACCGGCCGACCGCCGTACGCCCGCGACGTCAACACCGTCTTCCAGGACTACGCCCTGTTCCCGCACATGGACGTGCTCGCCAACGTGGAGTACGGCCTGCGGGTCAAGAAGATCGCCAAGAAGGAGCGCCGCGAGCGCGCGCTCGAGGCGCTCGACACCGTCCGCCTCTCCGGGTACGCCGACCGGCGGCCGAGCCAGCTCTCCGGCGGCCAGCGGCAGCGCGTCGCCCTGGCCCGGGCGTTGGTCAACCGGCCCCGGGTGCTGCTGCTCGACGAGCCGCTCGGCGCCCTGGACCTCAAGCTGCGCCGGGAGATGCAGATCGAGCTGAAGCAGATCCAGCGCGACGTCGGCATCACCTTCTGTTTCGTGACCCACGACCAGGAGGAGGCGCTCACGATGAGCGACCGGATCGCGGTCTTCAACGAAGGGCAGATCCAGCAGGTCGCCGCCCCCGCCGAGCTCTACGAGCACCCGGCCACCGACTTCGTGGCCGGCTTCGTCGGCACCTCCAACCTGTTGAAGGGCGAGGCCGCCCGGGCGGTCTTCGGCCGCGACGGGCACGTCAGCATCCGCCCCGAGAAGATCCACATGACGGCCCACGGCGCCGCCGCCGACGAGCCGCCGCGGGCCAGCGGCACGGTCTCCGAGGTCGCCTACCTCGGCTCGGTCACCCACTTCGGCGTCGACCTCGACGGCGGCGGGCATCTCACGGTGCTGCGCCAGAACCTCCACGGCAGCGCCGACCAGGCGCTCAGCCAGCGCGGCCAGCGCGTCGACCTGGGCTGGGCCGACGAGCACGTCATCACGCTCACCCCCACCGCCTCGGACCCGGGCTCAGCGGACCCGGCGGCCGACGGAGCAACCACCCCCTGAGCCTGGACGCCCGACGCCGGGCCAGGCACGCAACCACGAAGGAGAAACAGATGAGGATCAACCGACGGTTCCGGGTGCTGGCCGGCACGGCCGCGCTCGCGCTGTCCGTGGCTGCCTGCGGCGCGGAGTCCGGGGGCGGCGGCACCGACACCCCGAGTGACGGCGGCTCCAGCGCACCCCAGGGGTTCCAGGTGCCCGACATCCCGATGGCCGACGCGCTGGGCGACAACGAGGGCGCGATCAACATCCTGGCCTGGCCCGGCTACGCGGAGGACGGCTCCTCCGACAAGAACTACGACTGGGTGCACCCGTTCGAGAAGGAGACCGGGTGCAAGGCCAACGTGAAGACCTTCGCCACCTCCGACGAGGCGGTCGAGCTGATGAAGTCCGGCCAGTACGACGTGGTCTCGGCCTCCGGCGACGCCTCGCTGCGGCTGATCGCGGCCGGCGACGTGGCCCCGGTCAACACCGACCTGGTGCCCAACTACGCCGACGTGTGGGACTTCCTCAAGGACCGTGACTGGAACTCCGTCAACGGCCAGATGTACGGCATCCCGCACGGCTACGGCGCCAACCTGCTGATGTGGCGCACCGACATCGTCAAGCCCGCCCCCACCTCCTGGGGCGTGGTGTTCGACGAGAACTCGCCCTACGCCGGCAAGGTCACGGCCTACGACAGCCCGATCTACATCGCCGACGCGGCTCTCTACCTGATGAAGACCCAGCCCGACCTGGGCATCACCGACCCCTACGCGCTCGACGCCGACCAGCTGGCCGCCGCGGTCGACCTGCTGAAGAAGCAGAAGACCGTGGTCGGGGAGTACTGGTCCGACTACACCAAGGAGATCTCGGCGTTCAAGAGCGGCGACTCCGTGCTCGGCACCACCTGGCAGATCATCGTCAGCCTGGCCCAGGCCGAGAAGGCGCCGGTCAAGGCGATCCTGCCCGAAGAGGGCGCGACCGGCTGGTCCGACACCTGGATGATCAGCAGCAAGGCCGAGCACCCCAACTGCGCCTACGCGTGGATGAACCACATCATCAGCCCGGAGGCCAACGACTCGGTCGCCGAGTGGTTCGGTGAGGCTCCCGCCAACGCCAAGGCGTGCGACATCGCCACCGAAGGCTTCTGCGACGAGTACCACGCCGGTGACGAGGCGTTCGCCGACCAGATCTACTACTGGACCACCCCGATCTCGGAGTGCCTGGACGGCAGGACCGACGTGGAGTGCACGACGTACTCCGACTGGACGCAGGCCTGGACCGAGATCAAGGGCTGACCGAGGCCCGGAACCGGTCACCGATGTCGGGATTCCTCCACCGCCACCCCCGGCTGCGGCTGGCGGGGCTGCTCACGCCCCCCATGCTGTGGCTGGGGGTGGCCTACCTCGGCGCCCTCGCGGCGCTGTTCATCACCTCGCTCTGGACGGTCGACGACTTCACCGGCCAGGTGCGCATCGAGTGGAACCTCGACAACCTCAAGGACGTCGTCACCGTCCCCGTCTATCGCGCCGTCACGCTGCGCACCCTCGGGGTGGCGGCGCTGGTGACCCTGATCGATGCTCTGCTGGCCTTCCCGATCGCGCTGTTCATGGCGAAGGTGGCCAGTGTGCGCTGGCAGCGCATCCTGGTCATCGCGGTGCTGACGCCGCTGTGGGCGTCCTACCTCGTCAAGGCCTACGCCTGGCGCGCGATGTTCTCCAGCACCGGCCCGATCGACTGGGCGTTGGCGCCGTTCGGGATGAGCGGGCCGGGCTACGGCCTGCCCGCCACGGTGATCACGCTGGCCTACCTGTGGCTGCCCTACATGATCCTGCCGTTGTACGCCGGCCTCGAGCGGATCCCCGACTCGCTGCTCGAGGCGTCCGCCGACCTCGGCGCCGGGCCGTGGCTGACGATCCGCCGGGTGGTGCTCCCGGCGCTGTTCCCGGCCCTGGTGGCCGGGTCGATCTTCACGTTCTCACTGACGATGGGCGACTACATCGCGGTCAAGATCGTCGGCGGCACCACCCAGATGCTGGGCAACGTCGTCTACGACACCTTCCTCACCGCCAACAACAAGCCGCTGGCGGCCGCGGTCTCGATGATCCCCGTCGTCGTGATGCTGGTCTACCTGGCCCTGGTGCGGCGCACCGGCGCGTTGGAGAACGTCTGATGGGCCCGTCGTCCGGGTCCCGCCGCCTGCTCGGGGTGCTCAGCGCCCTGGTGCTGGTGTTCGTCTATGCCCCGCTGGCACTGGTGGTCGTCAACTCCTTCAACACCTCCCGCTCGTTCGCCTGGCCGCCCGACGGGTTCACCACCGAGTGGTGGGTGGCGGCGTGGCACTCCCAGGCGGCGCGCGACGCGGTCTGGGTGTCGGTGCAGGTGGCGGTGGTCGCCACCGCGGTCGCGCTCGTGCTCGGCACGATGGCGGCGATGGCCCTCTCGCGCTATCGCTTCTTCGGTCGCGACACCGTGTCGCTGCTGATCATCCTGCCGATCGCGCTGCCCGGCGTGGTGACCGGCATCGCGCTGTCCAACGCCTTCCAGACCATCCTCGACATCCCGCTGGGCTTCCTGACGCTGGTCATCGCGCACGCGACGTTCTGCATCGTGACCGTCTTCAACAACTCGATCGCCCGGCTGCGCCGCCTGGGCAGCTCGCTGGAGGAGGCGTCGATGGACCTCGGCGCCGGCCCGGTCCGGACCTTCGCGACCATCACCTTCCCGATGATGCGCTCGGCGCTGCTCGCCGGGGCGCTGCTGTCCTTCGCGCTCAGCTTCGACGAGATCATCGTGACGACGTTCACCGCCGGCGCCGGCATCCAGACCCTGCCGATCTGGATCTTCCAGAACCTCTTCCGCCCCAACCAGGGGCCGATCGTCACCGTCGTCGCGGCCGTGCTGATCCTGCTCTCGGTGGTCCCCATCTGGCTCGCCCAGAGGCTCGGCGGCGCCGACGAGGGGATCACCAGCTCCCGCTGACGGGCAGCCGAGGCGTCGCAGACGGGGCGGCGACGCGTCGCAGACGGGCGCCCACGCGTCGCAGACGGCGAGGTCAGCGCAGCGCGGCGCGGATCCGGTCGCTGGTCAGCTCGGCCTGGTAGATCAGCGACCCCAACGTGGGGCCGGAGACGGTGACCGACAGCAGGAGGTCGTCGTGCTCGAGCCGGACGGGCAGGACCACCGTGATGCTCTTGCCGTGCACCAGCGTGACCAGCGCGAGGGAGGTGTCGCCGTCCTCGGAGCCGCCCGCAGCCGGGTCGGTGGCGGCCGAGGCGAGCGAGGTCATCGAGCTGACCATCGAGGCGAGCCGGCGGGCCTCGTCGTCGTCGAGCCCGATCGCGCACAGCCCGAAGCCGTCTGCGGTCGACACCAGCGCCGACTCCACTCCGGGCAGCGCCGCGTCGAGCTCGTCCAGCGTGGGCAGCGCACGGTCCGCGACCTCGACCGCCCAGTCCTCCCACGAGCCCGCGGCGGCCGAGCCGGTGATGGTCGTGTCGAGCTCCTCGCCGGGAGCGTGCCGCTCGTGCGCATGCAGGGGTACGACGACCGGCTGCTCGCCCCCGAGCGCAGAGGTGCTCATCGACATCCCTCGCGGGTTGACCCGGTGGTCACCCGGCGCGGACCCGTCGGGACTCGCAGCGACGACACAGATCTCCTCGTGGCATGGCTCTGCACTGGTCGCGCCAGCCTAGGGGCGGCCCGACCCGGCCGCGGGCGAATCCGCAGATGCGCCCCGTCAGCGCGCCCGGCGCCCGCCAGGTGTCTAGTCCGCCGGGCGGTGGCACGTGAAGCGGGGGCGTGTCGGCAGGGTGTCAGGATGAGGCCGTGACCCCCGGCTCCTCCGCGTGGCGCGCGGACCAGCGCGCCGGGCTGTTGCGCTTCCTGGCCGGTGCTCGGCACCCGCTGGGGTTCGGCTACCTGGAGGCCGACGGCGCCCTGGCCCGGGACCGACCCGTCGAGCTGTGGATCAGCTGCCGGATGACCCACGTCGCGGCGCTCGGCCTGCTCGCGGACGAGCCCGGCGGCCCGTCGGGCGACGAGCTGGGCGACCTCGCGCGCCACGGCGTACGGTCCCTGGCCGGACCGCTGCGCGACCGGGAGTACGACGGCTGGTTCGCCGCCGTCGACGGCTCCGGCCCGGCCGACGACGCCAAGCAGGCCTACGGGCACGCCTTCGTGGTGCTCGCCGCCTCGTCGGCCGCCGCGGCCGGCGTCGAGGGTGCCGAGTCGCTGCTCGGCGACGCACTGGCGGTGTCCGCGCGGCGCTTCTGGGACGACGAGGCCGGGCTCTCGCTGGAGGAGTGGGACCGTGGCTGGACGGTGCTCGACGACTACCGCGGCGTCAACGCCAACATGCACACGGTCGAGGCCTATCTCGCCGCCGGCGACGTGACGGGCGACGCGGTGTGGCACGAGCGGGCCGGGCGGATCGCCGCGCGAGTGGTCGGCTGGGCCTCGGAGAACCAGTGGCGGATCCCGGAGCACTTCACCGCCTCCTGGGCGCCGATGCTCGAGCACCACCGCGACCAGCCGGCGCACCCGTTCCGGCCCTACGGAGCCACGGTCGGCCACGGCCTGGAGTGGGCGCGGCTGCTGCTGGCGGTGGAGGCGTCGCTGGGGACCGCGGCGCCGGGTGGGCTGCGCGGGGCCGCGGTCGAGCTCTATGCCCGGGCGGTCGCCGACGGCTGGGCCGCCGACGGCGCCGACGGGTTCGTCTACACGACCGACTGGGCGGGGGCGGCCGTCGTACGCCAACGGATGCACTGGGTGCTCTGCGAGGCGATCGGCGCGGCCGAGGCGCTGCGCAAGGTCACCGGCGACCCGGCGTACGCCGACGACCTGGCGCGCTGGTGGGACTACGCCGACGCCCACCTGGTCGACCGGGCGCTCGGGTCGTGGCACCACGAGCTCGACGCCGGCAACCTGCCCGCCGCCACGGTGTGGCCCGGCAAGCCGGACGTCTACCACGCCTACCAGGCGCTGCTCGTCGAGAACCTGCCACTGGTGCCGTCGTTCGCTGCTGCGCTGGCGGGTGGGGGTTGATGCTTCACACGGCGTACGCCGCCAGCTCGCCGGCCAGGTCGGCGTGGGCACGCCCACGGACCAGGGTGCCGTCGGCGGTGTGCTCGAGGGAGTCGATCTCGGCCTTCTGGTGGAGCCGGTTGACCAGGTCGCCCCGGTCGTAGGGCACCAGTGCGGCGAACTCCACGCCGGGGCGCGGCAGCTCGCCCTCGATCATCGCCAGCGCCTCGGTGATGCCCTCACCGGTCTTCGCGGACACCACGACGGAGTGCGGCTCACGCTGGCGCAGTCGCGCGATCACCAGCGGGTCGGCGAGGTCGGCCTTGTTGATGACGATGATCTCCGGGACCCCGGACGCGCCGATCTCGGCGAACACCTCGCGCACGGCGGCGATCTGGCTCTCCGGGTCGGGGTGGGAGCCGTCGACGACGTGCAGCACGAGGTCGGCGTCGGCCACCTCCTCCAAGGTGGAGCGGAACGCCTCGACCAGCTGGTGCGGCAGGTGCCGGACGAACCCGACGGTGTCGCTCATGGTGTAGACCCGCCCGTCGGCGGTGGTGGTCCGCCGGGTGGTCGGGTCGAGGGTCGCGAACAGCGCGTCCTCGACGAGGACGCCGGCGCCGGTGAGCCGGTTGAGGAGGGAGGACTTGCCGGCGTTGGTGTAGCCCGCGATCGCGACGCTCGGCACGTGGTGACGGCGACGCTCCTGCCGCTTCACGTCGCGGGTGCCCTTCATGTCGGCGAGCTGGCGGCGCAGCTTGGCGATCTTGGTGTTGATCCGGCGGCGGTCGGTCTCGATCTTGGTCTCACCGGGGCCTCGGCCGCCGATGCCGGCACCGCCGGCCACCCGGCCGCCGACCTGGCGGGACAGGTTGCCGCCCCAGCCGCGCAGCCGCTGCTTCATGTAGTTCAGCTGGGCCAGCTCGACCTGGGCCTGGCCCTCCTTGGACTTCGCGTGCTGGGCGAAGATGTCGAGGATCAGCGCGGTCCGGTCGACGACCTTGACCTTGAGCCGATCCTCCAGGTTGCGCAGCTGGCTCGGCGCCAGCTCGCCGTCGCAGATCACGGTGTCGGCGCCGGTCGCCTGCACGATCTCGCGGATCCCCTCCACCTTGCCGCGGCCGACGTACGTCGCCGGGTCGGGCGAGCTGCGTCGCTGGTAGATCGCGTCGAGCACCTCCGAGCCGGCGGTCTCCGCCAGCAGGGCCAGCTCGGCGAGGTGGTTCTCCGCGTCGGTGACGGTGCCCTCGGTCCACACCCCGACCAGCACGACCCGCTCCAGCCGCAGCTGGCGGTACTCCACCTCGGTGATGTCGTGGAGCTCGGTCGACAGGCCGGCGACCCGGCGCAGCGCGTAGCGCTCGGCCAGGTCCTGCTCGCCGGTGGTCAGTCCGTCGGCGAGCTCGGGGTCGTCGCCGAGCCCGGCGTCGTCGGCGTAGCCGCTCTCGAAGCCGTCGTCGAGCTCGATGTCGGAGTCGTCGGTGTCGTCCCACCCGCGGGTCGCGTCGAGCTCGGCGGACAGGTTGAAGTCAGGTGCGTTCGTCATACGCCGTCCAGGGTAGGTGGGCCTCTGCGCACACGCGAGTCCTTAACGGCCGCCCGGCCGCGGCTCGGCGGCGTACTCCCCCGGCGTCAGACCGGTCACGGCCCGGAAGTCGCGGACGAAATGGGCCTGGTCGGCATAGCCCAGCGACGCGGCCAGCTCGGTCAGGCTCGGCCGGTCCGGGTCAGCGAGTCGACCCGCGGCCTCGTGGAGCCGTCGTCGCTGGATCAGCCACTTGGGAGACAGCCCGATCCGTCGTGCGCAGACGCGCTGCAGCGACCGCTCGGTCATGGCGAAGCGGTCGCACAGCTCCCCCACCCGGGCGATGCCGGGCCGCGCCTCGACCCAGGCGACCAGCTCGTTGACGAGAAGCCCCTCCGCGTCGACGGGCAGCAGCCCGCGCAGCGCGTCCTGGACCAGGCCGGCGGCTGCCGCCTGGGCCTGCGGGTCGCCGGGGTCACGCTCGAGCAGCCGGCGTACGCCGGTCGCAAGGGCGCCGCCGTCGAGGCGGGCCACGCCGTCCAGGTCGAGATCACGGTCGACGAGGGTCCGCATCGGCGCGCCCAGCAGCAGCGCGCCCGCAGCGGGCTGCAGCATCGTGCCGAACGCCCACCCCGACCCGGACAGCTCCCGCGTCGACATCCCGAGCCGCGGCCCCACCAGGCGGGCGTAGTCGGGCGCGACGACCAGCTGGCAGACGGGGTACTGCAGCACCCGCTGCACGGACGTCAGTCCGGCCGGCAGCGCCCACACCGGCACCCAGAAGCGGCGCACCACGCCGGCGACGTCCGGCGAGGCGGCGAACCGGTCGATCGGTGGCGAGTAGCCCGCGGCGTCACGCAGGTGGGCGCGTTCGACCGGGTCGTCGCTCACCATGTGTCGGATTCTTTCAAGCCGCGCCGACATCCGGCGGGCACGATCGGTCCCATGGACCAGCGCATCGCCGACCACCTCGCCAACGCCGACACCTTCACCGCGCTGGTCGCTGCCGTCCCCGAGGACCGGTGGGACTCGCCGAGCCCCTGCGAGGGCTGGGCGGCCGCCGACGTCGTCCAGCACGTCGTCGACACCCAGCGCGACTTCCTGGCCCAGCGCGGGGTGGCGCTGCCCGACGCCCCTCAGGGTGGGCCGGCCGAGCGTTGGGCGGCCCACGACGCCGCCGTCCGCGAGGTGCTGGCCGACGAGGCCCTGGCCACCGCGGCGTACGACGGCTACTTCGGGCCGACCACGCTGGCCGACACCCTGCGCGATTTCTACGGCTGGGACCTCGTCGTCCACCGCTGGGACCTCGGCCGCGCCGTCGGGCAGGAGGTCACCTGGACCGACGCGGAGACCGCCTTCGTGGAGAGCCAGCTCGCCACCTTCGGCGACCAGCTCTATGCCGAGGGCATCTGCAAGCCGGCCCTCGACGCCCCCGAGGGGTCCTCCGAGCAGACCCGGGTGCTGGCGTTGCTGGGCCGCCGGGGCTGAGGGATTTCGCGCCTCCGAGGCGCCACTTTGCTCATTGTCGGCCGGAAATGGGCGATTTCGCTCCTCGGAGGCGTCACCACCCCGCCACCGGCCGCCCCCACGGGCACTAGCGTGTCGCCGTGCCCTCCGCAGACCTGCCCAGCCGTGCCCGTGTCGTGATCATCGGCGGCGGCGTGATCGGCTGCTCGATCGCCTACCACCTCGCCCACGAGGGCTGGACCGACGTCGTCCTGCTCGAACGCGACCGGCTGACCTCGGGCACCACCTGGCACGCCGCCGGCCTGATGACCTGCTTCGGCTCCACCTCGGAGACCAACACCGGCATCCGGCTCTACTCCCGCGACCTCTACGCCCGCCTGGAGGCCGAGACCGGCCAGGCGACCGGGTTCAAGCCGGTCGGGCTGATCGAGGCCGCAGCCGACGCCGACCGGCTCGAGGAGTACCGACGCGTCGCCGCCTTCCAGCGCCACCTCGGTCTCGAGGTCCACGAGATCTCGCCGCGGGAGATGAGCGACCTCTTCCCGTGGGCGAGGACCGACGACCTGCTCGCCGGCTTCCATGTGCCGGGCGACGGACGGGTCAACCCGGTCGACCTGACCGCCGCGCTGGCCAAGGGCGCGCGACAGCTCGGCGTCCGCGTCGTGGAGGGGGTCTCGGTCGAGGAGGTGCTGACCGCCCAGGCCGGTGAGATCAGCAGCGTGACCGGCGTCCGCACCGCCGCGGGCGACGTCGAGTGCGAGGTCGTCGTCAACGCCACCGGCATGTGGGCTCGCGAGCTCGCGGCACAGAGCGGCCTGGTGGTGCCCAACCAGGCCGCCGAGCACTACTACCTGATCACCGACGCGATCGAGGGGATGGACCCCGAGGCGCCGATCTTCGAGGACCCGGCCGCCCACGGCTACTACCGCGAGGAGGGCGGCGGCATGATGGTCGGCCTCTTCGAGCCGCGCGCCGCCGCCTGGAAGGTCGAGGGCATCCCGCGCGACTTCTCCTTCGGCACCCTGCAGCCCGACTGGGACCGGATGGCGCCCTTCGTGGAGACCGCGATGGCGAGGGTGCCGATCACCATGGAGGTGGGCGTCCGCACCTTCTTCTGCGGTCCGGAGTCGTTCACCCCCGACCTGGCCCCGGCGGTCGGCGAGGCGCCGGGCATCCGCGGCTACTTCGTCGCCGCCGGCATGAACTCCGTGGGCGTGCTGTCCGCCGGCGGGCTCGGCCGCGTCGTCGCGCACTGGATCGTCGACGGGCGCCCCGACGTCGACGTCACCGGTTTCGACGTACGCCGGTTCGCGGCCTACCAGGCCGACGACGGCTACCGCGCCGCTCGCACCACCGAGATCCTCGGCACCGTCTACGCCGCGCACACCCCGGGCAAGCAGCTGCACACCGCACGCGACGCGCTCCTCTCCCCCGTGCACGACCGGCTGGTGGCCGCCGGCGGCCTGATGCGCGAGGTGTCCGGATGGGAGGGCGCCGACTGGTTCGCCGGGCCGGGGGCGACCCCCGAGGCCACGCCGACCTGGGGGCACGCGCCCTGGTTCGACCGCTGGCGCGAGGAGCACCGCGTCGTCCGCGAGGGCGTCGGGCTGATGGACATGAGCTTCATGGCGAAGTACCTCGTCGAGGGCGCCGACGCCGGGCGGGTGCTCGACCTGCTCTCGGCCGGTGCGGTCGACGGACCGGCCGAGACGATCACCTACACCCAGTGGCTCGACGACGACGGGCGGATCACCGCCGACCTCACCGTCACCAAGCTGGCCGCCGACCGGTTCCTGGTCGTCGCCTCCGACACCGCCGCGGGTGCCGTGCTCGACCAGCTGCGGCGCGGCATCGGGTCGGCCGCCGCGACGGTGCGCGACGTCACCGCCGAGATGGCGCAGCTCAACGTGCAGGGGCCACGCTCACGCGAGCTGCTCGGCGGGCTGACCACGGCCGACCTGTCGACCGCGGCCTGGCCGTTCCGGACCGCCCGGCGGATCTCGGTGGCCGGCGTCGAGGTCCTCTGCGCCCGCATCACCTACCTCGGCGAGCTGGGCTACGAGCTCTACGTCGCCGCGGAGGACGCGCTCACGGTCTACGACGCGGTGCTCGCCGCCGGGTCGGCGTACGACGTCGCGCCGGTGGGCCTGAAGTCCCTGGCCTCCCTGCGGATGGAGAAGGGCTACCGCGACTTCGGGCACGACATCGACAACACCGACTGTCCGCTGGAGGTCGGCCTGGGGTTCGCGGTCGCGTGGGACACCGACTTCCGCGGCAAGCAGGCGCTGGTCGCGCGCCGGGAGGCGAACACCGCCCGAGGGGGGATGAGCCAGCGGCTGGTGCAGCTGCGGCTGACCGACCCCGGGCCCCTGCTCTTCCACGCGGAGGTGGTCTATCGCTCGGGCGTGCCGGTGGGCTACGTCCGAGCCGCGTCGTACGGCTGGACGGTCGGCGCCGCGGTGGCGCTGGCCTTCGTGTCGGCCGGCGACGGGCTGGTGTCCGCCGACTGGCTGGCCGCCGGCGAGTGGGCCGTCGACGTCGCCGGCGTCAGGCATGCGGCGGAGGTGTCGCTGCGCCCGTTCTACGACCCCTCCTCCGCCCGGGTGCGCGCCTGAGCCTGCGCCGTCGGACGCCTAGGAGGAGCTGCCCGGGCGGAACGGAGCCGGGGAGGCGAACAGCCCGTCGAGCTTGTGGAACGACTGGTTCCAGCCGGTCGAGGCGTGCCCGATCAGCATCTCCGGGAAGGGGCCCTGTCGGAGCTCCAAGCGGGTGCCCTCGCCCTCGGGGCGCAGCTCGACGCTCATCGTGACCTTGGCGCCGTCCTCCAGGCCGGGGAAGTCGCGCACGATGTCGTAGCCGACGAGCAGCCGGTCGGGCACCACCTCGATCAGCGTCGCGCTGACCGGGTTGCGCTGCTCGTGGTCGTGGTTGGCGACCATCATCAGCCGCCAGTGACCGCCGACCCGGGCGTCGACGTCGATCTCCCCGGCCGGGCAGTGGTAGGCCAGCGGCCCGAACCACTGGCCGAGCTGCTCGGGGTCGACGAAGGCCTGGTAGACCTCCGCCGGAGTGGCGTCGAAGTAGCGGCTGAGGTGGATCTCGGAGAGCTCGGTCATGGTGTGTCCTTTCCTCGGGTGGTGGCGGTCGTCGTACGGCGCCGCGCGAGATGGTCGGCGAGTCGGTCCATCCGGTGGTCCCAGGGGCCGAGCAGGCCGTCCATCCAGGCACGCGCTTCGGCGAGGCTCTCGCCCCGAAGCGAGCTGGGACGCCACTGCGCCCGGCGGTCCCGGCTGACCAGGCCGGCCTCCTCGAGCACCTTCAGGTGGCGCGAGATCGCGGGCAGGCTGATCGGGAACGGCTCGGCCAGCTGGGTGACCGTGAGCGTGCCCTGCCCCAACCTCTCGAGCATCGCCCGCCGCGTCGGGTCGGCCAGCGCCGCGAACACCTGGCTCAGCTGGTCGGTCGCCATACTTGCGCTCCTGATTAATTAACGATGTCGTTAAATTAGCCGGTGCCCGAGAGGGCGTCAAGCCCTCCGTGGAGCGCAGGGCTGGCAGGATGCGCGACGTGGACGTCGTGCGGCTGTCGGCAGACGGGCGGGAGCTGAGCCCCCTCGTCACCGCCGCGGTGGCCAGGGCGCCCGCGCGGTCCTCGACCACCGCGGACGACCCCACGGCGCCGCAGGAGTGGCACGACCGCCCGCGGCGCCGGATCCTGGGCATCGTGGGCGCGCCGGGGGCCGGCAAGTCGACGCTGGCCGCCGCGGTGGCCGCCCTGCTCGAGGATGCGGTGGTCGTCCCCATGGACGGCTTCCACCTCGCCGACGTCGAGCTGCATCGCCGGGGGCTGCTGGAGCGCAAGGGAGCACCCGAGACCTTCGACGGCTGGGGGTACGCCGCCCTGCTGGCCCGGCTGCGGCGACCGGCACCCGGCGAGCTGGTGATGGCGCCGGCGTTCGAACGCGACCTGGAGCAGCCGCTGGCCGGCGCGATCCCGGTGCCGCCGACCGTGACCACCGTGGTGACCGAGGGCAACTACCTGCTGCTCGACAGCCCCGAGTGGGCGGCGGCTCGCGCGCAGCTCGACCAGGTGTGGTTCGCCACCGTCGACGACCACGTCCGCCTGGAGCGACTGGTGGCGCGCCACGTGCGGTTCGGCAAGTCGCCCGAGGCCGCTCGCGCCTGGGTCGAGAGCGTCGACCAGCCCAACGCGCGCCTGGCGGCGGCCGGCGCCGTGCGCGCGGACCTCAGGCTGGACCTGACGGACTGGCGGCCCGGCGGCTGACCACTGGGTCGTGTGTCCCGGCCCGCGGAGACCACGACGGCTCGGACACACAACCCCCGCCACACCCGGGTCGTGTGTCCGGGCCCGCGGAGACCACGACGGCTCAGACACACAACCCCCCCCACACCCGGGTCGTGTGTCCCGGCCCGCGGAGACCACGACGGCTCGGACACACGCGCCGCGGGCGAGCAGGCGCGGCTACTTCGGAGGCATCCGGATGCCGCCGTCGACGCGCACGACCTCACCGTTCATGTAGGGGTTGGTCAGGCACTCGACGACCATCGACGCCAGCTCCTCGGGGCGCCCCAGCCGCCGCGGGAAGAGCACGCTCTCGCCGAGCTTGGCCTTGAACTCCTCGGCGTCCTCGGCGAAGTCATAGATCGGCGTGTCCACCAGCCCGGGCGCGACCGTGGTGAGCCGGATGCCGGCGGCGGCGAGGTCGCGGGCCACGGGCAGCGTCAGACCCACGAGACCCCCCTTGGACGCGGCGTAGGCCGCCTGACCGATCTGCCCGTCGAAGGCCGCGACGCTCGCGATGTTGACGATGGCGCCGCGCTCCCCCGACTCGGTGGGCTCCAGCCGGCTCATCGCCGTGGCCGCCAGCCGGACCGTGTCGAAGGTGCCGACCAGGTTGATCGCGACCACCCGTCGGAACGCCTCCAGGTCGTGGGCCGAGTCGAACTCGCCGTCCCGGCCGATGGTGCGCTGCGCCCAGCCGATGCCGGCGGAGCACACCAGGGCGCGGAGCGGCCCGAGCGCGGCGGCCTGCTCGACGGCCGCCCGGATCGAGGCGGAGTCGGTCACGTCGACGCGGGCGAACACCCCACCGATCTCGGCCGCCAGCGCCTCACCCTTCTCGGCCTGGAGGTCGGCCACGACCACCGTCGCGCCGCGGGCCGCCAGGGCTCGGGCGACGCCGGCACCGATGCCGGAGGCGCCGCCGGTGACCAGGGCCGAGGTTCCTGCGATCTCCATGCCGGCGAGCATAGGCCGCGCGGGTCTCAGAGGTCGGTGCTGCCCTCGGCAACCAGGACGGCGGGGCCGGTGAGGAGCAGCCGGTCGTCCTCGGTCCACGTCACCGACAGCTCTCCACCCGGGACGTCGATGCGGTACGCCGTCCCGAGTGGCACCCCGTCGACGGCCGCGGTCGCCACCATCGCCGCGCAGGCACCGGTGCCGCACGACCGGGTCTCCCCCGAACCGCGCTCGTGGACCCGCATGGCGAGATGTCGCGCGCCGCGGCGCACCACGAACTCGACGTTGACGCCGTCGGGGTAGAGCTCGCCGTCGACGTCGGGCGGCTCCCGGAGCGGTCCCGCCTGCGCCACGTCGTCGACCCAGGTCACGGCGTGCGGGTTGCCGGTGGTCACCTGGAGCGCCGCCTGGGGTGTGCCGCGACCCACACGCACCCAGGTGTCGCGCCCGATCACCGGCGTCCCCATGTCGACGGTGACAAGCTCCCCGTCGACGCTGACCTGCTTGAGCCCGTCGCGGGTGCCGACCGGGAAGTCCTTGCTCGAGACCAGCCCGGCGTCCACGAGGTAGCGGGCGAACACCCTGATCCCGTTGCCGCACATCTCGGCCACCGAGCCGTCGGCGTTGCGGTAGTCCATGAACCACTCCGCCTCCACCGACGCGTCGACGGCGGCCGACCGCACCACCCGCAGCACGCCGTCGCCGCCGATGCCGGCTCGCCGGTCGCACAGCGCCCGCACCCGCTCGGGGCTGAGGTCACCGTGGACGCTGCCGTCGGCGTCGGGCAGCAGCACGAAGTCGTTCTCCGTGCCGTGGCCCTTGAGGAACGGGTAGCTCACGGCGTCCAGTCTGCCAGCCGACCCCGGATCCACCCTCCTCCTCGGCGCCGGTCACCCGGCGCGGGAAACGGGCCGACGGCGGCGACGACCGCCGGGTCTCGCACCACCTAGCTGCCCGCGCTGACGAACGAGACGGCGCGGGAGAGGCGTTCGGGGTCGTCGAAGCGCACCCAGTGGATGCGGGGGTCCTTGCGGAACCACGAGTCCTGGCGGCGGGCGAAGCGGCGAGTGGCGCGCACGGTGTCGTCACGGGCCGCCTCGAGACCGCACTCGCCCCGGAGGTACGCCGACACCTGGCGATAGCCGATCGCCTCCCGCGCGGTGCGCCCCTCGTCGAGACCCGCCTCCCGGAGCCGGCGTACCTCCGCGACGAGGCCGGCCCCGAACATCGCCTCGACCCGCGCCTCGATCCGCGCGTCCAGGGTGGGTCGGTCGATGTCGACCCCGATCTGCACGGTCGCGGGGTCGGCGTACTCCAGGCGCGGCAGCGAGGCGGAGAAGGGCCGACCGGTCAGCTCGACCACCTCCAGCGCACGCACGATCCGGCGGCCGTTGTCGGGGAGGATCCGCCCGGCCGCCTCGGGGTCGACGTCGCGGAGCCGCTCATGGAGAGCGGGTGCGCCCACCTCGGCCAGCTCGGCCTCCCACCGAGCCCGGACGTGCGCGTCGGTGCCCGGGAACTCGAACCGGTCCAGGACCGCCCGCGTGTAGAGCGCCGAGCCGCCGACCAGCACGGGCGTGACCCCTCGGCGGCGGAGCCCGGCCACCACCGCCCGCGCGCGGCCCTGGAAGTCGGCGACGGTGAGCGGCTCGGTCACCTCGAGCAGGTCGAGCAGGTGATGCGGCACACCGCGGCGCTCGTCGACCGGCTGCTTGGCGGTGCCGACGTCCATGCCGCGATAGACCGCCATCGCATCGGTGTTGACGATCTCGCCGCCGAGACGCTCCGCGAGATCGAGGGCCAGCCCGCTCTTGCCGGAGGCCGTCGCGCCCACCACCGCCACGATGGGTGGGGCGGCGGCCGGGGCGGACATGCGGGCTAGTCTTCCCGACAGCGACCCCTGCACACGGGCGGGGCCGACGGAGGAGGGTTGATGGGATTCCTGGACGACGCCAAGGACAAGCTCGGCGACCTCGTCGACGAGCACGGTGACAAGGTCTCCGAGGGCATCGACAAGGCCGCTGAGCTCATCGAGGACAAGACCGGCGGCAAGTTCGACGACAAGATCGAGATGGGCGCCGAGAAGGCCAAGGACGCCCTCGACGCGCTCGACGGCAAGAACGACGACCTCTGAGCGGTCGCTTCGTCGTCGTCCCGGCCGCCTACGTCTTCCTCCTGCGCGAGGGGGCGGCCGGGACCGAGGTGCTGCTCCAGCTGCGGCGGCACACCGGCTACATGGACGACCACTGGGCCGCGGCGGCCGCGGGCCACGTGGAGCGTGGCGAGACCGCCTTCGACGCAGCGGCGCGTGAGGCCGTCGAGGAGATCGACGTCCACGACGTCGACCTGGCGTTCGTCACCGCGATGCAGCGCACCCGCCACGCCGACCCGATCGACGAGCGCATCGACTTCTTCTTCACCGCGCGATCCTGGCGCGGGGAGCCGCGGATCATGGAGCCGGCCAAGTGCGCCGAGCTCCGCTGGTGCCCGCTCGTCGACCTCCCCGACCCGGTGGTGCCGCACGAGCTGGTGGTGCTGCGCTCGCTGAGCGGCCCGCCGCTGCCGGCGTACTCGACGTTCGGGTTCTGACCCCTCTCCGACCGTCTCGACGTTGCCCGATCCGCTCACCTGTGTTTGGGTGAAGCGCATGACTGTTCGGGCAGCCGACCAGACCGAGGCATCCCAGCGGGAGGCCCTGGTGGTCCTCGACGGCGTCAACAAGTGGTTCGGCGACCTTCATGTCCTCCAGGACATCAACCTCACGATCGGCCACGGCGAGGTCGTCGTGGTCATCGGCCCCTCGGGCTCCGGCAAGTCCACGCTGTGCCGCACCATCAACCGTCTCGAGACCTTCGAGAAGGGCTCGATCACCCTCGACGGCCAGCCGCTCCCCGAGGAGGGCAAGGCACTCGCCGACCTGCGCGCCGAGGTCGGGATGGTCTTCCAGAGCTTCAACCTGTTCGCCCACAAGACGATCCTCGAGAACGTCACGCTGGGGCCGATCAAGGTCCGCAAGAAGCCGGTCAAGGAGGCCGAGGAGCGCGCGCGCACCCTCCTCGAGCGGGTCGGCGTGGATGCGCAGTCCGACAAGTATCCCGCGCAGCTCTCGGGCGGACAGCAGCAGCGCGTGGCCATCGCGCGGGCGCTGGCCATGGAGCCCAAGGTGATGCTCTTCGACGAGCCCACGTCGGCGCTGGACCCGGAGATGATCAAGGAGGTCCTCGACGTCATGGTCGACCTGGCCCAGGGCGGCATGACCATGGTCGTCGTCACCCACGAGATGGGCTTCGCCCGCACCGCGGCCGACCGGGTCGTCTTCATGGCCGATGGCCAGATCGTGGAGGAGAACACTCCCGACGAGTTCTTCACCAACCCGCAGTCCGACCGCGCCAAGGACTTCCTCGGCAAGATCCTGAAGCACTAGGGGGCGCACACCTGATCCACCCGAGGCCGACCAGCCCAGCGTGAGCACGCGAGACGACCACACGTGAACGAGGAGACGAACCCATGCGACTGACGAAGATCACCGGAACCCTGGCGGCCGTGGCACTGGCCGCCGCCCTGGCCGGCTGCGGCGACGACGGGGGTGGCGGGACCGACGTGAAGGTGGCGGACAACCCCGAGTTCGAGGCGGGCAGCACGATGGCCACGCTGGCCGACGCCGGCGAGATCACGATCGGCGTGAAGTACGACCAGCCCGGGCTGGGCTTCCTCGCACCCGGCGCGGACGCGCCCGAGGGCTTCGACGTCGAGATGGGGCGGATCGTGGCCGCGGCGCTCGGCATCAGCGACGACGGCATCACCTGGAAGCAGACCGTCTCCGACAACCGCGAGCCGTTCCTCAAGGACGGGACCGTCGACCTCGTCGTGGCGTCGTACTCCATCACCGACGACCGCCGCACCGAGGTCGGCCAGGCCGGGCCCTACTACGAGACCGGGCAGCAGCTGCTGGTCCGCACCGAGGACGCCGACTCGATCACCACCCCCGAGGACACCGCCGGCAAGAAGGTCTGCTCGGTGACCGGGTCCACGTCCCTGCAGCGCATGGAGGACGAGTACGGCGCCAGCCCGGTGCCCTACGACACCTACTCCGAGTGCGTCGACCAGCTGATCAACGGCACCGTCGACGCGGTGACCACCGACGGCGCGATCCTGCTGGGCTACGCCGCCGACCACCCCGACGAGATCGAGGTCGTGGGCGAGCCGTTCAGCACCGAGCGCTACGGCATCGGCTTCAAGCACGGCGACCAGGCGATGTGCGACTTCCTGAAGGAGACCCTGCAGACCTCCTTCGACGACGGCACCTGGGCCGAGGCGTTCGACACCACGCTCGGTGAGTCGGGGGTGGACGCGCCGTCGACGCCGACCCTCGACGACGCCTGCTTCACCGGCTGAGCCGACACGGGTCGCCGTGGCCGGGCCTGCGCCGCAGGCCCGGCCACGGGACCGGACGCCGCGTCACTGAGCTGACCACCGGGACGAGAGGAGGCACGTGTGCAGACCTTCATCGACAACTTCGCGACGATCTGGAGCGGCTTCGCGACCACGCTGTGGCTGCTGTTCTTCTCCGCCATCCTCTCGACGGTGATGGGCACGCTGCTGGCGTCGTTCCGGGTCTCGCCGATCCCGACGCTGCGAGCCGTCGGCACCAGCTACGTCAACGTCTTCCGCAACACGCCGCTGGTGCTGATCCTGGCGATGACCAGCGGGGTGATGCCGATCCTCGGCCTCAAGGTCGACATCGACGTCGGGTTCCGCACGTTCACCAGCCAGTTCGTCCTCGCCACCCTCGGGCTCAGCTTCTACACCGCGGCCTTCGTCTGTGAGGCCGTGCGATCCGGCGTCAACTCGGTCGCGCTCGGCCAGGCCGAGGCCGCCCGTGCGATCGGCATGGGCTTCACCCTCTCGCTGCGCGAGGTGGTCCTCCCCCAGGCCTTCCGCGCGGTGATCCCGCCGCTGACGAGCACCTACATCGCGCTCGCGAAGAACACCAGCGTGGTGGCGATCTTCGGAGTGCCCGACGCCGCCTACTACATGCGCAAGCTCGGCAACCAGTACGCCTCCGACCTGTGGTTCATCTTCATCGGGATCGCGGCCGGCTATGTCCTGATCGTGATGGCGATCTCCCTGGCCGGCAACCTGCTCGAGCGGCGACTGGTGGTGCTGCGATGAGCAGCGTCCTCTTCGACACCCCGGGCCCCGTCGCTCGAGCGCGCCATCGCACCATGACCATCGTTGCGGCCGGGATCATGGCGGCGATCGCCGCCTGGGTGGTGTGGAAGCTGGCCCGAGCGGGCGAGTTCGACCGCGACATCTGGGAGGGCATGGCCCAGCCGAACATCTGGCGCGCCTACTGGATGGGCCTGCTGGACACGTTGAAGGCCGCCGGCACCGCGATCGTGCTGGCGATCGCCCTCGGCGCCCTGCTGGCCGCGGCGCGACTGTCCGACCACGCCTGGGTGCGCTGGCCCGCCTGGCTGTTCACGGAGTTCTTCCGTGCGGTGCCGCTGCTGCTGCTCATCATGTTCGTCTACTTCGGCCTGCTCCACCAGCTCTACTGGAGCCTGGTGGTCGCCCTGACCCTCTACAACGGCTCGGTGCTGGCCGAGGTGTTCCGCGCCGGCGTCCAGGCCGTGCCGTCGGGCCAGGCGGAGGCGGCCTACGCCATCGGGCTGCGCAAGGGCCAGGTGCTCCGGCTGGTGCAGTTCCCCCAGGCGATCGCGATCATGCTGCCGGCGATCATCAGCCAGTGCGTGATCGTGCTCAAGGACACGGCGCTGGGCACGATCGTGGGCTACTTCGACCTGGTCGCACAGGCCCGCAACATCGTGCTGTACTTCCACGTCTACGTGCTCCCGCTGTCGGTCGGCGCGGCGATCTTCATCATCCTCAACTACTCGCTGTCCCGGCTGGCGATCTGGGTGCAGGCCAGGATGAGCAGGAGCCGCCGCAGCGCCGCGGTCGCCGGCGACCCGCTGGAGGCGGACACCGGCGCCTGAGGCGACCTCAGCCGCAGGCGGGCGCCTCCGGCAGCGGCTCGGGCGCGCCGAGGCCGGGCATGCCCAGCCCGACGGCTGACGACGGAGCGGCCGTCCGGCCCTCCCACGCGTCACCCGCCCGGGTGCGTCGCACGGCCAGCACCGGGCCGTCGGCCACCAGGTGGTGCGGGGCGGCGTAGGTCACCTCGACGGTGACCATGTCGCCGGGCCGCACACCCTCGGCGCCGTCGGGGGTGAAGTGCACGAGACGGTTGTCCGGGGCCCGGCCCGACATCCGGTGCGTGGCGCCGTCCTTGCGCCCCTCGCCCTCGGCGACCATCAGCTCCAGGCGGGAGCCCACCAGGCGCTGGTTCTCCTCCCAGGTGATCTGGTTGACCAGGGTGACCAGGCGCTCGTAGCGCTCCTGCACGACCTCGGCCGGCACCTGGTCGGGCAGCTCGGCGGCCGGCGTACCAGGTCGCTTGGAGTACTGGAACGTGAAGGCGCCCGCGAAGCGCGCCTGCCGGACCACGTCGAGCGTCGCCTCGAAGTCCTCCTCGGTCTCCCCGGGGAAGCCGACGATGATGTCGGTGGTGATCGCGGCGTCGGGCATCGCGGCGCGCACCCGGTCGATGATGCCGAGGTAGCGCGCCTGCCGGTAGGACCGCCGCATCGCCTTGAGGATGCGGTCGGAGCCCGACTGCAGCGGCATGTGCAGCGAGTGCATGACGTTGGGCGTCTGCGCCATCGCCTCGATGACGTCGTCGGTGAACTCCGCCGGGTGCGGCGAGGTGAAGCGGACCCGCTCCAGCCCCGCCACGTCGCCGCAGGCCCGCAGCAGCTTCGAGAAGGCTTGCCGGTCGCCGAACTCCACGCCGTAGGAGTTGACGTTCTGCCCGAGCAGGGTGATCTCGGTGACGCCCTCGGCGACCAGCGCCTCGACCTCGGCCAGGATCTCGCCGGGCCGACGGTCCTTCTCCTTGCCGCGCAGGCTCGGGACGATGCAGAACGTGCAGGTGTTGTTGCAGCCGACCGACACGCTCACCCAGGCGGCGTACGCCGACTCGCGGCGGGTCGGCAGCGTCGAGGGGAACACCTCGAGCGACTCCAGGATCTCGACCTGGGCCTCCTGCTGGACGCGGGCGCGCTCGAGCAGCACCGGCAGCGAGCCGATGTTGTGGGTGCCGAAGACCACGTCGACCCACGGCGCCCTGCGGGTGATGGTGGCGCGGTCCTTCTGCGCCAGGCAGCCGCCGACGGCGATCTGCATGCCGGGGCGCTGCGCCTTCACCGGCGCCAGGTGACCCAGATTGCCGTAGAGCCGGTTGTCGGCGTTCTCCCGCACCGCGCAGGTGTTGAAGACGACGACATCGGCCTGTTCGTCGGTGGCCGCGGCGACGTAGCCCGCCTCCTCCAGCAGCCCGGTCAGCCGCTCGGAGTCGTGGACGTTCATCTGGCACCCGTAGGTGCGGACCTCGTAGGTGCGCGGCGCGACGTGGTTGCTCATGACAGTCGTCAAGCGTACGGCGCCACGCGCGCCGGGCGTGAACCCGCGAGCCCCTCACTGGCGGGCGGAGCGCCGCCTCAGCCAGTACTCGCCGCGGGTGTGCCGATAGCCGAGCTCCTCGTTGACCCGCCGGATGCCGAGGTTGCCCTCCTCGTTGTCGGTGATCGCGGTCCTGATGCCGAGGGTCGCGGCGCGCGCGTGCAGCAGCCGCTTGGTGAGCATCGCGAGCCCGTGGCCGCGCATCTCCCGGTCCACGCCGGTGTAGACCACGTGCATGTGGTCGCCGTCGGCGATGGCGTAGGCGAGCGCGGCCGGCCGCCCGTCGAGTCGCGCCAGCACCGCGACCGGCCGTTGACCGGTGGCGACGTTGGAGCGGAGCCGGTCGAGGGTCAGCACCAGCCCGAGCTCGAACTCCGGGTTGGTCTGGCTCGCGAGGAGCATCGCCTCGACGGCGTCCTCGTCATCGAACCGCAGGTCGTCGCAGGCCAGCAGGGTCACCCCCGGCGGCACCTCCGGCTCGGCGGCGCCGGACAGGTCGAGCTCGACGGTCAGCGAGTGCTGCGAGACCTGGTAGCCCCAGTGCCCGGCGACCGCCAGCGCCGCCGGGTCGTCGTCCTGGACCGAGCCCACCTGCTCCTCGACCTCGTCGGGCAGTCCGGCGAGCAGCTCGTGGTGCATGAGGCCGCCCCAGCCGCGTCCCGAATGCCGGGACGTGACGTCGACGTAGCGCCGCGTCGCGGGCATCCCCGGGAACCGTCCCGACATGCCGGCGGCCACGGTCTCGCCGTCCACCTCCCCCGCCAGCAGCACCAGCTCGTGGACCGACTCGGGGTCCGCGGAGGTGCGAAGCACACCGAGGTCGACCCGGGGGCGGCGGGCCGAGGCGAAGGCGACGTAGTCGTCGGTGGCCATGGGTGAGAACCTCATCGGCCGAGTCTCCCAGGACCCGGCCGGACCCGCGACCGCGACGGGGTCGGGCCGGCACCGCCTAGGCTCGGGAGCATGTGGTCCTACCAGTCGCGCAACTCGACCCTGTCGGCGTGGTCCGACGGCTCGGTGCTGTCGGTGGGCAGTGGCGCGGTCGCCCTCGGCGTGACCCTCGCGGTCACCCGCGGCGAACGGCGACGCTGACCGGGTCGCCGCCCGTCGTCAGCGTCGGGGCGTCACCCAGAGGTGGATGACGCCCTCGATGACGACGGTGCCGTCCTCGCGCACGCCGCGCACCCGCACCGGCAGGTCGGGCTCGTCCGCGGCCCACTGCTCGGGCGTCGTCTCGGCGACGCAGGTGACCGGGGAGTCGGCCTTCGCGGTGTAGGACACCTCCATCCCCTTCGGTATCCAGCGCTTGTCGCGCGGGATCGACACCTCCGCGAGCGCCCCCATGGCCGCCTCGAGTCCGTTGCACAGCGCGATGGCGTGGATGGTGCCGAGGTGGTTGTGGACCCGACGCCGGTCGGGGATGACCAGCTCGACATGGTGCGGCTCGACGACGGTGAACCGCGGCCGGATGCTGGCGAAGTAGGGGGCCTTGCGACCGAAGAGCCAGGAGAACAGCCAGGCACCGCGAGGCACTCGGCCACACCGTTGCCACAGGCGCAGGACGGGAGGCACGCGCCGATGTTACCAGTGAGTAACTCAGGTGGGGTGTAATACCGCCGTGTCACACGACAAAAGGGGGACGGGGCGCACCGGTTCGGGGGCCGCTCCCCGGGCGAGAATGCCCGCGGCCGAGCGCCGCGACCAGCTCATCGACGTGGCGCGCGCGGTGTTCTCCGAGCGCGGCTACGACGGCGCCGCCATCGAGGACATCGCCGCCCGGGCGAGGGTCTCCAAGCCGGTGGTCTATGAGCACTTCGGCGGCAAGGAGGGGCTCTACTCCGCTGTCGTGGACCACGAGGTCGACCTCCTGCTCGAGCGGATGACCGGCCCGCTGACCGCGGGCGTGGGCCGCGAGGTGCTCGAGCTGGCCGCCAACGCGCTGCTCGACTACATCGAGCAGCGGCCCAGCGGCTTCCGCATCCTGGTCCGGGACACCCCGCGGGACGCCAGCAACGCGACCTTCCAGTCGATCATGGGCAACCTCGCCGACCGGGTGGAGGGCCTGCTCACCGAGGGCTTCGAGCAGCACGGGCTCGACCCGCGGATGGCTCCGCTCTACTCGCAGATGCTGATCGGCATGGGCAGCCAGGTGGGCCTCTGGTGGCTCGACACCCGTGAGCCGGACCGGCGGGTGGTCTCCGCCCACCTGGTCAACATGGCGTGGAACGGGCTGTCCAGCCTGGAGACCGACCCCGGCCTCAGCGGCTGACGAAACCACCGAGTCGCGCGCCGAGCCGTCCCATGGGGTACGACGGCTCGGGCACGCGACTCGGTGCTGGTGAGCAGACCTGGCCCCGCTGCCGCTCCTGGCGACTCCGGGCCACCGGGGGGCTACCGACGACGACCGCCACGGCGCCGACGGCGCCCGGCCCTGGTGATGCCGGCGCTCGTCGACCGCTGCGAGCTGCCCGGCCCACCCGTCGTACCGCCATCTGGGGACAGCGGGGCGCAGGTCTGGATCATGGGTCAGATGAACAACAGCTGGGCGCCGTCGGTCATCTCGATGAAGTCTCCGGCGGAGATGATGCCCTCGACTCCTTCATAGAGGTCCTCCTCGTGGAGCTTCATCATGTCCGCGGACAGCCGGCAGGCCCACATGTGGCCCCCGGACGCGGAGATCTGCTCCAGGAACTCCGGAACCTCGGGGATGTCCAGGTCGGCGATCTGCTTCTTCAGCATCTTCGTCGTCATCGCGGTCACGCCGGGCATGCCCGCGAGGCCCTGGGGCATCGAGACCGCGAAGGAACCCGGCGGGTGCATCGCGGTGTTGCCGAGGTAGGAGAACTTGAGGTGCTCCATCGTCTTCTTGTTGATCATGTCGAAGCCCCAGAACGTGAAGAACAGATGCGTCTCCACGCCCTCGCCGAGGGCGGCGTTCGCGAGGATCAGGCCCGGGTAGGCCATGTCCAGGTTGCCCTTGGAGCAGATGATGGCGAGCTTGCGGTCACCGGCGTCGTCGTCGTCGAACGACGGGACGAAGGTGGTTTCGGTGGTGGCGGTCATGGCGTCCTCCTTGACGCGGGTGACGGTGGGTGGCGGAGGGGCGGCAGGCTCAGACGCAGCCCTTGGGCTTGGGCAGCCCGGCGACGTAGGCCATCTTCTTGGCGGGCTTCTTGGGGAACAGCGCGAACAGCTCCTTGACGGGGATGCCGGCCTGGGTGCTGACCCGACGCAGCGTCGGGGTCTCGCCCATCACGCCGTAGTCGTCGCGGAGGAAGCGGATCGCCTTCCAGTGCGCGTCGGTCATCTCGATGCCGATCAGCTTGGCGAGCTCGGTGCCGAGCTCCTCGGTCCACACCTGCGGGTCGGTGAGGAAGCCCTCCTCGTTGACGTCGTAGGTCTGTCCGGCGATGGTGGTGGTGGCCACGGTGTTCAGCTCCTTCTGTGGTGGCGGTGCCTCGGTGGTGAGGTGGCGGTGAGCCGGGGGTCCGGTCACTCCGTGTTCTTGCCGGCCATCGACATGTCGGCCTTGAGGCCGAGCGGCCGGCCGGGGAGCAGGGCGTTCCAGTAGATGTGCCGGAACGCGAGCTTCCCGAGGTGGTTGGCGCGGGACTCCTTGAGCAGCTGCATCGGCCCCACCTTGGGGAGCGGGAAGGTGCCGGTGAGCGGCTCGGTGTCGTAGTTGAAGTCGAGCAGCAGCGCCTTGCCGTGACCCGACTCGACGAAGCAGTTGGCGTGACCGTCGAAGCTGTGGGTCATCTCCTCACCGGCGGCGAGCTGCTTGAGGTTGTCCATGAAGACGTCGACGGAGAAGTGGGCGACCGACCCGGCCTTGGACGTCGGGATGTTGCTGGCGTCGCCGAGCGCGAAGATGTTGTCGTGCGCCGTGCTGCGGAAGGTGTGCTTGTCGACCGGCACGTAGTTGAGCTCGTCGCCCAGTCCGGACCTCGCCACGAAGTCGGCGCCCATGTTGAGCGGCACCGTGACCAGCAGGTCGTAGGCGACCTCCCGCTCGTCGTAGGACCGGATGACCTTCGCCTCCTGGTCGACCGACTCGATCATGAAGTCCGGCTCCAGGGTGATCTTCTTCTCGTCGATCTTGTAGCCCAGCTCCCGACTGGCCACCGGCTTGGTGAACGCGCCGTCCAGCGGGGTCACGAAGACGATCTCGACCTGGTCGCGGATGCCCTTCTTGGTGAAGTAGTCGTCGGCCAGGAAGGTGAACTCCAGCGGCGCCACCGGGCACTTGAACGGCAGCTCGGTGATGTGCACGACCAGCCGGCCGCCGGTGAACTTCTCCAGGGCGGCCCGGGTCGCGATCGCGCCGTCGTAGGTGTAGAACTCGGTGACGCTCTGGTGCCACTCGGGGCCGAGCATGCCCTCGGTCTGGTCGGGACGCGGCGTGGTGCCCGTCGCGATGACGAGGTAGTCGTACCCGAGAACGCGGCCGTCCTCGAGGGTCACCTTCTGCGCCTCGGGGTCGACGACATCGATCTCCCCCATCACGAGGTTGACGCCGTCGGCGAAGAACGGCCGCTTGGTCTTGCGGATCTGCTCGGGCTCGTTCATGCCGAAGGGGATGAACAGGTAGCCGGGCTGGTAGTCGTGCACGTCGTCCTTGTCCACCACGGTGACCGACCACTCCGGCAGCTGCTTGCGCACCTTGTTGGCGATCATCGTGCCGGCGGTTCCTCCGCCGAGGACGAGCAGGGACGTGGCGGTGGTGGCGGTCGAGTTGTTCATACTTCCGGTCTACCCCTGGGGGTATCCGGAGTGAAGGGTTTCGGGCTGTCTCGTCCCTCACGCAGGTCAGGCTCACCTACCCCCGCGACATGCCGGAAATGGTCGCGCCAGATGCGGGAAATGGTCCCGCGAGATGCGGGAAACGGTCAGGCGAGAGCGAGCAGCTCGACCCGGTTGCCGTGGCCGTCGAAGGTGTGCACGCGGAGGTGGCCCGGGAAGGTACGCCGCTCGCCGTGGTCGACGTCGAAGCCGAGGCGCTCGAGCCGCTCGGTGACCGCGTCGAGGTCGGCGACGGAGTCGAGCAGGAGGGCGGGATGGGCCTTGCGCGCCGGTCGGTACGACGACTCGACGCCGGCGTGGATCTCCGCGGCCACCTCGCCGAGGTCGTCGTACCAGCGGAACCAGGCGCCGCCCCGCTGCCGCAGCGGCTCGGCTTCTCGACCTCGACCATGCCGAGCCCGGCCACATAGAAGCGGCGCGCCAGCTCCTCGCCGTCGGGCGGGATCGCGACCTGGACGTGATGGAGCCTCATCGGCCGACCTCCGGCCGCTGGGCGACGACGAAGACCCGGCGGAACGGCAGCACCACCCGGCCGGCCCGGGACGGGTAGGCCGCGCGCAGCCGTCGCCGAACTCCGCCTCGAAGCCCGGCCGCAGCTCGGCGGGCGGTGCCTCGAGCGTCGGCCGGGCGCCGGTGCCGGAGACCCAGACGAACACCGGGTCCGCCCCGGTCAGCACGTGCAGATAGGTCGTCTCCCAGACATCCACGTCGGCACCGAGGTCGAGCAGGCTCTCGAGATAGCGCTCGGGGTCGTGGCTGGCCGGCACGGCGACCCCCGCGTGTGGTCGGCGTACGCCGGCTCCGCGGCGAGGTCGGTCCGGATCGTGTGGCTGGGCTCCCGAAGTTGCCCGGCACCTGGAAGGCCAGCCAACCGCCCGGCGCCACGGCGTCGTAGAGCCGAGGCAGCAGGTCGAGGTGGTCGGGCACCCACTGGAGGGTGGCGTTGGACACGAGCACGTCGACGCTGCCGTCGGGGGCCGACCAGCCGCGCAGGTCGGCGACCTCGTAGCGCACCCGGCCTGCCGAGGTCCGCGCTCGCTCGATCATCTCGGCGCTGGCATCGAGGCCGGCCACCTCCGCCCCGGGCCAGCGCTCGGCGAGCAGCTCGGTGAGGTTGCCTGGACCGCAGCCGAGGTCGACGACCGTGCGTGGGCTCCTCGCGCCGACGCGGGAGAGCAGGTCGAGGAACGGCCGCCCGCGCTCGTCGGCGTAGGTGAGGTATCGGTCGGGGTCCCAGGTGTGCATGCGCCCTCCTCGATTTATCTTGACATCAAGATATCTTCCTCGACGAAGACTCTCGATGTCAAGATTCTTGATGTCAGATACCCTGACGCCATGCGGGATGAGGTGGACGAGCTCGTCGAGGCGTGGGCGAGCGAACGCTCCGACCTCGACCTGGCCCCGGTCGAGGTCTTCAGTCGCATCACCCGGCTGGCGCGTCATGTCGACCGGGTCCGCCGCGCCGCCTTCTCCACCTACGACATCGAGCCCTGGGAGTTCGACGTGCTCGCAGCGCTGCGTCGGGCGGGGTCGCCCTACGAGCTGTCGCCCGGGCGGTTGCTCAGGGAGACGCTGGTGACCAGCGGCACCATGACCAACCGGGTCGACCGGCTGGCCGCCCGAGGGTTCGTCGAGCGCAACCCCGACCCCGACGACCGGCGCGGCGTCCTGGTCCGGCTCACCCCCGACGGCAAGCGGGCCGTCGACGGGGCCTTCGGTGCCCTGGTCGACGCCGAGCGTGAGCTGCTCGGCGACCTTCCCGACCGCGACCGGCGACGGCTCGCGACGTTGCTGCGGCCGCTGCTGGCGCCGTTCGCGTGAGCACCGACGTCGTCCGCCGGACGGGAAGCGCCATGTCGCGCATGTCGGGCGGCCATGTCGCGCATCTCGCGGGACGGGAAGCGCCATTTCGCGCATGTCGGGCGGCCATGTCGCGCATCTCGCGCGGCCATTTCGCGCATCTCGGGCGGCCATGTCCCGCATGTCGCGGTGAGAGAAAGCGTCAGGGGAGCTGCTCGGCGGCCTCCAGCCACTGCTCCTCCAGCTGCTCCCGCTGCCGGCTGAGCTCCCGCAGCTCGGCAGAGAGCGACGCCAGCCGTTCGTAGTCGCTCGCGTGCTCGGCCAGCTCGGCGTTGAGCCGGGCCTCCTGCTCGGCGATCCGGGCGAGCTGCTTGTCGAGGCGCTCCACGGTCTTGCGGGCGGCGCGCTCCTCGGCGCTGCCGGCCCGCGTCTTCGCGTCGTACGCCGGCTCCGACGGCGGCGCGGCACCGGGCGCCTGCGCCGCCGTCCCGGTGGTCCCGGCCGCCTGGGCCGTCCTGGCCGCCGCGAGCGAGGCCGCCCGGCGGGAGAGGTACTCGTCGACGCCGCCCGGCAGCATCGACACCTGCCCGTCGTCCAGCAGCGCCCACACGGAGTCGGTGACCCGCTCCAGGAAGTAGCGGTCGTGGGAGACCACGACCAGGGTGCCGGGCCATCCGTCGAGGAAGTCCTCCAGGACGTTCAGGGTCTCGATGTCGAGGTCGTTGGTGGGCTCGTCGAGGAGCAGCACGTTGGGTTCGGTGAGCAGCAGCCGGAGCAGCTGGAAGCGACGGCGCTCTCCGCCCGACAGGTCGCCGAGCCGGGCGGTGAGCCGGTCGCCGGTGAAGCCGAAGCGCTCGAGCATCGCGGAGGCCGTGACCTCGCCGTCGGTGGTGCGGGTGACCCGCCGGATGCCCTCGATGGTGCCCAGCACCCGCGCCTCGGGGTCGAGGTCGTCGAGCTCCTGGGTGAGCTGTTGCAGAGCCACGGTGCGGCCGTGCCGGACCCGGCCGGCCGACGGCGGCAGCACACCGGAGAGCAGGTTGAGGACCGAGGTCTTCCCGGCCCCGTTGACGCCGACGAGGCCGACGCGGTCGCCCGGGCCGAGCCGCCAGGTCGCGTGGGTGAGCAGCCGCCGCTCACCGCGCACCAGGTCGACGTCCTCGACGTCGATGACGTCCTTCCCGAGCCGCTGGGTGGCGAAGCGCTGCAGCGCCAGCCGGTCACGCGGCGGTGGCACGTCGTCGATCAGCGCGGTGGCCGCGTCGACGCGGAACTTGGGCTTGGAGGTCCGCGCGGGGGCGCCGCGGCGCAGCCAGGCCAGCTCCTTGCGGACCAGGTTCTGCCGCCGCGCCTCGGTGGCGGCCGCCTGCCGCTGGCGCTCGGCCTTGGCCAGCACGAAGGCGGCGTACCCACCCTCGTAGGAGTCGACCACGGCGTCGTGAACCTCCCAGGTCGCCAGGCACACGGCGTCGAGGAACCACCGGTCGTGCGTGACGACGACCAGGGCCGTGGGCAGTGCGGCGAGGTGCGCCGCCAGCCAGGCGACCGCCTCGACGTCGAGATGGTTGGTCGGCTCGTCGAGGACCAGCAGGTCGTGGTGGCCGAGCAACAGCGAGGCGAGCCCGCAGCGCCGTCGCTCGCCTCCGGACAGCCCGTGGACCACCCGGTCGAGGCTGACCCCGACCAGGAGCTCTTCGACGACCTCGCGGGTGCGCGCCTCGGCGGCCCATTCGTGGTCGGCACGCCCCGCGAGCACCGCCTCGCGCACGGTATGGGTGTCGTCGAGCTCGTCGCCCTGCTGGAGATAGCCGATCTGCAGACCGCGCGCCTGCGACACTCGCCCGGAGTCCGGCTCCTCCAGCCCGGTGAGGACCCGCAGCAGCGTGGTCTTGCCGTCGCCGTTGCGGCCGACGATGCCGATCCGGTCCCCCGCTGAGACGCCCAGCGACACGTCGCTGAGAAGCGGGCGGACGCCGTAGGCCTTGGAGACCCGTTCGAGGTTGACCAGGTTGGCCATCAGCCGGCCTCGACGGTGACGACGTGGGCGCCGGCGACGGGACCGTGAGCGACGAGGACGGTCGGGTGCCCGTCGCGCAGCTCACCGGCCACCTCGCGCGCGTGGTCGGCGTCGCGGGCCAGGAAGACGCACGTGGGTCCGGACCCGGAGACCAGGCCGCGCAGCGCGCCGGCAGCCTCACCGGTCGCGATCGTGTCGGCCAGGTCGGGGCGCAGGTCGACGGCCGCCGCCTGGAGGTCGTTGTGCAGGGCGTTCGCGAGCAGCTCGGGGTCGCGCGTCTCCAGCGCCGCCAGCGGTACGCCGGCCGGCGCCGGCTCCGGTGACGCGTCGGGCCGGAGCTCGTCGTAGCGACGATAGACCGCGGGCGTGGACAGCCCGTCGCCCGCGGCCCGCACGACGACCCACCACCACGAGCCGTCGTCGGCGACCGGTGTGAGCAGCTCGCCGCGACCCTCACCCAGGGCGGTGCCGCCCACCAGGGAGAACGGCACGTCGCTGCCGAGCTCGGCCGCCAGGGCCAGCAGGTCGTCGTCGGAGGTGCCGAGGTCCCACACCCGGTCGAGCGCGACCAGCGCCGCCGCGGCGTCGGCACTGCCGCCGGCCATCCCGCCCGCCACCGGGATCGACTTGTGCACCTCCACCCGGCCGGTGACGGGGCGCGCGTGGTGCCGGGCCAGCGCCGCGGCCGCCCGGTCGACGATGTTGTCGCCGGCGTCGGGCAGAGCGGCGCCGTCGACATGGCCCGCGGCGTGGGTCGTGACCTGCCAGTCGTCGGCGGGCGTGACGGTCACGTCGTCATAGAGCGACACGGCGTGGAACACGGTCACCAGGGGGTGGAAGCCGTCGGGTCGAGGCCTCCCGACCCCCAGGTGGAGGTTGATCTTGGCCGCCGCGCGGACGGTCACCGCGCTCATCGGCGCAGCTCCTCGGTGAGCCTGACGAAGTCGCCGAGGGCGAGCGTCTCGCCGCGGGCGTCGGGGTTCAGCCCGGCCCGCTCGAGCGCTGCGGCCGAGGCCTCGGTGGAGCCGGCCAGCTGCCGCAGCGCCGCGCGCAGCGTCTTGCGTCGCTGGGCGAAGGCGGCGTCGACGACCTCGAAGACCTGCTCGCGGGTGGCCGTGGTGACTGGCGGCTCGCGGCGCCGCAGCGCGACCAGGCCGGAGTCGACGTGCGGCGCCGGCCAGAAGACCTGGCGGCCCACGGCGCCGGCCCGGCGGACGTCGGCCCACCAGGCGGCCTTCACCGACGGCACGCCGTAGACCTTCGAGCCGGGGCCGGCGGCCAGCCGGTCGGCCACCTCTGCCTGCACCATCACCAGGCCGGTGCGCAGACCGGGGAAGGTCGCGAGCAGGTGGAGCACGACCGGGACCGACACGTTGTAGGGCAGGTTGGCCACCAGCGCCGTGGGCGCCGGACCGGGCAGCTCGGTCACCCGGAGCGCGTCGGCCTCGACCACGTGGACGTGGGCGCCGCGCGCCCCGGCGTACTCCCGGAGGGTGGGGGGTAGCGCCGCCGCCAGGACGGGGTCGACCTCGACCGCCGTCACCCGCGGCGTCACCTCGAGCAGGGCCAGCGTCAGCGAGCCGAGCCCCGGGCCGACCTCGAGGACGACGTCGTCGGCGCCGACGCCGGACTCCCGGACGATGCGCCGGACGGTGTTGGCGTCGATGACGAAGTTCTGGCCGCGCTGCTTGGTCGGGCGCAGACCCAGGCCCGCCGCCAACGAGCGGACGTCGGCGGGGCCGAGCAGGCGGACACCCGCGTCGGCCGTGGAGCTCGGAGGGGTGCCGACGGGGACGTCGGACATGGCGGTCAGCCTAGACGCCGGGGTACGCCGGCCCCGGAGTCGGCGTACTCGGAGCGCCATGGCGCGCATCTCGCGGGGCCATTTCCCGCATCTCGCGGGGCCATTTCCGGCATCTCGCGGGATCGGGGTCAGCGGGGCAGGCCGAGCTTGGCGGCGCAGCCGGGCCAGGCGCCGTAGCCGCCCTGGGCGTTGCGCAGCCGGGTGGCCACGGCGATCTGCTCGGCGCGGCTGTGCTGGTGGGGGTAGCCGGTGCCGCCGTAGGCGTGCCAGGTGCCGAGCGAGAACTGCAGGCCGCCGTAGTAGCCGTTGCCGGTGTTGGCGGCCCAGTTGCCGCCGGCCTCGCAGCGCGCCAGGGCGTCCCAG
The DNA here is from genome assembly GCF_041393715.1 of Nocardioides sp. GTDB lineage: Bacteria > Actinomycetota > Actinomycetes > Propionibacteriales > Nocardioidaceae > Nocardioides. Next base: position 98,154 of record NZ_JAWKJQ010000002.1, on the reverse strand, counting down.
ACCGTGCTCCCGCCGGCGAAGTTCGCGGCCGGCGCAGGCTTCTCCTTGGTGCCGACCTTGACCAGCGCGTTGACCGGCTGCCGGGTGACCTTCTGCCGGACCACCTTGCGGGCGACCAGCTCGCCGTTCTCGTAGGTCAGCTTGTAGACGACGTTGCGGGCGCCCTTGACGCCGGCGCGGGCGACGGTCGTCTCGCCGACGTACGCCGAGGAGTCGTCCTGCTTGACGGTGCGGAACGCCACCGGCTCGCCCTTGACCTTGCTGCGCACGATCTTGACCCGGGTCAGCACCAGCTTGTCGCCGTCGCCGATCTTCGTGTCGAGGCCGGGCCTGACCCGGTCGTGCCGGTGGATCTTGACGCCGAGCCGCTCCAGCGCGTCGCCGACGGTCAGCGCCGGCAGCTTCTCGATGCGCACGTCGTGGGCGCCGAGCCGGACCTTGAGTCGCTTCTTGGTGACGACGTGGAGGGCCAGCCCGTCGCGCCCGATCGAGGCGCTCCGGCTGGTCGACAGCTCGGCCCCGTGGTAGCCGCGGCCCATCTCGGCGAGCGCACCCTGGACGTCGGTGGCATAGACCCAGGCGGCCTGGGTCTTGCCGTCCACGGTGAGCTCGACGTGCCGGGCGTACTGCACGCTGATCTTGGTGCCGTCGGTGACGGCCTCGTCGAGCCCGGGCGCGACGCGGTCGTGGGCGCCGACGACGATGCCCTGCGAGTCGAGCACCCCACCGACCGAGTCGGCGAAGGAGCGGACCTGCTCGGGCTTGCCGTCGATGGTGAGCGTGACCGGGTGGCTGAGCGCGGTGTAGCCGTAGGCGCCGCCGGCGACGGTCAGCAGGGTGGCGGTGACGATCCCGCCCACGAGCAGCCGGCGCCGTCGCGACGGAGCGGGCGTGGCGTCCTCGTCATCCGGGCCGGCGGTGGCCGGCGCGGCGAAGGCGTACTCCACGCCGTCCGGCTCGCCGACCTCGGGCTCCGTGCCTCGAGGGTTGCGTAGCCGGTCGGCCAGTCGATGGGCCCACGAGGGGGTGAGTCCGGTGATGCGGTCCCGCACAGCGCTCCGATGGTCGTGCTTCCCGGGCCTCGGGTGCCGGCGCGAACCCGCGCGCGACTCACCAGGAGGTGAGGGGAAGGTGCGAGCGGGGGGTCTCGCGTCGGCGGAGTTCGAACCCGATCCCGGCCAACAGTCACAGAACGATAACGGCCTCTCGCGCAAAGACAAATCCGAACGCCGCCATCCGGACCGATGGTGACCGAGGTCTCGCCCGGCCCGGCGGGGCTACCAGGCGCCGCCGAACGCCTCGCTGGTGGCCTCGTCGATGCCTCGGCACAGCGTCTCGAGGTCCTCACCGCGGACCTCGGCCAGGGCCCGAACCGTGTGCGGCACGAGGTACGACGCGTTGCTGCGACCGCGGTGGGGCACCGGCGTGAGGTAGGGCGCGTCGGTCTCGACGAGCAGCCGCTCGAGGGGAGTGAGCGCGGCCGCCACCCGCAGCGCCGCGGCGTTCTTGAACGTCACCGTGCCGGCGAAGCTGAGGAAGGCACCCCGCTCGAGACAGGCTCGGGCGAAGTCGGCGTCGCCGGAGAAGCAGTGCATCACCCACCGGTCGGGCGCGCCCTCGTCGTCGAGCACCCGGAGCACGTCGTCGTGGGCGTCGCGGTCGTGGATGACCAGCGTCTTGTCGAGGCGCTTGGCGAGGTCGATGTGAAGCCGGAAGCTCTCCTCCTGGACGGCCAGACCCTCCGCGCCGGTCCGGAAGAAGTCGAGCCCGGTCTCCCCCACCGCACGCACCACCGGGTCCGCCGCCAGCCGCTCGATCTCCGCCCAGGCGCCGTCGAGCTCACCCCGCGCCGCCAGCCGCGGCGCTTCGTTGGGGTGCAGCGCGACGCCCGCGACCAGGGCGTCGTGGTCGGCGGCGGTCGCGACCGACCAGCGCGCGCTCTCCAGGTCGCAGCCGATCTGCACGATCCGGGCGACGCCGACCCGCGCCGCCGCGGCGAGGGCGGTGGCGACGTCGAGCGGCTCGTCGTCGGAGCCGTGGCGGCGGTGGTCGAGGTGGCAGTGGTTGTCGGGCACCGGGTGCGGCAGCGGCGCCGGGGCTTCGGGCCGGTCGGCCGGCAGCTCGACGATCATCGGGCGTCCCCCCGCGGGTCGCGGTGCACCAGGTCGTAGACCTCCCGCTTGGGCACCCCTGCCTCCTTGGCGGTCGCGGCGATCGCCTCCTTGCGGGTCGCGCCGCGATCCTCCCGCTCGGCCACCCGGGCGCGGAGCTCCTCCGGAGTGGTGGGTACGCCGGCTCCGACGGGGGCGCCGGCGACGACCAGCGTCACCTCACCGCGAACCTCGCCGGCGGCCCACTCGACCAGCTCACGCAGCGCGCCCCGGCGTACCTCCTCGTGGGTCTTGGTGAGCTCACGGCAGACCGCGGCGGGCCGGTCCTCGCCGAACGCCTCGGCCATCGCGGCGAGTGCCGCGTGGGTGCGGTGCGGCGCCTCGAAGAAGACCATCGTGCGCTCCTCGGCGGCGAGCGCCGCCAGCCGCCGGGCCCGCTCCCCCGGCTTGCGGGGCAGGAAGCCCTCGAAGCAGAACCGGTCGACCGGCAGCCCGGACACGGCCAGCGCCGTCGGCACCGCCGACGGGCCGGGGATCGCGGTCACCCGGATGCCCTCGTCGACCGCCGCCGCCACCAGCCGGTAGCCCGGGTCGGACACGCTGGGCATGCCGGCGTCGGTCACCAGCAGCACCCGTCGGCCGGCGGCCAGCGCCTCGAGGAGCTGGGGGGTCCGCGCCGCCTCGTTGCCCTCGAAGTAGGACACCACCTGCCCCGCCGGCTGGACGCCGAGGTCGGCGCAGAGCCGCCGGAGCCGGCGGGTGTCCTCCGCGGCCACCAGGTCGGCGTCGGCCAGCGCCTCGGCCAGCCGCGCCGACGCGTCCGCCGCCCGACCGATCGGCGTCGCCGCGAGGATGAGCAGCCCCTCGCTCGCCTTGTCGGTCACCAGGCGATCATCGCAGGGCGGCGGGAGTTGCTCCTCCGAGGAGCCAGATCGACGATTTCGGGGCAGTTTTCATCCATCTCGCTCCTCGGAGGCGCCATCGGCCGCTCGCACACCGCCACCCGTACCATCGAGCCCGTGACCGCGCCCGTCGCCCCGGAGGCCGAACCGGAGGCATCCGCCGAGGCCGCGCCGGTCGACGAGGCCGTCGAGCCGATGACCGGGCTCTCGCGCAACGCCCGCGGTCGCCGCATCCCGCTGGCGGCGGTCCGGGCCTACCGGCGGATGGACGACACCTTCGTGGGCTGGTTCGCGAGCGTGGCGGTGACGCTGCTGGCGCTGTTCCTGCGGCTGTGGCGCCTGGGCGAGCCACACGACTTCCTCTTCGACGAGACGTACTACGCCAAGGACGCCTGGTCGATGGCCAACTTCGGGTACGTCCGTTCCTACGTCAGCGGCGCCGACGAGAAGATCCTGGCCGGCCACACCACCGGGCAGTGGACCGACACCCCCAGCCTGATCGTCCATCCCGAGGTCGGGAAGTGGCTGATCGCACTCGGCGAGAAGACCTTCGGGATGACGCCGTTCGGCTGGCGGATCGCCGCAGCGGTGGTCGGCTCGCTGATGGTGCTGGTGATGTGCCGGCTGGTACGCCGGATGACCGGCTCCACGCTGCTCGGCTGCCTGGCCGGGCTGCTGCTCTGCTTCGACGGGCTGCAGCTGGTGTTGTCGCGGATGGCGCTGCTCGACATCTTCGTGGCGTTCTTCATGTTGCTCGGCGTCCACGCGGTCGTCGCCGACCGCGACTGGTTCCGGCGCCGGCTCGCGCAGCGGGTCGGGCCCGCCGGCCGGGTCGAGCGCGGCTGGGGGCCGGTGCGCGCCACCCTGTTCCGCCCGTGGCTGCTGTGGGCGGGCGTGGTGTTCGGGTTGGCGGTCGGCACGAAGTGGTCGGCGATCTACCCGCTGGCGGCGTTCGGCATGTTCGCCTGGCTCTGGTCGGCGGGAGCCCGTCGCTCCTTCGGCGTCCGCTGGGCCACGGTGCGCTCGGCGCTGGTCGACGGGGCGCCGGCGTTCCTCCAGCTGGTGGTGGTCGCGTTCGGCGTCTACGTCGCCTCCTGGACCGGCTGGCTGATCCACGCCCACGAGTACGAACAGGCCTGGTCGAGCACGCAGTACACCCGCTTCGTGTCCTGGGACGGCACCTGCGACACGAAGAACGAGGAGCTCCTCGACGTCACCTACGACAACGACGCCCGCTGGCCGACGGCCACCCAGAAGGACGCCACCGGGCTCGGCGAGGTGAGGCAGTCGCTGGAGTCGCTGTGGTACTACCACCACGACATCTACACCTTCCACCGCTACTTCCTGGACTGCTCGACCCACGACTACGCCTCCAACCCCGCCGGGTGGCTGCTCCTCAACCGTCCGGTCGGTGCCGACGCCCAGCTCGACATCCAGCCCGGGGAGCAGGGCTGCGATGCGGCGAAGGGCTCCGACTGCCTCCGCCAGGTGCTGATCATCGGCAACCCGGCGCTGTGGTGGGGGTCGGTGCTGGCGCTGGTCGCCTCGGCGGCGCTCTGGGTGGGTGCGCGGGACTGGAGGTACGGCGTGGCGGTGGTCGGCGCGCTGGTGACCTGGCTGCCCTGGCTCGCCAACGACGACCGGCCGATCTTCAGCTTCTACGCCATCCTCACGCTCCCCTTCCTGGTGCTCGCCTCGACGCTCGTGATGGGGCGGATGATCAACGCCGGCGACGGCCCCTCGCCCCGTCGTACCGCCGGGGTGATCGTGTCGGGCACCTTCTTCGTCCTGGTGCTGGTGAACTTCGCGTGGTTCTGGCCGATCTGGACCGACGGGCTGCTGACCCACTCCGAGTGGCTGCAGCGGATCTGGTTCCACCGCTGGATCTGAGCCGGAACCGTCCGACCACGGAAACCCGGTGGCCCCCCACGGGCGCCGGGTGCGACGCTCGTGGGGTGCCCGAGCTGACCGTCCCGACCACCGACCTGCACGCCGCCTGGCTGGAGTCCCGCGACGACTGGGGTCGCGGCGTCCAGCAGGACGGCTCCGGGCTGCGCCCCGACGACGAGGTCGACCGCGCCGAGGACTTCGCGGCATGCATCGACCGGCTGCTCCGCGAGGAGGACGTGTCCGTGCCACCGGCCGAGGGTCGGGTGCACTGCACGACCCGCTGGATCACCGAGGACGGCGCCGTGCTCGGCTCGATCTCGCTGCGTCACGAGCTCAACGACTTCCTGCTGCGCGCCGGCGGCCACCTGGGCTACGGCGTCCGCCCGTCGGCCCGTCGCCGCGGGCTGGCGCGGTGGGCGGTCCGGGAGGCGTTCGACCTCGCTCGCGACCTCGGGATCGATCGGCTGCTCATCACCTGCGACGACACCAATGTCGCGTCGCAGGCCGTGATCGAGGGCGCGGGCGGAGTGCTGGAGGACATCCGCGAGACCGAGCTCGGCACGACCCGCCGCTACTGGGTCGACCTCGCCTCCACCTCGGCCAGGTAGGGGTCGCGCAGGCCGACGGTGTCGGTCACCCAGAAGGCCTCGGGATAGACGACCCGGCCCTGCATCGACGGCTCGTACGACGCCCCGAGGACGACCTGGAAGGCCACGTCGGGGATCCGCCGCGACGGCCGCTCGAAACCATGGTCCGAGGCCCGGGAGAAGCCTCGCGCACCGTAGTAGTCCGGCGAGCCCTCCAGGAACACCGCCGGCGCCTCGTGGGCCTCGGCCTCGCGGAGCGCCGCGGCGACCAGCCGGGTGCCGAGGCCGCGACCCTGCCGGTCCGGTGCGACCGCGAGGGGGCTGAGGACGAGCGCGGGCACCAGCCGATCGCGGGCGTCGATCCAGCACCGGCTCAGCCGCACGTGGCCCACAATCGTGTCGGAGTCGAGGGCGACGAGGTCCGCACGCGTGGCGCCGGTCCGGTCGAGGACTCGCATCATCTCCACCACCGGGCCGTCGACCGGCTCGGAGAACGCCGCCGCGACGACCTCGTCGATCGCGGGCCGGTCTGCCGGCGCGTGACTGCGGATCAACACCCGGCCAGGCTAGGAAGCGCGCCACGGAGACGCAAACGTCAGGTCCGGCCTTCCGCGACCAGCTCACCACCCTCGCCACCTCGCGGCCGACTGACGTGGCCGCCTTCGCGGCGGTGTGACTGGCCACGGCCGCGGGCGCACACTACGCGGCGCTGTGGGCTGGCTGGGGCTGTGGCTAGACAGCCAGCTGGTTGTCCGGTAAGAGCGGCGATGAGTTCGAAGTCCTTGTCCAAGTGCAGCACCGTCAGGCCGCGAGCTCGGCGGCGGCGGCGATGACCAGGTCGGGGATCGAGGGGGCGCGGTGATGCCCTTCTCTGGCCAGGAGCAACTGGACCTCCACGGCGCGGTCCTCGATCGCGGGCGTCAGGTACTCCACCGGCATCGACGACATCGGGGGCCGAGTGAACATCAGGCGAACTCTGCCAGCTACGGGCGGGTAGCCGACTTCCAATCGCGTGACTGTGGTCATCACCAGCCCGCGTTCGATCCGCTCGGCCCAGCTCGTTGCGTCCGGGCTCTGGCCCAGCCGTACCAGGGCGGACTTGTCGGCCAGCCGACGGGTCACTGCCACGCGGCGCCCATCACTTCAGGGTCGTCCAGGTCGCCGGCGAGGCCGGCGAACGCGGTCAGATCGTCTGCCGAGACGGCGCTGTCCGTCGTTGCGGCGTCGGCCGCCAACCGGCGACGGATGTACTCCACCCGGGAGAGTCCCAATCGTGCGGCGTGTGCGTCGACGCCGGCCAGTACCGCGTCGGACACGTCTCGGATCAACACGTCAGCCATCTCGACCACCTCCAGATATCTGATGATATCAAGTGTCGTGGGTTTCCACGGCTGACGACGACGGCCGCGGCATACGTCCTCGGTCGCGGATCACAGCACGTCGGCGAGGGATAGCCCACAGTGGGCGCAGTGACGCCTGCAGCCATCGACGAGATGTGACCAGCGAGACGCTCCGGCAGCCCGCCTCCCCTTGGCCGGGGCCGCGCCGCGCAGGACGCTGGAGGTGAAGGACCCCGGTGGCGTTGTGCCGCTCGGGCCGCCGTCGCCGTGGCCCGGGGAAGCGGTCATGTTCTCGGTCGTCGTACAGCGTCGCCACGCTCACGGCACTGGTCGGCAGCGGTCTCGCGGGGGCGCGTCAGCTGTCGGCGTCGCCGCCGGGGCGGCCCCGGCGACCGGCTGGACCGCGGTGACGCTCGCGGACGCCGGGACCCCGGCGTCGGCGGTGTCGGACTCCGGCGACGGCCGCGTGGCGCACCCGGACGGGTTCGCGATCGCCGTACGGCCCGACGACGACGAGCTGGGGTCGGGACCTCCGTGGCGCCTGCCACCTCGGCCCGCGTGGCGTACGACGGCAGAGGACGGCTGGTCCTGGCCTGGACCGACCAACGGCCCGACCGGCCGGCCCGGCTGCGCGTCCGCGTGCTGGCCTGACGGCAGCTGGGGTGCGGCCGACACCGTGACCCAGCGCGTGCGAGGCTCGCTCGAGCTCCGAGGTCGCGGTCAACGCCTCCGGCGCCACCGTGCTCGGCTGGCAGTGGACGCGGGCCGAGGGCACCAACGCCCTCCGTCACCCGTGGGCGCGCAGGAATCGTCTGGGCGACCGACCTCCGGGTGCACGTGACACCGCTGGCGTGCGGGTCTCGCTGGGCGACAGCGGTCTGGCCGCGGCGCTGGTCCGGCGGGCCGTCGTCGACGACAACGGCAGCGCCGACCTGACCCTGCTCGACATTGCCCGGCAGCCGCGCGGGCACCCTGGCAGGCGCCGCTGGTCTCCAGCGACTGCATCCTTCAGGCCGCCCTGGCCCGGCATCGGTGGAGTGCACGTCGACCGGACGGGTCGCACCACGGTCGCCTGGGACGACCGGAGCCCCGACGGGGTGTGGCGGGTCGTCGCCGTGCGGGCCGTCCAGGGACAGTCGTGGCAGCAGCCGAAGGTGCTCGCGCGGCACGTCGGCTGGGGCGACTTCCCGGTGGTGGTGACCGGTGCCCCGCGTGGAGACGTCGGTGACCTTCGTCCGGCAGCCGGGCAACCGGCAGCTCGAGGCAGTCCGCGACGGCCGGCTGGCAGGCACCGGTGAGCGTCTCGGGCCGGGTCAGCTATGTCAACGACTGGGACGCCGCCACCGATCCCAGCGGCGCGGCGCTGGCGGTGTGGACCCCGTCCGACGGACCGGGCACGCCCGGTCAGCGGGGTCACTGTGGCGCTCATGTCGCCGAGCGGCGGCTGGGCGGATCCCCAGCGGCTGAGCAAGGCGGAGACACCCGACGGGCACGCCCGGGTGGCGGCGATGGCCGGCGCACGGGCAGCGCTGCCACTCTGGAACGGTGGTCGACGACCAGATGGCCGTCCGGGTCCGCACGCACGGCTGAGCGTTGGCGCTCCGCTCGATCGAGCTGGTCAGCTGGTCCTGCCACCTGTCCGCCGCCATGCTCATCGTGATCAGCGGACGAGGAGTGCGACCAGTTCGGGTCCGCCGCCGAGCTCTCCGTCTAGGGCGTGTCCCGCAATCGATTCCACTCCGTTAGGCGAGTATGTCGATGTGCATGATCGTCATGACATGACCTGATGAGGCAGTGGGCGCTACTGGAGCCGCCGCGGCCAGGCCGGAGTCGACCTGGTCGCCGCTGGGCCGATCACCGCACCGTGATCGACGGTGTGATGTGGCGATGACATGCCGGACCGGGAGCCCGTGGCGCGATGTGCCGGCAGGCCACGGCCCGTGGAAGACGGTCTACAGCCGACACCGACTCTGGTAAGCCAGCGGGACCTGGGAGCGGCTGCTCGGGGAACTACAGCGCGGCAGCGACGCCCAGATGGTCGCTCTGGCGTGGGACGTCGGGATCGACTCGACCGTCATCCGCGCGCACATCAGCACGCTACCGGCCGCTACGACACGCCCGGTGACGTGACGACGAGCGGTTGGCCGTCGCGCTGGACGACTTCGAGCCGCCGCGGCAGCACTACGAACCTGCACACGGGGGCTCTATCAGACTACAAGAATCCATCGACGGACGGGGCGGACGAGACGGCCGAACCTCCTCAACAGAGCCTGATTGGACGGACCGTCTCGACCGCAACCTCGTCGAGGCCACCAGATCGCGAAGAGGGCTGGGACGCTCACGTGGCGGACTTTCGACCAGAGTCCATCTCGCAGCCGACGGCCGCTGTCGCCCGCTCGGGTTCTTGACCGCCGTCGGTCAGCGGCACGACTCGGTCGCGTTCGTGCCCACCCTGGCCACGGTCGCCGTGGGCAGGATCGGACCGAGGCCGTCCGCGCGCCAAACCCGACGCGGTGCTCTCCGACAAGGCACTCGTCCAAGGCGATCCGGCAACACCTGGCCGGGAGAGGGATCAAGGCCGTCATTCGCTCAAGGGCGACCAACGCCTCACGCATCAAGAAGGGCTCGGGCGGCGGCCGACCACCCGCGTTCGACGCCGACCGTTACCGCGACCGCAGCACCGTCGAGCGCGCGGTCAGCAAGCTCCGCGCCGCTGTCGCGACACGTTTCGACAAACGCGACTACGTCTACCGAGGCACTCTCACCGTCGCCGCCATCGGCATCTGGCTCGCGACCCCGTCATAGACCCATTACGGGACACGCCCTAGTCGTGCGAGGCGAGATCGGAGGCCGAGACCTCGGGGGCGCTGCGGGCGCGGCGAGCGCCTCGGAGTACGGCGGAGGGGTCGGACTCGTTGACCACCCCGCGAATCACCAGCAGGGTGCCGCCCCGCACGACGTAGACGTTGGTCATCTCCTCGAAGGAGATGGTCGCCCCCACGATGCCCTCGTCGGAGGAGGCGTCACAGGTGTCCCCACCTTCACGCTCCCCGCGCATCAGCGTGGTGTGGCACAGGTCGGACACCTCCTCGAGCCCACCAGCCGCACGCTCCTCCAGACCCATCGAGAACGACGTCCTCTCCAACCGGGCCTGCACGCCACCGTCCTCACCGACCTCGACGCCGCTCACGGAGTACCCCGGCACGTCGGGCAGGTAGAGCTGGAGCCCGGTCGCCTCGAGGTCGCCGGAGAGCGGCGAGCCCCCGCCGCATCCGCTCGCAGCGAGAAGCAGCGCAGCCAGGAGCGTCGTCCTCATGGTCGACCGGGGCACCCCGTCAGGTTAGTGCGCGCCGACGTGCATGACTCGTCGGGCGGGAACCCGAGCCCACGGTGGGCGCGTGCCGCACCTCCGGAGCCGCCTGGTCGACGACCAGATGGCCCCGTCCGGGTCCGCGAGCACGGCCGAGCGTCGACGGCACGACGTCTCCGACACCGGCCAGGTGGCGGGGACACGACCCCCGACCCATTAGCCTCGGAACGTCGGACCCCGCCTCGGGGAGCCGGTCCAGTCCCAGTCCGGAAGGGCCACGGTCATCAGCACTTCACTCGCGCCGCAGCTGGGCGGCAGGGTCGCACGGTGGCTGCTCTCCCGACGGTCCGGACGGCGGGGCGGCGGAGCCGACCTCACGAGCCTGCGACGAGTGCCGCGGTCGGTCTCCTTCCCGCTGCGGCGCGACCACCTCGAGCCGACCCGGCAGCTCGAGGCGATGCGCGCGGCCGCGCCGGTCACCCGGATGCGCAAGCTGCTCGGGATCACCATCTGGGTGGTGACCGGGTACGCCGAGGCGAAGGCGGTGCTGGCCGACACCTCGACCTACAGCAACGACATGCGCCACCTGCTGGGCTCCCGCGACCGCACCGACGCGGAGACCATCGGCGGACTGGGCATGACCGACCCGCCCGACCACACTCGACTGCGGGCGGTGCTCACGCCCGAGTTCACCCGCCGCCGCCTGCAGCGGCTCGAGCCGCTGATCGACGCCATCGTGACCGAGACCATCGACGGGATGGAGCAGCGCGGTCCGGAGGTCGACCTGGTGTCGACGTTCGCCTCGGTGATCCCCTTCCGGGTCATCTGCGAGCTGCTCGGCATCGAGGAGGTCGACCGCGACGCCTTCCACCGGCTCGGCACCGCCCGCTTCGACGTCACCGCCGGCGGGCCCGGCACCTTCGGGGCCGCCACCACCTCGCGCGAGTTCCTGATCGACCTGGTCCGGCGTCAGCGAGCGGCCCCCGGACCCGGCCTGATCGGGCAGATCCTGCGCGACCACGGCACGGAGCTCGACGACGTCGAGATCGGCGGCCTCGCCGACGGCGCGTTCCTCGGTGGCTACGAGACCAGCGCCAGCTCGTTCGCGATGAGCGTCCTCCTGCTGCTCCAGCAGCCCGGGCACTGGGAGCGGCTCCGGGTCGGGTCGGACGCCGAGGTCAACGCCATCGTCGAGGAGCTGCTGCGCTACCTCGCCGCGGTACAGATCGCCTTCCCGCGCTTCGCCCGCCACGACCACGACCTGTTCGGCCATCGGGTCGCCCGGGGCGACGTCGTCATCGTGCACCTGCTGGCCGCCAACCGCGACGAGGCACTGAAGCCCGGCGCCTCGTCGTTCTGCCCGGCGGGCGAGCACCAGTCGCACCTGACCTTCGGCTACGGCGCCCACCGGTGCATCGGGGCGGACCTCGCGCGCGCGGAGCTGCGGGCGGGGCTGCGAGCACTGGCGACCCGCTTCCCCGAGCTGCACCTCGCGGGCGACATCGACACCGTCGCCTTCCGCGAGCTCTCGATCGTCTACGGCATCGAGCGGATGCCCGTGCGCCTCTGGCGCTGACCGGCACGGCCGGGCCTGGCTAGGCTGGGCCACCTCACGCCAGCAGGGAGGTGGCCGTGGACGTCCCGGTGATCGTGGTGGTGGGCGCCGGCCCCGGGGTCGGTGGCCATGTCGCTGAGCGCTTCGCGCGGGACGGGTACGCCGTCGCGCTGGTGTCGCGGGACGACGGCCAGCTGCAGGACCTCGCCGCCGAGCTGGCGCAGCACGGGACGCCGGTCGTCTGGGACGCCCTCGACGTCACCGACGGGGCCGCACTCGGCGCCGCGGTCGCGTCGTACGGTCGGCGCTTCGGCAGGATCGACGTCCTCCACTTCAACCCCAGCACCTATCGCGCCGCCGACCCGCTCACCCTGACCCCCGCCCAGCTCGCCGACGACGTCGCGCTCGGGGTGGGCGCGCTGCTGACCGCGCTGCAGGCGGCGCGACCGTTCATGACCGACGGCGCCCGGGTGACGGTGACCGGGAGCATGGCGGCCGACCAGCCCTCCCCCGCGGCCGCCTCACTGGGCGTGCAGAAGGCCGGCGTCCGCAACCTGGTGCGGAGCATCGACCAGGCCCTGGCGCCCGACGGCATCCGCGCGGTGTCGGTGACCGTCCGCGGCACGCTGTCCACCGAGGGTCGCTTCACCCCCGCGAAGGTCGCCGAGGCGATCCACGCCGCCGCCCACCAGCCGGTCGACACCTGGCTCACCGAGGTGCCGTTCACCGGCTGACGCGGCTCCCGTCGGGGCACCCGCCACCGACCAACGTTCGTGCGGTGTGAGAACCGCGACGCTTCCTTGAGAGGACCCCGCCGACGGGAGCACGATGGTGGGTGAAGGGTCGTGATGGCGATGGCCGGACGGTTCGACTACGACCGTGAGCGTCAGACGTTCTCGTGGGAGAAGGCGGCCGCAGCCATCCCGAGACTCCCGGCCGGTGGCCTCAACATCGCCCACGTCGCCCTGGACGCCCAGGTGGACTCCGGCCACGGCGACGACATCGCCCTCCTCTGCGTCGACGAAACCGGCGGCACGACGCGGCACACCTACGCGGACCTCGCCGCCGCCACCAGCCGCTTCGCGCATCTTCTGGGCGCGCTGGGCGTCGGACCCGGCGACCGGGTGATGTCGCTGCTCGGCCGCCAGGTGGAGCAGTACGTCACGGCGCTCGGGACCCTGAAGAACCGCAGCGTCTTCTCGCCGCTGTTCTCGTCGTTCGGCCCCGAGCCGATCCGGCAGCGGCTGAGGATCAGGGCGCGACGCCGGCAGGAAGGTGAACACGAACAGGGGAGCGACCGCGATCAGCGCCGCGATCCGCTGCTGGTGCTCCGCGACGCCGGCGACGTTGGCCGCGGTGTCGTCGCCCAGCGGGTACGGCGTGAACAGGTTGCTCACGCCCACCGCCCACCAGCCGACCGGGGCGCTCAGCGCCAGGAGCACCCTCCAGTAGCGGCGGGCGTCCCGGGTGGCGCGTCGCGCCTCGGTCGGCTCGGCGGTCGCCGTCATGCCGCGACCGTCTGCTCGACCGGCTGGCGGGCCAGCGCGCCGAGGACGATGCACAGACCGCCGACGACCAGCCCGACGACGGCACCCTGCGCGCCGACGACCAGCCCGATGACGGCTGCAGGCCACGTTGGCCGCCCCCACGCCGATCACGGCCGCGCGACCCCATGGCCGCCGGGTCGCCAGGCCGGCCGCCGCCGCGAGGCCGGCGATGCAGAGCACGGCCCCGAGCAGGCGCAGACCGGCGTCTGACTCGCCGTCGCCCAGGGCAGCGCCCAGGTTCATCAGGGCCAAGAGCGCGGTGACCGCGACCGCCGCCCAGCTGAGGATCCTCATGATGTTCTCCTTCGTCAGGATTCGGACACCACGACTGTCGTGCGCCACGACCGCCGCTCCCAGGGCCGGTGCTCCCCGGTAACGGTGTGCCGCTCCCGCCGTCGCGGGAGCGGATTCCCGGAGCCCGGGAACCGCACCTGTTGCCGACCGGGAGGCACGGGAGGATGCTCGTCGGCATCGTGATCGACGCCGCCCGTCTCCTCGCCCGGCGCCACGCCACCGTCGTGGCGGCGGCGGTCCTCGTGCTGAGTCTGGCGGGCACGGTGGCCGCCCTCCTGGCCAGTCGCTTCGTGACGGACACCCCGCATGTGCGGGCGGCCGACCTGGTCTACGTCGGCTGCCAGATCCTTCCCTACGGCGTGGTCGGCGCCGTGCTGGTCGCCCGGCGGCCGGACCTCCTGTTCGGCTGGCTGCTCTCGCTGTCGGCGATGAGCCTGGTGACGGTGCTGGCGGTGACCGGGCCTTCGCTGGTGGCGCTCGAGCATGGTCAGGGCGGACAGCCGGCCGTCTGGGGGCTCGCGGCCGGGTCACTGCTGTTCGTCCCGGCTGCCATCGAGGGACTCATCAACGTCCGGTTCCCCTCGGGATCGCCCAGCGGCCGGTCGGGCCGGCTGCTGGAGCGCGCGATCATCGCCGGGATCGTGGTCGGCATCGTCAGCGGCCTGCTCGGCGACTCGGTCATCGGCGCCGTGCGCGCCGACGGCGGCCCGGAACGGTTCATCGACGGCACGCCACTGGTCCCGCTGGGCAACGCGCTGGTCGTGGCCGTTCCGCTGGTGATCCTCCCTGGGAGTCTTCGCGGGCATCGGCGTGGTGGTCCGCTACCTGCGCTCGGAGGGTCTCCAGCGGCTCCAGCTCCGCTGGCGCGCGGCGGGAGCCCTTATCGCGCTCGCGTTCTTCCCGCTGGCCGTGACCGAGCAGCTCCCGGATGCGGCGAGCGACGCGGCGCCGCTGCTCTTCGTGGCCACCCTCGCGGTCCCGGTGCTGCGCTACGACCTGTGGGCGATCGACTCGATCGTGCGTCGCTCCGCCCGCTACACCTTCGCCTCCTCCGGCGACGTCGTCGACAGCCTGGTGCGCGCGACGGGGGAGATGCTGCACCTGCCCTATCTCGGAGTCCAGGCAGGGCGACCGCCCTGCTCGCGACCTTCGGTGAGCCCACGGGCGAGACCGAGTGCTGGCCACTCGTGCACGAGGGCGACCAGGTGGGACAGCTCCTCGCCTGCCCGAGACACGGCTTCACCTCCTGTCGGAGGCCGAGCGCGAGGTGCTCGAGACGGTGGCGCGGCTGGTGGCGGGCTCGGTCCGCGCCGAGGCCCTGACCGCGGATCTCCTGGCAGCGCGACACCGGCTGGTGACGGCCCGCGAGGAGGAACGCCGTCGGCCCCGACGCGATCTGCACGACGGCCTGGGTCCGCTGATCACCGGCCTGGGCCTCAACCTCGACGCCGCGGCGTTCCAGGTCGGCCGGTCCGACGAGAAGACGGCGGCCTATCTCGGGCACGCCAAGGACGCCCCGCCCAGGTGATCGGCAGCCTGCGCGAGCTCGTGGAGGGCTGCGGTCGCCGGCGCTCGACGAGCTCGGGCTCGCCGACGCCCTGGGGCTGCAGATCGCCCGTCTCGCCGACGACGGGGGCCTGCGCGCGGACCTGCACATCGCGGACGGACTCGAGCTACCGGCGGCGGTCGAGGTGGCCGCCTACCGCGCCGCGGTCGAGGCGGTGACGAACGTCGCCCGCCACAGCGACGCGCGGTCCCTGTGCGTCGAGCTCGCCCGCACCGACGGGGCGCTCGCGCTCACGGTCGTCGACGACGGCGGCGCACGGGAGCCGTGGGCGGCCGGACAGGGCCTGCGAGGCATGCGGGAGCGGGCCGAGGAGCTCGGCGGTCACCTCACGGCGGGTCCGACGCCCGACGGTGGCCGCCTCGTCGTGACCTACCCGCTGGAGGACCGGTGACGACCACGATCGTGCTGGTCGACGACCATCCCCTGGTCCGTCAGGGGCTGCGCGCCGTCCTGGAGGACGCCGACGGCCTCGAGGTGGTGGCCGAGGCGGCCGATGGGCACGACGGCGTACGGCTGTGCGTCGAGCACCGGCCCGACGTGGTGCTGATGGACCTGCAGATGCCCGCGCTGCACGGCCTCGACGCGACCCGCGAGGTGCGCCGGACCGCCCCGGAGACCGCCGTGCTGGTGCTCACCATGTTCGACGACGACGACACCGTGTTCGCGGGCGTGGCGGCCGGTGCCGCCGGCTACCTGCTCAAGGGTGCCGATGGCGCGGACATCGTCGCCGCCGTGCGCGCCGCAGCCGCCGGCCAGGCGGTCTTCGGAGCGGCGCTCGCGGCCCGGATGCAGTCGTGGTTCGCGGCGCGGCCGGTCGTCGATGCGCCGTTCCCCGAGCTCACCGACCGCGAGCGCGACATCCTCGACGGCGTCGCCGCCGGGCTCACCAACGCCGAGATCGGCAGCCGGCTGTTCCTCTCCCCCAAGACGGTCGCCAACAACGTCACGGCCATCCTCGCGAAGCTCCAGGTCGCCCATCGCGCCGAGGCGATCGTGCGGGCCAGAGAGGCCGGGCTGGGCCGCTCCGAGCGGTGTGAGAACCGCGACGCTTCCTTGAGACGACCCCGCCGGCGGGAGCACGATGGTGGGTGAAGGGTCGTGATGGCGATGGCCGGACGGTTCGACTACGACCGTGAGCGTCAGACGTTCTCGTGGGAGAAGGCGGCCGCAGCCATCCCGAGACTCCCGGCCGGTGGCCTCAACATCGCCCACGTCGCCCTGGACGCCCAGGTGGACTCCGGCCACGGCGACGACATCGCCCTCCTCTGCGTCGACGAAACCGGCGGCACGACGCGGCACACCTACGCGGACCTCGCCGCCGCCACCAGCCGCTTCGCGCATCTTCTGGGCGCGCTGGGCGTCGGACCCGGCGACCGGGTGATGTCGCTGCTCGGCCGCCAGGTGGAGCAGTACGTCACGGCGCTCGGGACCCTGAAGAACCGCAGCGTCTTCTCGCCGCTGTTCTCGTCGTTCGGCCCCGAGCCGATCCGGCAGCGGCTGTCCTCGGCGAGGCCAAGGTCCTGGTGACCACGCCGAGCCTGTACCGTCGCAGGTCGCGGCGCTGCGCGCCGACCTTCCCCACCTCGAGCACGTCCTGCTGGTCGGGCGACCGATGGAGGGACGCTCGACCTCGCGGCCGAGCTCGCCCGCCGGCCCGACGTCTTCGAGATCCCGCCGACCGACCCCGAGGACCCCGCGCTGCTGCACTTCACCAGCGGCACCACGGGCACCCCGAAGGGCGCGGTCCACGTGCACCAGGCGGTGCTGGCCCACCACGTCACCGCCCGCTACGCCGGACCTTGCACCGGGGCGACGTGTTCTGGTGCACCGCCGAGCACGTCGGGCTGGGTGACCGGCACGTCGTACGGCATCATCGCGCCGCTGACCCACGGCGTGACCCTGGTGACGTACGCCGGCGAGTACGACCCGCGGGTCTGGTACGGCGTCCTCGCCGACCATCACGTCAACGTCTGGTACACCGCACCCACGGCGCTGCGCATGCTGATGCGCTCGGGCGCGGCGCTGGCCGGCGACTACGACCTCACCGCCCTGCGGCACATCGCCAGCGTCGGCGAGGCCCTCAACCCCGAGGTGGTCGAGTGGGGCCAGGACGCCTACGGCCTGCCGATCCACGACAACTGGTGGCAGACCGAGACCGGCGCGATCATGATCAGCAACTACCGGGGCACCGAGGTGCGGCCCGGCTCGATGGGCCGGCCGATGCCGGGGATCGAGGCCGCCGTGCTGGCGCGCGGCGAGGACGGCCGGGCCGACCGCACGGGCGGCCACGTCACTCCCGCCGGCGTCGAGCAGGTCGGTGAGCTCGCGCTCCGCGCCGGCTGGCCGTCGATGTTCCGCGGCTACCTCGGCGAGGAGGAGCGCTATCGCTCCTGCTTCGCCGACGGCTTCTACCTGTCGGGCGACCTGGCCCGCGTCGACCCGGACGGCTACGTCTGGTTCGTCGGGCGCGCCGACGACGTGATCAAGTCGGCCGGCCACCTGGTCGGACCGTTCGAGGTCGAGACGGCGCTGATGGAGCACCCCGCGGTCGTCGAGGCCGGGGTGATCGGCAAGCCGGACGAGCTGGCCGGCGAGATCGTGAAGGCCTTCGTCACCCTCCGTGGCGGCTACGAGCCGAGCGAGCAGCTGCGCGGGGAGCTGCTCGCCTTCGGGCGCAAGAAGCTCGGCGGGCTGGCTCCGAAGGAGATCGACTTCGACCAGCACCTCCCCCACACCCGCAGCGGCAAGGTGATGCGGCGGCTGCTCAAGGCCCGCGAGCTGGGACTGCCCGAGGGCGATGTCTCGACGTTGGAGGGAGCGGAGGCGTCATGACCACGCGTCGGCGTGCGCCCTCGGCCGCCGACGTCGCGGCCGAGCACCAGCGCGACCTGCTGCGCACCATGCTCCGCATCCGGCGCTTCGAGGAGACCTGCGCGGAGCTCTACAGCGCCACCCGGATCCGCGGCTTCCTGCATCTGTACGTCGGCGAGGAGGCGGTCGCGACCGGAGTGATGTCGACGCTGGAGCCAGACGACGCGGTCGTGTCGACCTACCGCGAGCACGGTCACGCGCTGGCCCGCGGGGTGCCGATGGAGGAGCTGATGGCCGAGATGTTCGGCCGGCAGACCGGCTGCAGCCGCGGCCGTGGCGGGTCGATGCACCTCTTCCACGCGGCAACCCGGTTCGTGGGCGGCAACGCCATCGTCGGCGGCGGGCTGCCGCTCGCCGTCGGCCTGGCGCTCGCCGACCACCTGGCGGGCCGGCCCCGGGTGACCGTCTGCTTCTTCGGCGAGGGCGCCGCCGCCGAGGGCGAGTTTCACGAGTCGCTCAACCTGGCGGCCCTGTGGCACCTGCCGGTGCTGTTCGTCTGCGAGAACAACCGCTACGCGATGGGCACGTCGCTGGCCCACGAGCACGCTCGGACCGACCTGGCGCTGCGCGCATCGTCGTACGGCATGGCCGCCTGGGCGGTCGACGGCATGGACGTGCGGGCCGTCGAGGACTCCGCGCGCCAGGCCGTCGAGGCGATCCGGCACGGCGGCGGTCCGCACTTCCTGGAGATGCGCACCTATCGCTTCCGCGCGCACTCGATGTACGACCCCGACCGCTACCGGCCGAAGGCCGAGGTGGCCGAGGAGAAGACCCACGACCCGGTCACCTCGCTGGCCGATCGGCTCCGTGCCGAGGACCGGCTCAGCGACCGTCAGCTCGCGGCCATGGAGAAGGAGGTCGCCGCCGAGATCGCGACGGCCGTCGCCCGGGCCGAGGCGGCTCCGCTGGAGCCCGTCGAGGAGCTGACCAGGTTCGTCTACAGCGACCGGACCACGGTGGAGGTGACGTGATGGGCACCCCGGTCACGACGGTGAAGACGACCTACCGCGACGCGCTGCGCGACGCGATCCGCGAGGCCATGCAGCGCGACGATCGGGTGTTCCTGATGGGCGAGGACGTCGGCGCCTACGGCGGCTGCTTCGGCGTCAGCCTCGGGCTGCTGGAGGAGTTCGGCCCCGAACGGGTCCGCGACACCCCCCTCTCCGAGAGCGCGTTCGTGGGCGCCGGCATCGGCGCCGCCCTCGGCGGCCTGCGGCCGATCGTGGAGGTGATGACGGTCAACTTCAGCCTGCTCGCGCTCGACCAGATCATGAACACCGCCGCCTCGCTCCAGCACATGTCCGGAGGGCAGTACGCCGTCCCGCTGGTGATCCGGATGACGACCGGCGCCGGGCGGCAGCTGGCCGCTCAGCACAGCCACAGCCTGGAGGGGTGGTACGCCCACATCCCCGGGCTGCGGATCGTCACGCCGGCCACGCTGGAGGACGCCCGCGGGATGCTGTGGACCGCCCTCCAGGACCCCGACCCCGTGCTGGTGTTCGAGCACGGCTCGCTCTACAACCTGGCCGGCGAGCTGGCCGAGGATGCCGGGGCCGTGGACATCGACCGAGCCGCCGTCCGCCGGGCCGGCGCCGACCTGACCCTGATCACCTACGGCGGCACGCTGGGCCGCACCCTCGAGGCCGCCGACGAGCTCGCCGCGTCCGGGATCGACGCCGAGGTCGTCGACCTGCGCACGCTTCGGCCCTTGGACGACGCCACCTTCCTCGGGTCGGTCACCCGCACGCACCGCGCCGTCGTCGTCGACGAGGGCTGGCGGTCCGGGAGCCTGTCGGCGGAGGTCACCGCGCGGATCACCGAGCAGGCGTTCTACGACCTGGACGCCCCGGTGGAACGGGTCTGCACCGACGAGGTGCCGATCCCCTACGCCCAGCATCTGGAGGAGGAGGCGCTGCCCCAGGTGCGCGACATCGTCGCCGCCGCGCGGCGCACGGTGGGTGAGCGGAGATGAGCGACTTCACGATGCCCTCGCTGGGAGCGGACATGGACCAGGGCACGGTGATCGAGTGGCTGGTCGCGCCGGGCGACGTGGTGCACAAGGGCGACCCGATGGCCGTCGTCGACACCTCGAAGTCGGCGATCGAGGTGGAGGCCTTCGCCGAGGGCGTGGTCGCCGACCTGGTCGTCCCGGTCGGGACGCTGGTGCCGGTCGGCACCGTGCTCGCGCACCTCACCCCGCTCGACGCGGCTCCCGCGCCGGTGCCGCAGCAGCCCGCCGCGCACGTGCCCCTGCCGGCCGAGCCCGAGCCGGCCACCGCGGCGCCCAGCACGCCGGCGCCGGTCAGCACGCCGGCCCCCGCCCCGGCGGTGCACTCGCCGCTGGTCCGCCGGCGGGCCCGCGAGCTCGGCGTCGACCTCACTTCCTCGTGGGCTCCGGTCCCGGCGGCGAGATCACCCGCGCCGACGTCGAGACGGCCGTCCTGTCCCCCGCCGCGCGGCGACGCGTGACGCCGTACGCCCGCAGGCTCGCGCGCGAGCTCGGCATCGACCCCGGCTCCGTCACGCCCCGCGACGGTGAGGTGGTCCGCGCCGCCGACGTCCGCGCCGCCGACGGCGAGTCCGGCAGCCGGGCCGCCGTCGCGACCCGTCCGCGACCCCGTCCGCGAGCACGCCGGCAGCGGCCGACGCGGCGACCCGGACGCGGGCCATGCGGGAGACCATCGCCCGGCTGATGGCGCGCTCCAAGCGGGAGATCCCGCACTACTACCTGACGACGACCGTGGACCTGTCCGCGGCGCTGGCCTGGATGCGCGAGCGGAACGCCGACCTGCCGATCTCCGCACGCCTGGTCCCCGCGGCCCTTCTGCTGCGCGCCACCGCCGTCGCGACGGCGCGGCACCCCGCGCTCAACGGCTTCTGGGTCGACGAGACCTTCCGACCCGGCGGCGGGGTGCACCTCGGGCTGGCCATCTCGCTGCGCCGCGGCGGCCTCGTCGCCCCGGCGATCCACGACGCCGACCGGCTGTCGGTGATCGAGACGCTGGCCGCGATGCGCGACCTGGTGGTCCGAGCCCGTGCGGGTCGGCTCCGCGGCTCGGAGATGGCGGACCCGACATTGACGGTCACCAACCTGGGCGAGCAGGGCGTGGAGTCGGTCTACGGCGTGATCTACCCGCCGCAGGTGGCGCTGGTCGGCTTCGGACGGGTCGTGGAGCGACCGTGGTCGGTGGACGGGCTGCTCGGCGTCCGGCCGGTCACCACGCTGACCCTCGCCGCGGACCACCGGGCCACCGACGGCTTCACCGGCGGCCGCTACCTCGCGACCATCGACGATCTCCTACAGCACCCGGAGGAACTATGAGCACCCAGCAGACCCGACCCACGGCCGAGGCCGCCCGAGGCGCGGTCCAGGCCGCCGTACGCCACGTGGTCCCCGACGCCGACTTCGACGACGTCGACGACGACACCCCGAGCCGCGGCGAGTTCGAGCTGGACTCGCTGGACTTCCTCGGCTTCGCCGAGACGCTCGCCACGCTCACGGCGGTTCCGATCGCCGAGGCCGACTACCCACGACTGGTCACGATGGCCACCTGCGTGGGCTTCCTGACCGGAGCCGGCGATGGCTCGTAGCAAGCGGCCCCGTGCGGCGAGCAGACGGTTCGGGTACGCCGTCGCCGTCGTGGTCAACCTCGCGCTGCTGGCCGTGGTCAACCGATGGCCCGGCTGGGACGCCATCTCCTTCCTCACCGAGGACACCGAGCGCGTGCTCGGGATCGTCAACGCCTCGATGATCGCCGGCGTGCTGGCCAACGCCGTCTTCCTGGTCGACGACCGACGCTGGCTCAAGGCCGCGGGGGACCTGGTGACGACGGCCATCGGTCTGGCCGCCGCGGTGCGCGTCTGGCAGGTCTTCCCGTTCGACATCGGCTCCACCTGGGCACTCGTCGCTCATGTGCTCCTCGCGATCGCGATCGTGGGCAGCGTCATCGGGATGGTCGCCACGGCCTGGCGGTTGATGGGCTTCGCGGCGCACGGCACCCCGCACGACCACGGCTCACTGAACGCCTCGGGCCGGCACCGCTGACGACCTTCGGTCGCCGGACTCGAGTCGAGGGGTCAGTCGACGCCGACACCAGCGGCCGCGCCGGCATCGTTGTCGGCTGCCTGTGTGTGCGCGAACCCCCGCACGATCACCGGGCCGGACCGGGCCTGCTGGTGAGCCTCCTGGGTGAGCCTCCTGGGTGAGCCTCCTGGGGCGTCGGGCCGGCCTGCCACGCCGTCTGGGCGTTCCTGGACGACCATCGCCGCTCGGACCCGCACGGCCTTACGTCGGCTCGGCGACCACGGCGGTGGGAGGATGCGACCGTGGCGAGCAAGGGGCCGATCCAGCGCGCCCACGCGGCTGTTGCGACACAGCGGTGGGACGCGGCCTGCGCGGCCTTCGCGGAGGCTGACCCGGGCGGATCGCTGACGCCCGACGACCTCGACGCCTGGGGCCTCGCCGCTCTGCTGTGCGGACGCGATGACGAGTCCGACACCGTCCGCGAGCGCGCCCACCACGCACACCTGGAGGCCGGTGACCTCGACGGCGCGGCGCGGGCCGCCTTCTGGCTGGGGCTGACGCTGCTCATGCGTGGTGAGCCGGCCCGCGCGCACGGCTGGCTCGGCCGACTGCGCAGCATCTACTCGCCCGACGAGTTCGCGGGGTCGGTGTGGCGGGGCTACGACCGCATGAACGAGGGCATGCGGGCGCTCTTCGAACGCCAGCCCGAGGAGGGCCGGCGACTGCTGGCCGAAGCGCTGGCGACCGGGCGCGAGCACGGCGACGCGGACCTCGAGCTGCTGGCCCGGAACGGCCACGGCCAGGCGCTCCTGGAGCTCGGGCTGATGGCGGAGGGCATGGCCGAGCTGGACGAGACGATGGTGCTCGCGACCACCGGCAGCGCGAACCCGCAGGCGGTCGGCCAGGTCTACTGCGCGGCCATCCTGGTCAGCCGCGGCTGCCTGGACCTGTCCCGCAGCGCGGAGTGGACCGAGGCCCTGTCCCGCTGGTGCGACCGCCAGCCCGGCCTGGTCCACTATCGCGGGCAGTGCCTGGTGCACCGCTCCGAGGTGCTCCAGCTGCACGGCCGCTGGGAGGACGCCGCCCGCGAGCTCGACGACGTGCTCGGCAGGCTCGGTGTGGATCCTGGCCGCCCCGACCGCGCCCTCGGCATGGCGCACTACCAGCGCGGGGAGCTCCACCGGGTCCGCGGCGAGTCGCGCGCCGCGGAGCAGGCCTACCGCGACGCGCTCGAGGCCGGTCACGACCCGCAGCCCGGGCTGGCACTGCTGCGCGCCGCGCAGGGGAACCCGGCAACGGCGGTGCTCGCGCTCCGGCGGGCACTGGCCGAGAGCCCGGCCGGCTTCGTCCGCCACCGGCTGCTGCCCGCGATGGTGGAGGTGGCCTTGGCCGACGGTGATCTCGAGACCGCCCGCGGAGCCGCGACCGAGCTGGCGGAGAGCGCCGGTCGGCTCGACTCGCGCTACCTGCGCGCGACCGCCGCGCTGGCCGAGGGCGCCCTCGCGCTCACCGACGGTCACCCCGGCGCCGCGCTGGCGTCGCTGCGCGCCGCCCTGTCCGACTGGAGCGCCGTCCGGGCGCCGTACGACGTGGCGCGCTGCCGGGTGCTGATCGCGCGTGCTTGCCGGCAGCTCGGCGACACCGAGACCGCCGACCTGGAGGCACAGGCGGCTCGCGTCGCCTTCGCCGACCTGGGGGCGGCACCGGAGCTGTCCCTCCTGGACGCGGAGTCGCCCGGGCGGCGACCGGCGCCCGCCGGCCTGACTCCACGCGAGCTCGAGGTGCTGCGGATGCTGGCCACCGGCCGGAGCAACCGCGACATCGCCCGCGAGCTGGTCCTCTCCGAACGCACCGTCGCGCGGCACGTCGCCAACATCTTCGCCAAGACCCGAGTCGGGTCGCGGGCGGCGGCGACCGCCTTCGCCTACGACAGCCACCTGATGTGACTACACATCCGACCTACACAGTTCTGCCGATGTGCCCGCCCGCGGAGGTTGCCTAGCGTCGTTCTCGACCTGAGGAGGTTGGCGACCATGACAACGTTCTATGACCTGGCCTATGCCATCGGCTTCACCCCCTGGGAGACCTCGGCCGAGGTCGACCGGGACCGGCTCGACGGCTTCTTCCGTGCCGAGGAGGAGGCGCGCGGCCGGACCGGCACGGCGCTCGACCTCGGGTGCGGCACCGGCGCCCACAGCGTGGCCCTGGCGGCCCGCGGCTGGCGGGTGACCGGCGTCGACCTGGTGGACCGGGCTCTCGGCAAGGCCCGCAGACGCGCCGCGGAGGCGGGCGTCGCTGCGACCTTCGTCAAGGCGGATGCCACCACCTTGCCCGCCGACCTCGTCGGCGACGGCTTCGACTTCTTCCTCGACGTCGGCTGCTTCCACGGACTCGACGAGAAGCAGCGAACCGCGATGGCTCGCGCGGTGTCGGAGCGGGCCACGGCGGACGCGACCATGGTGCTGCTCGCCTTCGCCAACCCGATCGGGCCACGGTTCATGCCCGCCGGAGCCACTCGCCGGCAGATCGAGACCGCTTTCCGAGGCTGGACGATCGTCGACGAGACCAGGCCGCCCACCGACCTGCCCGGAATGCCGAGGATCGCCCGCAAGGCGGCGCCGGTGTTCTACCGGATGCGTCGCGACTGAGCGCCCCGGCCGTCGCGCCTTCGGCCGGCTAGCGCCGGGTCAGGCGCAGCACGGGGATGGTGCGGATGCCCTCGGTCTTGTCGGCGTACTCACCGAAGCCGGGGTAGCGCCGGACCTGCTCGGCGAACACCTCGTCGCGCTCGGACCCCTCCAGCTCCCGGACGTCGACGTCGAAGGTCTCGGTGCCGACCTCGACGGTGGCGTGGCCGGCCGAGGTGAGGTTGAAGTACCACGCCGGGTGACCGGGAGCCCCGGCGGCGGAGGCGAAGATGGACATGGTGCCGTCGTTTCCGGGCAGGTACATCAGCGGCGTCACCTGCTCGCGGCCGCTGCGCCGGCCCACGTGGTGGACCAGGATCATCGGTGCGCCCTCGAAGGGTCCGCCGACCCGGCCGCCCTGGGCGCGGAACTCCGCCACCACCTTGTCGTTGAAACCGCTCACGGGCGTCCTCTCCGAGTTGTCAGGCGAGCCGCGCGGGGAACCCGCCGGTCGCGATCGGGCCCCAGCGGGTCGGGGTGACCCGCAGGAGCGACTTGCCCTGGTCGACCATGGCCCGGCGGTACTCCGCCCAGTCGGGGTGCTCGCCGGCGATGGTGCGGAAGTACTCCACGAAGGCGTCCAGGGCGTCCTCCGAGTCGGGTCCGACGGCGTCGAGGACCTCGCAGCGGCCGTCGACCTGGACCCAGGCGTCGTCCCACTCGTCGGAGAGCACCACCACACTGACGTCGGGCCGCTCGCGGGCGTTGCGCGTCTTCGCCCGCTCGGGATAGGTCGCGATCACCAGCCGCCCGGCGTCGTCGACGCCGCCCGAGACGGGGGACGCCTGCGGGGTGCCGTCGGCACGCCGGGTGATCAGCAGCATGTGGTGGCGGGGGCGGACGAAGTCCAAGAGCGCCTCGAGCTCCACCGTCGCGTTGGTCGCGATCTTGCGGGCCATGCGCGCTCCCCCTCTCCTCGTGCCTTTCGTCCACCCTGTCACACCGATGAGACGAGGCTCACTGCCGTCCGCGCCGGGTCACAGCCTCCGCACAGCCGGCACATCGGACGCGCTCAACCGACCCTGGTCGAGTGCTGCTGCCACCGACCACCGAGGAGAAGGGCCAACGATGCCGCGTGCGATGTGGAGGTCGGTCAGCCGGGCAACGATCATCAACACCGTCCTGGCGCTGGCGGTCCTGACGGTGGTCGGTCTCTCGGTGCGCGCCGTGACCGCCGGCGACCAGACCAGCAACACCGCACAGACGACCACCACCGTCGACACCGGCAACGTGGTCGCGAGCGTCACCGCCTCGGGCAACGTCGCCGCCGACACCTCGGTCGCCGTCGACTTCGCGGACAGCACCCAGGTGGTGCGCAAGATCTACGTCGACCAGGGCGAGCGGGTGACCAAGGGCCAGATCCTCGCGCAGATCGACCAGACGTCGGCCCGGCAGAGCCTGCGATCGGCCGAGATCCAGCTGCGGGCCGCACAGGCCGGCTACGCCGAGACGGTCTCCGGCGAGACCAGCGCCCAGCGGGCGGTCGACCAGGCCTCGATCACCTCGGCGCAGCGGTCGGTGACCAACGCCGAGCTCGGGCTGCGGCAGGCCGAGGAGAGCGCCCGGCTGAACCTCCGCCAGGCGGACGCGGCCGTGAGCCGTGCCCAGCGCACCCTCGACGACGCCACCAAGGCGGTCCAGCGCGCGCAGGCGGCCTACGACAGCGACGCGTCCGACGCCAACCGGACCGCCCTCCAGGAGGCCAAGGCCACCCGGTCCGCGGCCCAGACGTCGCTGACCACCACCAAGGAGCAGCGCGCCCAGACCCAGCTGTCCGGCCGGCAGCAGGTGGCGTCCCAGCGCTCCCAGCTCGCCACCGCCAAGGAACAGCTGTCGTCGGCCCGGGCCAGCGTCGCGCTCAACCAGCAGGGGGCCTCCGACTCCGAGGTCGCCAACGCGCAGGCGTCGGTCGACACCGCCCAGGTGACCGTCGACCAGGCGCGCACGGCGCTGGCCGACACCGTGCTCCGCGCTCCGGTCGCCGGCACGGTGGCCGAGGTCAACGGGTCGGTCGGCCAGACGGCGTCCGGCTCGTCGTCCTCGTCGAGCTCCTCCTCCGGCTCGACCGGCACGGACAGCAGCACCAGCAGCGGGTTCGTCACACTCACGTCGACCCACGCCCTGGAGGTGACGACCTACGTCGCCGAGGCCGACATCGACAGCGTCCACACCGGCCAGTCCGCCACGGTGACCCTGTCGGCCAGCGACCGCGAGATCCCCGGGACGGTGTCCTCGGTCGCCACCGTCCAGACGGTGACCAACAACGTCGTGGAGTACGCCGTCACCGTGAGCCTCGCCAAGACCAACGGCGTCAAGCTCGGCGCCTCCTCGGAGGTCGTGATCACCACCGGCAGCAAGGACGACGTGCTGCGGGTGTCGAGCTCGGCACTGACGACGGTCGGCAACACCACGACCGCGACCGTGCTCGAGGACGACGGGTCGACCCGGTCGGTGCAGGTCGAGGTGGGCCTCCAGGGCGACAACCAGACCCAGGTGGTCAGCGGACTCTCGGCCGGCGACGTGCTGGTGGTGCCGGAGTCCGACAGCAGCTCGACCGGCTTCACCTTCCCCGGAGGCGGGCCGCCCGGAGGCGGCGCGATCGGCGGCGGCCCCCAGTGAGCGGGCAGCACGCGGCCACGGTCGCGCCGGTGCCGATCGCCCCCGCGGCTCGACCGCCGGTCATCGAGATGACCGGGATCACCAAGACCTACGGCTCGGGCGAGGCCACGGTCCACGCGCTGAGCGGGGTGGAGCTGACGATCGAGCGCGGCGACTACGTCGCCATCATGGGCGCCTCCGGCTCCGGCAAGTCCACGCTGATGAACATCATCGGGTGCCTCGACGTCGCCTCGAGCGGTCGCTACCTCCTCGACGGGATCGACGTACGCCGGCTCGCGGAGCGGCAGCTGTCCCTGATCCGCAACCGCAAGATCGGCTTCGTCTTCCAGAGCTTCAACCTGATCCCCCGCACCACGGCACTGCTCAACGTGGAGCTGCCGATGGCCTACGCCGGCGTGGCGGCCCACGAGCGCCGCGAGCGCGCGGAGGAGGCGCTGGAGCGGGTCGGGCTCGCCGACCGGGTCCACCACCAGCCCTCGGAGCTCTCCGGCGGACAGCAGCAGCGCGTGGCACTGGCCCGCGCCATCGTCACCCGGCCGGTGCTGCTGCTCGCCGACGAGCCCACCGGCGCCCTCGACAGTCGCAGCAGTGCCGAGGTGCTGGCGCTCTTCGACGAGCTCGCCGCGGGCGGGCGCACCGTGGTGATGATCACCCACGAGGACGAGGTCGCCCAGCACGCCAAGCGGATCCTGCGGTTCAGCGACGGCCACATCGTCGCCGACGACCGACAGGTGCCGGTCGGCGCCCCACCGCCGCGCTGGCGGACCGGAGCACCGGCGTGAACCTGAGGGAGATGACCCGCTTCGCCTGGCGCGGGGTGACCGCCAACAAGACCCGGTCGGCGCTGACGACGCTCGGCATCCTGATCGGCGTCGCCGCCGTGATCGTGCTGGTGGCGGTCGGCACCGGATCGAGCAAGGCGGTCCAGGACCAGATCAGCTCGCTGGGCAGCAACACCCTGACCGTGTCGGCCACCTCCACCGGCGGCGGCGGCTTCGGTCCGGGCGGAGGTGGACCCGGCGGCTCGCAGCCGACCAGCCAGAACGCCACCAGCACCCGGGCCCCCGCGCTCACCATGTCCGACGCGCGGGCGATCGCCGAGAGCGACGACGCCCCCCACGTGCTGGGCGTGGCGCCGGTGGTCAGCGCCTCCTCGGTCTCGGCGACCTACAACGGCGCCGAGCACTCGGTGGGGACGTTCACCGGCACCACGCCGGCGTACCTCCTCATCGACAACACCTCCGTCACCGACGGCCGGTCCTTCACCGACGGCGAGTACGAGGGCCACGCCCGGGTGGCGCTGCTCGGCACCAGCGTCGCCGAGGACCTGGTCGGGTCCGACCCGGCCGACCTGGTCGGCAAGCAGGTGTCGTTCAACGGGGTGGCGTTCACGGTGCTCGGCATCCTGGAGGAGAAGGGCAGCCAGGGGCCTAACGACTCCGACGACCGGGTGATCGCCCCCGCGACCGCGGTCCAGGACACCCTGGCCGGCTACGGCGACCTGAGCTCGATCTCGGTCAAGGCCACCTCGGCGGCCGGCGTCGACCGGGCCACCGCGGAGGTCGAGGCGATCCTCGACTCACGCCACCATGTGACCTCCGACGACCGTGACTACAGCGTGAGCAGCGCCTCGTCGATCCTCGAGGCCGCGACGTCGTCCAACCAGACGTTCACGGTCCTGCTCGGCGCGGTGGCGGCGATCTCCCTGCTGGTGGGCGGCATCGGCGTCATGAACATCATGCTGGTCACCGTCACCGAGCGGACCCGCGAGATCGGGATCCGCAAGGCGATCGGCGCCTCACGCGCCGACATCGTCGGTCAGTTCCTGGCGGAGGCGGTGCTGCTGTCGCTGATCGGGGCCGTGGCCGGCGTGGTCGCCGGGTTGGTGGGATCGCGGTTCACCATCATCGGCATCCACCCCGTCGTGGCGCCGTACTCCGTCTTCCTGGCGTTCGGAGTGGCGATCGCGATCGGCCTGTTCTTCGGCCTCTACCCCGCCAACCGGGCGGCTGCGCTGCGCCCGATCGAGGCGCTGCGCTACGAGTGAGGAGCGACCCATGACCAACGCGACGTCGGAGCCGATCGAGGTTCCCGACGAGGTGGACGACTGGAACGAGGAGTGGCTGGCCGCGCCGCGGCGCCGCTCGCGGTGGCGGCTGGGTCTCCTGCTGGCACTGGCGGCCTCGCTGGTCTTCCTCGGCGGCGTCGAGGTGCAGAAGCGATTCGGCTCCGCGGCCGGCTCGACGGCCGCGGCCGGCGGACCGACGCAGGGCGGCTTCCCCTCGGGTGGCTTCCCGTCGGGGATGCCGAGCGGCGGACCCAGCGGCGTCGCCGGGGGCACCGCTCCGTCCGGCGACGGCGCCTCCTCCGGCGCCGGTGGGACGACCGCAGCGACCCAGGTGATCGGCACCGTCGTGAGCAAGCGCGGCCAGGTCTGGGTCGTCAAGGACCTGGGTGGCACCCGGCATCGCATCACCGTCACCGACGACACCCGGATCGTGCGGGAGTCGGAGCTGTCCGCGGGCGACGTCACGCCCGGCACCACGGTCGACATCACGCTTGCCACCGACTCAGGTGGCGGCTCGGGCCGCGACACGGCCTCGGCCGTCACCGCCCGCTAGCAACCGGCTCAGAAGGCCTGACCCAGAAGGAGAGACTCGGTGAGACGTACGACGATCGGCGCGGGCGTGCTGGTGGCGGTGGTGGCGCTGCTGTCCGGCTGCGGCAGTGGGAACTCCGGTTCGTCCGCTTCCTCGGCCGCGGGTGACAGCGGCTCCAGCTCGGCGCCCTCCGGTGCGCCGAGCGGAGGCCCTGGTGGCGGCATGAGCGCCGCTGAGCTGAAGAAGGTGCGGGCCTGTCTGAAGGCCGCGGGTCTCTCCGACGCGCTGCCGTCGGACCTGCCGACCGACCAGTTCTCGGGACCGCCGAGCGGGATGCCGTCGGGCAGTCCGCCGAGCGGGATGCCGTCCGGCAGCCCGCCGAGCGGGATGCCCAGCGGTGGACCCAGCGGTGGGCCGGGCGGAGGCCCCGGCGGCGGGCTGTTCAGCGACGAGGTGCAGCAGGCGCTGCAGGCGTGCGGCATCGAGCTGCCCACCCCGCAGCCCGCGCAGTAGCGGCCAGGAGCGACACAGGAGCGGGCCGGGCTGCGGCTCAGTCGTCGGCGGGTGCGCCCCAGCGGCCGTGGTGGATGACCTCGGCCGGGTCCTTGCGTGGGCGCCGCGTCGGGGAGCCCGCGACCCGGTCGGCCTCGGGACGGTGACCCACGGTGACCGCACCGATCGGGTCGAAGCGGTCGGGGATGTCGAAGGCGGCCCGCACGGCGGCGTCGTAGGCCGGCGGGATGCCGAAGTAGCAGGCGCCGAGCCCCTCGTCGACCACCGTCTGCAGGATCAGCAGCGTCGCCATGCCGGCGTCGATGTGCCAGAAGGGCACCGGCCACCGGGCCTCGTCGCGGTCCGCCCAGCCCTTGTCGGGCTCGGCGTAGCGGTCGAGGTAGGCCGCCTTGCTGGAGCACGGGATCACGATGACCGGGGCCGCCGTCATCCCGCGCAGCCACTCGTCGGGCTCCTCGCCTGGCTCCGTCGTCACCTCCCAGAACCGGCGTACGTCGTCGGGCCGGTCGAGCACGAGGAACCCCCACCCCTGGCTGAACCCGGCGCTCGGCGCCCGGGTCGCGTTGCGGACCGCCCGGTCGACGACCGCCGGGTCGACGGGCTCGTCGGAGTAGCTGCGGACCATCCGGCGGCGGTTGACGACGTCCTGGAACTCCATGGGAGGAGTATCGCCCCGTCGCCGCCGTCAGCCCGCGGCGGACTCCTGCCGGACGGCCACCTCGCCGTAGAGGGTGGTGCGCTGGCGGAGCGGCCGACCGGCGGCGTGGGCGATGTCGGCGAGCTCGGCGGGGGTGAGGCCCTGGCCGTGGCTGGCGCCGGCGGCGCGGCTGATGTTCTCGTCCATCAGGGTGCCGCCGAGGTCGTCGACGCCGGCGGCGAGCAGCTGCGCCGCGCCGACCGGGCCGAGCTTCACCCAGGAGGCCTGCACGTGCTCGACGTCGTGGGCGTAGGCGATCCGGGCGACCGCGTGGACCAGCAGGGTCTCCCGCCAGGTGGGGCCGCGTCGCGCGGCGCGCTTGAGGTAGATCGGCGCGGCCATGTGCACGAAGGGCAGCCCGACGAACTCGGTGAACCCGCCGGTCTCGCGCTGCAGCGCGCGGGTGCGGAGCAGGTGGCGCACCCAGTGGGTGGGACGCTCGATGGACCCGAACATCATGGTGATGTTGCTGCGCAGCCCGACGCCGTGGGCGACGCGGTGCACCTCGAGCCACTCGTCGGTGGTGATCTTGTCGGGACACAGCACGGCGCGGACCTCGTCGTCGAGGATCTCCGCCGCGGTGCCGGGCAGGGACCGCAGCCCGGCCTCCTGGAGCCGGCGCAGATAGCTGTCGAGCGGCTCCTCCAGCCGCCGGGAGCCCTCGAGCACCTCCAGGGCGGTGAACCCGTGGATGTGCATGTCGGGCACCCGCTCGTGGACCGCCTGGGCCACCTCGACATAGAAGTTGCCGTCGAACTTCGGGTGGATGCCGCCCTGCAGGCAGACCTCCGTGGCGCCGAGCGCGGCGGCCTCCTCGGTGCGGTCGGCGATCTCCTCCAGCGTCAGGAGGTACGGCGCCCCGCGCAGGTTGAGGGACAGCGGGCCCTTGGAGAACCCGCAGAAGGTGCACCGGAACGTGCAGACGTTGGTGTAGTTGATGTTGCGGTTGACCACGAAGGTGACCTCGTCGCCGACCACCCGGCGCCGGATCTCGTCGGCCAGCTCCGCCACCGCCCGCACCTCGGCGCCGCGCGCCGCGAACAGCGCCTCGAGCTCGTCGGCACCCGGGTCCTGCCCGGCACGCACGCCGTCGATCACCTCGCGCACCCGGCCGCCGACCGGCACCCGGCCCGGGTGCAGCGGCGTCGGGTCGACCCCCGCGCCGGAGAACCAGGCCGTCGACCGGCGGCCGATCTGGATCACCTCCGCGCCGGTGCCGACTTGGGCGGCGTCCTGGTGGCGCTCCGGCCACAGCGCGCCCGGGTCGTCGCGGCCCAGCAGGTCGGCGTCGGCCCGGTCGAGCACCGGGAACCGCACGGCCGGGTCGAGCCAGCGCTCGGGCACGCCGGCGTACTCGGGATAGATCGTCAGCCGCGGCGCCAGCTGGTGGCCAGAGTCCTCGGTGGCGGTCCGCAGCGCCTCCAGCGACGGCCAGGGCCGCTCGGGGTTGACGTGGTCGGCCGTCACCGGCGAGACCCCGCCCCAGTCGTCGATGCCCGCCGCCAGCAGCCCCGCGAGCTCCTCGGGGGCCGACAGGTTGGGCGGCGCCTGGACGTGCACGGTGTCGGGCAGCACCAGCCGGGCCAGCGCGATCGCGCGGACGTGGTCCTCGTGGGAGCAGGGCGGGGTGTCACGCATCGCGGTGCCGGGCTTGGGCAGGAAGTTCTGGACGATCACCTCCTGGACGTGCCCGTGGCGCCGGTGCGCCTCGGCGATCGCCTCGAGCGCCTCCACCCGGTCGGCCTCGGACTCGCCGATGCCGACCAGGATGCCGGTGGTGAAGGGGATCGCGAGCCGCCCCGCGGCGTCGAGCGTCGCCAGCCGACGCGCGGGCACCTTGTCGGGCGCGCCGCGGTGGGCGGCGAGGTCGGGGCGCAGGCTCTCGACCATCATCCCCTGCGAGGCGGACACCGACCGGAGCGCGGCGAGGTCCGCCTCCTCGAGGGCGCCCGCGTTGGCGTGCGGCAACAACCCCGTCTCGGCCATGACCAGCCCCGCCATCTCGGCCAGGTAGGACACCGTGGAGGCGTGGCCGCGGGCCGCGAGCCACTCCGCGGCGGCGGGATAGCGCAGCTCGGGCAGCTCGCCGAGGGTGAACAGCGCCTCGTGACAGCCTGCGTTGGCGCCCTGCTCGGCGATCGCCAGCACCTCGTCGGGTGAGAGGTAGGGCGCGACGGCGGTGCGCGGCGACTCCGCGAACGTGCAGTAGCCGCACCGGTCGCGGCAGAGCTTGGTCAGCGGGATGAACACCTTGGGCGAGTAGGTCACCCGGGTTCCGAAGAGCGCGTCGCGCCGCTCGGCGGCCAGCGCCACCAGCTCGGCCGTGGGCAGCGCGGTGAGCGGGGTCATGGAGCCACCCGGTGGCGGAGTCTCGGGGTGCACGCCGTCATGGTGAGTCCCACCTTCCCATTGCCGACCAACCGCGTTCCTCAACGGGGGCACAACGTCGCCCCTCGCTCGGGTGTTCCGGACGTCTGGACGGTGACCCGTGGCCGGGATGTGTGGTAGCCATCAGCCATGAGCCCCTCCACCGTGCCGCGGGGCGATCCGGCCGCCCCGCTGGTGCTCGTCGTGGACGACGACGAGGCGATCCGCACCGTGGTCCGCTGGCAGCTCGACGACGCCGGCTTCCGGGTGCTCGAGGCCGACGACGGCAGCACCGCGCTGCGGCACATCCGCGACGACCACCCGGCCCTGGTCGTCCTCGACCTCTCGCTCCCGCGCCTGGGTGGGCTCGACGTGATCCGGTCGGTGCGGGCGGGCACGTCGGGCCGGTCCGACACCCCGATCATCGTGCTGTCCGGACGCAGCGGCGAGTCGGACCGGATCGTCGGGCTCGACCTCGGCGCCGACGACTACCTGGTCAAGCCGTTCTCCCCCGGCGAGCTGGCCGCCCGGGTCCGGTCGGTGCTGCGGCGCAGCTCGCCCGAGCTCTCCGGAGAGGACGTCGCCGTCGGCGCGCTGCGGATCGAGACGGCCTGCCGCCGGGTGCTGCGCGACGACACCGAGGTCGAGCTGACCCCGAAGGAGTACGACCTGCTGGTCTTCCTGGCCACCCACCCGCGCCAGGTCTTCAGCAGGGCCGAGCTCGTCGACAAGGTGTGGAACGCGTCGTCGGAGTGGCTCGGCGAGGCGACCGTCACCGAGCACGTGCACCGGCTCCGCCTCAAGCTCGAGGCCGACCCGTCGCATCCCTCGCTGCTGCGCACCGTGCGTGGCGTCGGCTACCAGCTGGTGGACGACGGATGACCGCGCACGTGGAGCACGAGGCGGCGCTGTCGGCCGCCGACGTGCAGGAGATGCTCGACCGGCAGACCCGGGTGCTGGAGCTGATCGCCCGCTCCGCGCCGCTGCCGGAGGTGCTCACCGAGATCCTGGTGTCGCTGGAGCAGCTGATGCCGGGTGCCCGGTGCTCGGTGCTGCTGCTGGACCGGGAGCGCGGCACGCTGCACCACGGCTCCGCGCCGAGCCTGCCCGCGACCTACGTCGCCGCGATCGACGGGATGTCGATCGGCGACGGCGCCGGCTCCTGCGGGACGGCGGCCGCGACCAACGCGGCGGTCGTCGCGGCCGACGTACGCACCGACCCACGGTGGGTCGACTTCCTCGACGCCGCCGACGGCGCCGGGCTCCGCGCCTGCTGGTCCACCCCGATCGACGGGCCCGACGGGCTGCCCGTCGGCACCTTCGCCGTCTATCACCCGCAGCCGCACCGGCCGACCCCCCGCGAGCAGCTGCTGGTCGACCGGTTCACCCACCTCACCTCAGTCGCGATCGACCAGGCGGCCGCCGAGCTGGACCGTCGGGCCCGCCTGGAGGCCGAGACCGCGCGGCGTACCGCCGAGGAGCACTCGCGCGCCAAGTCGGAGCTGCTCGCGGCCGTCGGCCACGAGGCGCGCACACCGATCCAGGCGATCGTCGGCTTCGCCGAGCTGCTCGGGACCATGGACCTCGACGACACCCGCCGCCGCGAGGCCCTCCTGCACATCGACGCCGCCGCCGGTCATGTCATGGACCTGCTGACCGACGTCCTCGACCTGAGCCGGATCGAGGCCAACGCCCTCCCGCTCCACCCCGAGGCGGTGCGCCTCAGCGAGGTGGTCCTCGAGGTCTTCGGCCTGCTGTCGGGTCGCGCCGACCAGCGACGCGTCGAGCTCACCCACGACCTCGTCGACGACCAGGTGTACGCCGACCGCCGGCGCCTCCGCCAGGTGCTGCTCAACCTGGTCGGCAACGCGATCCGGCACGGCCAGCCGGACGGCCAGGTCTCGGTCGAGGTCGCGGCCGATCCCCCCTCGTCGATGCTCACGGTCACGGTCACCGACGACGGGCCCGGCATCCCGCCCGACCTGCTCCCCCGGCTCTTCACCCCCTTCGCCCTGGCCGACACCGGCTCGCCCGACGCCGGCTCCGCGGCACCCGACGGCGGCGGCGAGGAGAGCATCGGCCTCGGCCTGGCCCTGGCCCACGGCCTGGCCGGGGCGATGGGCGGCGAGCTGTCGGTCGGGAGCTCGTCCGCTGCGGGCACCACCATGCGGTTGCGTCTCGCCCAGGTGCCCGGGCCGGCTGCTCCGCCGGATCCGCCCGCTGGTGGGAGGCCGTAGTCTCGGCCCTGTGGTTGAGCCGGACCTATGGGGTGACCGAGCCCGGCTGAGGCCCGGGCAGCTGGTGTTCGACCTCACCCTGGCCGTGCTCTTCACCCTGGTGGCGCTGGTGTCGACCATCGCCCAGCACGACGGGCTGGTCCTGGTCGCCACGGTGACGATGGGGATCGCCCTCGCGGTCCGTCGAGTCGCCTGGCCCCTCATGGTGCTCCTGGCAGCGGCGGCCGGGCTGCTCCAGGTGGTCGCCGGCCAGCTGGCGCTGCCGGCTGATGCGGGCTATGCGCTGGTGTTCTTCGTGCTCGGGGCACACGCCGACGCGCGGGTTCGCCGCCTCGGGGTGGCGGGAGCGCTGGGCTCGGCGGTGGTGCTCGCCGTCGCCGTCCGCACCGGCGCCGTCGGAGACACTGCGGCCAGCGGAGCGACCGCCTACGCGGTCGTCGCCGCCGCGGCGCTGGCGCTGCTGGTGTCCGGCGGGGGCTGGACGGCGGGCTACGTGCGCTGGCAGGGCCGATCGCGGATCACGGCCCAGGTGCAGGCCGGCCTGGAGGCGGAGCGGGCCCGCCTCGCCGCCGACATGCACGACCTGGTCGCGCACACCTGGGCCGTGGTGGCCGCCCAGGCGGACGGTGCGCGCTACGCCCTCGGCGGTCCGCAGGGTGGGCAACGAGCAGCGGAGGCCCTCGAGGTCATCGCCGACACCGCGCGCGGCTCCATCTCGGACCTGCGCGACCTGCTGGCCGAGCTGCGCTACCAGCAGCCGGCCACCCCGCTGGGCCGCGCCACGCGCGACGCCCTGGTCGCCCGGCTACGCGCCTCCGGCATGGACCTGCGCGTGGCCGAGTGGGGGGCACCGCCCGCGTCAGGAGCGCTGGCCGTGGCCGCCCACCGGCTGCTCTCGGAGTCGCTCACCAACGCGCTCAAGCACGGCGACCTGGCTCACCCCGTCGAGGTCGAGGAGGACTGGCGGGCGGGCTACCGTCTCGTCGTGCGCAACCGGCTACACCGCTCCTCTGCAGCGGGCACCGGGCACGGGGTGGCCGGGATGCGGGAGCGGGTCCGGCTGGTCGGTGGACGGTTCCAGGCAGGGGCGGAGGGCGACACGTGGACGCTGCACGCCGTGCTGCCGGAGCCGGCGCCGTGACGGTCCGGGTGGCGCTGGTCGACGACCAGGTGATGTTCCGCGCCGGCATCGCGATGGTCCTCGAGAGTCAGCACGACCTCGAGGTGGTGGGCCAGGCCGACGACGGCGACCAGGTCCCCGCGCTGGTGGCCGAGGTGCGTCCCGACGTCGTGGTCATGGACGTCCGGATGGCCCGCGTCGACGGCGTGACCGCGACCCGTCGGCTGCGGGACTCGCTCGGCGAGGATGCCCCCAAGGTGCTGGTGCTCACCACGTTCGACCTCGACGAGGCGGCCGTCGAGGCCATCGAGGCCGGCGCCAGCGGGTTCGTGCTCAAGGATGCCCGCCCCGAGCTCCTGCTGGCCGCCGTCCGCGCCGTCGCCGACGGGAACCAGGTGGTGGCCGCCGGCGCCACCCGCACGCTGCTGGAACGGTTCCGCACGCCGCGTCGCAAGCCCGGTCGCGAGTACGACGACCTGACTCCCCGCGAGCGCGAGATCCTGCTCCGCGCCGCCGGCGGCCTCTCCAACGCCGAGATCGCCGGCATCGAGCACCTCTCGGAGCTGACCGTGAAGACGCATGTCTCGCGGATCCTGGGCAAGCTCGGGCTCCGCGACCGGGTGCAGCTGGTCGTCTACGCCTACGAGCACGGCCTTCTGTAGCCGAGCTACCTCTTCCGGAGTACGCACAAACCCACCCGCGCAGGATGTGTGCGGGCAGGCGCGCTCCTAGCGTCGTCGGCATGGGTTCTTCTCGAGAGGCCGTGGTGGCCTTCCGCTCGGTCAGCAAGGTCTACGGCACCGGTGAGGGCGCGGTGCGTGCGCTGGACGAGGTGACCGTGGTGGTGCCGCGCGGCGGCTTCACCGCGGTGATGGGGCCGTCCGGATCCGGCAAGTCGACGTTCATGAACGTCGCCGCCGGCCTGGACGACGTCACCTCCGGGGAGGTGCTGGTGGCCGGAGAGCCGATGCACCTGAGGGACGACCGCGCTCGGACGATCCTGCGCCGTGAGCAGGTGGGCTTCGTCTTCCAGTCCTTCAACCTGGTCCCGACCCTGGATGTGCGTGAGAACGTGCTGCTCCCGTTCGAGCTTGCGGGCCGCCGCCTCACCGGCGAGGAGCGCGGGTGGGTCGACCACCTGCTCGAGGTGCTCGGGCTGAGCGGCCGGATGAGCCACCGTCCCGGCGAGCTGTCGGGTGGCCAGCAGCAGCGGGTCGCGATCGCGCGTGCGCTGGCCCCGCGCCCAGCCGTCGTGCTCGCCGACGAGCCGACCGGCAACCTCGACACCCGCAGCTCGCGCGAGGTGCTCGGACTGCTGCGCACCGCGGCGCGGGAGTACGGCCAGACCATCGTGATGGTCAGCCACGACCCGGTCGCGGCGTCGTACGCCGACCGGCTGCTCGTCCTGGCCGACGGCCGGCTGGTCGGCGACCATGCGGGGATGTCGCCGCCACAGATCGCCGAGCTGCTCATCGGCCTCGAGGAGGGAGCGGCGTGAACAGCTCCCTGGTCCTCGGCTCCCGGCGCGAGGTCGGCACCGTCGGGCTGGTCGCCGGGATGTGCGGCTTCTACGCCAGCGCGCTGCTGCTCGGCGCGAACCTGTTGTCGGCGGGCGCCGAGGGCGGCACGATCGGCGTGATCCTCAGCGCCGTCGCCGTGGTCTTCATCATCGTGGCGGTCTACGTCTCCGCGGTCGTCATCGCCAACGCCGTCGACACCGTCGTGGCCGGGCGGCTCCGCCAGATCGCCGTGCTCCGGCTGCTCGGCGCCGACGCTCGCACGCTACGCACGTCGGTCGTCCGTGGCGCCACCCTCGTGGCGACGGTCGGCGCGCTCGTGGGCTCGGCGGCCGGCACCGTGGTCGGGGACCTGACCCGCACGGTGCTGGTGGCGCGCGGCAGCCTGCACCGTGGCGACTACGCGTGGTTCCCGGTGCTCGCCGTCCCTGCCGGGGTCGTCGTGATCGTGGCCGCAGCGGCCGCCTCCTGGGTCGGCTCCCGCGCCGTGCTGCGGGCGACGCCCGCCCAGGCGCTCCTCGGCGCCTCGGTCCCTCCGGTCGAGTCGTACCGGGCCGGCCTGCGGCGGCGGCTTGCGACGCTCGGGCTGATCGGTCTCGGCGGGCTGGTCCTGGCGACCGCGGCGGCGCTCGGCGAGCAGGGCGGGCCGGCCGGCTTCCTGTTGGCGGCGCTCGGCGCGGTCTCCTCCGGCACCGGCCTCCTGGTCGGTGCCCGGATGATCGTGCCCACGCTGGTGGCGCTCACCTCCCGGCTGCTCGGCGCCGACCCACCGAGCGTGGTGGCCGCCCGCAACGCCGTGCGCGAGCCCGCACGGACCACCCGGTCGACGATGGGGCTGGTGATCGGAGTGACCCTGGTGACGACCTTCGCGGCCGGCTTCGCGGCGCTGCGGACGGCGGCGCGCTCATGGGACCTGACGGCGACACAGGCCGCGCAGACCGACGAGATCCTGCGCAACGTCTCGGTGATCATGGTCTGCGTCGTGGTGGTCTCCTCCGCCATCGCGGCGGTCGGCTTCGTGAGCACCATGTCGTTGTCGGTGATCCAGCGCACCCGCGAGATCGGGCTGCTCCGCGCGCTCGGCTTCACCGCCCGTCAGGTGCGCACGATGATCACCAAGGAGTCGGTGGCACTGTCGGCCACGGCGGTCACCTTCGGCATGGCCCTCGGGCTCGCGTACGGCGCTCTCGGCGCCCAGTCGCTGGTCGGCTTCCAGACCGACGGGTTCGTCTGGGGCATCCCCGGCGCCGTCCTGCTGGGGATCGCGGTGTGCGGCTTCCTGCTCGTCCTGGCAGCCTCCCGGGTGCCCTCGTCGCGCGCCGTGGCGGTCTCGCCGGTCGAGGCCCTCCGCGCGGCCGGATGACGGCCGCCGCGGGTCAGCCGCCGCGGGTGGTGAGCCGAGGGAGGACCGCCCCCACGCGACCGGCGTACTCG
Organism: Nocardioides sp.; assembly: GCF_041393715.1. Lineage (GTDB taxonomy): Bacteria > Actinomycetota > Actinomycetes > Propionibacteriales > Nocardioidaceae > Nocardioides. The sequence continues at coordinate 58,365 of NZ_JAWKJQ010000002.1, read as the reverse complement.
TCGTAAGCCGGGCCGAAGGCGCGCCGCAGGTCACGCTCCTCGAACCGGAGACCGAACGCGATGTAGCCGGAGACACCCACCGCGTAGAGCAGGTGCGAGCCGCCCATGTGCGGGGTCGCCCAGACGGTGACGAGGAGCCCGGTCATCAGCGGGTGCCGCATCAGGGCGTGCAGGCCACCCGTCTGCAGTCCTCCCGCTCGCGCGGTGGTCGTGCCTGCGAGCCACCCGGCCTGACGCAGCCCCACGAGCTCGAGGTGGTCGACCGCGAACGTCGCTCCGATGGACCACGCCCAGCCCACGGCGTAGAGCACCCACAGCACGACCGCGAACGCGCCGTCGACGCGCCACACCTCGCCACCGAACGGCTGCCAGCAGAGCAGCAGCAGGAGGAGGACGACGTCCGTGGCGAGCACGTAGACCGCCCGCTCGAACGGAGCCGGCATCCAGGGCCGCAGCCTGGCCTTGAACCCGTGGCGGGCCATCACCGTGTGCTGGACGCCGAAGAGCAGCAACAGTCCGACATCCGTGACGACGGCGGCCGGGGTCCCCAGCCGCTGGGGGCCGTCGACGGTGCGCGGCACGACCACGTCGGCCAGGAACGCCATCGTCCACACGGTCACGAGGTTGAAGCCCGCCCAGCCGAGCGCGGACACGAGCAGTACCGGGAGTCGTCGCACCGCACGAGACTGGGCGATCGAGCCCTCGGCGCGCAGCCGTGGAACTACCGCAGTCGGCTTGGCGTCACGGTGCGTGCTGCGCGACGTACCACGCGGCCAGCTGGGTGCGCGACCGGAAACCGAGACGCTGCCGGATCCGCTCCACGTGGGACTCGGCCGAGCGCTCACTGATGTGCAGGCGCTCAGCCACCTCTCGGTTGGTGAGCCCCTGGGCGACCAGCGCCGCGACCTCGGCCTGCCGAAGGGTCAGCCCGATCGGTGCGGCGGCCCGCAGCGGGCGCAGCTGGAGGAAGCGACGGATCTGGTCGGCAACGGCCCGGGAGTCGCCCATCGCCGGGAGGTGGGAGCGGCCGGCCAGCTCCACGTAGCGGGCGCCGGGGATCCGTTCGGCGAGGAGTCTGCCCTGCGCCTGAGGCGCCGCCCGGTCCTTCTCCCGGTGCAGCACCAGGGTGGGTGCCGTGACGCGGGGCAGGGACGTGGAGACATCGATGCTGTAGGCCAGCTCGAGCAGCGCGACCGCGGTGTCGGCCGACGACGCGGCTCGTTGGTACTGCGCCTGCACCCGGCGCGTGCCCGGGTCGGCATCGGGCGCGAACAGCTCGGTGAGCACGTCGGAGCCGAGGCCCCAGTGGCTGGCGAGCAACCCGAGCACGTGGGTGCGGCTCGCCTCGTCACCGATCGCCGACCCGGTGGCCCACCCGCCGTACAGCACCAGCCGCGCGACGCTCCCGGGGTGGTCCGCCGCCCACCGCGCGGCCACCGGTGCGCCGAGCGACCAACCGAACAGGTCGAAGCGATCCAGGGCCAGTGCGTCGACCACGGCGGCCAGCGTGGCCAGCTCGTGCTCGATGCTTCGCGGCCCGGCATAGGGGTCGGAGAGGCCGCAGCCGGGCCGGTCGTAGCGGACCAGGGTCCGTCCCGACGAGAGCGACTCGTGGAAGAGGCGTTGTGCGGGGATCGACCAGTCCAGCTCGAGGTGGCTCAACCATCCGGGTGCCACCACCAGCGCAGGGCCGCTGCCCGTCACGGCGTACGCCACTCGCGTCCCGTCGGCCATCGGCGCCTCTCCCAGGCGCTGCTCCCGCGCTACCACCGGGCCAGTTAACCGCCCGCGCGGAAAGTGGGGTAGTTCTCCGGCTGCCTCGCCGATCTCGCGCCGGCAGCATGGGCGCCATGTCCGACACCGACGTCACCTCGACCACCCTCTCCGGCCCGGCACGCGCCACGAGCGACCCGGGAGCCGGACCGACCACGATCTGGCACGGCCGCCCGGACCTCGCCCTGGCCAACGCGCTGAGTGCCGGCTGCGCCGTCGGCCATCTCGGCATCGAGTTCCTCGAGCTCGGTGACGACCACCTGACCGCTCGGATGCCGGTGGACGACCGCACCCGGCAGCCCCTCGGACTCCTGCACGGTGGCGCATCGGTCCTTCTCGCCGAGACGCTCGTCAGCTTCGCGGCGACCTTCGTGGTCGGCACCGACCGGAGGTGCGTCGGGATGGAGATCAACGCCAACCACCTGCGACCGGTCACGACCGGTTGGGTCCTCGGCACCGCGCGTCCCCTCTCGCTGGGGCGTCGTTCCCAGGTCTGGGAGACACGCGTCTGTGACGACGACGGCAGGCTGGTGTGCGTGTCGCGCTGCACGGTCGCCGTGCTCGACGCGGCCGGCTGAGCATCGGCCTCGAGGTTCGCCTCGCGCTGCTGCCTGCGCCGCCCGCTGAGGGCGACACCGGCCGACGGGCGGGAAGGTGGTCCTCGGTGGCTCCCACGCCGAGGACGAAGCACTCCTAGACTCGACCACGTGCATCTCGACGAGTACCTCAGCTCCGACGCCACCGCCCTCGCCGCACTGGTGGCTGACAAGCAGGTCACCGCTGCGGAGCTGTTGTCGCTCGCGCGGCAGCGCACCGATCAGGTCAACCCGACGATCAACGCGGTTGTCAGGATGCTGGACCAGGTCGCCGACGCCCGGGCCGCCGAGCAGCTGACGGGCCCCTTCGCCGGCGTACCGTTCCTCGTCAAGGACCTCGCTCAGGAGTACGCCGGCTTCCCCACCAGCAACGGCTCACGCGCGCTGGCGAACGACGTCGCCGAGGAGCACGCGGTGGTCACCCAGCGCTTCCTCGACGCCGGACTGGTCGTGTTCGGCAAGACCAACACCCCCGAGTTCGGCGCGAAGGGCATCACCGAGGACGACTTCCTCGGGCGGGCTCGCAACCCCTGGAACCCGGCCCACACCCCGGGCGGGTCGTCCGGCGGCTCCGGTGCCGCCGTGGCGGCGGGGATCGTCCCCGCGGCGGGCGCCAACGACGGCGGCGGGTCGGTCCGCATCCCGCGGCCTGCAACGGTCTGGTCGGCCTCAAGCTCAGCCGCGGCCTCACGCCGTATGGCCCCCAGGGCAGCGAGATGATGTTCGGGATGGTCACCCAGGGAGTGGTCTCCCGCACTGTCCGGGACAGCGCCGCACTCCTCGACGCGATCGTCGGCGCGCCGGCTCGCTACGCGGCGTACGTCGCCGGGGCGCCCGACCCGTTCCTCCCTCGGCTGGACCAGCGCCCTGCCCGCCTGCGGATCGGGTTCACGGTCGCCTCGGCCATCAACCCCAGCCCGGACCCGGAGGCGGTCGCCGCGGTGGAGAGCGCGGCCACCGTGCTGACCGAGCTCGGCCACGAGGTCGAGCCCGTCGAGCCGCCCCACGACGACGAGGCGCTCGCGCGTGACTTCCTGACCATCTGGTTCGCCCAGCTCCACGGTCAGATCCGCTCGATCAAGGCGCGCCTCGGCTCATCCGACAGCGCCTTCGCCGCGGACTCCCTCGCCGTCGCCGAGATCGGACGAGCCGCGGGCGTCGGCGCTCTCTTCGCCTCGCTGGACAACGTCAACACGCACATCCGCGCTCTCGATGACTTCCACCAGCGCTACGACCTGTTGCTCACTCCGACCCTCGCCAAACCCCCGCTGGAGGTGGGTTCGGTCGACACCCCGGCGATGCTGCAGCGCGCCTCTCGGGTCATCGCCAAGGTTCGCGCCGGCAAGCTCCTCAACGCGACCGGCATCCTCGACCAGCTGATCACCGACAACCTCGGCTGGGTGCCCTACACCCAGCTGGCCAACATCACCGGCCGACCCGCGATCTCCGTCCCGCTCCACTGGACCGCCGCCGGGCTCCCGCTGGGCGTCCAGTTCGTCGGCCCCCTCGCCTCCGACGGCCTCCTGCTCCGCCTTGCCGCCGAGCTCGAGCAGGCACGGCCCTGGTTCCACCGCTACGCCGAGCTGCACCCCTCGCTGAGCACCTAGACCTCGGCCTCGTCCGCGACCGGTGGCCGCCGCGGCGGCACTGGGAGAACGTCGTCTTCGCCCGTGGAGAGCTCCTGGCGGGTGCGCGGATCGCGGCAGAGTCGGGCGAGCGTAGCCGCCCCCAAAGCGGCTAACCTGAGCGCTACGGAGCCGGGCAATCCGTGGGTCTGTGGCGCCCAAGACCTCAGCCGCCCCGTTGGCAAGCGAGCCGAGCGGCGCACGTCTAGACGATCCCACAGACCCAGCCAGGCACCTGCGCAACGGCAGAGCTGCGCACGCCTGGCAGCAGAGCCGGATGGATCAGTCGGCTCCCGGAGACTCTGGAGTCGAACCACCAAATCTCGGCAACAAGCCGGTCGCGTCGCCCCCCGTTGGGAGGCCAACGAGCCTCACGACGCCGACTGCCAAGAGCCGAAACACCTCCCACGAGCTATCAACCTCGTGCACAGCGGCGTGTTCAAATCGCAGCGTTCCGGGGCCAACCCGTTCGGGTTCTTGAAGGGCCCCTGCGAGCACGCCTCCGACGTATCCGAATGGAAGACCCACCCGGGCGCCCCCGAACTTGCCGGGGGCAGGACTACCCACATCGACCGTGGTCGCAACATGCACAGCGAGGTACGGGTACTCGTGTGGCTCGAAAGTCGCGCCGAGGACCCCGTACTCACCCATGCCGCCGAAGCCCGCTCGGTACCCCCATCCCGCAGCGCGCCTGATCGCAGAGGCCGGCGCGGTACCTCGCCAACGCCAGTACCCGGTCACCTGGCCCACTGACGACACAACTGACACCGGAGGTAACTCGTCCACCCACGCGACAGCCTCACCGGCTGGACGGCTGAACTCGAGCTGCACTGGGCCATCGTGACAGCGTGACCGCGCCCGCAGCCGCTCATCGGCGAAGTTGGGCATGGAGCCAGGCCCGATCCGGGCGGCCGACCGTTGGGGGTCGGGCTCGCATGGCCTACCGACTGGCCGTGGGCGCGGAACCCGCCAGCCAGCGGTGCGGCGGACCTCGGTTCGGCCCCGGACCGCGTCGAAGGCACCCCTCAGTCGCCCACGGCCGCCCAGCCCGTGACGCCGACGATCCGGCAGACGAGGATCCGATGGAAGGGGCGGTCGACGTACTGCGGGACGGCCCGAGCCAGCCGGAAGGCGAGGTCGTCGAGCAGGGCCGGCCCAGGGTCGGCGACGTGGGACAGCTCAGCCCGCACCCACCACAGCCGCGACCAGTCCTCGAGCTCCCAGTGCTCGACCAGCAGGGAGGCGCGAGGGTCGGCCTCCAGGTTGGCCTCGCGCTGCAGGCGCGCGGACGACTTGGGCTTCACGGTGTCGATCGGGACGCCGACGTGGCCGTCGCTGACGGCGTAGACGACCGGCTGCGGGTCGGGCCCACGACGCGGGTGGAGGGTGCACAGCACCCCGTGCACCTGCCCGGCGAGCCGGGCCCGGGCGTCGTCCTCGTCCAGTCGCACCCTGCCAGCGTGACCCATCGCGCCGACCCTGACCATCACGTGGTCCTCAACGCGACCACGAGCACCTTGACCCGTACGACGACCGGCCGTCAGGTTGTGGGCATGAACCTCGCCAGCTGGGTCGAGCGCAACGGACGCCGGCTCCGGGACCGGCCTGCCCTCGCCGAGGGCACCCGCGTGCACGCCACCTGGGCCGAGCTCGCCGCGCGGGTGGCGGCGGCGGCCGGCGGGATGCGCGACGAGCTCGGGCTCGCGCCCGGCGACCGGGTCGCGATCGTGATGCGCAACCGGCCGGAGTACCTCGAGGCACAGTTCGCCGCCTGGCACGCCGGCCTGGTCGCCGTCCCGGTCAACGCGCGGCTGCACCGCGAGGAGATCGCCTACGTCCTCGGCCACAGCGGCACCCAGGTCGTCGTCACCGACGAGGAGCACGCCTCCGACGTCGAGGCGCTGGTCGGCAGCGTCGCGTCGCTGCGCACGGTCGTGGTCGCCCCCGGCCCGTCGTGGGACGCCCTCATCGGAGCCGACCCGATCAGCCTCGTCGACCGGGGTCCGGACGACGCGGCCTGGCTGTTCTACACCAGCGGCACCACCGGCCAGCCCAAGGGCGCCACGCTGACCATGGGCAACCTGCTGATGGCCTCGCTGAGCTACTACGCCGACATCGGCGCGATCGCCGACCACGACAGCGTGCTGCACGCCGCGCCGCTCTCCCACGGAGCCGGGCTCTACGGCCTCCCCCATGTCGCGAAGGGCGCGGTCAGCGTGATCCCCGCGTCGGGCGGGCTCGACGGGCCCGAGCTGCTGGAGCTGCTCGAGCGCTGGCCCGGCATGTCGTTCTTCGCCGCGCCGCTGATGGTACGACGGCTGGCCGGCGACCCCGCCCTCCGCGACGCCGACCTGACGGCCCTCAAGACGATCATCTACGGCGGCGCCCCGATGTACCTCGCCGACCTCGAGGACGCGCTGGAGACCTTCGGCCCGCGACTCGCCCAGATCTATGGCCAGGGCGAGACACCGATGACGATCACCGGGCTGTCCAAGGCCGACCACGGCGACCGCGACCACCCCCGCTGGCGGGAGCGGATGCAGAGCGTCGGCTTCCCCCGCACCGACGTGGAGGTGCGGGTCTTCGACGACGACGACCAGCCGCTGCCCGCCGGTCAGGAGGGCGAGGTCGTGGTCCGCGGCCGGGTCGTGATGGCGGGCTACTGGAACCAGCCCGAGGCGACCGCCGAGACCCTCCGGGGCGGCTGGCTGCACACCGGTGACATCGGCAGCTTCGACGACGACGGCTTCCTCACCCTCCACGACCGGTCCAAGGACCTGATCATCAGCGGGGGGATGAACATCTACCCCCGCGAGGTCGAGGAGGCACTCCTCACCCACCCGCAGGTGGAGGCGGTCGCGGTCGTCGGGCGTCCCGACCCGGAGTGGGGCGAGTCGGTGGTCGCCTTCGTGGTCGCCGGCGATCCGGCGCCGACCGAGGCGGAGCTCGACCAGACCTGCCTGGACCGGATCGCCCGCTTCAAGCGGCCCAAGGACTACCACTTCGTCGACGCGCTGCCGGTCAACAACTACGGCAAGGTGCTCAAGCGCGAGCTGCGCGAACGGCTCCGTTGAGCGGGATCCGGCTCCGTTGAGCGGCGTTGAGGAAACCATGAGCAGCCGAAGCCTTGTGAGCCTCCGCGGCCGCTGGTGAGGATCGTCACACGGGTCCGGACCGGGGTCCACCCCACGAACCCCGGCCGGCCTGGCGCCCGATCCCGAGGAGATGTCCGCCCATGAAGCTCGCGCTCTATCTGCCCACCTACCGCAACCACGTCACGGTCCAGGAGCTCGAGGATCTCACCGACCTCGCGGAGGAGCTCGACTTCGACTCGGTGTGGACCCTCGATCGGCTCGTCACACCGGAGGCCTCCGACCGCGGTGAGCTGCAGTACTCCTTCGGCATGATGAAGGAGTTCCCCACCCAGCTGCCGGTGGAGGCCCGGGGCAAGTGGTTCCAGGGCTGGCCGATCCTGCCGTGGCTGGCCGCCCGCACCGAGAAGCTGCGGATCGGGATGAGCATCACCAACACGCCGTTCCGAGGGCCCGCCCTCTTCGCCGCCGAGTGCGCGACCATCGACCAGCTCTCCGGTGGCCGCCTCAACGTCGGCATCGGCTCCGGCTGGATGCCGGAGGAGTTCGCCGCGGCCAGCGTCCCGGAGCGCTTCGCCCGCCGGCACTCCCACGTCCGCGAGACGATCGAGATCTGCAAGGGCGTGTGGACCAACGAGCTCTTCGAGTACCACGGTGAGCACGCCGACTTCGAGCCCTGCGGCTTCGGCCACAAGCCGGTCCAGGACCCGCACCCGCCGATCTACTTCAGCGGGCTGCGCGATCCCAAGCGCTCGGCCAACCGCGTCGCGAAGTACGGCCTGCACGGCTGGATCGGCATCCAGGACACCCCGCGCGAGCTCACCGAGTGGCGGACGGCGATCGCCCGCGAGCTCGAGGAGCTCGGCAAGTCGATCGACGACCTCGACATGTGCAGCATGATCTGGTTCACGATCACCGACGAGGACGTCGACCAGACCGACAACGGCAAGGTGTCCAACATCCTGGTCGGCAGCGAGCGGCAGATCACCGACATGCTCAAGCGCTACCAGGAGGCGGGCCTCACGATGCCGCTGCTGTGGCCGCCGTTCGCCGACGTACCGGTGTCGAAGACCCTCGACGACATGAAGCGGCTGAAGAACGACATCATGCCCAAGGTCGAGGCCTCCTGAGCCACGAGTACGCCGACCGGTCAGGCCGAGACGTGCGCCGGGGCCAGCGCCTCGAGCACGTGCTCGGCCTCGGCCGTGGCCGCTTCGGCATCCACGTCGGGCGAGCCGATCCGGGGCATGAAGTTGAGGTCGACGAAGACCTCGGTGACACCCTGGGCGCGCAGCATCGCGAAGTCCTCCAGCACCTGCTCACGGGTGCCGTGCAGCGGGCGGCGGTCGGGACCCGGGTCCGCGTCGGCCAGGTCGACCAGCGAGCGGACCACGAACCGCAGGGCGTCGGGGTCGCGGCCCGCCTCCCGGGCACCCTCGCGCACCAGCTCGATGGGCTCGGAGATCCGGCTCAGGTTCTGACGACTGCTGCTGATCCACCCCTGCGCGAGCCGGCCGGCGCGACGCAGCGCGGCCGGCGCGGCACCGCCGAGGAGCAGTGGCGGATGCGGACGCTGGACCGGCTTGAGGCCGGTGCGCGAGCGGGGCACGGTGTAGAACTCGCCGGCGTACTCGACCGGGTCCTCGCCCCACAACGCCTGCAGGCACTGGAGATAGTCCTCCATCCGCGCTCCGCGGCGGGCGAAGGGAACCCCGGCGGCGGCGTACTCCTCCGGCATCCAGCCGATGCCCACCCCGACGGTGAGCCGGCCGCCGGCAAGATGGTCGAGCGTGGTCGTCTGCTTCGCCAGCCAGGCCGGCGCGACGAACGGCGCGCAGATCGTGGCGGTGCCCAGACCGATCCGCTCCGTGTGCCCGGCGACGTAGGCGAGCGGCAGCAACGCGTCGTGGACGGCCTGGTAGGCCGGCGAGTCGGCCGGCCGGTTCGCCGGGTTGCCGACCGCGTCGCGAGCCGCGGCACTTCCGGTCTCCGGCACCAGCAGCCGCTGGAAGCTCCACAGCGACGCATAGCCGAGCGCTTCGGCCCGGCGAGCGACGCGAAGCATGGTGGCCGGGGTGGCCCAGCTGCCCGACACCGGCAGGCCGAACCCGATCAGCGGCAGGTCCTCGCTCATCCTTCGATCCTGCCACTCGACGCCAGCGTCCGACCTCCCCACAGACAGGGCATCATCGACTCATGACTTCTGACCTCACCATCGGCTACAAGGCCTCGGCGGAGCAGTTCGGCCCGCGGGAGCTGGTCGAGCTCGGAGTCCGGGCCGAGCAGGTCGGCCTGGAGAGCGTGATGGTCAGCGACCATCTCCAGCCCTGGCGGCACGAGGGCGGCCACGCGCCCAACGCACTGGCGTGCCTCGCGGCGATCGGCGAGCGGACCGAGCGGGTGGTGCTCGGCACCAGCGTGCTGACCCCGACCTTCCGCTACAACCCGGCGGTGCTGGCCCAGCAGTTCGCCACCCTCGCCCTGCTCGCGCCCGGCCGGGTGATCCTCGGCGTCGGCAGCGGCGAGGCGCTCAACGAGATCTCCGTGGGGTTGGCCGAGTGGCCCGACTTCAAGGAGCGCTACGCCCGGCTGCGCGAGTCGCTGCGACTGCTGCGTGCACTCTGGTCGGGCGAGCGAGTCACCTTCGAGGGGGACTACTACCGCACCGTCGACGCCACGATCTACGACCGCCCCGAGGCCGGCGTACCGATCTATGTCGCGGCCGGCGGCCCCCAGATGGCGAAGTACGCCGGTCGCGTCGGCGACGGGTTCATCTGCACCAGCGGCAAGGGCATGGACCTCTACACCGAGGCGTTGCTGCCCGCGGTGGCCGAAGGGCTGGCCGCGCGGGACCGCGCACCGGCCCACTTCGGCCGGATGATCGAGATCAAGCTGTCCTATGCCCCCACCCGCGAGGAGGCGCTCGAGAACTGCCGCTTCTGGGCGCCACTGTCGTTGAGCGCGGAGCAGAAGCATGCGCTGGACGACCCGATGGCGATGGCCGCGGCGGCAGACGCGCTCCCCATCGAGCAGGTCGCCTCCCGCTGGATCGTCGAGACCACCCCCGAGGGTGTCGTCGACGCGGTCCGCCCCTACGTCGACGCCGGCTTCGACCACCTGGTCTTCCACGCCCCCGGCCACGACCAGGAGGCCTTCCTGTCGTCCTTCGGCGCCGAGGTGCTGCCGCTGCTGCGTGGCCTGGTGGGCTGACCCTCCCCCACCACTCGGACAGACAATCGGCTCCCACGGGTCGAACGTCTCGCGTGGCGCCCGCCGGCGATGCCCCCATTGTCTGTCCGACCGGCTGCTCCCGGGGATCTGGGCAACCTTGCCCTCGGATGCGGCTCGGCACGATGGACTGGCCGAGGTCAGGGCCTCGAGGTCCGGGCGTCATGCGTTGCCCACCCCGCGCCCCGGGACGTCATACGCTCCGACCTGCCTGGCGACCACCTCGTATGACGTCACTCAGCACCGGCCACGTCGCGGCGCTTGTCGGGCGGCGCCGGCCTGGCCCGCGCACTTCGCCCGGTGAAGCGCCGCCTACGCCTCCGTCCGTACGACGTCCGCAACGGCCCCGAGGATCGCGTCGGAGACCTGGCCGAGCGTGACGTCCGGCAGGGCGTCGGCCACGCAGCCGACCGTCTCGGGCCGCAGCTCGAGGCCCAGGGCGGCGTACCCGTCGACGAGCGCCGCGCGGGCCCGGTCGGCGCCGTGGACCATCACCACCGCGCTGAAGAGGAAGCCGCGGCCGGTGAGCCGCTGGCCGGTGCCGACCAGCTTGGTGAGGCCGGCGTGGTTGACGCTGAACTCGCCCTCGCAGTACTCCCCCGGCACCCGACCCACCCGGGCGTCGACGCCCAGCGACCGCAGCGCCGCGGCCAGCGCCTCGCCCATGAGAGAGAACCGCTCTCGCAGGTGCCGCGTCGGCTCGGGATGCGGCGCAAGCAGCTGCAGCACCAGCGAGCCCTCGTCATAGACGGCCAGCCGGCCGCCGACCGGGCGCAGCACCGGCGGGTAGCCGTGCGCGGCCACCGCCGTCGACGCCGCCTCGAAGCCCGGCAGCAGCGTGTCACGACGGCTGAACGCCGCGGTCGGCCGCGCCGCCGCCAGCGCCAGCACCGCTCCCTCACCGGCCACCAGCCCGGAGACCCGCGCCCGCGCGCCCTCGAGGTCGTCGACGAGCACCCGCGCCTCGACCGGGTCCAGCACCCGCACGGGTCCGTCGCCGAAGGGGCCGCTCACCCGGGCGAGCCTAGCCCGCGACGACCGATCTCAGGAGCGCAGCCGGATGCTGCGCCCGGCCTCCGGCGGTGGCTCCACCAACAGCCGGTCGAGCTCGGCGCGCACGGGGTCGGGGAAGGGCGTGACCCGGTCGGTGGCGGTGGAGACGTGCAGCCCGAGGATCTCCTCGGTGGCGCGCAGGGTGCCGCCGACCCAGAGCTCGTGCCAGATCCACACCCCCTTGCTCGACACCCCGACGACCTGCGAGCGGGTCTCGATCTCGTCACCGTCGGAGACCTCGTCGAGATAGCGCACGTGGGCCTCGGTCGTGAAGACCGACGTCTGCTGCGCGGTCCGGTGGTCGGCGTCCATGCCGATGGCGTCGAGCACCGCATCGGTGGCATAGCCGAGGACCAGCACGTAGTAGGCCTCGGACATGTGGCCGTTGTAGTCGACCCACTCGGGCAGGCAGCGGACGTGGGTGACGACCGTCATGCCCGACCGAGGGCCCTCAGGATCGCGATCACGCCCGCGTCCCGCTCGCGGTTGAGCTCGTCGATGGTGCGGCCGGCGGCCTCGTCCTCGCAGCCGGCGATCATCGCGTCGCGCAGGTCGTCGGTCAGCTCCGGCGAGATCAGCCGGGTCCACGGCGACTCCAGCGCGGGGCCGAAGTGGTGGAGCATGTGCGCCATCCCGCCCTGACCGCCGGCCAGGTGGAAGGTGAGGCACGGCCCGTGGATCGGCCAGCGCAGCCCGGGGCCGTCGGTGATCGAGAGGTCGATCTGCTCGACCGTGGCCTCGTTGGCCGCGACCATGTGCAGCGCCTCGCGCCACAGCGCCTCCTGCAGCCGGTTGGCGATGAACCCGGGGACCTCGCGGTCCATCGTGATCACCGACTTGCCGGCGGCGGTGAAGAACGCCGAGGTCCACTCGACGACCTCCTGGGTGGTCTTCTCGCCGCCGACCACCTCGACCAGCGGGATGAGGTACGGCGGGTTGAAGGGGTGGCCGACGATGGTGCGCTCGGGCGTCGCGCAGTCGACCTGCATGTCGGACATCAGGTAGCCCGACGTCGAGGACGAGATCACGATGTCGGGCGCGGCCACGGCGTCGATGTCGGCGAGCAGCCTGCGCTTGAGCTCGAGCGTCTCGGGCGCACTCTCCTGGATGACGTCGACGCCGTCGACCGCGGCCGCCAGGTCGGGCTCGAACCGGAGCCGGTCCTGGCTGGCGCCGTCGGCGAGCCCGAGCTCGGTGAGCGCCGGCCAGGCCTGCGCCACCAGGTGCCGCAGCCGGTCCTCGGCGCCCTCGCTCGGGTCCCAGGCGACCACGTTGTAGCCGCGGCCGAGGAAGTGCGCGGCCCAGCCGCCGCCGATGACGCCGGTGCCGACGCAGGCGACGGTGCGGACGGCGTCGGGCGCCGGCCGCCCGCTCACGAACGGCTCCGCAGGCGCAGGATCTCGCGGGCGTCGTCGGGGGTGGCGACGCTGGCGCCCATCGCCTCGACGATGGTGCGGGCCCGCTCGACCAGCTGGGCGTTGGTGGCCTTGACGCCGCGGGAGAGGTAGAGGTTGTCCTCCAGGCCCACCCGCACGTGGCCGCCGAGCAGCACCGACTGGGCGACCCACGGCATCTGCATCCGGCCGAGTGCGAACGACGTCCACACCGAGCCGGCGGGGAGCCGGTTGACCATCGCCATCAGCAGCGCGGGGTCGGCCGGGGCGCCGTAGGGGATGTCCATGCAGAGCTGGAACATCGCCGGCGCGTCGATCAGCCCCTCCTCGACGAGCTGCTGGGCGAACCACAGATGACCGGTGTCGAAGATCTCCATCTCCACGCGCACCCCGAGCTCCTGGATGCGCTTCGCGCCGTCGCGCAGGATGTCGGGCGTGCTGACATAGACCAGACTGCCCTCCCCGAAGTTGAGGCTGCCGCAGTCGAGCGTGCAGATGTCGGGCTGCACCTCGGCGACGTGCACCAGCCGCTCCACGCCGTTGACCAGGTCGGTGCCCTCGACGAAGCGCGTCGGCTCCTGCGGGTCGAGCATCAGGTCGCCGCCCATGCCGGCGGTCGTGTTGATGACGACGTCGACGCCGCTGTCGCGGACCCGCTCGACGACCTCGCGATAGAGCGCGACCTCGCGCGACCCCTTGCCCGTCTCAGGATCGCGCACATGGACGTGCACGATGGCGGCCCCCGCTCGCGCGGCCGAGATCCCGGCCTCGGCGATCTGCTCGGGCGTCACGGGCACGTGCTCGGACCTGCCGACGGTGTCGCCTGCTCCGGTCAGAGCACAGGTGATGATGACGTTGCGGTTCACGGGGTGTCCTCCTTCGGTGTCGAGATCGGGGTCGGGGCGACGGGGTCGCCGAGGGTGTCGAGGATCGCGTGCAGGCCGAGATAGCTGAGGTCGCGCGCCTGCCGGTCGACCACGACGTCGTCATAGGGCCAGGCGGAGGTCTTCACCACCACCGCGCCGGTCCGCCGGTCGGCGCAGGCGAACTGGCCGCGGCTGCCGTCGGCGGTCACCCGCCGACCGGCGTCGTCCATCGGCCACCAGTGGAGGCCGAAGCCGGCGTGCGTGGTGATCGTGCTGGGCAGCCGGCCCACCCCCGTGAACGGGTACGCCGGCCGCGCGGCCGCGTCGGCCCAGTCGGCGCCGACCAGCCGCTCCCCCGACGCGGCGACCCCGTCGACGGCGAGCAGCGCCACCCGCGCCCAGTCGCCGGTGGTCGCCGCCAGGCCGCCGCCGGCCATCGCGACACCATGACCGTCGACCGCGACGACGGCGTCGCGGGTGCAGCCGAGGTCGCGCCACAGCCGCGCCGCGTCGTCGACGTAGCCGCGGCCGGTGGCCCGCTCCCGCACCCAGTCGAGCACCTGCGAGTCGGCGGTGTTGTAGGCGAAGCGGGTGCCGGGCGGCACGTCGGGCCGCACCTCGCGCAGCAGCGCCCGCGAGTCGCCGCCCTCGGCGAAGCAGGCGAGCAGCCGCGAGGCGAGGCTGGCGGGGTCGCGGTGGTCCTCGACCCAGGCGACACCGGTGGTCATCGTCAGCACGTCGAGCACGGTGGTGCCGTCGTAGCCGCTGCCGGCGAGCTCGGGGACATGGGCCGTCACCGGGTCGGAGACCGCCAGCGCGCCGTCGTGGACCGCCCGCCCGACGAGGTGCGCCAGCACCGACTTGGTCATCGAGGCACCGAGGAACAGCGTGTCGGGCCCCAGCCCGTCGGCGTACCACTCGTGGACGACGGTCCCGTGGTCGAGCACCAGCAGCGAGGTCGCCCAGGTCTCCGCGAGCCACTCCCCGAGCCCGCGGCGGCGGCCCGCGCCGAGGACCTCCACGGCGAGCCCACGCTCGGCGCGCGGCAGCGCGGCGGCGTCCGGGCGAGCGCCGAGGACGGCGTGGGTCCAGCCGGGGACGTGCTGGGGATCGGTGAAGGTGAGCCCGGCGAGCCGGGAGCCCGCGTTCGTGGTGGGCACCGGCGTCAGTCGATCCTCGGGCTCTTGGAGAGCAGGTTGCGGGTGTAGTCCTCCTGCGGCGTCTCCATGACCGTCACCACCGAGCCGGCCTCGACCACCCGGCCCGCCTGCAGGATCTCCACCCGGGCGGCGATCGAGCGGACCAGGGCGAGGTTGTGGGTCACGAAGAGCATGCTGATGCCACGCTCCTTGCGGAGCCCCTCGAGCAGGGCGACGATCGACCCCTGCACGGAGACGTCGAGGGCCGAGGTGATCTCGTCGCAGATCAGCACGTCGGGCTCGGCGGCCAGCGCCCGGGCGATCGCGACCCGCTGCCGCTCACCGCCGGAGAGCCGGTTGGCCTGGTACTTCAGCATCCGCGGGCCGAGGGCGACCTGGTCGAGCAGCTCGACGACCCGGTCGGTGGCCTCCTTGCCGGACGCCAGGCCGAACAGCTCCATCGGCCGCTTCACGATCTGCTCGATCGTGAGCCGCGGGTTCAGCGAGAGGTAGGGGTTCTGGAAGATGTACTGCAGCCGCTTGCGGTGCACCGCGCTGCGCTGACGGGCGCTGTGGGCCAGCGGCTCGCCCTCGAAGGTGATGGCGCCGGTCCAGTCCTTGTGGAGGCCGCCGATCGAGCGCGAGATGGTGGTCTTGCCGCTGCCGGACTCGCCGACCAGCGCGACCACCTCGGCCTTCGCGAGGTCGAAGGTCACGTTGTGGACGACGTGCTTGCGCCCGTAGAAGACGTCGAGCCCGTCGACGGAGAGGATGACCTCGCGCGCCTTGTCGGGGTCGGAGTCGGGCACCGTGCCGCGGGAGATGTCCCAGTGACCGATCTCCTCGGCGCGGATGCAGCGTACGTCGTGGGCCGGGGCGATCTGGTGCAGCTCGGGCACGGCCTGCGCGCAGGCGTCGACGGCGAACGAGCAGCGGTCGTGGAAGCGGCAGCCGCTCGGCCGGGCGCCGGGCGCGGGCGTGCGGCCGGGGATGCCGGTCAGCGCCCGGGCCTGGCTCAGGTGCGGGATCGAGTCGAGCAGGGCGCGGGTGTAGGGGTGGGCCGGCTCGCGGAACATCTGCTCCTTCGGACCGAGCTCGACGATCTGGCCGGCGTACATCACGGCGACCCGGTCGGCGATGTTGGCGACCACGGCCAGGTCGTGGGTGACGTAGAGCGCGCTGACCCCGTGGGTGCGACACAGCTGGGCCATCGTGTCGAGCACCATCGCCTGGGTGGTCACATCGAGGCCGGTCGTGGGCTCGTCGAGCACCAGCACCTTGGGCTTCGGCAGGAACGCCATCGCCAGCGCGACGCGCTGCACCTGACCACCGGAGAGCTGGTGGGCATAGCGGCTGAGGAACTCGTCGTCGTTGGGCAGGCCGACCTCGGCCAGGCCGTCGCGGGCGCCCTGCAGGCGCGAGGCGTCGGTGCCGATGCCGCGCAGCGCGAGCAGCTCGACGATCTGCTTGCCGATCCGGATGCTCGGGTTGAGGGCGGAGGCCGGGTCCTGCGGGACGTAGGCGATCTCCTCGCCGCGGATCTGGCGGACCTGCTGCCACGGCAGGTGCAGCACGTCGCGATCCTCGAGGAGCACCTTGCCCGAGGAGATGTGCGCGCCGGCGCGGGAGTAGTTGAGCAGCGACGTGCCGACGGTGGTCTTGCCCGAGCCGGACTCGCCCACCAGGCCGACGACCTCGCCCGGCTTCAGCACCAGGTCGATGTCGTTGACGATGTCGATGTCCTTGCCGGTGATCATCACCCCGAGGTCCTCGACGACGAGGCCGCCGACCTTGCCCTGCGTCGGCTCCTGCTCCATCGTGGCCATCAGCCCTCACCTCGCTGCGCCACCTGGGCGATGCCGTCGGCCATCAGGTTGGTGCCGATCGCGAAGATCGCGATCACCAGCACGGGGCCAGCACCGCCCACGGCTGGGTCGAGAGCGCGAGCCGGTTCTCCTGGATCATCTGGCCCCAGTTGGCCGCGCCCGGGTCGGTCGAGAAGCCCAGGAAGCCCAGGGCGCCGACCAGGCCGATGGAGTAGGTCAGCCGCAGACCGCCCTCCGCCAGCAGCGGGGCGCTCATGTTGGGCAGCACCTCGGCGAGCATCACCCGGGTGCGCTTCTCGCCGAGCGCCTCGGCGGCGATCACGAAGTCCCGGGTCACGATGCCGAGCGCCACGCCGCGCGCCAGGCGGGCCACGCGGGGGGCGTGGGAGATGCCCACGAGCAGCACCAGGATCCACGCCGTCGGCTGCTCGACGGCGGTCAGCACGACCAGCGCCAGCAGGATCTGCGGGAAGGAGAGGACCACGTCGTTGCCGCGCATGATGATCTCGTCCCACCAGCCGCCGGCATAGGCCGCCACGACGCCGACCAGGATGCCGAGGACCATGCCGACGAGCGTGCCGAACACCGCGATCAGCAGGATCGAGGTGCCGCCGTACATCAGCCGGCTGAGGACGTCCTGGCCGAGATAGTCGGTGCCGAGGACGCCGTCCTTGCTGAACGGCGGCCCGGCGACCTCGGTCTCGCCGAAGGGGGCCAGGTGGGGACCGATCACCACGAACAGCACCAGCAGCACGGTGATCGTCAGGCCGACGACGAAGCGCTTCTGGCCCATCGCCTTGCGGAACGTCGACGGCTCGGCGGGCGCGATGTCGGGGGGCGGGGCCGCTTCTTCTGCACTCATGACGAGATCGCCGTCCTCGCGCGGGGGGTGAGCAGGATGGACAGCACGTCGGCGATGAGGTTCACCACGACGTAGACGCCGGCGATGATCATGCTCAGCGCCTGCACCATCGGGACGTCGTGGTTGCGCACCGAGTCGACGAGCTGCAGACCGACGCCGGGATAGGAGAAGAGCGTCTCCACCACGACCACGCCGCCGGCGAGCCACGCGAGCTGGAGCGCGATCACCTGGATGCCGGGGACGATCGCGTTGAGCAGCGCGTGCTTGCGCATCACGACCCGCTCGGGGATGCCCTTGAGCCGCGCCAGCTCGACATAGTCGCTGTCGATGACCTCGAGCAGCGAGGCGCGCACGATCCGGGAGACGTACGGCGCCACCGCGAGCACCAGGGTCAGCGTGGGCAGCACCATCGACTTCCAGTTGTCCCACGGGTGCCCGGTGGGTGAGCTGATCGTGACGGCCGGGAAGATCTTGAACACCGTGGTCGCGAACAGCGCGATCAGCAGCACGCCGATCACGAACTCGGGCAGGCCGGCCATCGCCAGCAGCACGGTCTGGATGGCGGTGTCGGGACGACGGCGGCGGTAGTGCACCGAGATCATCGCGATGGCGAACGCCAGCGGGATCATCACGATCGCCGACAGCAGCACCAGCATCGCGGTGTTGGCGACGTTGCTGGCGATCAGCTCGCTGACCGGCTTCTGGCTGGCCAGCGAGGTGCCGAGGTCGCCCTTGAACAGGCCGCCCAGCCACGAGAAGTAGCGCGAGACCAGCGACTGGTCGGCGTTGAGCAGCTCCTCGAGCTGCTTCACCCGGCCCGGGTTGGAGTTGTAGTCGCGGCCCAGGATCGCCCGGATCGGGTCACCCAGGGCGGCGGTGGCCAGGAAGGTCAGGATCGAGACCAACCAGAGGGTCAGCACGGCCAGCCCGAGCCGGCGCACGAGCCACACCACCCACGCCGACGCGCCGGACCGGCGCTTCGGCGGGGCCACCTCCTCCAGCGGGTCCGTCAGGACGGTCGCGGCGTCGGTCATCGGCCGCGCCCTACTGGACGGAGACCTTGTTGAACTTGTAGGACCCGAGTGGGAGGTACTTGCTCGGCTCCAGACCCTGGACGTTGGCGCCGTAGCCGTCGACCTGCTGGCGGAAGCCCCAGATGATGTAGCCGCCCTCGTTGTACTCGATCTCCTGGGCCTGGTGCAGCAGGTCGGCGCGCTTGGTCTCGTCGAGCTCCTGGGCCGCCTGGTCGACGAGGTTGCGGTGCTTCTCGTTGTCCCAGTGGGTCTCGTTGTAGGTGCCGCCGAGGTTGGGCGGGAAGGTGCCGACCACGGCCTGCGGGATGTAGTTGCGGGTGTTCCAGAAGTCCTGGGCGAACGGGTAGGAGAGGTAGTCGTCGCCGTAGAACGGGGTCTTCTTGGTGACCTTGACGTCGACGCCCGCCGCCTTGGCCTGCTGCGCGAACAGGTTGGCCGCCGCCGGCGCCACCGACCCGATGTCGTCGCCCGTGAACAGCTCGACCTGCAGACCCTCCTGGCCGGCCGACTTGAGCAGCGACTTGGCCTGGTCGATGTCCTGCTCGCGCTGCGGCAGGTCGCTGGCGTAGGCCACGTCGAACGGTGCGTACATGTCGTTGCCGAGCGAGCCGTAGCCGCTCAGCGTCTGCTCGATCATCTGGTTGCGGTCGACGATCAGCCGCAGCGCCTGGCGCACCTTGTTGTCGGAGAACGGCGCCGTGTCGACCCGCATCGTGAACGGCACCCACGCGCCGGTGTCGGACACCAGCGCCCCGCCGCCGGCACCCTTGATGGTGTCGATCAGGTTGTAGGGCAGGTTGTCGACGGTCTGGATCTGGCCGGCCTGCAGCGCGTTGACCTTGGCGCTGTCGTCGGCGAAGTCCTGGATCTGCAGCTCGTCGACGAAGGCCGCGTCGCCCCAGTAGTCGGCGTACTTCGTGAAGGTGCTGGTCTTGCCCGGCTCGAACGACTTGTAGGCGAACGCCCCGGTGCCGACCGGGTTGTTGATGTCGAAGTCGCTCGGGATGATGCCGAGGGTGTACTCCGCGAGCAGCGAGTCGAGGATCGCGTAGGGCACCTTGAGGACCAGCTGGAGCGTGGTGGGGTCGACCACCTTGGTCGACTGGAAGTCGATGATCTGGGCGAGCTGGCCGCCCGCCGAGAGCGGCGCCTTGGGGTTGGCGACCCGCTGGATGCTGAACCAGGCGTCGTCGGCGGTGACGTCCTTGCCGTTGTGGAAGGTGACGCCCTGGCGCATCTTGATGGTCCAGGTCTTGCCGTCCTTGGACGACTCGACGGACTCGGCCAGCGCCGGCTCGAGCTCGTAGTTGTTGTTCCAGAACAGCAGCGGCTCGTAGAGGTTGTTGACCCGCGCGATGTCGGGGTTGGTCACCGGCGCGTGCGGGTCGAGGGTGTCCTTGGTGCCGCCGCCGGTGGCGCCGTGAATCAGGATGCCGCCCGAGCCCTGGGCCCCGCCCCCACCACCGCTGCCGCCCCCGCCACCGGAGTCGCCGCCACAGGCACTCAGCAGACCGCCGCCGGCCACGGCCGCGGCCGCGAGGCTGGAGTACTGGAGGAAGAGCCTCCGGGAGAGGCCGTTTCCCTGGCCGTTGGTGCTGCCGCGATGCGAGGGTGAGTTCACCATCCGTACACCTCCTTGGGTGATGCGAACCTAGGGGTGATCCAGATCACGGTCAAGGGCAGTAGGGTCACGGTGTGGTGTCAGCCGCCGACGAAGGTCTCAGCGAGGCTTCTCCGCTGCGCTCGTCGCGTGTCCAGTCCGTGGACAGGGCGGTCCGGCTGCTCAGGTCGCTGGCCGAGAACGGCGACGACCAGAGCCTCGCAGACCTGGCCGCCGACACCGGTCTGAACCGGGCCACCGCCTGGCGGATCCTGACCACGCTGGCCGACCATCGGCTGGTCGCCTACGACCGGGCGCAGGCCCGCTGGTCGATCGGCGAGGGCCTCGTGGGACTGGTCTCGCCCCTCGACCTGGACCGGCTGGTCGCCGCCGCGCGCCCGGTCCTGGCCCACGTGGCCCTGCAGACCGGGGAGACCGCGGCCCTGGCCGTGCTGCGCGGGCGCTCGCTGGTCTACGTCGACGAGGTGACGCCGCCCGCGGTCGTCGCCGCGACCTGGAAGGGGCGGGAGGTCGCCCTGCACGCCACCTCCACGGGCAAGGTGGTGCTGGCCTTCGGCGGCACCCGCGGCCCCGAGCTCGCCGAGGACGCGGAGCTGCCGCGGTTCACCGACCGCACGATCACCTCGCCGGTCGAGCTCGGGGCCGAGCTGACTCAGGCCCGGGAGCGCGGCTACGCGGTCTGCCGGGGTGAGCTCGAGGCGACGTTGTACGGCGTCTCGGCGCCGATCTACTCGCCGTCGGGCGCCCTGCGTGCGGTGATCAGCGTGTGGGGACCCGCGGGCCGGCTGTCCGAGGACCGGTTCGCCGAGCTCGGGGCGGTGGTGGTCGACGCCGCCACCGCGATCAGCGGTCAGCGCTAGCCGGTCGCCCGCTCGATGCGGGGCGTGGGTCAGTCCATCGCCCGCAGGGCGCGCAGGTCCTCGGTCTCGTCGGCCGACGGCGGCCGCTCGGCGAGCAGCACCCGGACCCGGTGGACCTCGCCGTCGAAGGCGTTGTCGGCCGGCGGGTAGTCGGGCGAGACCGGGGAGCCGAGGTCGACGCCCACGTCGAGGGTCTCGTCGAAGGCGAGGTAGTAGGCCGCGGTCGCCGGCACCCGGCCGCGGGCCACGGACTCCCCGTCCACCAGGAGGTCCACGTCGGCGGGCCCGCCGGGAGGCCCGTCCTCGAAGGTGACCACGGCCGTCACGGTGGCCGCCCCCTCGGGGAGCACGCCACCCCGCACCACGGTGAGGTCGCGGCCGAACCGGTTGTAGGCGTAGCGCAGCTCGCCGGAGACGGCGTACAGCGACCAGCCGCCGAACCGGCCGCCCTGCGCCACCAGCACCCCCGTCGCCGCCGGCCCGGCGGTCAGGTCGACCTCGAGACGGTGCGTCCGGTTCTTGAGGTTGGGCGCGACCTCCTCGGTGAGCCGGCGGGTGCGGCCGTCGTAGTCGAAGTCGAGACGGCCGGCGCGCGGGTCGGCCCGGCCGGCGAGCTCGGGGTTCTCGCGCTCGGTCACCCGGTCGTCGAGCGGGAACACCTGGTGCCGGCCGGCCTCGGCCTCGAAGACCGCCTGCAGCTCGGCGACCCGGTCGGGGCGCTCGCCGGCGAGGTCGCGGGCCTGGCTCCAGTCGGCGGTGGTGTCGTAGAGCTCCCACCGGTCGTGGTCGAACGGGCGCGGCTCCTCGACCATCTTCCAGGGCACGGAGTGCTGTGCCGAGGCGGTCCAGCCGCGGTCGTAGATGCCGCGGTTGCCGATCATCTCGAAGTACTGCGTGGTGCGCTGGTCGGGCGCCTCGGCGTCGTCGAAGCAGTAGGCCATGCTGGTGCCCTCGAACCGCTGCTGCTGCACGCCGCCGACGCGGTCGGGCAGCTCGAGCCCCGCGGTCTCCAGCAGCGTCGGCAGGATGTCGATGACGTGGTGGAACTGGTGGCGGACGTCGCCGCGCTCCGCGATGCCGGCCGGCCAGTGGACGACCAGCCCGTCGCGGGTGCCGCCGAAGTGCGAGGCGACCTGCTTGGTCCACTGGTAGGGCGTGTTCATCGCGAGCGCCCAGCCGACGGGATAGAGCGCGTACGTCGTCGGGGAGCCGATCTCGTCGAGGGCGGCGTCCATGTCGTCGACGTCGTCGGCGAAGCCGTGGCCGACCAGGTGCTCGTGGGTGGTCCCCTCGATGCCACCCTCGCCGGAGGCGCCGTTGTCGCCCAGCAGGTAGACGAACACCGTGTCGTCGAGGTCGCCCCGCTCCTCGAGCGCCTCGAGCAGCCGGCCGACCTGGGCGTCGGTGTGCTCGGCGAAGCCCGCATAGGTCTCCATCAGGCGGGCCGCCACCCGACGAGCCGGCTCCGAGAGCTCGTCCCAGTGCGGGACGCCGTCGACCCAGGGCGCCAGCTCGGTCTCGGGCGGGACCACGCCGAGCTCCTTCTGGCGGGCGAGGATCCGCTCGCGGGCGACGTCCCAGCCGTCGTCGAACCGGCCGGCGTACCGCTGGATCCAGTCGGGCCACACGTGCAGCGGCGCGTGGGTCGCACCGAACGCCAGGTAGAGGAAGTACGGCGACTCGCCGTCCTGGCCGGCCACCCAGTCGACGGCGTGGTCGACCAGGTCCTCGCTGAGGTGGTAGCCCTGCTCGGGGAGCCGGTCGGGCTCGACCGGGGTCGTGTCGTCGTAGAGCAGCGGGTACCAGTGGTTCATCTCCGCGCCCATGAACCCGTAGAAGTGCTCGAAGCCCTCGCCGGTGGGCCACCGGTCGAACGGCCCGTCGGGCCCGATCTCGCTGGGCGGGGTCTGGTGCCACTTGCCGAACGCCGCGGTGCGGTAGCCGGCGCCGCGCAGGATCTGGGCGAGGGTGGCGGCCTGCTCGGGGCGGCGGCCGTTGTAGCCGGGATGGTCGGTGGACATCTCGGTGGTGACGCCCATGCCGACGGAGTGATGGTTACGCCCGGTCATCAGGGCCTGCCGGGTCGGCGAGCACAGCGCCGTCACGTGGAAGCGGCTGAACCGGAGCCCGCCCGCGGCCAGCCGGTCGGCCACCGGCATCCGCACCGGCCCGCCGTAGCAGCTCGACGCGCCGAAGCCCATGTCGTCGACCAACACCATCACGATGTTGGGGCGCCGCGGCGCCGTCGACCCGCTTCCTGACAATCCGACCTCCTCGACGTCCGCCGGCTGGATCCGGCGCCACGGCCTCGCCGGCCGGGGGCAGCCTGACAGACGAGAGGCCCGGCGCGCATCCGGACGGCCTCGACCGCTCGAGGCTCAGCCGATCATCAGGTCGTCGATCCCTCGTCGCTGTCGACCGCCCGGGTCGGGACCGACCGGACGCCCGACGGCGAGCATCGTGAGCACCTCCCACCCGTCGTCGATCCGCAGGTGTGCGGACAGGCCGTCGAGGTCGAAGGCGCGGAACTGCCGGCAGCCCAGTCCGAGCGCATGGGCCTGGATCGTCAGGTGGGCCACCGCCTGACCGACGTCGTACTCCGCGAAGTCGGAGTACGGCCAGTCAGTGCCGGCGACCCGACGGTGCACCAGGTTGACCACCAACGCAGAGGCGTCGGGTGCCCAGCGTCGCGAGCTCGGAGCCAGGAGGGGCACCAGCGCCGCGTGCTCGTCCGTGCCTCGCCGGGCCAGGTGGAAGGCCCACGGCTGCGAGTTGCCCGCTGACGGCGCCCATCGGGCCGCCTCCAGGAGCAGGGTGGCGTCGCGGTCCGTGAGGTCGCAGGCGGGGTCGAAGGTCAGCGGGCTATACCGGTCGCGCAGCAGCGGGTGCAGGTCGACACGATGGTCCATGGAAGGTACGACGCCGCGCGCCGGCAACACATTCCCGGCCGGTTCCCCGCAGCCCGTCAGGACGACGGCAACAGCTCGGCCGCCACGAACTCCGTCAGGATCCGGCGCATCTGGGGACCCGTGATCGTGGGACTCCCCGTCGCCACCTGGATGCCCAGCCCGTCGGCCAGGGCCGTGAAGCGGGTCGCCACGGCCGCGGCGTCGACGGGCCGGAAGACGCCCTGCCGTTGCCCGCGGACGATGGTCCGCTCGACGACGCTCCGCCAGCCCTGGTAGTAGCGATGGTGAACGGCGCGCAGGTCGGGCCGCAGCGCCGACTCGGCCCAGACTTGCAGCCAGACGCTCCACTCGCGCCGCACCTGCCCGGTGTCGGGGACCTGGTGGTCGATCAGGAGCTCCAGCCGGGCGCGGGCGTCGTCCTCCTCGCGCAGCGCCTCGCGCTGGCGCTCGAAGGCACGGCGTACGGCGTCGTCCATCGCCGCCGCGAGCACCTCCTGCTTGCTGGCGAAGTGGTAGTGCACCGCGGCCGGGCTGGTGACCTGACAGCGCCGCGATGTCGGCGACCCGCACCGCGTGCATGCCGCGCTCGGAGATCAGCTCCCACGCGGCGGCGACGTAGCGGTCCCGGCGGTCGTCCGTGCGGCTCGGCTCCGGGTCCGCCTCACCGATCGCCGGCGCCGGGCCGCGCCCCTCGAGCAGCCAGGTGAGGTCGACCTCGGCGAGCTCGGCGATCCGCACGGCTTCGGCGAGCGTCAGCCGCCGGACACCGTGGAGCGACTTGGACAGCTGGGTGGGGCCGAGCCCGATCTCGCGGGCCGCCGCGCGATGAGTCGGCGCGATCCGGCGCAGCGCCAGGCGGAGCCGGGCGGGGAGGGCGTCGTCCACGCGGAGCAGACTAGCGCGGGCCGTTGCCATGATCGCAACCCAGTCGCCGGCTGAGGGCCGAGAGTGCCATGCTTCTGGGACCTTCGGTCCCATCCATGACTGATCTGTCAGTCAGATCCACCCGAGGAGATCGCCGTGTTCGACTTCGCCATGACCGACGAGCAGCGTGCCGTCGTCGAGGTGACGCGCGCGTTCGTGGAGCGCGAGCTCTACCCCCACGAGGAGGAGGTCGAGCGCACCGGCGTGCTCCGGCCCGAGCTGGCGACCGAGCTGCGGGCCAAGGCCCTCGCGGCCGGGCTCTATGCCGCCAACATGCCCGAGGAGGTCGGCGGCGCCGGGCTCGATGCCGTCACGCTGGTGCTGGTCGAGAAGGAGCTCGGCAAGGCGAGCTATGCACTGCAGTACACGACCGTCGCCCGCCCCTCGAACATCCTGATGGCCGGCACCCCCGAGCAGCAGGAGCGCTACACGCTCCCCTGCGTGCGCGGCGAGCGCATCGACTGCCTCGCGATGACCGAGCCGGACGCCGGTTCCGACGTCCGCGCGATCCGCACCCGAGCCGTCCGCGAGCCGGGCGGCTGGCGGATCCACGGCACCAAGCACTTCATCAGCCACGCCGACGAGGCCGACTTCGTGATCCTCCTCGCGCGCACCGGCACCGACGACGCCGGCCGCGGCACGATGTCGATCTTCCTGGTCGACCTGGACACTCCTGGGGTGTCGGTGCGCGAGGGCTACCGCAACGTCTCCCACCGCGGCTACACCAACTCGATCCTCGACTTCGACGAGGTGCATGTGCCGGCCGACGCGCTGCTGGGTGAGGAGGGCGAGGGCTTCGCGCTGGCCGGCACCTGGCTCGGCGCGACCCGCCTGCAGGTGGCCGCCACCTGTCTGGGTCGGGCCGAGCGGGCGCTGGAGCTGTCGGTCGGCCATGCCGCGACCCGGCAGCAGTTCGGCCAGCCGATCGGGCGCTTCCAGGGGGTCGGGTTCAAGCTCGCCGACATGACCACCGAGCTGCGGGCCGCCGAGCTGCTGACGCTCCACGCCGCGTGGAAGGCCGACCGGGGCACGGCGACCGACGCCGACATGGCGATGGCCAAGGTGAAGGCCAGCGAGGTACTCGCGATGGTCGCCGACGAGGCGATCCAGATCCACGGCGGCATGGGGCTGATGGACGAGCTGCCGCTGGAGCGGATCTGGCGCGACGCCCGGATCGAGCGGATCTGGGACGGCACCTCGGAGATCCAACGGCACATCATCGCCCGCTCGCTGCTGCGGCCACTGGGAGCATGAGCCCCATGACCGAGTCCCCCACGCCGGGCCCGACGCTCCGCACCCGCCGCGACGGTCGGGTCCTCGAGGTGACCCTCGACCGGCCGCCCGCCAACGCCATCGACCTGACCACCAGCCGGGCGATGGGCGAGGTGTTCGCGGACTTCCGCGACGACCCCGAGCTGCGGGTCGCGATCCTGCGCACCGAGGGCGACCGCTTCTTCTGCGCGGGCTGGGACCTCAAGGCCGCGGCCGGCGGTGACCCGGTCGACGGCGACTACGGCGTCGGTGGCTTCGGCGGGCTGCAGGAGCTCCCCGATCTCAACAAGCCGGTGATCGCCGCGGTGCACGGCATGGCGGTGGGCGGCGGCTTCGAGCTGGCGCTGTCGTGCGACCTGATCTATGCCTCGTCGGTCACGCGCTTCGGGCTGCCCGAGATCAACGCCGGCACCCTCGCCGACGCGGCCACGGTCCGGCTGCCGAAGCGGATGCCCTACCACGTGGCGATGGAGCTCCTGCTGACCGGACGCTGGATGGCCGCCGACGAGGCCGCCCGCTGGGGGCTGGTCAACGAGGTGCTGCCCGACGAGGACGCCGTACTCCTGCGCGCGTGGGAGGTCGCCCGCCTGCTCGCCGACGGTCCCCCTCTGGTCTTCGCCGCGATCAAGGAGACCTCCCGGGCCGCCGAGTCGCTGGGCTTCCAGGACGCGATGGACCTGGTCACCTCGGGGTCGCTGCCGACGGTCGCCGCGCTCTATGCGTCGGAGGACCAGCTCGAAGGTGCCCGGGCCTTCGCCGAGAAGCGACCACCCGTCTGGAAGGGCCGCTAGCCCGGCGCTACTCCTCGCCGCGGCCGGCGGCGGTGTTGAGGTGCGACTGCGAGTCCCGCTCCAGGCTCAGCGCGCCGCCTGTCGCGTAATAGCGCTTGCCGGCGACGAGGAGCTCCTCGGCAGGGAACTTGGTGATCACCTCGGCACCGTCGGCCCGGACGATCACCTCCTCCTCGATCCGGGCCGCACCCCAGCCGTCCTTGGCCGGCCAGTAGGTCTCCAGGGCGAAGACCATGCCCTCCTCCAGCACCTCGGGCGCGTCGAAGGACGTGTAGCGGCTGAAGATCGGCCGCTCCCAGATGCTCAGGCCGACGCCGTGGCCGTACTGCAGCGCGAACGCCGCCTCCTCGGACGGGAAGCCGAACTCCTCCGCGGTGGGCCAGACCTCACAGACATCGGCGGTCGTGACCCCGGGCTTGACCATCGCGATCGCCTTGTCCATGTACTCCCGGCAGATCTTGTAGGCGTCGCGCTGTGCGGTCGAGGCACTCCCCACGGCGAAGGTGCGGTAGTAGCAGGTGCGATAGCCGTTGTAGGAGTGCAGGATGTCGAAGAACGCCGGGTCCCCGGGCCGGATGATGCGGTCGGAGAAGACGTGCGGGTGCGGAGAGCACCGCTCCCCGGAGATGGCGTTGACCCCCTCGACGTGCTCCGAGCCGAGGTCGAACAGGGTCTTGCTGACCAGGCCGACGCACTCGTTCTCGCGGACCCCGGGGCGCAGGAACTCATAGAGGTCCTCGTAGGCCGCATCGACCATGGAGGCGGCCTGAGTCAACAGGCCGATCTCGTCGGGAGTCTTGATCCGGCGGGCCTCGAGGAAGACCTGCTGGCCGTCGACGACCCGGATCCCCAGCTGCTGGAGGGCGAAGAGCACCGGCATCTCCACGATGTCGACGCCCACGGGCTCGTTCTGGAGCCCGCGCTCGGCGAGCACCTCGTAGATCTTCTTGGCGACGTCCTCGGCGCGGCGGGCCCCTTCGCCGATGGCGCCGCGAAGCGTCGAGATGCCCGCACGGGCTCCCGAGCCGACCTCCGCCTGGGCGCCGTGGTGCGGCTCGTGACCCGTCATGCCGGCGTCGGTGTGCGCGGCGTCCAGCC
This sequence comes from Nocardioides sp., assembly GCF_041393715.1. Taxonomy (GTDB): domain Bacteria; phylum Actinomycetota; class Actinomycetes; order Propionibacteriales; family Nocardioidaceae; genus Nocardioides. The sequence continues at coordinate 30,402 of NZ_JAWKJQ010000002.1, read as the reverse complement.
AGGTCGCGTGGAGCTGGTGGTGACGCGCCGCGGAGCCGAAGTCCCACAGCACCGGGGCACCGCCGCGCGGCAGCACCGCGAAGCGGATCATCTTGTCCATCGCCCAGGTGCCGATGTGGGTGCCGGTCATGTAGCGGATGTTGTGGAAGTCGAAGGTCACCACGGACCCGAGGTCGGACTGCTTGAGTGCATCGTTGAGCCTGGCCAGGCGCTGCGTCCGCAGCCGCTGCATGTCCAGCCGGTCTTCCCAGTCGACGCTCATGGGCCCGTAAGTGGGTGACGCCATCTCCACTCCCTTCGTTAACTCTAACTTAACAGGATGGGTAGGTTCTTCGCTAGGACTGAACACCGTTGTCCAGGGAGGCGCGGGTGACCTGGGCAATGGCCGACCAGTCGGACTCGCCCAGCCCGGCGGCGATCGCCTGTTCGAAGACCTCGGTCAGCACCCCACCGGTCGGGAGGGTCAGCCCGGCGCGCTCGGCGGCGGCGAGGGCGAGGTTGAGGTCCTTCAGGCCGAGGGTGGCCGTGAAGCCGGGAGGGAGGTAGCGCTCCTCGGCGATCATCGCGCCGTAGGTGGCGTAGACGACGCCGGGGAAGAGGCTGTCCCCCAGCACCTCGACGAAACGCGAGGTGTCGATGCCCGACTGCTCGAGCACCGCGATCGACTCCCCCATCGCCTCGAGCGCATGGATGATCAGGTAGTTGGTTGCCACCTTCACCCGCAGGCTGTTGCCCACCTCCTCGGCGGTCTCCCCGAACCTCCAGGTCCGCTTGCCCAGTGCGTCGAACACCGGCTGAGCACGCTCCAACGCAGCCGCCTCGCCGGAGCACAGGACCGTCAGTTGGCCGGCCGCGGCCAGGGGTGAGCGGCCGAGGACCGGCGCGGCGACGAAGCCGACGCCGTGCCGCTCATGGAGCGCGGCCATCGACTCAGCGGTGAGGGGGTCGATGGTGGCCATGGAGATGTGCACGCTGCCCTCCGGCAGCGCCGGAAGCAGCTCCTCCCCGAACACCTGCTCGAGGGCGGCGTCGTGGGCGAGCATCGAGACCGCCAGCCCGTCGGCGAACACACCGTGCGGCCCTTCGGCCACCCGGGCCCCGCGCTCCACCAGCTCGGGCGGTACGCCGGAGCGGTTCCACACCGTCACCTGGAAGTCGCGGTCGAGCAGGCGCGAGGCCATCGCGGCACCCATGGTGCCGCTGCCGATGAGACCGACGGAGAGCACGAGCATCAACTCCTAGGATGTGACCAGCGGGCAGCGGGCACCCGACGCGGGCCACCCCGCGTCACTCTGTATAGTACGGATGAACACTCGACACCTTCTCCGGGGGAACCGTGGACAACGAGATCGGACCTCGCCTTCGCGAGGCACGCACGGCCCGCGGGTCGAGCCTGCGGAGCGTCGCCCAGGCGGTGGGCGTCTCCGCCTCGCTCCTGTCCCAGGTGGAGACGGGCAAGACCCAGCCCTCGGTCTCGACGCTCTACGCCATCGTCAACCACCTCGGCATTTCGCTCGACGACCTGCTGGGCATCGGGTCGACGTCGGCCACCTCCGACCAGCAGGCCTCCGGTGCCGCCCCGACCCAGCCGCCCGTGCAGCGGTCCGAGGACAACCCGGTCCTCGAGATGGAGAACGGCGTCCGCTGGGAGCGGCTGGCGGGTGGGCTGGACGATGCCACCGAGTCGCTGCTCGTCACCTATGCCCCCGGAGCCGCGAGCTCGATCGAGGGCAAGCTGATGCGGCACTCGGGCGTGGAGTTCGCCTACCTCGTCGAGGGCGAGCTCACCCTGCAGCTCGAGTTCGACACCTACGTGCTTCGCCCGGGCGACTCCTTGCAGTTCGACTCGGTGCGTCCGCACCTCTACCACAACCACGGTGACGTCCCTGCGCGCGGCATCTGGGTCGTGATCGGGCGTCGCGCACAGAACCTGTCGCTGCCGGCGGCGCCGCAGCTCGGCGAGGTCGCCAACGGCGGCGCGACCCTCACCTCTGCGGTCGACGTCCTCGCAGCCATGGAGCGCCTGCAGCCTCAACAGGCCGAGCCTTCCTCCTGAGGACGACGCGAGTGGTCGGCCGGGCGCGGCGCTGCCGCCCACGGGTCGACGAGCAGCTTGTTGTGCTGTGTCCTCCCCTCCGCCAGCGGCACCAGCCCTCGGTCGACGACCTCGGCGAGCGAGATCACCTCGGGGGCCATCGACATCCAGTCGAGATCGAGCTCGAGCAGCCGGACCGCCTCGGGGAGGTCCTGGGCCAGCACGTGCGCCACCGTGCCGATCACCGAGAACTCGTCGAGGGTCCAGCGCGCGAGCGCGGCGGGGAACGGCTCACGCTGGATCCCCACCGGCACCACTGTGCCGCCCCGCGGGACCGCGGCGAACGCCTCCTCGAGGCCGGGGCGGACCCGCTCGCCTCGAAGATCACGTCGGCGCGCAGCTCGCGGGCGGCGAGGAAGTCCGCGAGCGGGGTGGTTCCGGCCAGCACGACCTCGGTCGCGCCCAGTCGCTTCGCGAGACCAAGTCGCTCGCGGTCGAGATCGGACACCACGACGGTGGCGCCCAGGGCTGAGGCCGCGACCGTCAGGTAGCCGCCGATGCCGCCCACGCCGATCACGACGGCGACCTGTCCCGCAACCAGGCCGCTGCGGCGTACGGCATGCACGGCGATGGCCATCGGCTGGGCCATCGCGAGCGTGTCGACGCTCAGCCCCGTGTCGCTGACGTCGAACAGCGTGGAGGCGGGGACCACGGCGTGACCGGCCAAGCCCCCGTCGCGGTCGAAGCCCACGGTGTGGTAGCCCAGGCACAGGTTGGTGCGGCCCTCCCGGCACCGCGAGCAGGAGCCGCACGAGACCCCCGCGCCGCTGACGACCGTCGCGCCGACGGCGAGACCGTCGACGTCTTCTCCGACCTCCTCCACCACGCCGACGAACTCGTGGCCCAGCACGACCGGCGGGACGGCCAGCACCGGTCCATGCGACCACTCGGCGCCGTCACTGCCGCACATGCCGCAGGCCCGCACCCGCACCAACGCGTCGGCGGGACCGAGCTCCGCGAGCGTCCGATCCTCGATGCGCACGTCGCCGGCCGCGTGGAAGACGGCCGCCCGGGTCATGACAGCATCGCCCGCTCCACCTCGAGCTGGGCGGCGTCCCGGCTCTCGATCATCCACTCGAGCCAGTCGGCATAGACAGCCCGGTGCGCGTCGGAGTCGAGGTACGCCGACAGCCCGGCCTCGTCGTCGACGACGGCCGCGACCGCGAAGTCGGCCCCGGGGCGCAGCCGGAGGTTGGTGCCACAGACATAGCTGCGGATCTCGGGGATGGAGGCGGCCATGGTGCGCAGGCCGGCCGTCAGACCCGCCACGTCCTCCTCGGTGACCGTCGGCTTCCAGCGGAAGGTCGCCACATGCAGGATCACCCGTTGTTCTCCCCGCCGTAGGAGTAGGGGTTCGGGATCGGCTCGTCCTCGGGGAGCTCGGGGTGCATGCCCGCGTCCCACTGGTCGCCGATCGTGCCGCGGACGAACTCCACGGAGGCGGCCACGGCGTCGCGGGCCGGCCCCACGTCGAGGTCGATGCGCCGGCCGTCGTACTTCACGACCTTGCCGTCGACGACGACCGTGTGGATGTCGGCCGTGTTGGCCTGGTAGACCACGTGCGCGTAGGGGTTGAGGATCGGCGTCATCGCCGGCGACTGGTCGTTCTTGATCAGCAGGAGGTCGGCCTTCTTGCCGACCGTGATCGAGCCGATCGAGTCCTCCATGCCCAGTGAGGCGGCGCCGCCCATGGTCGCCGCGCGGACGATGTCCTCGGCGCGCATCTTGTTGGCCACGATGGTCTCGCCCTTCGCGTGGGCCTCGAGGTGGTCACGCGACCGGTCGGCGCTGAGCGTGGCTCGCATCGCCGAGAAGAAGTCCGCACTCCACCACACACTGGTGTCCATCGACAGTGAGAAGGGAATGCCGTGACGGCGGATCGCCCAGGTCGAGGGATAGCCCTGCCCGGCGCTCTGCTCGCTCTCGGTCGCCACCGAGACGGTGCCGCCCGTCGCCGCGATCATCTGATAGCTGTCCGCGCTCAGGCTCGAGGCGTGCACGTAGGTCACGTCCGGCCCCATGCACCCCGCGTCGTACATCCGCTTGACCTGGTCGTCACCGTTGGCACCCCACACGCCGGCGTGGGTGGTGACCCGCAGCCCCAGGTCGCGAGCGGCCCGGAACGCGGCCTCCTCCTGGAAGGTCTCCGCGTCGGTGACGTCGAAGGCGACACCCAGCGTCACCAGGTCGCTCTTGGTGGCGTTGCGCTCGACGAAGGCCTTGAACTCGGGCGAGGTGGACCAGTCCCAGGGAGCACCCATGTAGTTGCCGTAGGCCAGCACGAACCGTCCGGGGATCTCCTGGAACGCCTGGAGCGCGGCCTCGCCGTGGTCGGGGGTGCGCAGTCCGTGCGACCAGTCCAGCGTCGTCGTCACCCCGGTGTCGACGGACTCCAGGGCGCTCAGCAGGTTGCCGGCGTAGATGTCCTCGGGCCGGAAGATGTCACCCCAGGTGAGGTAGTAGAAGACGAAGTACTGGCTCAGCGCCCAGTCGCCGCCGTAGCCGCGCAGCGCGGTCTGCCACATGTGCCGGTGGGTGTCGACCATGCCGGGCATCAGGATGCCGCCGCGGGCGTCGATCTCGATCGCGGACTCCGGGGCCTCGAGCTGGGGACCGACCGCGGCGATCTTGTCGTCGACCACGAGCACGTCGGCGTCGTCGAGGACCCCCTGGGAGTCCACGGTGATCACGAGTGCGTTGCGGAAGACGAGCGGACGACCAGCCTCGAACTCACGGGGACCGAGATCAGCCATGGCGTTTCCTCCTGGTAGACAATTTAAGCATTACTGCACACACTACTGAACGGACGGCCGCCCGGCTAGGGTCCGGACACGGGCACCGGAGAACCGGTCGTGGACAGGCCGGGTGAACAGACCGAGGGGCAGGGAGGTGCCATGACCGGACGGCGGGTGGCCGTGCTCGGCTCGGGGGCCAACGGCACGTCGATCGGCGTCGACCTGGCCCGCGCGGGGGTCGACGTGACGCTGATCGAGCAGTGGCCCGGCCACGTCGAGGCGATCCGCACCACCGGCGCCCGGGTGGCGGTCGGGGCCGAGGTGCAGGTGGCGCACCCGCCGGCCCTGCACCTGTGCCAGGTCGCCGACCTGCTGCGGCACAGCGGGTCCGTGGAGCTGTTCGGCGACATCCGCTCGGCGAAGTGGATGAAGCTCGTGAGCAACTGCTCGGTGCTGGTGCCGACCGCGGCTCTGAACCTGCCGATGGCCGACGCCATCGAGGTGCCGGGGTTCCGAGCGCTGATGGTCGCGGCGGGCCAGGAGGCGCTGGACGTCGGAGTCGCTCGGGGGCACGCGATGCTGCCGATCTTCGGGCTGGAGGGCGACGACATCGCCCGGCCCGACCAGGTGGTCGAGGTGATGCTGGACCGGCTCTACGAGCGGTTCGTCAAGCCCGGCGCGACGACCACGATCCTGCACGACTGGGAGAAGGGACGGCGCAGCGAGGCGGGCGACCTCAACGGCCTGGTCGGTCGCCTGGGCCGGGAGCTGGGGGTGCCCACACCGGTGAACGACGCCGTGCACGCGCTGGCCCGCGAGGTCGAGACGGGCCGGCGCAGCCCGGATCCGGGAAACGCTCGTGTCCTTCTGGCAGCGCTGGGCTGACGGCGCCACCCCGGGCTCAGGTGACGTTGACCGCCCGGTCGACGTACAGGTTCTGCGCGGACATCCCCTGGTTGTCCAGCAGGAAGCGGGTGACGCCCACGACGTCGGCCATCGTGGCCAGCTCCCCGCCGGGCGTGCGGGCCTTGACCGCGTCGAGCGCGGCCAGCTTGTCGGCCCAGAACGGGCTGTCCCCGATGATGCCCGGGTGGATCGCGTTGACGCGGATGGGCGCCAGCTCGAGCGCCAGCGTCGTGACCATGCCGGTCACCCCGCCGTTGATGGTGGAGACCGTCGTCGACCCGGGGTACGGCGCGTCCTTGGCGCGACCGCCGAACAGGACGACGCCGGTGGCCCGCTCGGGCACGAGCCGCTCCCCGAGCGCGTGGATCACCTCGGTGTAGCCGACGAGCTTCAGCGTGACCAGCGCGATGGCGCCGGCGATGTCGTAGTCCTTGACGGTGTTGGCGTCGCGATAGATGGCCGACAGCACCAGCCCGTTGACCGGCCCCAGCCCGGACAGCGCGGCCGCGATGGTCTCCGGCGCCGAGAGGTCGAGCGCGAGACCGGTGGCCGCCCCGTCGATCGTGGCCGCGACGTCGCGGGTGCGCGCCTCGTCGCGACCGGTGATCACCACGTGCTCGCCGCGGCGTGCGGCGTCCTTGGCGATCTCGAGGCCGATGCCGGAGGTGCCTCCGACGACGACGGTGGTGCGGGTGGGTTCGCTCACGATGGTCCTCTTTCGGTCAATGGTCGTCGTGGTGGTGGTCGGGGCCGGCGGCCGACCCGGTCACCGACGGTGCGTGGTCGCCCTAGGGCCCCAGCAGCAGGTCGAGGTTGTCGCGACTCCGTTCCAGGTCCCGGCCTCGATCCGGGTGGCCAGCTCGACGGTGCGGGCGTTGTGGGGTGCCTTCTCACCCTGCCCCTCGAGGACCTTCACCACCAGTCCGTTGACGTCCTCGACCTCAGCGCGCCTGCCCTTCATCCAGTCCTGGAGCACGGTGGTCAGCGTGTCCGGTCGGGAGAACCGCTCCAGCACCTCGCCCAGCAGGTCCTCGGCGTACTGGTCGGGACCCGTCACGTCCTTGTCGGTGAGCCCGAAGATCGGGACCAACGTGCAGCCGTCGGCGATGGCGGCGCGGGCGGCCTCCTTGCCGCACTCGACCATGAACTCGTGCACGCCGGGGATCCGACCGCCTCGGCCAGGGGCGCGTCGAGGATCGCGGAGGGCACCAGCTCTCCGGCGTTGGCCACCAGCTTCATCCACTTCGACGACCTGATGTCGGTGGAGATCTCGACCTCGCCCGCATGGCGGAGCACCTGACGGACCTCCTCCTCGCGCCCCCGGGCCCGGTCGTCGTAGGCGCCGACGGTGAACCACGACTCCGAGGGGGCGTTCTGTCGCGTCACGACGCCGGGCTCGAACATGTTGGAGGCCATCTCGATGACCGCCCGATCGTCCGGGAGGGTCCGACGATGTCGGCCATGTCGTCGATGGTCATGCCGTTCTGCAGCCCGACCACCAGCCCGTCGTCGGCCAGCACCGGCTTGACGAGCTCGACGGCCCAGCGGGTGTCGTAGGCCTTGACCAGGACGAAGACGAGGTCGAACGGCTCGCGCAGGGTGGCGACCTCGCACAGGTGCAGCGCGCGCACCGGCGTCACCTGGGTCTCCTCGGGCAACCGCACCTCGATCCCGTTCGCCCGCATCGCCTCGACGTGGGCCGGCCACTGTTCGATGAACGTCACGTCGAGGCCGGCGCGGGTCAGGTCCGCGGCGATGGAGGCGCCCTGGGCGCCGGTGCCGATGAAGCCGATGCGGGTCACGATCTCTCCCTCTGGAAGGCGGCCGACCACAGGGTCAGGTTCCTCGAATGTACATCTAGACTTCACGCCGTGTACAGGATAGAAAGACATGATCACGGGCCGGACCGGCGAAGTGACCGCCGTACCCCGCCCGTGACGACAGGTTCGTTCACTCGAACTGAATCCATCCGACGGAGGTCAGCGCCATGGTCGACAGGCTCCTCATCCAAGGCGCCGCGGTGGTCACGATGGACCCCGAGCTGGGCGACCTGGAACGGGCCGACATCCTCGTCGAGGACGGCCGGATCGCCGCCATCCGGCCCGACCTCCAGGTCGACGCCGAGGTGATTCGGGCCGACACCATGATCGCGATGCCGGGCATGGTCGACACCCATCGCCACACCTGGCAGACCGCGCTGCGTGGCATCCTCGCCGACGGCAACATCCCCGACTACCTCCGCGGGATCCGGCTGCAGATGGCCCCGCGCTACCGCCCCGAGGACATGTACGCCGGCAACTACGTCGGCGCCCTGGACGCGATCAACTGCGGGATCACCAGCGTCGTGGACTACTGCCACAACATCCTGGAGCCGGACCACGCGCACGCCTCGGTGCAGGGCCTCCTGGACGCCGGCATCGGCGGGCTCTACGCCCACGGGATGACGCCGGTCACCGAGAACACCTGGTCGGAGAGCCGGGGAGGGACCGTCGGCGGTGACGGCAACCCGGCCAGCTACGCCACCCGCGAGCACCTGGCCCGGCAGATCAAGGACACCCACTTCGCCGCCGACGGGGTGCTCCGCTTCGGCATGGCGCCGCAGGAGCTTGCCATCACGCCCGAGGCGGAGGTGGTCCGCGAGTACGCCCTCGCTCGCGAGCTGGGCGCCCGGATGACCCAGCACGCCAACCAGGTGATGGTGCGACAGCTGTTCAAGGACGTGGAGGCGCTGCACCGGCTCGGCCTGCTCGACGACGACCTGCTGCTCGTGCACTGCACGTTCAACACCGACGAGGAATGGCGGCTGCTCGAGGACACCGGGGTGATGGTGTCGGTCTGCGCCGAGACGGAGATGCAGATGGGCATGGGCTACCCGGCGATCGAGGAGGTGACCCGCCACACCCCGGGTCCCAGCCTCGGCATCGACTGCGTCAGCGGCAACAGCGGCGACCTGATCACCCACAGCCGCCTGGTGCTGCAGGCCAGCCGCTACCGGGCCGACGAGCCCGGATACCAGCAGTGGCTGGCGCCCCAGGAGATGTCGTGGACCACCCACGACGCCCTCTCCTGGATCACGATCAACGGCGCGAAGGCCGCCGGGGTCGCCGACGTGGCCGGGTCGCTCACCCCGGCAAGCGGGCCGACGTGGTGCTGCTCGAGATGGGCGGGATCAGCCAGGCCGGGTGGAACCGCCACGATCCGGGCGGCGCGATCATCTCCCAGGCCGGCCTCGGCTGCGTCGACACCGTGCTGATCGACGGGCGGGTCGTGAAGCGGCACGGCGAGCTGGTCCACGTCGACGTCGCCGCCGCCCTGGCGACGCTCGAGGAGTCCCACGAGCACCTCTATCGCGAGATGCACGACCACGGCGGGTTCATCCCGCAGCCCCCGGTGGACATCCCGCTCTACCGAGACCGGGCCTGAGTTCAACGTGACTTAACGAATTGGTAACCGCTGCTTGACGGCCATTCACTGTGACTTCTAGTCTCCGTGCTGTGACCGCACTCACACCTCGAGCCGAGGTTGGCGAAGGAGCTCCGACACCATGACCAAGCGCACCCTGCTCCGCGGTGGCACCGTGATCACGGCCCAGACCGTCGGCGAGGTCCTCCCCGACACCGACGTGCTGATCGGCGAGGACGGCACGATCGAGGCGGTGGGCCCAGCGCTGGACGCGGAGGCCGAGGTGCTCGACGTCTCCGGCCGTGTGGTGCTGCCCGGATTCGTCGACACCCACCGCCACACCTGGCAGTCGGTGGTCCGCAACGTCGCCTCCGACTGGTCGCTGACGGAGTACCTCGCCGGGCTGCACACCGGCCTGAGCAAGTACTTCCGCCCCGAGGACACCTACGCCGGCAACTACCTGGGCGCACTCGAGGCGCTCGACGCCGGCATCACGACGCTCGTCGACTGGTCGCACAACCTCGCCACGCCGGCCCACGCGGACGCCGCGATCGCCGCCCTGAAGGACACCGGGATGCGCGCCGTCTTCGCCCACGGCGGCGGGTCGCGGCAGTGGGGCGCCCCCCTCCCCTCGCCCCACGACCACCCCGCCGAGGACGCCCGCCGCATCCGCGACCAGTACTTCTCCGACAACACCGGGCTGGTCACCATGGCGCTGGCACTGCGCGGCCCGCAGTTCACCACGCCCGAGGTGAACGCCCACGACTTCGAGCTGGCCCGCGAGCTCGACCTGCGCGTGACCGTGCACGTCGGCGACGGCTACTGGGGCAAGTCCGGGCCGATCCGCAAGCTCCGCGACGACGGCTTCCTGTCGGACCGGACGACGTACGTGCACTGCTGCACGCTCGGCGACGACGAGCTGCAGATGATCGCCGACTCCGGCGGCACGGCGTCGTGCGCACCCGACGTGGAGATGCAGATGGGGCACGGGTTCCCCGCCACCGGGCGCCTGCTGAAGGCGGGTGTCCGGCCCACCTTCTCCATCGACGTCTGCTCCTCCAACGGCGGCGACATGTTCGGCACCATGCGCACCGCCATCGGGATGCAGCGGGCTCTCGACAACGCACCGTCGGTCGACACCGGCGAGGTCCTCGAGCGGATCGACCTGAGCTGCGGCGACGTGCTGCAGTTCGCGACGCTCGACGGCGCCCACGCGGCCGGCCTCGACCACGTGACGGGCTCGATCGCCGTCGGCAAGGCCGCCGACCTGGTGGTCCTCGACGACCGATCGCTGGCGATGACCCCGCTCAACAACCCGCTCGGCGCGGTCGTCTACAACGCCCACCCGGGGCTGGTGCGCGACGTGTTCGTGCAGGGCAACCGGGTCAAGAAGGACGGCGTGCTGGTCGGGGTCGACTACGACCGGCTGCGGAGCACCGCGGTGGCCTCCCGCGACTACATCGTCGGCGAGATGCCAGAGGCCCATCTCGACGGCTCGTGGCATCCGGACCTGGCCACCCAGCAATGACCGCCACCACCGTGGCGGCGCGCGAGGCGCCCGCCAACCGTCGTTCGGCGACCGCCGAGCTGCTGTCGTGGCCGGGGACCCGCGCGCTGATCGCGGTGCTGGCGCTGTTCGCCGTCAGCCCCCTGTTCGCGACCGGCAGCGTCAGCAGGATCGCGCTGCTGTCGATGCTTCCGTTCGCGGCGCTGACGGCCACCGTGGCGATCGGCCAGACCCTGGTCATCCAGCAGGGCGGCCTGGACCTGTCCATCCCCGGGGCCGTGACCCTGGCCGCCCTGATCGTGGCGAAGTTCGGCGCCGCCGACTCGTGGGGCCTGACCACCGCGGTCCTGGTCGCGATCCTCGGCACCTCGCTCTTCGGGATGCTCAGCGGACTGGTCGTCGCCGTGTTCGGCCTGCCCCCGCTGGTGGTGACGATCGCCAGCCAGGCACTGCTGGTCGGCATGGTCCAGGCGGTGTCGGGTGGCTTCGGGGCGCAGGTCACCCCGCAGCTCAGCAGCTTCGCGCTCAGCCGCTACGGCGGCATCCCGGTCCTCGCCCTGTTCGCCGTCGCTCTGGTGGTCGTCGTCCACGTGGTCCTGAAGCTGACCCGGGTCGGCGGCGCTTCGAGCTGGTGGGTGAGAACCCGCACAGCGCGAGCAACATCGGGATCCCGAGCAGGCCCTACGTCGTCGCGGCGTACTGGCTGGCCAGCATGCTGGCGGCCATCGCGGGCGTGATGCTCGCTTGCTGCTGCGCAGCCCCACCCTGACGGCAGGCGACAACTACCTCCTGCCGTCGATCGCTGCCGTCGTGCTGGGAGGCACGGCCCTGACCGGCGGGCGAGGAGCGTGGTCGGCACGGCCCTCGGGGCGCTCTTCCTCGCCCAGCTGAGCCAGCTCGTGGCCACCTTCACCCAGGCCACCGCGGTTCAGAACATCGTCCAGGCGCTGATCATCGGCGTCGGGATCGTCGCCCAGCTCCAGTTCGGCGGCGGCCTCGTCGAGGCTCCTGAGCCTCGTCGGAGGGAAAGCAAGTCCAGGCACAACGTCACGACCGACTCGCCCTGAGGAGTTGCAGTAGATGTTGACAACCACACGAGGTACCCGCCGAGCCGGGGCGACGATGGCCGTCGTCGCCGCGCTCGCGCTCGCAGCCTGCTCATCGACGAACAGCACCACCGGTGCCTCGGACACCTCAGTCGAGCGACGGCGCCGCCGCGCCTGACATCGCCGCCGGCAGCGTCGGCACCGTCGACCAGTTCGCCAGCATGGACGACGTCTGCGGAGACAAGCCGATGAAGGTCGGGGTCGTCGACGGCTACGGCACGAACTCCTGGTCCAAGACCGTGCTCGCGGAGATCGAGAGCGAAGCGGCGAAGTGCCCGCCATCACCAGCGTCGACTTCGCCGCCGGCGCTCGGCGACCTGGCAACGACCACCTCGGCGATCACCAGCATGGCGCCGGGCGGCGTCGACATCATCCTGGTCATCCCCGACGCCGGGCCCGGCAAGGCGCACGTCCCGGCCATGAAGCAGGCGACCGACGCCGCTCGATCGTGGTGCCGTTCGCCTCCGACCCGGAGGGCACGGCGGGCACCGACTACCTCGACTACGTCGACCAGGACCCGAAGTACTCCGGCAAGACCTGGGCGCAGTGGGTGGCCGACCAGCTCGGCGACAAGGGCGGCAACGTGGTCTTCCTCGGCGGTCCCGCCGGCGCTGCGGTCTCGGAGCAGGAGTTCGTCGGCGTCAAGGAGGTGCTGGCGGACAACCCGCAGCTCAAGCTGCTCACGCCGGACCCGGTCGTCACCAACTGGGACCCGGCCGAGGCACAGAAGGCGATGGCCGGCCTGCTGGCGAAGAACGACAAGATCGACGCCGTCATCGCCGACTACGGCGCCGTCGCCGCCGGTGTCATCCGGGCCTACGAGAGCGCGGGCATCTCGGTGCCGCTGCTGACGTCGACCGACGACAACTCGCTGAGCTGCGGGTTCGCGGACATCAAGGCGAAGAACCCCGCCTATGAGCTGGCCACCGTCACGTCCCGCACCTGGATCGGCCGGGTGGCTCTGCGCAAGGCGGTCGCGGAGTTCCAGGGCAACAACGACACCGAGCCCTCGATCTACGAGTTCGCGCTGGCCGAGGACTCCACCGGGCAGACCGACGGTGCCAAGGCTCCCAGCGACGCCTGCCTGCCGGACGCTCGCCGGACGCCTCGCCGTCGTCCCTGCTGACGTCTGCTGAGTTCGCGAAGATCTTCAGCTGATGGCAGAGCCGACCAGCGTCGTACCCTCCTCGTCCTGACCGAGATCACCAAGACCTACCCGGGCGTCAAGGCGCTCAGCGGCGTCAGCGTCAGCGCCGCGCCCGGCAAGGTGCACGCGATCCTCGGTGAGAACGGCGCGGGCAAGTCGACGCTGGTCGGCATCGCCGCGGGCTCGGTCGTGCCGGACTCCGGCACGGTCGAGCTCGGCGGCGAGGAGTTCGCTCGGGTCCGGACTCCGGGAGGCACGCGAACGCGGCCTGGCGATCGTCTACCAGACGCCCGCGCTCGCGCCCGCCCTCTCGGTCCTCGACGCGGTGCTGCTGCTGGTCCCCGACGCCCTCCGGCCCGCCCGGCGCGACGCGGCGAGCTGGCTGACGCGGCACTTCGCGGACCTCGGGCTCGACCTCGACCACACCATGCTCGTCTCGCAGCTCACCCCGCGCGAGGCGCACCTGGTCGAGATCGCGGCCGCCCTGGCTGCCGAGCCCCGGGTGCTCGTCCTGGACGAGCCGACCGAGGCACTGGGCACCGAGGAGACCCGCTGGCTGTTCGACCAGATCGCCGACCTGCTCGCGCGCGGCGTCGCGATCGTCTACATCACCCACCGGATCCCCGAGGTGATCGAGATCGCCACCGACCTCACCGTGCTCCGCGACGGCCGGGTCGTCGGCGAAGGGCGGGTCGCCGACTTCACGGCCGACGAGATCGTCGAGGCTGATCATCGGTCGCTCCCTGGAGACGACCTTCCCGGCCAAGGCCGAGCCCGGTGCGGACGACTCGACGCCGGCGCTGGAGGTCCGGCAGCTGTCGGGCGCAGGGTTCACCGACGTCTCGTTCGCGGTGAGCCCCGGCCAGATCGTCGGCCTGGCCGGCGTCGAGGGCAACGGTCAGCGCGAGCTGCTGCGGGCGCTGGCCGGCGGCGGGAGCACGTCCGGCTCCGTCCTGATCGGCGACCGCGAGGTCAACGTGCGGTCCACGCGAGCCGCGCGAAGATCGGGCATCGTGTTCCTGCTCGAGACCGCCTCGGCGAGGCGATGTTCGGCAAGATGTCCGTGCGGGAGAACGTCGTCGCGCCCTCGCTGGACGTGGTCATGCCCACCAGGTTCGTCCACCGCTCACGGGAGTACCGCTTCACCCGCGAGGCGATCTCCGGCCTGGCGGTGAAGACCCCCACCCTGGAGACGTCGGTCTCCTCGCTCTCCGGCGGCAGCCAGCAGAAGGTGCTGCTGGCGCGGGCCCGGATCGGCAGTCCCCAGGTGGTCCTCGTCGAGGAGCCCACCCAGGGGGTCGACGCGGGTGCCCGGGTCGAGATCATGCCTTCCTCCGCCAGATGGCCGAGTCGGGGATCGCCGTCGTGGTGCTCTCCACGGACGCCGTGGAGATCGAGGGCCTCGCGACCGCGTCGTGGTGTTCTCGCGAGGACGCGTCCAGGCGCTGCTGAGCGGCGACCAGGTCACCGAGCGGTCGGTGACCGGCGCCGCCGTGATGTCGACCGGCGTGTCCGACGTGGTCGGCCGCGCGCCGGCGCGGAAGCCCAAGGCCCGGCTCCCGTCTCGGCTCGGCCACGAGCTCAACACCGGCCTGCTGCTCCTGCTCACCCTCATCCTGGCCATCGCCACGTCCACCAAGGACAGCGCGTTCCTCAGCCCGCTCAACACCAGCCAGCTGCTCGCCGCCAGCTCGGTGCTCGTGCTCGCCGGTCTCGCCCAGCTGCTCGTCGTGATGACCGGGGGCATCGACCTCAGCCTCGGCTCCGTGGTCGCGCTGTCCGGCGTCGTGGTGTCCTTCAGGCCAGGCCGGTGGCGCCTACTTCCTGCTCGGCGTGCTGCTCGCCCTGGGTTCTGGACTCGTGGTCGGTCTCGTCAACGGTGTGCTGGTGACCAGGCTCGGCTGCCCGCCGTCATCGCCACCCTGGTCACCTCGATCGCGGTGGTGGGCACCGCCCAGGTGCTGCGCCCCTATCCCGACGGCAGCTCCTCGCCGGCCATCATGACCGCCATCGGCACCGCCATCGCCGGCGTGCCGTTGGTGCTGGCGGTGGCGGTCGGACTCGCCGTCGCGATCTGGTTCATCCTGCAGCGGACCGCGCTCGGACGGTCGTTCCGCGCGGCCGGGTCGGACCCGGTCAAGGCCAACCGGATGGGCGTGAGCGTGCCGGCCATGCGCCTGCTCGCCACGACGGCGGCCGGGGTGCTCGCCGCGCTGGCGGGGCTCGCGCTCTACTCGCGCACCGGGATCGGGGACGCCAACACGGGCCAGGCCCTCACGCTGGCGTCGGTGACCGCGATCGTGATCGCGGGAGCGAGCATCTTCGGCGGCTCCGGGTCGGCGATCGCGGTGGCCGCCGCGGGCATCCTGCTGCAGACGATCTCCAACTCCATCGCCTTCCTGAGCCTCGGGCTGGCCTGGCAGTTCTGGCTCCAGGGCGTCTTCGTGCTGGCGGCCGCCATCCTCCCGATGCTGGTGCGTGCGCTGCGCAACGCCCGCGACCGGCGGGAGGTCGCCCAGCCGAGCCCGCGACCTGGCGAGGCGGCGGCCTCGGTGCCGCAGGAGTAGCGCCCGCCCCGCCGGGCCGGCGTACGACGGACCGGTCGACCCGGTGAGCCCGGGAGCACCGACCGGTCAGGCCAGGATGCGAGCAGGTGCCTCGAGCAGCCCCAGGAAGCAGCGCATCCACCTGCCGCCGCGGCGCCGTCGACGCATCGGTGGTCGACGGCCAGGGTCACCCGCATCACCGAGCCGACGGTGACCGCACCGTCGACCACGACGGCTCCTCACGCACCGCCCCGACCGCGAGGATCGCGGACTGGGGCGGGTTGATGATGGCCGCGAACTCCTCGGTGCCGAACATGCCCAGGTTGGACACCGACACCGTGCCGCCCTCGATCTCGGCGGGTTGCAGCCGCCGGTCCCTGGCCCGGCCGGCCAGCTCGCGGAGCTCGGCCGCGACCCGGGTGACCGTGCTGACGTCGACGTCGCGGAGCACCGGCGTGACCAGCCCCTCGGGGGTGGTCACGGCCACGGCGACGTCGACGGCGGCGAACCGGCGTACGGCGTCACCGGTCCACTGCACGTTGAGATCGGGAACCAGGGTGTGCGCGCGGGCCACCGCCTTGACGACGAGGTCGTTGATCGAGACCTTCACGCCGCCGTCGGCGACCCCCTCGTTGATCTCGGTGCGCAGCGCCAGCAGCCGGTCGACGCGGGCGGTGCCACGGACGTAGAAGTGCGGCGTCGACTGCTTGCTCTCGGTCAGCCGGCGGGCGATCGCCTGCCGCATCCGGGACGCGGGGACGTCGGTGAAGCCCGCGTCCGTCGTCTCGGCCGGGGCTGCGGAGGAGGCAGCAGCGACGGCCTCGGCCGCGGTGGGTTCGGCCCGGCCGCGCGAGGCGAGGTAGTCCTCCACGTCGCGGCGCCGGATCCGGCCGCGGGGGCCGCTGCCCGGGATGTCGGCGAGCTCGATGCCGGCCTCGGCGGCGATCCTCCGGGCGAGCGGACTCGTGAAGATCCGCGGCCGGCCGTCGGCCGCCGGCGCGGCGTCCTCCTCTGCCGTCGCCTCGACCGCCGGCTCCGGCTCCGGCTCCGGCTCCGGGGCGACCGCGCCCTCGGAGAGCCCCAAGGTGCTCACCAGGGCCTCGACCGCGGCCGGTGAGGACTCGTCGTCTCCCCAGATCGCGATCGGCGCGCCGACCGCCACCTGCTGGCCCTCGGGCACGAGCAGCCGCAGCAGCACGCCGGCGGCCTCCGCCTCGATGTCCACGACGGCCTTCTCGGTCTCGACGGTGACCAGCGCATCGCCCGCGGCGTAGCGCGCGTGCGGCTCGACCAGCCAGGTCGCCAGCAGCGCCTCGGTCGTGTTGGCCGCGACCTCCGGCATCCTCAGCACCTCGAGCACGTCAGGCCCCCAGACCCTCGGTCGCGGCGATCTCGGTGAGCTTCGCGACCGCCTCCTCGGTGCGCGCGAACGCGGCGCGCTCGAGCACCTTGCTGATGCTCGGCGACGCCTCGCCGCCGTGCAGCCGCTCCACGGGGGCATCCAGCCAGTCGAACAGCCGGCGGGCGATCTCGTCGCCCAGCCAGCCGCCGTACGACGTGCCGACGGCGCCCTGCTCGGCGATCAGCACCCGGTTGGTCTTCTCGACCGAGGCGGTGATCGTCTCCCAGTCGAGGCTGGCGCGGTCCAGCCAGCGCAGGTCGATGACCTCGGCGTCGACACCGGTCTCGGCGACGGCGTCGAGCATCGGCTGGGTCATCGCGCCGTAGGTCAGCACGGTGAGATCGGCGCCCTGTCGGCGGACCGCGGCCCGGCCGACGGGGAGGCAGTGGTCGAGGTCGCCGGGCAGGCCCGGGCCGGTGGAGGCATAGAGGTCGACGTGCTCGAGCACCACGACAGGGTCGTCGCAGGCGAGCGCGGTGTTCATCAGGCCGGCGTAGGGCGTGGACGGCGCCACGATCCGCCAGCCGGCCGCGGTGGCGAGTCCCCCGCCGGGTCCATCGAGTGCTGCGAGCCGTAGCCGGTGCCCATCGCGGTCTTGGTGCGCAGCACCAGTGGCGCCGCGCCGGTGCCGCCGAACGTGGCGGGCCTTGCCGATCTGGTTGAACAGCTGGTCGGCTACGGCCCACATGAAGTCGGCGTACATGAACTCCACGACCGGGGCGGAACCGTCCGTCGAGCGCCGATGCGCCGCCCAGGCCCGTGAAGGCGTTCTCGGAGATCAGGGTGCCGAAGGACCCGGTCGGGGTAGGCGTCCTTGAGGCCCTTGGTCGCGCCGTTGGTGCCGCCGCTGAGCCGGTGCACGTCCTCACCCATCACGACGACGCGCGGGTCGGTGGCCATCCGGCGGTTCATCACCTGGGAGACGGCGTCGATGAACTTCACGTCCTCGAGCGCGTCGGCGTGGTCGGCCACGTCGGTGAAGGTGACCTGGGCCAGCTCGCTCAGGTCGCCCCGGACGCCGACGTCGACGAACGCGGGGTCGGGCCACTCCTCGGGCCGGATGCGCCGCTCGCCGGGCTTGCCGCCGGGCAGCGGCTCGAGAACCACCTCGCCGATCTCCGCCCATCAGCGCCTTGGCACCGTTGCAGGCGGCCTCGACCTGGTCAGCGGAGAGGATGCCGCGCCGGATCCAGGTGACGCGGTCACCTCCAGCGGGTCGCGGCTGCGCCACTCGGCCTCCTCCTCCTTGCTCCGGTAGCGGAAGGCCGAGCCCGGGAAGGGGCCGTTCTGGTGGAAGAAGCGATAGACGTCGGCCTCGACCAGGGCCGGCCCCCTGCCCTCCGCAGGTGCTGGAGCGCCTCCTGCATGGTGGAGTGGACGGCCAGCGGGTCCATACCGTCGACCTTCCAGGACCGGATGCCGAAGCCCGGTCCGCGAGCGGACCGCGTCTCCGCCGTCACCTCCGAGACCGTCGACACGGCGTACAGGTTGTTCTCGACGAACAGGCACAGCGGCAACGACCAGGCCGCGGCGAGGTTGAGCGTCTCCAGCGTGAGGCCGATGTTCATCGCGCCGTCGCCGAAACCAGGTCACGGCGACGGCGTCGGTGCCGGCCAGACGGTGGCTGAACGCGGGCCCGCCGCGAGCGGCACGCCACCGCCGACGATCGCGTTGGTGCCGATCGCGCCGGCCTCGAGCCACTGCAGGTGCATGCTGCCACCGCGACCGTGGCTGAACCCCTGCTCCAGGCCGCAGATCTCGCGCAGCGTGCGCAGCAACGCCGACCGGACGTCGTCCGGCCAGGGCTGGAGTGGGATCACCTTCGGGTGCAGGGTGGTAAGCACCTTGGCCCGGGAACTGGTGGTGCCCGCGGTGCGGCGTTGACGGTGTCGGCCGAGGTCCAGGGTCGGGCGAGGCCGACGCACCGCCCTCCTGGCCGATGCTCCGAGTGCGCCGGACCGTGCACCAGACCCGCGGCGGCCAGCTCCAGCACCAGCTCCTCGAAGGTCCGGACCAGCAGCAGCTGGCTGGGCATCGCGGTCAGCGGGTCGGGGGCGGCGGCGTCCCAGTCGTCGGTGGTGACCGTCAGCTGCGTCCACTGCGCACCGGGCACGAGGTCGTGGCGCATCGGCATCGCACGGCTCCTTCCAGGAGGATCTGCCCGCCAGCCTGGCAGATATTGGATCAATCATCCGATAGTGGTGTTCTGTGCGGATGTGAGCAGACTGGCGGTTTCGGATCAACGGCGAGGTGTTCGTCATGCTTTGCCCGGGCTCAGCCGACTCGACCACATCGGCTTCCGCCAGTGCCGGACCTCGACCAGGCCCGCCAGCTTGACCGACGATGCTCGGCTGCGACTGCTCCTCCCTCGGTCCGTTCCAGGCCGACGACGACTGGATGCACGACCACCTCAACGTCGACCCGCGCACGGTGATGCGTCAGCTGCGGTTCTACCGCTGCGGTGAGCAGGCGGTCTTCGAGGTCTTCGAGTACGACGCCCGCGAGCGCCGCTCCGAGCCCCCGCGCAACAGCGACGTCGGCGGCCACCACGTGGCGCTCTACGTCGAGGACCTCGACCCCGCGGTGGCCTACCTGCGCGAGCGCGGCGTCACGGTGCTGGGCGACCCGAGCGACGGGCGCGAGGGCCTCGGAGGGTCAGCGCTGGGTCTGCTTCCTCCGGCCCACGGGATGCAGTTCGAGCTGGTGTCCTACCCGGCGGCAGGCCTTCGACCACGATCGAGCGGTTCGGCGGGGGCGCCTGTGGCTGCGACGCCAGGCCCGGCCCCGGCGTCAGCAGCCAGCGGATCGCCGAGACGCTCCGCGAGGAGATCCTGTCCGGCGAGATCCGTCCCGGCACCTGGCTCCGCCAGGACGAGATCGCCACCCGCCTCGGCACCAGTCGACTCCCGGTCCGCGAGGCGCTACGCATCCTCGAGACCGAGGGCCGAAGCCGACTGCTGCCGCGGCGGTCGGGTGCCGGTGCTCGACCTCGATCCAGGTCAACACGCTCTACCGGATGCGCAGGCGGCTGGAGCCGCTCACCCTCATCCTCAGCCTGGAGAACCTCCACGACGAGCAGGTGGAGGAGATGGCCGACCTCGAGGGCGAGATCGAGGCCAACACCGATACCGCCCGCTTCCTGGCCCTCGACCGCGACTTCCACATGGCGTCGTACGCCACCTGCCGAGCGAGCAGCTGCCCCAGGCGACCACGATCCGACTGGCGGAACTCCACCTTTACCGCCGCTGGACTGGAGCTGGCGGCACCGACCGGATGACGGTGGTCAACGCCGAGCATCGACTCATCCTCGACGCCGTCCGGCGCCACACGACCGGACGCCGAGCGCTTCCTCGTTGCTCATCCGACGGACCGGGTGGAGCTGACCCAGCACCCCGAGCTGTTCGCCGTGCTCTGGGGCAGGGCCGACCTCGGCGGCGGTGACCCTGCCGCAGAGGACCTCACAAGTGGAGCTGAGGGTGCCTGGAGTTCACAGCATAGGTCACAGGTGACAGGTCGCTGGTGAGTCGCGACATCAGTCGCACCTTGCTGGAGTCGGCGGCCAGGGTCGCGGCCATGTCCCAAACTCGTGTCGCTGTCCTTAAGGTCGTCTCCAAGCAGCTCAGCGTGACCCAGGCCGCCGCCGAGTACGGGCACAGCCGGCGGCATCTTCAACGGTACGGCCCGCTACCGCCAGGGCATCGACGCGGTCGGCCCGCGGTCGCGGCGACCGCGGTCCAACCGCAGGCCCTCCGAGGTAGGTGCGGGACCGGATCATCGCGCTCGGGCTCAACTGACCACCGACGGTCTGGACGCCGGGCCGGTGACGATCGCCTGGCACCTCGAACGAAGGCCACCGGGCACCCTCGACCTCGACGATCCAAACCAAGGCAAGGTCGAACGCTTCCAGCGTTCTCAAACGCTGGCTCGCAAGCAACCCACTGCTGCGACCCCAGCCACCCTCCAGGTCCAACTCAACCGGTTCCGGCAGATCTACCCAGCCAGCACCGTCCGCGCCGCAACTCGACCGACGTACCCCAGCCACCGCCTACCACACACTCCCCAAGGCCAGGCCCGCCAGCCCCGGACCAGCGGCCACTACCGACTGCGCTACGGCCGCGTCGACGACAGGGCAAGATCTCGATGCGCCGCGCCGACAAGATGCACCACCTCAGCATCGGCTACCACCCACCGCGGCAAACGTCCTGGTCATCGCCGGCGACACCACCGTCGCCATCGGAGCTCGACCGGCGAGGTCCTTGCCACCCACAACATCAACCCACCAGCACTACTGGCATAACACAAAGAGCCCCGACGATGGCCGGGAAGCTCCGGCGAGTGACATGTCGCGACTCAGGTGAGACCTGCTGTCGCGACTCATCACAATGGTGGAGCTGAGGGTGCCTGGGTTCACGACATAGGTCACAGGTGACAGGTCGCTGGTGAGTCGCGACGTGGTGCACCTTGCTGGGTCGGCGGCCGGAATTCGACCATGTCCGAAAATCGTGCTGTCGCCAAGGTGCGTCTCAAGCAGCTCAGCGTGACCCAGGCCGCCGCCGAGTGGGTACAGCCGGCGACATCTTCAGCGACACACAGCTGCTGCCGCCAAGACGGCATCGACGCGGTGACCCGCGGTCGCGGCGACCACGGTCCAACCCGCAGGCCACCTCCGAGGTAGTGCGGGACGGATCATCGCGCTCGGGCTCCAGCTGACCACCGACGGTCTGGACGCCGGGCCGGTGACGATCGCCTGGCACCTCGAACACGAGGCCACCCGGGCACCCTCGACCTCGACGATCCGTCGGGTCCTGCACACGGCCAGGCTGATCCGTCCTGAACCGAAGAAACGCAGGTCGTCCTACCGGCGGTTCCTGGCCGCAGCCAGCGAGTGTTGGCGGTCGACTTCACCCACTGGCGCCTGGCCGACGGCACCGACGTCGAGATCCTGACCTGGCTCGACGACCACTCCCGCTACCTGATCTCCTGCACCGTCACACCCCGTCACCGGCGACATCGTGGTCGAGTCGTTCCTAGCCGCAGGCAACGAAAACGGCTTCCCAGCTGCGACTTTGACCGACAACGGCCGCGTCTCACCGCCCGCCACGGTGGCGGAAGAACGCCTTCAGTACCTCTGATCGCCCTACGGATCACCCAGAGAAGACGCAGTGCGAACCGCACCCCAGCCAGGCAAGGTCAGGCGCTTCCAGCAGACCCTCAAACGCTGGCTCGCCAAGCAACCCACTGCTGCGGCCAGCCACCTCCAGGTCCAACTCAACCGGTTCGGCAGATCTACAACCAGCACCGTCCGCACCTGACTCGACCGACGTACCCACAGCCGCCTACCACCTCCCCGGGAGGCCAGGCCACCGGCGGTCCCCAGCGGCCACTACCGACTGCGCTACGACCGCGTCGACGACTGGGGCAAGATCTCGATGCGCCGCGCGCCCGACCAGTGCACCACCTCGGCATCGGCTACACCCACCGCGGCAAAACCGCGTCCACCAGCCATCGCTGACGACACCGTACACCATCGAACTCGAAACCGGCGAAGGTCCTCTCCTACAACATCAAGCCCCGCCAAAGCACTACTGGGCCAACACACAAGAGCCCCCGGCCGATAGCCGAGCTCCAGGCTGGTGACGCATGTCGCAGCTCAGGTGAGACCTATGTCGCGACTCATCACATGTTGGAGCTGAGGATTGAACTGACCTTCTCATTGCGAACGAGACGCGCTACCAGCACCGCCGCAGCCCGGATGCGTCGTACGACGCGAGGAAACAGTAACTCAAAGCCGCAGCGGCGTACCGAATCGGTTGCGGGGTCAGTCCCGGCGCCTGAGCAGTACGCCGGTGAACGGCTGCACGGTGCCCCAGGGGGTGTGGTGGTCGTCGGACGCGGTCGCGGCGGCCCGAAGCCGGGGAACTCGGCGGCGAGGTCGTCGGCGAAGATGCGCGACGGGGAGGCCGCTGCAAGGTGGTCGGGCCGTCGGGTCCGAAGGTCACGCTGACCACGAGCCATCCGCCGAGGCGCAGGTGGCGCCGGGAGGCGCAGTGACGGCGGCGCTCCACCGGCTCGGTGAGGAAGTGGAAGACGCCGCGGTCGTGCCGACCGCGACCACGCCGACCGAAGGTCGAGATCGAGGACGTCGGCCTCGACAGACTCGGCAGCAGCGGCGTTGTCCAGCCGGGCGCGCGCCGTCGCGAGCGCGTGGTGGCCGAGAGGTCGACCACGGTCACGGCCTCGCTGGCAGCCCCTCCCGACCAGCCGTAGAGCCAGCGCCGACCAACCACCGGCGTCGAGGATCGCGGCGTCGTGGGGAAGGCGGCCTACTCGATCAGGCCCAGGGACAGGGCGGCACCGGCTGCACCCACCACGACACGTCGGTCTCCGACTTGCCCGCGTGGGCACCTCCCCAGGCGCTCCCGGCGGAGGTGTTCAGGGTAGGAGGGCGCCGTCTGTCGGCGGAGAATCTACCTGTCCGGATAATTCGGCCGGCGTCACCGTCTGCGACGCCTCACCGCCCCGTCTGCGACGCCTCGGGGTCAGCCGGCGGCGCCGGCGGCGCGCTGGCCGCCGGAGGCGTCATCGGCCTCGCAGGCGGCGCGGGCGGCGGCGGCCTCGGCGTCGGCGCGACGCGCCAGGGCGGCGTCGGCCTCGGTGCGGCCGGAGGTCCACACGCCCTCGGCGCCCAGGTCGATACCGCGCACGGTGCGGGTGGCGGCCGGCTTGTCGACGTAGGTCGGCAGCGTCACCGGCACCGGGTCCCACATGCCGGGCTCCGCGGCGGCCACCCGGGCGATCTCGGTGGTCTCGTCCATGTCGAGCTCGTCGGCCACGGCCGGCGTCTCGGCCGGGGCGGGGACGGCGCGGGGCGGACGGCGCCGCGCGGCGCGCTCGCCCTTCACCATCAGCCGGCAGGCGACCAACCAGGCCGCCAGCAGGCCGCCCGGGATCCCGACGTACCCCCACGCGAGCGAGCCGGTCGCCGCCCCGCCGGCCACGGCGGCCAGCGCGAGCAGCAGCAGGCCCAGGACTCGCCGCCGGCGCCGGGTCGCCCGCTGGGCGGCCTGACGCTGGCGGCGCGCCTGCGCCGCACGGACCTCGACAGGAGAAGCGCCGAGAGCCGGACGAGTGGGGGGCACCTGGGCGGCCACGGTCGCGGCAGTGGCCGGAGCAGCGGCGGCAGACACGGCGGCCGAGTCCTCGGCCGAGTCCTCGGCCGGGGCGGACGCCTTGCCCGACACCACCAGCGCGGCCGCGCGCGAGCTGGTCGGCTCGCGACGCGCGAGCACGCGCAGCCGGTCGGAGAAGCGGTCGACGGAGCGGTCCTTCGTCGCCTGCTCGTGGTGCTGGATCGCCTTGGGGATCAGATAGATGGCCCAGGCGACGGCGACGCCGACGAAGAGGAGTACGTCCACATGCGGAATGCCCACGGAGCGCAGCCTAGGAGTGCTTGCGCATCCTGAGGCGGATGTCAAGTGGTGTGTCGGGAAATCACTCGTGTGACTCCAGGGACTGGAGATAGCGCGCGAGCATCCCCTCCGGGCACTCCTCGACGGTCACCGCGTAGATCCGGTGGTCCCGCCAGGCGCCGTCGATGTGGAGGAACCTCGGCGCGTAGCCGACCTCGTGCAGGCCGAGCTTCTCCACGACCCGGAGCGAGTTGGTGTTCTCCGGGCGGATCGCGATCTCGATCCGGTGCAGCCCGCCCGCGCCGAACGCGTGGTCGATCGTCATCGCCACCGCCCGCGGCATCACCCCGCGGCCGGCGTACGCCCGGTCGATCCAGTAGCCCAGCGACGCGAACTGTGCCGAGCCGCGGACGATGTTGTTGACGGTCACCTGACCGGCGAAGCGCCCGTCGACCTCGATCACGAAGGGGTACGACGTCCCGGCGCGCGCATGGTGGCGCATCGCCCGCACCACGGCACGGAAGGTGGCCGCCCGGGGCGACCCTCCGGGTGGGACGGTCGCGTCCCAGGGGCGCAGCCAGTCGGCGCTCCGGTCACGAGCGTCCCGCCACGGCCCCGCGTCCCGCATCTCGATCGGGCGCAGCCGGACCGGGCCGCTGCGCAGCACCGCCGGCCAGCCGATGGTCAATGGTCGCTCCCGGGGATCTGCTCCACGGCGTGCACCAGCCACGGCTCGAGCACGGCGAGGCCGTCCTTGACCCCGCCCTTGGAGCCGGGGAGGTTGACCACCAGGCAGCCGGCGGCGACCCCCGCCAGTCCGCGCGACAGCACCGCCGAGGGGACTCCCTGCGCCACCCCGTGGGCCCGGATCGCCTCGGCGACACCGGGGATCTCCCGGTCGAGCAGCGGCCGGGTGACCTCGGGTGTCAGGTCGGTGGGCGTCAGCCCGGTGCCGCCGGTGGTGAGCACCACCCGCGCGCCACGGGCCACCGCGTCGGCGATCGCCGCGCCGACCGGCTCGCCGTCGGGCACCACGGCAGGGGCCTCGCAGGCGAAGCCGAGCCGGGTCAGGAAGGCCTGGATCAATGGACCGGTCTCGTCGGGGTAGACCCCGGCGGCGGCCCGGTTGGAGGCCACCACCACGGCGCCGAGGAGGGCCTCAGGCACGAGCCCAGTCCCCGGACTTGCCGCCGGTCTTGGACTCCACCCGGATGTCGGTGATCACGGCACCCTTGTCGACCGCCTTGACCATGTCGACGACGGTGAGAGCGGCGACCGAGACCGCGGTCAGGGCCTCCATCTCGACGCCGGTGCGGTCGGCGGTGGAGACCGTGGCGGCGATGTCGACGCCGTCATCGGCGACGGTCAGGTCGACGGTCACCGCGGAGATCGCGAGCGGGTGGCACAACGGGACCAGCGACGGGGTCTGCTTGGCCGCCATGATGCCGGCCACCCGCGCGACGGCCAGCGCGTCCCCCTTGGGGACGCCCTCCCCGCGCAGCAGCTCGACCACCCGTGCCGAGACCAGCACCCGCCCCGAGGCGACGGCGGTGCGGGCGGTGACCTGCTTGCCGGAGACGTCGACCATCCGGGCGGCCCCGGACTCGTCGACGTGGGTGAGCCGGTCCATCAGAACTCCTCGTCGAGGCGGAGCACCTGCACCTGGTCGCCGGCCAGCACCGAGGTCTGGTCCTCCGGCACCACGATCAGACAGTCGGCGGTCGCCAGGTCGCCGATGAGGTGCGACCCGGGCCCGCCGGCGGGGGTGACGGTGCGGTTGGCGTAGGTCCCTCGCATGAACTGCCGCCGCCCGGGCGGTGACGAGAACGCCTTGGTGAGCCGGGCCTCGGTGGTCGGGCGGACGTAGGGCCGCAGCCCCATCATCTTGCGCAGCGCGGGCAGCACGAACATCTGGAAGGAGATGTACGACGACACGGGGTTGCCCGGCAGCGTGAAGATCGGCGTCTCGTCCTCGCCGACGGTGCCGAAGCCCTGAGGCTTCCCCGGCTGCATCTTGACCGGCCCGAACCACACCGACCCGAGCGGAGACAGCGCCTCCTTGACCACGTCGAAGTCGCCCTGGGAGACGCCGCCGGAGGTGACCACCAGGTCGGCGCGCACCAGCTGGTCGGACAGCGCGTCCATGAAGGCCGCCGGGTCGTCGGGGACGATCCCGACGCGATAGGCGATGGCGCCGGCCTCGCGCGCCGCCGCGGCGAGCAGGTAGGAGTTGCCGTCGTAGATCGCGTCGTGCGAGAGCGGGGTGCCGGCGTCGCGGAGCTCGGAGCCGGTCGACAGCACGACCACCCGCGGCCGCGGGCGGACGCGGACGGTGCCGAGCCCGACGGCCGCCAGCAGCCCGAGGTGCCGCGGACCGAGGACGGTGCCGGCCTCGACGAGCAGGTCGCCGGGGGTGACGTCCTCGCCGGCGGAGCGGATGTGCGCGCCGACGGCGGGTGCCTGGGTGATCTCCACGTGGGCCACCCCGCGGTCGGTCCACTCGTAGGGCACCACGGCGTCGCAGCCCTCCGGCACCGGCGCGCCGGTCATGATCTTGGCGGCGGTGCCGGGCGACAGCGCGAGCAGCGAGGCCTGGCCGGCGCCGATCTCCCCGACGACCGGCAGCCGCACCGGGTGGTCCGCCGAGGCCCCCTCGACGTCGGCGGCGACGACGGCGTAGCCGTCCATCGCCGAGTTGTCGAAGGTCGGCAGCGCGATCGGCGCGTGCAGGTCCTCGGCCACCGGCAGCCCGAGTGCGTCCATCAGCGGCTGCGGGAAGTGCGGCAGCTCCTCGATGGTGCCGAGGACGCGGTCGAGGAGGTCCTCGACGGTGATCGGCTCAGCCATCGAGGCCCTCGCCGAGGTCCGAGGAGCTGAGCACGGTCCCGGCGGCGACCCGCTGGGCGCCGTCGGGACGCTCCAGGCTCACGTCGCCGACGACCTGGATGTCGCGGCCGAAGGTCCAGTCGCCGTCGACGCGGAACGCGTCCGCCTCGCGCAGGGACGGGGCGCCTTCGGGGAACCGGCGGTCGAACTCCTCGACCAGCCGGTAGTAGTCGGCGTCGAGCTCGACGTAGGGCAGGTCGTCGGAGCGCTGGTCCATCACGAAGTCGGTGCCGAGGTCGTAGACGTCGGAGCGGAGCACCAGCAGGTCGTTGGTGGTCTTCACCGGCACGAACCGGTCGCGGCCCACCTCGATGGTCTGGGCACCCTCGAAGACCTCGATCGCGGCGCCCATGGCGGACTCGATCTGGACCACCGTGGGCGTGGACGGGTCACTGGGGTCGACGGTCTTCTCGTTGCGGATCAGCGGCAGGCCGAGCACCCCGTCGCGCTCCTCCATCAGCCGCTTCATCTCGGCCACGTCGAACCACAGGTTGTTGGTCGAGGTGAAGCGGTGCCGGTCGAGGTCGGCCAGCGCGGCGCGGTCCTCGGGCAGCGTCTGGGCGGTCTCACGGAGCACGATCCGGCCGTCGACCTTGCGGCGCGCGAAGTGGCCGCCCTTCTTGTCCGAGGCGCTGCGGCGCACCGCCTCGATCGCGAACGGCGCGCCCGAGGCGGCGAACCAGCCCGCGACCTTGGCGTCGGGCACCGCGCCCAGGTTGTCGGAGTTGGAGACGAAGACATGGCGGTAGCCGGCATCGATCAGCCGGTCGAGCAACCCGGTGCCGACCAGCGCGGTGTAGAGGTCGCCGTGGCCCGGGGGGCACCACTCGAGGTCGGGGTCGGCCGGCCAGGAGATCGGCGTGAGGTCCTTGACCCGGAGCTTGGGCTCCTTGTTCTGCAGGAACTCCAGCGGCAACCCGGCGACGGGGAGGTCCTCGTAGCGCGCCAGCGCCTCGAGGGTGTCCGCGCTGGTGCGGAAGGAGTTCATGAAGACCAGCGGCAGCGTGGCGTCGTACTCCCGGCGCAGGTGCAGGATCTGCCGGGCGATGATGTCGAGGAAGGACAGCCCACGGCGCACGCACAGCAGCGACTTGGCGCGGTCCATGCCCATCGAGGTGCCCAACCCGCCGTTGAGCTTGATCACGGCGGTGTGCCGCACCGCCTCGGCCGCCACCTCGGGGTCGACCTGCGCGTCGTCGAGATGGGGCATGTCGACGGGGTCGATCGAGGACTCGGGGATCATCCCGGTCTCGCCGTGCTCGAGCAGCCGGTAGTAGTGCGCGAACACCTCCACCGCGGCCGGGTCGACGCCGGCCTCCACCATCTTCGCTCGTGCTTGGTTCAAACCTGGACTACCCATGTCTCGATCGTAGGCTGGCGGGGTGGACCCGTCACAACCCACGGCGGCAAAGACCGCGGTGCGAGACCGACTCGAGACCTCCCGCAACCGACGCAGCCTCGCCGAGGTGGCGCGCTGCGCCGCGCAGATCGCCGACCACCTGCTCGCGCAGCCGGAGGTACGCCGGGCGGCCAGCGTGGCGGCGTACGTCTCGGTGGGTCACGAGCCCGGCACCGGCATCCTGCTGGAGCGGCTGCTCGCGGCCGGCAAGCGGGTGCTGCTGCCGCTGACCGTGGGCAGCCTCGCTCGGGGCGGCCTCGACCTCGACTGGGCGCCCTACCAGGGCCCCGGGTCGCTGGCCGCTGCCCGGTTCGGGCTGCTGGAGCCGGTCACCGAGCCGCTGGGTCGCGACGCGATCGGCACCCCCGACGCGCTGCTGGTGCCCGGACTGGCGGTGTCGCCGGCCGGGGTCCGGTTGGGCAAGGGTGGTGGCTGCTACGACAAGGCGCTCGCCCGGGTTCCGGTCGGCACCTTCACCTGCGTGCTGCTCTATGCCGACGAGGTGGGCCTCGAGGTGCCGGTCGAGCCGCACGACCGGCCGGTGACCCACGCCGCGACCCCCGACGGCGTCATCCGGCTGCCCCTGGGGCGGCCGGTGGCCGCAGGGTGAGCGTGTCCACGCCGGCCGCCCGCACCGCCGACTCGGTCCACGCCCAGGGCAGCGTCCGGCCGGCGACGTAGAGGTCGGTCTGGTCGACGTAGTGGCTGCTGGCCGGGTGGCCCGACACGCCGGTCAGGTTGATCCACGTCGAGTGGTCGAAGTCGGCGAGCGAGACCACCATCCGCATCGACGGGGCGGCCGTGACGGTGTAGTCGTCGGCGGCGTTCCAGGAGGTCGCGTCGACGATGCTGCCACCTCCGGCGACGGGGTAGCCGGTGCGGTTGACCAGCGCCTCGACGGGGCCGACGCCCGACTTGCCGAGCGTGCCCTCGACCAGGTCGAGCCGGTGCACCCTCCCCCAGGACCAGTCCTCGGGGTCGAGGGACTCGCGTCGGGTCAGCTCGTCGCGGGCGTCGCGCATCGCCTGGCGGAGGATGTCGTCGCGGGTCTCCACCACGTCCTCGGTGGCCCGGTCGTCCCACCAGGAGTCGGTCGGCCGCTCGAGCAGGCGGGTGACCACGGCGAACCAGCGGTCGCCACCGTCGGGCCACAGCGACTCGCGGAGCTCGTCGTGGAAGGTGAGGCGGAGGAGGTTGGACCAGACGGCGTTGTAGTAGGCCGCGGCGGCGCTGTCGGCCGGCTGGTGGCCGTCCCAGTCGCGCAGCAGGTCGGGCCCGACCTGGAAGTACGGCGACCCGCCGTCGTCGACGGCCAGCAGGTAGGGCACCAGCGTGGCGGCCATCGGGTTGAGGTCGTCGAGCTGGATCGCGGACATGTCGGCCACCGAGGAGGTCCCCTGCTGCTGGAGCAGGTCGCGGATCCGCTGGGAGCGATAGCCCTGGTCCCAGTCGCTGGTGAGGTGGAAGGGATAGTCGGGTCCGATCACGGCCTGGTTGGCGGTGACGATGAACCCCTCCGCGGGGTCCAGCTCGTGGGGCAGCGCCTCGAAGGGCACGTAGCGCCCGGTCCAGTCGTTCTTGGGCCGCCAGCCCGCCACCGGCACCAGCCCGGTGTGTCCGGGCCGGCGGATCGGGACCATCCCGGGCGCCTGGTAG
Organism: Nocardioides sp.; assembly: GCF_041393715.1. Lineage (GTDB taxonomy): Bacteria > Actinomycetota > Actinomycetes > Propionibacteriales > Nocardioidaceae > Nocardioides. The sequence goes on along the minus strand of NZ_JAWKJQ010000002.1, from coordinate 206 downwards.
CCGATGTGCCCTGCGCGGTCGGCGTAGACGAGGTTCTGGGCGGGCACCGCGAAGTCGCGGGCCGCGGCCCGGAACTCGCCCCAGTCCGAGGCCAGGTCGAGGGCGAGGATGGCGTCGGCGGTGGTGGATGGGGTGAGCGCGGTCCAGGCCAGCGACACGGCGTAGTCGGTGCTCCCCAACGGCGCGGCGTTGGCCCCGACCGTGGC
>NZ_JAWKJQ010000001.1:0-552601 GCF_041393715.1 Nocardioides sp. | reverse complement strand
CTCCACATCACGGCTTCGAGGCCAGAAGAAGGACGTCCAAGCGCTCTCGGTGGAGGACCTCAACGCCGTCCGCTCTGCCGTGGACTCCTGGATGACCAAGAAGCGGCCCGGTCCAAAGCCGAACCAGGACATGCCCGACATCATTGACCTGCTACTCGCCACGGGCTGCCGGATCGGAGAAGTACTCGCCATCCGATGGACGGACATCGACTTGAGTGCGACGCCACCGACCGTGTCAATCAGCGGCACGATCAAGACGGAGACGGGAAAGGGCACCTACCGCAAGCCCAAGCCGAAATCCGACTCTTCGAAGCGCACCATCGCCCTCCCGCCGTTCGCAGTCGATGTCCTGATGAGGCGACGTGTCGAGCAACGAGCGAATCACTACAACGCCGTCTTCGCCACCCGCAACGGCACATGGCACCAAGTCGGCAACATCGAGCGGCGGTGGCGCACGATCCGAGCGGACACAGGCTTCGACTGGGTGACGCCACACACCTTCCGCAAGACAGTCGCGACCTTGATCGACCGCCTAGTCGACTCGGACACCGCGGCCCGCGTTCTCGGCCACTCCTCAGACGCGATCACCAAGGAGTTCTACATCGAGAAGGACAGGACGACACCCGACGTGACGCACATCCTTCAGTCCTTCGCCGGCAAAGCCACGACGACCAGGCCGGACGTCTGACGTCCCGCAGGCGGCCGCCTCGAGCGCCAGCCTGGCCCCAACCCCGGGACCACAACGTGCTGCCAACGCGGAGGTTTCCGGGACATAAACGCGGCACAAGGCTATGTGGCTCAAGAAACCAAGTGGCCCCCGAACTGCGTTTCCGCAGGTCAGGGGCCACTTTCTTGTAGCGGGGGCAGGATTTGAACCTGCGACCTCTGGGTTATGAGCCCAGCGAGCTACCGAACTGCTCCACCCCGCGTTGGTGAGCCCAACCCTACGGGACCGGCCCAAGCCCCTCCAAATCCGGCCGGAGGTCCGCTCGTGCGGTCAGCCCTGCTGCCCCTGGTCGCCGTTGAGCAGCTCCAGCGCCTTGGCGACCTTCGCCTCCGCGGCGGCGGTGCGGTCGGCGTACTCCTGGAGGTCGCCGGCCTTGAGGGCGGCGTCGGCGGCCTCGTAGTCGGCGCTGGCCTGGGTCAGCAGGGTGCGGACCTGCTGGGTCAGGGAGCCCGAGGGCGGCTCGCTGGTGTCGCCACCGCCGCCCCCGCCGGAGCCGCCGTTGTCCGTCGACGGTGGCGAGCTGGTGTCACCACTGTCGTCCGGCGTGATGCCGAGCAGGTCGTAGACCGCCTCCTCGAGCGTCGCGCCGATGCCGGTGCTGTTGCCCTGGGCGACGAGCACGAAGCGCAGCACGGGGTAGGTCGCCGAGCCGCTCTCCTGTTTGACGTAGAGCGGCTGGACGTAGAGCAGACCACCGCTGACCGGCAGCGTCAGCAGGTTGCCGTACTCCGCCTTCGCGTTGGTGCGCGTGAAGGGCAGCAGGACGTTCTGGATGTTCTCGTCGGCCCGGAACTTGTTGGCCACCTGGCTGGGCCCCGGCGTCGTGTCCGAGGACTGCAGTCGCAGCACCCGCAGCGTGCCGTAGCCGTCCTGGTCGGCGGCTCCGTCGACGGACAGGAACGCCGCGAGGTTCTGCCGCTTGTAGGGCACATAGACCGAGGTGAGCGAGAACGTCGGGACGTTGTCGCCGCTGGGGGTCTCGACGGACAGGCGGTACGGCGGCTGGAGCGTGCTCGACTGGTCGGGGTCGACGGGGACGTCCCACTGGTCGCTGCGCTCGTAGAACTCGTCGGCCTGGGTCACGTGGTAGGTCGCCAGCTGGTAGCGCTGGACCTTGAACAGGTCCTCGGGGTAGCGCATGTGCGCCAGCACGCCCTCGGGGATCTCGGACTTGGGCAGCACCGTGCCGGGGAACGCCTCCGCCCACGCCTGCAGGATCGGGTCGCTCTCGTCCCAGGCGTAGAGCTTGACGGTGCCGTCGTAGGCGTCGACGGTCGCCTTGACCGCGTTGCGCATGTAGTTGATCTCGTCGGTGGGCAGCGTCTGGAACGTGGTGTTCTGCGCCAGCGCGTCGGTCGTCATCTCCTCGAACGACGTCTGCTGGCTCAGCGGGTAGCGGTCGGTCGTCGTGAACCCGTCGAGCACCCACACGATCCGCCCGTCGACCACCGCCGGGAACGGGTCCTCGTCGACGGTCAGCCAGGGAGCGACCTTCTCGACCATGTCGCGCGGGTTGCGGTGGTAGAGGATCTTGGAGTTCTCGTGGACCCGGCCCGACAGGATCAGGTTGGCGTCGCCGTAGCGCATCGCGAACAGCACCTTGTGGAAGATGCCGCTGATGTCGACCCCCGCGGCGCCGTCGTACGTCGTCGTGGTCTGCGCGTCGGCGTCGCCGTTGCCCGGCAGGTCGAGCTCGATGTCGGAGCCGCTCGGTGCCTTGCCGACGATGGAGTAGTCGGGGCTCTGCTCGCCGAAGTAGATCCGTCCCTCGTAGCCGTCAGGGGTCAGGTCGGTGAGCTGCCCCCGCGGCGGCAGGCTGGTCTCCGCCCACGCCGGGTCGTCGTTGTCGGTGTCGGAGATCTGCTCCTTGTTGTCGGCCGGCCGCTGGTTGCCGTAGGCGGCGATCACGCCGTAGCCGTGGGTGTAGACGGTGTGCAGGTTGGCCCAGTTCTTGCTGCTCGCGGGCAGGCCGTCCTGGTTGAGCTCGCGCACGCCCAGCACCAGGTCGCGCTCCGGCGTCTGGCCGGACCCGTCCGGGATGTCGTAGCGGTCGACGTCGAGCACGTCCGCCACGGAGTAGTAGCCGCGCACCTGCTGCTTCTGCTCGAACAGCGGCTGCACCAGCTTGGGGTCGACCAGGCGGATGCCGGGGTTGTCGACGGCCGCCTGCGCGAACTTCCGCTTGTTGGCGGCGTCCTTGGTCGGGTCGGCCGGCGACTGGGGCACCAGGAGCGGTGAGGTGCCGGTGCCGTAGTCCTCGATCACCACGCCGTCGATGCCGTAGGCCTTGCGGGTGGCCTCGATGTTCTTCTGGATGTAAGGCGCCTCCTTGTCCGGCTCGCTCGGGTTGACCTGGAACTGCTGGACGATGCCCGGCCAGATCATGCCGATCAGCACGGCCGACAGCACCAGCAGGCCGAGCCCGAGGCCGGGCAGCATCCAGCCGCGGCGCCAGACGTTGACGAAGAAGAGCACCGCGCAGATGACCGCGATCCAGGTGAGGATGTTGCGGGCCGGGAGGATCGCGTGGTCCGCGGTGAAGTTCAGGCCGGTGAACCGGTTGCCGGCGTGGTTGAGCAGGTCGTAGCGACCCAGCCAGTAGTCCGCGGCCTTCGCGAGCACGAACAGGCCGACCAGCACCGAGAGCTGCCCCTGGGCGGCGGGGCTGAACCGGTCGCGGCGGCTCTGCAGCTGGATGCCGCCGAAGAGGTAGTGCACGATCGTGGCCACGACCAGCGACACCGCGGTCACGGCCATCACGAAGTCGACGAGGTAGTGCAGCCAGGGCAGCTGGAAGATGTAGAAGCCCAGGTCGTGGTGGAAGAACGGGTCCGTCTCGCCGAAGTCCTTGGCGTGCCGCCAGAGCAGATAGTTGCGCCACTCCCCGACCGCCGACGAACCCGCGAACAGCCCGATGAACACCGACAGGCCGATCACCAGCCAGCGCCGGGCGGGCACGATCGCCTCGCGGTAGCGGTCGAGGTTGGCCTGCTCGGGCGAGGTCGACCGGAACACCGGCCGCCAGCGGTAGGCCAGCGCGGCGTTGAGGGCGATGGCGCCGGCCATCACCGCGCCGAACACGATGAACAGCAGCACGCGGGTGCCGAGCATGGTGCCCCACACCTCGCCGTAGGACACCGACTGGAACCACATGCGCTCGGTCCACAGGGACGCGAAGGTGCTCAGCGCCACGAAGCCCACGGCCAGGATGCCGGCCGTCCACAACAGCGCACGCGACCGGCGCGACGGCCCTTGTGGCTCCGGCGTCCTCGCCGGCTCCTCGAACAGCTCGCTCACGACCCCTCCACCGCTTCCTCGGCCACATCCTCCGCCGGGTCGCCGGCCAACGTGGCGACCACCAGCTCCAGCAAACCAGGGACCAGGTCGGTCCCGCCCACCACCGACGCGCCGTCGTCGTGGGCACGCATCCGCAAGGCACAGTACGTGGCCCCACCGCGGGTCGCGCCGGCGACCAGGCGGACCTCTTGTCGGTCGGGGTGCGACCGGGCGTACGCCGTCGCCGCGGCCGCCTCGTCCGGCAGCTCGGCGTCGGCCGCCGGTGGCAGCACCAGCCGCTCCACGACCGCGGCACAGCCCACGACGGTGGCGGGCCAGACGATGTGCTCCAGCAGCCGCTCCAGCGGCTCCTCCCCCGCCAGCTCCTGCTCGACCGGGGTCAGACCGGTGGCCGTGGTCGGATCGGCGAGCCCCAGGCTGGCCGCCAGGGCCGGCTCCCGGGTGACCAGCGCAGCGGTGTCGACGAGGGCGTACAGCCGAGCGGGCTGGTCCCAGCCCGCCTCCGCGACGTGCGCCTCCACCTCGCGGACCGCCGCGGCGAGCGCGGGGTCGGTCTCGGGCCCCTCGGGGACCTCGGCCGGGGTCGCGGTCGGCTCGGTCATCCGGCGGCCTTGCTCGACGTGCAGGCGGGAAGGTCGGCGTCGTGGTCGGCGGTCCATGCCTGCACAGCGGTGAGGGCGCCGTGCATCGTGGTGGCCTTGACCAGCCGCATGTCGCCGTGGGGCGCACCCAGCGCCTCGTCGCAGTTGCCCGCGGGCACCAGGAACAGCGAGGCGCCGGCGTCGCGGGCCGCCACGATCTTCTGCTGGATGCCGCCGATCGGGCCGACCTTGCCGGCGGCCGTGACGGTGCCGGTGCCGGCGATGTCGGCGCCTCCGGTCAGCGACCCGGGAGTCAGCGTGTCGTAGATCGCCAGCGAGAACATCAGGCCGGCGCTCGGCCCGCCGATGGAGTCGGGGATCCCGACGTGGACGTCGAAGGGGAACTCGAAGCCGGGGCCGGGCACGATGCCGATGCGCTTGTCGCCGTCGACCACGGTGGGGGTCACCTCCACCGTGGTGCGCTTGCCGTCACGGAGCACCACGAAGCGCAGCGGCTTGTCGGCGGGGGCCGCGTCGACGGCGTCGACCACGCTCTGGGGGGTCGTCACCTTGGTGTCGCCGATCTGCACCAGCACGTCGCGCACCTTGAGCTTGCCGTCGGCGGGCAGCCCAGCCGTGACGTCGAGCACCTCGATGACGGGCTTGGTGTCGTAGCCGAGCTCCTGGAGCGCGGTCGCGATGGCGGCGTCCTGCGAGGAGACCATCTGCACGGCGGACTCACGCCGGGAGTCCTCCTCGGTCTCGTCCGGCGCGTAGACGGCGTCGTAGGGGTAGATCGCCTTCTCGTCGTCGAGCCAGGCCTCGACCGCGTCGACCAGGCCGACCCCGCGGCCGGGACGGGTGACATAGACGGTGGTCATCCGCATCTCGCCGTCGTCGCGATAGGTCTGGTGTCCAGAGACCTGGATGATCTCCTTGCCGTCGCGCTCACCGAGCACGTCGACGGTCACGCCGGGTGAGTAGACGACGTAGGGCACCGGCAGCGCGAACGCCGCCACGATCAGCGCCACGAAGAGCACGCCCGCGACCACCGCGGCGTAGAGGCGCTGACTCATGCGCCACAGCCTCTCATCACGCACCAACTAGGACGCGCGCGCCTGCTCCCCTGGCTCGGTGGGGCGCGCCACGGGCAGGTCGCGCTCGAGCGCCTCGCCGATCCGGGCCAGCGCGGTCTCGCGGTCGGGGGCGTCGGCGGGCTCGCGGCCGGCGACGGTCGCCACCAGGGCGGCCACCGTCGTGACCAGGACCGCCGGCACCAACCAGAGCAGGATCTCCACGCGCTCAGCCTAGGCAGCGTCGGGCCGTTTGCCCGGCCGCACGCGCCGAGGAACCGCTACGGCGTGCCGACCCACTCGTCGGAGCCGTCGGCGAAGCGCTGGTGCTTCCAGATCGGCACGGTCGCCTTGAGGGTGTCGATCAGCGCCCGGCTCGCGTCGAACGCGGTGCCGCGGTGGGCCGAGGTGGTGGCGACGACGACGGCGATGTCGCCGATGCCCAGCGAACCGACCCGGTGTACGGCGGCCACGCCGTGGACGTCGTACTCCTCGGCGACGCGGACGCAGACCTTCTCCATCTCGGCCAGCGCCGTCGGATGGGCGGAGTAGTCGAGGCCGGTGACCCCCTTGCCGCCGTCGTGGTCGCGGACCCGGCCGACGAACAGGGTCAGCCCACCACTCTCCGCGTCGTCGAGCGCGGCGACCACCTCGGCCACGTCGAGGGGCTCCTCGCGCAGCGCCACCAGGCGCAGGGCATCGGCGCGGTCAGCGGGTGCGGTCACCCGGCGAGCGTACCGGCCCCGACGACGTCGCCGGTCACCGCCGCACGAGTACCGTGGAGGCCATGACCGACCAGGTCGGACCCGGCTCCGACGACCACGACGACGGGCGCGAGCCTGCCGAGAACCCCTTCAAGGGCACCCCGTTCGAGGCGCTCTTCGGGGCCGGCGGCTTCGGGGCCGGCGGCCAGATGCCCGACCTGTCCACCCTGTTCAGCCAGATGCAGTCGCAGATGGCGGCCTTCTTCGCGCCCCACGACGGCCCCATCAACTGGGACCACGCGCTCGACGTCGCTCGCAAGCACGTCGCGGGCCAGCCCGACCCCTCCCCGACCCAGCGACAGCAGGACGCCGTCGCCGACGCGGTGCGGCTGGCCGACCACTGGCTCGACGACGCCACCGGCTTCGGCTCGGGCGTGCAGACGACGGCCGCCTGGAGCCGGGCGGAGTGGCTGGTCGGCACCACCGAGGTGTGGAAGGTGCTCGTCGAGCCGGTCGTCAAGCAGCTGATCGGCGCCATGGGAGCCGCCCTCCCCGAGGAGGCGCGGGCGGTGGCCGGCCCGATGCTCGGCATGCTCGAGAAGGCCACCGGGATGATGGTCGCCACGCAGGTCGGTCAGGCACTCGGCGAGCTCGCCGGCGAGGTGCTCACCGCCAGCGACATCGGGCTGCCGCTCGGCCCCGCGGGCAAGGCGGCCGTGGTGCCCAGCAACCTGGCCGCCTTCGCCGACGGTCTCGACGTGTCCGAGAGCGACGTGCTGCTCTATCTCGCGCTGCGCGAGGCCGCGCACCAGCGGCTGTTCGCCCATGTGCCCTGGCTGCGCGACCACCTGATCCAGGCGGTGGCCGACTATGCCGCGGGCATCGAGATCGACACCGACAGCATCGAGGAGCAGATGCGCGGCATCGACCCGATGAACCCCGCGAGCTTCCAGGACGCCATGCAGCAGGGCATCTTCGAGCCGAAGCAGACGCCGGCCCAGGAGGCCGCGCTGGGCCGGCTCGAGGTGACCCTGGCGCTGGTCGAGGGTTGGGTCGACGAGGTCGTCGGCCAGGCGACCGCCGAGCGGATGCCGGCCGCCACCAAGCTCGCCGAGGCGGTCCGGAGACGCCGGGCCAGCGGTGGGCCGGCCGAGGAGACCTTCGCCTCGCTCGTCGGCCTGGAGCTGCGCCCGCGCCGTCTCCGCGACGCCGCCACCCTGTGGGGCTCGCTGCGCAACCGGCAGGGCATCGAGGCTCGCGACGGCGTCTGGATGAGCCCGTCGCTGCTGCCGACCGCGGCCGACCTCGACGACCCGCTGGGCTTCCGCGAGGGGGCGAGCGCTCCGCTGGAGCTCTCCGACGAGGAGTTCGACGCCGAGCTGCAGAGCCTGCTCGACGCCGGCCTCGGCGGCGACCCCGACGCACCCACCGAGGGGTGAGCCCCTCCGCTCCCGAGTCCGGCGCCCGACGCAGCGGTGCCGGGCTGCACGCCGACGCGATGGCCACGCTGCGGACCTGGTCGCCGCCGGACGCGGCCCAGGCCGCCCTGCGAGACCGGTACGTCGCGCATCTCGAGGTCCATCCGGACGGGATGACCCGGTCCTGCTACCCCGACCATCTGACGGCCAGCACGCTGGTCGTCTCCGCCGACGGCACGCGGGCGCTGCTGACGCTCCACCGCAAGGCGCGGGAGTGGTTCCAGTTCGGCGGGCACTGCGAGGTCGGGGATGACTCCCTCGCCGCCGCCGCCCTCCGCGAGGCGACGGAGGAGTCCGGCCTGGCCCGGCTCGACCTCGACCCGGTGCCGGTGCAGCTCTCCGAGCACGCGGTGCCGTTCTGTGACGCCCGGGGCGGGGCGCACCACCTCGACGTCCGCTTCGTGGCCGTGGCCGCCGAAGCCGACGACCACGCCGTCAGCGAGGAGTCACTGGACGTGCGGTGGTGGCCGGTCGATCGGCTCCCGAACCAGGCCGCCGACATGGTGGCCCTGGCGGCGCTGGCTCGACGACGGCTCGGACTTCCCTCGGCCTGAGCGCGGACTCGGCGCGAGCTGCACCCCGACGCAGGAGCCTCAGTCGTCGGGGGTGGCCGGCGGCTCGAGCTGAGCGGCGGTGGCGTAGCCGAGGAGGTAGCCCTGAGCCTTCTCGGCCGCCGGGTAGCGCGCCACCCACGCCCAGAACTCCTCGTTGTGATGCGCCTCCAGCAGGTGGGCCAGCTCGTGCACGAGCACATAGTCGACCACCCAGGCGGGCATCGGCTGCAGGCGTGACGACAGCCGGATGGTGCGGTCGCTCGGCGTGCACGACCCCCACCGGGACTGCTGGTTGTCGACCCAGCGGACCGAGACCGGCTGCGCCAGTCCGCCCAGGTAGTCGTCGCTGAGCCGCTGGGCACGGGCCATCAGGTCGGTGTCGGTGCGCCGTCGGCGACGGGCCTCGGACCGCTCCACCCGGGCGACCATGGTGTCGACCCACTCGGCCTCCTCGGCCTTGGTGAGCGTGGCCGGGATGAGCACCACGATCCGCTCGCCGTCGCGGTAGGCCGAGACGGTGCGCCGACGCCGACGCGAGCGGCGTACCTCGATCTCGGGTGCGCTCCGGTCGACCATGAGCCGAAGGTACCCCTCGGCACCCACACCGCGGGTCAGCCCGGCGCGGCCCAGGCGAGCAGCCGCTCGCGCGGCCAGGTGTTGACGATCCGGTCGGGGTCGATGCCGGCCGCCTCCGCGCGCTCACAGCCGTAGTCGAGCATGTCGAGCTGCCCCGGCGCATGGGCGTCGGAGTCGATGGAGAACAGGCAGCCGAGGTCGCGGGCCAGCTCCAGCAGCCGGGTCGGTGGGTCGCGCCGCTCGGGCCGAGAGTTGATCTCCACGGCCACCTCGTGGGCGGCGCACGCCTCGAAGACGGCGTGGGCGTCGAAGCTGCTGCCCGGCCGGGTGCCGCGGCTGCCGGTCACCAGCCGGCCGGTGCAGTGGCCGAGCACGTTGGTGAACGGGTTGCCGACCGCGGCGACCATCCGCCGGGTCATCGCCGGAGCGTCCATCGCGAGCTTGGAGTGCACGCTGGCGACCCGCACGTCGAGCCGGGCCAGCATCTCGTCGGTCTGGTCGAGGGCACCGTCGTCGAGGATGTCGACCTCGATGCCCTTGAGCAGCGCGAACCCACCGGCGAAGTGGTCGTTGACCGCGTCGACCACCTCGAGCTGCCGGGCCAGGCGCTCCGCGGAGAGCCCGCGCGCCACCTTGAGCCGCGGGCTGTGGTCGGTGAGCACGAGGTAGTCGTGGCCGAGCTCGACCGCGGTGATCGCCATCTCCTCGATCGGCGAGCCCCCGTCGGACCAGTCGGAGTGGGAGTGCAGGTCGCCACGCAGCAGTGACCGCAGCTCGCGGCCGCCGGACGCCAGCGGGCCGGCGTAGCGCTGCTCCAGCTCGGCCAGTCGATCGGGCATCCGGCCGGCGGCGGCGACCTCGATCACCGCGGCGGTGCTGGCGCCCACGCCGGGCAGGTCGCCCAAGGTGCCGCCGGCCGCGCGCTCGGCGATCTCCTCGGGCGGGAGCGGCAGGATGGTCGCGGCGGCGGCACGGTAGGCCTTGACCTTGTAGGTGTCCTCGCGGGCCCGCTCGAGGAGGAACGCGATCCGGCGCAGCGCGGCCACCGGCCCGCCGGAGTAGGGCTGGTCACTCGCGGCCACGGCACCTCCGTCCGATCTTTTTACTCTCCACACCGGTGGACAGCCATTGTGGCTGGTCAGCGCGGTGTACGACGACGGCGACGGCACCGTCTCCACAGCGTTTCCCGACGTTCTCCACCGGACCGGACGGGTTCTCCACAGACTCGTCCACAACCCTGTCCACAGGCTGCCGGGCCGCGCGTTGACCGCGCGGGCCGCGGCCTCCTAGCGTGTGCGGCAGAGGAGGCCCCGGTCGCACTCCGGATGACGCTCGCAAGGGGAAGGCAAGCGTCGTCCGCGCGGCGGGGGCCTCTTCTGCTGCCCCCGCGGCCGGCGCCTGCTCAGCGTCCACGAAACACCGGAGGTCGACGTTCCCGGGCCGCGGCGATCCCCTCCTGCAGGTCCGCGGTCGCCAGGGTGACCGGCTGGGCCAGTGCCTCCCACTGCAGAGCCGCCTCGAGGTCGGCCGGCGGGCCGCCGCGCAGCGCCACCGTGGTGAGCCGGCTCGCGATCGGCGCGGTCGCCGCGACCTCGGCCGCGACCCCGAGGACCTCGTCGAGGAACGTCTCGGCGGGCAGCACCCGCGACACCAGTCCCAGCCGGAGCGCCTCGTCGGCGTCGACGGTGCGCCCGGTCAGCAGCAGGTCGCGCGCCGCCGCCTCCCCGACCACCTCGGGCAACAGCCAGGTCGCGCCCATGCCGGCGTGCATGCCGAGCCGGACGAACGGCGCCCCCAGGCGCGCCCCGGCCGCGGCGTACCGGAGGTCGCAGGCCAGTGCCAGGCACAGACCCGCGCCGATGGCCGCGCCGTTGACGGCGGCGATCGTGGGGACCTCCAGCCGACGGATCGCCAGCCACGAGCGATAGAACGGCAGCATCCGGGTGCGCAGCCGGTCGACGGTGGCGTCGGGCTCGCTGGCGATCCACGAGGTGTTGCCGCCTGAGCAGAAGGCGCTGCCCTCCCCCGTCACCACCACGGCCCGCAGGTCCGCGTCGGCGGCCAGCTGGTCGATCGTGGCGACCCATGACTCGGTCATCTGGTCCGACATCGCGTTGCGCTGCTCGGGGTTGTCCAGGGTGAGCAGCACGACTCCTGGCGACGGGCGCTCGACGCGGAGGTGGGCGGCGGAGGTGGTGGACTCGGTCATGCGCCGAGGCTACTGGTGGTTACCGGTGAGTACGACGCCCGCGTGTCGCGGCGGAGCGCCTCCCACGCCGCGCTCCCCCCGTGACGTAGGGTCGAGTCGGCCCGATGGGGGATGCTCGTGCAGCCGTCGACCGGGCTCCGACGGGCTTCCCCGACCCCCCGTCGCGACGACCGAAGGAAAATAGGCAAGGAGGCCGTCATGGCGGAGACCTGGAGCGGCGAGTTCTACTGCGTGAAGTGCAAGGAGAAGCGCGAGGCCGAGGGCGAGGTGCGCGTCAACGACAAGGGCACCAAGATGGCCAAGGCCGTCTGCCCGGTGTGCGGCACCAACCTCAACCGCATCCTCGGCAAGGCGTAACCGCCCCCGACAACGTCACAGCGGCGTCGCCCCGGCAGCAGGCCGGGCGGCGCCGCTGTTGCGTGCTCGCGACGTCAGCGACGCGACCGGGAGCAGGAACCAGTGCCGCGCGAGGCACTGGATCTTGGCGTGCTCCACCGGCCCGTCGGTGCCGTCGAGCACGTCGCGCCACAGGATCTCGGCGATCGTCCCGCAGGCGGGGCAGGTCGTCGTATCCATGGTGGCTCCTTCCTCGAGGGTCGCTCCGGCCGCCGGGCGGCGGTCGGGTCGTTGAGAAGAGGAGGCGCTGACGCCGACGGCTGATACCAGCCGGGATTCCGAGCCCTCTCCGCCCGCGCTGTCACGGATCCACCGCTTGACCGCGTCGAGAGGGTGAAGGTCAGCGCGAGAGTGGAGGCAGCGGTGTCGGTCGACGAGGAGTTCACCGACTTCGCGACCGCACGCACCGCCGACCTGTTCCGGTGCGCTCTCCTGCTCACCGGCGACTGGCACGCGGCCGAGGACCTGGTGCAGGACACCTGGGCCCAGGTCTATCGACGCTGGAACCGGGTCTCCGCGGCGGAGCAGCCCGGCGCCTACGCACGGCGGATGCTCGTCAACGCCTTCCTCAGCCGCAGCCGCCGGCGCAGCTCGACCGAGCTGTCGGTGGCCGACCCGGGCCGGGACCAGCCGGCCGCGGCACCGGACGTGGCCCTGCGCGCCACGCTGTTCGAGGCCCTGGCGAGGCTGGCGCCGCGGGACCGGGTGGTGGTCGTGCTGCGCTACTGGGACGGCCTCGACGCGGCGAGCACCGGCGAGCTGCTCGGCTGCTCCCCCGACGCGGTCCGCACCCGAGCCCGCCGCGCCCTCGCCCGGCTCCGCGAGGAGCTGGCCACCGACCTGCCCTCCCTCCTCACCGACTGACGCTGGAGACGACATGACCACACCACGGGACGACCCGGCGTTCCAGGCGCTGCTGACCCGCTCGCTGCACGCGAGCGTCGACGTCCTGGCGCCGCCACCCGGACTGGTCGAGGGAGGACGTGAGCGTGCGCTCTCCCGCCGACGCAGGAGTCGGCTGAGCGCCGGGGCGGCGGCCGCGGCGGCCGTGCTGGTTGCCGGCGGACTCGCCGTCGCCCTCCCGAGCCGCGACGGCTCCCCTCCCGCCGCAGCCGGCGACGGTTGCCGTTCGGTCGTCGACACGGGCGTCGTTCCGGAGTGGGCCCGCACCGGCTTCAGCGACCCCGAGCCGTCGGTGCCCCACGTCCTGGGCGACCAGGGCCGGATCGTGGCGATCCTGTTCGGGCGGACGCTGCACTCACCACCGAGTGACGACGTGAGCAACAAGGTGCTCTGGGTCAGCGCGCCGTCCGACCTCCCCCGAGACCCCGACGCCTCGAACGACCTGGTCATCGACGCCACCCTGGACGGCACCGACGCTCGCACGGTGCGGCGCGTGGTCGTCGGCGGCCCCGGGCCCTCGACCCTCGACCTACCGGGCGCCGGGTGCTGGCACCTCGAGCTGACCTGGGGGTCGCGCCCGGTCGATCACGACACCCTGGACCTCGAGTACGTCGCGCCGTAGCCGGCCGCTACCAGAACTCCGAGTCCAGCTTCCCCTCCATCGCCCGCAGGTGCTCCCGGGAGCACTGGTCGCAGAAGGTCTTCTGCCGACCGTTCTCGACCGCGGTCGTCCAGGTGAGCGTGGCCGCTCCGTCCTCGGCGGTCCGGCCACAGAAGTCGCAGGTCGCCATGGGGCGAACCTACGCCGCCGGACCGGCCGCCTCCAGCTGGTGGTCCCACGCGCACCCACAGTGCGGATGCCGGAGCAGCTCCTGGCGGGGCAGCGACAGGTCGGGGCCGATGGTCACCCGTGCCGACCAGGTCGCGGGCAGGTCGCCCTCGGCGTACGTCGACAGCTCCCGCACCGCCCACGCCCACGCCAGACCCCGCAGCACCGGCTCACAGTCCGCGTCGCCGGCCGCGGCCCGCTGCCTGGCCGGTCGGGATGTCAGCTGCGCCAGCAGCACCGGCCAGCGAGGGTCGAGATCGGTGCGGTGCGCGTCCTCGCAGCGCAGGCAGGCGGTGCGCCCGGGCACCACGAACGGCCCGACCTCCACCTCGCCGGCACCGACCCGCACCACCAGATGGGCCAGGCCGGCATGGGCCAGGGCATCCACGCGGCTCCGGGTGGGCTCGCCCCGGGTGACCAGCAGGACCGCGTCGGGCGCCGGCCCCTCCACCAGACCGGCCTCCGCGACCAGGGCGTGCAGTGCCCGCTGCCAGCCGACCGGTGCGTCCACGCCGACCCGCGCGGCGGCCCGGCCGGCCAGCCGCCGGTGCGCGGCCACCGGCGCCCGCGAGTAGGCCGTCTCCGCCAGGCCCGGCCAACGCGCCCGGTCGTCGTCCCAGCTCTCCGCGTCGACCAACAGGCCCGCGCCCCACAGCCGGGCCACCAGGGCGTCGTCCGGGGCCGTCCACCTCACCGGTCCGGCCTCCAGGGCGCCCACCAGCCTCGTCGCGTCCGGGCCGACCGGCACCAGGACCGCCTCGGGGCCCACTCCCAGCTGCACATGGCCGCCGTCGCGGCGCAGCACCGGCACACCCGGCCGCAGCGCCACCACGGCCGGTCGCGCCCCGGCGCTGCTCAGCCGGCCCACCGGCGACTCCCCGTCCATGGCCGGCACCCTCCCAGATCGACGGCCCGGCGTCGCCGGCTCCTCCACAGCCCCGCCGGCGGACGACCCCGGACAGGCGAAGAGCCGGGTACGACCGCCCCGGTCGTACCCGGCTCTTGCGTCCGGTGAGTGAGGCTCCGGTTGAGCCCGCGTCGCCACCTCAGTAGGCGCGAGCGAGGGCCAGCCGGGCCTCCTGGTTCGCCCGCTCCGCCTTGCGGCTGAGCCGACGAGCCCGCTGGGCCTGATGACCGCGCTGGGCGGCACGGGCCTCGTTGCGTCGCTCGGCCTGATAGGCGCGGGCGAAGTCCGCGTTGAGCTGGTACATGATGATGCTCCGTCTTCTGGTTGATGTTCATCTGGTTGGTGGTGGTAGCCGGTCGGCCACGGCCGCTCAGGCGGCCGCGTCCTTCCGCGGACGACCGCGCGGCCGCTTGCGGGGGATCACGACGCCCTGCAGGAAGAGCTCGCCTCCCCACACGCCCCACGGCTCACGCCGCTCGAGGGCACCGGCCAGGCACATCGACCGCACGGGGCAGTCGACGCACAGGGCCTTGGCCTGCTCGACGTCGGCGGGCGACTCCGCGAACCACAGCTCCGGGTCGTAGACCCGGCACGGCAGCAGCGCGGTGGTGCCCCCCACCTCGTCCCCTCGGCCGGCAGCGTCGTGGAGGTCGCCCAGGGTGAGGCTGCCCGGCACGGTGGCGGGCGCCGGCTCCTGGATCGTGGGGCCGACGAGCAGCTGGGAGTCCAGCTCGGCAGCTCCGTCCACACGGTCGAGAACGCTGATGGTCATCAGATTCCCCTCCTTGTCATGACCTGATCGCGTTTCTTGGTTGTTCGAACCTGTACTGCGAAATACAGAAGGCCGCGGATCCCTGGGTGTGGGTTCCGCGGCCTGGAGGCTGCCGATGCGTTGATGTCTCAACTGGTCGGTGGTCTCCAGGCGGGGTTCCCCGGGAAGGCGCCCTTGGTGCGCGAGTCGATGCCCTCGACGAGGCTCGTCACGTGCGCAAGGCCGGCCGTCTTGCCCTGGATGGCGATGGACACACGGGTGTCCACCTGGGCGCACGCGGGCATGCCGAGGACGCGGCCATAGGTGGGCAGAGTGACGGACGGGTTCGCCATCCAGATCTGGTTCGTGCTCATCGGGCCACCTCCTTCGGTGAGTCAGGCGCGGAGCGTGCCAGGCTCCATGCGCGCGTGCGGTTGGTTGCCCGAGAACGGTACTCGCCCGCGCGCGAGGCCCGCAAACTCTTTTTGCGAGTTTTTCCGAGATCGACCGAATTTCTTCGATGGAGGGGCCTGCGGCCCCTCCTCAGCCGGGCTCGGACGAGCCGGCGAGCACCGCCAGCACGTCGGCGCCGTAGCGCTCGAGCTTGGCCTGGCCGATGCCCGAGATGGCCAGCAGCTGAGCGTCGCTCTCGGGACGGCGCTCGGCGATCAGCTGCAGGGTGGCGTCGGTGAACACGACGAACGCCGGCACCTGCTCCTCGCCGGCACGCTGCAGCCGCCACTCGCGCAGCCGCTCGAACAGCGCCTCGTCGTAGGACGCCGGACAGTCGTCGCACCGGCCGCGCTTCTTCTCCGGGCCGCTGACCAGCGCCTTGCCGCACTCGCGGCACGAGACCGCCCGGCGGGACCTGCTCCGACGACCGGGGGCCGGCTCGGGGTCGGTGCTCGCCGGCCGCAGCCCGTCGAGGAAGCGGGACGGCTTGCGGGACGCCCGCCCGCCGGGGTTGCGGGCCAGCGCCCACGACAGGGCCAGGTCGCGCCGGGCTCGGGTCATGCCGACGTAGAGCAGCCGCCGCTCCTCCTCCACCGCCTCCGGCCCGTCGGCGTAGACGATCGGCAGGGTGCCCTCCTGCAGCCCGCAGACGAAGACCACGTCCCACTCCAGGCCCTTCGCGGCGTGCAGGGTGGCGAGCGTGACGCCGTCGGCGACCGGGGCGTGCTGCTCGCCGGCCCGTCGGTCGAGGTCGGCGACGAAGCCGCCCAGGCCGGAGGCGCCGGCCTCGCCCTGCCACTCGGCGGCGAGGTCGACCAGCGCCTGCAGCGACTCCCACCGGTCGCGAGCCTGACCCCGGCCGGTGGGCGCCTCGAGCGTCCACCCCATCCCCGCGAGCACGGCCCGGGTCTGGTCGGCGACCGTGCTCGGCTCCGGCGGTGACACCGGGTCCTCCGAGGCGCCGGCGCGGGCGGCCCCGCGCAGCAGCGTCACGGCCTGCCGCACCTCGGCACGGTCGAAGAAGCGGGCGGCGCCGCGGACGACGTAGGGGATGCCGCGGGCGGCCAGCGCGTCCTCGAAGGGCTCGGTCTGGGCGTTGATGCGGAGCAGCACCGCGACCTCCGAGAGCGGGGTGCCCGCGGCGTGCAGCGCGTCGATGCGGCCGGCCACCGCCTCGGCCTCGGCCACCTCGTCGGGGTGGGGCGTGTAGCTCACCTCCGGGCCGGCCTCGCGCACGGCGCGCAGCTCGACCCCGCGGCTGGAGGTGCCGGCGAGCAGCTGGTTGGCGGCGGCCACCACCTGGGGGCTGGAGCGGTAGTTGCGCACCAGCTCGAGCGCGGTCGCGCCGGGATGCTTGCGCAGGAAGCCGGTGAGGTAGGAGGCGTTGGCGCCGGCGAAGCTGTAGATCGTCTGGGCGGGGTCGCCCACCACGCAGATCTCGTCGCGGCCGCCGAGCCACAGCTCGAGCAGCGCGGACTGCAGGGGCGAGACGTCCTGGAACTCGTCGACGACGAACCAGCGGTACTGCCGCCGGACCTGGGCGGCGACCCGCTCGTCGTCGGCGAGCAGGCCCGCGGTGAGCAGGAGCACGTCCTCCATGTCCATCCGGCCCTGGTCGCGCTTGACCGACTCGTAGTCGCCCAGCAGCCGGCCGACCGTGTCGGCATCGAGGCCGGTGACCGACCGCCCCCGGGCCGCGGCGATCCGGGAGTAGTCGTCGGGGCCGACGTTGCTGACCTTGGCCCACTCGATCTCGGACGCGACGTCGCGCAGCATCGCCTGGTCGGCGCGGATCCGCTGCCGGCGGGTCGCCGCGGCGACCATCCCCAGCTTGGACTCGGTCAGCTCGGGGAGCTCGGTGCCGCGGGTCGCGGGCCAGAAGTAGCGCAGCTGACGCAGCGCGGCGCTGTGGAAGGTGCGCGCCTGCACCCCGGCCGCGCCCAGCCGACGCAGCCGCGCGCGCATCTCACCCGCCGCCCGGGTGGTGAAGGTGACGGCGAGCACCTCGGTGGGGGCGTAGACGCCGCTGGCCACGCCGTAGGCGATCCGGTGGGTGATCGCGCGCGTCTTGCCGGTGCCGGCGCCCGCCAGCACGCGCACCGGCCCGCGCAGCGCCTCGGCGACCTGGCGCTGCTCGGGGTCGAGCGCGTCGAGCAGCTCCTCGGGTGCGGGCATCGGGAACAATCTCCGGGGTCGGCGCGGTTGAGCGGGAGGTACGCCGGCCGCCGACGTACGCTCGCCACCCTAGACGCCGGCGGGGACACCTCCGCCTACAGCCCAGACCGCACCGGACGCCCGACAGAAAGCGATGGCCGCGATGAGCGCCCCGTTCACCATGTACTCGACTCCCTGGTGCGGCTACTGCTTCCGGCTCAAGGGCCAGCTCGAGCGCGAGGGCATCGAGTTCGACGAGGTCGACATCGAGCAGGACCCCGAGGCGGCGCACCTGATCGAGCAGATCAACGACGGCAACCAGACGGTCCCGACCCTGGTCTTCGCCGACGGCACCTCGCTGACGAACCCCTCGCTGATCCTGGTGCGCTCCAAGCTGGCCGACCTGGCCGAGCTCGCCGACTGACCCCGAGGCGTCGCAGACGGGCCCCCGAGACGTCGCAGACGGCCCTCGAGACGTCGCAGACGGGGCTACCAGGTGCCGGGGAGTTTCCCGCCGTACCAATGCTCCACGAGAGATCGGCTGATCGACAGGTAGCCGGGCAGCAGCAGCTCCCCGAGGTGGCGCCGGCGGCGAGCTCGGCACGGGTGAACCACCGCGCGTCCTCGATCTCGGCGCCGTCGACGTGGATCTCGGGCGACAGCGCGCGGCCGGTGAACCCGAGCATCAGCGACTGCGGGAACGGCCACGGCTGGTTGCCGAAGTAGGTCACCTCGCCGACGACCACGCCGGTCTCCTCGGCCACCTCGCGGCGTACGGCGTCCTCGAGGGACTCCCCCGGCTCGCAGAAGCCGGCCAGCGTGGAGAACCGGCCGGGCGGCCACGACGGCTGCCGGCCGAGCAGGCAGCGCTCGTCGGGCGACCCGGGCTGCCCGTCGGAGATCAGCATGATCACCGCGGGGTCGGTCCGCGGGAACTGGGTCTTGCCGCACTGCCCGCAGCGCAGCTCGTGGCCCGCGGCGGCCGCCGTCAACGGCCCGCCGCAGCGAGGACAGAACCGGGTGGCGGAGTGCCACTCGGCCAACCCCATCGCGTGGAAGACCAGCGGCGCGTCCGCGGCGGCATGGTCGGCCAGGGCCTGCAGCACCGCGCGCAGGCCGACCCAGTCGCCACGCTCCCCCGGGGCCGCCTCGGGGGCGACCAGCACCGCGAACCAGGCTCGCCCGTCGCGCTCCCCGAGGAGCACCCGCAGGCCGGTCGGCGCGGCGGCCGGCGACACCCAGTGCAGCCGGCCGTCGACCGGCCGCACCCGGGTGCCGACGATCACCAGCACGCGCGTCTCCGGGTCCGCCCAGCGCTCGTCGAGCCACTCCCGGTCGACCCGGTGGACACCGGCCCGGTCGTGCGCGTTGGCGGCCAGGTCGAGGTGGAGGAAGGTCACGATGGCGACCCTAGTGCGCATCCTCCCTAGGCTGTCGGCCATGAGCACCCACATCGGCGCCGCCGCCGGCGAGATCGCCCCCACCGTCCTGATGCCCGGCGACCCGTTGCGCGCCCGGTGGATCGCCGAGACCTTCCTCGACGACGCCCGCTGCTACAGCGAGGTGCGCGGGATGTTCGGCTTCACCGGCAGCTGGCGCGGCCACCCGGTGTCGGTGCAGGGCTCGGGCATGGGGCAGCCGTCGCTGTCGATCTATGCCAACGAGCTGCTCAAGGACTACGACGTGTCGACGGTGATCCGCGTCGGCTCCTGCGGGGCGCTCGCCGAGAAGGTCGCGATCCGCGACGTGGTGCTCGCCTCCGGTGCCTGCACGGACTCCTCGATGAACCGGATCCGCTTCGAGGGGCTCGACTACGCGCCCGTCGCCGACTTCGGCCTGCTGCGGTCGGCTGCCGAGGTGGCCGAGGGGCTCGACCTCGAGCACGCCGTGCACGTCGGGCTGATCTTCTCCTCCGACTCGTTCTACAGCCCGCGGCCCGAGCTCACCTCGCGGATGGCGGACTACGGCGTGCTCGCCGTCGAGATGGAGGCGGCCGCGCTCTACACGCTGGCCGCTCAGTACGGCGCCCGCGCGCTGTGCGTCTGCACCGTGTCGGACCACATCCTCACCGGCGAGGAGACCACCTCCCAGGAGCGCGAGCAGACCTTCGGGTCGATGATCGAGATCGCCCTCGGCGCGGCGCTGGGCGGCTGAGTCTCGAGCGCCTCGGGATCGGCCACCGAGGCGGGCGACCTATCGTGAGGACATGGCTGACGTGCTCATCCGGCCGGCACGGTCAGAGGAACACCGGGCGATCTCCGCGCTGGCGCTCCGCTCGAAGGCCCACTGGGGCTATTCGGCGGAGTTCCTCGAG
Organism: Nocardioides sp.; assembly: GCF_041393715.1. Lineage (GTDB taxonomy): Bacteria > Actinomycetota > Actinomycetes > Propionibacteriales > Nocardioidaceae > Nocardioides. The sequence goes on along the minus strand of NZ_JAWKJQ010000001.1, from coordinate 532,695 downwards.
AGCTGCCGCGCCGAGCTGACCTACGATGCCGCGACCTGCGGTTCAGGCAGGATGACGGTGGCGACGCACGGCGCCAGGCTCGCGGGCTTCAGCCTCGTCGAGGGGGAGCCTCCGAGCGGCGAGCTGGCGGCCCTCTTCGTGGACCCGGAGGTCATCGGCACGGGGTGTGGTCGCCGGCTGCTCGTGCACACCCTGGAGCGGGCCAGGCGGCAGGGCTCGCCCAGCGGCTCCATCCCCGGCCGCAGCTGCCCCGTCTGGTCCGAGGGCTGGGCGCCCGCGCCTCTGACTCGCGGCGCTCGCGGGCCCGGCACGTCATCCGAGGTGGCTGCCGGGGCGATCGGAACCGATGACGTCCACGGCGGACGTCATCCGGCGTGGCCGCCCGGGCAACCGGGACGTATGACGCCCGCGGGGAGGTCGGCGGGTCCTCAGCCCGAGACCAGGGCCTCCAGCTCGTCGCGCCCCGGCAGGTCGTCGGGCTCGACCACCCGGCCGGAGCGGACGAAGTAGAACGCCGCGCGCACCCGATCCAGAGGCACCCCGGTCAGCTCGGCCCAGGCCAGGCGGTAGAGCGCCAGCTGCAGGGTGTCGGCGTCGTCGCGACGCGAGGTCTTCCAGTCGACGACCAGGAAGCCGTCGCCGTCGGGGTGCGGCTCGGCGTAGACCGCGTCGATCCGGCCGCGGACCACCTGTCCGTCGAGCACCAGCGCGAACGGCGCCTCGACGGCGTGCGGTGGCCGGTCGGCGAACGGCCCCTGCTCGAACGTGGCGATCAGCGCGGTGAGGTCGTCGTCGGAGTCGATGCCGGCGTCGGCATGGCCCGGCAGCTCGTCGGGGTCGAAGAGGTCCTGCTGGCCGAAGCGGCTCTCCACCCACGCGTGGAAGCGGGTGCCGAAGCGGGCGGCCGGCGACGGCTGCCGTGGCATCGGGCGGGCCAGCTCGCGGGCGAAGGCCTCGGGGTCGGTGCGCAGCCGGCTGACCGCGGTCGCCGACAGCGAGGCGGGCAGCGGCACCTCGACCACCTGGTCGCGGTCGGCGCGCGCCTCGGCGACCAGCCGGTCGAGCTCGATGTCCCAGTCGGCGACCCGCGCCGCCTCCACCATGTCGAGGCCGTCGTCGGGGGCGTCGGGGTCGGCCGCGCGCACCACCTCCGCCGCCGCGATCCGCAGCGTGGCCTCCCTCCCCGGTCCGGGCTCGGGCCACGGTCGTGAGGGATCGACCTCGGCGTAGGGGTTGGGGTCGCCCTTGGCGGGCTTCTCCTGCCAGCCCTCGACGGGTTGGCCCCAGTCGGCCAGCTGGTCACGGACGACCCGCTGGAACTCCGAGGGACCGAACGGCGTGGTGCGCGGACTCCAGAGGAACGACGTCACGCTGAGCCGGTGAGCGGCCCGGGTGAAGGCGACGTAGCCCAGCCGCACCTCCTCCTCGTGGTCATGCGCGCGGGTGTCGCTGCGATAGGCGTCGAGCGCCGCCTTGTCGTGGCCGGCCAGCTGCGGCAGGTCGTCGGCGTCGCCGCGGAGCGGTGCCGGCAGCACGGCGGGCGAGGAGGTCCACAGCGTGCGCGACCGGTTGGACGGGAACCGGCTCTCACACACCCCCACCAGGAAGACGTGGGCCCACTCCAGCCCCTTGGCCCGGTGGACGGTGAGCAGCTTGACGGAGTCGGCGGCGGTCGGGGTGGCGAGGTCGAGGCCGTTGCCCTGGTCGTCCTCGGCGGTGAGGTAGGCCAGCAGCGCGGCCAGCGACACGTCACCGTCGACCGCCTGGAACTCCGCGACCGCCTTGACGAACAGGTCGAGGTTGTCGCGCCGCGCGGCCGCGGCCGGCGAGACCGCGGAGGCCAGCTCGATGTCGACGCCGGTGGTGTCGATGATCCGGCGGACGATGTCGAGCAGCGGCTCGCCCACGCTGCGGCGCAGCGCCCGCAGCTCCCCGCTGAGCAGCGCGAACCGCTCGCGCGCCTCCGGGGAGTACGCCGCGTCGCCGGGCGAGTCGAGCGCGTCGCCGAGCGCCGCGATCTCGGCCGGGTCGATGCCGTCGGCGATCCCGACCAGCTGGTCCTCCAGCGTCTCGGCCTCGCGCACCGAGTGACCGGCCAGCGTCGCGGCCCGACGGGCCAGCAGCCGCAGGTCACGCGGGCCGATCGCCCACCGCGGCCCGGTGAGGAGGGTCAGCAGCGCGGCGTTGGCCGTGACGTCGCCCAGCAGGTGGAGGGTGGCCACCACCTCGGCCACCTCGGGCAGCCGCACCAGGCCGGACAGGCCGACGATCTCGACCGGGACGTCGCCCGACGTGAGCGCGTCGAACACCTCGGCCGCGTGCGCGTTGTCGCGGGTGAGGACGCCGATGTCCGACCAGGCCGCGCCGCGGTCGTGGGTCGCCCGCACCTCCTCGGCCAGCCAGGCCAGCTCGTCGGCCTGGGTGGTGTGCACCTGCGTCGAGACCTCGCCCTCGCCGGCGCTGTCGGCGGCGGCCAGCCGCACCACCTGGCCGGCGTACTTGTCGTGGAGGGGTTGGGCCAGCCGGTTGGCGACCTCCAGGATGCGGCGGTCGGAGCGTCGGCTCACCGTCAAGGGGTACGTCGGCACGACGGCCCCGTCGGCGGCGGGGAAGGTCTCCGCGAACCGCAGGATGTTGGACACCGAGGCACCCCGCCAGCCGTAGATCGCCTGGTTGGGGTCGCCGACGGCGGTCACGGCGTGACCGCCACCGAACAGCCGGGAGAGCATCGTCGCCTGGGCGACGGAGGTGTCTTGGTACTCGTCCAGCAGCACCACCCGGAAACGGGTCCGCTCCAGCTCGCCGACCTGCGGCTGCTCGACCGCCAGCCGGGCGGCGAGCTCGATCTGGTCGGAGAAGTCCATCAGCCCGAGGTCGCGCTTGAGCCGTCGATAGCCGCGCACCAGCTCCATCAGCTCGGCGCGCCGCTCGATCGCGTTCCGGGCTCGGCCGACGGCGTCGAGGTAGGTCTTGCGAGCCTTGCCGGCGAGCTCGGCCTCCTCCTCGCGGGCGAAGGCGCGCGAGGCGTCGGCGTCGAAGGCCAGCACCTCGTCGGGCCCGACCAGGTGCTCGCTCATCGCTCCGTCGAGGGCGAGCAGGTTCTGGATCGCGGTCGGCGGGTGGTCGGTGAGGAACCGGACCTCGGCGTCGTGGCGCTCGACGACCCGGGCGCCGAGCTGGTAGCGCGACGCGTCGGACAGCACCCGGGTGTCGGGCTCGTGACCGATCCGCAGCCCGTGGTCGGTCAGCAGGCCGGCGGCGTAGGCGTGGTAGGTCGCGACCGTCGGCTCGAGGACGTCGTCGGGACCGTCGACGCCGGGTCGGCCGCCGGGCTCGGCACCCATTCCCGGCAGCAACCCGGCCTGCGCCAGCGCGTCGCGCACCTTGGTGCGCAGCTGGCTGGCCGCCTTGGTGGTGAACGTCAGGCCCAGGACCTCGTCGGGCCGAACCTGCCCGGTGGCCACGAGGTAGACGACGCGGGCCGCCATCAGGGTGGTCTTGCCGGAACCGGCGCCGGCCACCACGACCGCGGGCGCGAGCGGGGCGCGGATCGCCTCCCACTGCTCGGGGCTGGGCGCGAAGTCCCAGCCCATCAGCGCGGCCAGCTGCTCGGGGCCGGTGATCTCGGTCGGCGGGTCGCTCGGCGTCATGGTCATCGCGCGGTCACCGACCCGGCGCCCTGGATCGGGCAGATCGAGTGGAAGTCGCAGTCGCGGCACTGGTCGCCGGCCGACGCGGGGAACTGCTCGGCGCGCACCATCGCCGCCGCCTCGTCGAGCTGTCCGCGCAGCGCCGCTCGCTCCGGCCCGTCGTCGGGGTACGCCGGCTGGTGCTGGACCACCGCCGCGTCGCCGTCGGGCAGCCCCAGCTGGACCAGCTCGGCGCCGGCCGACCGGAGTGGAGCGGCGCCCTCGACCAGCTCGTCGACGGCCCCGTGGTCGACGGCGTACTGGTAGAGACCGAGCTGGACGTGCCGCTGCACGGCCGGGCCGCTGGGCGCGGTCTTGGCGGTCTTGAGGTCGACCACCACGACCTTGCCGTCGGCGTCGATCTCGAGCCGGTCGGCATAGCCGAACAGCGTGACCCGCTCGCCACTGTCGAGACCGACCACGGTCTCGAACCGCTCCTCGGTGCCGACCAGCCGCCTCAGGTCGGCGAGGTGCCAGGCCAGGAACCGGGTCAGCGCCACCTCGATCCGGTCGTGCTCGCGCTGCGCCGACCACGGGGTCCGGAAGTGGAGCCTGCCCCAGACCTCGTCGACGTGGTTCATCAGCGTGTCGAGATCGGGCGCCACCTCGCCGGCCGCCACCCGCTGGGCCAGCGCGTGGACCAGCTGGCCGATGTTGGCCGACTGGTGGGCCGGCCCGGCACCGCCGGCCTCGGCCATCAGGAACCACTGGGCCGGGCAGGCCATCACGTGCTCGAGCATCGAGGCCGACACCGGCACCGGCTGCTCGGGGTCGCGCACCGGGGCCGGCGAGCGGCTGGCGGTGCGGGTGCCCCACCAGGAGGCCGGGTCGGCCTGCGGCACCAGCGCCCGGGCCCCCGACGGTCCGCCCACGGTCTCGCCGGCCAACCGAGCCAACCGCCGGGCTGCCGCCAGCCGCAAGGCCTCGCCCGTCTCGGGGTCGGCGACGGTGCGGCGCAGCTCGCTGACCAGGCCGGCCAGCGACAGCGGCCGGGGCGGACGACCGTCGACGTGCTCGACCGGGACGCCCAGCTCGGCCAGGAAGCGCGAGGGCTGCTCCCCCTCGTCGTCGGCCGAGCGCACCGCGGTGACGACCAGCCGGGATCGGGCCCGGGTGCAGGCGACATAGAACAGCCGGCGCTCCTCCTGCAGCAGCTCGCGCGCCGTGGGCGGCGGCACCAGCTCGCCGCGGCCGATCCGGTCGGCCTGCAGCGTCGTCGAGCGGCGGCGCAGGTCGGGCCAGCCGTCCTGCTGCACGTGGGCGACCACGACCAGGTCCCACTCGAGCCCCTTGGCGCGATGGGCGGTGAGCAGCCGCACGGCGGCGCCGCGCACGCCCTGCTCCGCCAGCGTGTCGGCGGGGATCTGCTGGGCGCGCAGCCGGGACAGGAAGTCACGCACGCCGGCCGCCCCGGTCACCGCGGCCGCGTCGCGCTTCTCCGCCTCCCGCGCGGCCACGTCGAACAGCGCCACCACGGAGTCGAGGTCGCGGTGGGCACGCCGGGCGGAGCCCCCGCCGGCCTCCACGGCGCGACGCAGCCGACCCGGCCAGTCGGTGCCGGACCAGAGCCGCCACAGGGCGTCCTCCGCGGTGCCGTCGGCAGCCAGCTCGTCGCGGGTGCCGTGCAGCAGGTGTGGAGCGCCCGCGCGGCGGTGGCCTCGGGCCCGCTCACGTCGTCGAGGAACCCCTCGCTGACCACGGCCCGGCGGACCAGCTCGCGCGAGGTCAGCGGCAGCCTCCCCTCGGCGCGGGCCAGGTCCTTCTCGCGGGTGCGCAGCAGCCTGGAGAGCCGGCGTACGTCGCCCGCGTCGAGGCCGCCGAGCGGGCCGAGCAGCAGCGACTCCGCGCGCGAGGCGTCGACGTGGTCGGGCGACCCGTCGTCGTCCTCGTCGAGGTCGACCGCCGCCCGCAGCGCGTCGAGCAGCGGCAGCACCGACGGGTCCTGCACCAGCGGCAGGTCGTCGCGGGCGACCTCGACGGGGACGCCGGCGGCCCCCAGGGCACGACGCAGCGGCGGGATGCTGGCGCGTCCGGAGCGGACCAGCACGGCCATCCGGTCCCAGGCGACGCCGTCCTCGAGGTGGGCGCGGCGGAGCAGGTCGGCGAGGTGCTCGGCCTCGGCCCGCTCGGTGTCGAAGGTGCAGACCCGGACCCGGCCCCCGTCGCCGGGACCGTCGTCGAGCGCCACCGGCGACAGGAAGGCCTCCCGGGCCGCCTCGTCGACCGAGCCCGGGAGCCCGATCCGCGCGGCGACCCGCTGGGTGGCGGTCAGCAGCCGCGGCCCGAACCGACGCGTGGTGCGCAACGAGACCACCGGCGCGGGCCCGCCGTCGGCTCGCGGGAATTCCGCGGGGAACTCCAGGATGCCGCGCACCTCGGCCCCCCGGAAGGCATAGATCGACTGGTGCGGGTCGCCGACGACCACCAGGTCGCCGCCGTCTCCGGCGAGGGCGCGGAGCAGGGCGACCTGGCCGGGGTCGGTGTCCTGGTACTCGTCGACGAACACGTGGCGGAACTCCCGGCGCAGCTCGTCGCGATGGACGTGGGCCTCGATCACCGCGCGCCGGATCAGGTCGGCGTAGTCGGTGGCCGACTGGTCGTCGAGGTTGGTGAGGTAGTCGGCCAGGAACAGCCCGGCGGCCACCAGCTCCGGGCGCCCCTCCTGCTCCCCGAGGCGGACGAGGTCGTCGCTCTCCATGCCCTTCTCCCGGGCCCGGGACAGCACCATCTGGACCTCGCGGGCGAAGCCGCGGGTCTCCAGGGCGCGGTCGAGCTCGGCGGGCCACCGGATGGACTCCGCGTGTCGCTGGAGCAGCTCGCGGACCACGACGTCCTGCTCCGGAGCCGACAGCAGCCGCAGCGGGGCGCGGTAGAGCTCGCGGGGCGCGTAGCGGCGGACCAGACCGTAGGCGAAGGAGTGGATGGTCGCGCAGAGCGCCGACCCGGTGGTGCGCCCGAGCCGCGCCGTCACCCGGTCGCGCAGCTGCTCGGCGGCCTTGCGGGAGAACGTCAGCGCCAGCACCTGGTCGGGGCGCGCGCCGCCGCTCTCGATCCGCGCGGCGATCGCCTCCACCAGCGTCGTCGTCTTGCCGGTGCCGGGCCCGGCCAGCACCAGCAGCGGGCCTCCGGGGTGGTCGACCACCCGCTGCTGGTCGGCGTCGAGCTCGACCCGGACCGCGGTCCGGTCGGGCCGCACCAGCTGGTACGCCGGCCCCGAGGGGTCGGCGTGCCGCTGGGGGGTGGTCATGCGCCCAGCCAACCATCCCGCGACGACAGCGAGCACGCTGAGTAGCGTGACGGCATGAGCGACGCCGACCCTCCCACCCCCGCCGCCGGACCGCTGGCCGACATCCTGGTCGTCGACCTGACCCGCGCGCTGTCCGGCCCGCACGCGGCGATGCTGCTCGGCGACCTGGGGGCCCGGGTGATCAAGGTGGAGGCCGCGGCCGGCGACGACACCCGCGCCTGGGGCCCGCCCTGGGCCGAGACGGCCGCGGGCGCCGACGGCCCCCGCGACTCGACGTACTTCCTGTCGGCCAACCGCAACAAGGAGTCGATCGTCCTCGACCTCAAGGACGCCGACGACCACGCGCTGCTGGTCCGGCTGATCGAGCGCGCCGACGTGCTGCTGGAGAACTTCCGGGCCGGGGTGATGGACCGGCTCGGGCTGGGCGCCGAGGCGCTGCACGCGCTCAACCCGGGGCTGGTGGTCGGCTCGATCACCGGCTTCGGGCACGACGGCCCCGAGGGCCAGCGCGGCGGCTACGACCAGATCGCGCAGGGCGAGGGTGGGCTGATGAGCATCACCGGGGTCGACGCGCCGACCAAGATGGGGGTGCCGATCGCCGATCTGCTGGCCGGCCTGCACCTGGCCTACGGCGTCGCGGCGGCGCTGCACGAGCGGGGCCGCACCGGCCGCGGGCGGGTGGTCCGCACCTCGCTGCTGGCCGGCGCGGTCGGGGTCCACGCCTTCCAGGGCACCCGCTGGACGGTCGCGGGCGAGGTGCCCGGGCTCTCGGGCTCCCACCACCCGGCCATCGCCCCCTACGGCCCGTTCACCACCGGTGAGGGCACCATCCAGGTGGCCGCGGCCTCGGAGGGGCTGTGGCGCCGGTTCGCCGAGGTGCTCGGCCTGGACCCCGACGAGCCGCGCTTCGCCACCAACACCGACCGGGTCGGGCACCGCGACGAGCTCGTGGTGGCGGCCGAGGCGGCGCTGGCGGCCCACCCTGCCGAGCACTGGCTCGAGCGGCTGCACGCGGCCGGTGTCCCGGTCGGCCGGCTGCGGAGCATCGACGAGGTCTACTCCTGGGAGCAGACGCTCAGCCAGGGGCTGCTGCTCCAGGTCGACCACCCGGCGTTCGGGCGGCTGTCGCTGCCGGGGTCGGCGCTGCGCTTCGACGAGCAGCCCTACTCGGGCGGCAGGGAGCACCACCGGCCGCCGCCGCTGCTCGACGAGCACGGCGCGGCCATCCGGGCCTGGCTCGACGACGACTGAGGGCCGGGGCGGCCGGGGCTCGCCCCGGAGAGCGGCCCGGCGGCCGTTACCGTGACCTCATGAGCGAGCCGCAGCTGCTGGTCCTGAACCGAGCCGACCTCGAGCGCCTGGAGCTCACCTGGGACGAGATCATCGACGTGCTCGACGACGCGTTCCTGCAGAAGTCCCGCGGCCTGGTGCAGAACCCACCCAAGCCCAAGGTGGTGCCGCGCGAGGACGCCTTCGTCAACGCGATGCCGGCCTATCTCGGCGGCTCCGACGGCCTCGGGATCAAGTGGGTGTCGGGCCACGAGCAGAACTCCGCCAAGGGACTGCCCTACATCTTCGGCTCGCTGCTGATGAACGACGCCGACACCGGCCGGCCGCTGGCACTCGTCGACGGAGGCTGGGTGACCGAGATGCGCACGCCGGGCGCCTCCGGGGTGACCATGCGGCACGTGCCGGGCTCCCCCACGCGGGTGGGCATCGTCGGCTGCGGGGTGCAGGGGCGTCGGCACCTGGAGGTGACGCTGGCGGTGCACCCGGGCATCGAGGAGGTGGTCGCCTTCGACCACCGGATGGAGAACGTCCAGGAGGTCTTCGACCTCGCCGACGGCCGGCGTACCACCTTCGTGAGCAGCCCGGAGGAGACCCTCGAGGGGGTCGACATCGCGATCACCTGCATCACCCGCGCGCTGGAGCCCAAGCTCGACGCCGCCAACACCTCCGCCGACGCGCTGCTGCTGCCGGTGGACTACGACGACGCGATGGCGGCGCCGGCGTTCTCGGGCGCCTCGATCTATGTCGTCGACGACCACGACCAGTACGCCGCGGTGGCGGCGCGCGGGCACTACTTCCAGGGGCTGCCCGAACCCACCGCCGAGCTGGCCGACGTCGTCTCCGGAGGGGTGAGCGTGCCCGAGCACGGCCGCCGGATGTTCCTCAACATGGGCATCGCCATGGATGACATCGCCCTCGGCCAGCTGGTGCTGGCGCGCGCCGAGGAGCGCGGCGTCGGTCAGCGGGTCGCCTTCCCCTGAGGACGTGGTCAGCGGCCGCCGGCGACACGCAGCGTGGTGCCGGTGACGTAGCCCGCGGCCTCACTCATCAGCCAGGCGATCGCCTCGGCGATCTCCTCGGGCTCCCCCGGGCGCCGCAGCGGGATGCTCGGCGCCACCCGATCGAGCCGGCCCGGCTCGCCCGCGTCGGCGTGCATCCGGGTCCGGATATGGCCCGGCGCGACGCCCACCACCCGGATGCCCTGGCCGGCCACCTCGGTGCCCAGGCCGAGCGTCATCGCGTCGATCCCGGCCTTCGCGGCGGCGTACTGGACGTACTCGCCGGGGGAGCCCAGGGTCGCGGCACCGGAGGACACGTTGACGATGACCCCGCCGGTGCCGCCACGGTCGGTCGACATCGCCAGCACCGCACGGCGAGCGCAGAGCAGCGCCGCGGTCAGGTTGAGGTCGATGGTGCGGCGGACCACGTCGGGCTCGGTGTCGGCCAGCGGGCCGATGTGGAAGGTCGCTCCGGCGTTGTTGACCAGGCCCGTCAGCGGGCCATGCTCCCCCGCCACGGCGAACAGCGCGTCCAGGCCTTCGTCGGTGGTGAGGTCGCAGCGGACCGGGTGACAGGCCGCCCCCGTCTCGCGGACGGCCGTCGCGGTCGCCTCCGCCGACTCGTCGTCGGCGGCATAGGCGAGCACGAGGCGGTGGCCGTCGGCGGCCAGCCGGAGCGCCGTGGCCGCCCCGATGCCGCGGGTGCCACCCGTGATGATCGTGAGCCGGCCTCCCGGATGATCTGCCATGCGGTCAGCCAACCACAGGACGGGAGCCGGGTCAGAGGTCCGGCGGCCGGTCGTTGTAGACCCCGGCCTCCTGCTGGCCGCTCAGCTCCTGGATCGCCGCCATGATCTCGTCGGTGGCCTCGCGCCGCGCCCGGCCCGGCGGCGTCCCCTCGAAGCGCCCGCGGAAGTCGATCGGCTCACCGAAGGCGAGGGTGACCTTCACCAGGCGGGGCAGCCGGGCGCCGACCGGTTGCAGGTCCTGGGTGCCGCGCAGGCCGACGGGCACCACCGGGCAGCCCGCCGTCAGCGCGAGGTGGGCGACGCCGGTGCGGCCGCGGTAGAGGCGGCCGTCGCGCGAGCGGGTGCCCTCGGGGTAGATCCCGAACGCCTCGCCGCGGCCGAGCACCTCCAGCGCGGTGTCGAGGCTGTCCATTGCGGCCTTGGTGTCGTCGCGGTCGACCGGCAGCATGCCGAGCCCGCTGAACCACGCGCGGGTGAGCGCACCCTTGACGCCGGAGCCGGTGAAGTAGTCGGCCTTGGCGAGGAAGACCACCTTGCGCGGGACCACGACCGGGATCACGACGCTGTCGGCGAAGCTCAGGTGGTTGCTGGCCAGGATCACCGGTCCGGTCTTCGGGACGTGGTCGAGCCCGCGTACGTCGGGTCGCCAGATGGTCTTCACCACCGGGGGGATGACCGCGTGTGCGACGCCGTACAGCATGAGGACATTGTGGCGCAGCCCACGACGGCGTGGCCGCCGACGTCTCGGGAGCCGGGCAGGCGATCCGGAGCCGAGGCCCGCGACCGGTTCGGTGGCCGCGAGTGTCCGGGGCTGAAATAGGTGAAGGGCCCTCATGAGTATGAGTCACAAGGGCCCTTCGGTGGCGGGACCGGTCGGAGCCGAAGCTCCGCCCGTTCCCAGCCGGTGGGCCTCGGCGCTTGCGCGCCTCCGCCCGGTTGACCGGATCATGGTGACGCCTCCGGCCGACGACCCGTCCACTCCGGCCCCAACGACGTCGTCACCCTGTCGCCGCCGCGAGTTGCCCCGCGGTGTGGACCCTCGTCTCCGAGTCATCCCGCCCTCCCCGGAGGGAGTGCGTGGGGAAAGTTCTATGCCCTGAAACCCCTACGGCACAAGGGGTTTCGCGAGATTTCTTTCGAGCTCTTTCCGTTTCCGGCGTGTCGTCCACAGAGCTTGCTCCTCCCTCCACAAGGAGGCCCCGTTTCTCCACAAACCGGCCCGCTCTCCTGTGGAGGGCGGGGCTGGAGGTTCATCATGTGAAGCAGGCGAGTTGTCACTTCTCCCGGTGAACTCACCACGAGAAGCGAGGCTTCACCTGCTTCACATGGTGAACCTCCCACGCAGTAGGTTCGACAGCATGCGAGCGGTCGTCTACACCGAGACAGGAGGGCCGGACGTCCTCCGGCTGGTGGAGCGGGAGGTCCCGGAGCCCGGGCCGGACGAGGTGCGGGTGCGGCTGCGGGTGGCCGGCGTCAACCCCACCGACTGGAAGGTCCGCACCGGCCTCACCGCCGCGCTGAGCGGACCGGAGGCGGTCCCCGGACAGGACGGCGCCGGGGTGGTCGACGCGGTCGGGTCCGGGGTCGAGGGCCTCGCCCCCGGCGACCCGGCGTGGGTGTGGCTCGCCGGCGGCACCACGCGGGAGTACGCCGTCCTGCCGGCGCGCCACGTCCGGCCGCTGCCCGACGGCGCGTCCGCCGACCTGGGCGCGGCGCTGGGCGTCCCTGCGATCACCGCCCACCGGTGCCTGACCGTCGCCGAGGACGGCCCGCAGCGACTGGCGCCGGGGGCGCTGGCCGGCCGGACGGTCCTGGTCGCCGGCGGCGCCGGCGCGGTCGGCCACGCGGCGATCGAGCTGGCCCGATGGGCCGGCGCCACGGTGGTCGCCACCACCAGCTCGCCGGAGAAGGCCGAGCTGGCGCGGCGGGCGGGCGCCCACCACGTCGTCGACTACCGCGCCGACGACGCCGCGAGCCGCATCCGTGACACGGCCCCCGACGGCGTCGACGTCATCGTCGAGGTGGCCCCGGCGACCAACGCCGACCTCGACGCCGCCGTCGTCGCCCCGCACGCCACGATCGCGGTCTACGCCAACGACGCCCCGACCGCGGCGATCCCGGTGCGGGCACACATGACCACCAACACCCGCTACCAGTTCGTGCTGCTCTACACCGTGCCCGACGCGGCGATCGACGAGGCCGTCGCCGCGATCGACGCGGCCCTGCTCGACGGCGCCCTCCGGGTCGGCGAGGACGCCGGCCTGCCGCTCCACCGCTTCTCGCTGGCCGACACCGCCGAGGCCCACCGGGCCGTCGAGGGCGGCGCGGTGGGCAAGGTCGTCATCGACCTGTGAGGCGGGTGCGGAGCCTCAGTACGCCGGCTGGCTGGGGTCGATCTGGTTGACCCAGGCCACCACGCCGCCGCCGACGTGGATCGCGTCGTCGTAGCCCGCGCCCTTGAGCACCGCCAGCGCCTCCGCCGAGCGGACGCCGCCCTTGCAGTAGAGGACGACCTGCCGGCCGGAGTCGACCGACGGCAGCTCGGAGAGCGCGTTGCCGTTGAGGAACTCCCCCTTGGGGATCAGCACCGCACCGGGGATGCGGTTGATCTCCCACTCGTTGGGCTCGCGCACGTCGACGAGCAGGAAGTCGCGGGACCCCTCCTCGCGCTCCTTGAGCATGTGCTCCAGCTGCACCACCGAGATGGTGTGGCCCGCGGCGGCGTCGGCGGCCTCCTCGGAGATCGCGCCGCAGAACGCGTCGTAGTCGATCAGCCCGGTCACGGTCGGGTTCTCACCGCACAGCGCGCAGTTCGGGTCCTTGCGGACCTTGAGCTTGCGGTAGCTCATCTCCAGGGCGTCGTAGATCATCAGCTGGCCGACCAGCGGCTCGCCGACGCCGGTGATCATCTTGATCGCCTCGTTGACCTGGATCGAGCCGATCGACGCGCACAGCACGCCCAGCACGCCGCCCTCGGCGCAGGACGGCACCATGCCGGGCGGGGGCGGCTCGGGGTAGAGGCAGCGGTAGCACGGGGCCTCGGCGCTGCTGCCGTCGGCCAGCGTGGCGGTCGGCCAGAACGCCGACGCCTGGCCGTCGAAGCGGTAGATCGACCCCCACACGTAGGGGATGCCGAGGAAGAAGGCCGCGTCGTTGACCATGTAGCGGGTGGCGAAGTTGTCGGTGCCGTCGACGATCAGGTCGTAGCCCTCGAAGATGCCCATCACGTTGTCGTTGTCGAGACGCTCGTTGTGGACGATCACGGTGACCAGTGGGTTGACCTCGGCGATCGAGTCGCGCGCGGACTCCGCCTTGGGCCGGCCGATGTCGGACTGGCCGTGGATGATCTGGCGCTGCAGGTTGGACTCGTCGACCTCGTCGAACTCCGCGATCCCGATGGTGCCGACCCCCGCCGCGGCGAGGTACATCAGCGCCGGGCTCCCGAGGCCGCCGGCCCCGATGACCAGCACCTTGGCGTTCTTGAGCCGCTTCTGCCCCGTCATCCCGACGTCGGGGATGATGAGATGCCGGCTGTAGCGGCGTACCTCATCGATGGTCAGCTCGTCGGCCGGCTCCACCAGCGGGGGAAAGCTCACGGATACTCCTCGGTTCGGGTCTCGCGGCGTGGGTACGACGGTCGTGGCGGTCGTACGGACGGGTGTCGGCGCAACGCTCGCACCGGCGCCGTTGTTCCCTCCATCGTGGCTGGCCGTCTCTCTCCTCGGACAGGTCGTCCGGGATCCGGACGGCCGCCGGGCCGGGGCGGCATCACCCGGGAGGCTCTACCCGGCGGTAGGCTTCCTCCGCCCGGAGCCGCCATGGGTCGGCTCCCCGAGTCCTCGAGGGAAGGAGCCCTGGTGACCGCCGCGCGCTACGACGACGCACCCCGCCCCCGGGGTGCCCGGTTGCCGCGCCGCGAGCGACGGGCCCAGCTGCTCGCCTCCGCCCTCGAGGTGTTCGTGGCACAGGGCTACCACTCCGCCGCGATGGACGAGATCGCGGAGCGGGCCGGAGTGTCCAAGCCGGTCCTCTACCAACACTTCCCGGGCAAGCTCGAGCTCTACCTCGCACTGCTCGACTCCTCCTGCGACACGATCATCGACAACTGTCGCCAGGCGCTGGCCTCGACCCACGACAACAAGCAGCGCGTCGCGGCGACCATCGACGCGTTCTACGACTACGTCGCCAGCGAGAGCGGCGCGTTCCGGCTGGTCTTCGAGTCCGACCTCACCAACGAGCCCGCCGTGCGCGCCCAGCTCGAGCGGGTCACCCACGAGTGCGCCGACATGATCGCCCACGTCATCCACGACGACACCGGGCTCCCCGACGACGCCTCGCGGCTCCTGGCCGTCTCGCTGGTCGGCATGGCCCAGGTGAGCTCGCGGTTCTGGCTCGCCGACGGGGCCGAGGTGCCCCGTGACGAGGCGGTCGCGCTGGTGACCGGCCTCGCCTGGCGCGGCATCCGCGGCTACCCGCTCACCGACGAGCCCGGCCCCCCGGAGACCGATGTCTTGCCCCGTGGTGGAGACTGAGCGCATGGAGGTCAAGATCGGCGTACAGCACGCCCCCCGTGAGCTCACCGTGGAGACCGACGACAGCGCCGACGCGGTGGAGAAGGCCGTCGCCGACGCCGTGGCCTCGAGCGGGGTGCTGACCCTGGTCGACGGCAAGGGCCGGCGCGTCGTCGTCCCCGCCGACCGACTGGCCTACGTCGAGATCGGCGGCGGCGTCGCCGGCCAGGTCGGAGTCCGCTGAGCCTGCGCCCGCCCCTGAGCGGGTTTGCCGGTGGCGCTGACGGGTACCGCTCCCCCGGCGCCGACACGTCGGCCGTCCGGCTTCACCCGGTGGCGGCCCTGCCGGTGCATGATGTGGACATCGCGTGGCTGGGCCTTCGGCAGGGGCGAGGAACCGGAAAGGAATCCCATGCTCAGCGCAATCCTGTGGGCTCTGATCGGCGGCACGATCATCGGCCTCCTCGGCAAGTGGGTCGCCCCCGGCGACCGCGACAACATCCCGCTGTGGCTGACCATCGTGTGCGGCATCGGCGGAATCCTGATCGGCAACTTCCTGTACACGATCTTCTTCAAGGCCGACACCAACGGCATCGACTGGTGGCGCCACGTCTGGCAGGTCGCCGTCGCCGCGGTCCTCGTCATGGTCGCCGCCGGGGCCACCGGTCGCAGCAAGACCTGACCGCACGCGCCTGCGCCGGCCCCCACGACCGCCCGGTCGTGGGGGCCGCTGACGGTCATGCGTCCCGTCAGGCGTCGAGGCCCAGCGCGGCCATCCGCGCGGCGTGCCGCTCGGTCAGCCGGTTGAACATCCGGCCGATCGCCGCGAGGTCCATGCCCGGCCGGTCCACACCGCCCGCGAGCAGGGCCGTGAGCGCGTCGCGCTCGGCCGCCACCCGCTGCGCCTGGGTGAGTGCCTCGCCCATCAGCCGACGCCCCCACAGCGCCAGCCGTCCGCCGACCCGCGGGTCGGCCGCGATCGCGGCCCGCACCCGGTCGACCACGAAGTCGGCATGCCCGACGTCGGCCATCGCGGCGACGACCAGCTCGCGGGTCTCCGCGTCCAGCGTGGCGGCGATCTCGCGGTAGAAGTCGGCCGCGAGCCCGTCGCCGACGTAGGCCTTGACCAGGCCTTCGTACCAGTCCGTCGGTGCGGTGTGGTCGTGGAAGCCGTCGATCGCCCGCTGGAACGGGGCCATCGCCTGGGTCACGTCTCCGCCCAGGGCCTCGATCCGGTCCCGCAGCGCCGCCACGTGACCGAACTCCGCCGCCGCCATGCCGGCCATCGCCAGCTTGTCGTCGAGGGTCGGCGCCATCGTCGCGTCCTCCGCCAGCCGCTCGAACGCCGACAGCTCGCCGTAGGCGATCACCCCCAGCAGGTCGACGACGGCGACGCGGTAGGCCGGATCGGCGAGCGGGCCCGACCAGCCGTCCGTCCCGACGTCGGGCGGGGCGTCCTCGGGTCGTCCGGCCGGCGCGTCCGGTCCCGTCGATGCACCCACAGGCGCACCCTACCGATACCATGGGGACCACAGTCCGCCGTCCACCCGGCCGGCGGGCAGGCGAGCCGGCACCGGTCGCTCCGGCGTCCTGACCAGTGCTCGCCACGAATGTGCGCGGCAGACCCCCTGTGCGTCTGTGATCTCGTCTGATCGTCGATCGCCCGGTGTCCGCCGCACGACGACCCGACGAAAGCGACAAGACCATCACTACGTTCAGAGAGCTCGGGGTGCTCCCCGAGATTTGCGACGCGCTCGAGCGCGCCGGCATCACCACCCCCTTCCCGATCCAGGAGATGACGCTGTCGGTGGCCCTGATGGGCACCGACCTGATCGGCCAGGCCCGCACCGGCACCGGCAAGACGCTGGCGTTCGGCATCCCGGTCCTGCAGCGCAGCGTCGCCCCGACCGACCGCGACTACGCCGACCTGCCCGAGGGCAAGCCTCAGGCGCTGATCGTCGCCCCCACCCGCGAGCTGGCGCTCCAGGTGAGCGGTGACCTGGCGTTGGCCGGCGCCGACCGCGGCATGCGGGTGCTCACCGTCTACGGCGGCGTGCCCTACGACCCCCAGCTCGACGCGCTGTCCACCGGCGTCGACATCGTGGTCGGCACGCCCGGCCGGCTCATCGACCTGGCCAACCGCCGCGCGCTGGACCTCTCCCACGTCCACGCCCTGGTCCTCGACGAGGCCGACGAGATGCTCGACCTGGGCTTCCTGCCCGACGTCGAGCGGCTGATCTCGATGACGCCCGAGACCCGGCAGACCATGCTGTTCTCGGCCACCATGCCCGGCGCCATCGTGGCGCTGGCTCGCACCCACATGCGGCACCCGATGAACATCCGCGCCGAGTCCAGCGAGGACAGCCAGACCGTCCCCGCCACGGCGCAGTACATCTACCAGACCCACGACCTCGACAAGCCCGAGATCGTGGCGCGCATCCTGCAGGCCGACGACGCCACCAAGATGATCGTGTTCACCCGCACCAAGAGGCAGGCGCAGCGGGTCGCCGACGACCTGGCCGAGCGTGGCTTCAAGGCCTCGCCGCTCCACGGTGACATGGCCCAGGCCGCGCGCGAGCGGGCGCTGGCGAAGTTCCGCGAGGACAAGATCCAGGTGCTGGTCGCGACCGACGTCGCCGCTCGAGGCATCGACGTGCAGGGCGTCTCCCACGTCGTCAACTACGCCTGTCCCGAGGACGACAAGACCTACGTCCACCGGATCGGCCGCACCGGCCGGGCCGGCGCCACCGGCACCGCCGTGACGTTCGTCGACTGGGCGGACCTGACCCGGTGGAAGGTCATCAACAAGGCGCTCGACCTGCCCTTCGACGACCCGCAGGAGACCTACTCCACCTCCGAGCACCTCTACCACGACCTGGCGATCCCCGCGGACACCAAGGGCAGGCTGGTGCCGCCCGCACCCCGCGAGGACAAGCCGCGCAGTGAGCGGCGAGGCGACGGCTCCGGCGGGGACCAGCCTCGCGAGCGGTCCTCACGCAACCGCAACCGGCAGCGCACCCGCTCCCGTGGTGGCCGGCCGGTCGACGGCGCGGCTCCGGGGGCCGAGTCCGGCGAGGGCGGCGGCCAGGCGAACGACGCCGAACGGCGCCCGTCCCGCAACCGGCGGCGGCGCCGCCGCGGTGGCTCCGGCGGGGGCCGTCCCTCCGGCGAGGCCACCAGCGCCTCGACCGAGTCGGCCTGACCGACCGACCGAACGAACGAACGGCTCGGCCCGCCCGCTGGGCGCGGCCGGCCGCGGGGATCGGCCGGGCAGGGGCAGCTGGGGCGTCGCGGCAGCCGCCGCGACCCACTCAGGTGGTGACGACCACCGGCGTACCGACCGGCGCGAACCGCCACAGCGCCCGCGCGTCGGAGGTGCGCTGCCGGATGCAGCCGTGGGACTGCGGGGTGCCGAGCTGCGCCACCGTCTGCACCGGGACGCCGTCGGCCACCGGGATGTCGTGGAAGCCGATCGCCGCGTTCTGGCCCTGGGTGAAGCGCACGAACCACCGCATGGTGCCGGAGTCGTCGATCCCCCACGCCTGCTCGGAGCGGGAGTAGACCTCATAGCTGCCCGGCTGGAGGTTGTCGTAGATGCTGCCCGAGACCGGGTAGGTCCGCTTGACGTGCTGTCGTCCGCTCACCAGCCAGACCCGTTGCCTGCTCTCGGAGAACACCACCCGGCGGCCCTGGCCGGAGTCGGCGGGCAGCGCCTCGTCGGCGGCCGGCACGGTCTCTCCCCCGGCGCCGGCCAGACCGGAGTCGTCGACCTCGGCGACCAGCGTCGGGTCGGAGCCGGCCGCTCCGGCCGCGGCGTCGCCCGACGAGCCGCCACTCTGCTCGTCGGACCCACCCTGCTCGTCGGACCCGCCCTGCTCGTCGAACCCGCTCGACGCGATCGCAGCCGAGGAGTCCTCCGCGTCGCCGGTGGCCGAGGACGGCAGTGCACCGAGTCCACCCAGCACCGCCACCGTCGTCACACCGGCCGCGAGCACCGCGAAGATCCCGCGCCACGCCTGCGGCGCCGCTGGCTGCCGGTGCCGACCCTCGCTCATCGGCCCCCCTTCGACGGGCGCCGGCGACGACGAGAGCGGGCGACCAGCGCCTCGGCGACCTCGCGATAGGCCTTGGCGCCCTTGCTGCTGCGGCTGGTGCGCAGGATGGACCGCCCGGCGGCTGGCGCCTCCGCGAACTTGATCGTCTTGGGGATGGGTGGCTCGACGACCTCGAGGTCGTAGGTGTCCGAGATCGTCTCCAGCACCCGGCGGGCGTGGTTGGTGCGGCCGTCGTAGAGCGTGGGGAGCACTCCCCACACCTCGAGCCCGCGGTTGGTGAACCGGCGTACGTCGTGGACGGTGTCGAGCAGTTGACCGACGCCGCGGTGGGACAGCGTCTCGCACTGCAGCGGCACCAGCACCCCGCGCGCGGCTGTCAGCGCCGCGACCGTGAGGATGCCCAGCGAGGGCGGGCAGTCGAGCAGCACCCAGTCGTAGTCGCCGCCGTCGGGGGCGGTGAGGTCCTCGAGAGCCGAGGACAGCGCGTGCTCGCGGCCGGTGCGGGTGAGCAGGTCGGCCTCGGCCCGCGCCAGCTCGATGGTGGCCGGCGCCAAGTCGACCCCGTCCT
The DNA here is from genome assembly GCF_041393715.1 of Nocardioides sp. Lineage (GTDB taxonomy): Bacteria > Actinomycetota > Actinomycetes > Propionibacteriales > Nocardioidaceae > Nocardioides. The sequence continues at coordinate 513,588 of NZ_JAWKJQ010000001.1, read as the reverse complement.
CGGTCGAGACGATGACGTCGGCGAGCGGAAGGCCCTTGGTCAGCACATGGTGCAGCGACAGCTCGAGGTCCTCGGGGTCGATGCCCAGCGAGAAGGTCAGGCAGGCCTGCGGGTCCAGGTCGACCAGCAGCACCCGGTGGCCGAGATCTGCCAGCGCGGCACCCAGGGAGGCGACCGTGGTCGTCTTGGCCACGCCGCCCTTCTGGTTGGCGATCGCGAGGGTGAGGGTCATCGACACCCATCATGCCGGACCCACACCACACCTCCGTGCTCCCACCTGCTTTGCTGGACGGCATGTCGCACCCCACCACCGACCGCCCGGTCGCGCTCGTGACCGGCGGCACCGCCGGCATCGGCCACGAGTTCGCCCGCCAGCTCGCCGCCCGTGGCCACGACCTGGTGCTGGTGGCTCGCGACGCCGACCGGCTCGCCGAGGTGGCCGCGTCGCTCGCCGAGGAGTACGCCGTCCAGGTCGGCACGCTGGTCGCCGACCTGGTCGATCGCCAGCAGCTGGCCACCGTCGAGGCCCGGCTGGCCGACGACGAGCGACCCGTCGACCTGCTGGTCAACAACGCCGGCTTCGGCCTGAAGCGGCCGTTCCTGGTCAACGACGTCGAGGATGAGCAGGCGATGCTCGACGTCCTCGTCACGGCGGTGATGCGGCTCTCCCACGCCGCCCTCGGGGCGATGACCGCCCGCGGCAGCGGCGGCCTGATCAACGTCTCGAGCGTGGCCGCCTACCTGCCCCGCGGCACCTACTCGGCGTCCAAGTCCTGGGTGAACAGCTTCGGCGAGTGGGCGGCCACCGAGTACCGGCCTCAGGGGGTGACCGTGACGACGCTGTGCCCGGGTTTCACCCGCACCGAGTTCCACCAGCGGATGGGCGTCTCGCGCGGCAGCGCGCCGGAGTTCCTGTGGCTCGACGCGGAGTTCCTGGTGACCAAGGCGCTGGCCGACTTCGACAAGGGTCGCGCCCTCTCCGTGCCGGGCGCGTCCTACAAGGCGATCACCGCGCTGAGCCGCGCCGTCCCGCACGGCGTCCTGCAGCGGTTCCAGCGACTCGGCCGCCGCTGACCCGACGGCGCCGGACCGCGGCTCAGCCGCAGTCGATGATCGCGGCCACCGGGCCGCCGCCGTCGGGACCCTGGTGGGCGGCCGAGACCGACACGAAGACCGCCGGGTCCCCGGTCACCGCCGCGGTGACCCCACCGACGCATGACTTGATCTGCCGGTGCCAGTGCACGTCGGAGTCGTCGAGCATCGCGTTGCGGCGGCCCCGCACCTGGCCGTCCTGCGAGGCCTCGCACTTGAGGAAGACGTTGACCAGGCGGCCCTCGAGGTCGCTCGAGTGCGGCCGCTCGGGCAGGTCGAGCCCGGCGTCGCGGATCGCCTCCCAGATGCCGTCGGCGTCCAGGGCGTCGCGCATCACCGAGTGGCCGATGCGATAGCGCCCGCCCACCCCGGTGGCGTTGCCGACGACGACCACCTGGGCCTGGTCGAGCTCGACGCCTGAGGAGCACGAGGCGACCGAGGAGTAGAGCGAGCGGTCGTGCATCACGTCGGCGTCGGAGGGCATCTCGATCTCACCCAGGGCGACCGCGATGCCGAGCGCGGTGGTGCCGTTGGACAGGTCCATCGACTCGTGGGTGTGCTCGGTCCACACCGTCTCGCCGCGGCTCTTGGCGTCGCGGATGGTGTGGATCGTCAGCAGCGGCGTCTTGGTCTGCACGTAGTGCACGTCGGCCGGGTCGGTGATCCCGGCGCGCTCCATGGCGACCTTCACGGCGTCCGCGACCTTGGTGACCATCGCGGTGCGCCCGATCTCCTCGGGCAGCAGCGGCTCGCTCATCGCGAAGCCGACGGTCAGCCGCAGCTCGTCGCGGCTGGGGTCGTCGGCCGGCACGTCGGTGGTGGCGAAGATCGTGGCGTGCGGGCTGATCACGCCGTCGGTGCCTCCCGACCAGACGATCGGGACGCCGTGCACCTGGTCGGCGGGCGCCCCCTTGGCCATCAGGGCCTCCCGGAAGGCACGGTCGGCGATGATCCGGGTGTAGTCGTTGACCCCGCCGTTGCCCTCGGTCTTGCCGATCACCGCGATCACCCTGCTCGCGTCCATCACCCCGGCGTCGATCAGCGCGGTCAGCTCGGAGGCGTCGGACACGCTGTGCAGCGGCACCTTGCGGACCTCGATGGCGGGCGGAGCGCTGGTGGGGGCTTCGGACATGGTGTGCCTTCCTCTCGGTCGGGTCATGCGGGAACGACGATGGTGCCGGCGCGGCCGGCGACGGCGGCGCCGATGGTGCTCAGGTCGGTGATGGCAGCGGGGCGGCCGGACCGTTCGACGAACCGGCAGACGGCCTCGACCTTGGGGCCCATCGAGCCGCCGGCGAAGTGCCCCTCGGCGGCATGGGCTCGCATCCGGTCGACGTCGACCCGACCGATGTCCTCGGCCTGCGGCGTGCCGAAGTGGAGGACGGCGTGGGACACGTCGGTCGCGACCACGAGCAGGTCGACGCCGACCGTGCGCGCGAGCAGCTCGGCGCCGAGGTCCTTGTCGATCACGGCCTCGATCCCGCCCAGGGAGCCGTCGGCGGCACGCACCGTGGGGACACCGCCGCCGCCGTTGGCCACCACCACGAAGCCGGCCTCGAACAGGGTCGTGACGGCGGCCGCATCGAGGACCTCGAGCGGCTCCGGGGAGGGCACGACGCGCCGCCAGCCCCGCTCGCCACGGTCCTCCCAGGTCTCGCCGTGCTCGATCATCGTCGCCGCCTCCTCGGCGGTGACGTAGCGCCCGATCGGCTTGCTGGGCCGCGCGAAGGCGGGGTCGTCGCGGTCGACGAGGGTGCGGGTGACCAAGGCCGCCATCGGTCGTCGTACGCCGCGGGAGGCCAGCGCGCGGTCGAGGGCGTTGAGCAGCGTCGCACCGAGGGTGCCCTGGGTCTGCGCCCCGCACCAGTCCAGCGGCACCGGCGGCACGACCTGGGCGGCGAGCTGGTTCTTGACCAGCAGGTTGCCGACCTGCGGGCCGTTGCCGTGGGTGATCACCACGTCGTCGCCACCGGCGACCAGATCGCCCACCGCGTCCATGGCGACCTGCGCGGCCGCGATCTGGTCCTCGACGCGGGCCCGGCCGTCGGGCGCGGTCATCGCGTTGCCACCCAGCGCCAGCAGGATCCTCATCGGGCACCGTCCAGGTGGTCGACCGCGGCCGAGACGGCTCCGCCCGACAGCCGGGCATAGCCGGGGCCGCGGTCGAAGAACGCGTCGCCGGGCTCGGGGCGCGAGGCCCGCTCCGCCTCGGTGGCGGCGGCGTCGTGGCCCAGGGAGTCGTCGTCGAGCGAGCCGGTCAGCACGACGCCGTAGTCGGCGAGGGCCGCCTCGGGCGACACCTTGCGCCATCGGACGTCCCGCACGACGAGCTCGGGGTCGCGGGTGAGCGGGTCGCCCCAGCCGCCGCCGCCGGTGGTGCGGATCCGGATCAGCTCGCCGGCGCGCACCGGCTCGTCGTCGGCCAGCGCGTCGACCTCGCGCTCGTGCGGTCCGCCGGGGTCGATGGTGACCTGGAACGGCCGTCCGGCCCTGCCGCCGTTGACCCCCCAGCAGGCGAGGATCGACCGGTCGGCGATCGACATGAAGTGGGCGTCCTTGAGCATCCGCAGCTGCTTCTCGTAGCCGAGGCCGCCGCGGAACCGCCCCGGCCCGCCGGAGTCGAGGGCGAGCCCGAGCGACTCGACCACGAACGGGAACCGCGACTCGGTGAACTCCGTGGGCAGGTTGCGGGAGTCGGGGACCACGTGGATGGTGTCCTCGCCGTCGGCGTAGTAGCGCCCGCCGGAGCCGCCGCCGAGCACCTCGCGCATGAGGTAGGGGCGGCCGTCGAGGTCCTCGCCGTAGACGCCGGTGTAGCGGATCGTCTCCTGGTCGGCGGGCATCCGGCCGTCGACGGCCTTCGCGAGCACACCGGCGAGCACACCGAGCAGCCGCAGGATCACGAAGGTGCGGGCGTTGGTCGGCGCCGGGAACACCGGGGTGAGCAGCGTGCCCGGCGGCGGGAACCGCAGCTCCATCAGCGGGACCACGCCCTCGTTGACGTCGAGCTCGGCCATCCGCTCCGGGGTGTCGGCGAGGTTGCGCAGGATCGGCGCCAGCCACTTCTTGAGGAACACCCCGTCGGAGTAGTCGCCGCAGTGGTTGATCGGGCCGCGGGCCTGCGGGCCGGTGCCGTCGAAGTCGATCACCAGCCGCTCCCCGTCGGGGTCGTCGGCGGGGGTGCGGGTCAGCGTGATCCGCTGGGTGTGCAGGCGCGGCTCGTCGACGCCGTCGTGCTCGGCGTAGTCCTCCCAGACCCAGCTGCCGACCGGGATCTTGGCCAGGATCTCGCGACGGTAGGTCTGCGTCGACCGGTCGATCACCGCGTCGAAGCAGGCCTCGACGGTGTCGACGCCGTAGCGGTCGAACAGCTCGCCGAGGCGGCGGGCGCCCATCAGGCAGGCCGCGCACTCCGCGTCGAGGTCGGCCGCCAGCGACTCGGGCATCCGCGAGTTGCGGGTCATGATCGCCAGCGCCGAGCGCACCGGCCGGCCGGCGTCCCAGAGCCTGATGGGTGGCACCATCAGGCCCTCCTCGAAGACCGAGGTGGCGTGCGAGGGCATCGAGCCGGGTACGGCGCCGCCGATGTCGTCGTGGTGACCGAACGCCTGGACGAACGCCACCACGCGGCGATCGTCGTCGGGCCCGGCGAAGACCGGCACGGTCACGCACAGGTCGGGCAGGTGGCCGATGCCGCCCTCGGAGAGATAGACGTCGTTGTGGAAGAAGACGTCGCCCTCGCGCATGGTGTCGAGCGGGAAGTCGCGGGCGACCGGGTGGACGAGGGCGGAGTAGGACCGGCCGGTGAGCTTGCGCAGCAGCCGGTCGTGGATGCCGGCGCGGAAGTCGTGGGCGTCGCGGATCATCGGCGACCGGCTGGTCCGGGCGATCGCCGTCTCCACCTCGCGCTCCACCGCCGCGAGCGAGCCCTGGACGATCTCGACGAGCACCGGGTCGGCGCCGCGGCCGGCGTCGGGGGTCAGGCTGCCGAAGGGGAACGCCGTCGGGGCGCGGCGCGAACCGGTCGGCTGGGCCGGGGCGCTCACGACGCGCTCCTGGAGACCACGAGGTTGGCGTAGTCGTCGACGCGGGCGGTGAAGCCCGGGTGGATCGGCACCGTCGACCCGAACTCCTCCACGACCACCGGGCCCTCGAGCACCTGGCCGGCGCGCAGGTCGGGCCGCCAGTGGACCGGGGTCTCGACGAAGCCGGCGCCGGGGTCGAAGCAGACCGGACGACTGCCGGTGGGGGTGCCCTCGCCACCGTCGGACGGCGCGGCCGGGACCTCCGGTCGGCGGATCGGCCCGATGCCCGAGACCCGGAGGTTGACCACCTCGACCTGCTGGCTCGGGTCGTCGGCGAAGTCGTAGCCGTAGAGCGTGCGGTGCTCGGCGTGGAACCGCGCGGCGACCTCCGCGACGGTCTCGGTCGTCACCGGCCCGTCGGGCACCGGGACCCGGACCTCGAAGGCCTGCCCGAAGTAGCGCACGTCGGCGGTGCGGGCGAAGACGTGGTCGGCCTCGGCGAAGCCCTCGACGGTGAGCGCAGCCGCGGCGCGCCCGGTGAGGCCGTCGTACTCCGCCTGGAGGACGGCCGGGTCGAGGCCGTCTTGGAGGCAGACGTGGGTCTGCACGTAGTCGTTCTTGACGTCGACGGTGAGTAGTCCGAACGCCGACACGTTGCCGGGGTTGGGCGGCACCAGCACGGTCGGCACGCCGAGGATGTCCATCAGCCGGCACAGCAGCAGCGAGCCGGAGCCGCCGAACGTGGTGAGCGTGAAGTCGCGGACGTCCAGGCCGCGCTTCACCGTCACCTGGCGCAGCGCGTTGGCCTGGTTCCACGCGGAGATCTCCAGGACGCCGACCGCGCACTGCTCGGGGTCCAGGCCGAGCCGGCCGGCCAGCTCCTCGATGCCGGCGCGCGCGGCGTCGACGTCGAGCGGGATCTCGCCGCCGAGCAGGTGCGGGGGGATCCGGCCGAGCACCACGTGGGCGTCGGTGATCGTCACCTCGGTGCCGCCCTGGCGGTAGCAGAGGGGGCCAGGGTCGGCGCCGGCCGACTGCGGCCCGACCTTGAGCGTGCCCTCGGGCGACAGCCAGGCGATCGAGCCACCGCCGGCGCCGACGGTGACCACGTCGATCATCGGGATCTTGGAGGGGTAGGCCCCCACGCTGCCCTCGGTGGTCAGCGTCGGCGCGCCGGCGACGACCACCGAGACGTCGGTGGAGGTGCCGCCGCCGTCGGAGGTGAGCACCTTGTCGAAACCGGCCACCCGGGCGATCAGCGCCGCCCCGAGCGCGCCGGCGGCCGGCCCGGACAGCACCGTGGTGTCGGCTGGTGCACCACCTCGTCGGCCGACAGCGCACCGCCGTTGGACTTCATCACGGAGAACGGCACCTCGCGGCCGGCGGCGAGTCGCTGCTTGATGTTTGCCGACGTACGACGACAGCCGGGGCTTGACGGCCGCGTCGACCAGGGTGGTCATCGCGCGTTCGTACTCGCGGTACTCCCGCAGCACCTCGCTGGAGATCGACACCACGGCGCGGGGTGCTCCTCGCGGAGGATCTCGCGCATCCGCTCCTCGTGGGCGGGGTCGGCGTAGGCGTGCAGGAAGCAGACGCCGAGGGTGTCGACGCCGCGCTCGGCGAACCACCGGGCGACCCGGCGGGCGCCGTCCTCGTCGAAGGGGCGCAGCTCGCGGCCGGTGTGGTCGAGCCGGCCGTCGACCCCCTGCACCAGGTCGCGCGGCACGATCCGGTCGGGCTTCACCCAGAAGTAGGAGTTGCCGTAGCCGTCGGGCACCGACTGCCGGGCGATCTCGAGCATCGCCTCGTAGCCCGCGGTGGTGATGAAGCCGAGCCGGTCGATCTTGCCCTCGAGCAGCTGGTTGGTCGCGACCGTGGTGCCGTGGCTGACAGCGACCACGTCGTCGTAGCCGGCCCCGGCCAGGTCGAGGATCTTCTCGACGCCCGCGAGGAACCCGTCGGCGGGGTCGGCCGGCGTGCTCGGGGTCTTCGTGGTGACCAGGCTCCCGGTCTCCTCGTCGAAGGCGACGACGTCGGTAACGTGCCACCGGTGTCGATGCCGATCCTGATCCGCCGGGCCATGGGTGTCATTCAAGTGAGCCCGCGGGAGCCGGACGACGGCACAACCTGCCGACGCGGGTCCCGACGGTCGGCAGATGTTGCCGGGCGGACGAGGCCACCGCCGGGCGAACGCGACGGACGCTGCGGAACCGCTGGGCCGCAGGGGCCCTCATCCAGGGCCCGCCCGGACGGGACCTGGGAGACCCGGCGTCGCCCGCGGGTCGGAGCGCGACGTCGCACCCTGTTTCGACTCCGAAGCTCCCGAGCTCGCTCCCCTCGGCGCGGATAGCGGCCACGCCTCCTGGTCGATCCCGAGGACGCTGCGGAGGTACGCCGTGCTCGCACGCCTGATCAGCTCGACCGAGGCTGGGCTCTCGTCCGTCGTGTGGGTGTCGTCGTAGGCGTTGATGCCGCCCAGGGAGTGCTCTGCACCGTGCACGGTGAGCAGATCGGTGACCCCGGGTGCGAGCCGGAAGCCGTCGGTGAACCAGTCGGGGCCGCGTAGGGACAGCGGCGAGTCGTCGGCGCCGCCGGCGATGGCCAACGACGGTGTCGTGAGGTCGGAGAAGTCCGGGCTCATGAAGGGGAAGTTCTCCCGGGCGAACGGCGAGAGGTCCTCGCCGCCGGTCCCGGTGAGGGCGAGCAGCACGGCTGCTCCCACCCGCCCGTCCTTGGCCGAGGCAGACAGCGCCCCGTCGTCGCCCACGACACGAGCGCCGACCAGCGCGCTCGCCGTGCTGGCGCCGTAGGAATGTCCGGCGACAGCGAGACGAGTGGCATCGGTGCGTTCGGGGAGTCCGGGGATCGCGGCGAGAACGGCATCGAGCTGATCGATGACGTGGCGCAGGTCGCGGATCCGGATCTCCCACAGGACAGCGTTGCGGGGGTCCTCGGCCGCGAGTCCCTGCGCGTCCAGGTGGTTCGGCTGGATCACCACGAACCCCTGTCGCGTCCAGTGGTCGACGAGGGGCAGATAGGTGTCCATCGAGGCGCCGAACACGCCGTACCCGTGGGAGAAGACGATGACGGGCAGGTCGGTGCCGGTACTCGGGGCCGTCAGGTGGACGAGGAGGGGGGTGCCACGCTCCGGCGCACCGAGGCTGATCGGCCGGACGGAGATGGTCTGCGCGGTCAGGAAGCTCATCGGGAGTCCTTCGGGTAGGTTTGATCCGGAACCTCGTTCCGCTAGCACCGGAGACACTATACGGAACAGCGTTCCGTTTACAAGAGAGGTCAGGCCGTGCCCACCGATCCAGGCCCCCGGCGCTCGGACGCCCGTCGCAACAGGCAGTCCCTGCTCGACGCGGCCGCCTCGGTCTTCGCGCAAGCGGGGGTCGAGGCACCGGTCCGTGAGATCGCGCGCGAGGCCGGCGTCGGCGCGGGCACGATCTACCGGCACTTCCCGACCCGTGCCGATCTGGTGGTCGCGGTGTTCGAGCACCAGGTCGACTCCCTGGCCGCGGCCGGCGACGAGGTCGTTCTGGGGGACTGGATCCAGCAGTTCGCCGACTTCCTCGTCACCAAACACGGCCTTGCCGACGCCATGGCCTCCGATCGCGCCGGTTTCGAGCGACTGCACACCGACTTCGTGGTCCGGCTCGAGCCCGTGTGTGCCCGCCTGCTCGACGTCGAGGTCTCGGCCGGCCGGATGTGCAGCGACGTGCGCCCTCTCGACCTGATGCGGGCTATCGGGAACCTGTGTATTGGAGCCGAGGGGAACGGCGACTACGACGCCCACCGCATGATCGAGGCGCTGCTGACCGGCCTATCCACCGGCACCGACGACACGCGCCGAGGCGCCGTCCTCCGGAGCCGGTGAGCCACGGTCACCGATGCGGTGTCCACCACGCCGACGGGTTCCCGTCGCCGCCATGCGATGCGGCCCTCAGGAGCGTGTGGTCGGACCCAGGGCTGCTTCGGCGGCAGGGCGTGGCTGCTTGAGCTCCACGAAGATGACGTGGGTCTCGCCGGGGCCGACGTTGTGTCCGGCATGACGTTGTGCGGGCAGCCATCCGGCCGTGCCAGACGAAAGCTCGACGTCGCGGCTCCGGCCGTCCTCGCTGTAGAGCCGCCTTCGGGAAGGCCGCTCAGCGTGTACATCACGCTGTCCGGGATGAGCGTGCATCGTGGTGCGGTCGCCAGGCTGGTCGACGTACTCGAGCACGCGGACGTGGTCGTTCTCGAAGACCACTGAGTAGTGGTCCGGGTTGGTCAGCACTGGGTCCTCCGACATCACGGCCTCCCGCGTAACATTGCAGAGTCTTACTCGTGTATTACTCTGCCTTGTATGCGAGAACCCGTCAAGGGCAGGACCGAGGCCGGTCGGCAGCGCGAGCGGCGGGCCCGCGCGACCCGTGCCCGAGTGGTGCAGTCCGCCGTGCGTCTCTTCATCGAGCACGGCTACTCGGCCACCACCGTGGTCGACATCGCCCGGGACGCGGGGTCGCGCCAGCCACCGTCTACCAAGCCGGTTCGGCACCAAGCAGGCCGTGCTCGCCCGCGCCTTGGACACCACCATCGCCGGCGACCATGGGCCGGCCGCACTCCTCGACCGCGACTGGGTCAGGAACGCCCGGGAAGCACCGACCGGGCCGGCGCGACTGGCTGCCGTCCTAGACTCCACGGCGTCGATCGCGGCCGGACGGCCGCGTTGAAGGAAGTGATGCGCGACGCCGCCGCCACAGATCTGCGGATCCGCGAACTGATCGACAGCGACGAGCGTCAACGACGCGTGACCCAGCGCAGCCTCGTCGAGGAGGTGATCGGTGCCGACGCACTGCGGCCCGGGATGACCGTCGATCGCGCCTCCGACACCTTCTACCTCCTGGTGAACAGCCGCTCCTACACCCTTGCCCGCGCGAGCCTCGGTTGGACCGAGTCCACCTGGAAGGCCTGGCTCCTGGAATCCCTGAGCCTCGCCTTCTTCGGCGAGACGGCAACCAGCTGAGCGCGGTGCGGGAACCGCAGGACCTCCGCTACCCCACGCCCTCGGCGATCCCCGAGTGCCAGCGCGATCTCCAGCAGCCGCAGGTCGGCGCCGTGCGGCGCGACCAGCTGGACACCGACGGGCAGCCCGTCGGGGGTGTGGCCCATCGGCAACGAGAGCGCGGGGCAGCCCGTGACCGTGATGAAGTACGCCGACCGCATCCAGTCGAGGTAGGTCTCGAGGGGACGGCCGTTGATCTCGGTGGGGAACTCCTGGTCGGCCGGGAACGGGGGCACCTGCGAGACCGGCAGCACCAGCAGGTCGTGGTCGGCGAAGAAGAGTCGCATCGTCTCGCCAGAGCCGTGCGCTGGGCGTAGGCGCGGGCGACGTCGGCGCCGGTGAGCGACTCGCCGGCGCGGATGTTGTCGGCCAGCGACTGCTTGAGCTCGCCTGGATGGGCGGCCAGCAGCGGGCCGAGGGTGGCCTGGAAGTGCCAGGCGCGCAGGGTGCGGAAGGTGTCGTCGGCCAGCGACAGGTCCGGCGCGACGGCCGCCACCCGAGCGCCGGCGCGCGCGAGGGTCCGGCCGGCCTCCTCGACGACGGCCGCCACCTCGTGGTCGACGTCGAACGCGCCGCCGAGGTCGACGCTGAGCGCCACCCGGAGCCCCGCCAGCTCGGCCGGGCGGGGCGCCGCGAAGACCGACCCGGGCTCCCCCAGCGCGAGCGGCGCCCGCGGGTCGGGACCGGCCAGCACCGAGAGCAGCAGCGCCAGGTCGCCCACGTTGCGGGCCATCGGGCCGCCCACCGAGGTGGTCTCCCACTGGTTGAGGCGCGGCCACTCCGGCACCCGCCCGAGACTCGGCCGCAGCCCCACCACCCCGCAGAACGACGCCGGGTTGCGCAGCGAGCCGCCCATGTCGGACCCCTCGGCCAGCGGCACCATGCCGGTGGCGAGGGCACACGCCGCACCGCCGCTGGACCCACCGGCGCTGCGGCTCGGGTCGATCGGGTTGAGGGTGGTGCCGAAGACCCGGTTGAACGTGTGCGAGCCGGCCGCGAACTCCGGCACGTTGGTGCGGCCCAGCACGACCACGCCGGCCCGCCGGACCCGCTCCACGATCAGCTCGTCGCGGTCGGGCACGTGGTCGGCGTACAGCGGGGAGCCGAGGGTGGTCGGCCACCCCGCGACGGCGTGGGTGTCCTTGAACGCGAACGGCAGGCCGTGCAGCGGACCGACCTCGGCGCCGCTCGTGAGCGCCGCGTCGGCGACTGCCGCCCCCTCACGCGCCCGCTCCTCGTCGAGGGACACGATCGCGGTGAGCGCGGGGTTGCGCTCGCCGATCCGGGCCAGGTGCAGCTCGAGCAGCTCACGCGCCGAGATCCGGCGGTCGCGCAGCGCCGCCAGCTGGGCTCGCGCCGTGGACCCGACCGAGAGCTCGGTCACCGGCGACGGCCCAGGATGCCGCCCAGGACCACGCCCGCCAGTGCGAGCGCGCCGCCGACCGCCATGCCGAGCACGAACGACCGCTCCCCCAGCGGGGAGCCGGCCGGCCGGGCCGGCGCGGTGAAGACCGCCGGCCCGCCCTCGGCCCCCGGACCCGCGCCAGCCGCCACCGCCGCGGCCGGGAGCCCGCCCGCGATCACACCCTCCACGTTGCCGAAGAACTCCGCGGCCATCCGCCGCGAGACGCTGGTGAGCATCCGCTGGCCGACCCCGCCGACCATCCCGCCGACCACGGCGTCGGCGTCGTAGGTCAGCAGCGTCTGCCCGCCCTGGTCGGCGAACCGCACCGCCACGGTGGCGTCGACCGTGCCGGGCGCGCCGGCGCCGACCAGGTGCATCTGCAGGGAGTCGTGGGGCTCCAGGTCGGCGAGCGTGCAGGAGCCGGTGTAGGTGCCCTTGATCGCGGCGACCCCGGCGGTCACCGTCATCGCATAGCTGTGCTCGCCGGTGGCCTCGAGCTGCTCGCACCCGGGGATGGTCGCGACCAGCACCCGCGGGTCGAGCAGCGCCTCCCAGACCCGCTCGACCGGGGCGGCGACGGTGTTCTCGCCGGTGAACCTCATCGTTCCTCCTCCAGGCGGGCCGCGCGCAGCTCGAACAGCTGCGACGGCGAGATCGGCATCGCCGTGATCGGGATGCCCTCCGCGTCCTCGATGGCCGCCGCGATCGCGGCGGACCCCGGGATCACCCCGGCCTCACCGGCGCCCTTGATCCCGAGCGGGTTGAGCGGCGAGAGCGTCTCGAGGTGGTCGATGTCGATGGAGCCGGGCACCTCGGTGACGAACGGCATCAGGAAGTCCATGAACGACGCGTTGAGCAGCTGGCCGGCGTCGTCGTAGGCCATCCGCTCGTAAAGCGCCCCGCCGACCCCCTGCGCCACACCGCCGTGGATCTGCCCCTCGACGATCAGCGGGTTGACCAGCCGGCCGCAGTCGTGCACCACGGCGTACTTCAGGATCGAGATCTCCGCCGTGTCCGGGTCGGTCTCGACGATGACGGCGTGCATGCCTGCCGCGAACGTCGACCGCTGCGGGGAGTAGAAGTCCTTGCCCTCCAGGCCCGGCTCGTCGTCCTCGGCGACCGGCGGCTTGCCGGGGTCGCCGACGCTGAACTGGGTGGCGGCCTTGGACGCCTCGTCGAAGGCGTAGCGCAGCGGGTTGGAGAGCACCGCCACCGTGCCGAGGTCGATCGAGGCGCCCGGGGTGCCCCTGACCTGCACCACCCCGTCGACGATCTCGAGGTCGTCGACCGAGGCCTCCAGCGCGTCGGCGGCGATCCGCAGCGCCTTCTCCCTGGCCCGCAGCGCGGCCAGGTGGATCGCGGAGCCGCTCATCACGGCGGCGCGCGAGGCGAAGGTCCCGACGGCGTAGGCCATCCGCCGGGTGTCGCCGGTGGTCACCTCGACGTCCTCGAACGGCACGCCGAGCGCGTCGGCGACGATCTGCGCGAACGCCGTCTGGTGGCCCTGTCCCTGGGTCGTCAGCCCGGTCGCCACCTTGACCTTGCCGGAGGTCTCGACGTGGACGTGGGCGCCTTCGTAGGGCCCGACGCCGGTGCCCTCGACGTAGCAGGCGAGCCCCAGCCCGACCCGCCGTCCCTCCGCGGCCATCTCGGCCCGGAAGGTCTCGAACTCGTCCCAGCCGACCAGCTCCTTGATCTTCGCCAGCAGGGCGGGATAGTCGCCGGAGTCGTACTCCAGCTCGCGGCCGTCCTGGAAGACCAGCCCGTGGTCGAAGGGGAACTCGTCGGGCTGGATCAGGTTGACCGCCCGGACCTCGGTGCGGTCCTTGCCGAGCGCGGCGGCGATCGCGTCCATGGTCCGCTCCATCACGAAGCAGCCCTGCGGCCGGCCGGCGCCGCGGTAGGGCGTGACGATCACGGTGTTGGTGTAGAGCGAGTCGAAGACCACGTGGTAGGCGCCCGGCTTGTAGGGCCCGAGCAGCTGGGTGGAGGTGATGATCGGCACGATCAGGCCGTACGGCGTGTAGGCGCCGTTGTCGTGCCAGAACCGCACGTCGAGGCCCAGCACCCGGCCGTCGTCGTCGAAGCCGACCTCCACGTGGTGGAGCTGCCCGCGCTCGTGGGCCGAGGCGATGAAGTGCTCGCGGCGGTCCTCGACGAACTTCACCGGCCGGCCCAGCCGCATCGCGGCGAGGGCGACCAGCACCTCCTCCGGCCACGGGTGGTTGATCTTGACGCCGAAGCCGCCGCCGACGTCGGGCGTGATCACGTCGACGGCCAGCAGGTCGAGGCCGAGCTTGGCGGCGAGTGCGGCCCGCAGCCCCGTGGAGGTCTGCGTCGACGACCACACCTGGAGTCGGCCGTTGTCGGGGTCGAACCGGGCGACCACGCCGCGACCCTCCAGCGGCATCGAGGCGCTGCGCTCGATCTCGAGGTCGAGCGAGAGCCGGTGCGGGGCGGACTCGAGCGCCGCGGCCACGTCGCCGTTGGACTGCTCACCACGGGCGGCCAGGTTGCCGGGCACGTCGTCGTGGACGAGATGCTCGGCCGCGCGGGCCGCGGCGACGCCGACCACCGGCGGCAGCGGCTCGTAGTCGACGACGATGCTCGCCAGCGCGTCCTCGGCGAGGTAGCGGTCGTCGGCCACCACCAGCGCGACCGCCTCGCCGACATAGTTGACCTGGTCACGGGCCAGGGGGTGCTGGGTGCGGCCGTGGGTGAGGTCGGGGTGCGGGATCAGCAGCGGCAGCGGCTCGGCCATCGGGCCGTCCAGGTCGTCGTAGGTCCACACGGCGTGCACGCCGTCGCAGTCGAGGACCGCGTCGACGTCGATCGAGCGGATCCGGGCGTGGGCGTGCGGGCTGCGCAGCACCGCGGCGTGCAGCGCGTCGCGGCCGACGTCGTCGAGGTAGCGCCCCCGGCCGGTGACGAAGCGCTCGTCCTCGACCCGCGGCACCGGCGCGCCCACCATCCGCGTGGTCATCGGCCGGCCTCCTCGGCACCCAGCTCGGCCGCGCGCAGCACCGAGGCGACGATGTTCTGGTAGCCGGTGCACCGGCACAGGTTGCCGGCGACCATGTCGCGGGCCTCGTCCTCGGATGGCGTGGGGTTGGCCTCGAGACCCGCGGTGATGGTGGTGAGGAAGCCAGGGGTGCAGAAGCCGCACTGCAGGCCGTGGCACTCGCGGAAGGCCTGCTGCACCGGGCTGAGCGTCCCGTCGGGAGCGGCCAGCCCCTCGACGGTGGTCAGCTCCAGACCGACCGCCGAGACCGCCAGCATCAGGCAGCTGCGCACCGGCCGGCCGTCGGCCAGCACCGTGCACGAGCCGCAGACGCCGTGCTCGCAGCCGACGTGGGTGCCGGTCAGCCCGAGGTCGTGCCGCAGCGCGTCGGAGAGCAGCCGCCGGGCCGGCACCGCGAGCTCGTGCTCGACGCCGTTGACCCGTAGCCGGATCTCGTGACGGATCTCGGGGGTGGCCTCGCCCATCACGCCCCTCCCGAGTGGTCACCCGCGCGTCGCAGCGCGTCGTCGTGGGCGGCGGTCAGGACCCGCGCGGTGAGCACCCGCACGAGGTGGGCGCGGTAGGCCGCGGTGGCGTGCAGGTCGGTCTCGGGGGTGAGGTCGAGCAGCGCCCCGGTCGCCGCGACCTCCAGCGCCTCGGGCGCGACTCCCCCGCCCAGCTCCTCGGTCACGTCGACCACCGCGGGCACGTCGGAGACGGAGAGATAGCCGGCTCTCGCCTCGGAGACGCGACCGTCGGCGTCGAGGGTCACCACCGCAGCGACCCCGACGACGGCGTAGTCGCCGTGCCGCCGGGCGATCTCCTCGAACGCCACCCCGCTGCGCTCCGCCAGCGCCGGGAAGAACGCCTCCACGGCGATCTCGTCGGCGCCGACGCTCGACTCCAGGGGCCCGAGGTAGAGGTCGGCGGCCGCGATGGTGCGCCGGCCGGTGGGTCCGACGACGTCGAGCGAGCCGTCGAGCAGCCGGAGCACCATCGGCATCTCGGCCGCGGCGTCGGCGTGGACCAGCGACCCGACGGTGGTGCCGCGGTTGCGGATCGTGGCGTGCGCGACCTGCTCCAGCGCCAGCGGGACCAGCGGCTGCACCCGGCGTACGCCGGCCTCGGCGAGCACGTCGGCGTGCCGGGCGAGCGCCCCGACCCGCACGCCGGATTCGTCGACGGTGACGTGGTCGAGCCCCGGGACGCCGTTGAGGTCGACCAGCAGCTCGGGGGCGGCCAGTCGCATCGACAGCAGCGGCACCAGGCTCTGCCCGCCGGCGAGCACCTTGGCCCCCGACCGCCCGGCCAGCACGCGGAGCGCCTCCTCCAGCGTGTCCGGCCGGGCGTAGTCGAAGGGCGCGGGCTTCACGTCGAGCACACTCCCACGGTCACTCCTCGTGGGAAAGCGCCTGGGTCACGTGTCCGGTATCGGAGCCGCGACGGCCGTTGACCATGTGGAAGTAGATGATCACCAGCAGCGTGCCCAGGGCGATGCCGCCGAGCTGGAAGTCGCTGCCGAAGGTGAGCGAGACGCCGCCGATGCCGGCGATCAGGCCGGCGGCCAGGCCGACCATGTTGACCGGGTCGCCGAAGTCGACGTGGTTCTCCACCCAGATCTTCGCCCCCACCAGTCCGATCATGCCGTAGAGCACCACGGTGATCCCGCCGAGCACGCCACCCGGGGTGGCGTTGACGATCGCCCCGAACTTCGGGCACAGGCCGAGCAGGATCGCGACCAGCGCGGCGACGTAGTAGGCCGCGGTGGAGTAGACGCGGGTGGCGCCCATGACGCCGATGTTCTCGGCGTACGTCGTGGTGGGCGAGCCGCCGAACGCGCTGGCGAAGGCGGTCGCGACACCGTCGGCGCCGATCGCACGGCCCATGTAGGGGTCGAGGTCGGACTTGGTCATCTCCGCGACGGCCTTGACGTGGCCGGTGTTCTCGGCGACCAGGGCGATCACGCCGGGCAGCACGAGCAGGATCGCGGTGAGCGAGAACGACGGACCGTGGACGACGGACACGCCGTCACCCAGCTTGCCGGAGGGGAACCCGACCCAGGCGGCCTGGCTGACGCCGTCCCAGGCCCACAGCCGGTCGTGCTCGGTCGCCTCCGTCGCGCCGCCCAGCACCGAGGTGATCGGTCCGAAGATCCCGTCGAAGATCCACGACAGCAGGTAGCCGAAGATCAGCGCCAGGAAGACCGCGATCCGCGACCAGAAGCCCGGCAGCACCACGGCCGCGAACACCATGAACGTCGCGGTCAGCAGGGCCACCCACTGGTCCTGCGGCCAGTAGATGCCGGCGACCACGGGGGCCAGGTTGAAGCCGATCAGCATCACGACGGCTCCGGTCACGGCGGGTGGCAGGATCGCGTGGATGAAGCCGGCGCCGGCGAAGTGCACGATCAGTCCGATCAGCGCCAGCACCAGACCGCCGACCATGATCGCACCGGTGACGTACGACGAGTCGTTGCCCGAGTCGAGCGCCCGGATCGCCGCGACGCTGGCGACGAAGGAGGCGCTGGTGCCGAGATAGCTGGGCACCTTGTTGGACACGATCAGCAGGAACAGGATCGTGCAGAGCCCGGAGAACATGATCGCCAGGTTGGGGTCGAGCCCCATGACGAGCGGGAAGACGAACGTCGCTCCGAACATCGCGACGACGTGCTGGGCGCCGAGTCCCACCGTCTTGCCCCACGGGAGTCGCTGGTGCGGTGCGACCGCCTCACCGGGGGCCGGATCGACGACCTCCCACTTGAACATCGACATGGCCAAGTCCTCCTCGCGATGGGTGCCGTTGGCCCAAGGTAGTGAGCGCCGGATCACAGCCTCACTGGCGATAGTCGCCGAAAGGCACCGGGGGAAGGCTGTCGGAAGTTGCCCCGAGTGTCGCTGGACGCGGGGCCGGCCGGCCGGTCAGTCCCCGGCGACGCCGGGCCGATCCGGCGTGACCACCTCCAGCACCTGGAGCGCGACGGCCGCGTCGAGCCGCAGGTTCTGGTCGGACGCGATCGGGCCGAGCAGCCGCTCCAGCTTGCCGACGCGGTAGCGCATCGTGTTGTAGTGGAAGAACTGGGTGCGGGCGGCCTCGGCGACGTTGAAGTTGGTGTTCAGCAGGACCTGCAGCGTCTCGCGCAGGCTGGCCGCCTCCTCGGTCGGCGCTGCGAGCTCGCCCAGCACGTCGTGGGCGAAGGACCGCAGCTCGTCGAGGTCGGGCACCATCGCGATCAGCCGGTGCAGACCCAGCTCGTCGAAGAACGCCGTGGTGCCGGGTCCGCGCAGCCGGCGACCCACGTCGACCGCGCGGCGCGCCTGGGCATAGCTGTCCGGCAGCCCGGCCACACCCTGCGCCGCCCGTCCCACGCCCGCGGTGAAGGAGCGGCGCCCACCGCCCTTGTCGCCGGCGACGGCGTGCACCATCCGACGCACCAGCGTCGCTGCGGCGTCGGGGTCCTCGGCGGGCAGCACGGTCACCACCTCGGAGCCGAAGTCGGCGACGGGCAGGGCCGGGTCGATCGCCTCGGCCACCCGCCGCCAGCCGTGCGCGAAGCGGTCCTGCCACTGCCGCTGCTCCTCGATGCTGGCGAACGGCGGCGAGCTCGCCTGCGGGTCGAGCTGGGCCACCAGCACCAGCATCGCGCCGCCGAGGTCCCAGCCGAAGCCGTGCACGTGCTCGCGGACGAACTCGGTGGTGCCGGCCCGCCCCAGGAACACGTCGCGCAGGAAGTCGGCGCGGTACTTGTTCTCCACGGCCGAGACGGCCTGGTCGCGGGTGATCGAGAGCGCCACGGCCGTCGCTGCCCGGCGCAGCGCGGTCAGCCCGTCGTCGTCGAGCTGCCGGCCGGCGACCACGACCAGGTGGCCGAGCGGCTGCTGCGGCGAGGCCACCGGCCGCTTGTGGATCGACAGCCCCGGGAGCGGCGAGCCGATGTCGCCGGCCTCGTCGTCGAGCAGCTCGACCCGGATCCGGCCGGTCTCGTCGGTCAGCCCTGCCTCCGCGAGCCGCTCGCGCCGGCACGGGTCGAGGTGCGCGGCTCGCTCCCGGCCGTCGGTGGTGGTGACCAGCACCTCGGCGTCGAGCGCGCGCCCGATCGTGCCCACCAGGTCGGCCAGCTCCGCGCCCGCGAGCACCAGCTGGGCGAGCTCCTCCGCGAGCAGGTCGACCTGCCCGGGCTCGGCTATCAACTGTTGCCCGCTCTCGTCGGCACCGTTGGCAAGGCTCGCCATTCGGCGCACGATAGCGCGGCCGTTAGCGTCCAGTGAATGCCAGGCTCCTCGAGCGCCCTCTCACCGGCCGCCACGCGGGTGGCCGGCGCCGCCGGTGCGGCCGTCCGGCAGCGGCTGGCCTCGACCGGCGCGGTGGGTGAGGTCGTCCACGCGGGCTCCCACGCGATCTATGCGCGGGTGGGCGGTCGTCTGGTCGGCCTGGTCTCGCGCGGAGCGACCCTGACGCCCTCCGCGGTCCGCACCACACTCCCCCGGCTGCCGGACGCCGCACCCGGCGACCCGGCGTCGATCGGCGACGGCGAGCTCCGGGTCGCGGGGCTGGCGGTCACCGTGGCCCGGGTGGTGCCCACCGAGGCGCCCGCCCTCTCCGACCCCGAGGCCGCCGTCCGGCTGCTCGAGGAGGCCCTGCTCGGGACCGCCACGGCCGACCTGGCCCCGGCCCGCTCGCAGCTGCCGGAGCCGGCGCTGGCCCGGCTGCGCGAGGGCGACCCGGCCGCCGTACCCCTCCTGCTGGGGCTCGGCGACGGTCTGACCCCGGTCGGCGACGACGTGGTCGCGGGCTGGCTGGTGGCGGCCCGGTCCGCGGGGCGCCCGGTCGAGGACGTCGCGGCGGCCGTGACCGAGCACGCGCCACGGACCACCCCGCTCTCGGCGAGCCTGCTGTCCGACGCGGCCGCCGGCGAGTGCCTGCCCGAGGTGCGTGCGCTGCTGCTGGCGCTGCGGGCGGGGACCGGCATCGAGCCGGCGGTGACGGCACTGGCCGCCGTGGGGCACACCTCGGGCCGCGGGATGCTGCTCGGGGTGCGTCTCGCCCTGGCCGGAGCCGAGCGGAGAGGAGAGCCGCGATGAGCCACGAGCATGTGGAGCTGCGCACCGGGGCCTACGCCGACAGCGTCGCGCTGCTCCAGGTCAGTCGCGACGTGGCCGCGGTGCCCGGCGTGCTGGCCGCGCAGGTGGCGATGGCCACCGAGCTCAACCTCGACGTGCTCGCCTCGATGGGCTTCACCGTGCCGGCCGCCTCGCCGCAGGACATGGTGGTGGCGATCCGGCTCGAGGAGGGGGAGGCGCTCGGTGCCGCGCTGGCGGCCGTGGACGCGGCCCTCGCCGCGATCCGCGGCGGCGGGTCCGGGGGTGCGGAGGTCACCGAGCCACCGCGCAGCACGGGATCGGCGCTGCGTCGCTCCGGTGGCGGGCTGGCCCTGGTGTCCGTGCCCGGCGAGCACGCACTGGTCGAGGCCATGGACGCGCTCGATGCCGGGTTCGACGTGATGGTCTTCAGCGACAACGTGCCGGTCGACCAGGAGCTGACTCTCAAGCGGATCGCGACCGAGCGCGGCCTGCTGGTGATGGGCCCCGACTGCGGCACCGCCGTGGTCGGCGGGGTCGGTCTCGGCTTCGCCAACGCGGTGTCGCCCGGGCCGGTCGGCATCGTCGCCGCCTCCGGCACCGGCTGCCAACAGGTGCTGGCGCTGCTCGACGCGGCCGGCGTGGGAGTCGCCGCCGCACTCGGCGTCGGTGGCCGCGACCTGTCGGCCGAGGTCGGCGGGCTGTCGACGCTGGCCGCACTGGCGAGGCTCGAGGCCGATCCGGCGGTCGAGCGGATCCTGGTCGTGTCCAAGCCGCCCGCCGCGGAGGTGGCCGCCGCCGTCGAGGAGTACGCCGGCACGCTGGGCACCCCGGTCCGGTTCGCGCTGCTCGGCCCCGGGCAGGACGACCTGACGACGCAGGTCGAGGCGCTGCTGGGCGACCTGGGGGTCGACGTGCCCACCTGGCCGACCTGGGGCGAGCCGTCATCCCCGGGGCGGCGGGGGCTCCGCGGCTGTTCGTCGGGGGCACGCTGTGCGACGAGGCGATGCTGCTCGCCACCGAGGCGCTCGGCCCGGTGCGCAGCAACATCCCGCTCTCCCCCGATCTCGCGCTCTCCGGCGACCTGATGGCCCCGGGACACCTGATGGTGGACTTCGGCGACGACGCCCTGACCCGCGGGCGGGCGCACCCGATGATCGACCCCACGCTGCGCTTGGAGCACCTCGCCCGAGTGGCGGCCGACCCCGAGACCGCGGTGCTGCTCCTCGACGTGGTGCTCGGCCACGGCGCCCAGGCCGACCCGGCCGCCGACCTGGCGCCGGCCATCGCCGCCGCCCGCGAGGGCCGGTCGCTCCCCGTCGTCGTGGCCTGCGTCGGCACCGCGGGCGACCCGCAGGGCCTGACCCGTCAGGCGGAGGCACTGGCCGCCGCCGGCGCCGAGGTCCACCTGTCCAACGCCGCGGCCGCCCGCCGAGCGGTCGCCCTCGCCCGCGGAGGAGACCGATGAGCGCACTGCCGAGCCAGCCGCCCACCTCCGTCGCCGCGGTGGGTGCCGACCTGCTCGCCGCCGCGGTCGCCGACCAGGCGGTGCCCGTGGAGCGGGTCGCCTGGCAGCCGCCGATGGAGGGCACCGCGGCCGACCTCGCCGCGGTGGCCGCCGACCCGCGCCGCGGCGCCGCCAACGCGCTCGCGCTGTCGCGGATGCTCGACGTGCAGGCCTCGCTGGTGGCGGTCGCACCGGCCGCGGAGGTGCTCGGCCTCCAGCGCGGCGAGTTCCTGCACGCCGGGCCACCCCTGGAGTGGGCGCGGGCCTCGGGCCCGATGCGCGGCGCGCTGATGGGGGCGGCGGCCTTCGAGGGCCTGGTGGACGACCCCGACGACGCGGTGGCGCTCTTCGAGGCCGGCGACGCGGTCTCCCTGGAGCCCTGTCACCACCGCAGCGCCGTGGGGCCGATGGCAGGTGTCGTGTCGCCGTCGATGTGGATGTTCGTGCTGGAGGACCCGGCGACCGGCCGGCGTACCTTCTGCTCGCTCAACGAGGGGCTCGGCAAGGTGCTGCGCTACGGCGCCTACTCCCCCGACGTGCTGGCCCGGCTGGGGTGGATGCGCGACGTGCTCGGGCCACTGCTCGCCGAGGCGGTCGAGGCGGCCGGGCCGGTCGACGTGACCGCGATCCTCGGGCAGATGCTGCAGATGGGCGACGAGGCCCACAACCGCAACCGGGCCGGCACCCTGATGCTGTTGCGCGACCTGGGGCCGTCGCTGGTGCGCTCCGCGCGCGCGGCCGACGACGTGGCCGAGGCGTTCGCTTTCGTCGGCGGCAACGACCACTTCTTCCTCAACCTGGCGATGCCCGCCTGCAAGCTCAGCCTCGACGCCGGCCGCGACATCGCCGGCAGCACCATGGTGGTCGCGATGGCCCGCAACGGCACCGACTTCGGCATCCAGGTCTCCGGCACCGGCGACGAGTGGTTCACCGGCCCGGCGCTGCTCGCGGACGGGCTCTACCTCGGCGACTTCGGCCCCGACGACGCCAACCCCGACATCGGCGACTCCGCGATCACCGAGACCGCCGGCCTCGGCGGCTTCGCGATGGCGACCGCGCCGGCGATCGTCCGCTTCGTGGGCGGCACCGTGCCCGATGCCCTCGCCACCAGCCGCCGGATGCGTGAGATCACCCTCGGCGAGAACCCTCGCTGGCCGATCCCGGTGCTCGACTTCCAGGGCACCCCCACCGGCATCGACGTGAGCGCGGTGTGCCGCACCGGCATCCTGCCCCAGATCAACACCGGCATGGCCGGCAAGCGTGCCGGCGTCGGCCAGGTCGGGGCCGGACTGGTCACCCCTCCGGCCTCGATCTTCCCGGCCGCGCTCGCTGCGCTCGCCGGCCGGGCGAGGGCGGCGAGCTAGGGCCCACCGGTCGCTCAGCCCTCGCCGGCGATGAAGGCGCGCACCGAGTCGGCGATCAGCTGCACCGCGATCGCCGACAGCAGCAGGCCGGCGATCCGGGTGACCAGCAGCACCCCACTCTCCCTGATCAGTCGCAAGATCGGCAGCGAGAAGCGCATCGCCAGCCACAGCGCCAGGTGCACGAGCACCACGCCGAGGGCGACCGCGGCGAAGTCCGACCAGGCATCGACCTGCCGCGAGAACAGCATGGTGGCCACGATCGCGCCCGGACCGGCGAGCAGCGGCGTGCCGAGCGGCACCAGCGCCACGTTGGTGCCCGACGCGGCGGTCGGCTCCTGGTCGTTGCCGGTGAGCAGCTCGAGGGCGACCAGGAGCAGCAGCAGCCCGCCGGCGCCCTGCAGCGCGGGCAGCGAGATGCCGAGGTAGGACAGGATCTGCTGGCCGAAGAACGCGAACACCGTGATCACGAAGAAGGACACGGCCACCGCCTGCCAGGCCGCGCGGCGAGCGGTGGCCTGGGAGCGGCCCGAGGTGAGCGACAGGAAGATCGGGACGGTGCCGACCGGGTCCATGATCACGAAGAGCGTCACGAACGTCTCCGTCAGCAGCACCGTGTTGAGCACGAGCGCAGCCTAGTCGTGGCTCACCAGACGGGCGCCGGGCCGCCGAACTCCAGCTCGACCAGCGCCGGTCCGGCCGCCGCGACGTCGCGGAACGACTGGTCATCGCCGAGCAGCAGCATGGCCGAGGCCGGTCGCAGCACCAGCCACAGCCAGCGCCCGTGCGCCTCCCCTACGACCACCGACCGGTCGAAGTCCGCGTCGGCGGCGCTGGTGGACAGCGGCCACAGCGCCACCGACTGGCCGTCCAGGCGCACGTGCGCTGCGGGGCGTCCTCGTCCGAGGTCGGGGCCCGGGTCACCGGCCACGCCGGCGACGCGCGCACCCAGGCCGGTCGCCGGCTCCTCGGTGACGACGACCAGGTCGACCGGTCCGTCGAGCTCGCTGCTGCCGGAGCAGCAGGTCATCGTCGCCCGCGCGCCGGCCGGCCCGGCCACATAGGCGAAGTCGCTGACCCGCCACCCCGGGGCGAGCGGCCACGGCAGGTAGGTCGGGAACCCGTCGGCGGCCACCAGCAGCGCCCCGAAGGCGTCGTACGCCGGCTGCGCGGCGCGCCAGAGGGCCGGCACCGGACCATGCACCGAGCAGTCGGCCCGGACCCCGCCGGCTTCGAGGCCGACCGGCTCGGCACAGCGCGGACAACCGACCAGCAGCCCCCGCTCGTCGCCACCAGCCGTCACACCGGCCAGGCTCCCCGGACCGGCACTCCGCGTCAAGGGATCAGGCGTTCCAGCGCAGCACCACCGGTGTCTCCCGCTCGAAGCCCAGCTGCGACAGCGTCGCGGTCTCGAGCCGGAGCAGCCGGCCCTCGCTGACCGGGAGTCCGAGCCACCGGGCGGCCAGCGCGCGCAAGGCGTGTCCGTGGGAGAAGACCAGCACGTCGCCCTCGGTCTGCCGAGCCCGCGCGACCACCCGGTCGAGGCGCTCGCTCACCTGGGCCGCACTCTCACCGCCCGGACAGGGCTGGGTCCACACCGTCCAGCCGGGTGCCGACTCGCGGATCTGCTCGATGGTCAGCCCCTCGTAGTCGCCGTAGGCCCACTCGGCGAGGTCCTCGCACGGCTCGGCGTCGGGGAAGCCCGCCAGCCGCGCGGTGTCCCGGGCCCGCTGCCGGGGCGAGGTCAGCACCAGCCCGAACGGCCGGTCCAGCCGGGGGGCGAGCTCACGTGCGGTCTGCTCGCCGGCTGCGGTGAGCGGCAGGTCGGTGACCGAGGTGTGCCGCCGGGCGGCGCTCCACTCGGTCTCGCCGTGGCGCACCAGCCACAGCCTGCTGGTGGGCTCCTCCTGCTGCGGCATGCGGCCGAGTCTGCCAGGATGCGGCGCCATGGCCTCATCGTCACCGGTCGGTCGTGGCACCCGGCCCGCCCCCCTGCGTCAGGAGCTGGCTCGCCCGCGGACGGCCACGGCGGCGGCCTTCGCGACCCAGGGCCTGGTCTTCATCACGCTGACCACCCGGCTGCCGGCGGTCCAGCGCGACTTCGACCTCGGCGAGCTCGCCCTGGCCCTCGTGCTGCTGGTGGTCGTGCTGCTCGCCGGCGTCGGCTCGGTGGTGGCCGAGAAGCTCAGCGCGGGTCGATCCAGCGCGGTGCTGCTGCGCGCGGGACTCGCGACGATGGCGGTGGCGGTGCCGCTCCTGGTGCTGGCACCGGTGTTCTGGCTGTTCGTCGTCGGCATGGCGGCGTACGGCGTCACCGTCGGCATCGTCGACGCCACCACCAACATGCAGGGCGTCGCCCTCGAGCACCGCGCGGGCCGACCGGTGCTGCCGTCGCTGCACGGCTTCTGGACCCTCGGCGGCGTCATCGGCGCGGCCCTGGCGCTGGCCATGGGCAACCTGCCTCGGGAGACCTCGGTCTGGGTCGCGGTGGTGCCGGCGGTGGTGGCACTCGCGCCGTTCCTGCCGCGCGACGACGGGCCGCCCGCCACCGAGGCGCCCGGCGTGCCGTGGCGGCCGATCGTGATGGTGGGCCTGGCGCTGGTGCTCTTCTACATGGTCGACACCGCCGCGGCGACCTGGGGCCCGACCTACCTCGACGACACCTTCGCGACGCCGACCCGGCTGGTGGCGCTGGCCACCTTCCCCTACCTGGTGGCGAGCGGCCTGGTCCGGCTGGCGGGCGACGGCCTGGTGGCGCGGTTCGGCCCGACGCCCGTGGTGCGGGTCAGCGCGGTCGTGGCCAGCGCGGCCCTCGCGGTGGTGGCCTTCGCCCCGTCCTGGCCGGTCGCGGTCGCCGGCTTCACCCTGCTGGGCGCCGGCACCGCGGTGATCGCGCCGCTCAGCTTCTCCGCGGCGGCCCGGATCGCGGGCGGCGACGACCTGAGCCCCGCCGCCCGGCAGGCCCGGGTGGACGCCGTGATCGCCCGCTTCAACCAGTTCAACTACGTCGGCGCGCTGCTCGGCAGCGTGATGACCGGGGTGGTCGGCGCCGGCAGCCTGCGCTACGGCTTCGCGATGCCGATGGTGCTGATCCTGGGACTGCTCCCCCTGGCGCGGTTCTTCTCCTCCGACGGCTGACGGCCGCCCGGGTGGGGCCACGCCACACGGCCCGGGCCGCGCCCTCGGCATGGGTTGTGTGTCCGAGCCGTCGTAGTCCCCGCTGGGCCGGACACACGACCCGCCCCGACCGGGCCGGCCACCCGGGTTGTGTGCCTGAGCCGTCGTCCTCCCCACGGGGCCGGACACACGACCCGACCCGGGCTCCGAGGCGTCGTCCCCGCGTCGCGGCGAGCCGGCAGCGCGGGCGCCCGGGGACGTCATACGTCCCGGTTGCCCCGGCGGCCGGTCCGGATGACGCTGCTGGGAGCGTCATCCGGGGCGAGCGTGCCAGCGGCCGGTTCGGATGACGTCACGCAGCGCCGCCACCGCCGGCCCACCGGCGAGCGCGGCCCGGCCGCACCAGCACCCCTGCCAGGATGAGACGCATGCGCCTGCGCCTGCTACTCGTCGCGACCGCCCTCGGGCTGGCCGCCGCCGTCCTGGTCGGCGTACCGGCCGCGGAGGCGCGGACGCTGCACGTCGGGCCGGGGCGCGCCCTCGAGACACCCAGCGCGGCCGCGGCTGTGGCCCGCAACGGCGACACCGTCGAGATCGACGCGGGCACCTACACCGGCGACGCCGCCACCTGGACCCAGGACGATCTCACCCTGGTCGGAGTGGGCGGGGTGGCCCACCTGAAGGCGGCGGGTGCCGACGCCCAGGGCAAGGCGATCTGGGTGCTGGCGGGCGACCGGACGCGGGTGCAGAACATCGAGTTCAGCGGAGCGGCCGTCCCCGACGGCAACGGGGCCGGCATCCGCGCCGAGGGTGCCGGCCTGACCGTCGTGCACTGCTCCTTCCACGACAACGAGAACGGCATCCTCGCCGGAGCCAACGCCGCCAGCGACATCGAGATCCGCCGCTCGCGGTTCGCCCACAACGGCGCCGGCGACGGCTTCACCCACAACCTCTACATCGGCGCGGTGCGCTTCCTCTACGTCAAGGGCAGCCTGTTCGCCGGCGCCGACGGCGGCCACGAGATCAAGTCGCGGGCGCTGAGGACCACGATCACCGCCAGTCGGATCATCGACCTCGACTCGACCGCGAGCTACTCCATCGACCTGCCCAACGGCGGCGACGCCAAGATCACCGGCAACGTCGTGGAGCAGGGGCCGAACTCCCCCAACCGCACGCTCGTCTCCTACGGCGCCGAAGGGTTGACCAACCCGACGACCCGACTGTGGGTGGTCAACAACACCTTCGCCAACGCGCAGGACTCCGGCACCGTGCTGGCGCTGGCGGCCGGCACCACCGGCGCCCACCTGCGCAACAACCTGCTGGTCGGCCGGGGCACCTGGGTCAGCGGCCCGACCGCCGAGCGGCGCGCCAACAAGCGCACCTCGCGCGGGTTCCGCGACCCTGCCCACCACGACTACCGGCTCCGCCAGGGGTCGCCGGCGATCAACCGCGGCGCGTTCGTGCCGGCGTCGAGGCGCCCGCACTACGAGTACCGCCACCCGCAGCGCTACGTCGACCGCCCGAAGCGGGGTCGGGTCGACCTCGGCGCCTTCGAGTACGCCGGCTGAGCGGGGCGGGCCCTCAGGCCGGCGGCCCCGGCCAGTTCTTGTCGGGCTGCGGCACCGGTCGACCGGGCTGCTCGCCGCCGCGGGCGTCGAGGTAGCTCTGCTTGGGCACCATCACCTTGCGGCGGAAGATGCAGACCACCTTGCCGTCCTGGTTGTAGCCGATCGTCTCGACGTGCACGACGCCGCGGTCGTCCTTCGAGGTCGACTCCCACTTGTCGAGCACCGTGGTCTGGCCGTAGAGCGTGTCGCCGTGGAAGGTCGGTGCCACGTGCCGCAGCGACTCGATCTCGAGGTTGGCGATCGCCTTGCCGGAGATGTCGGGCACCGACATGCCGAGCAGCAGGGAGTAGACGTAGTTGCCCACCACGACGTTCTGCCCGAACTGGGTGGTCTCACCGGCGTAGTGGCTGTCGAGGTGGAGCGGGTGGTGGTTCATGGTGAGCAGGCAGAACAGGTGGTCGTCGTACTCCGTGACGGTCTTGCCCGGCCAGTGCTGGTAGGTCGCCCCGACCTCGAACTCCTCATAGCTGCGCCCGAACTGCATCGTCGTCTCCCTCCGTCGCCCCGGTCAGCCCTTGAGCTTGTAGTCCTCGAGCAGGCGCCGGCCGATGATCATCCGCTGGATGTCGGCCGTGCCCTCCCCGATCAGCAGCATCGGCGCCTCGCGATAGAGCCGCTCGATCTCGTACTCCTTGGAGAAGCCGTAGCCGCCGTGGATCCGGAAGGAGTCCTCGACGACCTGCGAGCAGTACTCCGACGCGAGGTACTTCGCCATGCCGGCCTCGAGGTCGTTGCGCTCGCCGGAGTCCTTCGTGCGGGCCGCGCGGACCATCATCTGGTGGGCGGCCTCGACCTTGGTGGCCATCTCGGCCAGTCGGAACAGCACGGCCTGGTGGTCGGCGATCTTCTTGCCGAACGTCTGCCGCTGCTGGGCGTACTCGACGCCGAGCTCGAAGGCCCGGTTGGCGACCCCGCAGCCGCGCGCCGCGACGTTGACGCGGCCGACCTCGACGCCGTCCATCATCTGGTAGAAGCCCTTGCCCGGCGTGCCGCCGAGGATCTGGTCGGCGCCGATGACGTGGCCCTCGAACACCATCTCGGTGGTGTCGACGCCCTTGTAGCCCATCTTCTCGATCTTGCCGGGGATGGTGACCCCCTGGGCGGTCTCGCCGAAGCCGGACTCCTTCTCGACCAGGAACGTCGTCATGTTGCGGTAGACGCTGTCGGCCCCCTCGTCGGTCTTGACGAGGACGGCGACCAGGTTGGCCGAGCCGCCGTTGGTCAGCCACATCTTCTGGCCGGTGATGGTGTAGCCACCGTCGTCGTTGCGGGTGGCCCTGGTCTTGATCGCCGCCACGTCGGAGCCGCACTCCGGCTCGGACATCGAGAACGCGCCGCGCACCTCGCCGGTGGCCATCCGCGGGAGGTAGCGCTGCTTCTGCTCCTCGGTGCCGTGCTGCTGGAGCATGTAGGCCACGATGAAGTGGGTGTTGATGATGCCGGAGACGCTCATCCAGCCGCGGGCGATCTCCTCCACGCACAGCGCGTAGGTCAGCAGTGACTCGCCGAGGCCGCCGTACTCCTCGGGGATCATCAGCCCGAAGACGCCCAGCTCCTTGAGCCCCTCCACGATCTGGGTGGGGTACTCGTCGCGGTGCTCCAGCTCGGTCGCGACCGGCAGGATCTCCTTGTCGACGAAGGAGCGCACGGCCTCGAGGATGTCCTGCTGGTCCTCGGTGAGGCCATCGGTCTGGCACAGGCGACCCATGGTGGTCCTTTCGGGGGGCGTCGCGGGCGGCGCGGGGGAGGTTCGGAGTCGCCGACAGTATGGCGACCGGTGCCCCGCCGAGGCGACCAGGTGTGACCAATCTGGCGTGCCCCTCAGCGTCCTTCGCGGAGCCCGCCGGAGGGGTCGCTTCCGACCCGGCGGCACCCCGCGCTGAGGTAGCATCGGGGCCGGGTCGTCGCCGCGGGGAGTGACACCGCGCGCTGGGCGCCGTTCCCCCGGCCCAGCGGCCCGACGGCAACGGAGGAGACCGATGGGCACGCACGCGGCACGCGACCCCCGGCGTGCCCAGGACCGCGCCCGCGGCCGGGCCTCCCGGCGGGCGGGCCTGCTCGTCGCCGTGCCGGCGACGCTGATCGCCATCGGTCTCTACGGCAGCAACGTGCTCACGCCGGTCAGCTCGGGCACCGGGCCCGAGGTGCCCGAGGCCGCCCCGGGGGTCTCGCCGACCCAGTCCCGCGGGCCGGCCGATCTGGGCCGCGCCGCGGAGACCTCCCCGCCCGTCGTGACCTCGCGCAGCGACCCGCTGGTGCGCAAGGAGGCGAGACGCTTCCGGATCGTCAAGCCGACGCACTTCAAGGAGAAGGTGGTCATCCCCGCGGGCTTCGTGCGGCTGCCCGTCGGGTCGAAGGACGCCACGTCGTTCACGGTGGCCTCGTTCAACGTGCTCGGCGCGAGCCACACCTCCGGCGGTGGCGACAAGGCCCGCTTCGCCAGCGGAGCGGCCCGGATGCGCACCACGGTCGGGCTCTTCCGCTACCACAACGTCAGCGTGGCCGGCCTGCAGGAGTTCCAGGCCTCGCAGCTGGCCAGCTTCCACGGCCTGACCGGCGGCTCCTGGGGCGTCTACCCCGGCATGGCGCTCGGCAACCAGCCGGTGCAGAACTCCATCGTCTGGCGCACGTCCGACTGGACCCTGGTCCGCGCGCAGAGCACCCCGATCCCCTACTTCCGCGCCCGGGTCCCGATGCCGCAGGTGCTGCTGCGCAACGTGCACACCGGGCGCGAGGTCTGGTTCGCCAACTTCCACAACCCGGCCGACAAGTACGGCGCCGCCCAGGGCGCGCGCAACGCCGCCACGGCCATCGAGGCCTCCCTGGTGCGCGGCTTCGTCGCCAGCGGCTACCCGGTCATCGTCACCGGCGACATGAACGAGCGGGAGAGCTTCTTCTGCCGGATCAGTGCCGCCGCCCCGCTGCACGGCGCCAACGGCGCCTACCGCAGCGGGTCCAGCTGCCGCAACGCCGGGCGGACCGCGGTCGACTGGATCCTCGGCACCACGTCCGTGCAGTTCTCCAACTACGCGCTCGACGAGTCCACCGTGTCGCGGCGGATCAGCGACCACTACATGATCCGCTCCGGCGTCACGCTCGCTCCGGCCGGCAACGACAAGGCGTGCATCCCCGCACCGAAGGACAAGGCCTTCATCTGGTGCCCACCGGGTGGCTGACCGGCGACCGATGACGGGCTCGCTGCGCGAGTGCCGCCACCGATCACGTCGTCCGGCTGCGTGGCCTCATGCCCGCCGGGCGTCGAGCGGCAGGTAGTAGGCGAACGGGGCGCCCGGGGGTCCGTCACCGCGGATCTGGAGCCGACCCCTCGCTCCGGGCACGAAGAAGGCAACGCAGCCCTCGACCTCCTCATCGGGGCCGATCGCGGCCGGAAGCGCGTCGGACCCGCACGGCGCAGCGGCGACCGCCTGTCGACCGTCGCCGGCCCTGAACCAGGCCCGCAGCGACCCCGTGTCGAAGCGGGCGCCGCCGCTTGCGCCGACCCGGAGCCACAGCGCCACCGACCGTGGGTAGCCATCCCGGCCGGCCCCGAACCGCGGCTCACGCATCAGCTGCGCGTAGACGGCGGGCACTCCCTCGGCCGCTGCGATCTGGGCGTGCGGCAGCACCTCGAGCAGCTCGGGTCCGCGCACCTGCGTGACCTCGAGTCGACGCGAGACGCTCGGCTCGGGGCTGGGGTGGGCGCCGCTCTCCGGGGTCGAGGTGCAGCCGGCGAGCAGGAGCGCGCAGAGCGCAGGCAGGGCGAACCGCACCGGCGAACGGTTCAGGGCATGCCGAGCGGCTTGGTGGCGAAGCTGTGCGTGGCCCGCCGGCGGATGAAGTTGAACTGGTCGACGTACTTCCGATAGACGCGCGCCCGGTCGATCTCGAGGATCAGCTCGTCGTTGAGGAACGAGATACCCGACCAGTTCTCTGAGCCTGTCCACACCGTCTTGACCGGCTTGCCGCTCATGTTGCCGTTGACGGCCAGGATCTTCAGGTGGGAGTAGAAGTTGGCGCGGCGCACGGCCTTCGGGTCGTTCGGGTTGACCGGCGGGAAGTCCCAGTCGGCGCTGCGGACGTCGATCTTGCGCTGCCGCAGGATCTTCAGCACTGCGCCGCCCATGGCGCTCGCGACGATGCTGATGTTGCACTTGCGGCGCTTGAGGTCCGACATCTGCTCGGCGAGCCACTTGCCGCGCTCCTGGTTCCAGCCGTACATGACGATCCGGATCACCGTGTGACCGTTCTTGCCGGTGCCCGGCAGCGCCTTGCAGCGGATCTCCTTGAGCCGCTTCATCACCGGGTCCTTGTCGGGCCCGGGGATCTTCGTCGCGACGGTGCTGGTGATGTCGCCGACCGCGTCGGCCTTGGTCGGGCCGGTGGTGGTCTTGTAGTACTGGCCGGAGTAGTCGCCGCTGTGGAAGTAGACCCAGCGGGGTGAGACCCGCTTGTCCCACTTCATCTGGTTGAACACCTTCTTGAAGGTGTCGTAGATCGTCTTGTTGCCGTTGATCGTGTAGAGGTCGTTCCACTGCAGCCGCACCGCGCGGTCGGTCATGTTGTGCGACCCAGTCATGATCACGTCGGTGGCGGCGCCGGTCTTGCTGAAGGAGTAGACCTTCAGGTGCAGGTTGCCCGGGCCACCTCGGCACGAGCCCTTGCAGATCCGCACGAAGCTCTTGCGCCCGGCCTTCTTGCCCAGCACCTTCTGCAGCCGCAGCGTCTGCTTGGAGGTCCAGTTGTCGTTGAGCAGCATCTGCACGTGGACGCCGCGACGGTGCGCCTTGAGCAGCGCGTCGAGCACCGACTGCCGGTCGAAGGAGTAGGCCGCGATCCGGATGTACTCGCCCTTGGGCGTGTGGTTGATGGCCGCGACGATGCGCGACATCAGCTTGGTCTTCTCACCGATGCTGCCCAGCGGGTTGTTGAAGGCCGCGCCCGGAGCAGGCTTCCAGCTCTTCTTGGCGCGCAGGGCCGCAGCGCTGGCCACCGACGCCGAGGACGGTATGGCGGCCGCCGCGGCCGGTGCCGGAGCGCCCTGAGACGGCGCCGGGGCGAGACCGATGGCGAGCGTCAGCGCGACGAAGCCGCTCAACAGGGTCCTGCGCAGCATGGTGGGATCCCCCCGGGGTCGGTTCACGACATACGGTCGGCCACTCTACCCAAGACGACGCGCAGAACCGAACGCCCGGCGCAGCATGCCTGTCGGCGTGCCACGGCGGGCCCGTGCCTTCTTCTTCCGGGAGCGAAGCTTGACCATGTCGTCGGACAGCATCCGGGCCAGGGCCGCGACCGCCGCCTCGGCCACCTGCTTGTGGGAGACCTTGCCCTCGTCGGTGAACGCCTCGTCCCGCGGCAGCAGGTCGTCGAGGTCACCCTCGACCTGGTAGCCGCCCGCGGCGATGGCGTCGACGTAGCGCTGGGAGACCTCGCGGGTCCACTCCTCGAGCTCCCGCGGGACGCGGATGCGCTCGCCCTTCTGCTTGCCGAGCACCCGCACGGCGAAGTAGCGCTTGCCGATGTCGCCGTAGAGCTCGCGGGCCTGGAACTCCGGCTCGAGTGCGGCGTTGACCCGCCGCAGCAGCTCGGCCTGGACCCGCCCGACGGACTCGTTGCTGCGCTGCACCTCGCGGTCGAGCCGCTCCGGGTCGACCCCGACCACTCGGCAGAAGCGCTGCAGCAACTCCTCGTGGGGCGCGCCCGGCGGGGGCACCAGCACCAGGTGGATGCGCTCGGCGGGGACGTACTGCACCCAGCGGTCGAGGATCGCCGCGACGTCCTTGGACGACCAGTAGCGGTTGTGCAGCTCGCCCTCGGTGCGACGCAGCCGGCGCAGATAGCCGCGGTAGGTCAGCGACATGCCCGCCTGCAGGGTCTGCTGCCAGGCCGACGGGATCTGGCGGCCCAGGTCGCGCAGGGTGACGATGAGGTGCACCTCCCGAGCCGAGCACGCCGCGAGCAGCGCCTCGATCTGCTCGGGGGTGGCCGGCGCCAGGGACTCCTCGGTGATGAGGATCCGGTCACTGGTCGCCGCGGCGACCTGCCCGGGCAGCCGCTCCAGCGCGGTCGCGACCTCCGGCGGGTCGACCTCGGGCTTGTACCGGTCGCGCGCCTTGAGCATCAGGTGGAAGGTGTCGCGCTTCGACCCGGGCACCATGTCGAGGCCCTGACGGTGCAGCTCCTCGACGTTCTGCCACATCACGGTCTGGAGATAGGACGTGCCGGTCTTCAGCAGGCCGATGTGCAGGAAGAGCCGGGCGTCGGACATGGCGGGCATCCTAACGAGTCTCGGGATCGGGACCGCCGCCCGCTCGGCGTACCTTGTCGAGGGCCCGCGACCAGCGCGACTCGGGCTCCGGGTCCTCGGCCGTGGCCTCCTCGAGCGCCCGCTCCGCGTCCTTCAGCGACTTCTTCAGCGTGCTGTTGTTGCGACGGACCACGCGCATCTCCTGCATCAGCTTGGCGATGGTGTCGAGTGAGGCCTCGAAGAGCTCGTCCGGGGAGACGTCGTCGGGGTGGCGCAGGCTGCCGGGGGCCACCGTGACGCGCAGCCGCTCGAGGTCCCCCACCACGTCGTACGACGACCGCTGGATCTCCGCGATCCCCTCGTCGGCGAGCCGGGCGAGCTCGGCGACCCGGGCGTCGGAGGGGAGGAAGCGCTCCCCCTCGCGCGGCACCAGGATGCGGTGGGCGAGATAGCCCCGGATCCAGACCCCGCGGTCCAGGGCGCTGCCGAAGCCGCTCAGGTGCGGGCTCACCCGGCGCAGCAGCTCGGCCTCGACGAGCCCCAGCGAGGTGTTCTCCCGCGCCCGGTCGAAGGAGAAGCCCGACGCGTCGGCGCCGAGCAGCTCGGCGAACTGCAGGACCAGGGTCTCGCGCGGGGCGTCGCGCTCCGGCAGCACGAGCAGGTGCACCCGCTCCGGTGGCAGGTCGCCACCCCAGCGGCGGAGCACCCCGGCCAGGTCGAGGGCCTCCCAGCCCCACTCGTCGCCGGACTCCCGGCTGACCGGGAACTCGTCGAGGGTCGACTCGAAGCCGTGCTTGACGTACTCCTGCCAGTAGGAGCTGAGCACCGTGAGCAGGTCGCGCGCGGTCACGATGACGTGGGCCTCGGCCGGCGCCACCGCCGCCACCGCCCGCTGCGCCTGCTCGGCGCTGGCGCTGCCGAGGAACTCGTGGCTGACCAGGGCGTCGCCGTCCCAGGCGGCGAGTGCCTCGACCACCCGGTCCCAGGCCCCCTCGGCCTCCGGGTTGCGCTGGGCGAGACCGGGCCGCTCCCGCACGGACAGCGAGGCCCACAGGTGCTCGCGCGGACCGCCCGGGAAGAGCACGCCCTGCTCGGCGAGGGCCTTGCGGTTGGCCCACAGCACCGACTGGACGTAGGTGGTGCCCGTCTTGGGCAGGCCCACATGGAAGAAGACGCGACGCGCCATGACGTCAGAGGGACTTCTGGTACCGCTCGAGGAGCTCGGCGACCTTGGCCTCGTCACGCTGCGCGACCGGGAGCAGCAGCTCGGTGACCAGGTCGGTCAGCTCGGCCAGCCGGAGGTTGAGCGCGCGGCACTCCTGGACCTCGTCCTCGAGCCGCTTGACCCGGCGACGGAGGTCGACGACGGTGGTCGCGGCGACCTTCTCGCCGACCGTCCGGGCGCTCTTGCCGAGCGAGTCCTTCACCGCCACGTGGCCACCATCCGACAGATCCGGGAGGGCACCTCGACGGCCTTCCCGCCAACGGGTGTCGAGGCTAGCAGCACCTCACGGCCGGTCACGGTGGCGCCGGCGCCCGCCAGCTCGGCCTCGATCCGGGCCGGTTGACGGACCTTGACCCGCAGCCGCCGGGCCAGCCGGTCGCGACCTCGCCGGCAGACGTACTCCAGCCACAGCTCGCCGCCGTCACGCAGCAGCATGTCGCACAGCCGGTAGAGGTTCCGCCGCCCGGGGCGGTCGACCGCGTCGACCAGGTGCCGGCCGAGCAGCACCTTCGGGCCGGGCTGACGGGCGAGCAGCGCGCCCGTCGAGAGCACGGACCGCAGCTCGTGCAGGTTGAGCGCGGCGAAGTGGGCGGTGGAGCCCTCGGGCAGGGACGCCGCCGTGCCGGCGAACGCCTTGGGCACGTGGTCGAGACCCCAGACGGTCGCGCCCTGCTCGGCGAGCCAGCGCGCGTCGGCGCCGTGGCCGCAGCCGAGGTCGACGTACGTCGCGTCGGTGCCGTGCGCGGCGAAGGCGTCCCGGGCCAGGTCGGACGGCTCCCACGACGCGGGCTCGGGGGCGCGGGCATAGAAGCCGTCCCACAGCGGGCGCTGGGGGCGGATGCCGCGGAACCAGCCGTTGAGCCGGCGGTGGGTCGAGGCCGGCGTCTCGAACTTGTACGCCGGGTCGGGGGTGCGCCAGGAGGGGCCGTAGGTCGCGACCAGCAACCGGTCGGGGTCGGCGGGCACCGGCACCTCGCGGCCCTCGAGCGTGGCCGTCCCGAGCGGGAAGATCCACTCCCGCTGGAAGGGCGCGCGGATCTCCCCCATCAGGTAGAGGTGGCCGTCGCGCAGGAAGCCGCCGAAGACGTCCAGCCCGCGGGCCGACCCGTCCGCCTCGGTGACCACGACCTTGAACGCCGCACCGGAGTAGCGCTGGGTGACGTAGCCCATCTCCGCCAGCCGGGCCTGCAGCCGGAACGACTCGCGCATCACGTCGACCGGCTCGGAGTGCTCACTGACGTAGCCGAGGTCGGCGTCGCTGTCGTGGCCGATCAGCTGTCCCTCCCGGATCGCCCCGAGCAGCGTGCCGTAGGCGACGAACGCGTCGATCCCGGCCCGGCGCAGCGCGTCGAGCACCTCCTCGACGGCGTCCAGCAGCGGAGCGACGTGCTCGGCGCTGCGGGTGGCGAAGGTCTTGACCAACCGGCCGGTCTTGTCGGTGGCGAGCGGGTTGCCGTCGCGGTCGACCACCTCGACCCGGCCCTCGCCGTCGCCGAACCGGTGCTCCTCGTCGTAGAGCACCTCCCCGGTCTCGTGCACCACCACGCTGACCCGGGCCACGCCGTCGAGGAACCGCTTCATCCCCTTGGGCCAGGCGACGAACGTGCCCTCGCCGTCGGGCTCGTCCTCCCCGTCGCGGTGCAGCCACAGCGACCAGATCCGGCGGTCGTCGAAGAGCACGTCGAGCACCAGCTCCTCGCGGGAGCGGGCGTGCAGCCCGTCGGGTCCGATGTGCACGGTGCGCGAGCGCGCGGAGGTGCTCACCGGGGTGGCTCCCGTCGGTCGGGGGGCTGGACGTCGGTCAGCCTAGCGCCCCGCCGACCCCCTCCACGACCGTCCCAATTGTCACAAGGGCCTCACAAGTCACGGATTTTCGCGTACGCTGCACACGGTCCCCACGGCCGGGCGAGGGTGTCGAGGACGACACCCCGAGACGTCACCGATCCGGCCGCTTCCCCCCAGAAGGGTCTTCCCCCATGCCCGACCTGCGCTCGCCCGCCCGACCCGTGCCGGCGCGACCCCCGGCCCGGCGCGCCCGGCTGCGAGCGGCGGCGGCCCTGGTCACGGTCGCGGCCCTGACCGCCGGCGGCGTCGCCTGGCTGGGCCGGACCACCGAGCCCGAGCGACCCTCGTCGCGGCCTCCGGCGATCGAGCCCGCGGCCTCGCAGGCATCGTTCCGGGTCGGCTCCTTCAACGTCCTCGGCGCCAGCCACACCGACCCCGGCGGCGACCGCCGCGGGAAGTACGCCGGCTACCAGAAGCGCCTGCGCCTGGCCGTGCGCGCGATCCGCGAGGAGAAGCTGCAGGTCGTGGGGCTGCAGGAGTTCCAGGCCAAGCAGGCCGACTACTTCGACCAGATCGCCGGCTCCGAGTTCCGGGTCTACCCCGGCACCTCGCTGGGCCGCCGCGCCAGCGTGCACAACTCGATCATCTGGCGTCGGGACACCTGGAAGCTGCTGGAGTCCCACACCATCCGGATCCCCTACTTCAAGGGCGACGAGATCCAGATGCCCTACGTGCTGCTGCAGAGCAAGCTGACCGGGCAGAAGGCCTGGTTCTACAACTCGCACAACCCGGCGAACACCCACGGCGACGCCTGGAAGTGGCGCAAGGAGGGCTACCGCCGCGAGGCCGAGCTGGTCGCCGGGCTGCGGGCCGCGGACCCCACGGTCCCCGTGGTCGTCACCGGCGACAAGAACGAGCGGGAACGCTACTTCTGCTACATCACCCCCATCTCGGAGCTGCACTCCGCGAGCGGCGGCACCCACGACGGCACCTGCCACCCGCCGGCAATGCCGCAGCCGGTCGACTGGGTGATGGGCAGCTCCGACGTGCGCTGGACCGGCTACACCGACCGCCGGGACTGGGTGGTGTCCAAGGCCACCGACCACCCCCTGGTCTTCGCCGACGCCCAGGTGGCGCCGCGCCAGCCGCCGTACGCCGACCGGGTCGTGGTCGTCGACGTCGAGGGGCTCACGGCCGGGAGCATCCGGCGCCTCGGCGCCACCGGGGCTCCCACGCTGCACCGGCTGATGGCCGAGGGCGCCAGCACGCTCAACGCCCGCACCCTGGCCGAGCGCACCACCCGGGACGCCAACGTCGTGGGCATGCTCACCGGGCGCCGGGTGACGCCGGACAAGGGCGGCCACGGTGTCGACTGGGACAGCACCTGGGACCGCACCGTGCATGCCGCGGCCGGCCACTACGTGTCCAGCGTCTTCGACCTGGTCCACAACTACGCCTACCGGACCTCGCTGGTCACCCGCGACAACCTGACCCTGGTCGATCGCAGCTGGGACGCCGCCAACGGCGGGCGGGACCCCTACGGCGTCGACAACGGCCGCGACAAGATCGCCGACTACGTGGGCGACCGCAACGACGCCCGCGCGATGAGCGACCTGCTGGGTCGGCTCGGCGGCGCCAAGCCACCGACCCTGAGCTTCCTGCACCTCTCCGCGCCGAGCCGCACCGGCGTGCGCACCGGCTTCACCAGCGCGGAGTACGACCAGGCGGTGACCCAGGCGGACGCCCGGCTCGGGCAGCTGCTGTCGGCCATCGAGGGCAGCTCCGCCCTGGCCGGCCGGACCCTGGTCGTGGTCACCTCCGACCACGGCGGCTCCAAGACGCTGGCCACCAACACCAAGGCGCTGCCGAACATCCGGGTGCCGTTCCTCGCGTGGGGACCGGGGGTGGCGGTGGGGGCCGACCTCTATGCGCTCAACCCGCAGCTGAAGGACCCGGGCGGTGAGTGGAAGGGGTACGGCGGCCGGCAGCCGGTCCGCACCGCCCACGTCGCCGCCGTGGTGACCAAGGCACTCGGGCTGCCTCCGGTGCCCGGCGGCACCCTGGACCCCGGTCGCACCTTCACGGTGTTCGCCCCTTCTCAGTAGCGTTCTCCCCGTGACCACCTCCCCCGCTCGCGTCTACGTCGCCCGGCTCGTCGGCCTGCCGGTCTTCGACCCGCGCGGGGAGCAGGTCGGCAAGGTGCGTGACGTGGTCGTCGCGGTGCGTTCCGACGCCCAGCAGCCGCGGGCGCTCGGCCTGGTCGTCGAGGTGTTCGGGCGGCGCCGGATCTTCGTGCCGATGACGCGGGTGACCAACATCGACAGCGGGCAGGTCTACACGACCGGGCTGATCAACCTGCGCCGCTTCGAGCAGCGGCCGACCGAGACGCTCATCATGGGCGAGATGCTCGACCGTCAGGTCGTCATCAAGGACACCGGCGTGCGCGGCGCGATCTACGACGTCGGGCTCGAGCAGAGCCGCAACCGCGACTGGGTGGTCAGCCGCCTCGCGGTCCAGGAGCCGGGTCGGGCGCTGCGCCGCCGCGGCCAGACCCACGTGGTCGAGTGGGACGCCGTCAGCGGCCTGGCCAGGCCCGACGACCGTCAGGGGCCACGCAGCTGATCGCGGCGCTGGGCGACATGCGTCCCGCCGACGCGGCGAGCGCCCTGCACGACCTGCCGTCGGAGCGACGGGCCGCGGTGGTGGCCCAGATGGACGACGAGCGGCTGGCCGAGGTGCTCGAGGAGATGCCCGACGAGGACCAGGTCGAGATCCTCAGCCGCCTCGACCCGGAGCGGGCCGCGGACATCCTCGAGGAGATGTCCGCCGACGACGCGGCCGACCTGATCGCCGACCTCCCGCCCGACCAGGCGAGCCGGCTGCTGGCGCTGATGGAGCCCGAGGAGGCCGAGGACGTCAAGCGGCTGATGGTCTACGACGAGGAGACCGCGGGCGGCATGATGACGCCGGAGCCGGTGATCCTCCCGCCCGACGCGACCATCGCCGAGGCGCTCGCGCACGTGCGGCGTGAGGAGCTGCCGACGTCGCTGGCGGCGCAGGTCTACGTCTGCCGCCCGCCGCTGGAGACGCCCACGGGCAAGCTCCTCGGCCTCGCCCACATCCAGCGGCTGCTCCGCGAGCCACCGAGCGAGCTGGTCGCCGGTGTGCTCGACCAGGAGACGACGTACATCCACCCCGACGCGACGCTGCAGGAGGTGGCCGCCCACGTGGCCTACTACAACCTCACCGCCGCGCCGGTCGTCGACGAGCAGGGCCGGCTGCTGGGCGTGGTGACGGTCGACGACCTCCTCGACCACATGCTGCCCGACGGCTGGCGCGACCAGGCGGGCGCCGACGTGCTGGCCGAGCGCCGGGCCGCCGACCGGGGGGTGCGATGAGCGACTCCCGACCCACCCGCGGCCGACTCGACACCCCGCGCGAGCAGCGCCGGCTGGTGCTGCGCCGCCCCGACCCCGAGGCCGACACGATCGGCGTGTTCGCCGAGGGCTTCGCGCGCTACATGGGCACCGCACGCTTCCTGTTCTGGATGACGGTGTTCGTGGGGGTGTGGATCGGCTGGAACATCTTCGCCCCCGCCGATCTGAAGTTCGACCGCTACCCCTTCATCTTCCTGACCCTGATGCTCTCGCTGCAGGCGTCGTACGCCGCCCCGCTGATCCTGCTCGCCCAGAACCGTCAGGAGACCCGCGACAAGGTGGTCGCCGAGCAGGACCGGCAGGCCAACGCCCGCGCCCATGCCGACATGGAGTACCTCGCCCGCGAGGTCGCCTCGCTGCGGATGGCCGTCGGCGAGGTGGCGACCCGCGACTTCCTGCGCTCCGAGCTGCGCAGCTTCGCCGGCGAGCTCGAGGAGCGCCTGTCCGGAGTCGAGGACGAGGACCCCACCGAGCCACCCACGGGCGACCGGTCCTGAGGGCCACCCGTACTCTTGGACACCATGAGCTCCCCCTCCCCCGAGCAGACCCACCCCGACCTGTGGGCGGCCCTGGCGACCGTCATCGACCCCGAGATCAAGCGCCCCATCACCGAGCTCGGGATGGTCGACTCCATCGACCGGTCCGACGACGGCGCCGTCTCCGTGCACGTGCTCCTCACGGTGGCCGGATGCCCGATGCGCGAGGCCATCACCCGCGACGTGACCGCCGCGGTGACGAAGGTCGACGGCGTCACCGGGGTCACCGTGACGATGGGGGTGATGAGCGACGAGCAGCGCTCCGCGCTCCAGACCGACCTGCGCGGCGGCCAGCCGGCGCGCGAGATCCCGTTCGCCCAGCCCGGCTCGCTGACCCGGGTGATCGCGGTCGCCTCCGGCAAGGGCGGCGTCGGCAAGTCCTCGGTGACGGTCAACCTGGCCCTGGCGATGGCCGCGCGCGGACGCAAGGTCGGCGTCGTCGACGCCGACATCTACGGCCACTCCGTTCCGGCCATGCTCGGCGTCGCCGACTCCCGGCCCACGCAGGTCGAGGAGATGATCATGCCGGTGCCGACGCCGTCGGGCGTCTCGGTGATCTCCATCGGCATGCTCAAGCCGCGCCGCGACCAGGTGGTCGCCTGGCGCGGCCCGATGCTCGACCGGGCGCTGGTGCAGATGCTCAGCGACGTCTACTGGGGCGACCTCGACGTGCTGCTCCTCGACCTGCCCCCCGGCACCGGCGACATCGCGCTCTCCCTCGGCCAGCACCTCCCCAACGCGGAGGTCGTCGTGGTCACCACGCCGCAGGAGGCGGCCGCCGAGGTCGCCGAGCGGGCCGGCACGATGGCCTCGATGATGCACCAGCGCGTGGTGGGTGTGGTCGAGAACATGAGCTATCTCCCGTGCCCCCACTGCGGCGCCGAGCATCGACTGGAGATCTTCGGCTCCGGTGGCGGCGCGCGGGTGGCGGCGACGCTCTCGGAGCGCTTCGGCTACGACGTCCCGGTGCTCGGCGAGGTGCCGCTGGACACCTCGCTGCGCGAGGGCGGCGACGCCGGCAAGCCCATCGTCGAGTCCGACCCGACCGCACCGGCCGCGGCCGAGCTCACCCGGATCGCCGCCTCGCTCGCCGAGAAGGGCCGCGGCCTGGCCGGCATGCAGCTCGGCCTGACGCCCACCAGCAGCCACTAGGCGCACCCATGTTCGGGGTCGGCCTGCCGGAGCTCGCGGTCATCGCGTTCGTCGCGGTGCTCGTCGTCGGGCCCGACAAGCTGCCCGACCTGGCCCGCCAGGCCGGGCGCTTCCTGCGCCAGGTCCGCCGGATGGCCGACATGGCCCGCGACGAGCTCCGCGACGAGCTGGGCCCGGAGTACGCCGACCTCGAGCTGAAGGACCTCGACCCTCGCGAGATCGTGCGCAAGCACGTCCTCGAGGCCATGGAGGACGACGACGAGGAGCCCACGCCGAGGCGGCCCCGCGAGAAGCCTCTGCAGGCCGGCGAGGTGCCGCCGTACGACGTCGAGGCGACCTGAGGCCCGGGCCGGCCGGTCAGTCGCGACTGGCCACGGCCGCCAGCGAGGCGTAGGACACCAGCTGCACCCGGCCGACCTCGGGCCGGACCTCGACGAAGTCGGCGCCGACCCGGTCGAGCACGCCCTCGTGACGCGCGCCGTCGCGCCGGTGCACGACACAGCGGGCGGAGGCGGCGGCGAGGCCGCGCAGCGTCGAGCCGACGCCCAGCCGCGTGAGCGGTGACCAGGCAGCCTCCGGGACCGCTCGCTCCGACGCCCCACGCAGCGCCGCGACCGCCTCGGCCACCACCACCCAGTCGGTGCCCAGCGAGC
This sequence comes from Nocardioides sp., assembly GCF_041393715.1. GTDB lineage: Bacteria > Actinomycetota > Actinomycetes > Propionibacteriales > Nocardioidaceae > Nocardioides. Next base: position 471,295 of record NZ_JAWKJQ010000001.1, on the reverse strand, counting down.
GGATCAGACACCAGCCGTCGCCCATCCGGTCGAGTCGGCCCACGATCGACCCGACCCCGAGCACGTCGAGGGTGACCTCCTCGCCCATCGACGCCATCAGCCGGCTGGCGAGCGAGACGGTGGCGTACTCCGCCCGGGACCGGTCGGCGAGCTCGGCCGCGCGCTCCTCGCCGTAGAGCGCCTCGGCCTGCCGCTCCAGGTCGGCGAAGAGCGTGGCCAGCTCGTCGTCCCAGGTCATGGGGACGAGCCTGCCACCCCGATGGCCGCGGCCGCCGTGCCGGCACCCAGCCTGTGGAGAAGACGCTTGACGAACCACCCTCAACATCATTGAATCATCGCAAACAAACGCAAACGGAAGGATCGGATGCGATGCGGACCTGGCGGGTGGCGCCGACCTGGCTGGGAGTCACGGCGGTGGTGGGCCTCCTTCCGTGGCTGCTCGCCCCGGACCTGGGGTTGGTGGCCCGCGGCACCAGCGACCTCACGTCGATGCTGCGCGCCGGCTCGGCGGTGGCGCTCCTGGGCTGCGGCGCCTGGTGGTGGGCGGCCACGACCGCGGTGCTCCTCGGGGCCGCTCGCGGTCGGGTGTCGCGACCCCGCGGCTGTCCGCAGTGGCTGCACCGGCTGCTGCTCGCGGCCCTGGGCGCGTCGCTCACCGCGGGGCTGGCCACTCCTGCCCTCGGCGCCGACGACCTGGCGCGCCCGCAGCAGAGCCGCGTGGCACAGACGGCCGATCCCCTGCACGGACTGCCGTTCCCCGACCGGGCGGAGGGCCTGCCGGCCGCTGGGCGCCCCGCACCGTCCACGTCCCCGGCGAGGGACGTCGCGGCGTCCGCCGTGCAGCCCCGCGGGGCGCTCACCCACGACGCTGCCGGCACCCATCGGGTCGGGCCGGGCGACACGCTCTGGACCATCGCCGCCCGCGACCTGCCGCCCGACGCGACCGAGGCGGAGATCGGCGCCGCCTGGCGACGGATCTATCGGCTCAACCGGGTGGCGATCGGCGACGACCCCGACCTGCTGCTCCCCGGCATCGTCCTGGTGCTTCCGTCCACCGAGAGGAGTCGATGACCAGCCTGCTCGACACCGCCCAGCCCGGCCGCCGCCGACTGCCTGCCGTGCCGCTGGCCAGCGTCCAGGGCACCCTGGCCCTCGACCTGGCCCCGCGCTACGACCCTCCCCGCTGCCGGGTCGCTCGCCCGGACGTCCGGGCGGCGACGTGGTGCCGATCGAGTCGGGCCGCCGTCGTCGGGTCGAGCAGTGGGCCCACCGCTACGCCCAGGCGGTCGTCGAGATCGTCGCCGGTGACCGCCCGGCCAGCCAGCTGGTGCGGTGGACGGCCCCGCGGTCTACGCCGACCTGGTCCGTCGGGCCCAGCTGGTGGCGCGGGCCGGCGGTCACCAGGCCGGCGCCGGTCGTACCGGTCAGGTGGTAAGGCCTCAGGTGCAGGAGTGCGCAGCTGCTTCGTCACCGACACCCGCGTCGAGGTGAGCATCCACGTGCGGCACGGCGAGCGGTCGCGCGCCATCGCCGCTCGGCTTCGAGCTGGCCGGCGAGCGATGGCTGTGCTCGGCCCTGGAGTTCGCCTGACCAGCGAGGCGCGCTCGGGTCAGCCGTTGACGCGCGCGGTCAGCCCCGTCGGACCACCCGGTGCACCGTGGCACTTCTTGTACTTCTTGCCCGAGCCGCAGGGGCACAGCTGGTTGCGTCCGGTGCCGGCGAACTCGTCGTCGGCCTGGGTGACCGTGCCGCCGGTGACCTCGACCTCGCCGTCCTCCGACGGCGCGGAGTAGGAGAGGTTCTTCGGCTGCTGAGGAGCGTCGAGCCCCTTCGCCTTGATCAGCGGGTGGTCGGCCTGGCTCTCCTTCGCGGCGTCGCGCGCGGCCCCCATCGCCTCCGGCGCCGAGACGACGTCGAACATGCCGGCGTCCTCGAGCTCGACCGGCGGCTGCTCCTCCTCGATCTGGACCTCGAGGTTGAACAGGAAGCCGACCGACTCCTCCGCGATGCCGTCCATCATGGCCGCGAACATGTCGAAGCCCTCACGCTGGTACTCGACCAGCGGGTCGCGCTGGCTGTAAGCGCGCAGGTAGATGCCCTCGCGCAGGTAGTCCATCTCGTAGAGGTGCTCACGCCACTTCCGGTCGAGGACCGACAGGATCACGCGGCGCTCGAGCTCGCGGATCACCTCCGGCCCGACCTCCTCCTCGCGGCGGTCGTAGGCCGCCTGCGCGTCGGCCTGCAGCTGCTCGACGAGCTCCTCGCGGTCCAGGCCCTCGAGGCCACCGGCCTCCTCCACGAGCTGCTCGTGGTCGAGGGACACCGGATAGAGCTGCTTGAGCGCCACCCACAGGGCCTCGAGGTCCCACTCCTCGGGGTAGTCCTCGGTGGCGGACATGACATAGCCCTTGATCACGTCGTCGATGAAGTCGCGCACCTGCTCCTGCAGGTCGGCACCCTCGAGGACCTGGCGGCGCTCGCCGTAGATCACCTCGCGCTGCCGGTTCATCACGTCGTCGTACTTCAGGACGTTCTTGCGGGACTCGAAGTTCTGCGACTCGACCTGCGCCTGGGCGCTGGCGATCGCGTTGGTGACCCGCTTGTTCTCGATCGGCACGTCGTCGGGGACCTTCAGCACCTGCAGCACCCGGTCGACCCAGTCGGACTTGAACAGCCGCATCAGCTCGTCCTGCAGCGACAGGTAGAACCGCGACTCACCCGGGTCGCCCTGACGGCCGGAGCGACCGCGGAGCTGGTTGTCGATGCGTCGCGACTCGTGGCGCTCGGTGCCGATGACGTAGAGGCCGCCGGCCTCGCGGACGGCGTCGTGCTCGGCGGCGACCTGCTCCTTGACCCGCTCGACGGTGTCGGCCCAGGCGGCTTCGTAGTCCTCCGGGGTCTCCTGCGGGTCGAGCCCCTGCTTGCGGAGCTCCTGGTCGGCGAGGAAGTCGACGGAGCCGCCGAGCATGATGTCGGTGCCGCGGCCGGCCATGTTGGTGGCCACCGTGACAGAGCCCCGGTGGCCGGCCAGGGCCACGACCTTCGCCTCGTCGGCGTGCTGCTTGGCGTTGAGCACGGTGTGCGGGATGCCGCGCTTCTTGAGCAGGCCGGCGAGGTGCTCGGACTTCTCGACGGAGACGGTGCCGACGAGCACCGGCTGGCCGGCGCGGTGCCGCTCCTCGATGTCGGCGACCACGGCGTCGTACTTGGCGTCCTCGGTGCGGTAGACCAGGTCGGCCTGGTCCATCCGCTGCATCGGCTTGTTGGTCGGGATGGGGACCACGCCGAGGCCGTAGATCTTGTCGAACTCGCTGGCCTCGGTCATCGCCGTGCCGGTCATGCCGGCGAGCTTCTCGTAGAGGCGGAAGTAGTTCTGCAGGGTGACGGTGGCGAGGGTCTGGTACTCCTCGCGGATCTGCACGCCCTCCTTGGCCTCGATCGCCTGGTGCAGGCCGTCGTTGTAGCGGCGACCCGACAGCATCCGGCCGGTGTGCTCGTCGACGATCAGCACCTCGCCCTCGAGGACGACGTACTCCTTGTCGTGCCGGAAGAGCTCCTTGGCCTTGATGGAGTTGTTGAGGAAGGAGATCAGCGGGGTGTTGACCGAGTCGTAGAGGTTGTCGATGCCGAGGTGGTCCTCCACCTTGGTGATGCCCGGCTCGAGCACCGAGATGGTGCGCTTCTTCTCGTCGACCTCGTAGTCGACGTCCTTGGTCAGCGTCTTGGCCAGCGCGGCGAACTCGTCATACCAGCGCACCTCGTCCTGGGTCGGGCCGCTGATGATCAGCGGGGTGCGCGCCTCGTCGATGAGGATCGAGTCGACCTCGTCGACGATGGCGTAGTGGTGTCCTCGCTGCACGCACTCCTCGATCGAGCTGGCCATGTTGTCGCGGAGGTAGTCGAAGCCGAGCTCGTTGTTGGTGCCGTAGGTGACGTCGCAGTGGTAGGCCTCGCGACGCTCCTCGGGCTTCATCGACGGCAGGATGACGCCGGTGGTGAGCCCGAGGAAGGCGTAGATGCGGCCCATCCACTCTGCGTGGTACTTCGCGAGGTAGTCGTTGACGGTGACGACGTGGACGCCCTTGCCGGTGAGCGCGTTGAGGTACGTCGGCAGGGTGGCCACCAGCGTCTTGCCCTCGCCGGTCTTCATCTCCGCGATGTTGCCGAGGTGGAGGGCGGCGCCGCCCATCACCTGCACGTCGAAGTGGCGCTGGCCGATGACCCGCTTGGCGGCCTCGCGCACGGTGGCGAACGCCTCGGGCATCAGGTCGTCGAGGGACTCGCCCTTCTCGAGGCGCTCCTTGAGCTCCGCCGTCATCGACTGGAGCTCCTCGTCGGACATCGCGACGAAGTCGTCCTCGATGGCGTTGACGGCCTTGGAGACCGCCTCGAGCTGGCGCAGGATCTTGCCCTCGCCGATGCGGAGGATCTTGTCGAGGATGGCAGGCACGTGCGGGAACTCCTGGGATGGGCACCCCGGACGCGGACTGACCCGGGTGGGCCCGAGCCGGGGACGTGGGAGCGCGGCCGGCAGGCGGCGCCCTCGTCATGCTACCCAGCCTGCCCAGCCGCGAGGGAATCCCCCGCGGGGGTGGTCCGGTCCGGGTCGGCGTCGGAGCTCGGCAGCCGATCCAGGTGCAGCATCCGACCCAGCTCGTCGGCCACGCGGAGCGCCCAGGTGCGGCTGACGTGCTGGCCGTCGTGGAAGGTCACCACCCGGTCGACGACGAAGGCATCGCCCCCGGACGCACACCAGCCGGTTGACGTCGACGTACCGAGCGCCGGCGGCGCGCGCGCCCGCCTCGACGGCGCGGTTGACGGCCCGCACGTGCGGGTCCATCCGACCGGTGCAGTCCGCCATCGTGGCGCCGTCGGCGAGCAGGCAGCCCGCGGGGTCGGACACCGTCGAGACGTCGCCGAGCACCTGCACCTGGGGCCCGAGGGCGTGAGTCTCGGCCGCGAAGGCACGGACGGCCGACCGCCAGGTGGCAGCCGTGCCGGGCTCGGTGAGCAGCTCGTCGGGATAGTCACGGGAGGCGACGAGCACCAGCTCGGGGTCGAGGGTCGCAATCTGCTGCCGCGCCCAGTCGTGCTGTGCCTGGCACTCGGGGAACGCCGGTCCGTCGGGGCCGGTCCGCATCGGGAGGTCATAGGGGGTGCAGCTGAACTTCACCAGCGGCACCACCTCGAACCCACCGCGCCGGCCGAGCCGGTCGAGCGCCGGGAGCCACATGTAGGCGTGCGAGTCGCCGACGACGACCACCCGCTGCGCCGCGCCCACCGTGCCGAGCGGGCACAGGTCGTGGCCGACCTCGGCGTCGTCGGCCACGCAGTCGGCGCCGTACTCCGGCCGGTCGTGGTCGAGGTCGGTCAGGTCGTTCTCGACCGGGAACGGGATCGGTGCGGCCACCTCGGCCCGATCGAGGGCGTCGGCGATCAGGTCGTGGACCCGGTTGCCCGTGCGGGCGGTGCGCTCCGCGGCCGGCACGGCCCTCGGGTCGAACCCGCTGCTGGCGGCCGCCAGCCGGTCGGTGACCCGACCGGCCTGGGCATGGACGGCCAGCACCGCGGTCAGGGTGCAGGCGAGTGCGACCGGCCAGAGCGCCAGCGAGCGGCGCGGCGGGCGCCACCAGCGGCCGGTGCGGAACGGAGCCTCCACCAGGCGGAAGCTCAGCTCGGACAGCGCCGTCGCCGCGCCGACCAGGAGGGCCGTGCGGGGCAGGGTGGGCAGGTCGAGGAGCGGAGCGCCGAGCAGCAGCACCGGCCAGTGCCAGAGATAGAGCGAGTAGGACCGGTCACCCAGCCAGACCATCGGGTCGATCGCGAGCAAGCGCGCCGGTCCCGCGGGCTCGGGAATGCCCACGGCGAGCAGGACGGCGGTGCCGACCACCGGGAGGAGCGCGGCCCACCCGGGGAACGGGGTGTCGTGGCCGAGGAGCAGGGCGGAGCCGAGGACGGCTGCCAGGGCCAGTCCGGCGAGGGTCCCCCGAGCCGCGGCCGGAACGGCGGATGCCCGGCCCGCCAGCACGGCCAGCAGCGCACCGACCGCCAGCTCCCAGGCGCGCGCCGGTGCGGAGAAGTACGCCGCGGTCGGCGCGGTCTCGACGAGGTGCACGGACCAGGCGAACGAGACGACGACCACGAGTGCCAGCGCGCCCGCGAGCACCAGCCGGCGTACCCGCGCGGCGCCGGCCACCGCGGTGAGGGCGACCAACGCGGCGACGAGCAGCGGCCAGACGAGGTAGAACTGCTCCTCCACACCCAAGGACCAGAAGTGCTGCAGCGGCGACGGCGCGGCCTCGGCCGAGAAGTAGTCGGTGCCGGTGCGAGCCGCGTGGACGTTGCCCGCGAAGAGCGCCGCCCAGGCCGCGTCACCGGCGACGCGCAGGCTGCGGGTGAGCGGCAGCAGCAGCGCCGACGCGACCACCGTCGCCACCAGCGCGACCGTCGCCGCGGGCAGGATCCGCCGCGCGCGGCGGGCGTAGAAGTCGCCGATCCGCACCCGTCCGGTGCGCTCGACCTCGCGCAGCAGCAGCGAGGTGATCAGGAACCCCGACACGACGAAGAAGACGTCCACGCCGACGAACCCCCGGCCAGCAGCGGCACGCCCGCGTGGTCGAGGACGACGAGCCCGACCGCCACGGCCCGCAGGCCCTGGACGTCCGACCGGACCGCCGTCCTCGACTCCCACCGTTCCCCACGGCCATGGGATGCCGATGGGGTCGGTTTGGTTGCGGGCGCGGTCCGTCTAGCCCGCCTGCTCCAGCGGAGCCTGCAGTGGCGGCACGCCACCGAGCCGGCGCCGGAAGCGCACGTGCTCGGCGCGGCGGTCTAGGGCCTCCCACAGCGTGCGGTGCGCCGCCCACGGAAGCGGCTCGTCGCCGCGCCGCCAGGAGTCGCCGAACGAGATCCACACCGGGATCCAGTGGTCGGCCAGGTCCCAGGCTCCCTGCGCGGCCATCACCAGCCGGCGGCGGATCTGGAAGGCCTCCCGCGGGCCGTCCGCGCAGATCGGCGCGCTGTGCACCGGCCACACCCGTAGGTCGAGCGACATCAGCTCCAGCTCGAGGTCGGCGAGCGCTGATGCACCAGCACGGTCGCGACGTTCTCGTGCGGACGCCTCACCCGGGCACCGTAGGTCACGGTGTCGGCCTGGCGCCAGGGGTGGGTCTGGCGAGCTGACCGGGTGGCGTTGTCCCGGCAGAGCTCGGTGGCGCTGACGGTGCGCTGATGCTCGTCGGCTCGGCGGCTGACGTAGGTCCCGTGGTGGTGCGGCGCTGGCGTGAGGAGCACGAGTGCCCGCTCCCGCTTGCTGCGGTCCGGCGGGCGCCGGGTCTGCTTCACGGCTCCAGGTGAGGACGCTCGTACTGCGTCTCGACACCGTGACTCCTGGCGTCGGTCCGGGGCCGCATCTGGGGTGTGGGTCGGTCGAAAGTTTCTTTGGTTATTGTCTCACCTGGTGGGACGAACAGGGTCTGAGCAGGCGTGATTGTCGGTGGCGCCTGGTTGGGTTGACCTATGAGCCAGTCAGCCGATCACCGCGCGGAGTCCCGACACCGGGGTCGCCGGATGCGGTGTTGTCGGCTGCCCGCAACCACCAACGGGCGGTGGTGTAGGTGAGGCCGGGCTGCTCGCGTCGGCGGTGGAGTGGGCCGGCGCTGACGAGCCCACCGATCTCGGCGGAGCGGCGTCGTGGTGGGAGGCCGGCCAGGTGCTGCCGCTGGCCGGGGCGGGTGCCCCGGAGATCGCGGAGTACGCGGTGGCGGAGTTCGCCACCGCCCTCGGGCTGACCACCGACAGTGGTCGCCGGTTGATCGGGCACGCCCTCGAGCTCGCCTATCGCCTGCCGGGGTTGTGGGGGCTGGTGCAGGAGGGCCGGGTCCCGGTGTGGCGGGCCCGCCGGTCGCCGACGCCACCACGTGTCTGTCGCAGGCGGGGGCGGGGTTCGTGGACCGTCAGGTCGCCACCGTGGTCGGGCGGGTGTCGGTCCCCCAGCTCGACGCGCTGATCCTGGAAGCCCGTGTCAGGTGGGGTGGCGCGGGAGGACCCCGAGAACCCTACCCCGACGTGCCCGGACACGCGGCGTCGACGTGCATGTGCACACCGATCAGGTGTCCTTCACCGGCACCTGCCAGGTGTCTGGTGAGCTGGACTTGGCCGACGCCCTGCACCTGGACCAGGCGTTGGCGGCCGGTGCGGAGCAGCTGAGGATCGCCGGGTCGACCGAGTCGTTGGATGCTCGCGCGACCGCGTTGGGTGAGATGTCCCGGACCCAGCTCGCCCTCCTACGACGACCCGACCGGCTCGGCCGCTGAGGCGACGGCGCGTCCGCAGCGGCCGGTGACGTTGTTCCTGCACCTCTCCGAGCAGGCGCTCACCGGCGAGGCCGGTGGCCGGGTGGGGCGGTGCGAGAACACCCGCACCCCGATCGACGCCGACACCATCCGGGCCTGGTGCGGCCACCGACGCAACCGTCACCGTCAAGCCGGTCCTCGACCTGGCCGGGCATGTCCGGGTGGATCAGTACGAGGTCCCCGACCGGCTCAAGACCCTGGTCGACCACCGCGACGGCCACTGTGTGTTCCCGTGGTGCGCACCCGACCGGCCCGACGGGTGCGACCACGACCACGTGGTCCCGTTCGACGAGGCACTGACCCCGACCGGGGGCCGACCTGCTCGTGCAACCTCGCCCGCTCTGCCGGAGCCATCATCGGTTGAAGACCCACACCCCATGGCGCTACACCGTCATCGAACCAGGGACCTACCTCTGGACCCACCCCCACGGCTACCGCCTCCTCGTGGACGAGACCGGCACCCGCGATGTGAGTCCCGAGGACCTGCCCATGACGGCCAGCTGCCTCCACCTGGTCGACGGCGACCCCGACCCACCGGACCAGTAGCCACCCCGCCCCGACCCCCCGCCACACCCAGGCACCGGCGGGGCCATCGGCGCGCACCCTTCGCGAACCTGCAGCCGCCCGCCGGTCTCGGCGACGTACACCACGGTCCACGGCGAGGTGGTCCGAGCCGCATGAACCCGGGGAGCCTCGTCAGTCGATCTCTTCGCCCGCCAGCGCCTTGGCGGCCAGCCGCTCCTCCTCGCTCACCTCCCAGACCTCCCAGGCAGCGTGCCCGGCCAGCAGGATGATGAAGCAGCCCAGCACCAGGTCGGGCCAGCCGGAGTCGGTGCCGAGGGTCAGCACCGCCATCGCGATGATGGCGAGGTTGACCAGGACGTCGTTGCGCGCGGAGAGGAACGCCGCCCGGCTCAACGAGCCGCCGTGGTGGCGGACCTGGGAGAGCAGCCAGGCGCTGGTGCCGTTGACGGCGATCGCTCCCAGGGAGGCGAGCACCACCGGCACCACCTCGGGCGGCACCGGGTCGGAGAACCGCTGGACGGCCTGCCAGCCCGCGACCGCCGCCGGCCCGAGGATCACCACGGCCATCGCCTTGCCCATCGCCGCGCGCCGAGCCAGCGGCCAGCCCAGCGCGATGAAGATGAGCAGGTTGATCGAGGTGTCCTCGAGGAAGTCCACGCTGTCGGCCAGCAGGGACACCGAGCCGGCCACCAGGGCGACGGAGAACTCCACGAAGAAGTAGCCCAGGTTGAGCAGCGCCACGATCAGCACCACCCGCCGGAGCCGGCCGGCGTCCAGCGGGGTGTCTCCGGAGCTCACGACGTCTCGGCCTCTCACGGGTGTGCGGACGACCCCACGGTATGCCCGGCTCCACGACGACTGCCGTCGCCCTCCGCCCGGGAAACCCCTTGCGACCGCACCCGGCCCCTGACAGCCTCGGCCCCATGGAGTCGCCACCCAGCGGGCCGCCGTTCGACCAGTTCCTGGCCGCGGCGGAGCAGGTGCCGCGCGAGCGTCCCGACGTCGATGTCGAGGTCGCCCGGGAGCTGATGTTGGAGGCGGCGACGATGGTGCACAACGGGCTGGCGCTGGAGGGGCTGGACGCGCACGACACGGCGTCGGTGTCGGCGTGGCTGGCCGCCGACCTGGTCGCCGTCGATCCCGCGACCGCCGTCCACGACCGCGCCGCGTGGGTGCTGGCGAACCCCTCCGGGCTGCACGACGCCGACTCGGTCTCGCGGTCGTGCCTGATCGCCGCCAGCATCCTCAGGCTCTAGGGAGGCGCCCGTGTACCTCGAGAACCTGGTCTTCGACGCCGTCGAACCCCAGCGGCTGGGTGCCTTCTGGGAGGCGGCGGTCGGCGGGCAGACACTCACCGACGAGCCCGCGGGCTTCGAGACCCGGCTCACCGTCGAGGAAGGACCGGTGCTCGACCTCTGTTTCCAGCGCGTGCCCGAGCGACCGCGGGAGCCGCTTCGCCTGCACCTCGACCTGTTCGGCGCCGACCGGCAGGCCGAGGTGGTGGACCGACTCCTCCGCCTGGGTGCGCACCACCTCGACATCGGTCAGGGAGACACGCCCTGGGTCGTGCTCGCCGACCCGGAGGGCAACCCGTTCTGCGTCATGGAGGAGCGGACGTCGTACGCCGACACCGGGCCGATCGCGGCCCTCCCGCTGTCCTCCGCCGACCCCGACCGCGACGCGGAGTTCTGGGCCTGGCTGACCGGGTGGACCGACGTGGACGGCCTGGCCCCGCGGTCACTCCGTCACCCGTCCCGGCGCGGGCCACTGCTCGAGATGCTTCCGGAGTCGACGCCCAAGACGGGCACCAAGAACCGGCTGCACCTCGACCTCCGCCTGGAGGCGACCGACGACCCCGACGGCCTCGCCGCCGGCATCGCGGAGCGAGGTGGCCGCGAGACCTTCCACCCGGAGTGGGGCGAACTGCCCTGGCGGTTCTTCGAGGACCCGTCAGGCAACGAGCTCTGCCTGCTGCCCGCCCGCGCGGCCGAGCCGGGCTAGCGACCGGCGACCGCCGCCGCCAGCGGCCCGGCCAGGTCTCCGCGCGGCTCCACCACGATCCCCGACAGGCCCAGCCAGCCGGCCATCCGCTCCAGCTCGGCGGCCAGCTCCTCGGCGGTCTCGGGTGGCGCGGCCGGCTCGGCATAGGCGCCGCGCACCAGCAGCAGCCCCGCGGCCCGGTCGGCCTTCAGGTCGACCCTGCCGACCAGCGACTCGCCCAGCAGGAACGGCAGCACGTAGTAGCCGTGCACCCGCTTCTCGGGCGGGACGTAGATCTCGATCCGGTAGAAGAAGTCGAACAGCGCCTCGGTGCGCGCCCGCTCCCAGACCACCGGGTCGAACGGGCTGAGCAGCGTGCGCGCGCGGATCCGGCGCGGGCGCGCCGCCTCGGCCCAGAGGTACGCCGGCCGCGACCAGCCCTCGACCCGGGCCCTCAGCAGCTCTCCGGTCTCCACGAGCACGTCGGCGGCGGCCGTGGTGTCGCCGACCGACATCCGGTAGTAGTCCGCCAGGTCGCGGGCCGTCGCGATGCCGTGGGAGCGGGCCGCGCGCCGCACCAGCTCGATGTGTGCGGCGTCGACCGACGGGGTCGGCAGGGCCAGCACCTCGGTGGGCAGCACCCGCTCGGGCAGGTCGTAGAGGATCTCGAACTGGCTGTTGCGGCCGGCGATCGCGAGCTCGCCGGCCATGTAGAGGAAGTCGAGGACCCGCCGGGTCTTCGACCAGTTCCACCCCCAGTGCTCCTTGACGCGGGGCAGCCCGTCGTCGAGGTCGCGCGCGGTGGACGCCCCCAGCTCGCGCACCTCGGCGACCAGGCTGCGCTCCATCTCGGCGTCCTCTGCGACGAACCCCCACTTGCCGCGGCGGGCACGGTAGAACTCCATCCGGTGCCGCATCACCGGCCACAGGTCGACCGGCATCAGCGCCTGGACGTGCGCCCAGTACTCCACCAGCCGGCGCGGGCGACGGGCCGAGGCCCGGGTCAGCAGCTCCGGGTCGTAGGGCCCCATCCGCGAGTAGAGCGGCATGTAGTGGGCACGCTGCAGCACGTTGACCGAGTCGACCTGGAGCACGCCGGTGCGCTCCACGGTGCGGGCCAGCGTGCGCATCGTCGGGCTGGCATGCGGTCGGTCGGTGAACCCCTGGGCGGCCAGCGCGACCCGGCGCGCCTGGGTGCGCGACAGCTCCACCACCATGGCGCCCGCGCGGTCAGGGGATGTCGAGCAGCTTCTCGCGGACGGCGTACATGACCGCCTCCATGCGGGAGTGCAGCTGCAGCTTCTCGAGGATGTTGCGCACGTGGTTCTTGACGGTGTTCTCCGAGATGAACAGCTCCTTGGAGATCTCCCGGTTGTTCATCCCCTTGGCCACCAGCCGGAGCACCTCGAGCTCGCGGTCGGTGAGCCGCAGGCCGGGCACGCTCTCGCGGTCGGGCTTGCTCATCTGCTTGAACTCGTCGATCAGCTTCACCGCCATCGACGGGCTGATCAGCGACTGGCCGTCGGCGACCACGCGCACCGCCTGGGCGACCTCCTCGATCGAGGAGTCCTTGAGGAGGTAGCCGGACGCACCGCCCTTGACCGCCTCGTAGAGGTCGGCCTCCTCGTCGGACACCGTCAGCATGATGATCTTGGCCGACGGCACGGCCTCCTTGATCTGCGTGCACGCCTCGATGCCGGTGCGCTTGGGCATCCGGACGTCGAGCAGCACCACATCGGGCATGGTGCTCACCGCGAGCTGGGTGCCCTCCACCCCGTCGCCGGCCTCACCCACGACCTCGATGCCCTCTTCGGCCACGAGCAGCATCGTGAGACCCCGTCGGAACAACTCTTGGTCGTCGACGACGAGGACACGGATCGGCTCGGCCGCCCCACCAGCTTGGCCACCTGTTCCCTGACTCACAGTTGAATCATGTCAGACCTGGCGGCCGGAGTGGGTCAGCCCTCGCTGTCGAGGTCGAGGGAGATCACGCCGTAGTCGTAGGCGCGCCGGCGGTAGACCACCGAGGGACGCTCGGACTCCTTGTCGACGAACAGGTAGAAGTCGTGACCGACCAGCTCCATCTCGTAGAGCGCCTGGTCGAGGGTCATCGGGGAGCCGAGGTGGGTCTTCTCCCGCACCACCAGCGGGCCGTCGCCGGTCACCGTGATCGGCCCGACGCGACGCTCGGTCTCCACCTCGGCGTCGTCGGTCGGCGACTCGTCGAGATCGGCCGCCGGAGTCGCCGCCTGCCCCAGGGGCACCCGCTGCTGGCGCCCGCGGACCCGCCGGTCGGCCGCGCGCCGCATCTGCGAGGTCATCTTGTCGAGAGCCAGGTCGAGCGCCCCCATCTTGTCGCCGGCCGCTGCCTCGGCGCGGATCACCGGCCCGCGGGAGACGGCCGTCAGCTGCACCCGCACCGCCCGGTCGTGCTGCCGCGGGTTGCGCTCCTGCTCCACCTCGACGTCGACCCGCATGATGTGGTGATCGTGCTTCTCCAGCCTCGACAGCTTCTCGGTGACATGACTGCGGAACCGGTCCGACACCTCACAGTGCCGACTCTTGACCACGACCTCCATGCGAACCTCCTGATGTCTCAGCTGGGACCCGGACGGCACCCGCACCGCGCGGGCGTACGACGACGCGCGCGGACCGGGTCCGTCATGAGAGAGGAGCAGACCGGCTCCTGGGCGCAGGCCTCGGGTGCCGACGAGGCTCCCCGAACCGTGCTCATACTCCGACGCTAACCCCTCCCTGGTCGTCGTGGAAGCGGCGGGTCGAGGACGGCCGGTCTCCGGCCGCCGCTGTCTGGTCCACCTCGTCCGACCGCCTCCGGGTGGCCGCGACGGTGGCGATCGCGCTCACCGGGAGGCCCACCGCCTCCAACGCCCGCTGTGCCTCGCGGGCCGTCGCGCCGGTGGTGATCACGTCGTCGCAGACGACCACGCGCACCCGAGCGACGGGCCGCGCGGCCCGGGCCAGCCGCTCCGGCGGGACCCACAGCGAGTGCGTCAGGTTGGCGGCGCGCTGGCGCGCATCGAGGCCGGCCTGGTCGAGCACCCCGGTCCGCATCGCGAGCAGCGGGACCTCCCGCACCGGGCGGTCCTGGCCGCGGAGCGCCCTGCCCGCCGCCGCGACCAGCCGCGCCGTGGCGTCGTGGCCACGCTCGCGCACCGCCGACCGCCGGGAGGGTGCCGGGACCAGCAGCACCGGGTCGTCGCCCGGGACGGCCGCTCCGACGGCCAGCGACAGCAGCTCGCCCAGGGGGCCGGCGAGGGCGAGCTGCCGACGCTCCTTGTGGCCCAGCAGCAGCGCGCGCAGGGTGCCGGCGTAGTCCCCCAGCGCCCAGGGTGGAGCGAGACCGGCCGGCGTGGGAGTCGGCCAGGCCGGCCTCGGCGACCGGGGCAGCACCGCTCGGCAGGCCCGGCAGAGCACCCGGCCAGGGCGGGCGCACCCACAGCAGCGCCCGCCGAGCAGCAGGTCGCGAGCGGCGTCGTTCAGGGTGGTCACCCGCCCAGTCCAGCGCGGCACGGCGCCGACCGCGACCCGGGGCGCGACACCTGTGGACAACCCTCCGTTGGCCTCGGCCTGGGGACGGATCGAGGCTCAGCCCGGGTAGGTGAGGGTGCGCAGGTCCACGCCGTCGAGGGACCGGGACAGCTCGTTGCCGGCCGAGTCGACCACGCTCCGCGGCCGCGCGCCGATGGCGTACCACGGCTCGCCGGGGGCCGGCGACCCCGCCAGCCAGCGCATCCGGCCGGACACGATCGTGCCGCCGGGCAGGCCGCTCGACGGTGACCCGTCGATCGGGAGCGGGCGCACCTCGACGGCCCCGGGGGTGACCTCGGCCAGCACCAGCAGCGCGATCGGCGAGCTCCACGACAGGTCGCTGATCCGGCTCGGGAGCAGCTCGTCGAACGGCATCGTGCGCGCCGGAGTGGCGCTCACCCGCCCACTGTCGCTCACCTGGATCCGGCTCTGCCGCAGCACGTCCCGCTCGGGTCCGCGGACCACGGCCACGAACCGGGTGCCGTCGCGCGACACCACGAACGACTGGACCTCGCGCCCGCTCACCCCCCGGATCGTGACCGGGCGGACCCGGCCCTTCTCGACGATGGAGATCAACGCGCCCCCGGCCCGCCGATCGACCAGCCACAGGCGGCCCGCGAGGTCCCAGCCCGGCGGCAGCAGGTCGGTGGCTCCGTCGACGACCTGCTTCGCGGTGTCGGACTGGTCGTCGCGCAGCGGCCCCACCAGCACCCGGTCGCCCGCGGTGCCGACCCCCGCGACGCGAGCGCCCGTGGGGTCGACCGCGATCGAGCGCAGGCCGAGCCTGGTCCGCCCGAACGGACCGTTGACGGCGACCGGGTCGTCCAGCGGACCGGACACCAGGAGGCCGTCGCGCAGGGCGAACGGCTCACTCGGCGCGCTGCTGCCGGTCGGGTCGTACTCCGGGCTCGACTTCACCGGCACCTGGTCGGCGGTCCCGTGCGCCAGGCGCAGCGGGCCGTCGTTGAAGGTGACCTGGAGGTACTTGATGCCCGGCACCTGCTGGAGGGTCCAGGTCAGCTGCGCCAGCATCAGCTCCGCCCCCCGGGCGTTGGGGGGCGAGGAGTCGCTCTGCAGGGCGATCTCGGCGCGCCCGTCCGCCGCGACCGTGACCGGCCGCACCGTGGTGCCGGCCGGGAAGTAGCCACGCTCGACGTCGGCCAGCTCGGGGCTCGGGCCCGCGACCAGGTCGCTGACGAGGTACGTCGGCAGCTGGTCGCCGCTGGGCAGGTAGACGGGCTCGGGGACCAGCACCTCGCCGGCGGGGTTGAAGAAGTAGACCGACACCTGGTCGAACCGCTCCGCGAACCAGGCGTCCCGGACGATCAGCGCGTTGGGCGCCTCGGCGATCCGCCACTCGCCGTCCTCGCGGACCATCGGGAGGTCGAGCTGGAGCGGCTCGTCGGTCTTCGAGAGCGGCCCGAGCCAGCTGCCCCGGCTGTCGAACTGGCCCGCGTCGTCGAGGTCGATGCTGACGTCGACGGGAGCGGTGCGGTCGGTGCCGGCGCCGGTGGGCGCGGACCGGCTGCCGTAGACGATGGTGCCGAGCGACGGGTCCCACGACGACGAGATCTCCTGCGAGAGGAACTCCCGGGCGACCTTGGTCGAGATCGGCGAGGCCTCCATCGCATCGAGGAAGTGCACGGCGATGTCGCGCGCCGACTCACCGGGCTGCGGCGGCCGCACCACGATGTCCGCCGGGGCCTCCGACTCGCCGGCGCCCGGGTCGTCGACCTCGGTGAGCGTCCCGGAGGTGGGCATGGACAGACAGCCCGTCAGCGCAGCGAGGAGCACCACGAGGACCGAGAGGCCGGCGCGCAGTCGACGAGTCACACCGCCACCTCCGCGTCCTCGGGCACCAGCGGGAGCGGGCTGTGCCGCAGCTCGTCGCCGACCTTGCGCGGCAGGGTGAGGCGGAACTGGGACCCGCCTCCTGGCTCACCCCACGCCTGCAGCCAGCCGCCGTGGAGGTGGGTGTCCTCCATCGCGATCGACAGCCCGAGGCCGGTGCCGCCGCTGGTGCGGGCCCGGGCCGGGTCGGCCCGCCAGAAGCGGTTGAAGACCATCGCCGACTCCTCGGCGGACAGCCCGACCCCGTGGTCGCGCACGGCGATGGCCGCCGCCTGGTCGTCATGGGCGACCCGGACCAGCACGTCGCGCGACTCCGCGTGGTCGATGGCGTTGGTGACCAGGTTGCGGACGATCCGCTCCACCCGTCGTACGTCGGCCTCGGCGAGGCACGGCTCGGGCGGTGCCTCGACCAGCACCCGGACCCCCCGCTGGTCGGCGAGCACCTGGGTGGCGGCCACGACCCGCTGGGCCACGTCGGTGAGGTTGACGTCCTCGGTCTCCAGCGCGGCCGCTCCGGCGTCGAACCGGCTGATCTCCAGGAGGTCGGCCAGCAGTCCCTCGAAGCGGTCGAGCTCGGTCTGCAGGAGCTCGGCGGCCCTGGCGGTCGCGGGGTCGAAGCTCTCGCGGGCGTCGTGGAGCACGTCGCCGGCCATCCGGACCGTGGTGAGGGGGGTGCGGAGCTCGTGCGACACGTCGGACACGAAGCGGCGCTGCACCCGGCTCAGCTCCTCGAGCAGCCGGATCTGCCGTTGCAGGTTGGCCGCCATCTGGTTGAAGGAGGTGGCCAACCGGGCCAGGTCGTCCTCGCCGCGCACCCGCAGCCGCTCCTGCAGCTGCCCGGCCGCCAGCCGCTCGGCCACCCGCCGCGCCATCCGGACCGGCGTCACCACCTGCCGGGTGACCAGCCAGGTCAGCACGGCGACCAGCACCATCAGCAGCAGCCCGGCGGTGAGCATCGCCCGGGTGACCAGGGCGAGGGTGTCCTCCTCGTCCTGCAGCGGGAAGAGGTAGCAGACCGTGTAGGGCTCGTTGTCGGCCGGCAGGATCACCCGCGAGCCGACGACGACGCCGGGCTGGTCGGGCTGACCGTCCCGGCGGATGGTGGTGTAGGTCCACGCGGTCGTCCCGGAGCTGGCGAAGTGCTGGAGCAGCGACGGCGGCAGGCTCTTCTCGAGGTCGAGGCCGGGCGTGGAGTAGGTCTGCAGCGGCACGCCGGTGTCGTCGGCGACCCCCGGCGAGACCAGGACCACGTCGAACCCGCGGAGCCGGCCGCGGTCGAGGATCGGGTCGAACAGCTCGCGGCGCTGGCCGGCGGCGTCACCGCTGGTGCCGGGGACGCTCTGCAGTCGGGTCCGCGCGGCGGCGGTCTCGGCGCTGGCCTCCGCCACCACGGTCTTGACCCGCTGGTCGAGCAGTCCCTCGCGGGTCTGCTGGAGCAGCACCCAGCCGACGCCGGCGGAGACGAGCGCGGACAGGATGACGGTGCTCGCCACGACGCGGGCGGCGATGGAGCGACGCCAGAACGTCAGCCACCGCGCCGCCGCCTGGGGAAGGGGGGTTCGGGCCATCGACGTGGTGCTACGCCGACCCGGCCTTGTAGCCCACCCCGCGCACGGTCACCACGATCTCCGGCCGCTCGGGGTCGTGCTCGACCTTCGAGCGCAGCCGCTGCACGTGCACGTTGACCAGGCGCGTGTCGGCGGAGTGTCGGTAGCCCCACACCTGCTCGAGCAGCACCTCGCGGGTGAAGACCTGCCAGGGCTTGCGGGCCAGGCAGACCAGCAGGTCGAACTCCAGCGGGGTGAGGTTGACCGGCTCGTCGCCGCGGGTGACGGCGTGGCCGGCCACGTCGATGAGCAGGTCGCCGACCTTGAGCATGTCGGAGCCGTGCTCGGGCAGCCGGCGTACGCGCGCGCGGATGCGAGCCACCAGCTCCTTGGGCTTGAACGGCTTGACGATGTAGTCGTCGGCGCCGGACTCCAGCCCCACCACGACGTCGAGCGTGTCGCCCTTCGCGGTGAGCATCACGATCGGCACACCGGACTCGGCGCGGATCTCCTTGCAGACGTCGATCCCGTCGAGACCCGGCAGCATCAGGTCGAGCAGCACCAGGTCGGGGTGGTAGTCGCGGAACGCGGCCAGCGCCTCGTCGCCGCGGGCGCACACCTGGGAGTCGAACCCCTCCTGGCGCAGCACGATGCCCAGCATCTCGGCGAGCGAGGCGTCGTCGTCGACGACCAGGATCCGTCCCCGTGCTCCGGGGTCGGTGGTCGGCGTGGTGGAGCCGGCTGTCATGGGGTCCAGTGTGCCAGGGATCAGTAGCGGTACTGGTCAGGCTTGTAGGGCCCCTCCACCGGCACGCCGAGGTAGCTGGCCTGGCCCGGGGTCAGCTCGGTGAGCACGACGCCGAGCGAGGCGAGGTGGAGCCGAGCCACCTCCTCGTCGAGGTGCTTGGGCAGCACGTAGACCCCGACCGGGTAGTCCTCGTTCTTGGTGAACAGCTCGATCTGCGCGAGAACCTGGTTGGTGAAGGAGTTCGACATCACGAACGACGGGTGGCCGGTCGCGTTGCCGAGGTTCATCAGCCGGCCCTCGGAGAGCACGATCACGCTGTTGCCCTCGGGGAAGGTGAAGACGTCGACCTGCGGCTTGACGTTCTTGCGGACGACACCGGGCCACGACTCGAGGCCGGCCATGTCGATCTCGTTGTCGAAGTGGCCGATGTTGCCGACGATCGCCTGGTGCTTCATCCGGCTCATCTGCTCGGCCGTCACGACGTCGCGGTTGCCGGTCGCGGTGATCACGATGTCGGCGGTGGGCAGGATCTGCTCCAGCGTGGTGACCTGGTAGCCGTCCATGGCCGCCTGCAGCGCGCAGATCGGGTCGATCTCGGTGACCACCACGCGGGCGCCCTGGCCGCGCAGCGACTCGGCGCAGCCCTTGCCGACGTCGCCGTAGCCGCAGACCACGGCGACCTTGCCGCCGATCAGCACGTCGGTGGCCCGGTTGATGCCGTCGACCAGGGAGTGCCGGCAGCCGTACTTGTTGTCGAACTTCGACTTGGTCACCGAGTCGTTGACGTTGATGGCCGGGAAGAGCAGCGTGCCTTCCTTCATCATGTCGTAGAGCCGGTGCACGCCCGTGGTGGTCTCCTCGGTGACGCCCATGATCTCGTTGGCGACCTTGGTCCACCGGTCGGCGGACTCCGACAGCGACTGCGCGACCACCGAGAAGACGATGCGCTGCTCGGCGGAGCCGGCGGTCTCGGGGTCGGGGGCCACACCGGACTTCTCCGCCTCGACACCGAGGTGGACCAGCATCGTCGCGTCGCCACCGTCGTCGAGGATCATGTTGGGGCGCAGCTCGTGGCCGTCGGCGTCGGTGCCCCAGCTGAGGATCTGCTGGGTGCACCACCAGTACTCCTCCAGCGTCTCGCCCTTCCAGGCGAACACCGGGACGCCGGCCGGCGACTCGGGCGTGCCCTCGGGGCCCACCGCGACCGCGGCGGCCGCGTGGTCCTGGGTCGAGAAGATGTTGCAGGACGCCCAGCGCACCTGCGCCCCCAGCGCCACCAGCGTCTCGATGAGCACCGCGGTCTGCACGGTCATGTGCAGGGAGCCGGCGATCCGGGCTCCGGCCAGCGGCGCGCTGTCGGCGAAGCGCTCGCGCATCGCCATCAGTCCGGGCATCTCGTGCTCGGCGAGCGAGATCTCGGTGCGACCGAAGTCGGCGAGGCTGAGGTCGGCGACCTTGAAGTCCATGTGGGCGTTCCTCCGGGGTCTGGTCCCGCGGTACGGCCCGTGCCGTACCGGGTCGGATCAGGTTAGCCCCGGCGGCGGTGAGCCGAAGAATCCTCGACGGGCCTCCCGTCAGTGCGCAGCCGCCGGCTCCGGGTCCGAGGGACGGCGGCGCCGCGGCACCAGGTGCATCAGCGCCACCACCACGCCGCCGACCAGCAGCCCGAAGACCGCCGACGCCGCCGTCTCGGCCAGCCAGCCGAGAACGCCGCCGAAGGCGGAGACGCTGTCATGGACCGCCTCCTCGAGATGGTGGACGAGGTCGGCGGGGGCGTGCCAGCCCAGCTCGTCGAGTCCGTTGAGCAGGATGTGACCCCCCACCCAGATCATCGCGACGACCCCGACCACCGAGATGGTGGCCAGCACCTGGGGCATCGCCTTGACCATCCCCACGCCCACCCGCTGGCTGAGGGCCGACTCGCGCTGCGCGAGCGCGAGCCCGACGTCGTCCATCTTCACGATGGCGGCGACCACGCCGTAGACCAGCGCGGTGATGAACAGCGCCACGATCACCAGGATCACGGCGCGCGCGAGGAACGCCTCGTCGGCCACCTCGTCGAGCGCGATGACCATGATCTCGGCCGACAGGATCAGGTCGGTGCGGATCGCGCTGCCCACCAGCTGCTTCTCCGCCTCCGGGCCGCGCTCGGTCGCCAGCCCACCCTCCTCGGGATGGTGGCCGCGCAGCCGCTCCCAGACCTTCTCGGCACCCTCGTAGCAGAGATAGGTGCCGCCGAGCATCAGGATCGGGGTCAGCAGCCAGGGCGCGAACTGGCTGAGCAGCATCGCGACCGGCAGGATGATCAGCAGCTTGTTGCGCACCGAGCCGCGAGCGATCTTCTTCACGATCGGCAGCTCACGCTCGGCGGCGACGCCGTGGACGTACTGAGGGGTCACGGCGGTGTCGTCGACGACCACGCCGGCGGCCTTGGCGCTGGCCCGGCCGGCCGCCGCGCCCACATCGTCGAGCGAGGCCGCCGCCATCCGCGCGAGCGCGGCCACGTC
Organism: Nocardioides sp.; assembly: GCF_041393715.1. Lineage (GTDB taxonomy): Bacteria > Actinomycetota > Actinomycetes > Propionibacteriales > Nocardioidaceae > Nocardioides. The sequence goes on along the minus strand of NZ_JAWKJQ010000001.1, from coordinate 450,234 downwards.
GTCGAGCAGGCCGAACAGCCCGGCACTCACCGGTCGGCCACGTCTTCGGAGACGGCCTCGTCCGGCGCCAGCCCGAGCCGGAGGTACTCCGCGGCATAGAGGCCGGTGAGCACGAGTGAGGCGTAGCGCGCCACCTCGGTCGTGGCGTCGGTGGTCACCGTCTCGACCCGGACGCCCCGCTCCACGGCGACGGCCTGGAGCCGGCCGCGCTGCTCGCGCAGCACCGCCTCCTCCGAGCCGTCGTCGAGCACCAGCAGCATCGGCCTCGGCGTGGCCACCTCGTCGGCGAACGGGTCGTCGAAGACGTCACGGCGGCGAGCCGCCTCGAGCACCGGCAGCAGGTGCTCGGCGTCGCCGGCGATGGCCGAGCGGCCGCTGGCCCGGCGGATCGACTCGGCGACCCGGCGGGCCGCGCGGGCGGCGAGCACCGAGCCGCCCCAGACCACGGGGCTCGTGTCGGCCAAGGCGATCGCCAGGTCCTTGGCGGGGTTGACGGCGAGGTCGTGGAACGGCGAGCAGGCGGCGGCCACCTCGTCGAGGGCGGTGGCCACGCTCTCCGCATCGGCCCGGGGACCGAGCCCGACCCGGTCGAGGTAGTCGAGCATCACCACGGCGGTCGCCAGCTGGTCACCGGTGGCGGTCGGCAGCAGCGTGGTCCAGCGTCCCTCGGCGTGCTCGGCGACCATCGAGTGCGGCGGGCAGGCCACCACGATCTGGCAGCCACGGCGCACCGCCTCGGCCGCGGACGACGCCGCCTCGGCGTCGACACCGGACGGCGCCAGCACGACGACCAGGTCCATGCTTCCGGCCCAGCCGGGAAGGCTCGCCGTGGGCCAGGCCACGAACGGGACCGGACACCAGGGCTCGAGCACCGCGCGCAACAGCCTCGAGTCGGGGCCGGCGGCGATCACCGCGCGCGGACGACCCTGCTCCAGCCCGCGGGTCACGCCCTCGTGGATCGCGGAGGCGGCGTCGGTGGCCTCCCGGCGCACCCGCGCCCCCGCCTCGGCCATCCGGCGGAGCACCGGGTCCGCGGACTCCAGGACGACCGGGTCGTCCAGCCGCGAGTCGTCGAACCAGCTCATCGCAGGGTCCGGTCAGCCCGGGCGCCGGGCCTCGTCGACGAGCAGCACGGGGATGTCGTCGCGGACCGGGTAGGCCAGGCCACAGTCGCCGCACACCAGCTCGTCGTCGGTGGGCGTCAGCGGACCGTGACAGTCGGGGCAGACGATGATCTCGAGCAGCACCGGGTCCAGGTTCATGGCGGCAGCCTAGTAGGCGGGCCCAGACCCTGCGTGGACCCGGGTCAGTCGTTGGTCAGCACCCGCAGGTGCCCCCGGCGGCCGACCTCCCGACCGCTCTCGCCGGCCAGCCCGAGCGGTGGCTCGGCCGGGGCAGGCACCGGACGGGCGGCCTCGCGCACCGCATCGGCCAGCGCCAGCAGGTCGTCGCTGCTCGGGCCGGCGAGCGACGGGTCGGGGGCGAGTCGCATCACCTCCCAGCCACGGGGCGCGGAGAGCCGCTCGCTGTGGGCCTCGCACAGGTCGTAGGCGTGCGGCTCGGCGTGCAGCGCGAGGGGTCCCAGCACGGCCGTCTGGTCGGCGTACACGTAGGTGAGCGTGGCGACGGCGGGACGACTGCAGGCGGTGCGCGAGCAGCGACGGGTGGGACTCACGAGGCGACCGTACCCGGGCTCGGCCGCACTCCCGATTAGGCTCGCGGTGTGGAGCAGTCGGTGTCGGGCGCAACCTCGGGCGAGACGTCGGGCCGGAGGTCGGAGCGGGGTCCGCGTCGCCGCGACCGTCGCGACCGGGGCATGCGCGGCCCCGCGGTGCTGCCGTCGCGGCCCGGGAGCCCCGAGACACCGACCGCCGCGGAGCGCTTCGACGAGCTGGTGCTGGCCGCCGTGGCCGACCTCGAGGAGCGGTGGGGCGACCGCCTGGGCCTCGTGGAGTACGCCGTCGAGGAGGTGCCGTCGCTGCCCGACGACTGGTCGCCCGGCCGCGTCCCCCTGTCGTCGCTGGTGCGCGGCAGCCGCGCCGCCGCGACCCGGGTGGTGCTCTTCCGCCGGCCGATCGAGCACCGCGCCGAGACCCGACAGGACCTGCAGGCCCTGGTGCTCACCGTGCTGGTCGAGCAGGTCGCCGAGCTGCTGGCGATGCCCCCCGAGGACGTGCACCCGCGCTACGTCGCGGAGTGAGGTCGCGGCTGCCTCAGCGGTCGGCAGGGCGCACGGAGGGCACCAGGCCGACCTCGGCGGGTGAGCCGAACGGCAGCACCAGCGCGCCGTCGCCCTCCACCAGCACCGCCGCCGAGACGCTGGTGCGAGCCACGGTCATCGTGGCGAGCGTCGCCTTCGCCGGCACGGGCACCGTGAAGGCTCGGCCGGGAGTGACCTCCACCTTCTGCTCGGGGAGCTCACCCCCGTCGGCGTCGCGGAACGTCACCGTGACCAGCCCCGTCGTGGTGGCGCCGGCGACCAGCATGGTGCGGTCGCCCGGCGGCAGCAGCACCGAGGCGGTGTCGTCGACGGCCGGCGGGGCCTGCGCGACCGTGAGGTCGTCGTGGACCAGCGAGGTGAAGGTCGAGGTGACCGGACGGGTCGCCGTGACCTGGACGCCGAGGGCGCCCTTGCGCACCTCGCGGGCCAGGATCTTGTCGAGGTGCACGTTGACCAGCGACCCGGGACGGACCTGCACCTGCTTGAGGTCGGCCGGCGCGAAGGTGCTGTCCTCGGTGACCAGCTTGAGATCGACCCGGGCCTGGTCCTCGCCGGGGTTCGCCAGGGTGAGGGTGCGGTAGCCGCGCCCGGCGGGGAGCCCCAGCAGCAGCGTCTCGGTGGCGGGCCCGGCCTGGGGGGCCAGCCAGTCGACGCTCCGGGTGTCCGACCCGATCCGCTCGAACCGGTCGCGCACCGTCGCCGAGAGCCGGCCCCGCGTCACCGCCAGGTGGACGGCCACGTCGCCGCGCCGGGGCACCTGCTGCGCCAGGTCGACGACGTACGTCGACCGGCCGGGGACCCGCACGCCCAACAGCTCGGGGACGTCCACCGCACCCTGGCGGGTGAAGAAGGAGACGTCCACGACCGCCGCCCCGACGTCGGGGTTCTGCAGCTCGAGCACCGAGGCGTGCTCGGCGCGCGCACCCAGACCGGTGAACCAGGCGTCCGGCGCGGGAGCCGGACAGACCACACCGGCGAGCCGGCCGGCGGCGACCCGGGTCGCCAACAGGCCGGGGGCGAGGTCGTCGTGGCCGGTGACCAGCACCGGGCCGCTCTCCGCCAGGTCGGCGGTCGCTCCCGAGGACAGCGGCACGCTCTCCGGCTCGACGTCCTCCTGGTCGAGGCGCCGCAGCTCGATCTCGCCGGTCGCCTCGGGGCGGGCGTTGGCGACGAGGATCCCGCCCTTCGCGGGGGCGGCCGGGCAGCCTCGGTCGGCCCGGGTCAGCGGCGCGTCCTGAGGTGCGCCGGTCTCGGCCACGGTCTGCGGCTGCCGGAGCCCCTGCGCGACCAGCACGGTCAGGATCGGCACCAGGACGGCGATGACCAGCAGCGGGTGCAGGCCACGGGTCGCGGCGGTGCGCCGGCGGCCGGCTGCGGGCTGGCTCACGAGGACCCCCTCCTCGTGGGGCCGCTGAGCACCAACGCCACCAGGACCGCGGCGGCCTGCAGCCACAGCAGTGCCGTGCGCAGCGCGGAGCCCGGGCCGCGCAGCTGGGCGTCGTCCAGCGAGCGCTCGACCTGCCACGCCCGGGTGCTCCGGTCCTCGGCACTGGCCTGGCTCAGTCCGGGGGTCGCGTCGAGCGACGCCGCGATCCGACCGTCGGCCGGCGAGCGCAGCACGATGTACTCGATGCCCTGCTCGCTGAGCCGGTTGGTGAGCGTGGTCGTCGGGCTGGCGAGCAGCGCCTGGAGGTTCTCGGTGAACTGGCGGTCCTCCGGCGTGAGCGCGAGGATCTCGTCCTCGCCGAGGGTGGCGCCGTCGCCACGGCGCACGGTGTAGGTCAGGCCGTCCTCGACGCTGCCCTGGAGGATCAGGACGCCGTGGGCCGGCCCCAGCAGCGAGCTCTGCGCCATGTACGCCGGGATCCCGTCGTCGGGCTTGGTCGCGTAGTCGTCGTGGCCGCCGACGGCGTACCACCCCAGGCCGAGCACCGGCAGTGCGGCGGCGGCCACCCCCAGGACGACGGCGACGCCGCGGCCCGCCACTCCCGGGAGCAGCCCGGCCAGCGAGGGGAGCCCGACCACGGCGGCGGTGACCCAGGCGGCGGCGATCACGACGGCGAACACGCCGACACCTGCCCAGGCGCCGGCCGCCTCCAGGCCCAGCGGCACCAGCGACACCACGACGGCGGCCGCCGCGGCGCACAGGGCGACCACCCAGCAGGCCAGGGCGGCCACCCGTGACGCCGTCGGCAGCAGCGCCAGCAGGGCCAGCACCAGCAGCGCCGCCCCCCAGGCGACGGGCATGCCGAGATCGGTGACCCGCCCGACCAGCAGGTCGAGCGAGGACGGGGTCGCCGACGGAGGGCGGCCGGTCTCGAGCAGCAGTCCGCCACGCGGCCCACGCAGCAGCAGCGGGACCACCCACGGCGCCAGCAGCACGGGCACCGACGCGACGGCGGCCAGCGGCGGCCCCAGCACCGAGCGGTCGCGCAGCGCCGACGGGCTGACCCGCCACACGCCGAGCAGCGCGACCAGGCCGAGCACCACGCCCAGCCACCACAGCGACGGGGTGAACGCGGTCGCCACGGCGAGCAGCAGCGCGGTGCGCCAGGCGGCCCGCCAGCGGCGCTCGGGCTCGGGGTCGGCGAAGCCGAGCGCCGCGTGCGCCAGCCAGGGCAGCACGACCGCGGTGACCACGGTGCCGAGCCGGCCCTCTCCCCAGGCGCCGCTGGTGACCGGCACCAGCGCGTAGGTCGTGGCACCCGCCAGCAGCACCCATCGGGACACCCCCTGCGGGTGGACCAGCCGGCCGACCACGCGCAGGAGGCGCCAGGCGCCCCACAGGCTCAGCGGGACCGCCAGCCCCAGCACCAGCGTCACGGCGAGGCTGGGCCGACCGCCGAGCAGGGTCCCGAGCCCGGCCAGCACCGGGAGGTACGCCGGCGCGGGGGCGTCGCTGCCGCTGCCGATCGGGTGCCAGTGCTCGGTGTAGAGCCGCCACCAGTCGGCGACCCTGGCCGGAGCGGGACTCAGCGCTCCTCCGGTGACCGCGCCCAGCACCGGACGGGCACCCGCCAGCGAGACCAGCACGAACAGGCTGAGCAGCACCGCCCGCGGGTTGGTCAGGAACCGCACCAGCCAGCCGCTGTCCTCGATCAGGTCGTCGTCGTCCTCGGAGCGGGGGGTGCGGGTGGGTGTGCCGTGCTCGGCGAGGGTCGCCGCCCGGCGCCGCTCGGCGACGTCCTGGGCCTGGTGGGTGGTCGCGACGGCGATGTCGCTGACGAAGTCGAGCCCGTGCCGGTAGGGCAGCCAGGCCGGCGCCAGCAGCGACCGCACCCGCTCCCGGTGCGCGTCGCCGAAGGCCCGGCGCGCGCGCCGGGCCCGGCGGACCTCGCCCGGGTGGATGTAGACCGAGGCCAGCGCCGCCACCTCGTCGCCCGCCTCCCGGCCCGAGCGCACCAGCAGGAAGCCGAGCGCACGCAGCAGCGAGCCCAGGGCCAGCCGCACCGTCTGGAAGGGCAGCGCGACGGCGCGCGAGTTGGCCAGCAGCGTGTAGAGCGCCGCCCGGCGCTCCTGGAAGTGGGTGTGCCCACCCGTGAGCTCCGTGCGCCGCACCCCGCGGTGGGCGGCCTCGGCGTGGAAGACCACGGCCTGCGGCACCACCAGGGTCCGGAAGCCGGCCGACGCCGCCCGCCACCCGAAGTCGAGGTCGTTGCCGAAGATCGGGAGGTTGCGGTCGAAGCCGTCGAGACGCTCCAGGACCTCTCGGCGCACCAGCATGCCCGCGGTGTTGACCGCCAGCACCTCGTGGACCTCGTCGTGCTGCCCCTGGTCGTACTCCCCGCGCTCCAGCCCGGTCTCCCGCCGGCCGGTGCCGGAGATGGTCACGCCGACCTCGAGGAGGCGGCGCAGCGAGGGCCACTCGCGGAGCTTGGGTCCGAGCACGTCGGCGTCGGGGTGCTCGTCGGCCGCATCGAGGAGGTGCTGCAGCGCCGTCGGGTCGGGGTTGGCGTCGTCGTGGAGGATCCACAGCCACTCGTGCTCGCCCGCGGCGTCGGCGCCGATGGCCACCGCCTCGCCGAACGGCGTGTCCGGGTCGGCGTACAGCACGCACTCGCGGGGCAGTGCCCGGGTGAGCAACGAGACGGTGTCGTCGGTGGAGCCGGTGTCGACGGCGACGATGCGGTCGACGGGGCGGGTCTGGCCCTGCAGACCCGCGAGGACCGTGGGGAGCCATCGGGCGCCGTCGTGGCAGACGAGAAGCGCCGTGACTGTCACCGGGGCAGCCTAGCGAGCGGCCCCAGGCCGTCCCGCGGGGTGGGTGGGCTCCCCGCTGCCTAGACCGCGCGCTTCTTGAGCTTGCGGCGCTCGCGCTCGGAGAGGCCGCCCCAGATGCCGAAACGCTCGTCGTTCATCAGGGCGTACTCGAGGCAGTCGTCACGCACGTCGCAGGTCAGGCAGACCTTCTTGGCCTCGCGGGTGGAGCCGCCCTTCTCGGGGAAGAACGCCTCCGGGTCCGTCTGCGCGCACAGGGCGCGCTCCTGCCAACCGAGCTCCTCGGCGTCCGGTTCGAGAAGAAGTAGCTCTCTCACTGGCCCTCGCCCTTTCGACCCTCTGCATCGACCCTGGTCCGGCTTCCCCCGAGCCCGGCCCGGGGAGACTGGACCAGTCGCGGAAAACACACTGTCGGAATTACATGCCTGTCGTACCACGGAAGTCAAGCCCGGAAATGGTAGGGAGCAGATCCCTGCGACTGGTCTGGTCCACCGCGCGGCCCCTCGACGACCCGGCCGGTCGGCCGGGCCGACACCCGCGCGGACCCCGTTCGGCGGCGTACGGCAGGCTAGGCGCATGTCGTCCACCCCCTCGCTCCGGCGCTCGATCACCGTGCTCTCGGGGGGTGTCGGCGGCGCCAGGTTCACCCAGGGGCTGCTGCACGGCCTGCGAGCGGGGTCGCTGCCCGGGGTCGCCGCCGACGCCGAGGTCACCGTCATCGCCAACACGGCCGACGACCTGTGGATCCACGGCCTCAAGGTCTGCCCCGACCTGGACACGCTGATGTACACCCTCGGCGAGGGCATCGACACCGAGCGCGGCTGGGGTCGCCGCGACGAGACCTGGAGCATCCGCGAGGAGCTCGAGGCCTACGACGTCCAGCCGACCTGGTTCGGCCTGGGCGACCGCGACGTGGCGACCCACCTGGTGCGCACCGAGATGCTCGATGCGGGCTACCCGTTGTCGCAGGTCACCGAGGCACTGTGCCGTCGCTGGGAGCCCGGCGTGCGGCTGCTGCCGATGTCCGACGACCGGGTCGAGACCCACCTGGCCATCGCCGACCCCGACTCCCCCAGCGGTCGCCGGGTGGTGCACTTCCAGGAGTACTGGGTGCGGCTCGCCGCGGCCCCCACGGTCGAGGCCGTGCTCGCCGTCGGCATCGAGGACGCGACGCCCGCACCGGGGGTGCTGGAGGCCATCGGCGACGCCGACGTGGTCATCGTCCCGCCGTCGAACCCGGTCGTGTCGGTCGGCACCATCTTGAGCGTCCCCGGCCTCACCGAGGCGCTCGAGTCGACGCCCGCGCCGGTCGTGGGCGTCTCGCCGATCGTCGCCGGACAGCACGTGCGCGGGATGGCCGAGCAGCTGCTCACCGCGCTCGGGGTGCCGGTGTCGGCCGCCGGCGTCGCCGGACACTACGCCGCCCGGTCCGCCGGCGGGGTGCTCGACGGCTGGCTGGTCGACGAGGCGGACGCCGACCTGGTCGACGAGGTCGAGGCGGGAGGCATCCGGTGTCGCGCGGTGCCGCTGATGATGACCGACCTCGACGCCACGGCCGCGATGGCGGCCGCGGCGATGGTGGTGGCGCAGGAGCTCGACCCCCGGTGACCGAGCCGCGCTCCGGCGAGCTGCGGGTGCTGGCCCCCGACGGGGCACCCGAGATCGAGACCGGCGCCGACCTCGCGGCCCTGGTCGGGTCGCTGGTCGCGCCGGTCGACGGCGACATCGTCGTGGTCACCAGCAAGGCGGTCGCCAAGGCCGAGGGTCGGGTCACCACCCGCAGCCGAGACGAGATGGTGGCCGAGGAGACCGTGCGGGTGGTCGCCCGTCGGGGGTCCCTGGTGGTCGCCCGGACCCGTCTGGGGGTCACCCAGGCCGCGGCGGGTGTCGACCAGTCCAACGTCGCGTCGGGGCACGTGGTGCCGCTGCCGCTGGACCCCGACGGCTCTGCACGGGCGATCCGCGAGGCGCTGCGCGTCTCGACGGGGGCCAACGTCGGCGTCGTGGTCACCGACACCGCGGGCCGGGCCTGGCGCACCGGTCAGACCGACATCGCCGTGGGCGCCGCCGGCGTGCGGGTGCTGGAGTCCTTCGTGGGCGTGCACGACGGCCACGGACACGAGCTGCGGGTCACCGAGCCGGCCGTCGCCGACGAGCTCGCCGGCGCCGCGGAGCTCGCGCAGGGCAAGCTCGGCGGCCGGCCCTTCGCGGTGGTGCGCGGTCGCGCCGACCTGGTGCTGCCGCCCGACGACCATGGCCCCGGGGCGGTCGCCCTGGTGCGTCCCGACCCCGAGGACCTGTTCGGCCTCGGCGCCCGCGAGGCGGTCGTCCAGGCCCTGCTGGGCGACCCCGCCGACCTGCCGGCGTACGGCGCCGCGGCGGAGCGCGACGACCTCGTGACCGCGCTGCGGACGGTCCTGGGCGACGACGCCGTGGTGTCCGAGGAGCCCGTGCTGCTCGCCCGCGGGCCGGAGCGGGTCGTGGCCGCGCTCGCCTTCGCCCACGGGTGGACGGCCTCGACGCAGTCGGCCGAAGTCAGCGTGCTGCGACCGCCTGGTCCGTAGACTGCTCGGCAACCGCCAGGCGGCCCGACCGCCCCCCTGACCCCGCAGGAGCTCCCCTCGTGGCCAAGTCGTCCAGTGCCGACCGGCGCGCCCGCGTCCAGCAGCTCCAGGCCGAGCAGCGCGGCTCGCGCGGCCGCGGCATCCTCATCGTCGGCTTCTGCACGGTGATCGCGCTCGCGCTGGTGGGCAGCACGCTGTGGTTCAGCAGCGGCGTGCCCTACGTCTCCCGACAGTGGTGGGACAACCGCGAGTTCCGCTCGCTCGCCGTCGAGCAGATCGGAGCGCCCGCGTCGGCCTGCGGTGAGATCACCAGCAAGCCCGCCAACGGCAACAACGACCACGTGCCCGAGGGCACGCCGATGACCTACCCCGACGCCCCGCCGGCCTTCGGCACCCACTGGGGGATCTGGGAGGAGATGGACCGCAAGTTCTACACCGCCGACGACCGGCCGCCGCTCGGCAAGCTCGTGCACAACCTCGAGCACGGCTACACCCTGCTGTGGTACGACGACACGGTCGCCGCCGACAGCACCGAGATGGACGACATCAAGGCGATCGCCGACAAGTACGCCGGCACCGACAACTTCCGGCTGAAGTTCAAGGCGGTGCCGTGGACCACCGACGACGGCGCGGCCTTCCCCGACGGCCAGCACATCGCGTTCACCCACTGGACCAACGGCGGCGTGGGCCAGGACGCCACCGGCGAGCAGGAGGGCGTGTGGCAGTACTGCTCCGCCCCGAGCGGCGCGGCGCTGAAGTCCTTCATGGAGGAGTACCCCTACCTCGACTCCCCCGAGCCCAACGCGATGTGACGCCTGAGGTGACGACCTTCGGCGACCTGCTGGACCGCGAGCTCCGGGCCGCTCCGGCGCGCCCGCTCGTGACCGCCTACGACGCGGGCGCGCGCACCGAGCTCTCGGTCACCACCTATGCCAACTGGGTGGCCAAGACCGCCTCGCTGCTGGTCGACGAGCTCGACCTGCAGCGCGGCGACCGGCTGCTGCTCGACCTGGCCACCCACTGGCTGGGTCCGGTGCTGCTCGGCGCCGCCTGGCGGGCCGGCCTCCAGGTGGTGTGGGAGGGCGAGACCGACGCGGTGGTCTGCGGCCCGCACTCGCTCCCCGCGTGGGCCGACCGGGCCACCGACCTCGTGGTCGTCGCGACGGCGCTGGACCCCCTCGGCCGGCGTTTCGCGGACGGCGTACCCACGGGCGTGCACGACCTCGGCGTCGAGGTCTGGTCGCAGCCGGACGCGTTCGTGCCGTGGGACCCGCCGGACGACGACGACGCCGCGCTGCCCGGGCTCACCCAGGCGGCGCTGTGGCGAGACGCCGCCGCCGGCACGCTGGTCACCGAGGGCGGTCGCCTGCTGACCACCCGCAACCCCGCGTCGAGCGAGGGCTGGCGCGGCTTCGCCCAGGCGCTGGCCCGCGGCGGGTCGGTGGTGCTCGCCGGAGCGGGCAGCGATCTCGAGGCGGTCGCCGCGAGCGAGCGGGTCACCGACCGCTGGCCGGCGCCGTAGCGGCCCCGGCCTCCGTCAGCCGGCCAGGTCGTAGCCGCCGAAGCCCGAGCCGAGGTAGATCCGCGACGCGAAGCCGGTGCTGGTGCCGGGCAGCAGGTAGAGGTCGCCGGTGGCCTTCTCACGGACCACCAGGTCGGCGTGCCCGTTGCGCTGTGCGTCACCCACGCCCAGCACCCAGTCGTACGGCGACAGGTCGAGGCCGAACGTCCGGACCTTGCTCACCAGCCCGCCGGGTCCGTTGCCCGGGTAGAGCTTGAGGGTGCTGCCCTTGCGCAGCAGGCTGTCCGGGGCTCCATCGCCGTTCCACCGACCGACGCCGATCTGCCGCCCGGCGCTGATGCCGCCGTAGGCGACGTAGCTGGGCCGGAGGCCGTTGAGGCCCGCCCCGGGATAGATGCGCATCGCGCCGCCGCTGGGCTGGCCCATCAGGTCGGGGTAGCCGTCGCCGGTCATGTCGCCGACCGCGGCCAGCAGCTTCACGTTGCCGAACCCGGTGCCCACCTGCTGGGGGGCCCCGAAGCGGCCGTTGCCCTTGCCCCGGCGCAGGTAGAGGTTGCCGTCGCTGCCGTTGCGGACGATCACGTCGCCGAAGCCGTCCCGGTCCCAGTCGCCCACGTTGAGCAGCATGGTCGCGCCGCGCAGCCGCATGCCGGTGGCGATCGGCGCACCGGTCTCGAAGGTGCCGGCGTGCCTCATCAGCACGTAGGAGCCCTTCTTGCGGCCGATCGCGTCGATCTGCTTGGTGCCGCTGAGGTCGGCGGCGCTCAGGTCGGCGACGCCCTTGAACCGCATCACGGAGCCGATCGGGCGGCCGTAGGTGCCGTCCGCCTTCGCCGGCAGGATGGCGCCGGCACCCGTGGTCGAGTCACGCACCAGCAGGTCCGCGCGGCCGTCGTGGGTGAGGTCGCCGAACCCGAGCAGCGCGTTGACCGACGACCGGTCCCCGGGCAGCGCGACGGCGGTGCCGAACCGGCCATGACCGTTGCCGGGCAACAGCCAGAGCTGGCCCGCCGCCTTGGCGACCAGGTCGAGATGGCCGTCGCCGTCGAGGTCACCGGCGCCCGAGAGCAGCGTGTAGCCACTCCAGTCCCCGCCGATCCCGATCCGGGTGAAACGGCCGGTGCCGTCGCCGCGGTAGAAGTTGAGCGCGCCGGTGCTGGGGTTGCGCGCCACCAGGTCGTTGTGGCCGTCCTCGTCGAGGTCGCCCGGGGAGGTCAGCAGGTCCCGGCCGGCGAACAGCCGGTTGCGGCGTACCGGAGCTCCGAAGGAGCCGGACCGGTCGCCGGGCAGCACGCTCAGCCGTCCGCTGTCGTCGAGCACCGCCAGGTCGCTGACTCCGTCGCCGGTGAGGTCGGCGGAGGCGACCACGTGCGCGGGCGAGGCGCCGAGCGCGGTCGAGGAGAGTCCCCCGACGGCGGCGGGGGCGCGGAACTTGGTGGTGCCGCCGGTGGGCACCACGAACACGCGCCCGTCGGAGGCGCGGCGCACCACGAGGTCGGGGAACGCCGACGACGCCAGGTTGGTGACCCGGTTGCGGCCCGACCAGCTCTCCTGGTCGGCCTTGGCGTACTGCCGGATGGTGGGCAGCTTGGCATAGAGGTACTTCCCCGGACAGGCGGTCGCGGCGGCGTCGCGGTGCCCGTTGATCGCCCGGAACACCGTGGGCCCCACCTGCTGGTGCGTCGAGGACGCGTCGACGCCGTGCAGGCTCAGCTTCCAGGCGAACAGCCGGCCGTAGGCCTTGAGCACCGCCTGGCTGGGCCGGGTGGTCTCGTAGTTGCCGATCGCGGACATCGCGAAGGAGTAGTCGTTGTAGCCCAGCGTGTGCGCGCCCACGACCGGCCGGTCCACGCCGCCGTACCGGCCCTCCCAGATCCGGCCGAACCGGTCGACGAGGAAGTTGTAGCCGATGTCGCTCCAGCCGCGGACCCGCACGTGGTAGGCGTAGATGCCGCGGATCAGCGCTGGCACCTCGGCGCGGGTGTAGCTGTTGGCGTTGACCGTGTGGTGGACGAAGCCGGCGTGCACCTCGTAGTAGTGCAGGGCCGACTTCTCGCGGATCGACTCGTCGGCGCCCCACTGCGCGCGGGAGAAGATCTTCGGCTTGGGGGTGTACGTCGTCGCCTGCAGCGCCGCGGTCCCGTCACCCCCGTCGCTGGTCTCGCGGGCCGGCTCGTCGGCGGTCGTGGGGCTCCCCGGGGTGCTGGTCGACGGAGCGTCCAGGGTGGCGGTGTCGATCGCGGGGAGCTCGCGGCGGCTGTCGGTGGCCGTGCCCGGGTCGATGACGGCGAGCCTCATGTCGTCCGGCGTCGTCCCGGGTGCCGCGTCGACGCGGACCTGCACCTGGTCGACGTCGCCGACCAGCAGCGGGTCGGTGCCGGGCCGCGCGTGCTTGGCCTCCTCGCTGCCCGGGTCGGGGCCGTGCTCGGGCTCGTAGGGCACGGTCTCCCAGTCCGACCAGTCCTCCCCGGTGAGGGTGCGCACCGAGATGCTGAGGTCCTGCTCGGCCGGCGCCGCACCGGCCCAGGAGACGCCGACGGAGCCGTAGCCGTGGACCGGCTCGGGGGTGCCGACCAGCCGGACCCGGCCCGAGGCCCCCAGCGTCGAGCGGGACAGCAGGCCGGTCGGCGCCGTGCGCGCCGTCCGCGCGCCCGCGGGCGGGGTGAGGGCGAACTCCCGCACCACGGCGTCCACCGGGGCGGTCGGCACGCTGGACGCCAGCCGCCCGGCGTGCTGCCCGCGGCTCGAGCCCTGGCCTCCGCCGCCCAGCGGAGCGCCGTCGTGGCCGACCACATCGAGGCTGATGACGCTGGCCGCCGGGGTCAGCACCGCGAACACCACCGCCAGTGCCAACAGCTGCTGACACGCGGTGACAAATCGGGCCTGACCGGGGCGCATGCGGGAACTCTCCGTGCGGGGGAAGACGTCACAGGAGTTTCAAGATTCACACCAGTCACAGCAGCCTGCAAGGGAAACTGAGTAACTACAACTCTGTAATTTCCACTCGACACGCCGCCCCCTCCCCCATTTTTCCGCGACATGCGGGAAATGGCCGCGCCACATGCCGGAAAGGTCGCCGCGACATGCGGGCGATGGTCGACCGAGTTCCACCATCGCTCGGTGGTGCCCAACCTGTCCCCGGGCAAGCCGGAGCTCGGATGTCGGGGGACCATTTCCCGCATCTCGGGGGACCAATTCCCGCATGTCGCGGTCAGACGTCGGCGCCGAGCTCCTCGTCGGAGGTGGCGGCATCGGTCTCTTCGTCGTCGTCGTACTTGACGTAGCGGATGCCCTCGTCGACATCGCCGTCGAAGCCGACCCGGCCGTCCTCGAGCACGATCACCCGGTCGCACATCTTGCGGACCGAGGCGGCGGCGTGGCTGACGTAGACGAGCGTGCGGCCGCTCTCCCGGATCTCCTGCATCCGCTCCAGGCACTTCTTCTTGAACGGCTTGTCGCCGACCGCGAGCACCTCGTCGGCCAGGAAGATGTCGGAGTCGACATGGATCGCGATCGCGAAACCGAGCCGCGCGGACTGGCCGGAGCTGTAGTGGCCGACCTGCCCGTCGAGGTGCGAACCAAGCTCGGAGAACTCCACGATGTCGTCGAGCTTGCGCTTGGTCTCCGCCTCGCTCATCCCGAGGATGGCGGCGTTGAGGTAGATGTTGTCGCGGCCGGACAGCTGCGGGTGGAAGCCGGCACCGGTGGCGATCAGTCCGGCGATCCGGCCCCGGGTGAGCACGTCGCCGGAGTCGGGCTTCATCACGCCGTTGATGATCTTGAGCAGCGTCGACTTGCCCGAGCCGTTGAGGCCCATCAGGCCGACGGACTCACCCTGACGGATGGTGAACGAGACGCCGTCGAGCGCGTTGAACGAGTTGCTCAGCTGCTGCCGTCGTACGGCGGCCACGGACATCTGCTTCAGCGTCCGGTGGTAGCGGATCGTGAAGGACTTGGTGACGTCGCGGGCGACGATCGACTCGGCCATCAGAGGCGCTCCGGGATCTTCTTCTCCAGCCGGCTGAAGATGAGCTGGGCGATGGCGAGGACGACGAACGCCGCGCCCAGGTGGTAGAAGCCGAAGCGGAACAGATGGTCGGGCAGGTGCTGGGCGGCGGTGGCGGCGGGGTCCTCCGCGGAGCCCACCCAGAAGGCCCGCTGGAACAACAGCACCGCCTCGGCCATCGGGTTGAAGAGGTAGTAGGCGGCCGCCTCGCCGAAGCGCTTGTCGACCAGGCTGTAGGGGTAGATCATCGGCACGCTGAACGTCACGAACTGCGTGAGGGTCTGCACCACGTTGCTGAAGTCGCGGAAGTAGACGTTGGCGACGCTGAACATGAGCGCGCACGCGGTGCCGAGCACCATCACCAGCGAGAAGCCGAGCACCGCGGCGAGCATCCCCTCGGGATCCGGCCGCCAGCCCTTCGACGAGGTGAACGCCACCAGCAGCACCAAGGCGGGCACCACGTGGTAGGCCGACACCAGCATCGACGCCACCGGGAACATCTCGCGGGGGACCGCCATCTTCTGCACGACGCCGCGGTTGCGCACGATCGAGCGGGTGCCGGAGGAGAACGTCTCGGTGAAGTAGTGCACCAGCACCAGCCCGGCGAAGACGTGGATGGCGTAGTTGGGGATGCCGGCCCCGCGGCCGATCATGATCTGGAACAGGAAGTAGTACATCGCCAGCTTCACGGCCGGCTGGATGTAGGACCACAGGATGCCCAGCACCGAGCCGGAGTAGCGGGCCTGGATCTCGCGCCGCACCAGCAGCCGCAGCAGGTAGCGCCGGCGGAACACCTCGAAGAGGCCCGTGGTCGCCGACGGCGGCACCAGCGGGGGCAGTGCCTCCGAGGCGGACACGGTGGTCGTCGCGCTAGTCATCGGCCTGCTCCGTCCACGGCCGGAAGGTCTCCTCCCACGCCTCGGGGGAGGTGATGTCACCCAGCGCCGCGCGGTACTCCTCGGCCAACCGTGGCCACTCGCGCTGCAGCCGCTGGTGGATCTCGACGGTACGCCGCATCAGGTCGCGGAACCGCTCGGGGTCGCGGCGGTAGAACGCCGCTCCGGTGCCGTCGTTCATCGACACCACGGCCGAGTCGAACCGGGCCAGGCGGTACCACAGCGCATCCATGGCGGTCAGGTCGGTCTCGGGGAAGTCGCGCGACATCTCCCGCACCGGCCGCAGCTGCCGCAGCGGCGCGAGCCCCGCGGTGACCAGCTGGGACAGCCGGCCCGGGATCTCGACGTCGTCCTTGCCCTTCTTCGGCGGCTTCTCCCGGCGCACCGGCGGCAGCGCCTCGCGGTCGGCCTTGAGCTGCATGTCGCTGAACTGCGTCATCAGCTCCCGCACCTCGGCGAGCTTGGTGGGCAGCTGACCGTGCAGGGCGTAGGGCCCGGCCAGCACGTCCTCCAGCGCCTGGTGGCGCATCTCGGCGGTGGCGTACTGCATCGAGACCAGGTGCTTGACCTGGTGGTTGAAGGACTCGCGCACCATCCGCCCGCCGCGAGGGTACGGCGAGTGCAGCAGCGCGGCGACGAAGCGGTTGCGCTGGTGGAAGTAGGACTGCCAGTCGAGTCCGTCGTTCTTGTCGGTCCACGGGATGTGCCAGACCGCGGCGCCGGGCAGCGAGACCGTCGGGAAGCCGGCGCCCTTCGCCCGCAGGCCGAACTCGCTGTCGTCCCACTTGAGGAACAGCGGCAGGGAGAGCCCCACCTGCTCGAGCGCCACCCGCGGGATCAGGCACATGAACCAGCCGTTGTAGTCGACGTCGGCGCGCTTGTGCAGCCACCGCGCCGAGCGCAGGTTGCGGGCGCCGAAGTCCCAGTCGCTGTAGCCGTCGAGGCGGGTCTGCC
Source organism: Nocardioides sp. (assembly GCF_041393715.1). GTDB lineage: Bacteria > Actinomycetota > Actinomycetes > Propionibacteriales > Nocardioidaceae > Nocardioides. The sequence continues at coordinate 433,853 of NZ_JAWKJQ010000001.1, read as the reverse complement.
ACCAGAACCGCCAGGGCTGCACGATCTCGCCGAAGCTGTGCAGCCGCGCCGGGAGTAGAGGTTGAACATGTGGCCGCCGACGATGGTGGGTCGCCGGGCCAGGTCACCGAAGGTGACGGCGCGGATGATGCCCTCGGTCTCGACGACGATGTCGTCGTCCATCATCAGGGCGTACGTCGCCGTGCCCTTGCGCACCGACTCCAGCTGGCCCCGGGCGTATCCCCCGGAACCGCCGAGGTTGCCCTGCTCGATCACCCGGAGCCGCGACCCCAGCGCCTTCTCGGCGGCGGGGAAGAACTCGGAGTCACGCATCAGCTGGGTGCCCTGCTCCATCACCAGCACCTGGTCGAGGTAGGGCTGCAGCTCCTCGGCGTCGGCGATCTGGCCGAGCAGCTTCGCGACGAAGTCGGGGCGGTTCATGGTGGTGATGCAGTAGTCGACCGTGCCGTGCTGGGCGCGGTCCTCCGGCACCTCCGCGGTCCACTCGGCCGAGCCGACCACGACGTCCTCGTCGCCGGCCACGACGTCGTACCAGTACCACCCGCCGTCGATGAACGGCTTCAGCGAGAGCTCGAAGGTGAACCGGCCGCGGTCGTCGGAGCCCGTGCTCGCCGCCTCCACGCGCTGGGAGTGGCCGCGAGCCATGGACTTGTAGACCACGACCGTCGCGCCCCGGCCCTCGACCTCGATGGTCAGGGTGACCTCGTCGACGATCGTCCAGCGTCGCCAGTAGCTCGCGGGGAAGGCGTTGAAGTAGGTGCCGAAGGAGAGCTTGTCGCCCGACCGGACCCGGATCGCGGTGCGCGACTCGATCTGGTCGGGGTGGATCGTCGCCCCGGTCGACGTCTTCTGCCGGATCGCCGCGTTGTTGAGGTCCTTCGCCGCGCGGTTGCCGCCGATGGTGTAGCGGTCGGCGTCGAGGTTGACCTCCTCGGGGTCGACGTAGAGCGGGAGCACGTCGAGGTCTCGGTCGAGGGGGAAGATCTGCCGTTGCAGCAGGCGGGTGGTCATGCGTCACCTCCGCTGGTGAGCGCCGCGCCCTCCGTGAAGTGCGGGCGCAGCTTGTTGTCGTACATCGACAGCGCCGAGCCGATGGCCATGTGCATGTCGAGGTACTGGTAGGTGCCGAGCCGGCCGCCGAAGAGCACCATCTTGTCGGCGGCCTCGGCCTTCGCGAGCTCGCGGTAGCGCAGCAGCTTCTCACGGTCGGCGGGCGTGTTGATCGGGTAGTAGGGCTCGTCGCCCTCCTCGGCGAAGCGGCTGTACTCGTGGACGATCACCGTCTTGCCCGGGAGGTGGGTGCGCTCGGGGTGGAAGTGCTTGAACTCGTGGATCCGGGTGAACGGCACGTCGCCGTCGTTGTAGTTCATCACCGAGGTGCCCTGGAAGTCGTCGGTCTCCACGACCGAGCGCTCCAGGTCGACGGTCCGCCAGGACAGCCGGCCCTCGCTGTTACCGAAGTACTCGTCGAGCGGCCCGGTGTAGACGACCGGCACCTTGCCGCGGAACTCGTCGGCGATCTCGAGGAAGTCGGTGTCGAGACGGACCTCGATGTGGGGGTGGTCGGCCATCCTCGTCAGCCACGCGGTGTAGCCGTCGGTGGGCAGACCCTCGTGGGTGTCGTTGAAGTAGCGGTTGTCGAAGGTGTAGCGCACCGGCAGCCGGGTGATGATGTCCGGCGACAGCTCCTTGGGGTCGGTCTGCCACTGCTTGGCGGTGTAGCCCTTGACGAAGGCCTCGTAGAGCGGACGGCCGATCAGCGAGATCGCCTTCTCCTCGAGGTTCTTGGCCTCGGCGGTGTCGATCTCGCTGGCCTGCTCGGCGATGTGCGCACGCGCCTCGTCGGGGGTGAAGGAGCGGCCGAAGAACTGGTTGAGCAGGCCCAGGTTCATCGGGAAGGAGTAGACCTGCCCCTGGTACTTCGCGAACACGCGGTGCTGGTAGCCGGTGAACGACGTGAACCGGTTGACGTACTCCCACACCCGCTCGTTGGAGGTGTGGAACAGGTGGGCGCCGTAGACGTGGACCTCGATGCCGGTCTCCGGGTCGACCTCGCTGTAGGCGTTGCCGCCCAGGTGGGAGCGCCGCTCGAGCACCAGGACCTTGAGTCCGAGCTCGCTCGCGCAGCGCTCCGCGATGGTCAGACCGAAGAGTCCGGAGCCGACGACGACGAGATCGGGAAGCTCGGACGTGCTCACGGGACAGGGACTCCTGATGGTTGGCGAAGCGGCGGCAAGTCTAGCCGCGACCGGGGGTCCGCCCCGCATCGCGACGCATCCCCCGCGCGTCCCGGATGGCGCGGGTCACGTTGGCCGCCTCGGCGCGGCCGCCGCGCAACGGGCTGAGCGCGACGACGGCGGCGGCGATGGCATAGGGCTTGGCGCGGACCAGGGCGTTCTCGCCGTGCCGGAAGTGCACCACGAAGAGGTTGCGGTACATGTAGTAGCCCTTCCAGGTGTCCAGCGCGTGCTGCTGGTCGAAGTCGAGCTGGCGCACCAGCACGGCGTCGCGGACGGCCCAGATCCGGAACCCCGCCCGACGGGCGCGGACGGCGAAGTCGACGTCGTCGTAGAAGATGAAGTACGCCGGGTCGGGCAGGCCGATCGCGTCGACCACCCGCCGGTGCACCATGAACCCCTCGAAGGCGACGTTCTCGATCTCCACCCGCTCGGGCATCGACGCGCGGTCGGCGTAGACCGACTCGACGGAGGCCCGCTTGGGCCGGATGGCGTGCGGGCGACGCAGGTCGAAGTGGATCGCGGCCTTCTCCACGAGCGCGCCGCGCAGGTCCTCACGGACCGCCATCAGGCACGACTCCTGGTGACCCATCAGCACCTCGAGGCAGGTCGGCGCGGGCACCACGTCGTCGTCCATCAGCCAGATCCGGTCGTGCCCGGCGGCATAGGCCTGCTCGACGCCGAGATGGAAGCCGCCGGCCCCGCCGAGGTTCTCCTCGCTGTGGGTGACCACGAGCGGCAGGTCGGCACGCGCCTCGAGCACCGCTCGGGTGTGGTCGGCCGAGGCGTTGTCGATGACGAAGACCGCGTCGGGCCGGTGGGTCTGCGCGGCCAGCCCGTCGAGCATCCGGGCCAGCAGGTCGGCCCGGTTGAAGGTCACCACGACGACGGCGACGGACTCACTGCGGGGCTCGCTCACCCGAGGAACCTCCGGTGCCCGGTGAAGTCGCCTCGGAGCCCGTCGCGCATCGCCGCCAGGCTGAGCCGCAGCCGCTCCCGGTCGGGGCGGGTGAGCGTGTAGAACCACACGGTCTTGGCGACGAAGGCCGCTGCGTGCGCGTTGCCGCGGTAGCGCCGCAGGTTGACCAGGTTGTTGCGGGCCATGCAGTAGCCCTTGAGGTCGCTCGGGCTGTGGTTGTACGTCGACCGGCCGAACGCCATCGGCGTCCCGAGGTCGCCCACCGCCGGGTGCCGCACCACGGCGTCGACGACGGTGGCGACGCGGGCACCCGCCTCCTCGGCACGCAGGCGGTACTCGTGGTCGTCGCCCCAGATGAAGAAGTCGCCGCGCACCGAGCCGATCCGGGCCACCAGCTCCCGGGTCACCAGCACCCCGTTGAACGGGATCACCACGTCGCGGATCAGTCCGTCGGTCGCGGCGCGTCGCACGTCGGCGAGCTCGTGGACGACCTTGGTCCGCCCGGGCAGGCGGATCGGGAAGACCAGCCGGCCGGGCCGGTCCTCGTCGACGACGAGCGGCCCCCAGAAGTCCAGCTCGCCGTCGTGCTCGAGGAGCCGGTCGAGGCACTCGCGGTCGGGCAGCCCGTCGTCGTCCATCAACCAGATCAGGTCGGCGCCGCGGGCGACCGCCTCGTCGATGCCCACCTGGAAGCCGCCGGCTCCCCCGCTGTTGTGGTCGAGCAGCATCGGGACGACCGCACCGAACGGGTCGAGCCCTGCCAGCCACTCCCTGGTGCCGTCGGTGGACGCGTTGTCGACGACGAGGACCTCGTCGATCCGCGGGACCGTGGCGAGGCGCTCGAGCAGCCGGCGTACGAGTGCCAGACGGTTGAAGGTGACGACGACCGCGACGATCCTCGGGTCCTGCCGCGGTACGTCGGTCACGGACGCCAGCCTAGGACCCGGTCCGGCGCCGGCCTCAGCAGGACGCGGCGAGGTTGTCGGACTGGTTGGCGGCGTAGCCGTCCTGGAGCGAGCCGAGCGAGCCGCCGGTGACCGGGCCGGAGCGGGCCTTCTTGCGAGCCTTCTTCGACGCCTGGGGGGCGTCGCCCTCCGAGCGGTCGACGGCGCTCTGGATCGCCTCGCGGATCACGTCGATGTCGGGGTCGCCGGTGTTGATCAGCGGTGGCACCAGCGAGACGGTCGAGATCTTCTGGCTCTTCGCCTTGAGCGCCAGCTGCACGAAGCGGTCCAGCTCGGAGCGCGGCACGTCGGTGGAGATCATCGCCGTGCTGGCCTTGGCGATCTGCTCGAAGTTGCGCACCGCGGTCTGCGGCGAGATCTGCTGGAGCATGGCGTTCATCACGCACTTCTGGCGGGCCATCCGCGAGTAGTCGTCGGAGCCCTCGCGGGCGCGCGCGAACCAGAGGGTCTGCATGCCGTTGAGCGTCTGCACACCCGGCTTGACGTAGTCGACGACGTCGTCACCGAGGCCGCCGATCGGGATCGGCTGCCGGACGTTGAGCTTGACCCCGCCCACCGCGTCGACGAGGTCCTTGAAGCCCTGCAGGTTGACCATCGCCCAGTAGTTGACCTTGAGTCCGGTGATGCCCTCGATCGCCATGATGGTCGCGTCGACGCCGGGGTTCTTCGACTTCTTGAACAGCTGCGGGTGATCGCCCGCCCAGGTGCTGACGCTGTTGAGGTAGCAGTAGGGCTCGCATGCGGAGCCGGAGAACCCGTGCGGGAACTGCTTGTCCATCACCGAGCCGTCGGCGAAGGGGAACGCCGACATGTTGCGCGGCAGACCGATCAGCACGGTCTTGCCGGTGACCGCGTCGATGCTGGCGATCGTCATGGAGTCGGGTCGCAGCCCCCACCGTCCGGCGCCCGAGTCGCCACCCATGAGGAGCACGTTGTAGCGGCCGTCGTGGGCGCCGGTGGCGGTCCCGTTGCCGAACATGGTGATGATGAAGTCGCGCTGGACTCCGACCAGGTGCGCGCCGAAGAGCAGCGATCCGGCGACGGTCAGGGACAGGAAGCCGTTGATCCCGACGACGGCGAGGCGGTGGTTCTGGCGCAGGCTGAGCGGCTGACCCAGCCGCCAGGCGTCCACGAACAGGGCTGCCCAGGCGAGCGCCCCGGCGATCAGCAGCATCCGGAGCAGCAGCAGCAGCGTCGGCTGCAGGGCGAGCGAGAGCAGAGCCTCGCGGTTCCACAGCAGCAGCCCGACCAGCACCGCTCCCAGACCCAGCAGGCCGACCCAGGTCCACATGGCGATCCGCGCGATCCGGCGGTTGCCGGCGACCAGCTGGGCCGTGCCCGGCCAGACCAGCGTCATCAGCATCAGCGTGACCGCGCGACGGAAGCGCACCCGAGCGGCGCGCTCGGAGTGCGCGGCACGGGACGTGGGGGCGGCCGGCGTGACGCCGGGAGGTACGGCGGCCTGGTCGGCCGACGACCCGGGGGAAGGACGGGTCGGCATGGTTCCCTCTCTAGGAAACGGGAGGCGCCTGGAACGGGTAGAGCGTGCCCTCAGTATCACCAGTCACACCCGTCACAGCGTGGCACGACGCGCCGCGAGCCTGCGGGAGCGCTCCTGGCCGACCCCGGCCCGGCCGCGCGGAATCGGCCGCGGTCGTGCCCACCCGCTACCGTCGTGGCCATGACCGACCGCCCTCGACCCGGCCGGGGCGACGCTCCCGCCGAGGGGACGCCGGAGTACGACTGGCTCTACGGTGGGGCCGGCGAGCCGCCGGCCGACGCCACCCGCCGCCTCCCGACGATGCCGCGCGAGACCGCGACCCGGCCGACCGCGGCCGCCGACGAGACGGTGCCGTTGCGAGCCACGGTGGCGCCCGCTGCCGCCGGCGGCGGCGCCCCACCGCCTCGCCCCACGGCCCGGCCCACCCCTCCCCCGGTCGCCCCGCCACCCGAGTCTCGGCCGCGCCGCAAGCGCCCCTGGCGACGGATCGTGACGCTCGTGCTGGTCGCCTGGCTGGCCTTCCTGGTCGCCGTACCCCTCTGGGCGTGGAGCAAGGTCGACAAGGTCAACGCGTTCCCGAACGGCGACCGGCCCGGCGACCAGCCCGGGACGACGTACCTCCTGGTCGGCAGCGACTCCCGCGCCGGCCTGACAGGCGCGGAGCGCAAGAAGCTCGGCACCGGTGGCGCCACCGGCCAGCGCACCGACACCATCATGCTGCTGCACATCGGCTCCGGTCCCGACCTGCTGATGTCGATCCCCCGGGACTCCCTCGTCGAGGTGCCCGGCCACGGACGCACCAAGATCAACGCGGCCTTCGCCTACGGCGGCCCGAAGCTGCTGGTGCAGACGATCGAGCAGGACACCGGCATCCACATCGACCACTACGTCGAGATCGGCTTCGGTGGCTTCGTCAACGTGGTCGACGCGGTCGGGGGCATCGAGATCTGCCCCAAGGAGGCCATGAAGGACCCGCTGGCCAACCTGGACATCAAGAAGGGCTGCCAGGAGGCCGACGGGGTCACCGCCCTCGGCTACGCCCGTTCGCGGCACACCTCCGCGCTCGGCGACATCGACCGCGCCCAGCACCAGCGCGAGGTCGTCTCCGCCGTCGGCCACAAGGCGGTCTCGCCGTGGTCGGTCCTCAACCCGGTCCGCTACTTCCGGCTCAACTCCTCGGCCGCCGACTCGCTGCGCATCAGCAAGGGCACCGGCCCGATCGCGCTCGGTCGGTTCGCGTGGGCGATGACCCACGTGTCCGGCAAGTCCGGCCTCACCTGCGGCGTTCCGATCGCCAACCTGTCCGTCGAGTGGGACGCCGAGCGCTCGCAGCAGATGTTCGACCGGATCATCAAGGACCAGACCGACAAGATCGGCAAGAACCTCTGCTCGCCCTCCGGGCTGCCCAGCTGACGCCGCCCGGGGTGGAACCGTCCGGCACCGGCGGGCGTCGAAGGCCCATGCGGATGATCAGGCTGACCCTGGCCGTGCTGCTCGGTGTCGGCGGCCTGGTGCTCGCGGTCGCCGGCCCGAGCTTCGCCTGCAGCTGCGCGATGGCGAGCACGAAGGAGTACGTCGAGCGGGCCGACGTGATCGTGACCGGGACCCTCGCGGAGCTGCAGGACCCGCCGCAGCAGCAGGTGATGAGCAGCACCGACCCCGTCACCTACACGGTCACGGTCGACCGGGTCCTCAAGGGCGATGCCGGCAGCGAGGTCGAGTTCACCTCGGCCGTGTCCGGCGCCTCCTGCGGCCTGGAGGGGATGACCGCCGACCGCCGCTACACGTTCTTCCTCAACGAGGGGGCCGACGGCCTCACGGCGAGCCTGTGCGGTGGGACCGCGCCCGCGCGAGGCGGGCTGGAGAAGCAGGTCATCCGCTGGACCGGGCCCGCGGCCACGCCTGCCGCGGCCCCGTCACCCGCGGCCCCGTCACCTGCGGCCCCGTCACCTGCGGCCCCGACGACCCCGGCCGTCGAGAGCGCCGACGCCGGGACACCGTCACGGTCGCCGGCACCGTGGCTCCTGGCGGCAGCCGCCGGTGCCGTGCTGGCAGGAGCCGGCCTCTGGCGGTGGCGCCGAGCCACGTCGCCGTGACGCGACGAGGCCTCAGTTGATGATCTCCCCGCCGCCCGGACCCGTCAGCACGGCGAGGCGCTCCCGCCAGGCCTGGAGCTCCTCGGGCGTGAGCCGCCGCCAGTCGGTGACCTCGGCGAGGATCCGGAGCGGCTCGGCGCTGCGGTAGGACCGGGTGGGGTTGCCGGGGAACTTCTTGTCGGTGACGTTGGGGTCGTTCTCGAAGATCCCGGTCGGCTCGACCAGGTAGACGCGCGGGGTCCCGCCGCCGGCGAGCTCCACCGCGAGCTCCGCGGCGAGCCCGGCGCCGTCTCGCAGCGCGGTGAAGTAGACGTGGTTCATCACCACCTCGGGTCGGTAGTTCGACCGGAACCCCGAGGACAGGAGCTCCCCGACGCCCAGGTCGGCCCGGGTCCCGTGGAAGAACGGTCCGGGGTCGAGCACGTCGGACATCGGAGTCAGGACCCGGACGGCTCGGCCAGGAAGACCGGGATGGCCCGATCGGTGCGCTCCTGGTAGTCGGCGTACGGCGGGTAGGCGGCGACGGCGCGGTCCCACCAGGCGGCCTTCTCCTCGCCCTCGAGGAGGCGCACGGTCATCGCTCGCGGCGCCGGCCCGTCCTGGAGCTCGATCTGCGGGTCGGCGACGAGGTTGTGGAACCAGGTCGGGTGCGAGGGGGCGCCGCCCTTGGAGGCGACCAGGGCGTAGGACCCGTCGTGCTCGACCCGTATGAGCGGGGTCTTGCGGAGCTTGCCGCTGCGGGCCCCGACCGAGGTCACGATGACGACCGGCATGCCGGTGTCGGGCAGGGTGTTGCCGCGAGCACCGCCGGAGGACTCGTAGGCCTCGACCTGGTCACGCACCCACTGCTCGGGGCTGGGCCCGTAGTCTCCCGAAAGCGTCATGGGTGCCCAACCGCGCGGGCGGCGCGAGTGTTCCCGCAGGCCCCTAGCGGCCGAGCCGGAGCACGTCGAGCAGCTGGCGCGCGGCGCCGCCACCGGTCTCCAGGGCCACCTCGACCGCGGCGGGGACGTCGAGGTCGTGGGCCAGCGCCGCGAGCACCTCGGCGCGCCCGTCGTCGCCCGAGGACCGGGCGCCCTCGCGCAGCCGGGCGAGCAGGTCGGCCGACTCGGCCAGACCGGCGTGGTCATAGCTCCACGGCTGCGACCACGGCCGGTGGAGGAGCAGCAGCCGCAGCACGGCGCCGGGGACGTCCTTGAGCACGTCGCGGACCAGCACCAGGTTGCCGGTCGACTTGGCCATCTTGGCGCCGTCGTAGCCGACGGTGCCGACGTGCAGCTGCCGACGTGCGAACGGCGCCACGCCGGTGGCGGCCTCGGCCATCGCGGCCTGGTAGGCGTGGTGGGGGAAGACCAGGTCGGCCCCTCCCACGAGGACGTCGACCGAGGGACCGAACACGGCGGTGGCCATCGCGGCGCACTCGACGTGCCAGGCGGGCCGGCCCCAGCCCCAGGGTGAGGGCCAGGCCGGGTCGTCCTCGCCCGACGGCTTCCACATCGGCACGTCCCACGGCGACTCGCGGCCGTCGTCGGCTCGGTCGCCGAACTCCGCGAACGCCGCGAGCGCCTCCTCCTCGCTGAGCCCGCCGCGGTCGAGGTCGGCGGGTGCGCGGAAGAACACGGTGCCGCCCACGACGTAGGCCCGGTCGAGGCTGAGCAGCGCGTCGACCAGCTGCACCACCTGGGTCACGTGCGCCCGCGCGTGCGGCGTCTGGTCCGGCCGGGCGACCGCCAGTGCCTGCATGTCGCGGTCGAACATGAACTCCTGGGTGACCGCGAGCTCGTCGTAGTGCCGGTGGTGGCTGGTCGCGGCCCGGGTCAGCACGTCGTCGACGTCGGTGACGTTACGAGCCGAGATCGTGGTCACCTGCAGGGCCCGAGCCACCGACACCAGCACGTCGGACCACACGAAGGTGGCGGCGTGCCCGATGTGGGTGACGTCGTAGGGGGTGATGCCGCAGGTGTAGACGCGCAGCGTCCCGGCCAGCGGCAGCGGCGCCCCGGCCAGCACGACATGGGCGGCGCGCGGACCTGCCGCCTCGGGCAGGTCGTAGCGCCCGGCCAACCCGATCACTCCCGACGTGCTCACTGCCATGGCCCGATCATGCCGTACGCCGACCACCGCGGCCGCGCCGGCTCGGCCCGGGCAGCGCCGCCCGGCCTTCCGCCGGGGGAAACCTGCCCAGCGTCGGCTCGATAGGCGATGATCGGTGCGGGACACCCGGCCGAGCGCCGGCGGACGGGGGTGGGAGGAGGCGACCTCGAGAGCGGGGTCGCCCGCGGAGGAGGGAGACGAACCGGTGGCCGGCGATGACAAGGCGACCCACGGGTCCGTGGCTCCACGCGCCGTCTCCATGGTCGTGGCCCTCGCCCTCGCCGTGGCCGCCGGGGGCTACTACCTCACCGCCGACCCGACCGCCGAGGTCCGCGCCGCCGCGGCCGGTGCGTCGGACTCCGCCGCCGACGCGCTCGCGGACGACGTCACCGGAACCGGCCCGGGTCTGTCCAAGCCGGGCATCGACCTGCGAGTGACCCCGCTGGCTGAGGGCGGTCTGGAGGTCGTCGAGACGGTCCGGTTGCGGCAGGCCGAGGACCAGGTGCGGCTGCGACCTCCCGACGTCAGCCGGGCCGGACCCGACCACGCCGACCTCTCGCCCACGGCGACCGACCTGCGCCTCACCGTCGACGGCCGGCCGAGCGAGGTGCCCGACGAGGTCGGCAAGGCAGGTCTGTCGATCTTCCTTCCGACGGGCACCGCGGCGTACTCCCTGCGCTACGTCCTGCGCGGCACCTCGGCCGCAGATCCGGCAGGTGGGACGCGCGCGGCGGTCGGCCCGCTCTCCCAGGCCGGCCCGGCGGGCCGGGTCATGGTCCGGGCCAGCGGGCCGTCGGTGTCCGCCCTGACCTGCCCGCTGCTGCCGCGCGGCGCCGAGCGGTGCGCGGTCGCCACCGATGACGGCGTCGAGCTGCGCAGGCGCTGCGCGGACGCAGCGCCCTGGTCCTGGTCGCCATCACGGAGCCAGCGTCGTGAGCGGGCCGACCGAGGTGCTGCTGGGGTGCCTGACGACCGCGCACGCCGCGGGGTTCGTGGTGGCCGCCGGCGTGGCCGCGTTCTGGGCCGGGGTCTGGCCCGACGGCATGCATGACGGCCGGCTGCGCCGCCTGGTGCTGGTCGGCGCCGCGATGAGCGGTGTCAGCGGCCTGGCCGCCCTCGGCGTTCGCTGGGCCTCGGCCGACGTCGCGCTGACCTCGGCGGTCTCCCGCGACGCGGGTGCGTCCGCGCTGCTCGAGCTGGCGGTGCTCGCCCTGCTCGTCGGCGTCACCGTGGACCCGCCCGAGCACCCGGGGTCCGACCGCAGCCGGTTGGCCGCCGCCGCCGCGACCTTCGCCCTGGCCGCGACGGTGGCCGGGCAGTCGGCCGCGACGTCCGACGACGGGTCGGTCGCCACCTGGCTGCTGCTCACCGTCCACCTGGCCGCCACGGCGACCTGGGTCGGCGGGTTCGTCGCCCTGGTGGTGCTGGTGCTGCCGCGCCGGCAGCCGGCCGACTTCGACGACCAGGTGCTGGCGTTCCTGCCGATCTCCTACGCCGCGCTGGGGCTGCTGGCGCTGAGCGGAGCCCTGCACGGCCTTGTCGTGATGGGCGGGCTCGAGGGCGGCGGCACGGCCTACGGCTGGTGGCTGATGGCGAAGGTCGGGCTGGTGGCCGCCATGGTGGTCGCCGGCCTCGGGGCCCGCAGCTATGCCCTGGACGTGGCGTTCCGCCGTTCCGTGGCTCCCGCCCCCGCGAGCACGACGACCACGGTCCGGCAGCTGGCCACCGTGCTCGTGATCGAGGTGGCCACCGCGGCGGTGGTGCTCGTGGTCACCGCGGTGCTCGTCGCCGTCGCACCCTAGCCGCGCCGAGCTCAGAGCTCACTCTGGATGCCGGCGAGCAGCTGGCGAGCCATCACGATCCGCTGCACCTGGTTGGTGCCTTCGTAGATCTGGGTGATCTTGGCGTCGCGCATCATCCGCTCGACGGGGTAGTCCCGGGTGTAGCCGTAGCCGCCCAGCACCTGCACCGCGTCGGTGGTGACCTCCATGGCGACGTCGGAGGCGAAGCACTTGGCGGCTGCGCCGAAGAACGTCAGGTCGCGGTCGCCCCGCTCGGAGCGACCGGCGGCGGCGTAGGTCAGCTGGCGGGCGGCCTCCACCTTCATGCCCATGTCGGCGAGCATGAACTGCAGGCCCTGGAAGTCGGCGATCGGCCGCCCGAACTGCTGGCGCTCCTTCGCGTAGCCGAGCGCGAAGTCGAGCGCTCCCTGGGCCACGCCGAGCGCCTGCGCGGCGATGGTGATCCGGGTGTGGTCGAGGGTCTGCATCGCGGTCTCGAAGCCGGTGCCCTCCGCCCCGATCATCCGGTCGGCGGGGATCCGCACCTGGTCGAAGTAGACCTCGCGGGTGGGCGAGCCCTTGATGCCGAGCTTCTTCTCGGGCGCTCCGAAGGAGACGCCCTCGTCGGACTTCTCGACGACGAACGCGGAGATGCCTCGGGTGCGGGCATCGGGGTCGGTCACCGCCATCACGGTGTAGAAGTCGGAGACTCCGGCGTTGGTGATCCAGCGCTTCACGCCGTCGAGGACCCAGCTGTCGCCGTCCCGGACCGCCCGGGTCTTCATCGCGGCGGCATCGGAGCCGGCATCGGGCTCGGAGAGGCAGTAGGAGAAGCCACCCTCGCCCGCGGCGAGCCGCGGGAGGTAGCGCTGCTTGAGGTCGTCGGAGCCGGCGATCATCACCGGCAGCGACCCGAGCTTGTTGACGGCCGGGATCAGCGAGGAGCTGACGCAGGCCCGGGCGACCTCCTCGATCACGATGACCGTGGCCAGCGCGTCGGCGCCGGCGCCGCCGTACTCCTCGGGCACGTGGGGCGCGTGGAAGTCGCTGGCGAGCAGCGCCTCGGCCGCTTCGGTGGGGTAGCGCGCCTCCTCGTCCACGGCCGCGGCGAACGGCGCGACCTTCGCGTCGCAGACCGCGCGCACCGCCTCGCGGATGGCCTGGTGCTCCTCGGACAGGGCGAACATCGGCTGGTCGGAGCCGGACTGCGGAGTCATCCGGCCAGTCTAGGAACGGTTAATGGTCGTTCACCACCGTTAGAGTCGTGGACATGGTCACATCCGAGGGGGAGACGGGGGCCGCTCCGCGCTCCTGGCGCGACCCCGACGCGGTGGCGCGGATGCTCGACCAGGGTGAGACCTGGGCGGTGGTGGGGCTCTCGGGCAACCGGTCACGGACGGCCTACACCATCGCCGAGCTGCTCCAGCAGCGCGGCAAGCGGATCGTGCCGGTCCACCCCGACGCGCCGACCGTCCTCGGCGAGCGGGGCTATCCCACACTCGCCGACGTGCCGTTCCCCCTCGACGTCGTCGACGTGTTCCGGCGGTCGGAGTTCGCCGGCGAGTTCGCCGACCAGGCGGTTGCCATCGGCGCGGGCGGAGTCTGGCTGCAGCTCGGGGTGATCGACGTGGCGGCCTTCGAGCGCACCTGGGCGGCCGGCGTCCCGATGGTGATGGACACCTGTCCCGCGATCGAGTGGGCGAGGCGTCGATGACCCGCCCGCGCTGGCTCCCGGGGGTGGTCCTGGGGAGCACCGTGCTGCTGCTCGTGGTGGCCGCGGTGTGGGCCTGGACCCTGATCCAGGAGGAGCGGGCGACCTCGGCGCCGGACGCCTCGCTGGCCGACCAGTGCGACCGCGTGCCCGCCGACGCCGAGCGGGTCACCCTCGAGGCCGATGACGGCTTCACGCTGGGGGCGGCCACCGTCGGCCCGGCCGGAGCGAAGACCGGCCTGGTGATCCGGCAGGGGGCCGGCCAGACCCTGTGCGACTGGCTGCCGTTGGCCGGCCGGATCGCCGAGGAGAAGAGCGTGCGGGTGCTGCTCTTCGACCGTCGCGGTCAGGGTTCGTCGCCCGGCGAGGGCGACCTCACCGCGGAGCCCGGCGACCTGGCGACCGCGGTGGCCTGGCTCGACTCGCACGGCGCCTCGTCGGTCGGGGTGATGGCCTCCTCGATGGGCAACTCGATCATGTTCGCGGCCCTCCCCGACCTCGACCCCGCGCCCTGCGTGGTGATCTCGGTGTCGCCGGTGCTGGTGAGCAGCGACAGCCACGGCGAGGTCGACGGCACCGAGCTGGTCGACCTGCCGGACAACGTGTGGGTGGCGACCGAGACCCGCAACACCCTCGTGGCCGCGGCAGCCGCTGACATCGCGGCCGCGGCCGACACCGACCACGTGCTGCGCGTCGACACCAAGGCCCACTCCATCGGGCTGGTCAACCGCTTCCCCCAGGTCGCCGACCTGGTCGTCGAAGCGGCCGGCTCGTGTCGCTAGGCGCCCCCGGGCGCGACCTCCGGGTGCCGCCCGGGCCCGGCCTGCCCGACGGTCTCGGGGTCCCGGCCGCGGAGCTGGTGGAGCGGTTCTCCCGCTCGTCCGGACCGGGCGGCCAGTCGGTGAACACCACCGACTCCCGCGTCGAGCTGGAGTACGACGTCTCGTCGTCCGACGCGCTGACCCCGGCCCAGCGGGCCCGTGCGGCGGACCGGCTGGTCGCCCGCCTCGTCGACGGCCGCCTCGTCGTCGTCGCCTCCGAGCACCGCTCCCAGCACCGCAACCGGGTCACCGCCCGCGAACGCCTCGCCGAGCTGCTCCGCGCCGCCCTGGCTCCCCCACCTCCGGTCCGTCGCGCCACCCGCCCCACGCGCGGCGCCCGCGAGCGCCGACTCGAGGGCAAGCGGCATCGTGCCGAGACCAAGGCGCTGCGGCGACGGGTGCGGTGGGACTGAGGATCGGGTCGCGGCCGCTGCTGAGCGGACGCCATGCCGACCGCGGGCCGCGGCAGAGTGCGCGCGCGTACTCATGCGGTTCCGGCCATCATGAGACATGATCGGCGCGGTGCCAACGAGGAGTGGAAGGAGCGTTCGGTGGCCAGTGCAGAAACCCTGAACCACCAGCGATGGGTGCTGGCAGGAACGGCGCTCCTGGTGGCGGCCGCGAACGCCTCCTTCATCTTCTTCGTCGGGAATCCGGACCACCGGGACCATGAAGGCGCGCTGTACATGACAACCGTTGCGCTGACGGTGCTGGGCGCTGCCTTGGCAATACCCCGGGCCTCGCGCCCCATCGGGCTGTCCGTGCTGGTCGGCGTGGTCGCTTCATGGGTGATCTTCTACGTGGTCCTCTTCTCGCTGATGGCGGTCCAGATACCCTCCGGCGGGTACTCCTAGGCCGCGCCGGAAGCGGGCGGTCGGGCAACGGCTGCGAGGGTCTACGAGAGATCCCATCCTGGGTTGGCCGACGAGTAGGCGAGAACCAGCAGGAAGGTCAGCAAGACCTCCAGCACGGCGGCAGCCAACGTGCCCATGATGATTCGCCCACCGGCCCTCCGCCACGCCCGGGAGAACAACAGCCCGGTTCCCACGAGCAACGTCACAGCCAGCGCAGCGAGTGGAATCACTGCGGTCTTCGTCAGGGTCGATGTCCATGCGGTGACAGCGGGGATGAGGAACAGGCACAGCTGGGCGAGCACGGTGACCCTGCCCCACGGTGCGTCGGCGAGCGGTGTCACCGTGGCAGATCGAGTCGCCACCGTCATGGACAGATTCTGACATCGCGCCCACCGCACCCACTGGACGTCGCCCCGAGAGCTAACGCCGTTCTGCCGAGGTCCGGGCGTGCCGAGGTCCCCGCCGGGGCTGGGTACGGCGGGGTGTCGGGGCGGGGTGGCTACTGGTCGGGTGGGTCGGGGTCGCCGTCGACGAGGTGGAGGCAGTTGGCCGTCATGGGCAGGCCGTCGGGACTGACGTCGCGGGTGCCGGTCTCGTCCACGAGCAGGCGGTAGCCGTGCGGGGTCGACCAGAGGTAGGTCCCGGGTTCGATCACGGCGTAGCGCCACGGGTGTGGGTCTTCAACCGGTGATGGCTCCGGCAGAGCGGGGCGAGGTTGCAGCCGCAGGTCGGCCCCCGGTCGGGGTCGGTCGTCGTACGGGACCACGTGGTCGTGGTCGCACCGTCGGGCTGGTCTGGTGCACCACGGGAACACACAGTGGCCGTCGCGCTGGTCGACCAGGGTCTTGAGGCGGTCGGGGACCTCGTACTGATCCACCCGGACATGCCCGGCCAGGTCGAGGACCGGCTTGACGGTGACGGTCGCGTCGGGGTGGCCACACCACGCCCGGATGGTCTCGGCGTCGATCGGGGTGCGGGTGTTCTCACACCGCCCCACCCGGCCACCGGCGTCGCCGGTGAGCGCCTGCTCGGAGAGGTGGAGGAACAACGTCACCGGCCGCGCGGGACGCAGCGGTCGGAGCGGCCGAGCCGGTCGGGTCGTCGTAGGAGAGGGCGAGCTGGGTCCGGGACATCTCACCCAACGCGGTCGCCCGGCGGGCATCCAGCGACTCGGTCGACCCGGCGAGCTTCAGCTGCTCGGCACCGGCAGCGAGCGCCTGGTCGAGGTGGAGGGCGTCGGCCAGGTCCAGCTCACCGGTGACGGCGACGGTGCCGGTGAAGGACACCTGATCGGTGTGCACCTGCACGTGGCGCGTGTCGGGCACGTCGGGGTGGGGGTTCTCGGGGTCCTCCCGCTCCACCCGTCGCAGCGGATCTTGGCTTCCAGGATCAGCGCGTCGAGCTGGGAGACCGAGACCCGCCCGGTCACGGCGGCGACCTGACGGTCCACGAACCCCGCCCCCGCCCGGGACAGACACATGGTGGCGTCGGCGACCCGGCGGGCCCGCCACACCGGGACCCGGCCCTCCTGCACCAGCCCCCACAACCGAGGCAGCCGATAGGCGAGCTCGAGGGCGTGCCCGATCAACCGCCGACCCGGCATCGGTGGTCAGACCCAGGGCGGTGGCGAACTCCGCCACCGCGTACTCGGCGATCTCCGGGGCACCTGGCCCGGCCAGCGGCAGCACGTGGCCGGCCTCCCACCACGACGCGGCCTCCACCGAGATCGGTGGGCTCGTGCATCGAGGCCCACTCCACCGCCGAGGCCAGCAGCCCGGCCTCACCCCACACCACCGCCCGCTGGTGGTTGCGGGCAGCCGACAACACCGCATCCGGCGACCCCGGTGTCGGGACCCCGCACGGTGATCGGCTGACTGGCTCATAGGTCAACCCAACCACCCACCACCGACAATCACGCCTGCTCAGACCCCATCTGTCCCACTGAGATGAGACGATATCCAAAGAAACTTTCGACCCGATCCCAAACCCCAGATCCGGCACAAGATCCACCACCAGAGACGCCTCGCCCCGAGCCCCGGAGCAGACCCGGAAGCCGCCGGGCGACCGCAACCCCAGCGGCGCTCCGTTCGTCACCGCCAAGAACCGCAACAGGAAGCAGACCCGGCAGCCGCCGAACCCGCCGCAACCCCAGCGGCGCTCCGCCCCTACCGCCCACGAACAGCAACCACAGCGGACCCGCCGCCCGAGCACCTCCTCGGCTACCGTGGCGAGATGCTGGGCCGCGACGCGTTCGACTTCTGGATCGGCACCTGGGATTGCCACTTCGACGGCGGCCACGCGGTCAACCGGGTCTCCCGCGAGCTGGGCGGCCGGGTGATCGTCGAGCGCTTCGAGATCGACGCGCCCGAGCCCTGGTCGGGGCGCAGCGTCTCGGTGTTCCACGAGCCGTCGCAACGCTGGCAGCAGACCTGGGTCGACCAGGACGGCAGCTACTGGCACTTCCTCGGGGGCCTCGTCGACGGCTCGCCGTCGTTCGGTACGCCGACGCCGGTCGACGACCCTCCCCTGCTCAAGCGGATGGTCTTCACCGACCTCGCCGACGACGCCTTCCACTGGCGTTGGGAGTCGTCTGCCGACGGCGCCGCGTGGCAGGTCACCTGGGAGATCGACTACACCCGCAGGATGCCGTAGCCGAACCCGTCGACCCACAGCTCGGATCTCCAGACCCGGACGCCCGAGCCCCAGACCAGCTCCGCACCCTCGACCTCCTCGGAGGCCCACTCCACCGGCTCGGCCCGTGGGTTCACCACCACCAGGTGCGTCTCGCCGCGCACCCAGGCGAAGGGGTAGCCCTCCGAGACCACCGCGTCGAGGCGGTGCCCTGCAGCGACGGCGTCTCCCGGCGCAGCGCGAGCAGCTCGCGGACCAGCGTCAGCGTGGAGTCCGGCACGCCGTCCTGGGCGGCGACCGTCGGCCGGTCGGGTGAGGGGTCGACCGGTAGGTAGAGACGCGACGGGTCGGCAGTCGAGAAGCCCGCGTTGGGGCCGTCGTCCCACTGCATCGGCGTGCGGCAGCCGGCCCGGTTGTAGCCCGGGTTGCAGATCGCGCCCTCGACGTCGGGCATCCCGGGCAGGTAGCGCATCCCGATCTCGTCGCCGTAGTAGAGGCAGGGCACGGTCCCGAACGTGAAGAGGAAGGTGTACGCCGCCCCCAGCTGCTCCGGCCCGCGGGAGCCGCAGCGCATCCGGGAGAAGTCGTGGTCGGCGCTGGCCAGCAGCACCATGCGCCGGCGATCCGTCTCACGGGCTCTCGCGATCGCGTCGAGGAAGACCCGCGTGCTGCCGCGGCCCTCGGCGTCGAAGAACGGCTCGAGGTGCCCGTGGAACGGCAGCTGCCCGGCGCCGCGGTTGTCGAAGAGACTGGAGTGCGCCTGGAAGATGACCAGCTCGAAGTCGGCGTCGAACGCCAGCCGCTCGCCGGTCCGCGGCTCGGGTCCCTCGGGGATCAGCACGGCGTCGGGGTGGGCCTCGTCGAGCCACTCGCGCAGCTCGCGCCAGATCGCCGTCGACGCCGCCAGGCCGCCCTCGATCTCGAAGTCCTTGACCAGCGAGAAGGCCATGTCGACGCGGAAGCCGGCCACCCCGCGCGAGAGCCAGAAGTCGAGGATCTCCCGGAGCGCCGCGACGTTGCGCCGCGGGCCGGGACCGTCCGTCGCGTCCATCCACGGCTCGGAGGGCTCCAGCCAGCCGAAGTTGAGCGCCGGCTGCTCGTCGTAGAAGTTGCGGAGGTACCACCCCGGTCGTGGCCCCGGCGAGGGCACCCACGACGGCGTGCCCGGCAGGTCGACCACCCACCGGCGGTCGGGCAGCTCCTCGGTCCAGATGTAGCGGTCCCCCTCCGGGCTCGGCCCGGCGGCGTGCAGCTCGGCCTGGAACCACGGATGCTCGATCGAGGTGTGCCCGACCACCAGGTCGAGCAGCACCCGGATGCCGCGCTCCCCCGCCTTCTCCACGAGCTCGACCAGGTCGTCGTTGGTGCCGTAGCGCGGGGCGATCTGCAGATAGTCGGACACGTCGTAGCCCGCGTCCACGAACGGCGAGGCGAAGCACGGGTTGAACCAGATCGCGTCGACGCCGAGCGAGGCGACGTGGTCGAGCCGGTCGATCACCCCGCGGAGGTCACCGATGCCGTCGCCGTCGCTGTCGGCGAAGGACTGCGGGTAGATCTCGTAGAGGACGGCGTCGCGCAGCCACTCGGCGGTCATCGACCCGCCCTCAGAAGCCGACCCGGCCGCCACCGGCCTCGCGGCGTACGACGTCGCCCTTCGCCTGCGCGGACTCCTTCAGCGAGGCCTGGAACTCCTCCATCCGGGCCCGCAGCGCCGGGTCCGACGCCGCCAGGATCCGCACGGCCAGGAGTCCGGCGTTGCGGGCGCCGCCGATGGCGACCGTCGCCACCGGGACCCCGGCCGGCATCTGGACGATCGACAGCAGGGAGTCCATGCCGTCGAGCGTGCGCAGCGGCACCGGCACGCCGATCACCGGGAGCGGGGTGACGGCGGCGAGCATGCCGGGCAGGTGGGCGGCCCCGCCGGCCCCGGCGATGATCACCGACAGCCCGCGACCGGCGGCTTGCTTCCCGTAGGCCAGCATCTCCTCGGGCATCCGGTGCGCGGAGACGACATCGGCCTCGTGGGCCACGTCGAACTCGCGCAACGCCTCCGCGGCCGCCTGCATCACCGGCCAGTCGGAGTCGGAGCCCATCACGATGCCGACCCTGGCTGCGTCACTCACTGTGGTCTCCCAGCTCTCCGGCGAACCACGCGGCGGCGTGCCGCGCGCGCTCCAGGCAGTCCTCGAGATCGTCACCATAGGCGTTCACGTGGCCCACCTTGCGCCCCGGGCGCAACGACTTGCCGTAGAGGTGCACCCGCAGCCCGGGGTCGCGGGCCAGCGCGTGCGGGAAGCCGTCGTAGAGCCGCCCGGTGTCGTGCTGCCCGCCGAGGATGTTGACCATCACGGTCCAGGTCTCGCGCGGCGTGGGCGAGCCGAGCGGGAGGTCCATCACGGCGCGCAGGTGGTTCTCGAACTGCGAGGTCACCGCGCCGTCCTGGGTCCAGTGACCGGTGTTGTGCGGCCGCATCGCCAGCTCGTTGACCAGCACCCGGCCGTCGGCGGTCTCGAACAGCTCGACCGCGAGGATCCCCGTGACGCCGAGCTCGCCGGCGACCCTCAGGGCCAGCTGCTGCGCCTCGGCGGCGAGCGCGGGGTCGAGGTCGGGGGCCGGCGCGACGACCTCACGGCAGATGCCGTCGACCTGGAGCGTGGCCACGACGGGGTAGGCCGCCGCCTGGCCGCTCGGGGCCCGGGCCACCAGGGCGGACAGCTCCCGGCGGAACTCGACGTACTCCTCCGCCAGCAGTCGTACGCCGGCCTCGGCGGCGACGCGGAGCGGCTCGGCGCACTCCGCCACGGAGCGGACCAGCCACACGCCCTTGCCGTCGTAGCCGCCGCGGGTGGTCTTCAGCACGCAGGGGAACCCGAAGTCGGCCACCTCCGCCTCCGAGGCGACCACCGCCCATCGGGGACAGGGCGCTCCGAGAGCCGTGAGGCGCTCCCGCATCACCGCCTTGTCCTGCGCGTGCACCAGCGCCTCCGGCCCGGGGCGGACGGCCACCCCGTCGGCCTCGAGGGCGTGCAGGTGGTCGGTCGGCACGTGCTCGTGGTCGAAGGTCACCACGGCGCAGCCGCCGACCACGCGGCGCAGCGTGTCGAGGTCGCGGTAGTCGCCGACCAGGTGGTCGGGGATCACCTGGGCGGCCGAGACGCCGTCGGCCTCGGCGAGCAGCCGCAGCGGGAGGCCGAGTGCGATCGCGGGCTGCGCCATCATCCGGGCCAGCTGGCCGCCGCCGATGACGGCGAGCGTCGGGGCGTCGGCGGTCGCACTCACAAGGCGCGAGCCTAGCCGTCCGCCCGGGACCGGGCGGATCAGGCCACGGAGTGGTTGCGGCCCTCGTCGGGGCCGCCGCTCTCGAAGCGCAGCCCCTTGCCGCGGACCGTGGTGATCAGCACCGGGTTGCGCGGGTCGTCGCCGAGCTTGCGGCGCACCCAGCCGAGGTGGACGTCGATGGTCTTCGAGGAGGTCCAGAACGTCGTGTGCCAGACGTCGCGCATCAGCTCGTCACGGGACACGACCGGTCCCGCGCGGCGGATGAGTGCGTGGACGAGGTCGAACTCCTTGCGCGACAGGACGATCTCGCGATCCCCCCGCCACACCCGGCGCTCGCTCGGGTCGAGGCGCACATCTTGGACTGTCAGCACGTACCGAACCGTAGGTAAAGCCGGTCGCGCGCGCGGTCGAATCCGCGAAACTGGTCCCGATTCACAGGGGATTGTCCTCGCCCCACCCAGGGGCGTCCAGACCGGTCTAGTGCGGTCCAGACCGGGCGCGTGGCCGGTCCGGCCGGCCCCAGGACCTCAGTCGCGACGGCGCACCGTGAGCGGCTCGAGCACCCCGAAGCCGCGCACCGGCCGGGCCGGGAGCGGCCGGGTCGAGAACCGCTCCTCGGGCAGCAGGTCGGCGGTGGCGCGGTCGACGATGACCCGGTTGCGGCGGGCGACCGCGGTCAGCCGGGCCGCCAGGTTGACCGGACGGCCGAACACGTCGCCCATCCGCATCACCACCGACCCGGTGGCCAGTCCGATCCGGATGTCGGGCAGCCGGCCGTCGCGGCCGACCACCGCGATCACCTGCTCGGCGGTCTCCAGCGCGCGCTCGGGGTCGTCGTTCACGATGAGCACCGAGTCGCCGATGCTCTTGATCATCCGGCCGCGGTGGGCGGCGATGATGTCGGCGCAGCGGGTCTCGAACACCTCCACGAGGTCGCCGATCCGGTCCTCGTCGAGCTCGTTGGACAGCGCGGTGAACGCGACGATGTCGACGAAGCCGACCGTCACGTCGATGGTGTGCAGGTCCTCCTCGACCGAGCCGAGCGCCTCCACGCGGGAGGCGGCCGCGGCCAGGTGCCGGCGGAAGGCATAGACCAGCAGTCGTTCGAAGGTCGGTTGGACCTGGTCGACCATCTGCAGCGCCGTCGTCACCCGGCTGCCGCTGGCCTCCTCGGAGGCCTCGATGGCCTCGATCCGCTGGACCAGGTTGGCGACCTCCCAGTCGGCCAGCCGGGCCATGGTCTGCCCGACGGCCCGGGTCAGGTTGACGGCGGTGTCGAGGTCGAGGGCGCCGGCCGCCACCACCTCGGTGACCTCACGCAGGGCCCGCACGTCGGCGCGGTTGAAGGCCACGTCGCCGGCGTACTCCGGGAAGCCGAGGGCGCGCCACAGCCGGCGCGCCTGCTCCACGTCGACGCCCGCCTCCTGCGCGACCTCGCGGGCGTCGAGCGTCGGCGTCTCCCCGAGGATCGCGTGCTCGAGCCGCTCCGACGCTCCCGGGTCCGGCGCTCCGGGGTCCGGTGCTCCGGGCTGCGGCCCTCCGGGCTCGGGCTCAGTCCCCGTCATCGTTGTGCACGTCGTGGAGCAGCACGTTGAGCTGGCGCTGGGTGTCCTCGACCTGCGGGATGTCGTGCAGCAGCACCCGACCGTGGGTGCTCGCGTCGCTGATGATGAGCGTGCCGCAGCCGAGCATCCGGTCGATGACGCCCATCTCGTAGGCGACGTCGGAGATCCGGGCGAGCGGGATGTCGTGGCCGCGCCGGGTCAGGATGCCGTTGCGGGTGATCAGTCGGCGGTCGGTGATGGTGTAGCTCGCCGTCATCCACTCGAGCACCGGCCGGCCGACGAACCAGGCCAGCAGCAGCAGCGCGACGACCCACATGACCGTCGAGCCCGTGCCGCTGACGACGGTCGCCTCGGCGAAGGCGGCAGCGGCCAGGATGAGCAGGCCGGACAGCACGGGGAGGATCAGCGCCTTCGCATGCGTGCGGGTGCTGACGACGACGCTCTCGCCGTCGTTGAGGAGCTTCGGGTTGATCGCCACGGGGTGATCCTCTCACCCTTCCGCCGGTCTGACATGCACCACGTCGCCCGCGTTGACGGTGACGACGCCGGCGCTGCTCCACACCAGCAGGCCGCCGTCGGCGGACAGCCCGGCGCCCTCCCCCTCGACGACGGAGCCCCCCGGCATCGACACCCGGACCCGGTGGCCGCGGACCGTCCCGCAGCGCTCGGTGTACGCCGCCCGCAGCGCCGCCACGCCCCCGGGGCACAGCCAGTCGGCGTACGCCTCGCCGAGGCGGAGCAGGATCACCTCCAGCAGGAAGGTGCGGTCCACGTCGGCCCCCTCGAGGCTCATCGAGGTCGCCTCCGCCACCGGCAGCTCGTCGCCGGTCTGGGACACGTTGAGCCCGATCCCCACCACCGCCGCGGGCCCGTCCGGGGTCTCCATCCGCTCCACCAGCAGACCCGCCAGCTTGCGCTCGCCGACCAGCACGTCGTTGGGCCACTTGAGGTCGGCCGCGATGCCGAGCTCGGTCACGGCGGAGGCCACCGCCACCCCGGCCAGCAGCGGCAGCCAGGTCCACGACGGCGCATCCGCGGGCGGGCGCAGCAGCACCGAGAAGGTCAGCGCGGCCCGGTCCGGCGTCTCCCACCTGCGGTCCAGCCGACCTCGGCCCGCCTGCTGGTGCTCGGCCACCACGACCAGGCCCTCGGCCGCGCCGGCCCGCGCCCGAGCGGCCACGTCGGCGTTCGTCGACCCGGTCGCCGCCACCACCTCGACGGCGAAGGGCGGGGCACCCGGGCGGACGCTCGTCGACAGTTCCCGCAGCCTCGTCGCGTCGAGAGGGGGCCGTGCTGCCCGGTCATCGCTCATGCCCACTAGATTGGCCGATGCGCAGACAGCGAGCCAGCACGAGGAGAACCGCGTGACCGCACAGCCGCACCCCGACGAGACGCCCGCCCAGGACCTGCTGACCACCGCCGGCAAGCTCAGGCAGAAGGAGCAGCGGCTCGACGAGGCGGTGCGGGTCGCCGACGAGCGGGCGAAGGAGAAGCAGCACGCCAAGGGCCGCAAGTCGGCCCGCGAGCGGATCCTTGCGCTGTTCGACGAGGGCTCGTTCGTCGAGATGGACGAGCTGGCGCGGCATCGGTCGACCAACTTCGGCCTCGAGAAGAAGCGGCCCTACGGCGACGGGGTGATCACCGGCTTCGGCACGATCGATGGTCGCCAGGTGTGTGTCTTCTCCCAGGACTTCTCGATCTTCGGCGGGTCGCTGGGCCAGGTCTACGGCGAGAAGATCTGCAAGGTGATGGACCTCGCCATCAAGACCGGCTGCCCGATCATCGGCATCAACGAGGGCGCCGGCGCGCGGATCCAGGAGGGCGTGGTCTCGCTCGGCCTCTACGGCGAGATCTTCAAGCGCAACGTGCACGCCTCGGGCGTGATCCCGCAGATCTCGCTGATCATGGGCAACTGCGCCGGCGGCCACGTCTACTCCCCCGCCGTCACCGACTTCACGGTGATGGTCGACCAGACCTCCGCGATGTTCATCACCGGCCCCGACGTGATCAAGACCGTCACCGGCGAGGACGTCACCATGGAGGAGCTCGGCGGCGCCCGGGCCCACAACACCAAGTCGGGCAACAGCCACTACATGGCCTCCGACGAGGACGACGCGCTCGACTACGTCAAGGCGCTGCTGTCGTTCCTGCCGCAGAACAACCTCGACGAGCCGGTGGTCTACGACGTCGCGGTCGACCTCGACAACACCGACCTCGACCGGACGCTCGACACGATCATCCCCGACTCGCCCAACCAGCCCTACGACATGCACGAGGTGATCGGCGCGGTCCTCGACGACCAGGACTTCCTCGAGGTCCAGGCGCTGTTCGCCCCCAACATCATCGTCGGCCTCGGCCGCGTCGAGGGCCGGCCGGTGGGCGTGGTCGCCAACCAGCCGATGCAGCTGGCCGGCACCCTCGACATCGACGCCTCGGAGAAGGCCGCCCGCTTCGTCCGCTTCTGCGACGCGTTCAACCTCCCGGTCCTGACCTTCGTCGACGTGCCCGGCTTCCTGCCCGGCACCGACCAGGAGTGGGACGGCATCATCCGGCGCGGGGCGAAGCTGATCTACGCCTACTCCGAGGCCACCGTGCCGCTGGTCACGATCATCACCCGCAAGGCCTACGGCGGCGCCTACGACGTGATGGGCTCCAAGCACCTCGGCGCCGACATGAACCTCGCCTGGCCGACCGCGCAGATCGCCGTGATGGGCGCCCAGGGAGCCGTCAACATCCTCTACCGCCACGAGCTCAAGGTCGCCGACGATCCCGAAGCCCTCCGCGCCGAGCTCATCGAGGAGTACGAGACCAAGCTCGCCAACCCCTACGAAGCAGCCGAACGGCTCTACATCGACGGCGTGATCTCACCCCGCAACACCCGCCCCGAGGTGATCAAGGCACTCCGCGTGCTCCGCACCAAGCGAGCCTCACTGCCCGCCAAGAAGCACGGGAACATCCCGCTGTGAGTGGGGACGGAGTCCCCGCGAGCAGCGGGACGCCCGAGCTCAGGGTGGTGACGCCCGACGCGTCTCCGGAGGAGATCGCCGCCCTGGTGGTGGCCCTCGCGGCCCTGCAGCCGAGCGCTCCGCCGCCTCCGAGGCCCCGCTCCCGCTGGGCCGACCCGGCCCGGATGATGCGCCGGCCGGTGACGCCGGGACCCGGCGGGTGGCGCACCAGCGCCCTACCCTAGGCACTGGCCTAGAGTCGGTCGGGTGACCACAGCCGACCCCGCCAACCGCCCCGTCGACGCCGTCTGCGACCAGTACGTCGAGGACCTGGCCGCCCACGACCCCCTGGCCGCGACCTACGCCGGCATCGCCGGTCACGACCACGAGCTGCCCGACCTGTCTCCCGACGGGTGGGCGGCCGGCGACGAGCTCACCCGGGCCGCCCTCGCCGCCGCGCGAGCCGCCGCGCCCACCGACGAGCGGGAGCGGGTGGCACAGGCCGCCTTCCTCGAGCGACTCGGCCTCACCCAGGAGCTGGCCGACGCCGGCTACCAGCGGTCGGAGGTCAGCGTGCTCACCAGCGGGCTGCACGCGATCCGCGACGCCTTCGACCTGATGCCGACCGACGGCGAGGAGGCGTGGACCAACATCGACGCCCGGCTGGCCGGCATCCCGTCGACCCTCGACGGCTACCGCGCGACGTTGCTCGAGGAGGCCGCCGAGGGGCACCTCTCCGCGGCCCGGCAGTACGCCGAGGTGGCCGGGCAAGTCCGCAACTGGACCGGCCAGGAGGGTGACGCCGGCGACTTCTTCGCGGGCCTGGTCGCCGGCGCGGACGTGCCCGAGACGCTGGCCGCCCAGCTGCGGGAGCATGCGGCCGCCGCCTCCTCGGCGTACGCCGACTTCGGGAGGTTCCTCGGCGAGGAGCTGGCCCCGCGCGGGCGGGAGAAGGAGGCGGTCGGTCCCGACCACTACGCGCTGGCGTCGCGCTACTTCCTCGGTGCCGAGATCGACCTCGCGGAGACCTACGCCTGGGGCTGGCAGGAGCTGAAGCGGATCGAGGACGACATGGCCGCCACCGCCCAGCGGATCAGGCCGGGGGCGAGCGTCGACGAGGCGGTGGCGGCGCTCGACGCCGACCCGGCGCGCCTCATCGAGGGCAAGGACGCCTTCCGCGGGTGGATGCAGGACCTCGCCGACCGGACCGTCGCGGAGCTGGCCGACGTGCACTTCGACATCCCCGAGCCGGTCCGCCGCATCGAGTGCTGCCTGGCCCCCACCAACGACGGCGGGATCTACTACACCGGTCCGTCGGAAGACTTCAGCCGGCCCGGGCGGATGTGGTGGTCGGTGCCCGACGGCATCACCACGTTCAGCCCGTGGCGCGAGGTGACGACCGTCTACCACGAGGGGGTGCCCGGCCATCACCTCCAGGTCGCGCAGACGGCCTACCGCAGCGAGAGCCTCAACCGGTGGCAGCGGCTGCTGTGCTGGGTCAGCGGCCACGGCGAGGGATGGGCGCTCTATGCCGAGCGGCTGATGGACGAGCTGGGCTACCTCGCCGACCCGGCCGACCGGCTCGGCATGCTCGACGCCCAGGGGTTCCGGGCCGCCCGGGTGGTCGTCGACATCGGCATGCACCTGGAGCTGGAGATCCCCCGCGACAACCCGTTCGGCTTCCACCCCGGGGAGCGCTGGACGCCCGAGCTCGGGCTGGAGTTCATGCGCCAGCACTGCCGGATGGACGACGCGTTCATCGTGTTCGAGGTCAACCGCTACCTCGGCTGGCCCGGTCAGGCGCCGTCGTACAAGGTGGGCGAGAGGATCTGGCTGGAGGCACGCGCCGACGCGCAGGCACGCCAGGGCGACGCCTTCGACCTCCGCGGCTTCCACCGAGCCGCGCTCGACCTGGGGTCACTCGGCCTCGACCCGCTGCGCGCGGCCCTGGGACGCCTGTGACCGGCGCTCCGCAGGCGCCTCCACGCGACGGCACCACGCTCGTGCTCGCCTCCGCGTCGCCCGCGCGGCTGGCCACCCTGCGCAGTGCCGGCGTCGAGCCGGTCGTCATGGTCTCCGGCGTCGACGAGTCGCAGCTCGACGGCCTGCCGCCGGCCGAGCTCGCCCTGCAGCTCGCGGAGCTCAAGTGCGCCGCCGTGGCCGCTCGGGACGACCTGCCGAGGCCGTCGCTGGTGCTCGGCTGCGACTCGGTGCTGGAGCTCGACGGCGAGGCCCTCGGCAAGCCCGACGACGCCGCCGACGCCCGCCGACGCTGGCAGGCGATGCGCGGGCGCACCGGCGTCCTCCACACCGGACACTGCCTGACCGACGCGACCACCGGCCGCGTCGCGGCCGCCATCGCCTCGACGACCGTGCACTTCGCCGACCTCGGCGACGACGAGATCGACGCCTACGTCGCCACCGGCGAGCCGCTGCTGGTGGCCGGTGCGTTCACCGTCGACGGGCTGGGCGGGGCCTTCGTCACCGGCATCGAGGGCGACCACCACAACGTGGTCGGCGTCAGCCTGCCCCTGGTCCGCGAGCTGGTCGCCGAGCTGGGGCACAGATGGGTCGGGCTCTGGCCCCACTGACACGCCTGGATCCAGGCACTGCCCGTCGAGTCGGGCAGGTCAGCGGGCCAGAGCCCGAGGCAGGTGCGGGTCAGGCCGCGACCGGCATCGGCGCCGGAGCGGCGACGCGAGCGGCGACGTAGGCGCGCAGCCACATCGCGTCGCTGACCGTGGCGTCGGTGAGCGCGGCGCGCAGCGAGGCGCAGGCACGCGCGGCGATGACGCCGAGCGAGCGGCTGTCGGCACGGAGCGGGGCGACCGCGGCGGTCAGACCCTTCTCCTCGATCTGCATCGCGAGCTCGTCGACGGTGGGCTCCCGGAAGGTCTCGTTCATGGCGATCCCCCTCTCTGTGGTGGTGCTCGAGGTCGGTCCTCGAACTGATGCCTCCAGCGTAGGAAGAATTTTTCATTACGTCCAACGATGGAACTTTCTCATATTCATCAGATACACTGATCAACATGGCCACCCTCCAGGACGTCGACTTCCGTCAGCTCACCGCGCTGCGCGAGGTGGCCCGCGAGCGCTCCTTCGGGCGCGCCGCGCAGGCCCTCGGCTACACCCAGTCGGCGGTCAGCCAGCAGATCGCCTCGCTCGAGCGACTGGTGGGCGGCCCGGTCTTCGACCGTCCCGGAGGTCCCAAGCCGGTCGAGCTCACCCCGCTCGGCACCCTGCTGCTGGGCCATGCCGACATCCTCATGGAGCAGCTCGCCACGGCCGACGCGGAGCTGCGGGCCTTCGCCCGCGGCCAGCACGGCAGCCTGTCGGTCGGGACCTTCCAGAGCGTCTCGGTGCAGCTGCTCCCCCAGATCGTCCGCGAGTTCCGGCCGGGCCACACCGGGATCGACCTGCGCCTGCAGGAGTCCGACGACCTCGACCGACTGGTCGACGACCTGCGCGACGGCAGCCTCGACCTGTCGTTCGTCGTGGTCACCGAGGAGGTCGACGGGTTGGAGGTCATCGAGCTCTTCGACGACCCGTTCGTGCTGGTCAGCCCGCCGGGCGAGGTCTCCGAGGGCGATCGGGTCCAGCTCGAGCAGCTCCCCGAGCTGGCCATGATCGGCGAGTTCAACACCCCGTGCCAGCGCCAGCTCGACGCCGACCTGCGGCGCGCCGGGGTCGCCGACCTCAACGTGGTGTTCCGCAGCACCGACAACGGCGCCATCCAGGCGATGGTGCGTGCGGGCGTGGGTCACGCGCTGATGCCGGCGTTGGCCGTCGATGCCGACGACCCCGACGTCCGGATGCAGCGCATGGACCCCCACCTGCCCCCGCGGACCATCGGGCTCGCCTGGCGGGCCCACCGCAGCAGCTCGCCGGCCGCCGAGGAGTTCGTCGAGATCGCCCGCCGCGTGGGCGCCGCCATGCAGGAGCGTCAGGGCCACCTCGAGCAGGCCGGCTGAGGCTCGGCCCAGCCCTCGAGACGCTGGCTCAGTCCTCCGCCAGCTCCTCCTCGTTCCAGCGCTCCAGCAGGGTCGCGGGCAGCCCCGGCGTCTGCGGGTGGCGGAACACCCAGGTGCGATAGAGGTAGAACCGGGTGACCGTGCCCATCGTGGCGCCGATGACGTTGGCGGAGATGTTGTCCGAGAGCGGGTCGGTGAGGCCGAGCACGTGCCGGCTGAACCACAGGCAGGTCGTCGGGATCAGCATCGTGGCGAGGTTGATCACCAGGAACGCGGTGCGGCCGCCGTCGGCATGCACCGGCTCGCGGTGGCGGAACGCCCACGACCGGGTGCCGCGATAGCTGATCACCATGCCGATCAGGTTGGCGATGACATAGGCCGCGATCGGCTGGCTGGACATGAAGCCGCCGAACCGGGTCCAGAAGCCGTGGACCAGGTAGTTGAACAGCAGGAACGCCACGAGTGTCGCCACACCGCCGACGGCCATGAACTTGGCCGCCTCCGACAGCAGGCGGTTCCAGCGCGGTCCCATGGAGAGCAACCCTAGACGGCCGCGACCATCCGGCCGCGCGCCCCACCGCTACTCGACCGGAAGTCCGAGCCCGCGAGCGATGAGCATCCGCTGCACCTCGGAGGTGCCCTCACCGATCTCGAGGACCTTGGCGTCGCGGTAGAACCGCGCCACGGCGTACTCCTCCATGAAGCCGTAGCCCCCGAAGACCTGGGTGGCGATCCGGGTCGCGGTGACCGCCGACTCGGTGGCGTAGAGCTTCGCGACGGCGGCCGCCTGCTTGAACTCCTGCGGACCGGGGCCGCGGCCCGCCGCCATGGCGTCCTTCATCGCGGCGGCCTTGTAGGTCAGCAGCCGAGCGGCGTCGAGCATCACCTGGAGGTCGGCGATCTGGAAGGCCAGTCCCTGCTTGCGACCGATCGGGACGCCGAAGGTCTGCCGCTCACCGGCGTAGGCCACCGACAGGTCGAGACAGGCCTGCAGGCAGCCGACGGCCAGCGCCGCGATCGCGACCCGGCCGTCGTCGAGGGTGGCCAGGAACTGGGCGAAGCCGCGGCCCCGCTCCCCCAGCAGGTTGCCCTCGGGCACCCGGCAGCCGGTGAAGGTGAGCGGATGGGTGTCGGAGGCGTGCCAGCCGAGCTTGTCGTACGCCGGCTCCGCGACGAAGCCGGGCGTGCCGGAGGGGACGATGATCGTGGAGATCTCGGGGCGCTCGCGACCGTCGGCCGCGGTGCGGGTGCCGGTGCGCGCCGTCACGGTGACCAGGCTGGTGATCGCCGACCCCGAGTTGGTGATGAACTGCTTGTCACCGTCGATCACCCACTGCCCGTCGACCAGCTCGGCGCGGGTGCGGGTGGCGCCGGCGTCGGACCCGGCGCCGGCCTCGGTGAGCCCGAAGCCCGCCAGCGCGCGGCCGGCCACCAGGTCGGGCAGCCAGGTCTGCCGCTGCTCGTCGGTGCCGAAGGTGAGGATCGGGTTGATGCCGAGCCCGACCGCCGCCTCCAGCGTGATGCCGAGGCTCTGGTCGACGCGACCGATCTCCTCGATGGCGAGGCACAGCGAGGTGAAGCCGCCCTCGTCGCCCTCCAGGCCCGCGCCGCCGTACTCCTCGGGCGCGGTCAGGCCGAACAGCCCCAGCTCGCCCATCTGCTGCACCACGTCGACCGGGAAGTGGTGGTCGCGGTCCCACCGCGCGGCGTGCGGCGCGATCTCGGCGTCGGCGAACTCGCGCACCACGCGGCGGAAGTCCTCGTGCTCCTTCGACAGCTCCCAGCTCATGTGCGCATGCTAGCCCAGATGGTTAGCGATTGTTAACCTCGGCTGGTCCAGTGCGCCGGGCGGGACAGCCGGGCCGGCAACCGGGTGACCGGGTCCCCCAGGGCGGCGCTCACCTGGGGCTGGGTGAGGAACAACGCGGTCGACAGGTCCGCGCCCCGGAGGTCGGCGTCTCGCAGGTCGGCACCGAGCAGGTCGGCACGATGCAGGTCGCGCCGGCGCAGGTCGGTGGCCATCAGCAGCGCGCCGCGGTACGACGGCCCGCCGAGCTCGGCCGCGACCCGGGCGAACAGGGCGCCGGCGCGCGTCCGCCAGGACGCCACGTCGACCTCGAGAACGGCCCGCGGCGAGCCCCGCCCCAGCAGCTCCAGCTCCCGCGCGAGTCCGAGGGCCTCGGCGGCCACGGCCGAGGTGGCGCAGGCGGGGTCCCCGAG
The DNA here is from genome assembly GCF_041393715.1 of Nocardioides sp. Classification (GTDB taxonomy): domain Bacteria; phylum Actinomycetota; class Actinomycetes; order Propionibacteriales; family Nocardioidaceae; genus Nocardioides. The sequence goes on along the minus strand of NZ_JAWKJQ010000001.1, from coordinate 402,263 downwards.
CAGGAACCGCATCTCGTGCAGCTGGCGGAGCACGCCGAAGACCGCCGCCCGCTCGACCGGGTCCGCGTCGCGCGCCCCGCCGTAGGTGCGCTGGACGACGTGCTGGCCGGCGCCGAAGCAGTCGAAGGTGACGCATCCGCGCCATCCCTCCGCCCGGAGCCGGTCGTGGATGCGGCAGCGATGGTCATCGGCGAGGTGCCGGCACGCGACGTCGGCGGGCTTGTCCTCGGGAACTCCCGCCCCCTCGTGAAGGGCAGCGAGCAGCACAGCGCGGCGCAGCTGTCACAGTCGGCGACCAGCTCCATCGCCTCACCCCCGGAACGGCGCCACCGCACGCCAGCCGGGGTCGGGCTCGGCGTCGATCCTGACCCTGCCCTCGGTCCACCCGGACACCGCGGTGCGGAGCACCTCCTCGCCCGGGCCGGCGCCGTCCACATAGAAGTGCAGCGTGCGGACCCCCGCCTCGGTGGCGTGCGCCAGCAGCAGCCCACCCGTGCCGAGGCGGTCGACGAGGTGGTCCTCGAGGGCGCGCAGCGCGTCCAGCGACCGCTCGCCGGGGAACCCGGCCTCGGTCTGCTCGGAGAACGGCACCGCGATCGCGACGTGGCGGTCCAGGTCGGGCGCCTGCACCGACGCCAGCACCGACCGGGCGGTGACCAGGATCTGGCCCCGTGGCCCCTCGCCCTGCAGGATCGCCCAGGTCGGCGCCCCGTGGTCGTCGAGATGGTCGGCGGCCAGGTCGGTGACGAGGCCGCGCAGGTGCTCCAACGGGAAGGCGTCCATCGGGCGGTGGGTGGCGGGCACGATCTCCCCGATCCAGGTCTCGACGTCGGCCTCGCCGAGGGTGGCGTCGAGCGCGAGGAACGTCAGCTGCAGGCGGGTGTGGTCGTCGACGTCGGCGAAGAGCGGGTGGAACAGCGTCACGTCGAGCCGGGTGCGCTGCCGGCGCGCGGTGAGCACCACCTCGGAGAACGGCAGGTCCCGGCCGCCGACGGAGAGGGTCTGGCCGCCGAGGTCGGTCGAGGGCCCGCGCAGGTCGGCGTACTCCCAGACGGTGGTGGGGGCGGGAGCCGCGCGCAGCCAACGGCGCGCGAGGGCGCGCAGCGCCGGGTCGCCGCCCGCCGAGACGACCAGCTGGTGTCGGCTCAGCGAGCCCGGCCCCAGCTCCCAGTCGAGCTCGGGGTGCATGGCGCCGACCCGCTTCGAGATCGCCTCGACCTCCCGGCCGGGGTCACCGTCGGTGATCGCCGCGTCGACCGCGGCGCCGCCCTCGGCCGACCACCACGCCCAGAAGTCGACGACGGCGCCGGCGGCGTGGTCGCGGGTCGGGTCGGGCGCCTGGCGACGGCGGAACAACGGCATGTCGTCGCACGCTACCCCCGTGACCCGGCGGCCGGCGCGACGAACCGTTCACCGCGTCGTCGTGCGGTGTGACCGAGTCGACGCCGCCGGCCGGTGGCGCCGGGCGGGCCGGGCGATACGCTGCGGCTCGGGTACGCCGCGAGGTGAGCGAGCGCACCCGGACAGGTGTCGCCAGCCAGCAGGAGGTCGGGTGCCCGTGAGCCAGGGGCTGCAGAAGGTCCTCGTCGCCAACCGCGGCGAGATCGCGGTGCGGGTGATCCGGGCCTGCAAGGACGCGGGCATCGGCAGCGTGGCGGTCTATGCCGACCCCGACCGTGACGCGATCTTCGCGGCGCTCGCCGACGAGGCCTACGCCTTGGGCGGATCGACCCCGGCGGAGACCTACCTCGACATCGCCAAGATCCTCGACGTCGCGAAGCGCGCGGGCGCCGACTCGGTGCACCCCGGCTACGGCTTCCTCGCCGAGAACGCCGGCTTCGCCCAGGCCGTGCTCGACGCGGGGCTGATCTGGATCGGCCCGCCGCCGGCGGCGATCGAGAAGCTGGGCGACAAGGTGCAGGCCCGCCACATCGCCGCCAAGGTCGGCGCCCCCCAGGTGGTCGGCACGCCCGACCCGGTGGAGAGCGCCGACGAGGTCGTCGCCTTCGCCGAGGAGCACGGTCTCCCGATCGCGATCAAGGCCGCGTTCGGTGGCGGCGGCCGTGGGCTCAAGGTGGCGCGCGAGATCGGCGAGGTCGCCGAGCTCTACGACTCGGCCGTGCGCGAGGCGGTCACCGCCTTCGGCCGCGGCGAGTGCTTCGTCGAGCAGTACCTCGACCACCCGCGGCACGTCGAGACGCAGTGCCTCGCCGACCGGCACGGCAACGTGGTGGTCGTCTCGACCCGCGACTGCTCGCTGCAGCGTCGCCACCAGAAGCTCGTCGAGGAGGCGCCCGCGCCCTACCTCACCGACGCCCAGGTCGACCAGCTCTACTCCGCCTCCAAGGCGATCCTGCGCGAGGCGGGCTACGTCGGTGCCGGCACCTGTGAGTTCCTGGTCGGCAAGGACGGCACGATCTCCTTCCTCGAGGTCAACACCCGCCTCCAGGTCGAGCACCCCGTCTCGGAGGAGGTCACCGGGCTCGACCTGGTGCGCGAGATGTTTCGGATCGCCGCCGGCGAGGAGCTCGGCTACGACGACCCGCCGGTCTCGGGCCACTCCATCGAGTTCCGGATCAACGCCGAGGACGCCGGCCGCACCTTCATGCCGGCCCCCGGCACCCTGACCCGGTGGGAGCCGCCCAGCGGTCCCGGCGTACGCGTCGACGGCGGCTACCACGCCGGCCAGACCATCCCCGGCGCCTTCGACTCGCTGATCGCCAAGCTGGTGGTCACCGGACGCGACCGGACCCAGGCGCTGGAGCGGTCGAGGCGGGCCCTCGCGGAGTTCGAGGTGGACGGCATGCCCACGGTCATCCCGTTCCACCGCGCCGTGGTGGAGGACCCGGCGTTCGTCGGCGACGACGAGCGGTTCGGTGTCTACACCTCGTGGATCGAGACGGAGTTCGACAACCAGATCGCGCCCTACGCCGGCGAGCACGGCGAGCCCGACGACGAGGCCGAGCGGCAGCGGGTCGTGGTCGAGGTCGGCGGCCGCCGCCTCGAGGTGGTGCTCCCCGGCGGCCTGGGCGGCGGCGTGGCCGCATCGGCCGGCCCGAAGAAGCCCGCCCGCCGGGCCGGCGGCAAGACCGCCGCGGCGGCGTCCGGCGACGCCGTCACGTCGCCGATGCAGGGCACCATCGTCAAGGTCGCCGTCGCCGAGGGCGACACCGTGGCCGAGGGCGACGTGATCGTGGTGCTCGAGGCGATGAAGATGGAGCAGCCGCTCAAGGCCCACAAGGCCGGCACCGTCACCGGGCTCTCCGCCGAGGTCGGCGCCACCGTCACCAACGGCGCGGTGGTCTGCGAGCTCAAGGACTGAGGCGCGCCGGCCGCTGCGGCAGACTCACGACATGGACGAGGACCTGGACGGCTTCACCCGCGACGAGCTGGCCGCCGAGGTGATCCGGCTCCGCACCGCCATCAGAGCCCATCGCGACAGCTCGGGGCACGACCTGTGCTGGCACCACCCCGAGCTCTGGGAGACGCTGCCCGAACGGCTCGACCCCGACATCGCCGTCCCGCCGTGGCCGCGGTTCCTGCGCGGCTGCGTGGCCTACCGGGAGTCCCTCGACCGGGAAGCACCCGAGGCCAGGACCCATGACGTGGAGTACGACGGGTCCCGCTGAGCCGGCCCGTCTCAGTCCGGGGGCATGACGACGCCCACCTCGGCGCGCCCCGACTAACCTCGGCGCATGTTCTCCAAGGTGCTGGTGGCCAACCGTGGCGAGATCGCGGTGCGCGCGTTCCGGGCGGCGTACGAGGTGGGCGCGTCGACGGTGGCGGTCTTCCCGTGGGAGGACCGCTGGTCCGAGCACCGGCTCAAGGCCGACGAGGCCTTCGAGATCGGGGAGCCCGGCCACCCGGTGCGTGCCTACCTCGACCCCGAGGCGATCGTGGCGACCGCGGTCCGCGCGGGGGCCGACGCCGTCTATCCCGGCTACGGCTTCCTGTCGGAGAACCCCGCGCTCGCCGAGGCCTGCGCCGCCCAGGGCATCACCTTCGTGGGTCCGCCGGCGGAGGTGCTCACGCTCACCGGCAACAAGGCACGGGCGATCGCCGCGGCCGAGCGGGCCGGTCTCCCCACGCTGCGGAGCGTGCCGCCGTCGACCGACGTCGACGCCCTAGTCGACGCGGCGAGTGCCATCCCGTTCCCGCTGTTCGTCAAGGCGGTCGCCGGCGGCGGCGGGCGCGGCATGCGTCGGGTCGACCGTGCCGACCAGCTGCGCGAGTCGGTCGAGGCGTGCATGCGCGAGGGCGAGGGCGCCTTCGGCGACCCGACGGTCTTCATCGAGCAGGCCGTCGTCGAGCCGCGTCACATCGAGGTGCAGATCCTCGCCGACGGGGCCGGCAACGTGATCCACCTCTTCGAGCGCGACTGCTCGCTCCAGCGGCGGCACCAGAAGGTCGTGGAGATCGCGCCCGCGCCCCACCTCGACCCCGAGCTCCGCGATCGCATCTGCGCCGACGCGGTCCGGTTCGCCACGGCGATCGGCTACGTCAACGCCGGCACCGTGGAGTTCCTGCTCGACCCGAGCGGCAACTACGTCTTCATCGAGATGAACCCGCGCATCCAGGTCGAGCACACGGTGACCGAGGAGGTCACCGACGTCGACCTGGTGCAGTCGCAGCTGCGCATCGCCGCCGGCGAGACGCTCGACGACCTCGGCCTGTCCCAGGACACCGTCAGCCTCCGCGGCGCCGCGCTGCAGTGCCGGATCACCACCGAGGACCCCGCCAACGGGTTCCGGCCCGACACGGGCAAGATCACGACGTACCGCTCCCCCGGCGGAGCCGGGGTCCGACTCGATGGCGGCACGACCTACACCGGCGCCGAGGTGTCCGCCCACTTCGACTCGATGCTGGCCAAGCTGACCTGCCGCGGTCGCACCTTCGGCAAGGCCGTGGAGAAGGCGCGGCGGGCGCTGGCGGAGTTCCGGATCCAGGGCGTCTCGACCAACATCCCGTTCCTCCAGGCGGTGCTCGACGACCCCGACTTCGCCGCCGGCGGCGTCACCACCTCGTTCATCGACACCCACCCGCAGCTGCTCACCGCCCGCGCGATGCGCGACCCCGGTGGCCGGCTGATCCAGTACCTCGCCGACGTCACGGTCAACCAGCCGCACGGCAGCGCGCCGGTCAGCATCGACGCCCGCAGCAAGCTCCCCGAGGTCGACCTCGACGCACCAGCGCCGGCCGGGAGCCGTCAGCAGCTGCTGGAGCTCGGCCCCGAGGGCTTCGCGCGGGCGCTGCGCGACCAGACCCGGGTGGCGGTCACCGACACGACGTTCCGCGACGCCCACCAGAGTCTGCTCGCGACCCGGGTCCGCACCCGCGACCTGCTCCAGGTGGCCGGGCACGTCGCCCGCACCACGCCGGAGCTGTGGTCGCTGGAGTGCTGGGGCGGGGCGACGTACGACGTGGCGCTGCGCTTCCTGCACGAGGACCCGTGGGAGCGCCTCGCCGCGCTGCGTGAGGCGGTGCCCAACGTCTGCCTGCAGATGCTGCTGCGCGGCCGCAACACCGTGGGCTACACGCCCTACCCCACCGCCGTGACCGACGCCTTCGTCGAGGAGGCGGTGGCCACCGGGCTCGACGTCTTCCGCATCTTCGACGCGCTCAACGACGTGGAGCAGATGCGCCCCGCGATCGAGGCGGTGCGCGCCACCGGCACGGCGGTGGCCGAGGTGGCGCTGTGCTACACCAGCGACCTGTCCGACCCGGCGGAGCGGCTCTACACGCTCGACTACTACCTGCGGCTCGCCGACCAGATCGTCGACGCCGGCGCCCACATCATCGCGATCAAGGACATGGCCGGGCTGCTGCGCGCGCCCGCGGCCCGCACCCTGGTCACCGCGCTCCGCGAGCGCTTCGACCTGCCCGTGCACCTGCACACCCACGACACCCCCGGCGGCCAGCTGGCCACGCTGCTCGCGGCCATCGACGCCGGGGTCGACGCCGTCGACGCGGCCACCGCCTCGATGGCCGGCACCACCTCGCAGCCCGCGCTCTCGGCGCTGGTGTCGGCGACCGACCACAGCGACCGCGACACCGGCCTCGACCTCGGCGCCGTGTGCGCGCTGGAGCCCTACTGGGAGGCCACCCGGCGGGTCTACGCGCCGTTCGAGTCGGCGCTGCCCTCACCGACCGGGCGGGTCTACCGCCACGAGATCCCCGGTGGGCAGCTCTCCAACCTGCGGCAGCAGGCGATCGCGCTCGGGCTCGGGGAGAAGTTCGAGCAGATCGAGGACATGTACGCCGCGGCCAACGACATCCTCGGCAACATCGTCAAGGTCACGCCGTCCTCCAAGGTGGTCGGCGACCTGGCGCTCCACCTGGTGGCCGTCGGCGCCGACCCGGCGGAGTTCGCCGAGGACCCCGGCCGGTTCGACATCCCCGACTCGGTGATCGGCTTCCTGTCCGGCGAGCTCGGCGAGCCGCCGGGCGGCTGGCCCGAGCCGTTCCGCACCAAGGCGCTGGCCGGCCGCACCTGGAAGCAACCCGCCGCCGAGCTGACCCCCGAGCAGGCGGCCGGCCTCGACGCCGGCGCCGGCACCCGGCGGCAGACGCTCAACGAGCTGCTCTTCCCCGGCCCGACCCGGGACTACACCGCCGCGCAGGAGCAGTACGGCGACCTGTCCGTGCTCCCGACCGTCGACTACCTCTACGGCCTGGTCCAGGGCGAGGAGCACCGCGTCGACTTCACCGAGGGGCAGAGCACCCTCGTCGGGCTGCAGGCCGTCAGCGACCCCGACGAGCGCGGCTACCGCACCGTCCTGTGCACCCTCGACGGCCAGCTCAAGCCGGTGTCGGTGCGCGACCGCGGCGTCGCCTCGGCGGTCGTCAGCGCCGAGAAGGCCGACCCGTCCGAGCCCGGCCACGTCGGCGCGCCCTTCCAGGGCTCGGTCACCGTCGTCGTCGAGGAGGGCGCGAAGGTCGCCGCCGGCGAGACCATCGCCACCATCGAGGCGATGAAGATGGAGGCCTCGATCACCGCCCCCCGGGACGGCACCGTCACCCGCCTGGCCTTCACCGGCACCCGTCCCGTGGAGGGCGGCGACCTGGTGGCCGTCCTGGGTTGAGCCCGAGGCGTCGCAGACGGCGCGGTCAGGCGTCGCAGACGGCGGTCAGCGGATGCGGAAGGTGAAGTAGGTCGACCGCAGCCCGAACAGGGAGCGCACGGCATCGCCGGACAGGGTGCGCTTGCCCTTCCCGCCGACGAAGGTCACCGACTCGACGCGGCCACCCCAGTCGCCGTTGCCGTCGCGGGCGGTGACGGTGATCTTGGTCAGGTTGCCGATCGCGGGCAGCTTCTTCTCCACGGCGGTGTCGGAGAGCTTGATGGTCCAGTCGTGGACCGGGTTGCCTGCCCAGCCGTCGTAGGGGTCGGGCTGCGCGGCGAGGTAGTCCATCGACCCGGCCGAGGTCCAGCCGCCGGAGCTGGAGGCGAACTGGGTGAACGCCGGCTGCCCGGCGTCGTCCAGCAGCACCTCGCCGGCCGTGGCGTCGACGGCGGCGTTCGACGCGGGATGCTCGGCGTCGTAGCCGCCGTACACCTGGCAGGAGGAGGTGTCACAGATCTGGTACGACGACGCGCGCGGGTGCGCCCGCTCGTACGCCGCGTAGGTGCGCGCCGCCACCGCCTGCGTGCGGACCGCCTCGGTCGACCAGAGGGCCGGCATCTCGAGCGGGACGACCCCGCGCAGGTAGTTGTCCAGGGTGAGCACGTTGACGGTGTCTCGTGCCGACGAGCCCGGCGTGGGTGCCGCCGACCGCAGCCGTCCGCGGTAGGACTTCGTCGCCCCGCCCGGCAGCTGCAGCCGGAGGGGACGACCGTTGGCATAGAGCTCGGCGTCGCCGCCCAGCACCGTCCAGCGCTTCCAGGTCTTCGAGGCGCGGAAGGAGACCACCGTGGTGGTGCCCGTGCCGGGGCGCAGCCGCCACTTCGTGGCGCCGTTGTCCGGCAGCCGCGACTGCTGGCCGGTGCTCAGGTCCTTCACCTTCAGCCCGGTCTGGGCGCGCACCACCAGGTCGTCCGACGTCGCCGCGGTGATCAGCACCCGGACCTGTCCGCCGGCCGTGCCCCAGGTGGTCCCGGGGTAGTAGAACTCCGCGATCTGGTCATAGCCGAGCCCCTGACGCGCGGCGCCCTCGGCGCCGTACTGCGACATCCCGTGGCCGTGCCCGTAGCCATGGCCCTTGATGACCACCGTCGCCGACCGCGGGACGGACCAGGCATCGGCGGCCATGGACGGCGCCGCAGGCACCAGGACGACGGCGAGACCGAGGGCCACCGCGAGCGGCCGGAGACGGCGCCGCGCGGCCGAGGCTCGGTGGTCGGGGCGGGGCATGGCGGGTGCTTCCGGTCGGGGTCGGCGGGGGACTCCGATCGCATCACGACCGCAGCAGCGCCGCAGTCGTTCGGACTAATCACATGGCTGAGATTCATGGCCCTCTTGGGCCATCCGGGTCAGACCCGGTGCAGTCGCCGGGCCGCCTCGGCCACCGAGCCGCTCATCGACGGATAGACGGTGAACGCCTGGGCGAGCTGGTCGGCCGTCAGCGACTCCGCCACCGCGACCGAGACCGCGTGGATCAGCTCGGACGCACGGGGCGCCACGACGACCCCGCCGACCACGATGCCGGTGCCGGGCCGGCAGAAGAGCTTCACGAAGCCGTCGTGGACGCCCTGCATCTTGGCCCGCGCGTTGCCGGAGAGCGGCAGCAGCACCGACTCCGCCTGGATCTCACCGGCGTCCACGGCCTGCTGCGACCAGCCGACGGTGGCGATCTCAGGGGAGGTGAAGACGTTGGCGGAGACCTTCTTGAGGTCCAGGGGCGTCACGGCGTCGCCGAGGAAGTGCCACATGGCGATCCGCCCCTGCATGGCCGCGACACTCGCGAGCATGAAGACACCCGTGCAGTCGCCGGCCGCATAGACCCCGCGCGCCGACGTCCGCGAGACCCGGTCGACCCGCACGAAGCCACCCTCGTCGAGTCCGACCCCGGCCTCCTCCAGCCCGATGCCCGTGGTGTTGGGCACCGACCCGAGCGCCAGGATGCAGTGCGACCCCTCGACGACCCGTCCGTCGGTGAGGGTGACGGTCACGGTGTCGCCGGACCGGGTGACCGAGGCCATCCGCGACTGGCCGAGCACGCGCATGCCGCGGCGGGTGAGCACGTCCTCGAGCACCCGCGCGGCGTCGGCGTCCTCACCGGGCAGCACGCGGTCACGCGACGAGACCAGGGTGACCTCGATGCCGAGCGACAGGTAGGCCGACGCGAACTCCGCGCCGGTCACGCCCGACCCCACGACGATCAGGTGAGAGGGGATCTCGGTGAGGTCGTAGACCTGCTCCCAGGTGAGGATCCGCTCCCCGTCGGGTACGGCGGTGGGCAGCGTGCGCGGAGCGGCGCCGGTCGCCACCAGCACGGCATCGGCGTCGATCGACTCCTCGCCACCCTCGGCAAGCGCGGCCACCACGCGGTGCGGGCCGTCGAGCCGGCCGCGGCCCCGCACCACTCGCACGCCGTCGCGCTCGAGCCGGGCGGCGATGTCGCTGGACTGGTCGGTGGCCAGCTGCTTGACCCGAGAGTTGAGCAGGGCCAGGTCGACGCTCAGCTGGGTGGCGACGTCGCCCCGGTGGTCGCTGAACGTCACCCCGAGCTCGGCGGCGTCGGCCATGTCGGCCATCAGCTCGGCCGTCGCGATCAGGGTCTTGCTCGGGACGCAGTCGGTCAGCACCGCCGAGCCGCCGATCCCGTCGGAGTCGACGACGGTCACCTCGGCATCGAGCTGGGCCGCGACGTGCGCCGCCTCGTAGCCCCCGGGTCCGCCCCCGAGGATGACGACCCGGTCCATCCCTCTCCTCCGCCTCAGAGGTTGATCATGTGGCCGGCGATGCCCTCGACGGCCTCCTTGACCGCCTCCGAGAGCGTCGGGTGGGCGAACACGTTGCGCGCCACCTCGTCGGCGGTCAGGTCGAAGCGCTGGGCGAGCGTCAGCACGGGCAACAGCTCGGTGACGTCGGGTCCGATCATGTGCGCGCCGAGGATCTCGTTGTAGGTCGCGTCGGCGACCACCTTGACGAAGCCGACGGCGTCGCCGAGCCCCTGGGCCTTGCCGTTGGCGGCGAACGGGAAGGACGCCGTCTTGACGTCGTACCCCCGCTCCTTGGCCTGCTCCTCGGAGAGGCCGAAGGAGCCGATCTGCGGCTGGCAGTAGGTCGCCCGCGGGATCATGTCGAAGTCGATCTCCATCGTCTCCGCGCCGGCGATGGTCTCCGCGGCCACGACCCCCATCGCCTCGGCGACGTGGGCGAGCATCATCTTGCCGGTGACGTCACCGATCGCGTAGACGTGCGGGACGTTGGTGCGGCCGCGCTCGTCGATGGCGATGGCGCCCCGCTCGGTCGTGGCGACGCCGGTGTTCTCGAGGCCGTAGCCGTCGAGCCGCGGCGCGAACCCGAAGGCCGCCAGGAACTTGTCGGCCTCCAGCACCTGCTGGTCGCCTCCGCCCGCGGGCGCCACGGTGACCCGCACGCCGGAGCCGGTGTCCTCGACGCCCTGCACGGCGGTGCTGGTCAGCACGTTGATGCCGAGCTTCTTGTAGTGCTTGGCGAGCTCCTTGGAGACGTCGGCGTCCTCGGTCGGCACCATGCGGTCGAGGAACTCCACGATCGTCACGTCGACGCCGAAGTTCTTCATCACATAGGCGAACTCCACGCCGATCGCGCCGGAGCCACCGATGATGATCGAGCCGGGCAGGTTCTCGTCGAGGATCTGCTCCTCGTAGGTCACGACGTTGTCGCTGAGGGCGACGCCGGGCACCAGCCGCACCGTCGCGCCGGTGGCGATGATGAGGTCGTCGCAGGTGTGCTCGGTGTCCTGGCCGTCCTTGCCGCGCACCGTCACCGTGGTCGGCGAGGTGAGACGACCCCAGCCGTCGATCTCGGTGATCTTGTTCTTCTTCATCAGGAAGTGGACGCCCTTGACGATGCCCTCGGAGACCTTGCGGCTGCGCGCATGGGTCGGGCCGAAGGACATCGTCGCGTCACCCTCGATGCCGTACTTCGCCTTCTCGTGGGTCAGCACGTGGGCGAGCTCGGCGTTCTTGAGCAGCGCCTTCGACGGGATGCATCCGACGTTGAGACAGACACCTCCCCAGTACTTCTCCTCCACGACCGCCACGCTCTTGCCGAGCTGAGCGGCACGAATGGCGGCGACGTAGCCGCCGGGGCCGGCACCGAGGACGAGGACGTCGTAATGGGTCACGGCGCCCAGCCTATGGGACGCGCGGCACACCCGGGCGCGGGGACTGCGCGGCGAACACACAGCGGGGCCGCCGCCTTGACTACCCTGACGCCGTGACCCTGTACGCCGCCTACGGGAGCAACCTGGATCCCGCGCGCATGGGTGAGCGCTGCCCGCACTCCCCGCTGCACGCCACCGGGTGGCTGACCGGCTGGCGGCTGACCTTCGGTGGCGAGGAGTACGGCTGGGACGGTGCCATCGGCACCATCGTCGAGGACCCGCTCGAGCAGGTGTTCGTCGCGATCTACGACGTCACGCCCGAGGACGAGGTCGCGCTCGACGCGTTCGAGCAGGCGGACCAGGGTCTGTTCATGAAGACCCGGGTGCGCGCGAAGACGCTCGACGGAGAGCTCGTGGTCTGGGCCTACGTCCTCGACGCCTATGAGGGCGGACTCCCCTCCGCGTCGTACCTCGGCATGCTGGCCGACGCCGCCGAGGCCGCCGACGCCCCCGCCGACTACGTCGCCGCCCTACGCCGACGGCCGTGCCGGTCGGTGGGGCTGTAGCTCGGCGCTCACCGGAGCCGCCTCCTCAGGCACGCGAGGATCTCAGCGCCAGGCCGATCCCGGCATCCCAGCCGGGCGCCCGCCCGCCGGCGGGCGGAGAGACGTCGCCGAGGTCGACGCCGGCGGTCGCCAACGTCCACGACACCACCGAGTTGGAGTTCCACATCTCGCCGAGACCGAGCTCGTCACGGCCCCAGGTGGGTCGCGGTACCCGCGCGACCTGGCCGAGCACCCGATTCGCGACGTCCGGCTCGCGGGTCAGCGGCACCGGGCTCGCCACGGCGTACTCCAGGTCCGGGATCACCCCGTCCCGCCAGCATCGCACCTCGTAGCGGAACCACCGGGACCGGCCGAGGCCACGCAGCCCGACGGGACCCTCGCCCACGCTGCCGCGAGACCCTGCCGGGCCGGACCACACCGGCGCCACCTCGATGACGTAGTCACCCGCGGGCGCGGAGACGGTCAGACCTGCGTGGTAGAGGTCGCAGCGGGTACGCCGGCCGAGCAGCGCCGAGCCGGCCTCGAACACCAGCCCGTTGACGCGGACGCATTGGCCGCCCGCTCCGAGCGGCAGCCACCACAGCTCGACGGATGCCACACCACCAGTGTGGCCCCGACGCAGCTCGGGTCAGGGAGCGGGGACCAGCACGTCGCGCACGATCGCGTCGAGCTCGGCGTCGGCCTCGAGGAACTGCCGCAGCGTCTTGAGCGTCGCGCCGAAGGTGTCGAACTCCGCGGGCGTCATGCCGTCGACGGCGTAGGCGCGGACGAAGTCGGGGATCGTGCTCAGCGACGCGAGGATGTCGGGAGCCACCGGCAGGTCGATCCGCGGCTCGGGGTCGTGACCGCTGGCCTCGAACTGCTCCTGCCAGCCGAACGGCGGGGAGATGACGATGTCGCCGCCGACCACCTCGGTCCACTGCAGCTGGTTGCGGTAGGCCGCGGCGAGCGGCCGAGCTCGCAGGCCGCGCTCCCGGAAGATCCGGTAGGTCTCCTTGAAGGCGGCGACGCCCGCCCACTCCAGGTGGTCGGGGTCGACCGGCAGGTCGTCGCGCTTGACGACGTCCTTCAACCAGTCGTCGAGCCGCCCCACCATCAGGGTCACCACCGGGCCCATCGTCGAGACGTCGAGCCCCTCGGCCTCGCGACGCTTCAGGCCGCGCTCGATCGCCTCGCCCGACGCCACCGTCTGCGGCACGGTGAACGACACCGTGACGTTGATGCTCACCCCGCGGTAGGTCGCCTCCTCGATCGCCTCGAGCCCGACCTTGGTGGCCGGGATCTTGACGATGATGTTGGGCGCGAGCGAGGCGAAGTGCTCGGCCTGGGCGACCAGCGCGGCCGGATCGCGGTGGAACCGGGGGTCGGTCTGCATCGACAGCCGGCCGTTGCGGCCGCCGTGAGCGTCGAAGGCCGGCTCGAGGAGCCGCGCGGCCTCCACGGACACCTCCTCGACCACCTGCCAGCCGACCTGCGACTCGGTCGCGGTCGGTCGCTCCGCCGCGATCTCGGCGATCCGGGCCTGCCACCGAGGCAGGTCGGCGCGGATCGCCGCCAGGGCGATGACCGGGTTGCAGGTGGCGCCCACGGCGCCCCAGCCGATGGCGGTCTCCAGCTCGTGCAGCGTGGAGGAGTCGTTCCACAACGCCGTCGGCGTGGTCTCGGTCATCGTGCGGAGCGGCGAAGTGGTCACGAGAGCAAGCCTTCCATGTCAGGACAAAGTGTATGTTAGCACAAAGTTGCCCGGTGGAAAGGCCCCAAGGGCGGCCTACGCGGGTGCGGCACCGTGGAAGACGGCCTCGACGTTGTTGCCGTCGGGGTCGCGGACGAACGCCCCGAAGTAGCCCGCGTGGTACTCCGGCCACAGGCGCGGCTCGTGCAGCGACTCGGCGCCGAGCTCCATCGCCGCTGCGTGGAACGCCCGCACGGCGTCCTCGTCGGCGGCCCGGAACGCCACGTGGACCTCACGGTTGGGGCCGATCCCCTCGAACGTGGAGATCCAGAAGTCGGGACCCTCGGTGCCGTAGCCGATGGCGACGCCGAAGTCCATGATCCGCCGGTGGCCGAGCACCCCGAGGACCTTGTCGTAGAAGGCTGCCGCGGCCTCCATGTCAGCGCAGTTGATGCCGAAGTGGTCGATCATGCGCCCATCGTGGCGCTGCCCACCGACACGCCCGACGGCGGGTCGCGGCACTAGAGTCGCGGCCATGAGCGAACCCTCTCCCGCGGCGCTGGCGACCGAGGCGGCCGAGCGGCTGCGCGAGCTGACCGGCGTGGAGCGCCACGACATCGCGATGGTGCTCGGCTCCGGCTGGCTGCCGGCCGTCGATGCCCTGGGCCAGCCGACCGCCGAGATCGCCACCACCGACCTGCCCGGCTTCAACCCGGCCGCGGTCGCCGGCCACTCCGGCACGATCCGCAGCATCCGGTCGGGTGACCGGCAGCTGTTGGTGTTCCTGTCCCGCACCCACTTCTACGAGGGCCACGGCGTCGCCGCGGTGGTCCACGGCGTGCGCACCGCGGCAGCGGCCGGCTGCCGCGCGATCGTGCTGACCAACGGCTGTGGGGGGCTCAGGGAGACCTGGGAGCCCGGCACGCCGGTGCTGATCAGCGACCACATCAACCTGACGGCCACCTCTCCCATCGAAGGGGCCCACTTCGTCGACCTGACCGACCTCTACTCCCCTCGCCTCCGCGCGCTGTGCCGAGAGGTGGAGCCGGGCCTCGACGAGGGGGTCTACGTGCAGTTCCCCGGCCCCCACTACGAGACCCCCGCCGAGATCCGGATGGTCCGCGCGATCGGCGGCGACCTGGTCGGCATGAGCACCACCCTGGAGGCGATCGCGGCGCGTGAGGCGGGCCTGGAGGTGCTCGGCATCTCGCTGGTGACCAATCTGGCGGCGGGCATCTCGGGCGAGCCGCTCCACCACGAGGAGGTGCTCGAGGCGGGCCGCGCGGCGGCCACCCGGATGGGCGACCTCCTCGGCCGGATCGTCCCGAGGATCTGACGAATGCGGGTGCTGGTCACCGGGGCCGCGGGCTCGCTCGGCCGGACCGTCACCGTCGGCCTGGCCGATCGTGGCCACGAGGTGGTCGGGCTCGACCTGCTGCCCGAGCCCGAGGGCTTCGAGGGCGGCTGGCACGCGGTCGACTGCGCCGACGCCGACGCGGTGGCGGCGGTGTTCACAGCCCAGCCGCTCGATGCCGTCGTCCACCTGGCGGGCAACCCCGACGAGTCCTCGCTGCCCGAGGCGCTGACCTCCCACGTCGTCAGCACCGCCGCGCTGCTCGACGCGATGGTCGACCAGGGAGTACGCCGGCTCGTCTACGCCTCGTCCAACCACGCCGTGGGCGGCGTACCCCGCGTCGACACCGTCGACGCCGCGACGCTGCCACGACCCGACACCTTCTACGGCGTGGCGAAGGTGGCGGCGGAGGCGCTGCTGCGGCTCTACGCCGACCGCTACGGGTTCGACACGGTCGCCTGCCGGATCGGATCCTTCCGGAGCCAGCCGGAGTCGGTGCGCGAGCTCGCGACCTGGCTCTCCCCCGACGACGCGGTGCGGATGGTCGAGGCCGCACTCACCGCCCCGGCCCCGGGCTTCGCGGTGCTCTACGGCGTCTCCGCCAACGCCCGCGGCTGGTGGGACCTCGAGCCCGGACGCGGCCTCGGCTACGACCCCCTCGACGACGCGGAGGACCACGCCGCCGGGGTCACCCCCGGTCCGGACGACGCCGCCGAGACGGCGCACGTGGGTGGACCCTTCCTCGCGCCCTCGATGCGCCGGCCGGCCCTCGACTAGATGCCGCGCGACCCGGCGGCGGTCCGCAGCCGTCGGCGCAGTCCGGCCAGACCGCTGCGCATCATGGCCTCGTGGTTCCAGCGGAGCAGCGGGCCGGCCACCGAGGCGACGGCGCCGAACAGCCGCCCGGCCACCTCGACCTCCTGGTCCAGCCGGAGCCGGGTGTCGCCCTGGCTGCCGGGCTCGACCAGCCAGGCGACCGTGCCTCGCAGGTCGCCACCGACGCTGACCCGCAGCTCGGGGGCCTCTCGTGACTCGGCGTGCAGCACCAGGTCGAGGGTGTAGGGCAGCCGCGACCGGCACAGGGCCCGCGCGTCGTCGGGGCCGAGGCTGGCGACCGCGACCACCTCCGGCCACCACGAGGGGTAGCCGGCCAGGTCGACCAGCACGGCGGCCACCCGCTCGGGCGGGGCGTCGACCAGCCAGCTGCCCTCGAAGCGGAATCGACGTGCCATCGGGCCAGTCTGCCGGGTGCCGCACTGGCCTTCGAGCGCACTCGAAGTGTCAGACTGCGTGGACATGACGTCGTACACCATCGCCGAGGCCGCCGACCTGACCGGTCTGACCGCACACACGCTGCGCTACTACGAACGTGACGGGCTGATGCTTCACGCCGTGGACCGCTCCTCCTCGGGCCACCGGCGCTACACCGACCTCGACCTCCACTGGCTGGAGCTGCTCAGCCGCCTGCGCGCCACCGGCATGCCGATCCGCGAGATGCGGCGCTACGCCGCGCTGGTCCGGTCCGGCGCGGGGAACGAGCAGGAGCGCCTGGACCTGCTGCGCGAGCACCGCCGCCGGGTCCTGGAACAGCTGGCCGAGGTGCAGGAGCACCTGGGCGCGATCGACCGCAAGATCGGCATCTACCTCGACGCGGTGGAGCGCACGTCGGTCTCCGCTTGACTTCGAGCGCACTCGCAGGAGTTGGCTCGATCCATGACCACCAACCCTGACCACCAGACCCGCACCCTCGGCACCGCGTCGCCCCTGACCGTCTCGGCTCTCGGCCTGGGCTGCATGGGCATGTCGGAGTTCTACGGGACCCCCGACGAGGCCGCCGGCATCGGGACCATCCACCGCGCGCTCGACCTCGGGGTCACCTTCCTCGACACCGCGGACATGTACGGCCCGTTCACCAACGAGCGGCTGGTCGGCCGCGCCATCGCCGATCGGCGCGACGAGGTCCAGCTGGCCACGAAGTTCGGCAACGAGCGGCTGCCCGACGGCACCCGGGTCGGCATCAACGGCCGCCCCGACTACGTCCGCAAGGCCTGCGACGACAGCCTGCAGCGGCTCGGTGTCGACCACGTCGAGCTCTACTACCAGCACCGGGTCGACCGGAGCGTCCCGATCGAGGAGACGGTCGGCGCGATGAAGGAGCTGGTCGAGGCCGGCAAGGTCCGTCACCTGGGGCTCTCCGAGGCCTCCGCCGAGACCATCCGGCGGGCCCACGCGGTCCACCCGATCACGGCGCTCCAGACCGAGTACTCCCTGTTCACCCGCGACCTCGAGGACGAGATCCTGCCCCTCCTGCGCGAGCTCGGCATCGGCCTGGTCCCCTACTCCCCGCTGGGCCGCGGGATGCTGACCGGCACCCTGACCGAGCCCGGCAGGCTCGCGGGGCCCGACGCCCGCGCGACGGCCTACTTCCCGCGCTTCCAGGGTGCGGCCCTGACCGCCAACCTGGCCCTCGTCGACCGGGTGCGCGCCCTGGCCGACGAGCACGCCTGCACCCCGGGGCAGCTCGCGCTGGCCTGGGTGCTCGCCCAGGGCGACGACGTCGTGCCGATCCCCGGCACCAAGCGGGTGCGCTACCTGGAGGAGAACGTCGGTGCGCTGGCGCTCGAGCTGACCGACGACGACGTGGCGGCGCTGCAGGAGGCGGTCCCGCGCAGCGCCGTCCAGGGCGAGCGCTACGCAGACATGTCGCACATCGACCGCTGACCGACCCGCGGGGAGGCGTTAGCGTGCGGCTATGACCGACGTCGACGTCTCCTCGCTGCTCGACCGCGCCCGCTCCTGGCTGGCCGACGACCCCGATCCCGAGACCCGGGCGGAGCTGGAGGCGGTCATCGGCGCGGTGGAGGCGGGTGGCGACGCCGACGACCTGGCCGACCGGTTCGCGGGCCCGCTGGAGTTCGGGACCGCCGGGCTGCGCGGAGCGCTGGGCGCCGGGCCGAACCGGATGAACCGGGTCGTCGTGCTGCGCGCGGCGGCGGGGCTCGCGGCGTACCTCCGCGACCAGGGGTCGCCGGCCGGCAGCCGGGTCGTGATCGGCTACGACGCCCGCCGCAACTCCGACGTCTTCGCCCGCGACACCGCCGAGGTGATGACCGGGGCCGGCTTCGCGGCACTGCTGCTGCCGCGCCCGCTGCCGACCCCGCTGCTGGCCTTCGCGATCCGCGAGCTCGGATGCGTCGCCGGAGTGATGGTGACCGCGAGCCACAACCCTCCGCAGGACAACGGCTACAAGGTCTATCTCGGCGACGGCAGCCAGATCGTGCCGCCGGCCGACACGGAGATCGCGGCGCGGATCGAGGCGGTCGGCGCCGTGGCCGCCGTCCCCCGCGGCGCCCCGGGCACCGTGCTCGGCGAGGAGGTGGTCGACCGCTACCTCGACACGGTCGCCGAACTGGCGGCCGACGGGCCGCGCGACCTGGAGCTGGTCTACACGCCACTGCACGGTGTGGGCAACGACGCGGTGCTGCAGGTGCTGGAGACCGCGGGGTTCCGGGCCCCGCACGTGGTTCCGGCACAGGCCGAGCCGGACCCCGCGTTCCCCACGGTCGCCTTCCCCAACCCCGAGGAGCCGGGCGCGATGGACCTCGCGATGGAGCTCGCCGACCGGGTGGGCGCCGACCTCGTGGTCGCCAACGACCCCGACGCCGACCGGTGCGCCGCGGCGGTCCCGGGCCCGCACGGATGGCGGATGCTGCGTGGCGACGAGGTGGGCGCGCTGCTGGCCCACCACCTGCTGGAGCGCGGGGCACAGGGCGTCTACGCCACGACGATCGTGTCCTCCTCCCTGTTGGGCAAGATGGCCGCCGCCGCCGGCCAGGCGTACGCCGAGACGCTCACCGGCTTCAAGTGGATCGGCCGGGTCGACGGGCTGGCCTACGGCTACGAGGAGGCGCTCGGCTACTGCTGCGACCCCGAGCACGTCCGCGACAAGGACGGCGTCTCCGCACTGCTCCTGCTCTGTGAGCTGGCCGCGCAGACCAAGGCCGCCGGCCGCGCGCTCGTCGACCTGCTCGACGACCTGGCCCGGCGTCACGGCCTCCACGCGACCGACCAGCTGTCGGTGCGGGTGAGTGACCTGTCGCTGATCGCGCACGCGATGCAGCGGCTGCGCACCGAGCCGCCCGCCACGCTGGGGGGTCTGACCGTCGAGGGGGTCGACGACCTGGCGACGGGGTCGGCGGACCTGCCGCCGACCGACGGGTTGCGCTTCCGGCTCGCCGAGGGTGCCCGCGTGGTGGTGCGACCCAGCGGCACCGAGCCCAAGCTCAAGTGCTACCTGGAGGTGGTGGTGGTTCCCGAGGACGACGCCGAGGGCGTCGACGCCGCCCGGATCTCGGCCGCCGGTCGGCTCGACGCCATCACCGGCGACCTGCGCAGCGCACTCGCCCTGTGACGAGGGCGGGTCAGAGCAGGAACGACCCCAGGAACACCAGGCCGAGGACCACGAACCCCGCGATCTCCGGGCCGGCCGGCTCGACCCGCACCGGGCCCGGGTCGTCAGGCGCGGCGTCCTCGCCCGCGCGCTCAGCAGCGGCCAGCCGGGCCCGCATCACCTCGGCGCGCCGGTCGCGGATCCGGTCCTCGACGAAGTCGACGTAGGGCATCGACCGGCCCTGCGCGTCGTCCTTCGGGCGAGGGGTGGCCCCATGGGCCTCCATGACGGCGCGGCGCAGTGGCTTGCCGATCGCGGCCGACACGAAGCGCCGACCGCCGGCCCGCACCGCCAGCACCTGGCTGACGCCGATCGACTCGATCGCCGCCAGGGGCACGAAGGCGGTGCGCAGCACCAGGCGCAGCACCAGCGTGTCGGCGGTCAGGCCGACCCGGGGCCGCAGCAGGACCGCCCAACAGGCCAGCGCGGTCAGCAGCGCGCCGGCGACGTAGGTCACGGTGTGCGAGCCGCGGACGTCGAAGAGCACCAGCACGCTCACCGCCAGCGCCGCCACCAGCCCCGCGGTGCCGACGTAGCGGCCGCTGGTGGAGTGGAACCACTCCGGCTGCTCGTCCATCGCACCTCCTCGGCGGTCCGGCCTTGGATTGCCCGCACCCTGTCGGGCAACCCTATGCTGGGTCGGGTGACAGCCACGCCCAGCACCACCGTCGCTGCGGGCGCCGACAGCGCGAGCCTGCCCGACTTCTCCGACCTCACCGCCTCCGACGCGACCCTGCGCCGGTTCCTCCACGGCCTGCCCGGCGTCGACCAGGTCGGCGCGGAGGCCCGAGCCGCGGGACTCGGCACCCGGTCGATCAAGACCGACGCCAAGCAGCACGCCCTGGACCTCGCGATCCGGATGGTCGACCTGACCACGCTGGAGGGCCAGGACACCCCCGGCAAGGTGCGCGCCCTCGCGACCAAGGCGATGCGTCCCGACCCCGGCGACCCGACCTGCCCGCAGGTCGCGGCCGTCTGCGTCTATCCCGACATGGTGGCGACCGCCAAGCAGACCCTGGGCGACAGCGGGGTGCACGTGGCCGCCGTCGCGACCGCCTTCCCCAGCGGCCGGGCGGCCCTCGACATCAAGCTGGCCGACACCCGCGACGCCGTGGATGCCGGGGCCGACGAGATCGACATGGTGATCGACCGTGGGGCGTTCCTCACCGGCCGCTACCGCCAGGTCTTCGACGAGATCGTCGCGGTCCGCGAGGCCTGTGCCCGGCCGGACGGGTCGGCGGCCCACCTCAAGGTCATCTTCGAGACCGGTGAGCTGCAGACCTACGACAACGTACGCCGCGCCTCGTGGCTGGCGATGATGGCCGGCGCCGACTTCATCAAGACCTCCACCGGCAAGATCCAGCCGGCCGCCACCCTCCCGGTCACCCTGGTGATGCTGGAGGCGGTCCGCGACTTCCGCGACAGCACCGGTCGCCAGGTGGGCGTCAAGCCCGCCGGTGGCATCCGCACGTCGAAGGACGCGATCAAGTACCTCGTGATGGTCAACGAGATCACCGGCGAGGACTGGCTCTCCCCCGACTGGTTCCGGTTCGGCGCCTCCTCACTGCTCAACGAGCTGCTGATGCAGCGCACCAAGATGCTCACCGGCCGCTACTCCGGCCCCGACTACTTCACCCTGGACTGAACCATGGCCACCTCATCGACACCCTTCACGTACGCACCCGCCCCCGAGTCGCGCGCGATCGTCGACCTCAGGCCGTCGTACGGCCTGTTCGTCGACGGCGAGTTCGTCGACGGCCACGGCCGCTCCTTCAAGACGATCAGCCCGGCCACCGAGGAGGTGCTCGCGGAGGTGTCGGAGGCCGACGAGGCCGATGTCGACGCCGCGGTCAAGGCCGCCCGCCGCGCGCACACCCGGGTCTGGGGTCGGATGCCGGGCAAGGAGCGGGCGAAGTACCTGTTCCGGATCGCCCGGATCATCCAGGAGCGGGCGCGCGAGCTCGCGGTGCTGGAGTCGCTCGACAACGGCAAGCCGATCCGCGAGTCCCGTGACGTCGACGTGCCGACCGCTGCCGCGCACTTCTTCTACTACGCCGGCTGGGCCGACAAGCTGGAGTACGCCGGCTACGGCACCACGCCGGTCGGGGTGGCCGGCCAGGTCATCCCCTGGAACTTCCCGCTCCTGATGCTCGCCTGGAAGATCGCGCCGGCGCTGGCCTGCGGCAACACGGTGGTCCTCAAGCCCGCCGAGACGACGCCGCTGACCGCGCTGCTGTTCGCGGAGATCTGCCAGCAGGCCGACCTGCCCCCCGGCGTCGTCAACATCGTCACCGGAGCGGGCGCCACCGGTGCGGCCGTGGTCGCGCACCCCGACGTCGACAAGGTCGCCTTCACCGGCTCCACCGGGGTCGGCCGGGCGATCGCCAAGGCGGTGGCGGGCAGCCACAAGAAGGTCACCCTGGAGCTCGGCGGCAAGGCCGCCAACATCGTCTTCGACGACGCGCCGGTCGACCAGGCGGTCGAGGGGATCGTCGACGGCATCTTCTTCAACCAGGGCCACGTCTGCTGCGCGGGCTCCCGACTGCTGGTGCAGGAGAGCATCGCCGAGGAGCTGCTCGAGCGGCTGAAGCGGCGGATGTCCACGCTCCGGGTGGGCGATCCGCTGGACAAGAACACCGACGTCGGCGCGATCAACTCCGGAGACCAGCTGAAGCGGATCCGCGAGCTGTCGGAGGTCGGCGACGCCGAGGGCGCCGAGCGGTGGGAGGTCGCCTGCGACCTGCCGACCACCGGCTTCTGGTTCCCCCCGACGATCTTCACGGGGGTGTCCCAGGCACACCGGATCGCGCGCGAGGAGATCTTCGGGCCGGTGCTCGCCGTGCTGACCTTCCGGACACCGGCCGAGGCCGTCGAGAAGGCCAACAACACGCCCTACGGCCTGTCGGCCGGCATCTGGACCGAGAAGGGCAGCCGGATCCTCTGGATGGCCGACCAGCTGCGGGCCGGCGTGGTCTGGGCCAACACGTTCAACAAGTTCGACGCCACCAGCCCGTTCGGTGGCTACAAGGAGTCCGGCTACGGTCGCGAGGGCGGCCGGCACGGGCTGGAGGGTTACCTGCGATGACGCCCAGCACGACCACCGGCTCCGCCAAGGCGAGCGAGCGGATCGACGTCCGCAAGACCTACAAGCTCTACATCGGCGGCGCCTTCCCGCGCTCGGAGTCGGGCTACTCCTACGAGGTGACCGACAGCCGCGGTCGATTCCTGGCCAACGCCGCCCGGGCCTCGCGCAAGGACGCCCGTGACGCGGTGGTGGCGGCGCGCAAGGCGTTCGGTGGCTGGGCCGGGCGGACGGCCTACAACCGCGGCCAGATCCTCTACCGCGTCGCCGAGGTGATGGAGGACCGACGTCCCCAGTTCGTCGATGCGGTGCGCAAGGCCGAGGGACTGACCGCGGCCCGCGCCGAGACCACGCTCGACCGGGCCATCGACCGACTCGTCTGGTACGCCGGCTGGACCGACAAGATCGCCCAGGTGGTCGGCGGTGCCAACCCGGTCGCGGGTCCCTACTTCAACCTGTCGAGCCCCGAGCCGACCGGCGTGGTCGCGGTGCTCGCACCCGAGCGGTCCTCGCTGCTGGGGCTGGTGTCCGTGCTGGCCCCGGTGATCACGACCGGCAACACCGCCGTCCTGGTGACCTCGGAGTCGCGACCGCTGCCCGCGGTCACGCTGGCCGAGGTGTTGGCCACCTCCGACGTGCCGGGCGGCGTCGTCAACATCCTCACCGGCGGGTACGCCGGCCCCGGGCCGTGGCTGGCCTCCCACATGGACGTCAACGCGATCGACCTCACCGGCGCGGCGGGCGACCACGAGGCCGCGACCGCGATGGAGGCCGCGGCCGCGGAGAACCTCAAGCGGGTGCTCCGCGCACCCGACGCGGAGCCCGACTGGACCGACGACCCCGGCCTGGGCCGGATGACCGCGTTCCTGGAGACCAAGACGGTGTGGCACCCCAAGGGCGTCTGAGTCTCAGCGGCTCGAGATCGCCTCGTTGAACACGGCGCCGATGGTGGCCGGGTCGGCGGCGCGGTAGGCCTTGCCGCCGGTCGCCCGGGCGATCTTGCGCAGCGCCGCGAAGTCGGCGTCCTCGCTGATGGCGAGCCCGATGATCCGGACCGGCCGCTGCGGGTCGCGCAGCTCCTCCAGCCGGTCCAGCAGCCGGGACAGCGAGATCGACCCGGGGTCGTCGTTGGCGCCGTCGGTCAGCAGGATCACCGAGTTGGCGTAGTTGGCGTCGTAGTCCTTCAAGGCCTGCCGGTAGGCCGCGAGCGTCGTGTCGTAGAGCCCCGTCCCGCCGGTCGTGATGTCGGGGAGCGTCGCCGCCGACGACTTGAGGAGGTCGCGCTGGCTGACCCCCTCGACGGTCTCGTCGAGCCGGCGTACGGGCTGCATCACGCGCCAGTCCTGTCCCGGTCCACCGAGGTCGATCGAGAACGCCCACAGCCCGACCCTGGCGCTGTCGGGGAAGGCGTCCAGCCCGGCGGACACGACCCCGGCGGCCAGCTGGGCCCGGGTCTGGGCGCCCTCGAGCTCGTCCATCGAACCCGAGACGTCGAAGACGCCCAGCACGCTGGACGGGACGCTGAGCACCTGCCAGGTGCGCAGGTCGGTGAGCACCTGCTCGGCGGACGGCGCCGGCAGCAGGTCGACCCGCCGAGCGCCGCGCGACACGACCATGGAGCCGTCACCGCGCCGCAGCCGCGCGTCGGCCAGCCCCTGGTCCCCGGGACCGGAGGCGAACCACGCGGCCAGGTCCGCCGCGGCCTGGGCCACGGCCTGATCGGCGTCGGCCGGCGTCACCAGGGAGTACTGCAGGAGGGGGGCGCCGGTGCCCGGGGTCACCATCTGGAGCAGGTCGTTGCCACGCCGGGACTCCAGGTAGGACTGCTCGGACGTGGCCACCACCCGGGTGGAGCTGGCCGTCAGGGTGTCGAGCGAGGTGTCGGCGGTGACGTCGTCGGCGCGCAGCTCGGCATAGCCCTGGGCCAGCGGGACCAGCAGCTGCTTGGTCTCGTCGTCGCTGCGCCCGACCTGCTCCTCCTCGGCCTGCGGCGCGGAGAGCGCGAGCGTCCCGACCGGGTCGGAGGCGGGGTCGGGGAGCGCCACCACCCCCGCGGCGAGCTCGTCGCCCCAGGTCGGCGCCGAGGCGGCCGCCGGGCCGCCGACCAGCAGCACTGGAGAGCTCGCGACCGCCGCTGCCACCACCTCGGTCTGCACGCCCTGCTCGGCCAGACCGGTCAGCGTCCAGGGCGCGTCGGTGAGCCACAGGTCCGGCAACGGGTCACCGGACGCGGCGGCGTCGGCGACCTCGGAGGCCTCGCGGGTGTCGACGGTGAGCGTGCGGCAGTCGTCGGAGAGCGCCGCGGCGGCCGTGGTGGCCACCTCGGCCAGCGCCGCGGGCACCGCCACGGAGAGCGACTGGTCGGTGCAGCTCGAGGAGGCCGCCGGTGGCTCGTCCTGGCGGGTCCACCACAGGCCCGCCGACACCGCCGCGGCCATCACGCCGACGACGGCGACCAGCGCCAACCCACGCAGGGACGAGCTGCTCCCTGCGGCATGCGTCCCGCCTGGCACGGGTCGTCTCCCCTCCCGAGTCGTCCACCCCTGGCCCCCGCAGGTGGACCCTAGCGCAGGTGCCCGGACCCTCGCGGTCGGGCAGAATGTGCCGGTGCCCGCCCGCGCCATCGTCCTCGCCGGCCCGTCCGGGGCCGGCAAGTCGCACCTCGCGGCCCGGCTGGGACTCCCCGTGCTGCGCCTGGACGACTTCTACCGCGACGGGTCCGATCCCGCCCTCCCGCTCATCTCCGGGGGAGCCAACGCCGGGCTGGTCGACTGGGACGACCCGGCCGCCTGGCTGCCCGACGAGGCGCTCGCGACCATCGGCGAGCTGTGCCGCCACGGTCGGGCGGAGGTGCCGGTCTACGAGCTGGCCCGCAACGGCCGCACCGGCAGCCGGGAGCTGGACCTGGACGGGTCGGCGTACTTCGTGGCGGAGGGGATCTTCGCTCATGAGGTGGTCGCCGAGCTCCGCCGACGAGAGCTGCTGGCCGCGGCGTACTCCGTGACCCAGCACCGGCTCCTCACCTTCGGGAGGCGGCTCGTCCGGGACCTGAAGGAACGCCGCAAGCCTCCCGTGGTGCTGGTCCGCCGGGGACTGGCGCTGATGCGCGACCAGGAGGACGTGGTGGAGCGGACGCGACGGGCAGGGTGTGAGGTGGTCTCGGCCGACGAGGCCTTCGAGCGGCTGCAGGAGCTGCTCCGATGAGGATCGGCGGTCCGGAGGCGGCCCGGCTGCTGGCGCAGCGCCTGCCCCAGCCCGACGACTTCTCGTGCGGCGCGGCGTCCTCGGTGGTCGCCCGGGTCGTCCGCGACGAGGGGTACGCCGCGCTGCTGCTCGAGGGCAGCGCGACCGTGCCCGGGTTCGCCACCGTCGGCACCGCGCTCGACCGGTTCCGCAGCGAGACGCTCGCCATGCACCGCCGGATCATCGGGCCGGTCGCCGCGACCGGCGGCCTGCAGATGCCGTGGCCCAGCAAGCTCGGCACCCCACCGTGGGCGGTCGCCAACCAGCTGTCCGCCGGCAGCGTGCGCTACCGCTGGCGCCCCGCCCTCGGCGGCCTCCCCGTCTCTGCGATCCGCTCCGCCGTGCTCGCCGGCCACCCCGCGGCGGCGTACGTCGGCAACCTGTGGTCACCGCGCCACGTCGTCCTCGTCGTGGGCGCCGAGGACGACGGCGGCCTCGCCGTCTTCGACCCGTGGCCCGGCCAGGTCGTGACCCTCACGCCGTCGCAGCTGGCCCAAGGGTCGCTGCCGTTCGGTCGCTGGAACCGCGCCTGGTTCGTGGTGCTGCCGGAGTGACGTCTGGTGCGCGCCAGCGTGCCTTCCGTCCTGCGTTGCGCTCGCGGCATGAGCCAGGGGGCTGTCGGCCGTCGGTGCTTGGATCGCCCCGTGGTGACGTGGTGGTGGGAGCGCTGGTCGTCGACCGGCGGGTTCTCCTCGGACACCGCAGGTTCGACAAGCAGGTTCACCCCGGTGCCTGGGACCTTCCTGGCGGTGTCGTCGAAGCGGGCGAGTCGGAGTGGAGCGCGCTGGCCAGGGAGCTTCACGAAGAGCTCGGCGTCGACGACCTCGACGTCACTGCCGCCTTGCGCACCCACTGATCCGCGCCTCCGTCGCCGACGCACTTCGGGATCTGCGCCGACCTGATCGGCTGTCGCGTGACCGGCCGCCTCTCCTGGCGGCACCGGCGCGCAGTTGGTGACGCCGCGGTTCCCAGCGGGCCGATCCCAGTGACACGATGCCCGGATGGGCGAGGCATCCTCGGAGGAGATCAAGGCACGTGTTGCCGCTGCCTTCGATCGCGCTTCCGGAACATACGACCAGGTCGGCACCGAGTACTTCGCACCCGCTGGCCGCTTCCTCGTCAGTCGGACTGCGCCACAGCCCGGCGAGCGGGTGCTCGACGTCGGCTGCGGTCGGGGTGCGAGCGCCATCCCTGCCGCACACGCGGTGGGGGCATCGGGAAGTGTCCTCGCCACGGACCTCGCGGTGTCCATGGTCGAGTCCGTTCGACGGGCGAGCAATGCGATGCCCTGGCTGAGGGTCGAGGTCGGCGATGCCGAGCACCCACCCCCCGGCCCGTTCAATGTCGTCCAGGCGGGCTTGGTGTTGTTCTTCCTGCCATCGCTGGACGCGGCGCTCTCCCGCTACCGAACGGCGCTGACCCGGCCCGGCAGGCTCGGCTTCACCTGGCCCGGTGCCCTTGACGCACCCCAGGAGGCGGTGTTCAACGCCCTCGAAGCAGACCTGCCGGAGTCAGACCAGCCACTCGACGACGGACCATTCGAGTCTCCCGCGGCGATGCACACCTACCTCACGGAGCAGGGGTGGTCGGACCCGACTACCGAGACCCGAGTGCACTTGGTTCGGCTGTCCGATGCCGATCATTGGTTCGAATGGTCCTGGTCGCATGGCTACCGACGACTCTTGGAGGAGCTGCAGGAGCAGGGACTGCTCACTGCTGCCCGCGAACGCGCGACTCCGCTGATCGACAAGATGATCGCCGACGAAGGCGGGTTGGTCTGGCCGATGGAGGTCCACGCCACCGTTGTTCATGTCTGAGTCATTCGCCGCGGCCAGGCCTCTCGAGGTCTGGAGCAAGCCGTTTCGGACCAGCCGACTCACAGCGCAGATGGTGCGACCGGCGCACCGTCTTCTCGGCAAGCGGGGAAGCAATGCTTCAACCTCTGGGCGTGCCGGTGTCCCCGCCGGTGCCCGAGTCGGCGGGGTGTCGGGGCGGGGTGGCTAGTCGTCGGGTGGGTCGGCGTCGTCGCCGATCCGGTGAAGGCATGGGGTGCTCGGAGCGTGGCCGTCGGGGGTGGCGTCGCGGGTGCCGGTGTGGTCGACGAGGAGCCGGTAGCCGTGCGGGGTCGACCAGAGGTAGGTCCCGGGTTCGATCACGGTGTAGCGCCACGGGGTGTGGGTCTTCAACCGATGATGGCTCCGGCAGAGTGGGGCGATGTTGCAGCCGCAGGTCGGCCCCGGTCGGGGTCGGCCTCGTCGAACGGGACCACGTGGTCGTGGTCGCACCGTCGGGCTGGTCTGGTGCACCACGGGAACACACAGTGGCCGTCGCGGTGGTCCACCAGGGTCTTGAGCCGGTCGGGGACCTCGTACTGATCCACCCGCACATGCCCGGCCAGGTCGAGGACCGGCTTGACGGTCACCGTCGCGTCGGGGTGGCCACACCACGCCCGGATGGCGTCTGCGTCGATCGGGGTGCGGGTGTTCTCACCGCCGCCCCGGCCACCCCCTCGCCGGTGAAGCGCCTGCTCGGAGAGGTGCAGGAACAACGTCACCGGCCGCCGCGGGCCGCGGTCGGACCCTCGGGATCACTGTCGTAGGAGAGGGCGAGCTGGGTCCGGGACATCTCGCCGAGCGCGGTCGCCCGCCGGGCATCCAGCGACTCGGTCGACCCGGCGAGCCTCAGCTGCTCGGGCACCGGCCAGCGCGCCTGGTCGAGGTGCAGGGCGTCGGCCAGGTCCAGCTCACCGGTGACGGCGACGGTGCCGGTGAAGGACACCTGATCGGTGTGCACCCGCCGTGGGCGTGTCCGGCACCTCGGGGTGGGGGTTCTCGGGTCCTCCCGCTCCACCCCGTCACAGCGGATCTTCGCTTCGAGGATGAGGGCGTCGAGCTGACGGGTCGAGACCCGCCCCGCCACGATCGCGACCTGACGATCCACACCCCGCCCCAGCCGGAGACAGCGGACACCGTGGCGTCGGCGACCAAGTCGCCCGCCACGCCGGCACCGTGCCCGCCTGCACGGCCCCACAGCTCCGGCAGCCGGTAGCACAGCTCCAACGCCCGCCCGACCAACCGACGCCCGCCGTCGGTGGACAGCCCCAGCGCGGTGGCGAACTCCGCCACCGCGAACTCCGCGATGTCCGGAGCACCCTCACCCGCCAGCGGCACGACGTTGCCGGCCTCCCACCAGTACGCCGCATCCCCCGTGTCCGTCGGCTCGTGCAACGCCGCCCACTCCACCGCCGCCACCAGCTTCGCCGCCGCAGCCGCCTGCTCCGCACGCATCGCCGCCCGAGCCGTCGCCAGCACCCGATCCGGAGACCCCGGCACCGGGACCTCCGCGAACGCGCTGGCTGACTGGCTCATACCGATAAGCCAATCAGGGCCACCGACAATCAGGCCTGCTCAGACCCTGTTTGTCCCACCTCGTGAGACAACAATCGGACGGCTTTCTTGGGTTGGTTCTGGCGCGTGGTTAAGACGCTCTCCGGCTTTCGGAGGGTTGGTTCGCACCCGATGAAGCAGACCCGGCAGCCGTTCAGACCACGCTCACGCTCAGACGCGTGGACGGGACCCTCCTCGAGCCTCCACCACCGGAGGCGATCCGGTGGTTGAGGAGGCGCCCCGCGAAGCAGACCCGGCGGCCGCCGTACACGGCAACCAACGACGACCTCCCGCTCGTCACTGCCAACCACCGCAACCACAGCGGACCCTGCGCCCGCCAGCGCGTGGTTACGAGACGCTCGCTAGGGCGAGTTCCTCAACCACCGGGGCCAGCTCATCAACCACCCGGGAGGTCCTCAGGCACCGACGGGCCCCCGCGCCCGGCCGCGGAAACGCCTCCGCACCCGTCAGTCGACACCCATGGCGGCGTAGCCGGGCTTGATCACCTCGTCGATGATCGCCAGCCGCTCGTCGAAGGGCAGGAAGGCCGACTTCATCGCGTTGATCGTGAACCAGCGCAGGTCGGCCAGGGTGTAGCCGAACGCCTCCACCAGCGCGGCCATCTCCGCGGTCATGGACGTGCCCGACATCAGCCGGTTGTCGGTGTTGACGGTCACCCGGAAGCGCAGCGAGGCCAGCAGCCCGATCGGGTGCTCGGCGACCGAGGCGGCCGCGCCGGTCTGCACGTTGGAGGCCGGGCACATCTCGAGGGGGATCCGCGCGTCCCGCACGTACGCCGCCAGCCGGCCGAGCGTCACCTCTCCGTCGTCGCCGACGGTGACGTCGTCGACGATCCGGACGCCGTGGCCGAGCCGGTCGGTGCCGCACCACTGGATCGCCTCCCAGATCGACGGCAGACCGAACGCCTCGCCGGCGTGGATGGTGAAGTGGGCGTTCTCGCGCTGGAGGTACTCGAACGCATCGAGGTGGCGGGTGGGCGGGAACCCGGCCTCGGCGCCGGCGATGTCGAAGCCGACAACGCCGCGGTCACGCCAGGCGACCGCCAGCTCGGCGACCTCCCTCGACCGCGCCTGGTGGCGCATCGCCGTGAGCAGCTGGCGGACCACGATCCTGCCTCCGGCGGCGGCCTCCCCCGCCGCGAGACCCTCGGCGACGGCCGCCACGACCTCGTCCATGGTCAGCCCACCCTGCACATGCTGCTCGGGGGCGTAGCGGACCTCCGCGTAGACCACGCCGTCGGCGGCGAGGTCCTCGACGCACTCACGGGCGACTCGGGCCAGGGCCGGGGCGGTCTGCATCACGGCGACGGTGTGGTCGAAGGTCTCGAGGTAGCGCTCCAGGGAGCCGCTGTCGGCCGCCTCGACGAACCACCTCTCCAGGTCCGCCGGGTCGGTGGTCGGCAGCTCGTGGCGGCACTCACGGGCCAGCTCCACGATCGTGGCCGGCCGCAGCCCACCGTCGAGGTGGTCGTGCAGCAGCACCTTGGGCGCCCGGCGTACCTCCTCGCGGGAGGGCCGGGGCGAGGCGGTAGGTTCGGCGGCGGGTGAGACGTCGGGCATGGGGTCATCCTGGCACCCATCCCGGTCCGCGCACCCATCGACAACCAGGAGCCGCGATGCAGACGTTCTCGACCGCCGAGGAGCTCACCGCCGCCGTCGGCACCCAGGTCGGCAGCTCCGACTGGCTGCTCATCGAGCAGCAGCGGGTGGACGCCTTCGCCGACGCCACCGACGACCACCAGTGGATCCACGTCGACACCGAGCGCGCGGCC
Source organism: Nocardioides sp. (assembly GCF_041393715.1). Taxonomy (GTDB): domain Bacteria; phylum Actinomycetota; class Actinomycetes; order Propionibacteriales; family Nocardioidaceae; genus Nocardioides. The sequence goes on along the minus strand of NZ_JAWKJQ010000001.1, from coordinate 371,465 downwards.
GCGACGCCGTTCGGCGGGACCATCGCCCACGGCTACCTCACGCTGTCGCTGCTGCCGATGCTGGGCGCCCAGATCTTCGATCTCGCGACGCCGGGGGCCAAGCTCAACTACGGCGTCAACAAGGTCCGCTTCCCCGCCCCGGTGCGGGTCGGCAAGCGGGTGCGCGCCCACGCGAGCGTCGCCGACGTCACCGAGCTGCCCACCGGCCTCCAGCTCACCCTCGGCTGGACGGTCGAGATCGAGGACGAGCCGAAGCCCGCCTGCGTCGCCGAGACCGTGGTGCTGCTGCTCGACTGAGCCCGGGCCGCAGCGTCAGGAGATCCGGTCGATCACCAGCGGCTCCGGCTGGTACGACGACCCGTCGGCCGCGATGTCGAAGCCCCCGTCGAGCGAGGCCAGCGCCCGCTCGAACCGATCCGCCTCGTCGGTGTGCAGGGTCAGCAGCGGCTCCCCCGCGACCACCTCGTCGCCCGGACGGGCGTGCCACTCGACCCCGGCACCCGCCTGAACCGGGTCCTCCTTGCGGGCCCGGCCGGCACCGAGCCGCCAGGCCGCCAACCCGACGGCCATCGCGTCGAGCCGGGTGAGCACGCCCGAGGCCGGTGCGGCGACCACGTGGGTCTCCCGCGCGGTGGGGAGCGGGGCGTCGGGGTCGCCGCCCTGGGCCCGGATCATCGCCTTCCAGGCGTCCATCGCCGAACCGTCGGCGAGCCGGTCGGCAGGATCGACGCCGTCGAGCCCGGCGCCCGCGAGCATCTCGCGGGCCAGCGCCAGCGTCAGCTCCACCACGTCGGCGGGACCGCCGCCCGCCAGCACCTCCACCGACTCGGCGACCTCCAGCGCGTTGCCGGCGGTGCGCCCGAGTGGCGTGGCCATGTCGGTGAGCAGCGCCACCGTGTGCACGCCGGCGCCGGTGCCGAGGTCGACCATCGTCCGGGCCAGCTCGCGGGCCCGATCGGCGTCCTTCATGAAGGCGCCGCTGCCGACCTTGACGTCGAGCACGAGCGCGCCGGTGCCCTCGGCGATCTTCTTGGACATGATCGAGGAGGCGATCAGCGGGATCGCCTCGACGGTGCCGGTCACGTCGCGCAGCGCATAGAGCTTCTTGTCGGCGGGTGCGAGCCCGGCGCCGGCGGCGCAGACGACCGCCCCCACCGACTCCAGCTGGTCGAGCATCTCCTCGTTGCTGACCGAGGCCCGCCACCCCGGGATCGACTCGAGCTTGTCGAGCGTGCCGCCGGTGTGCCCCAGGCCGCGCCCCGACAGCTGCGGGACGGCCGCGCCGCACGCGGCGACCAGCGGGGCCAACGGCAGCGTGATCTTGTCGCCCACTCCCCCGGTCGAGTGCTTGTCGGCGGTCGGCCGGGACAGCCCGGAGAAGTCCATCCGCTCGCCGGAGCGGATCATCGCGTCGGTCCAGCGGGCGATCTCGCGACGGCCCATCCCGTTGAGCAGGATCGCCATCGCCAGCGCCGACATCTGCTCGTCGGCGACCTCACCGCGGGTGTAGGCGTCGATCACCCAGTCGATCTGGCTGTCGCTGAGCTCACCTCCGTCGCGCTTGGCGATGATCACCTCGACGGCGTCGTGCTGCATGCCTCATCTCCTCTCAGGACGACCCGGAAGCCTAGCCCGCCGACACCCGCACGCCACGCCTGCCGCGCAGCACGAACGTGTGGCTCGGCGCGGGCGGCTCGACCAGCCCCAGGCCGGGGAACCGGTCGAACAGCGCGGTGACCGACTCGGCCAGCTCCATCCGTGCCAGCGGCGCGCCGAGACAGAAGTGCACGCCCACCCCGAAGGAGAGGTGGGGGTTGGGGTCACGCTCGACGCGCAGCTCGTCGGGCGCCTCGAACACGGCAGGGTCGCGGTTGGCCGACCCGAGCAGCACGGCGAGCCTCTGACCCTGCTCGACGACCACGCCGCCGAGCTCCACCGTCTCCAGCGCCGTGCGCTCGAACAGCTGCAGCGCCGCGTCGAAGCGGAGCATCTCCTCCACACACGGCTCGACGCGGGGGCCGGGACGCAGCCCTCGCTCGAGAAGGGCGACCAGGCCGTTGCCGAAGACGTTGACCGAGGCCTCGTGGCCGGCGTTGAGCAGCAGCACCGCCGAGGCCACCTGTTCGGCCTCGGTCAGCTCGGTGGCCGCCAGGTCGCTCAGCAGGTCGTCCCGGGGGTGCACACGGCGCTCGCCCAGCAGCTCGCGGACCAGGTCGGCGAACTCACCCGCCGCCGACACCGCCGCGCCCACGACCTCGTCGTCGGGGGCGGGCTCGTACATCCGCACGATCGCCTGTGACCAGGTGCGCAGGGAGCCGACCATCGAACGGTCGACGCCGAGGAGCTCGGCGATCACCAGGACCGGCAGCGGCTCGGCGTAGTCGGCGACCACGTCGAAGCCGGCCGGGTCGACCTCGCCGAGCAGCTCGTCCGCCAGCTCACGCACCCGGGGCCGGAGCCGGTCGACGTGCCCGCGCGCGAAGGCCCGCGCCACCGGTCGGCGCAGCCTCGTGTGCTCGGGCGGCTCGTTCTCCATCATCTGGTGACGGTGCAGCAGGTTGAAGGGCTCGAGGTACGACGCCGGCTCGCGGTCCTGCCAGACCCGTCCGAAGCGCCGGTCGCGCTGCACCGAGCTCACCGAGGCGTGGTCGAAGGCCAGCCACTGCCCCAGGCCGTCGTGCCAGGCCACCGGGTGCCGGGCCCGTTCGGCGGCGAACCACGGGTAGGGGTCGGCGACGAACCCAGGGTCGGTGAGGTCAAGCGAGGTTGTCGGGGCCGAAGGCATCCGGCAGCACCTCGTCCATCGTGCGGACCCCGAGACCGTCATCAGCAGCAGGCCGGGACCGCCGTTCTCCCACAGCAGCTGCCGGCAGCGGCCACAGGGCATCAGCACCGCCCCGTCGCCGTCGACGCAGACGGCGTGGGTGAGCCGGCCACCGCCCGTCACGTGGAGCTGGGACACCATGCCGCACTCGGCGCACAGACCCACGCCGTAGGCGGCGTTCTCCACGTTGCAGCCGGTCACCACCCGGCCGTCGTCGACCCGGGCGGCGGCGCCGACCGGGAAGGAGGAGTAGGGCGCGTAGGCGTGCCGCATCGCCTCCACGGCCCGCGACCGCAGCTCCTCCCAGTCGGCCTCGGACCACGGCTCCGACACCATCAGCCGGCCGATCCCTTCCGGTAGACCTGACCGTCGGCCGCCGGCATCCGCAGCCGCTGCGAGGCGAAGGCCAGCACCAGCAGCGTGGTGACGTAGGGCGCCATGCCGGTGAACTTCGACGAGACCGACTCGGTCGTGGCCCACCAGAGCAGGAACAGGCCGCCGCCGGCGGCGAACAGCGCGGCCTGCTTCAGCGCCTTGGAGCGAAGGTTCCAGGCGGCCAGGCCGACCAGGATGATCGCGATCGCCAGCAGCAGCGAGTGCAGCGAGTCGCTGCCGCCGCGCAGGTTGATCGACTGGGTGTAGCCGAACAGCAGCGCCGCCACCAGCAGCCCCGAGGGGCGCCAGTTGCCGAAGATCATCGCGGCCAGGCCGATGTAGCCGAGCCCCAGGGTCTGCCCGTTCTGGTAGCCCGACGAGGCGACCATCGCGAGGTAGGCGCCGCCGAGCCCCGCGAGCCCGCCCGAGACGGTCACCGCGACGACCTTGAACAGGTAGACGTTGACGCCGAGGGACTCCGCCGCCGACGGCGACTCACCGACCGACCGCAGCCGCAGCCCGAACGCCGTGTGCCAGAGGAACCACGACGTGAACGCCACCAGGAGCAGGGCGAAGACCGTGAGCCAGGAGATCCGCTCCGTCACCGCGCCGACGACCCCGGCCACGTCGGAGACCAGGAACCACTCCTTGTCCTCCAGCGTCTTGGCCGGGTCGGCGATGAAGTCGAGGGGCAGCGTCCCCGGGTGCGGCAGCCCCGGCGACTGGGTCGGGCCCCCACCCGGCAGGCCGGAGAAGAACACCTTCGCCAGGAACGCCGCCAGGCCCGCCGCGATGATGTTGATCGCGACCCCGGAGACGATGTGGTCGACGCCGACGTAGACGGTGACGATGGCGTGGAGCAGGCCGAACAGCGCTCCGAACAGCACCGCGCCGCCGATGCCGGCCAGCACGCCTCCGTGGTAGCCGAAGTAGCCGGCTCCGAGCGTGCCCATGATCATCATGCCCTCGAGGCCGATGTTGACCACACCCGCGCGCTCGGACCACAGGCCGCCGAGGCCGGCCAGTGCGATCGGGATGGCCGCGATCAGCGCCGCCCGGAGCGAGCCCGTCGAGAGCATGTCGTTGCTGCCGGTGAGCTCGCGTACGCCGGCCAGCAGCACGAACACCCCGACGCCGATCCAGGCGATGCGGACCCGGGGCGGGGTCTGGTCGCCACCGGTCGGGGCGGGACGCTGGGCCATCGTGGGGGCGGTCTCGCTCATGCCGCCACCTCCTCGTCGACGTCGGCATCCGCTTGCAACGAGACGGCCACCGCCGCCTGTTCGCGGGCGACCTTGATCCTGCGGACCAGCTCGTAGGCGACCACCACCGCGATCACGGTCACGCCCTGGGTCACCTGGACGATCTCGGGCGAGATGCCGGCCAGGATGTTGAGGTTGTTGGCCTGCTCGTGGAGGTAGGAGAAGATCAGCGCGCCGAACAGGATGCCGATCGGGTTGTTGCGGCCGAGCAGGGCCACCGCGATGCCCGCGAAGCCGATGCCGGTCTGGAAGGAGCTGCCGTAGTTGTGGGCGTCGCCGAACAGGGTCGGCATGCCGATCAGCCCGGCCACCGCACCGGACAGCAGCATCGCCACGATGATCATCTTCTTCACGTCGACACCCGACGCGACCGCGGCCGTCTCGGACATGCCGGTGGCGCGCAGGTTGAACCCGAAGCGGGTCTTGCCGAGGACCAGCCAGTAGGCCACGCCCACGACGACCGCCAGCAGGGACAGCCCGAGCAGCTGGTTGCCTGCGTCGGAGAAGATCGTGATGCCGCCGACCCAGCTGCTCTCGGGGATCGTCTTGGTGGCGGTCGAGTTGCCGCTCTGGACGCCGATCTGGCGCAGGAAGTAGCCGACCAGGAGTCCGGCGATCGCGTTGAGCATGATCGTCGAGATGACCTCGGAGACGCCCCGGAACACCCGCAGCAGCGCGGCGATCGCCGCCCAGCCGGCGCCGGCCAGCATGGCGATGACGATGGCGACCACGGTGTTCAGCCAGCCGGACAACCAGCCGGTGCCGGCGAAGGCGGCCGCCGCGAAGACCCCCATGCGGTACTGGCTCTCCACACCGATGTTGAACAGGTTCATCTTGAACCCGATCGCCGCCGCGACACCGGAGAGGTAGAGGATCGCGCCGTAGTTGAGGATGTTGGTCAGCTGGCGGGGCTGCGGCCAGGTGAGCAGGATCGACCAGAAGTCACCGACGCTGTAGCCCGTCACCCACAGCAGCACCGACGAGATCAGGCCGGCCATCAGCAGCGCCAGCACCGGCGCCGCGAGCATCGTCACCAGGCGGTCGAGGCGCTTCATGCGGCACCTCCGGCACCGGTCATCGCGGAGCCGAGCTCCTGGGGGGTCACCGTCTGTGGGTCGAAGGAGCCGACGATCTTGCCGCGCAGCAGCACCCGGATGGTGTCGGACAGGCCGATCAGCTCGTCGAGGTCGGCGGAGATCAGCAGCACGGCCAGCCCCTCCCGGCGGGCGGCTCGCATGTGGTCCCAGATCGCGGCCTGGGCCCCGACGTCGACGCCTCGGGTGGGATGGGCGCCGATCAGCAGCACCGGCTCACCGCTCATCTCGCGACCGACGATGAACTTCTGCTGGTTGCCGCCGGACAGCGCCCGGGCGGTGGTGTCGATGGACGGCGTGCGGACGTCGTACGTCGACACGATGCGGTCGGTGTCCTGGCGGGCGCCGGACCGGTCGATCCACGGGCCCTTCACGCTGGGTGGCCGGGTCTGGTGACCCAGGATGCGGTTCTCCCACAGGGGGGCGTCGAGCAGCAGCCCGTGCCGGTGCCGGTCCTCGGGGATCACGCCGATGCCGGCCGCGCGGCGCTTCTTGGTGGACCAGCCGGTGATGTCCTCCTCGCCCAGCCGGATCGAGCCCTCGGCGGGCCGCAGCAGACCGACGACCGTGTCGACCAGCTCGGTCTGGCCGTTGCCCTCGACACCGGCGATGCCGAGGATCTCGCCGGCGTGGATCTGGAAGCCGATGTCGGACAGCACGGCACGTCCGGAGCGGTCGCGCACGGTGATGCCGTCGAGGGTCAGCTTGACCCGGTCGGTGACCGTGCTCTCCTCGGTGCTCGGCGACGGCAGCTCCGAGCCGACCATCAGCTCGGCCAGGTCGCGGGAGGACACGTCCGCGGGCTTCACCGACGCGACGGTGGTGCCCCTCCGGATCACCGTGATGTCGTCGGCGATGGCGCGCACCTCGTCGAGCTTGTGCGAGATGAAGATCAGGGTGTGACCCTCGGCCTTGAGCCCCCGGAGGTTGGCGAAGAGCGCGTCGACCTCCTGGGGCACCAGCACCGCGGTCGGCTCGTCCAGGATGATGATCTTGGCGCCGCGATAGAGCACCTTGAGGATCTCCACGCGCTGCCGCTCACCGACGCCCAGCTCCTCCACGAGCTCGTCGGGGTCGAGCCCGAAGCCGTACTCCTCGGAGATCCGCAGCACCTCGCTGCGGGCCGCGTCGCCGATCCCGTGCAGCTTCTCGGCGCCGAGCACGACGTTCTCGAGCACGGTGAAGTTGTCGGCGAGCTGGAAGTGCTGGAAGACCATGCCGACCCCGCGCGCGATGGCGTCGGACGGCGAGTGCAGGGACACCGTCTCGCCGTTGATCTCGATGGTCCCCTCGTCGGGCCGCTGCACGCCGTAGAGGATCTTCATCAGCGTCGACTTGCCGGCGCCGTTCTCCCCGACCAGCGCGTGGATGGTCCCGCGCTCGATCTCGAAGGTGATGTCGCGGTTGGCCACGACACCCGGGAAGCTCTTCCCGATGCCGGACACGGCCACGGCCACCTCGTGCGCTGCGGTCGCTGTGCTGGACACCCACTGCCTCCTGTCAGCCGACGGCCCGAGCCGTGCTCACCGTAACCGAACGCGACGGGACCCGGGGAGTGCCTCGCGGCGCTGCCCGGGCCCCGTCGTCGGGATGTGCTGCTACGGGATCTCCTGCCCGCCGATCAGCTCGCCGGCTGGAGCGGAACCTCCAGCTCGCCGGACTTGATCTTGTCGGCGTAGCCGTCGATCTCGCCGGAGATGTCGTCGACGAAGCCACCGGACGTGGAGTAGCCCACGCCGTCGGCCTTGAGGTCGTAGACGATGCCCGGCACCGGCGGGTTGCCGGCCGCGGAGGCCTTGACGTAGTCGTAGACCGCGGTGTCGATGCGCTTGAGCATCGAGGTGAGGATGTGCGGCTGCTCGTCGGCGCTGGCCGTGAGGTACTGGTCGGAGTCGACGCCGATCGCCCACTTGCCGTCACCGGCCGCGGTCACGGCCTGGAAGACACCCAGACCCGACTTGCCCGCGGCGTGGTAGATGATGTCGGCGCCCTTGTCGAGCTCGCCCTCGGCCGCGGTCTTGCCGCCCGACGGGTTCTCGAAGCCGGTCTTGCCGTCGCTCTCGTCCTCGGTGAGGTAGGTGACCAGCACCTTGGCGTCGGGGTTGACCGCCTCGACACCGGCGGTGTAGCCGGCCTCGAACTTCTTGATCAGGAACCCGTGGGTGCCGCCGACGAAGCCGACCGTGTTGGACTCGGTCTTGAGGCCGGCGGCCACGCCGACCAGGAACGAGCCCTCGTTCTCGGCGAACGTCAGGTCGGACAGGTTGGCCAGCGGCTTCTTCGGCGCGCAGGACGCGTCCTGGATGCAGGCGGTGTAGCCGTCGATGACCGCGAAGTTGGTGTCGGGGTAGTCCTTGGCCACCTCGGCCGCGGCGGGGCTGTAGATGAAGCCCACCGCGATGACCGGGTTGAAGCCCTGGTCGGCGAGGGTCCGGAGCCGGTCCGCGCGCGTCGTGTCGTTCTCGTCGGTGCCGGCCTCGGCCTCGACGCAGGTGCCGCTCGTCTCCTCGACGACCTTCTTGAGGCCGGCGTAGGCCGAGTCGTTGAACGACTGGTCACCGCGGCCGCCGACGTCGTAGGCCACACCGATCTTGGGGCCGTCGCCCGTGGCGGTCTTGCAGATGTCCTCGTCCGTCTTGGTGGACCCGGACGCCTCGCTACCGCTGTCACTGTTGCCGCACGCGGCCAGCGACAGCGTCGCCAGGCAGACCACGGCAGCGATCTTGGTCAGTCGACGCAAGATTTCCTCCTGAGTTCCCAGCGCGCCTCAGATTGTCGCGCGTTGGGGGCCCACCCTAGCCGTGCCCGGGGGCGTACGCGCCAGGGGCTACCCCGAAGTGTTATCGGAGGGTGACCGGACGAGTGACGGCCGTCTCGACGAGAGCGCTCCGGCTCAGCTGCCCGTGGCGACCACGGCCGCGCCCGCGAGCACCCGGGCGCCGATGGCGATCGCCCGCTCGTCGATCCTCAGGTTCCCCTGGTGCAGGTCGTACGTCGGCCCGCCGGGCGTGCGGGTGCCGAGCCGCGCCATCGCGCCGGGCACTCGCTCGAGGAACCAGCCGAAGTCCTCGCCACCGAGGCTCTGCGAGGTCGCGACGTGGCCGGTCTCGCCGACGACCTCCTCGACTGCCTTGCCGAGGAGCAGCGTGGAGTAGTGCTCGTTGACCACCGGCGGGACACCCCGGTGGTAGACGATCTCGGCCGTGACGCCGTAGGGGGCGATGATGTGCGCGACCTGCTCGCGGACCAGCTGCTCCGCGTCGGCCCAGGCCACCGCGTCGAGCATCCGGATCGTGCCCGCGACGCGCCCCTGCGCGGGGATCACGTTGGGTGCACCGCCCGCGGAGACGATGCCCCACGCGACGCTCACGCCGGCCCGCGGGTCGAGCCGGCGGGACAGGATCGCGGGGAGCTCGGTGACCAGCTTGGCCAGCGCGAAGGTGAGGTCCTCGGTGAGGTGCGGACGCGAGGTGTGCCCGCCCTTGCCGCCGAGCGAGATGTCGATGGAGTCGGCGGCGCCGGTGAGGGGCCCCTCACGCAGGCCCACGGTCCCGACGTCGATGCTGGGGTCGCAGTGCAGCCCGAAGACCCGGGTCACGCCCTCGAGCGCCCCGGCGTGCATCATCTCCAGGGCCCCGCCGGGCATGATCTCCTCGGCCGGCTGGAACAGCAGCCGGTAGCGGCCGGTCGCGAGCCCCACCGCGCGAGCCTCGGCCAGGGCGATCCCCGCACCGACCAGCGCGGTGGTGTGGACGTCGTGACCGCACGCGTGCGCGACACCCGGGACCTCGCTCGCCCAGGGGTCGCCGGTCGTGTCGGGCACCGGGAGCGCGTCGAGGTCGGCGCGCAGTGCGACCACCGGGCCGGGCTCGTCGGAGGGGTCACCGAGGTCGGCGACCAGCCCGCTGTCCTTCAGCCGGGTCACCCGCCAGCCCGCCGCCTCGACCCGGGCCGCGGCGATCTCGGTCGTGCGGTGCTCCGCCCACGACAGCTCGGGGTGGGCGTGCAGGTCGCGCCGCAGCTCGATGAGGTCGTCGGCGTGCTTCTCGACGACGGCCTCGATCAGCTCCGCGGCGGGGGTGGAGGCGTGAGGTGGCATCAGCCAAACCCTAGTTCAGCCCGCGAGCTCACGATGCGGGAGCCTCCGGACCGGGCGCTCCGGCGGCGTCGCCGGGCGCCGCGCGGGGCGTCTCGTCGTAGGCCGCCAGGAGCAGGTCGGCGGCCTCGGTCGCGGGCATGGCGCCGGCCAGCACCGCGTCGCGGACCTCCCCGCGGACGCGGGCGACGCCGGGTGAGGCGGTCAGCCGCCGGGCGAGCTCGTCGCGGACCAGCGCCCAGGTGAACTCCAGCTGCTGGACGGCCCGCTTGCTCCGCAGCCCGTCGCGGCCGAGGTGCTCGCGGTGGGCCAGCACCTGGGCCCACACCTCCTCGACGCCGCGTTCCTCGAGGGCGGAGCAGGTGAGCACCGACGGCACCCAGGGTGCCCCGTCACGAGCGTCGAGATGGTGGACCAGGCGCAACGCGCCGGAGAGCTCGCGGGCGGCCGAGCTCGCCTCCGCCTCCCGGTCGCCGTCGGCCTTGTTGACCGCGATCACGTCGGCGAGCTCGAGGATGCCCTTCTTGATGCCCTGCAGCTGGTCACCGGTCCGGGCCAGGGTGAGGAAGCAGAACGTGTCGACCATGCCGGCCACGGTGACCTCGGACTGGCCGACGCCGACCGTCTCGACCAGCACCACGTCGTAGCCCGCCGCCTCCAGCACCAGCATCGCCTGCTGCGTGGCGCGGGCCACGCCGCCCAGGGTGCCGGCCGTCGGCGAGGGGCGGACGTAGGCATGCTCGTCGGCGGCCAGCCGCCCCATCCGGGTCTTGTCCCCCAGCACCGAGCCGCCGGTGCGCGTGGAGGAGGGGTCGACCGCGAGGACACCGACGCGGTGCCCCTGGGCGGTCAGCAGCGTGCCCAGCGCCTCGATGAACGTCGACTTGCCGACGCCGGGGACCCCCGAGATGCCCACCCGGACCGCCGGCACTTCGGGGGCGGGCAGCCGGCGCAGCAGCTCGCGGGCCTGCCGGCGGTGGTCGTCACGGGTCGACTCGACGAGCGTGATCGCCCGAGCGACGGCGGCTCGCCGCCCGGCCGTCACGCCCTCGACGAGCTCCTCGAGGTCAGGGGCGCCCATCCGGTCAGGCCCGCCGGGCCCGCAGCTCGGCGAGCAGGTCGAGCGCCGACCGGGCGATCACGGTGCCGGGGGGGAACACCGCCGCCGCGCCCATCTCCTTGAGGGTGGCGACGTCGTCGGGCGGGATCACCCCACCGATGACCACCATGATGTCGGGCCGGCCCAGGTCGGCCAGCGCCTGCTTCAGCGCGGGCAGCAGCGTCAGGTGACCCGCCGCCAGCGAGCTGACCCCCACGATGTGGACGTCGTTGTCGACCGCCTGCTGAGCGACCTCCTCGGGCGTCGAGAACAGCGGGCCGACGTCGACGTCGAAGCCCAGGTCGGCGAAGGCAGTGACCACGACCTTCTGGCCCCGGTCGTGGCCGTCCTGGCCCATCTTGGCCACCAGGATGCGGGGCCGGCGACCCTCCTCGGCGGCGAACGCCTCGGTCTCCCTCAACACCTCCGCGACGTCGGCGTCGGCGCCGTCGGGACCCTCGGAGACGGTGGATCGGTACACCCCGGAGATGGTACGGATCACGGCCTGGTGCCGCCCGTAGACCTGCTCCAGCGCGGCGGAGATCTCCCCCACCGTCGCCTTCGCGCGGGCCGCGTCGACGGCGAGGGCGAGGAGGTTGTCGTCGAGGGTGCCGTCCCGGGACGGGTCGCGGCCGGCCGCCGCGGTCAGCGCGTCCAGGCAGCGCCGTACGTCGTCGGCGTCGCGCTCGGCGCGCAGCCGCTCCAGCTTGGCGATCTGCTGGCGGTAGACCTCGTCGTTGTCGACCTTGAGCACCTCCAGCGGCTCCTCGTTGTCGACGCGATAGGTGTTGACGCCGATCACCTGCTGATGCCCCGAGTCGATCCGGGCCTGGGTGCGCGCCGCCGCCTCCTCGATCCGCATCTTGGGCAGGCCCTGCTCGATCGCCTTGGCCATGCCGCCGGCCTCCTCGGCCTCGGTGAGGTGCGCCCAGGCACGTTCAGCGAGGTCGTGGGTGAGGCGCTCGACGTAGTAGCTGCCCGCCCACGGGTCGATGGTCTGGGAAGTGCCGCTCTCCTGCTGCAGCAGCAGCTGGGTGTTGCGGGCGATCCGGGCCGAGAAGTCCGTCGGCAGCGCGATCGCCTCGTCGAGAGCGTTGGTGTGCAGCGACTGGGTGTGTCCCTGCGTCGCGGCCATCGCCTCGATGCAGGTCCGGGCGACGTTGTTGAAGACGTCCTGGGCGGTGAGCGACCAGCCGCTGGTCTGGCTGTGGGTGCGCAGGCTGAGCGACTTGGGGTTCTTCGGGTCGAACTGGCGCACCAGCCGCGCCCAGAGCGCGCGGGCGGCGCGCATCTTGGCGACCTCCATGAAGAAGTTCATGCCGATCGCCCAGAAGAAGCTCAGCCGGGGGGCGAACGCGTCGATGTCGAGCCCGGCGGCCAGCCCCGCCCGGAGGTACTCGACCCCGTCGGCCAGCGTGTAGGCGAGCTCGAGGTCGGCCGTCGCCCCGGCCTCCTGGATGTGGTAGCCGGAGATCGAGATGGAGTTGAAGCGCGGCATCCGGGCGGCGGTGTAGGCGAAGATGTCGGAGGTGATCCGCATGCTCGGCGCCGGCGGGTAGATGTAGGTGTTGCGGACCATGAACTCCTTGAGGATGTCGTTCTGGATCGTCCCGGCCAGCTGGTCGGGCTTCACCCCCTGCTCCTCGGCGGCCACGATGTAGAGCGCCATGATCGGCAGCACCGCGCCGTTCATCGTCATGCTCACGCTCATCCGGTCCAGGGGGATCCCCTCGAACAGCGTGCGTGCGTCGTAGATCGAGTCGATCGCCACGCCGGCCATGCCGACGTCGCCACGGACCCGCGGGTGGTCGGAGTCATAGCCGCGGTGGGTGGCCAGGTCGAACGCGACGCTGAGCCCCTTCTGGCCGGCCGCCAGGTTGCGCCGGTAGAACGCGTTGGACTCCTCGGCCGTCGAGAAGCCGGCGTACTGACGGATCGTCCACGGCTGGGTGGTGTACATCGTCGGGTAGGGCCCACGGAGGTAGGGGCTCAGGCCCGGCCAGGTGTCGAGCGCGTCCAGGCCCTCGAGGTGCTCGGGGCCGTAGACCGGCAGGATGTCGATGCCTTCGGGGCTGGTCCAGGGGCTGCCGTTTGTGCCCAAACGCGAGGAATCCGCGACAACGGACTGCGCTTTCCGCACAATCGCGGCCTCCGCGGGCGAACCGCCCTCCTCACCCAGCGGCAGGTCGGCGAAGCTCTCGGGGATGCTCATCGGGCCACCTCCAGGGCCTCGCGGGTGCGGGTCAGGAACGCCACGGCGTCCACCCCGACGGCGCACGAGTCGTCGACCAGCTCGGCCGGGACGCTCCCCTCCCCCGGCTTCCCGGCCAGGATCACCCGGGTGGCGCCGGCCCCCCGCAGGGCCGCGACCAGAGGAGGGCCCCACTCGGCGTAGGCCGCGTCGGGTCCGGCGAGGCAGACCACCGGCTGGCCGGCGTACGCCGCGACGACGTCGTCGGCCCCGCCGGTGGCGCCGGCGACCTCGACCCCGACCCCGCCCGCCGCGAAGAGGTTGGTGGCGAACAGGGCCCGCGGCGAGTGCGCCGCGACCGAGCCCATCGTCGCGAGGAACACCGGGGACGAGGCGGGCGCGTCGCGCATCGCCTCGTAGGCAGCGCCGTAGCGGCGCACCGGGTCGGGCCCGCCGGCCCGCTCCGGCAGCGTCTCGGCCAGGTTCGGGAACTCGCTGACGCCGGTCAGCGGCCGACGACGGGTGGCGACGTCGCGGTCGCGCGCGGCCACGACCTCGTCGACCCGAGCCTGCAGCGAGCCGTCGGCCCACGCGCCGAGCACCCCACCGGACGCCTCGAGCCGCTGCAGCTCCGCCCACGCCGCCGCGGCCAGCTCGTCGGTGAGCCGCTCGACGGCATAGGCGCCCCCGGCCGGGTCGGCGACCGCGGCGACGTGCGACTCGGCGACGAGCAGCGAGGAGATGTTGCGAGCCATCCGGCGCCCGAACGCGTCGGGCTCGCCGAGCGGGCTGTCGAACGGACGCACGGTGACGGCGTCGGCGCCTCCGACTCCGGCAGCGAACGCGGCGACGGTGGTGCGCAGCAGGTTGACGTAGGGGTCGTAGCGGCTCATCATCGGCCGGCTCGTGACGGCGTGCTGGCGCTGCTGCGCCTCGGCCACCCCGCACAGCTCGACCAGCCGGGCCCAGCAGCGGCGGGCGGCCCGCAGCTTGGCGATCGAGACGAGCTGCTCGTCGGTGACGGCGTAGCGGAACTCGACCAGGCCGACCGCGCGCTCGACGTCCACGCCGGCCCGCCCCAGCGCCCGGAGGTACGCCGCCCCGGTCGCCAGCGAGTAGCCGAGCTCCTGGGCGTCGGAGGCTCCGAGATCGTGCACGACGGTGCCGTCGACCACCAGGGCGAGCACCCCGGCCGATCCGGCGGCGGCAGCCACGTCGGCGACCACCGTGTCGACGTCGACGGCAGCCTGGCCGGTGCGCAGGGCGCTCCCGACCGGGTCCGCCCCCACCCCCGAGCCGGGCGCGGGCGTCGTTCCGATGGTCTGCAGCCACTCGGTGAGCGAGCGCGCCGCGCCCACCGGGTCGTCGGGCGCGTCCAGCACGACGGGAGCCAGGTCCACGAGGACGCCGTCGAGGGCCGCCGCCAGCACCTCCGGCGTCACCGGCCCGTCGAGGCGCAACCACACCGAGGTCGCGCCGTTCTCCAGCTCGTCGAGCAGCGCCGCGCCGCCTCGGCCCGCGACCCGGACGTCCCAGGGCCCCTGTCGGGTGGGACGGCCCGCCGTCGACAGACCCTCCAGATCGGCCGGCGTGCCGAGCGGCGGCACGCCGACCCCGTCGAGCGTGTGCCGCGTCAGGCGTTCCCAGACCGCGTCGTCCGGGTCGTCGGTCCCCAGCCGGCCGGTCTTGCGGAGCACCGCTGCCGCGGCCTTCTCCCCGGCCGCCCGGTCGTACCGATCGGCCTCCGAGGTGAGCGCCAGCGATCCGTCAGCCGCGGGGAGTCCCATGGCGGCAGGATAGGAGCGGCCCCGCGGGAGGGCCACCGGGTGTGACCTATCCGTCCATGAGTGCGTCGATCCACGCGGTCGGCGGTTCGGGGCCGGCCCGTGCTGCCGGTGACGGATACTCCTGCCCATGGCACAGGCGACACCGGGCTGGTACCCGGAGGCGGACGACCCCGACACGCTCCGCTGGTGGGACGGCCACCAGTGGACCCCCCAGACGACGACGCGAGCCGCGCTGACGCAGCCGGGCGGCGCGCCGGGGGGGATCCCTCCGGTGCCGGCCCGGCCTCCGCTCGGCGACCGGTGGCCGATGCTCGCCGCCGCCACCCAGATCACCCTGGCCCTGATCATGGTGGTCGACCTCGGGCTGGGCGCCCTCAACGCCACCTACGTGTCGACGTTCCGGCAGTGGCGCGACGACCCCTCCACCGTCGACGAGGAGTTCGGCTCCTTCCTCGACACCGCCGCCGTCGTCCTCTATCTGCTCTGGGCGCTGCTCTTCATCGCCACCGCCGCGCTGTTCATCACCTGGCTGTTCCGAGGCCACCGCAGCGACCGGATGGACCCGAGCCGCCTGCAGCACGCCTCGGGGTGGGCCATCGGGGGCTGGTTCCTCCCGATCGTCAACCTCTGGCGTCCCCTCCAGATGGTCCGCGACCTGTTCCGCGGCGCCGGGGTGCCGACGGTGCCGGTCGTCGTCGGTGTCTGGTGGGGCGCCTTCCTCGTGTCCGGGTTCGTCGACCGGCTCTCGCTGGCGCTGGCGCCCTCCGACGACCTGGTCGGCCTGGACTACATCGACGCGTCGATCACCTCGTCCGGCCTGGACATCGCGAGCTCCGCGCTCGACCTGCTGGCCGCACTGCTCGCCATCGTCGTCGTACGACGCGCCACCAGGGCGGTCCGCCAGGACCCGCCCGCCCTCGAGATGCCGGCGACGACGGTCCTCTGACCCGGTCCCGTCAGACGGGCGACCGTCCGTCGTTGTCCTTGTTGCGGATCCCGATCTTCTCGCCGAGCCACACCAGCGGGTCGTACTTGCGGTCCACGACCCGCTCCTTCATCGGGATGATCGCGTTGTCGGTGATCTTGATGTTCTCGGGGCAGACCTCGGTGCAGCACTTGGTGATGTTGCACAGGCCCAGGCCCGCGGCCCCCTGAGCCAGCTCCCGCCGGTCATGGGTGTCCAGCGGGTGCATGTCGAGCTCGGCGTAGCGCAGGAAGAACCGCGGACCGGCGAAGTCGGGCTTGTTCTCCTCGTGGTCGCGCACCACGTGGCAGGTGTTCTGGCACAGGTAGCACTCGATGCACTTGCGGAACTCCTGGCCGCGCTCGACATCGACCTGCATCATCCGTCGCTTGCCGTCGGCGTCGCGCGGCGCCGGCGCGAACGACGGCAGCTGGCGGGCCTTCTCGTAGTTGAACGACACGTCGGTCACCAGGTCGCGGATCACCGGGAACCCGCGCATCGGGGTGACCGTGAGCGTCTCGCCGGGGTCATAGTCGGACAGCCGGGTCATGCACATCAGCCGCGGCCTGCCGTTGACCTCGGCGGAGCACGAGCCGCACTTGCCGGCCTTGCAGTTCCACCGCACCGCCAGGTCGCCGGCCTGGGTGGCCTGCAGCCGATGGATCGCGTCGAGGACGACCTCGCCCTCCTCGACCGGCACGGTGTAGTCGCCGAGGTCGCCCCCCTCGGTGTCGCCGCGCCACACGCGCATCTTCAGGTCGTAGCCCATGTCCGTCCCCTCACTGGCTCTCGAAGAAGGTCTTCAGCTCGTCGGGCATGACGGGCAGTGGTTGCTCGGACAGGTCGACGCCGGTGCCGGCGGCGTCGAGACGGAGCGCGAGGTTCTTGGTGCCCCAGTCGGACTCGGTCGCGGGGAAGTCGTCGCGGGTGTGCCCCCCGCGCGACTCCTGCCGCGCCAGCGCCGCCTTGGCGATGCACTCGGAGACCAGCAGCATGTTGCGCAGGTCGAGGGCGAGGTGCCAGCCCGGGTTGTACTGCCGGTGCCCCTCCACGGAGAGGTGCTGGGCGCGCTGCTTGAACCCCTCGATGTGCTCGAGCGCCTCCTCGAGCTCCGAGGCCGTGCGGATGATCCCCACCAGGTCGTTCATCGACTGCTGCAGGTCGTGCTGGATGGTGTAGGGGTTCTCACCGCCCTCCTCGCCGAAGGGCCGCAGCGCCCCGGCCTCGGCCGCGGCCACCGCCGCGTCGTCCACCGCGGGCCGGGAGTCCCCCAGCCCGTCGGCGTACGCCGCCGCGGCCTCGCCCGCCCGCCGGCCGAAGACCAGCAGGTCCGACAGCGAGTTGCCGCCGAGCCGGTTGGACCCGTGCATGCCGCCGGAGCACTCGCCCACGGCGTAGAGGCCGGGCACCGCGGACAGCTCGGTGTCGGCGTCGACCTCGATGCCGCCCATGACGTAGTGGCAGGTCGGGCCGATCTCCATCGGCTCGGCGGTGATGTCGACGTCGGCCAGCTCCTTGAACTGGTGGTACATCGACGGCAGCCGCTTGCGGATGAACTCGGGCGAGCGACGCGACGCGATGTCGAGGTAGATGCCGCCGTGGGGTGAGCCGCGGCCGGCCTTGATCTCGGAGTTGATCGCCCGGGCCACCTCGTCACGGGGCAGCAGCTCCGGTGGCCGGCGGTTGTTCGCCTTGTCGTCGTACCACCGGTCGGCCTCCTCGACCGTGTCGGCGGTCTCGGCACGGAAGAACTCCGGGATGTAGTCGAACATGAAGCGCTTGCCCTCGGAGTTCTTCAGGATCCCGCCGTCGCCGCGGACCGACTCGGTGACCAACAGCCCCTTCACCGACGGCGGCCAGACCATGCCGGTCGGGTGGAACTGCACGAACTCCATGTTGATCAGCGACGCACCCGCCCGCAGGGCGAGCGCGTGACCGTCGCCGGTGTACTCCCACGAGTTGGAGGTCACCTTGAACGACTTGCCGATGCCGCCGGTGGCCAGCACCACGCTCGGCGCCTCGAACACCACGAACCGACCGGTCTCGCGCCAGTAGCCGAACGCTCCCGAGACCGTCTCTCCATCCTTGAGCAGGTCGGTGACGGTGCACTCCATGAAGACGTCGATGTCGAGCGCCACCGCCCGCTGCTGGAGGGTGCGGATCATCTCCAGGCCGGTGCGGTCGCCGACGTGGGCGAGCCGGGCGTACTTGTGGCCGCCGAAGTCGCGCTGGGAGATCAGCCCGTCGTCGGTGCGGTCGAAGAGCGCGCCCCAGTCCTCGAGCTCGAGCACCCGCTCGGGCGCCTCCTGGGCGTGCAGCTGGGCCATCCGCCAGTTGTTGAGCATCTTGCCGCCACGCATGGTGTCGCGGAAGTGCACCTCCCAGTTGTCCTCGGGCCAGCGGTTGCCCATCGCCGCGGCGATGCCGCCCTCGGCCATCACGGTGTGCGCCTTGCCGAGCAGCGACTTGCACACGATGGCGGTCCGCGCGCCCGCGTCATGGGCGGCGATCGCGGCCCGCAGCCCCGCCCCACCGGCGCCGATCACGACCACGTCGTAGCGGTGCCGCTCGAGGCCGCGCCCCTCCGCCTCGTCGGGAGTCATCCGGTTGCCGGTCATCGGGTGCCGACCGTCGTGGCCGTCACTCATCGAAGCCTCGCTCATCAGAAGAACCTCAGGTCGGAGATGCGGTCGGTGGCCAGCAGGTAGACGTAGAAGTCGACGGCGGCGACGGAGAAGAGGGAGTACCACGCGTAGGTGCTGTGCTTGGCGTTGAGCCGCGAGACCCAGGTCCACATCCGATAGCGGACCGGGTGCTTGCTGAAGGTGCGCAGCCGACCGCCGACGATGTGCCGACACGAGTGGCACGAGAGCGTGTAGAGCCAGATCAGCACCGAGTTGACGACGAACAGCACGGTGCCCAGCCCCATGTGGATGCCCGGGTCCTCGCCCTCCATCGGACCGAAGGCGAGGATCGTCTCGAACGTGAGGAAGGCGGCCACCACCATGGCGCCGTACCAGAAGTAGCGGTGCATGTTGTTGAGGATCAGCGGCAGCCGGGTCTCCCCCGAGTACGCCGAGTGCGGCTCGGCGACCGCACAGGCGGGCGGGGACAGCCAGAACGCCCGGTAGTAGGCCTTGCGGTAGTAGTAGCAGGTCATCCGGAAGCCCAGCGGGAAGATCAGGATCACCAGGGCCGGCGAGAGCTTCCACCACTCGAACACGATCGGCAGCGCCGACTTGTCCGTGCAGTCCGCGGTGATGCACGGCGAGAAGAACGGCGACATGTAGGGCTCGACGTAGAAGTCACGCCCCAGGAACGCCCGATAGGTGGCGAAGACGACGAAGCCGCTGAACACCACGAAGGTGAGCAGCGGCTCCAGCCACCAGCGGTCGCTGCGAAGCGTCCGGTCAGGGATGCTCGCACGAGTCGGACCGGTCACTCCTGACGCCACCGCACACCTCCTGGGCGACCGCGCTCCGGGTCGGAGGTCGGTCGGGTGGCCCCGAGTCTGACCGCCGGAGCGACCAATGTGAAGGGGGGCACGCCGATCCTGGCCGGCGGCCGGCCGATCCGAGGTTGCCGACCGCGGACATGCGATATGTCACGCTCGCCCGCTCTCAACGTGGGCCCGCGGACGCGCTAGCCTGCCGGTTGTGTCAACGCCCACCGCCACCCACCCGAGCAACCAGCCGGCCCTGGTCACCGGGGCGCGAGCCGCGCGGACCACGATCTTCCTGAAGATCGCGATGGCGTCCAGCGGCCTGGTCTTCATCGCCTTCGTGCTGCTGCACATGTACGGCAACCTGCACGCGTTCGCCGGCCACGACGCCTTCAACGAGTACGCCGAGCACCTCCGCACGCTCGGCGAGCCGATGCTGCCGCACACCGGCGCCCTCTGGATCATCCGGATCGTCCTGATCGCCTCGCTCGCGGTGCACGTGACGTCGGCGTTCATGCTCTGGCACCGGGCCGGCAAGGCGCGGCGGACGAAGTACGTCATGAAGAAGCGCACCGGCGCGACCTACGCCAGCCTGCTGATGCGCTGGGGCGGCGTGACGCTGCTGCTCTTCATCGTCTGGCACCTGCTCAACTTCACCATCGGCAAGGTCAACGTGACCGGCGGCCCGACCAACGACCCCTACAACCTGGTGGTCGACAGCTTCAGCACCTGGTGGCTGACGCTGATCTACCTGGCCGCGATGGCGATGCTCGGCGCCCACCTGCACCACGGCTTCTGGAGCGCCATGCAGACGCTCGGCTGGACCAGCACCGCCCGGGCGCGCAACCTGGCGAAGGCCGTCGGCCTGACCGTGGCGCTCATCATCACGATCGGCTTCTCCCTGGTTCCCCTCGCCGTCATGTTCGGCGCCATCTCGAAGTGAGGACTCCTTCATGACCGACATGCCCGACACCACCACGGTGCACGAGCCGTCGCAGGTCGCAGAGGGGACACAGGCGTCCGACGACGCCGCGGGCTACTACACCCTCGGCGAGCCGGTCAGCGACGGCAAGGCGCCCGGCGGACCGCTCGAGGACCAGTGGAACACCCGGCAGTTCGAGGCCCGGATCGCCAACCCGGCCAACCGCCGGCGGCTGTCGGTGATCGTCGTCGGCACCGGTCTGGCCGGCGCCTCGGCCGCGGCGACCCTGGGCGAGGCGGGCTACGTCGTGAAGTCGTTCTGCTACCAGGACTCCCCGCGCCGCGCCCACTCGATCGCCGCGCAGGGCGGCATCAACGCGGCCAAGAACTACAAGGGCGACGGCGACTCGATCTACCGGCTCTTCTACGACACGATCAAGGGCGGCGACTACCGCTCGCGCGAGTCCAACGTCTATCGGCTGGCCCAGGTCAGCGTGAACATCATCGACCAGTGTGTCGCCCAGGGCGTCCCCTTCGCCCGCGAGTACGGCGGCCTGCTGGACAACCGCTCGTTCGGCGGCGTGCAGGTGTCCCGCACGTTCTACGCCCGCGGCCAGACCGGCCAGCAGCTGCTGATCGGTGCCTACCAGGCACTGGAGCGCCAGGTGGCCGCCGGCACCGTGCGCACCTACAGCCGCCACGAGATGCTCGAGCTGATCGTCGTCGACGGCCGGGCCCGCGGGATCATCGTCCGCGACCTGGTGACCGGAGAGATCGAGACCTACTTCGCCGATGTCGTGGTGCTGGCCAGCGGCGGCTACGGCAACGTCTTCTTCCTCTCCACCAACGCCATGGGCTCCAACGTGACGGCGACCTGGCGGGCCCACCGCAAGGGCGCCTACATGGCCAACCCGTGCTACACGCAGATCCACCCGACCTGCATCCCGGTCTCCGGGGAGCACCAGTCCAAGCTGACCCTGATGTCGGAGTCGCTGCGCAACGACGGCCGGATCTGGGTGCCCAAGAACAAGGCCGACGCCACGTTGGACCCGCGAGAGATCCCGGAGGAGGACCGCGACTACTACCTGGAGCGGATCTATCCCTCCTTCGGCAACCTGGTGCCGCGCGACATCGCCTCGCGGCAGGCCAAGAACATGTGCGACGAGGGCCGCGGCGTCGGTCCCGAGGTCGACGGCGTACGACGCGGGGTCTACCTGGACTTCGCCGACGCCATCGAGCGACTCGGCCGGCCCGCGATCGAGGAGAAGTACGGCAACCTCTTCGACATGTACGCCCGGATCACGGGCGAGGACCCCTACACGGCGCCGATGCGGATCTACCCGGCCGTCCACTACGTCATGGGCGGCCTGTGGGTCGACTACGACCTCCAGTCGACGATCCCCGGACTGTTCGTGACCGGCGAGGCCAACTTCTCCGACCACGGCGCCAACCGGCTCGGGGCGTCGGCGCTGATGCAGGGCCTGGCCGACGGCTACTTCGTGCTCCCGAACACCATCCGCGACTACCTCGCCGACGGGCCGTTCGACCGGGTGCCGGAGGACCACCCCGCCGTGCTGGAGGCCCAGCAGTCGGTGCAGGACCGGGTCGAGACGTTCCTGTCGATCAACGGCACCCGCAGCGTCGACTCCTACCACCGCGAGCTCGGCAACATCATGTGGGAGTACTGCGGCATGGAGCGCACCGCCGAGGGGCTGCGCAAGGCGATCGAGCTGATCCAGACGCTGCGCGAGGACTTCTGGCGCAACGTGCGGGTGCTGGGCACCGCCGAGAGCCTCAACCAGTCGCTGGAGCGCGCCGGCCGGGTCGCCGACTTCTTCGAGCTCGGCGAGCTCATGTGCATCGACGCCCTCAACCGCCGGGAGTCCTGCGGCGGCCACTTCCGCGCCGAGTCGCAGACCGAGGACGGCGAGGCGCTGCGCCACGACGACCACTACGCCTACGTCTCTGCGTGGGAGTGGTCCGGCGAGGGTGAACGACCGGTCCTGCACAAGGAGGAGCTCACCTACGAGTTCGTCGAGATGAAGCAGCGGAGCTACAAGTGAGCCAGACGATGAACCTCACCCTCAAGATCTGGCGACAGGCGGACGCCGACAGCCAGGGCGCGATGCACACCTACCAGGTGTCCGACGTCTCCCCCGACATGTCCTTCCTCGAGATGCTCGACGTGCTCAACGAGCAGCTCAACGCCGAGGGCGAGGAGCCGATCGCCTTCGACTCCGACTGCCGCGAGGGCATCTGCGGCATGTGCGGGCTGATGATCAACGGCGACGCGCACGGCCCCGAGGTCACCACGACCTGCCAGCTGCACATGCGGTCGTTCTCCGACGGCGAGACGATCACCATCGAGCCGTGGCGCGCCAGCGCGTTCCCCGTGCTCAAGGACCTGTGCGTCGACCGGCGGGCCTTCGACCGGATCATCCAGGCCGGCGGCTACATCTCGGTCAACACCGGCGCGGCTCCCGACGCCCACGCGATGCCGGTGCCCAAGGACAACGCCGACCGGGCCTTCGACGCCGCCACCTGCATCGGCTGCGGCGCCTGCGTCGCCGCCTGCCCCAACGGGTCGGCCTCGCTCTTCCTCGGCGCCAAGATCACCCACCTCGGGGAGCTGCCCCAGGGCCAGGCCGAGCGCTGGTCCCGGGTCGCGACGATGGTCGCCCAGCACGACCACGAGGGCTTCGGCGGGTGCACCAACATCGGCCAGTGCACCGCCGCCTGCCCCAAGGAGATCCCGCTCGACGTGATCTCGACGCTCAACCACGACCTGCGCGCCTCGATCCGGCACGGTCACTGACGCCAGCGGGCCTCAGCGGCCGCGGAAGCGCCGACCGATGACCAGCGCCGCGAGGGCGCCGAGGCCGGCGCCACCCAGGAAGGTCCCCGCCCGCGCCCCCGCGAGGGACGCCGGGCAGGCCCGTCCTCGGCCGCGCCGTCGGCGACCGTGACCGGCTCCGCACGGGACCGCTCGACGCGCTCCCGCAGGGCCGGGAGTCGGGGCTCTCCTGCGGTTCGCCGGGAGGAGGCGTCGGCCGGGTCGACGGAGGGCTCCGTGGTCTGCGCCCAGGCGGCGCCGTAGAGCACGATCCGGGAGAAGTAGTTGATCCACACCAGCAGGATCAGGGCGATGCCGAAGGCCTGGAAGGCCTCCTGGTTGCGGGTCAGCTGCAGCAGATAGGTCGAGCCCCACTTGAGGGCCTCGAAGCCGAGGGCCGCGAGCAGCGCGCCGGCGGCCAGCGCGCGCTTCGGCAGCCGCGGGTTGGCGAGCAGCAGGAACAGGGCGAGGAACAGGCCCGTCGAGACCGCGACCCCCAGGAGCACGCTGACCAGGGTCAGCACCCGGGTCGAGCTGCCGGGCCAGTGCAGCCACACGAGCAGGTTCTCGGAGAACCCGGCGACCAGGCTGGACAGCGAGACGCTCACCAGCAGCGCGAGGCCGAGCAGCACGAGGGTGAGCAGGTCGCGCGCCTTGCCCAGCACGAAGTTGGGGCGGTCGTCCTGGGGTCGGTCGAACACCGTCATCAGGGCCGTGCGCAGCGCCGACAGCCAGCCGAGGCCGGCGTACGTCACACCGGCCAGACCGATCAGCCCGACGGTCGTCGCGTTGTCCTGGATCGTCTGCAGCGAGATCTGGCCGGACCCGCTGCCGATCAGGCCCGGCAGCGCATCGTCGAGGACGGTCACGAGGTTGTCCTGGGCGTCCGGCCAGACCCGCGCGATGTAGCCGACCGCGAAGAACGCGAGCGCCAGGATGGGGAAGAACGAGAGGAACGCGAAGTAGGTCACCCCGCCGGCCTGGATGGAGCCGTTGACGGCCGTGATCCGCTGCTGCATCCGCATCGCGTGCGCGAGCCCGGGGATGCGTTCGCGGGCCGTGGCGGCCAGCGACTTCGCGCGGTCCACGAGGGAGGCGGGACCCGCCATCAGCCCGTGCCCACCAACCGGAACTCGCGGGTCGGCCGCCAGCCCTCGTTGTCGTCGTGGAGATAGAGGTGGAACGCGGTGGCCTCGAAGACGCACTCGAAGCCCGCCAGGTCGTCGAAGGCCAGGTCGAGCACGTCGTCGGGGAGATGGTGGGCGATGGTGACGTGCGGGTGGTAGGGGAAGGCCAGCTCGATCGCCAGCGGGCCCTGGCGTACGGCGTCGGCCAGCTGTTCGCAGGCGGAGATGCCCTCGGCGAGGGTCACGAAGACGACCGGGGAGACCGGGCGGAAGCTGCCGGTGCCGCGCAGGTGCACCTCGAAGGGGCCGACGCAGCCGGCGGCGTCGCGCAGATGGTCCTCGATCGCCTCGAGGTCCTCGACGCCGACCTCGACGGGCGGGATCAGCGTGATGTGGGTCGGGATCTGGGTGGCGGTCACGTCACCCACGGACAAGCGGTAGTGCTGCAGATCCCGGGCCCAGGGCTCCGGGATCGCGACGGCTACCCCGATCGTCGGCACGTCTCGACCCTAGCCTGCGGCGCTGCGCTCAGCGGGCCGGGCGGGTGGCGAAGCCCACCCGGTCGTAGACGTCGCGCAGCGTGGCCTCGGCCACCTCGCCGGCCCGGCGGGCCCCGTCGTCGAGGATCCGGGCCAGCTCGGCCCGGTCGTCGAGCAGCTCGAGCGTGCGGTCACGGAACGGGGTCACGAACTCCACCACCTGCTCGGCCAGGTCCTTCTTGAGGTCGCCGTAGCCCCGGCCGGCATAGCTCTCCTCGAGGGCGGCCACCGTGCGACCGGACAGCGCGGAGTAGATCGTCAGCAGGTTGGAGACGCCTGGCTTGGCCTCGGGGTCGAAGCGGATCTCGGTGTCGGAGTCGGTGACGGCCGAGCGGATCTTCTTGGCGCTGACACGAGGGTCGTCGAGCATCTCGACGATGCCGCTGGGCGAGGAGGCCGACTTGGACATCTTCGCCTCGGGCTCCTGCAGGTCGGTGATCTTGGCCGTGGCCTTGAGGATGTAGGGCTCGGGCAGCCGGAAGGTCTTCTTGTAGCGGTGGTTGAAGCGCTGGGCGAGGTCGCGGGTCAGCTCCAGGTGCTGGCGCTGGTCCTCCCCCACCGGCACGAAGTGCGGGCGGTAGAGCAGGATGTCGGCCGCCTGCAGGATCGGGTAGGTGAACAGCCCGACGCTGGCGGCCCCCTCACCGCCCTTGGCGGACTTGTCCTTGAACTGGGTCATCCGGCGGGCCTCGCCGAAGCCGGTCAGGCACTGCAGCACCCAGCCGAGCTGGGCGTGGGCGGGCACCTGGCTCTGCACGAAGATCGCCGAACGCTGCGGGTCGATGCCCATCGCGATCAGCTGGGCGGCGGCTCGCAGGGTGCGGTCGCGGAGCACCTTGGGGTCCTGCTCGACGGTGATCGCGTGCAGGTCGGCGATGAAGAAGAAGGGCTGGTAGTCCTCCTGCAGGTCCACCCACTGGCGCAGCGCGCCGAGGTAGTTGCCGAAGTGGAACGAGTCGGCGGTGGGCTGGATGCCACTGAGCACGCGGGGGCGCGCCGCGCCGGTGGCCGCCTCGGCGACGGCGGTCTGCGTCTCCGGGGCGCCCTCGGGCAGCGTCGAGGAGTCGGAGGTGGGGGTGGGCATGGGCGGCATTGTGTCAGCCCGAGGGCGAGACGCAGGCGGCGGTCAGTGACCCAGCGAAGCCAGCGCCGCGTTGAAGGTGGCCGACGGGCGCATCACGCCCGAGGCCAGGGCGTCGTCGGGACGGTAGTAGCCGCCGATGTCGACCGGCGAGCCCTGGACCGCGATCAGCTCGGCGTCGATGCTCTCCGCGTGCTCACGCAGCTGCGCGGCCAGCGGCCCGAAGGTCGCCGCGAGCCCGGCGTCCTCGGACTGCGCGGCGAGCTCCTCGGCCCAGTAGAGCGCCAGCCAGAAGTGCGAGCCGCGGTTGTCGATCTGGCCGAGACGGCGCGCCGGCGACTTGTTCTCGTCGAGCAGCGTGCCGGTGGCCCGGTCGAGGGTGTCGGCGAGCACCTGGGCCTGCGCGTTGCCGGTCGCGCCGGCGTAGTGCTCGAAGCTCGCCGCCAGGGCGAAGAACTCACCGAGGCTGTCCCAGCGGAGGTAGTCCTCCTTGACCAGCTGCTGCACGTGCTTGGGTGCCGATCCGCCGGCGCCGGTCTCGAACAGCCCGCCGCCGTTCATCAGCGGCACGATCGAGAGCATCTTGGCCGAGGTCCCGAGCTCCAGGATCGGGAACAGGTCGGTGTTGTAGTCGCGCAGCACGTTGCCGGTGACCGAGATGGTGTCCTCGCCGCGGCGGATCCGCTCCAGGGAGTACGCCGTCGCGTCGGCCGGCGCCATGATCTCGAGGGTGAGCCCGTCGGTGTCGTGCTCGGGGAGGTAGGCGCGCACCTTGGCGATCAGGTTGGCGTCGTGGGCGCGCTGCTCGTCGAGCCAGAACACCGCCGGCGCACCGGTGGCCCGGGCCCGGGTGACCGCCAGCTTCACCCAGTCGCGGATCGGCTCGTCCTTGGTCTGGCAGGCGCGCCACACGTCTCCGGGACCGACCTGGTGCTCGATCAGCGACTCACCCTGCGAGGTGACCACCCGGACCACGCCCGCGGCGGGGACCTCGAAGGTCTTGTCGTGGGAGCCGTACTCCTCGGCCGCCTTGGCCATCAGCCCCACGTTGGGCACCGAGCCCATCGTGGCCGGGTCGAAGGCACCGTGGGCGCGACAGTCGTCGATCACGGTCTGGTAGACGCCGGCGTAGCAGGAGTCGGGGATCACCGCGAGCGTGTCGTGCTCCTCGCCGTCGGGGCCCCACATGTGGCCGGAGGTGCGGATCATCGCGGGCATCGACGCGTCGATGATCACATCGGACGGGACGTGCAGGTTGGTGATCCCGCGGTCGGAGTCGACCATCGCGAGCTCGGGGCCCTCGGCGATCCCGGCCGCGAAGGCCGCCTTGATGGCGTCGCCCTCCGGCAGTGACTCGACGCCGGCCAGCAGCGCGCCGAGGCCGTCGTTGGCCGACAGCCCCGCGGCGGCCAGCACGTCGCCGTACTCGGCGAAGACGGGAGCGAAGAAGGCACGCACCACGTGGCCGAAGATGATCGGGTCGGAGACCTTCATCATCGTCGCCTTGAGGTGCACGGAGAACAGCACGCCGTCGGCCTTGGCGCGGGCGATCTGCTCGGCCAGGAACGTGTCCAGCGCGGCGACGTTCATGAAGGTGCCGTCGACCACCTCGCCGGCGAGCACCGGCACCGACTCCTTGAGGACGGTCACCGTGCCGTCGTCGGCGACGTGCTCGATACGCAGCGTGTCGTCGGCCTCGACCACCACCGACTTCTCGTTGGAGAAGAAGTCGTCGTGGCCCATGGTGGCGACCGTGGTGCGCGAGTCGCCCGACCAGGCGCCCATCCGGTGCGGGTGGGTGCGGGCGTAGTTCTTGACCGAGGCCGGCGCACGCCGGTCGGAGTTGCCCTCCCGGAGCACCGGGTTGACCGCGGAGCCCTTGACCTTGTCGTAGCGCGCCCGGACCTCGCGCTCCGCGTCGGTGGCGGGGTTGTCGGGGTAGTCGGGAAGGTCGTAGCCCTGCTGCTGCAGCTCGGCGACCGCGGCCTTGAGCTGCGGGATGGAGGCGGAGATGTTGGGCAGCTTGATGATGTTGGCCTCCGGCCGGGTGGCCAGCTCCCCGAGCTCCGCGAGCGCGTCGCCGACCTGCTGCTCCGGCCTCAGCCGGTCGGGGAACTGGGCGAGGATGCGGCCGGCCAGCGAGATGTCGCGGGTCACCACCTCGACGCCCGCCTGGCCGGCGTAGGCCTGCACGATCGGCAGGAAGGAGTACGTCGCGAGCAGCGGCGCCTCGTCGGTGTGCGTGTAGATGATCTGCGGGCCATCCGATGCGGTCGTCACGCCTCGTGACGCTAACGGGGGCCCGCGCCGGCAGCAACAGCGGGGTGGGTTCGACGAAACCACGCCGGGAGAACCGTCCCGCCGGGTTAGAGTGCTCGCGCGCGGGGCCCCGTCCATGACCCGGGCGAAGGAGACCGCAGCATGCCCGAGACTCCACCGCTGGCGCGGCGGCTCGCCGCCGAGGCCCTGGGCACCCTGGTGCTGGTGCTGCTCGGGGTCGGCGCCGCCGTGACGAGCGGCGGCGACCTGGTGGCCACCGCGCTGGCCTTCGGGCTGACCATGCTCGTCCTGGTCGCCGCGCTGGGCCGGGTGTCGGGCGGGCACGTCAACCCGGCGATCTCGCTGGGGGCAGCGGCGAGCGGCCGGCTGTCGTGGCGCGACGCCGCGGCCTACGGGGGCGCCCAGCTGGCCGGCGGCCTGGCGGGCGGCCTGGTGCTGTGGGTGCTGCTGCAGGGGTTCCCGGGCTTCAGCTCGGAGCGCAACTTCGGGCAGAACGGCTTCGGTGCCGACTCCCCCAACGGCTACGCCTGGTGGGCGGCGCTGCTGCTCGAGATGGTGATGACCGCGGTGCTCGTGTCGGTCGTGCTCACGGTCACCGACCGACGCCAACCCCACCCCGCGCTCGCGCCGGTGGCCATCGGCCTCGCACTGACGGGCATCCACCTGGCCTCGTTCGCCGCGACCGGGACGTCGGTGAACCCGGCCCGGTCGCTGGGCGCCAACGCCTTCGCGGGAGCGCACGCGGTCGGTCAGCTGTGGCTGTTCTTCCTCGCTCCGCTGCTGGGTGGCCTGGCCGCCGGGGTCCTCCACCCCCTCCTCTTCGGGCGGGACGACCAGCAGACCCGGGGCGCCGACGTACGCCGGTCGCCGGAGGCCGCCGAGGACCCCACGACGTGGGACCCGGCCGCGCCCGCCGCCGTGGCGACCCCCGAGTGGCCGGAGAGCTGGCCCGACCCCGGCCCGCCCCGCGAGTGGGGTCAGCCGGCGACACCCGCGGACGCCACCCCGTGGCGGCCGCCGCCGGGCGCGTTGGGAGACGTGGCTCCGGCCACGCCCGAGCCCGCGCCGGGTGAGCCGGGCTTCCCGCCGCCGCCCAACGAGCCCTACTGGTCCCAGCAGCTGCCGCGCGACTGGGAGGTCCCGGACGAGGGGGACGACGACGGGCGCACCGAGGTCCGCCCCAGCGACGGCTCCTGACGGCTACAACGAGCCCGGCAGCTCCGCCGAGGCGAGCGTCATCCTGGTGGCGCCGGAGTCGACGAGGACCAGCCCGACCTCGGGGGCATAGGACAGCGTGGTGTCCCCGCCGCGGACCTGCAGCTCGACGACGTTCGCGACCGGCCCGAGCACCGTCTCGAGCGAGCCGTCCACCCCGTTCACCTGGAGCCTGGTCTGCTCGGCTCCGGGCACCTTGACCGCCCAGAACCCGTCGCCGACCCGGGGGCTGGCCGGCATCGCCAGCCCGGCGCCGACCCCGGGGTCGCCGGACCGCCAGACCACCGGGTCGCGACCACCACCGGGGTAGTCCACCCGGCGACCGAAGAGCCACACGTTGCCGGCGTGGTCCTGGGCGTACCAGCTGCGCGAGCGGAGACGAGCCGCCCGCGCGCTGCGACCGAGCTCGAGGTACTCCGTCGTGGTGACGCCGTCGACCACGGGATGGCGGGGCGTCACCCGGGCCTCCACCTCGACCACCTGTCCGGCCGCAGCGACGTCGTGCTCGACGCGATAGCTCCACGTCGCGCCACCGGGGAGCGGGAACCACGGGTTGTCGACCACGTCTCGGAAGTCGGCCGGGTCGGGGGCGGTGGTGGGAATCGTCAGCTCGTCGACCCCCGTGGGCCCGATCGTGCCGGGGGAGCCTCCACAGGCCGCCAGCAGCAGGGCGGCGACGGCCGCCCCCAGCGCCGCCCGGCCCGCCCCGACCGGCCGGCGTACGCACGGGCGCGGGTGCGGGCGGACCATGGCGTCCAGCATGCCGCACCGTCGACGTGAGACCCCTCACCTGTCGCCCGCCGTGCGTCGCGGCGCTGCTAGCGTCGGGCCGTACCCCCGCGCATCCGAGGAGTCCTGTCGTGAGCACCAGTCCCATCAAGGTGGCCGTCACCGGAGCCGCCGGTCAGATCGGCTACAGCCTGCTGTTCCGGCTCGCGAGCGGAGGCCTGCTCGGCGCCGACCGCCCGATCGAGCTGCGGCTGCTGGAGATCGAGCCCGCCCTGAAGGCCCTCGAGGGCGTGGTGATGGAGCTGGACGACTGCGCGTTCTCCTCGCTCGCCGCGGTCGAGATCGGCTCGGACCCCACGAAGATCTTCGACGGGGTCAACATGGCGCTGCTCGTGGGCGCTCGCCCGCGCGGTCCCGGCATGGAGCGCAGCGACCTGCTGGAGGCCAACGGCGCGATCTTCACCGCCCAGGGCAAGGCGCTGGGCGAGGTGGCGGCCGACGACGTGCGGGTCGGCGTGACCGGCAACCCCGCCAACACCAACGCGCTGATCGCGATGACCAACGCCCCCGACATCCCGCGCGAGCGCTTCTCGGCGCTGACCCGGCTCGACCACAACCGGGCCATCTCGCAGCTGGCCGCGAAGGCCGGCGTACCCGTCACCGACGTCACCAAGATGACCATCTGGGGCAACCACTCGGCCACGCAGTACCCCGACGTCTTCCACGCCGAGATCGCCGGGCGCAACGCGGCCGAGGTGGTCGACGACCAGGCGTGGGTCGAGAACGACTTCATCCCGACGGTCGCCCAGCGCGGGGCGGCCATCATCGCGGCCCGTGGGTCGTCCTCGGCGGCCTCCGCGGCCTCCGCGACGATCGACGCCGCGCGCGACTGGCTGCGCGGCAGCGCCGAGGGCGACTGGGTGTCGATGGCGGTGGTCTCCGACGGGTCCTACGGCGTCCCGGAGGGCATCATGTCGTCGTTCCCCATCGTCACCCGGGACGGCGACTGGGAGATCGTCCAGGGCCTGGAGATCAACGAGTTCTCCCGCGCCCGGATCGACAAGACGACCGCCGAGCTCGTCGACGAGCGCGAGGCGGTCACCGCCCTCGGCCTGATCTGACGCGAGCCACCGGCGCCGATCAGCCGGGCTGGTTGGGGATCGAGGACGCCAGCACCAGCAACGCCGCCCCGAGGGCGGTGAGCACGCTCACGTCGACAGCACGGTGCCGCACCGCGAGCATGCCGGCCTCGAGGGTCGGCAGCAAGGCACGCGCCGTGGCGGCGACGAGCAGCGCCGCTCCGATCAGCCGCACGCCCCCTCGCCACGATCCGCTGGCGGCGACCGCGACTCCGGCGATCGCCATGGCCAGGACCAGGAGGTAGACCATCCCACCGACCGTGGAGGGGTAGCGCCGCGCCTCGGGCTCCCCGACGTGGGCGTCGTGCCCGTCGACCAGCCGCTCCGCCGAGACGGCGGGAACATCGTCGGGGTCGGGGAGCTCGCTGGGCGGCTCCCCCTGCCCGGGGTGGTCGGGAGCGGTCACCGACCGGGCCCGGCCCCGTGGTCGAGGGCGTGCTCGGCGATGGACACGATGTTGGCCAGCAGCATCGCCCGGGTCATCGGCCCCACGCCACCGGGGTTCGGCGAGACCCACGCCGCCACGTCCCAGACGTCGTCGGCCACGTCGCCCGCGATCTTGCCGTCGACCCGGGAGACGCCGACGTCGAGCACGGCGGCACCGGGCTTGACCATGTCGGCACTGATGATGCCCGGCACGCCGGCGGCCGCCACCACGATGTCGGCCTGCCGCACGTGGGCGGCCAGGTCGACGGTCCCGGTGTGGCACAGCGTGACGGTGGCGTTCTCGGAGCGCCGGGTCAGCAGCAGCCCCAGCGGTCGGCCCACGGTCACCCCGCGGCCCACCACGACGACATCGGCGCCGGCGATCGGGACGTCGTGGCGGCGGAGCAGCTCCACGATGCCGGCCGGCGTACACGGGAGCGGGGCCTCGTGGCCCAGCACCAGCCAACCGAGGTTGGTGGGGTGCAGCCCGTCGGCGTCCTTGGCCGGGTCGATCAGGCCGAGCACACGGTTCTCGTCGCGGCCCCGGGGCAGCGGGAGCTGGACGATGTAGCCGGTGCAGGAGGGGTCGTCGTTGAGGCCGCGGACGGCGTCCTCGATCTCGGCCTGGGTGGCCACCTCGGGCAGGTCGACGCGGATCGACTCGATGCCGACCTCGGCGCAGTCCTTGTGCTTGCCGTTGACGTACCACCGCGAGCCCGGGTCGTCACCGACCAGCACGGTGCCGAGCCCCGGCACCACGCCGCGCTCCCGCAGGGCCGCGACCCGAGTCTTGAGCTCGTCCTTGATCGCCGCCGCCGTCGCGGTCCCGTCCAGCCTCTGCGCAGTCACACCTGAATCCTAGGGAGTCCTCGGGCGGTGACGTCATACGCCCCGGTCGTCCGAGCGATCGGTCTGGATGACGCTCGGACCACGGCCGCCGCGAGAGCTGGGGCCGGTGCTCGTCCCGGAGGCGGCGCGGTCGTCGTCTACTGGTGCGTACGGAGCAAGACGCTCGTACGCACCGTAGACACGCCCCGTGGGGCGCGGCGGCGCGGGTCATCCACTCCGGTCGCCTCGACGCCACCCTTTCGTATGACGTCACCCGGTGCGGCGCGACCATGGCGACCGACGGGGACGCCGGGGGGCTCAGTGGAAGAAGTGGCGGGCGCCGGTGAGGTACATCGTCAGGCCGGCGGCGCGAGCGGCCTCGACGACCTCCTCGTCGCGCACCGACCCGCCCGGCTGGACGACGGCGCGGACGCCGGCGTCGATGAGGATCTGCAGTCCGTCGGCGAAGGGGAAGAAGGCGTCGGAGGCGGCCACCGACCCGGCGGCCCGGTCCCCGGCGCGCTCCACGGCCAGCCGACAGGAGTCCACCCGGTTGACCTGCCCCATCCCGACCCCCACCGAGGCACCCCCGGAGGCCAACAGGATCGCGTTGGACTTCACCGAGCGGCAGGCCCGCCACGCGAAGGCCAGGTCGGCGAGCGTCTCCGCGGTGGCCGGCTCGCCGCAGGCCAGCGTCCAGGCGACCGGGTCGTCGCCCTCGGCCTGGAGGCCGTCGCGGACCTGCATCAGCAGGCCACCGGAGATCGGCCGGGTCTCGACACCACCCCGCTGCAGCGGCTCACAGACGAGGATGCGGATGTTCTTGCCGCCGCGCGGCAGTGCCTGGAGCACCTCGACGGCACCGTCGTCGTAGCCGGGTGCCACGATCGCCTCGGTGAAGGTGTCCCGGAGCGCCTCGGCCATCGCCACCGACACGGGCCGGTTGGCCGCGATCACGCCGCCGAACGCCGACACCGGGTCGCACGCGTTGGCCTTGACGTAGGCGTCGGCCACGTCGGAGCCCACCGCGATCCCGCACGGGTTGGCGTGCTTGATGACCGCCACGGCCGGCTCGTCGAAGTCGAACGCCGACCGGCGGGCGGCATCGGCGTCGACGTAGTTGTTGTAGGACATCTCCTTGCCGTGGAGCTGGCTGGCCTGTGCCAGCCCCGGGGCGGGGACGAAGCCGTCGGTGTAGAGCGCGGCCGGCTGGTGCGGGTTCTCGCCGTAGCGCAGCACGGCGGCCTTGTCCCCAGGTGGCGCCGACCCAGGCAGGGAAGCCCGAGCCGTCCGAGGTGTCGGTGAGCACGTTGCCCATCCAGGACGCGACGTGCACGTCGTACGTCGCCGTGTGGACGAAGGCCTCGGCGGCCAGCGCCTGTCGCTGCGCCAGGGTGAAGCCGCCGGCCGCCACCGCGGCCAGCACGTCGTCGTAGCGTGCCGGCGAGGTCACGATCGCCACCGAGGGATGGTTCTTCGCGGCCGCACGCACCATCGACGGTCCGCCGATGTCGATCTGCTCGACGCACTCGTCGGGGCTGGCGCCGGACCTCACCGTCTGGGTGAAGGGGTAGAGGTTGGACACCACCAGGTCGAACGGCTCCACCCCGAGGTCGGCCAGCTGCTCGACGTGGGAGTCCAGCCGCCGGTCGGCCAGGATGCCCGCGTGCACCCGCGGGTGCAGCGTCTTCACCCGACCGTCGAGGCACTCGGGAAGCCGGTGAGCTCCTCCACCCGGGTCACCGGCAGGCCGAGCCCCTCGATCAGGGCGGCGGAGCCACCGGTGGAGACCAGGGCGACGCCGGCCTCGTGCAGCCCGCGGACCAGCGCGTCGAGCCCTGACTTGTCGTAGACGGAGACCAGCGCCCGCCTGATCGGCACCCGCCCCTGCGCGGCGTCGTTCATCGACCGAACCTGACCTTCCTGTCCTCGACGGTGAACCCCTCGCGGACCATCCGGCCCACGGCGTCGGCGAGCATGGTGCGCTCGGCGACCTTGATCCGCTCGTGCAGCGACTCCACGGTGTCGCCGGGCTCGACCGCGACGGCGGTCTGCGCCACGATCGGTCCGGTGTCGACGCCGGCGTCCACCAGGAACAGCGTGGCGCCGGTGACCTTCACACCGTGGTCGAGCGCGTCGGCGGGTCCGTGCATCCCCGGGAACGACGGCAGCAGCGCGGGGTGGGTGTTGACCACCCGGCCACCGAACTCCCCGAGGAAGTCGTCGCCGAGCAGCTTCATGAAGCCCGCGAGCACCACCAGGTCGGGGTCGAAGCGCATCACGATGTCGCGCACCGCCCGGTCCCACCCCTCCCGGGTCTCGAAGGAGCTCACCTCCCGCACGAACGTGGGGATGCCCGCGCGCTCGGCTCGGGCCAGCCCCTCGATGCCGTCCCGGTCGGCCCCGACGGCCACCACCTGGGCGCCGTACGCCGGGTCGGCACAGGCGTCGAGCAGGGCCTGGAGGTTGGTGCCGGATCCGGAGACCATCGCGACCAGCCGGGCGGGTCCGGCGGGGACGGCGGGGATGGGCACCGCCGCAGTGTAGCGAGCGGGGACGGCGGCCCCGACGGGGTCACTCCGGGCTGGACGCCCGCGCCCGCCGACGCTGCCAGGCCGTGGCCAGCAGCCCGCCCACCAGACCACCGATGCCGAACGCCGCGATGGCATAGACGAGCGCGGAGGACGCGAACGGCGCGACGTGCTGCATCCGCCCGGGACCCACCGCCCCACCGGCGAGCCGGGCCAGCAGCCCGAACGCCAGTGCGGCCAGTGCCCCGCCCACGCAGCCCCGCAGGGCTCCCTGGTCCCAGCGGGTGGTGGGGTGGCGGCGCTGGGCCCGGATCACGCCGACCGCGGCGACCACGGCCGGCACGCCGAGGAGGTACGCCGTCCACGCGGCCGGCTCTCCCCCGTCGGGCAGCGCCGCCAGCAGCGGGAACAGCGGCAGCGGGCCGAGCACCACCGCCATCGGGGTGACCAGCGTGCCGGTGCCGACCGTGAACCCCGCGCCCAGGAGATAGGACCCGGAGAAGACGACGGCGTTGGGCAGCAGCACCAGCGAGGCCACGGTCATCGACAGCGTGCCCGACGGCGAGGTGCCGAGCTGGGACATCACGTTGGCGGCCGAGGGCCAGTCGAGCGCCAGGGCGACCAGGAGCAGCGTCGCCGCCGCGAGGAGGTGCCAGCGCAGCACGGCGACCGCTGCGGCGGCGGTCGCCGGGACCGCCTCGGGCAGGGTCGCGACCCACACCGGCAGGCGGCCGGAGCCGGTGGCGATCGCGGGCCCGCCCACGAGCACCGCCAGCGTCAGTGCGACGAGGACCGCCCGGCTGCCGTCCGGCGCGGTCCGCGCGTCGCCGGCCAGGGTCAGCAACGCCCCCAGCACGGCGTACCCACCCGCGAAGAGGAGGGTCGCCAGCGGCACCGTCCAGTCGCGCTCCCCGTCGGCGATCCGGTCGGCGTCGGGCCCGTGACCGGACACCGCGTCGCCGAGGCGATGCCCGGTGCGCCAGACCACCCAGCCCGACCACAGCGTCAGCCCGAGCGGCAGCACCGTCACCGCGGCCCCCTGGACGTGGAACCCGCTCCCGTGCGCCGCGAGCCAGGCCAGCGCGCCGACGCGGAGCGCGTCACGGGGGGCGCCGTGACCGCCGCCGTCGGCGAGGTACCACCCGGCGAGCGAGACCACCACCAGCGGCAGCAGCGCGACCAGCCCGGCCAGCACGCCGGCGACCGGCGCCGCGACCCACAGCGGACGACGGTGCCGCGCGTCGACGGGGCGGGTGCGGGGCGCGCTCAGCAACGAGGTCATAACCCGCCCATCATCGCCGCCGCGCGGCGCCCGGGCGGGCTCCCACGCCGGACCCGGACGTCCCGGGTCGGGGGCACCCGCTGCGATGTGCGTGCCCGGGGACCGCTCGCGTACCGTGGATGGGCCATGGTGGACAGCGCTGACTTCGACGGCTTCTATGCCGACGCTCGTGATCGGCTCCTCCACCAGTGCTACGCGCTCACCGGCGACCTGCCCGCCTCGCAGGCGGCGGTGCGCGACGCCTTCGTCGCGGCGTGGCACCACTGGCGCAAGGTGGCCCGCACCGGTGACCCCGAGCGGTGGGCCCGCCCGGTCGCCTGGGCGCACGCCCACCGACGCTCCGGAGCACGGGTCTTCCACCGCGACCGCAGCGACGATCCCGACATCGCCGCCACCCTCGAGGCACTAGGGAAGCTGAGCTTCGTGCAGCGCCGGGTCCTGGTGCTGTCGACGCTCACCCGCAACTCCCTCGAGGAGCTCGCCCGCGAGGCGGGGCTGACCCGCGAGGCGGCCGAGCGGGAGCTGCAGACGGCGACCGCGACCTTCACCCTGCACCGGGGCGCCGAGCCCGGCATGGTGCGGCTCTACCTGGACCGGCTCAGGCAGCGGCTCGGCGACGTCACCTGGCCCCGGGTCACCATCGTGCGCCGCCAGGGCACCGCCCGCCGGCGCGGCTACACGCTGGCGGGTGTCGCTGCGGTCGTCGCGCTGGTGATCGGCAGCGGGGCGGCGGTCGGGTACGACGGCCACGCCCACCCGACGCTGGCCCATGAGAAGGAGGCGCTGGTGCCGACGCCGGTGCTCCGCAGCGAGGCACCGCCTCCCCCGCCGGAGCTCGACGCCGACGACCTGTTGGCCGCCGACCAGCTGAAGCGGCTGGCCCCCGCGGTGCACTGGCGGGTGGCCGGGACCACCAAGAACCTCGACGGCGACGGGCTGGTGCTGCCGTGTCAGCAGAGCCGGTTCGCCGACCCGCAGGCCACGGGGGCGCTGGTGCGCAGCTACTCCCCCGCTCGCAAGCGATCGCCCTACGAGGCGTTCCAGCTGACCGAGCTGTCCCGGACGGCCCAGGTCGCGAAGCGGACCTTCCAGACCAGCGTCGGCTGGTACGCCGGCTGCCCGGCCGACCGGGTCCAGCTGGTGTCGACCCGGGCCGTCGACGGCGTGGGCGACCAGGCCACCCTCCTGGTGCTGCGCGGCTGGGCGCGACCCGCGAGCACCATGGTGGTGGGGGTGGCACGCACGGGCCAGGTCACCACCACGGTGCTCAGCGACGGGCCCGGCAACGGCCGGCTCTCCCCGCAGGCGGTGTCGGCCCGCGCGTCGCTGCTGGCCGCGGCGGTCAACGGCCTGTGCGGCTCCCCGGGAGCCGGCACCTGCGCGAGCCCGCCGACGCTGCGGGTGCGGCCGCCGTACCCCGTCGGCCTGGTGCCGGGCATGCTCAGCGGCGTCGACCTGCCGCCGGTGACCGGCGTGGACAGCTCCTGGGTCGGCACCGACCCCAAGAAGGCGTTGGTCAACACCGCCGCGACCCAGTGCGACGGCACCGACTTCAACGGCAGGCCGTTCGGTGACGCGTGGACCCGCACCTTCCTGTTCCCGGAGGAGAAGCTCCCGGACACCTTCGGCCTCACCGAGACCGTCGGCACGACGTCACCCAAGGCCGGGGCCGCCTTCGTCGAGGCGCTGCGCAAGCGGATGTCGTCGTGCGAGGACCGCAACCTCGGCACCAAGGTCACCAAGGTCGCCGACCGGCGGACATCCGACGGGGAGCTGGCGGTGTGGCGGGTCGCCGCCGAGGTCTCCGACCAGCGGACCGTGACCTACCAGATGGGCATCGTGCGTTCCGGCTCGGCGATCGCCCAGGTCGGCTTCACCCCCACCCAGGGTGTGACGATGTCGGCCGGCGACTTCCTGGCCCTCGTCGAGCGCGCCCAGCAGCGGCTGCCCGCGCTGCCGAAGCCCGGCAAGACCGCCAGCGGAGGCTGAGCCACCGACGGGTCCGGTCGCCCCACCGACGACCGAGCCCCGGAGCGGGGCTCCGGGGCTCGAACGGTGGACGGTGACCGGCTCAGAGGGAGGCGAGCACGTCCTTCATCAGCTGGGCGGTCTCCGAGGGCGTCTTGCCGACCTTGACACCCACGGCCTCGAGGGCCTCCTTCTTGGCCTGGGCGGTGCCCGAGGAGCCGGACACGATGGCGCCGGCGTGACCCATGGTCTTGCCCTCGGGCGCGGTGAAGCCGGCGACGTAGCCGACGACCGGCTTGGTGACGTGGTCCTTGATGTAGGCCGCGGCCCGCTCCTCGGCGTCGCCGCCGATCTCGCCGATCATCACGATCGCCACGGTCTCGGGGTCGTTCTCGAACGCCTCGAGGCAGTCGATGTGGGTGGTCCCGATGATCGGGTCGCCGCCGATGCCGACGGCCGAGGAGAAGCCGAACTCGGACAGCTCGTACATCATCTGGTAGGTCAGCGTGCCCGACTTGGACACCAGCCCGATCGGGCCGGCGCCCGCGATGGTGGCCGGGATGATGCCGGCGTTGGACCGGCCGGGGCTGATCAGGCCGGGGCAGTTGGGACCGATGACCCGGGTGCCCTTCGAGGCGGCGTACGAGCGGAACTCGGCGGTGTCGTGGACCGGCACGCCCTCGGTGATCACCACCACCAGCGGCATGCCCGCGTCGACGGCCTCGACCACGGCAGCCTTGGTAAAGGCGGGCGGCACGAACACCACCGACACGTCGGCGCCGGTGGTCGCCATCGCGTCGGCGACGGTGCCGAACACCGGGAGGTCGTGTCCCTCGACGCTGACGGTCTCGCCCGCCTTGCGCGGGTTGACGCCGCCGACGATGGTCGTCCCGGAGGCGAGCATCCGGGTGGTGTGCTTCATGCCCTCCGAGCCCGTCATGCCCTGGACGACGACCTTGCTGTTCTCGGTCAGGAAGATGGCCATGTCTGTCTTGTCCTCGGCTCTCAGTTGCTCGCGGCGTGGGCCAGCTCGGCGGCCTTGTCGGCGGCGCCGTCCATGGTGTCGACGATGGTGACCAGCGGGTGGGCGGCCTCGGCCAGGATCCGGTGGCCCTCGTCGACGTTGTTGCCGTCGAGGCGCACCACCAGCGGCTTGTCGGCCTCGGAGCCGAGCAGCTCCAGCGCGTGCACGATGCCGTTGGCGACCGCGTCGCAGGCGGTGATGCCGCCGAAGACGTTGACGAAGACGGACTTGACCTGCGCGTCGCCCAGGATGATGTGCAGCCCGTTGGCCATCACCTCGGCGCTCGCACCGCCGCCGATGTCGAGGAAGTTGGCGGGCTTCACGCCGCCGTGCCTCTCACCGGCGTAGGCCACCACGTCGAGGGTGGACATCACCAGGCCGGCCCCGTTGCCGATGATGCCGACCTCACCGTCGAGCTTGACGTAGTTGAGGTCCTTCTCCTTCGCCATCAGCTCCAGCGGGTCCTCCTCCTCGCGGATCTCGAACCCGGCGTGGTCCTCGTGCCGGAAGTCGGCGTTGGCGTCGAGGGTGACCTTGCCGTCGAGCGCCTCGAGCGACCCGTCGCCGAGACGGACGAGCGGGTTGACCTCGACCAGGGTGGCGTCCTCCTTGATGAAGACGTCCCACAGCCGCTGGATCACCTGCTTCGCCTGGTCGGCCACCTCCGCGGCGAAGCCGGTCGCGGCGACGATCTCAGCGGCCTTCGCGTCGTCCACGCCGACCTGCGGGTCGATCGACACCTTGGCGACCGCGTCGGGGTTCTCCACCGCGGTCACCTCGATCTCGACGCCGCCCTCGGTGGAGGCGATGCAGAGGTAGTCGCGGTTGGCGCGGTCGACCAGGAAGGAGAAGTAGTACTCCTCAGCGATGTCGGCCGCGGGCGCCACCAGCGCCCGGTGCACGGTGTGGCCCTTGATGTCCATGCCGAGGATCTCGGTCGCCTTGGCCACCGCGTCCTGCGGGTCCTGCGCCAGCTTGACGCCGCCCGCCTTGCCGCGACCGCCGGTCTTCACCTGGGCCTTGACGACCACCCGGCCACCGCTCCCGGCACCCTCGGTCTCGGCGGCCGCCGCGGCCTCCGCGGGCTCGGTGATCACCGTGCCCACGGTCACCGGTACGCCGTGCTTGGCGAAGAGCTCCTTCGCCTGGTACTCCATCAGGTCCACGAGCCATGTCCTTGCGTCGAGTGGCGGGAAGGTCGGAGCGGCGGGTGGTAGCCGGATCGGTCACGCGCCTGCCGCAACATCTCCACGCACCCTAGCCGCGGCTTCACCGGGTCGGCCATGCCCGAGGCGACCGCTCAGCGCACATCCCGGCAGATTGTGAGCGAGAACACGCCCGCCGCCCCTCAGGACAGCGTTGTCAGCGTGGACGCGGTGCCGAACGAGGGCAGTTCCGGCATTCGCCAGCGGCGGCGGCACAGGTTTTGCACACTGAGTGGACAGGCGAGTTTCAGGACCTGTGACCTTTCCGTTACAGTCTGGGGTCGTTGTCCCGTCCCCCCGAGCTAGGACCAACACCTATGGGTAGCCATCGTGCGGATCGTCGCGGCCCTCGCCGCCGGTCCTCTGGCTCCCCCACCCCTTCTCAGCCGGTCTCTCAGGCGGCCACCACCGACGTCGTACCCACTCAGCAGGCCGGCAAACGTCGCGCCGCCGGCCATGCCGGGTCGCGCGGCTCGCTGTTCCCGCTGCTCCCGTCGCCGCCGGTGCTGGCCGGCATCGCCGTGCTGGCCGCCTCGGTCGGCGGCGCGGTGGTCTCGACCACCCACGGTCCGACGGTCGACGCGGTCGTCGCGACCTCGGCCTCCGGCTCCCTGCACCAGCCCGGCGCGATGACCGGCACCAGCAAGGCGGCCGACGCCAACCTGGTCGCCGGACGCACCCAGGTCGTCAGCCGTGGCGGCGGCCGCGACGCCTCCGCCGAGGGCACCGACGCCAAGCTGGTCGCCAAGGCGGAGGACGCCGCGAAGGTCCGCAACCAGGCCCTGGCCGCCCTGGGCAAGGCGGCCGAGGCCCAGTCGGCGAAGATCAAGGCCAACCTGTGGGTGCTGCCGGTCGCCAGCTATCGCCTCACCGCCGGCTTCGGGCAGTCCAGCTATCTGTGGTCGAGCGTCCACACCGGCCTCGACTTCGCCGCGCCCAGCGGCACGCCGATCATGTCGATCGCCCGGGGCGTCGTGACCGAGGTCGGCTATGACGGCGCCTACGGCAACAAGACCGTGGTCACCCTCGATGACGGCACCGAGATCTGGTACTGCCACCAGACCTCCTACGCCGTGTCGGTCGGCGAGACCGTCGGCCAGGGCGAGGTCATCGGCTACATCGGCTCCACCGGCAACACCACCGGCCCGCACCTGCACCTCGAGGTGCACCCCGGCGCCGGCGACCCGGTCGACCCCTACGCCGCGCTCGTCGCGCACGGCGTGACGCCCTGAGTCAGAGCTTCTCGACCGGCGCGTAGCGCAGCAGCAGCCGGCGGACGCCCTCGGAGCCGAAGTCGATCGACGCGACGGTCTTCTCGCCGGTGCCCTCGAGGGTGACGACGGTGCCCATCCCCATCGACGGGTGCAGCACCCGGTCGCCGGGCTCCAGGGAGGGGATGTCACGGCTGGGCTTGGCCTTGGTCTGTGCGTCGAGCCGGACCGCCGCCGAGGAGAAGTTGCGGCGACCGGCGGCCGTGGGCGAGCCGAGGCCGGTGGCGGCGCGGGAGGACGAGGCGACGTCGGGACGGCCCCAGCGGGTCTGCGCCGACTCCTCGCGGCGCCAGTCGACCAGCTCGGCCGGCAGCTCGGAGAGGAAGCGGGAGGCGGGGTTGTGCATCGGCGCGCCCCAGGCCGAGCGGAGAAGCGCGCGGGAGACGTGCAGCCGCTGCTGGGCGCGGGTGACCCCGACGTAGGCGAGCCGGCGCTCCTCCTCGAGCTCGGGCTGGTCGCCCAGCGAGCGGGAGTGGGGGAAGACGCCGTCCTCGAGGCCGGTCAGGAACACCACCGGGAACTCCAGCCCCTTCGCCGTGTGCAACGTCATGAGCGTGACCACGCCGCCGTCGTCGCCGTCGGGAGCGTCGGGGATCTGGTCGGTGTCGGCGACCAGGGCGACCCGCTCGAGGAAGTCGCCGAGGCCGGGAGCCACCAGGCCCGCGTCGACGTCGGCCGGGTCGGCGGACGGCCCGGCGACCGGGTCGTCGGAGAACTCCCGGGCCACGGCGACCAGCTCGGCGAGGTTCTCGACCCGGGTGGCGTCCTGGGGGTCGTCGGAGGCCTCCAGCTCGGCGAGGTAGCCCGAGCGCTCCAGCACGGTCTCGACGATCACGTCGGGCCGCTCGTCGGCCTCGACCATCGACTGGAGCTCCTCGACCATCTCGACGAAGCCGAGGATCTGACGCAGCGAGCGGGTCGCCAGCCCCGGCGCCTCCTCGGCCCGGCGCAGCGCCTCCCAGAAGGTCAGCCCCTCGCGGTCGGCGTACGCCGCCACGGCGGCCTCGGCCCGGTCGCCGATCCCGCGCCGCGGGGTGTTGAGGATGCGGCGCAGTGAGATCTCGTCGTCGGGGTTGGCGAGGGTGCGGAGGTAGGCGAGCACGTCGCGCACCT
This sequence comes from Nocardioides sp., assembly GCF_041393715.1. GTDB lineage: Bacteria > Actinomycetota > Actinomycetes > Propionibacteriales > Nocardioidaceae > Nocardioides. The sequence continues at coordinate 328,819 of NZ_JAWKJQ010000001.1, read as the reverse complement.
CACGGCGCTCGTAGAAGCGCACCCCGCCGACGACCTTGTAGGGAAGGCCGACGCGGATGAACACCTCCTCGAAGACCCGGGACTGCGCGTTGGTGCGGTAGAACACGGCGACGTCGGCGGGCTTGGCCTGGCCGGCGTCGGTGAGCCGGTCGATCTCCTCGGCGACGAACCGGGCCTCGTCGTGCTCGTCGTCGGCGACGTAGCCCACGATCGGGTCGCCGGCGCCGGCGTCGGACCACAGGCGCTTGGGCTTGCGGCCGCTGTTGCGCTCGATGACGGCGTTGGCGGCGTTGAGGATGGTCTGGGTGGAGCGGTAGTTCTGCTCGAGCAGGATCGACGTCGCGTCGGGGAAGTCCTGCTCGAAGTCGAGGATGTTGCGGATGTTGGCGCCGCGGAAGGCATAGATCGACTGGTCGGCGTCGCCCACCACCATCAGCTCGCTCGGCCCCACCCGGTCGACCGGCTCCTCCGGCTCGGCCGCGTCGAGGACGGTCTCCTCGAAGGAGTCGGCGCACAGCTGGTGGATCAGGGCGTACTGCGCATGGTTGGTGTCCTGGTACTCGTCGACCAGGACATGGCGGAACCGGCGCCGGTAGGTCTCGCGCACCTCGGGGTAGAGCTGGAACAGGTGCACCGTCGCCATGATCAGGTCGTCGAAGTCGAGCGCGTTGGCCTCGCGCAGGCGACGCTGGTAGAGGGCGTAGGCCGCCGCGCAGGTCTCCTCGAAGTGGTTGCGAGCGTCCTTGGCGGCGTCGTCGGGGTCGCGCAGCTCGTTCTTCTGGTCGGAGACCCAGTGCAGGATCGCGGCGGGCTGGTAGCGGCGCGGGTCGACGTCGAGGTCGCGCAGCACCAGCGTCATCAGCCGCTTGGAGTCGGCCGCGTCGTAGATCGAGAAGCTGGACTTGAGCCCGAGCTTGTCGATCTCCTTGCGCAGGATGCGGACGCAGGCGGAGTGGAACGTCGAGACCCACATCATCCGGGCCCGCCGGCCCACCAGGTCCTCGACCCGCTCCTTCATCTCGTTGGCGGCCTTGTTGGTGAAGGTGATCGCCAGGATCGAGCCGGGATGCGCGTGCCGCTCGGCGATCAGCCAGGCGATCCGCCGGGTCAGCACCCGGGTCTTGCCGGACCCGGCGCCGGCCACCACCAGCAGCGGGGCGCCGGCATGGACGACGGCCGCGCGCTGCGGCTCGTTGAGCCCCTCGAGCAGCTCATCGGCGCTCGGCGTGGTGCGTGCCGGCGTGGGGTCGGCGACGTCGAGCCCGGGGATCGGAAAAGCGTCGCTCATGTCGGCCCCAGCCTACGGGGCGGCGGCGACATGCCGCGCGGGTCCTTCAGCGGCCGGCGTACGCCGTGGGCCCGGCCGGGTCAGCAGCGGCTCAGGAGCCGGTCCAGAAGATCGCCACCGCCATGTTGCCGAGGGTGAGCGCCATCAGGCCCCAGAAGAGGCCGTCGGGGATCTTCTCCTTGCGCATGTTGGCCATCACCAGGATCAGCACCACCAGCCCGATGGTGAACTTCACCGCGATCTTGGCGTGGTTGACGTCCTCGTCGCCGCTCTCGAGCACCCCCACGAGGAACAGGCCGGCCAGGAAGGCGAGGCCGATGCCGTCGCGCATCGCCGCGTTGACCGTCTTGGCCGGCTCGCGCATCTGGACGACCATCCCGCCGAGCAGCGCGGCCCAGCCGATGAAGTGGAGGAAGACCAGCGCGTGTTCGAGGAGATCCATGGCGGTCAGGCTAGCCGGGCGGTCCGCGCCGGGTGCGACCGGAGTACCGCGCGGCGCGCCGCCGGGTCCGGCGCGGTCGGGGGCTACTGGTGCGTACGGAGCAGCCGGTGCGTCGTACGCACCAGTAGACATCTCCCCACGCGGCCCACCGCGGGTCGCCATGGGACGTCATCCACCCCGGCCGCCCCGACGCTCGTTCCGGATGACGCTGCGCGGCCGACGCGGCGGCCCGCGACTCAGCCCGCGACGGGACGACCCTCAGAGCAGCCGGCGGTCGGAGGCCCAGCGGGTGAGCTCGTGGCGCGAGGAGAGCTGCAGCTTGCGCAGCACCGACGACATGTGGGTCTCGACGGTCTTGATGGAGATGAACAGCTCCTTGGCCACCTCCTTGTAGGCGTAGCCGCGCGCGATCAGCCGCATCACCTCGCGCTCGCGCTCGGTCAGCCGGTCCAGGTCCTCGTCGACGGCGGACACCTCGATCGAGCCCGCGAACGCGTCGAGCACGAAGCCGGCCAGGCGCGGCGAGAACACCGCATCGCCGTCGGAGACCCGCTGGATCGCGGCGACCAGCTCGGGCCCGGTGATGGTCTTGGTGACGTAGCCCCGGGCACCGCCACGGATGGTGCCGATGACGTCCTCGGCGGCGTCGCTGACCGAGAGGGCGAGATAGCGCGCCTCCGGCGAGGGGGCCTGCCGCATCACCTCGACCCCGCCACCGCCGGGCAGGTGGACGTCGAGCAGCACCACGTCGGGGTGCTCGGCGGCGATCGCGGCCACCGTCTCGCCGACGTCACCCGCCTCGGCGACCACGTCGACCGCGTCGCCGAGCTCGGCGCGCACCCCCCGTCGGAACATCGCGTGGTCGTCGACGATGACGACACGGACCCGGCTCTGCTCACTCATGGCTGGTTCCCTCCTGGGGGTGGTACGTCGGTGTCGGCGGGCCCGGCCGCGTCGGCCAGCTGCATGCTGAGCCGGACCTCGGTGCCCTCGCCGGGGGCGGAGCGGATGCGCGCCGTGCCGCCGTGGCGCTCCATCCGGTCGACGATGCTGTGCCGCACGCCGAGCCGGTCGTCGGGGATGTGGTCGGGGTCGAAGCCGGCGCCACGGTCGCGGACGAACACCTCGACGTGCGGACCGATCACCTCGGCGTAGACGTCGACCCGGCCGGTGCCGGCGTGCTTGGCGGCGTTGGTCACGGCCTCGCGGGTGGCGTTGACGAGCGGGCGGACGGTCTCGCTCATCGGACAGTCGCCGACGCTGACGACGTCGACCGTCACGCCATGGGCGTCCTCCACCTCGGCGCCGACCCCGCGGAGCGCGGAGGCCAGGCTGCGCTCGTCGGTGGACTCACCGGAGTAGAGCCACGCCCGCAGGTCGCGCTCCTGGGCGCGGGCCAGCCGCGCCACCATCGGCCCGTCGGTGGCGTTCTTCTGGATCAGCGCCAGCGTCTGCAGCACCGAGTCGTGCAGGTGTGCGGCGACGTCGGCACGCTCCTGCGACCGGACCCGCTCGGCGCGCTCGGCGGTCAGGTCGGAGGCCAGCCGGAAGACCCACGGCCCGACCACGATCGCCAGCCCGACGATGCCGAGCAGCGCGGCGACGGTGATGTCGCGAGCGACCCCCAGGTCGCCGGCGTGCAGGGAGAAGATCACGACGGCGAAGACCACCAGGCCGAGGCCGGCCGCCACCCGGGCGTACGACGCCCACCCGCCGCTGCCGAACACCGCCCGGAACGGGTCGATCCGACCGCCGGTGTCGAGCCAGCGCTCGCGCTGCACCTCGTCGGCCTGCCGCCACAGCAGCCCGATGCCGACCAGCCCGAGGACCATCGGCCAGAACACCGCGCCGGTGCCGAGCACCGCCTCGACGAGGAACAGCAGCCCGACGCCGAGGGCCCCCAGGGCCACGGCCGGACCCACGTCGGTCAGCCGACGGACCCGGCCGGGGCGTTTCCCGGTGCGGCTGGCGCTCTCGAGCCCCGGCGCCTCCTCCACGAAGGCGGCGTCGCTCGGCAGCACCATCCACAGGCCGGCGTAGAACGCGATCCCGAGGCCGCCCAGCACGGTCGCCGCCACGAAGCCGGCCCGTACCCACAGCACCGGCACGCCCAGATGACGCGCCAACCCGGACGCGACGCCGCCCACGATCAGCCGTTGGCTGTCGCGGTAGGCGCGCCGGGGCTCGCGTCGCGTCGGGGCCTGGGGAGGCAAGGTCGTGGTCATTTCATCGTCAATCGTCACACAGCGCCCGCCCTCCGACCATGAGGCGTGACCCCGACCGGACCCTGAGCGACCCCCCGCCCGGTCCGGTGCGAACCAGGGTGGTCCCCGATGGTCCGCGAGCCGTGCGCGGAGCAGAGTGGAGTCATGACCACAGCACCTCCCGAGGAGCCCACCGGCGGCACCAGCACGGCCACCCCGCCCGAGACCGGAAGCGGTCCCGACCAGGGCTACGGCCCCCGCGTCACGACGCAGCAGATGCGCGACGTGTCCCGGCTGCGCCGCACGATCCTCGCCGACCGCAAGATCGCCGGCGTCGCCGGCGGCCTGGCCCGGCACTTCGACGTCGACCCGCTGATCGTGCGGGTGGCGTTGGTGGTGCTGGCGCTGTTCGGGGGGTCCGGGGTGCTGTTGTACGGCGCGCTGTGGCTGCTGCTTCCCGAGGACGGCGCCGGCTCGGCCGTGATCCGGCTCGACGAGCGCAGCCTCGGGGTGGCGCTGATCGGCGTGGGCGTGGTCGCCGGGCTGGCGCTGCTGGGCACGTGGTCGGACGCCCGATGGGTCTCCTGGCCGCTGGCCCTGATCGCCCTCGTGGTGCTCCTGATCGCCTCCTCGCGGGAGCGCCGTCCCGCCGCGCCTCCCCAGCCGTACGCCGGCCCCTACGCCGGCCAGCCCTACCCACCGCCCGGCACCCCGGCCGCGGCCCCACCGCCGCCGGCCTACGCCGGCCCCCAAGGAGCTCCCATGACCACCACACCCGTCGCCGGCCCGCCCTCCAGCACCACCGGTCGCCTTCCGTCCGACGCCGGGACCGGCCAGCTGCCGCCGGCCCCGCCGTTCCCACCCACGGCAGGCTGGAACCCGCCGCCGCCCCCGCCCGTGCGCGACCCGCGTCGCCGCGGCCCGCTGCTGGTGTGGATCACCCTGGCGCTGATGGTGCTCGGCATCGGTGTGCTCGGCATGATCGACGTCGCCGGCACCGATGTCGCGCCGTCGGCCTACCCCGCCCTGGCCACCGCCATCGCCGCGGTGATGCTGCTGGTCGGCGCGTTCTACGGCCGCGCCGGCGGGATCATCTTCCTCGGCCTGGTGTCGGCGACGGCACTGGCCGGAGCGACCATCGGCGAGCGCATCGAGACCGACCAGACGACCGTCCGTCCGCTGACGGCCGGCGCCGTGGACACGACGTACTCCCAGGCGGCCGGCGAGCTGGTCTACGACTTCAGCGACGTCACCGACCCGGCCGCGCTCGACGGCCAGCGGATCGCCCTCGAGCAGGGTGCCGGCCGGATCGAGGTGATCGTGCCCCGCAACGTCGACGTGCAGACCACGACGAGCATCGGCGCAGGCAGCGCCCAGGTGTTCGGCGCCACCCGCGACGGGCTCGGGCTCGACTTCAGCCAGCACCACGACGTGCCGAACGAGGTGGCCACCGTCTACCTCGACATCCAGCTCGGCTTCGGCGAGGTGGACGTGCACATGGACCCACTCCCCACCGCTCCCCAGGAGACCCGATGAACACCCATGACCTCGACGACCGCCCCAGCGGCTTCCACCCCCTCCACGTCGGCCACCTCGTGATGGGCCTGGCCTTCGCCGGCCTGGTCGGCATCTGGGCGGTGATCCAGACCGGCAACGTCGCCGCCGGGGACGTCCGCTGGCTGCTCCCGCTGCCGTGGGTGTTCGCCGGCGCTGCCGGACTGCTCGCCGCGGTCGTCTCCGGCCGCCGCCGTTCGCTCGCCGAGCAGCGGACGTACGCCGCGGCTCGCGACGCCCACGAACCCACCGATCTCGACCTCATCCAGGAGGAGGAGTGATGAACCAGCCCACCCAGAACCCCATGCCCGACTACTCCCAGCCGCCCACGGCCAAGCGCCTGGTGCGCCGCCGCGACGACAAGATGGTGGCCGGCGTCTGCTCCGGCGTCGCCGACTACCTCGGCGTCGACGTGACGCTCGTCCGGGTGCTCACCGTGCTCGGAGCCGTGTTCGGCTTCGGGTCGCTGATCGTCGCCTACGTCGCGATGTGGGCGGTGGTTCCCGAGGAGTGACTCGGGACGCCAGCGAAGGGGCCGCGATTCGGGGGAACGCGGCCCCTTTGTCGTGTCCGGGGACGATCCCCCACGATGGGGGCATGACCCCCTCGCTCGGCACGCTGACGACCGTGCCCGCCCTGGACCGGCCGGACCTGCTGGCGGACCCGGTCGCCGCTGCGCTGCGCGCCTGGCCGGGCGCCGCCGAGGTGGGCGTGGTCGAGATCGACCCCGGCCTGGCCGACACCGCCGCGCTCTGCGAGGCCGCCGACCTGCCGCTGGAGGCCAGCGCCAACTGCGTGGTCGTGATGGGCCGCCGCGACGGGGAGGAGCGGGTCGCCGCCTGCGTGGTCGCCGCCGACACCCGCGCCGACGTCAACACGACCGTGCGCAAGCTGCTCGACGTGCGGAAGTGCTCGTTCCTGTCGATGGAGCGGGCGGTCGAGGAGTCCGGCATGGAGTACGGCGGGATCACCCCGGTCGGCCTGCCCGCCGGCTGGCGGCTGCTCGTGGACGCCCGGCTGCGCGACGTCCCGGTCGCGGTGATCGGCTCCGGCGTACGCCGGTCCAAGCTGCTGCTGCCCGGCTCGTCACTCACCGCCCTGCCCGCGGCCGAGGTCGTCGAGGGCCTCGGCCGCTGACCCGCCGGGCCTGACCGATCGGGGTGACGCGTCAGCCGACACCCACGGCGCGCCAGGCGCCGCGGACGATCTGCGCGGAGCCCTTCGGCGCCGAGCCGGCCTTGACCAGGACCCGCGCCGAGGTGGCCACCTGGTCGGCGGCCTGGGCGAAGGTGCTGTCGGCCGCGAGGAAGTGCAGCGCGTGGTACCAGATCCGCGCGGTCGTCACCGTGTCGCCGATCTCGCTGGCGGCGAGGTAGAACGCCCGGTTGGGGATGCCCGAGTTGATGTGCACCCCGCCGTTGTCGGCGCTGCCGGTGTAGCGGTCGGCGTAGTGGGCGGGCTGCGGGTCGGTGCCCAGGATCGGGTTGTCGTAGGCCGTGCCGGGGTGCCGCATGGAGCGCAGCGCCTCGCCGTAGAGGTCGGGGCCCATGATCTCGTCGCCGATCAGCCAGTCGGCGTCGGCGGGGTGCTCCCCGTTGACCCATTGGGTGACGGCGGTGCCGAACACGTCGCTGAAGTGCTCGTTGAGCGCGCCCGACTGGTTCTTGTAGATCAGCCCGGAGGTGAACTGCGTGACGCCGTGCGCGAGCTCGTGGGCGACCACGTCGAGCGAGCGGGCGAAGCCCGAGAAGATCACGCCGTCTCCGTCGCCGAAGGTCATCTCGTCGCCGTCCCAGAAGGCGTTGTTGTAGCCGGTGCCGAAGTGCACGTTGAGCACCAGGTCGAGGAACCTGTTGTCGATCGACTCCCGGTTGAGGACCTGCTGGTAGAACGACCGCACGTGGCCGGCGTTGTCGTAGGCGTTGCTCACGTCGGCGTCGTCGGTCTCCGGCTCGCCCTCCGCGCGGACCAGCGTGACCCGCTGGTTGGTGGTGTGGCCGGAGTCGTAGACCTCGCGCCGCGAGGTGCCGGTCGGGGCCGGGGCGATGCCCTGGACACCGCCGGCGTCGACGGCCGCGATCGTGTCGGCGCGACGCTTGCGGGCCTCGTCGGCGAGCTTCTTCTGACTGCTGTCCGCGGCGGCGCCGTCGGCGTTCTTGACCACCTCCGACTGCACGTACGGCGGCACGAAGTGGCAGATGGTGCGCGAGCTCATGAGTTCCCCCTTTGGGCGGCCGAGTGTCGCCCCTGTGGGTGAGAGGACCCGCGGCCGGCCGGGGAGATACGCCGCCCGCGCGGCAGGAGTGCCATCTCGAGCGGGCAGGAGCGCCGTCTCGCGGAGCCGGAATCAGGGGGTGTAGGAGCCCTCGGGCAGCTCGAACCACAGCAGCTGGTCGAAGTCGTCGGAGACGTGGGCGGCGGCCAGGTCGGGCGGGCTGGCGGCGGCCAGGATCTGGCGACCCAGGTCGAGATAGCCGGCCAGGGCCGCGACGGGGGCGGTGCTGCCGTGCCGGGGGTAGGTCATCGCCCCGGTGTCGTCGTAGGAGACGTCGGCCAGCCGCAGCGGCGGCTCGACGGTGCCGCCGCGGTGGTGCCACAGACCGGTGGCGGGGTCGAAGCGGTAGTCGCCGAGCAGCCGCCAGCCGTCGCGGGCGACCAGCCGCACCGCCTCGACGAGATAGGTGAACACCTCCTCGTCGATGAAGTAGTTGAAGTTGACCCGCACCCAACCGGGCTTGATCCCCTCGCAACCGACCGCGATCTCCGACTCGTACTCGTGCGACTGCTCGATGTCGATGCCGAGCAGGCGGTGGCCGTAGGGGCCGGCGCAGGAGCAGCCGCCGCGGGTCTGGATGCCGAACAGGTCGTTGAGCAGCGCGACGACGTAGTTGTGGTGGAGGCGCCGACCCGACGGCCCGCGCACCACGAAGGACACGATCGAGAGCCGCCGTGCCTCAAGGTTGCCGAGCACCTGCAGCGCCGGCTCCTCGGCCCAGGCGGCCAGCGCCCGGCGCAGCATGTCCTCCTCGCGGGCCTGGATCGTCTCGACCCCGACGGCCTCCTTGAGCTGGAAGACCAGGCCGGCGCGGATCGACTCGACGATGGCGGGGGTGCCGCCCTCCTCGCGGTGCGCCGGGTCGTCGAGGTAGCGGTGGTCGGTGGGGTTGACGTAGGCGACGGTGCCGCCGCCCGCGACCACCGGCACCCGGTTGGTGAGCAGCTCGCGGCGCACCACCAGGACGCCGGGCGTGCCCGGGCCGCCGATGAACTTGTGCGGCGAGAGGAACACCGCGTCCTTGCGGGTCTCCGGTGGCCGGCCGGCGGGCGACATCTCGATCTGGACGTAGGGCGCCGCGGCGGCGAAGTCCCACAGCGACAGGGCGCCGTACTCGTGGAGCAGGGCGGCGATGCCGTAGGTGTCGGACACGATGCCGGTCACGTTGCTGGCGGCCGAGAAGGAGCCGATCAGCAGCGGACGGTCGGCGTGCCTCTCGAGCTCGGCGCGCAGCACCGCCTGGTCGATGTGGCCGTCGGCGTCCTCGGGGATGGTCACCACGTCGGCGACCGACTCGCGCCACGGCAGCTCGTTGGAGTGGTGCTCGAACGGCCCGACGAACACCACCGGACGCTGGTCGACGGGGATGGCGTCGCTGAGGTGGTAGCGGTCCTCCATCGCGCTGGGCAGCCGCAGCCCGAGGATGCCCACCAGCTTGTCGATCGCCGCGGTGCTGCCCGACCCGCAGAAGATCACCACCGTGTCGTCGTCGCCGCCGACCGCGTCGTGGATCACCCGACGGGCGTCCTCGCGCAGGCGGGTGGTCTGCAGGCCGGTGCCGCTGGCCTCGGTGTGCGTGTTGGCGTACGACGGCAGCACCTGGTCGCGGATGAAGTCCTCGAGGAAGCCGAGCGAGCGTCCCGAGGCGGTGTAGTCGGCGTAGGTCACCCGGCGCGGGCCGTAGGGCCCGTCCATCACCTGGTCGTCGCCGATCACCGACTCCCGGATCCGGGCCACCAGGGCCGCGCTGCGTAGGTCCACCCGGCCACTGTAGGACCGGGGAAACCCGGTCGCGCGGCCGGCGGGCCGGGTCGTAGCCTCGGACGAGTGCGCCGGCTCCCCCTCGACCATCCAGGAGTCGCCGACCACCGCTCCCCGGGTCGCTTCCTGTGGTGGCTCGCTCGCGGCCAGTGGCGGACCCTGGTCATGGGGATGGTCTTCGGCATCATCTGGATGAGCAGCCAGGCGGTGCTGCCCGCCCTGCTGGGCCGCGCCATCGACCGCGGCGTCGCCGCCAAGGACACCTCGGCGCTGCTCACCTGGGCCGGGCTGATGCTCGCGGTGGGGCTGGTGCAGGCGGTCAGCGGCATCCTCCGGCACCGCTACGCCGTCACCAACTGGCTGACCGCGGCCTACCGCACGGTTCAGCTGGTCGGCCGGCAGTCCTGCGACCTCGGCGCCACGCTGCCGCGCCGGGTCTCGACCGGCGAGGTGGTCGCGATCGGCACCTCCGACCTGTCCCACCTCGGCCAGGTGATGGACGTGTCCGCGCGGTTCTCGGGCGCCGTCGTGTCGTTCCTGCTCGTCTCCGCGATCCTGCTCGCCACCTCGGTGACGCTCGGACTGGTGGTGCTGGTCGGCATGCCGCTGCTGATGCTGGCGCTCGGGCCGCTGCTCGCACCCCTGCAGCGGCGCAACGCCGACCAGCGGCACCTGACCGGCGAGCTGGCCAACACCGCCGGCGACATCGTCGGCGGGCTGCGGGTGCTGCGCGGCATCGGCGGTGAGGACGTCTTCGCCGCGAAGTACCGCCGCGAGTCCCAGCACGTCCGCCGCGCCGGCGTCCACGTCGCTCGCCTGCAGTCGGTGCTCGACGCGCTCGAGGTGCTGCTCCCCGGTGTCTTCGTCGTCGTGGTCGTCTGGCTCGGCGCCCGCACGGCCGTGCAGGGCCAGATCACGCCGGGCGAGCTGGTCGCGTTCTACGGCTACTCCGCGTTCCTGATGATCCCGCTGCGCACGGCCACCGAGTACGCCAACAAGCTGATCCGGGGACGCGTCGCCGCCCGGCGGGTCTGCCGCGTGCTCGCGCTCACCTCGGAGTACGCCGCCCCGGCCACGCCCCGGCCCACCCCACCTGCGGGCAGCGAGCTGGCCGACCGGCGTACCGGCCTGCGGGTGGCGCCCGGCCTCGTCACCGCCCTGGTCAGCGACTCCCCCGACGAGACCGCGGCGCTGGCCGACCGGCTGGGCATGATCGCGCCCGATCCCGACCCCGACGTGACCTGGGGTGGCGTCCCGCTCACCGAGCTGCCACGCCGCGAGGTGCGCCGCGCGATCCTCGTCTCCGACACGGCGGCCGCGCTCTTCTCCGGCCCGCTCGGCCAGCGTCTCGTCGTGCGGCCCGGTGCCGACCTCGACGCAGCCCTGGCGGCGGCCGACGCCGACGACATCCTGGCCGGCCTCCCCGACGGGCTGGCCACCCCGGTCACCGAGCGGGGCCGGTCGTTCTCCGGCGGACAGCGCCAGCGGCTGGTGCTGGCCCGGGCGCTGGCGCTCGACCCCGAGGTGCTGGTGCTGGTCGAGCCGACCTCAGCGGTCGACGCGCACACCGAGGCCCGGATCGCGGCGCGGCTGGCCGCGGCGCGAGCCGGCCGCACCACCGTCGTGGTCACCACCAGCCCGCTGGTGCTCGACCGCGTCGACACCGTCGCGTTCGTCCGACAGGGCCGGGTCGTGGCCACCGGGACCCACGAGGAGCTGCTCGCCACGCACCCCGACTACCGCGCGGTGGTGATCCGCGAGCAGCCCGACGACGAGGGTCTCGACCTGGCGGCGGGAGCGATCCGATGAGCGCCGCGCTGCCCGTCGCCGACGCCCAGGCGCTGCGTCGCTATGTCCGCCAGGTGGCCCGCCGGCACCCGCGACTGCTGTGGTCGGCGCTGGCCCTGCACGCCCTGGCGGCGGTCGCCGCGCTGGCCGCTCCGCGGCTGCTGGGCGACCTGGTCCAGGCCGTCGAGCAGGGCACCACCGTCGCCCACGTCGACCGGGTGGTGCTGCTCCTCGCGGCCTTCCTCGCGGCCCAGACGGTGCTCACCCGCTACGCCCGGTTCCTCTCCCAGGCCCTGGGCGAGCAGGTGCTGGCGGAGCTGCGCGAGGACTTCGTCGAGCACGTGCTCGCGCTGCCGATCGGCACCGTCGAGTCCGCGGGCGCCGGCGACCTGCAGACCCGCGCCAACCGCGACGTCGACCAGCTCGGCTGGTCGGTCCGCTACGCCCTCCCGGAGTGGACCATCGCCGTGGTCACGGCGGTGCTGACCTTCGTCGCGGCCGTCAGCGTCGGCTGGTGGGTGGTCATCCCCTGCCTGCTCGGGGTGCCGCCCCTGGTCACCGGGCTGCGGTGGTACCTCGCCCGCGCCAAGGCGGGCTACCTCCGCGAGACGGCGTCGTACTCCGCGATCACCGCGACCCTCAACGAGACCGTCGAGGGTGCCCGCACCGTCGAGGCGCTCGGCCTCGCCGAGGAGCAGGTACGCCGGCTCGACGACGACATCCGCGAGTCCTACGCCGCCGAGCGCTACACCCTCTACCTGCGCATCGTGTTCTTCCCGAGCATGGAGATGGCCTACCTCATCCCCACCGTGCTGACCCTGCTCCTCGGCGGCTGGCTCTACACCCGCGGGCAGGTCTCGCTGGGCGACGTCACCGCGGCCACGCTCTACGTGCAGATGCTGATCGACCCGGTCGACCGGCTGGTCTCGATCCTCGACGAGCTGCAGCTGGGTGCGGCGTCGCTGGCCCGGCTGCTGGGCGTCGCCCAGGTGCCCGACGACCGCACGGTCTCGGGTGCCGAGCCGGCCGACGAGCACCTGCGCGCCGAGGACGTGCGCTTCGCCTACGTCGAGGGACGCGAGGTGCTGCACGGGGTGTCCCTGGACGTCGGCGTCGGCGAGCGGGTGGCGATGGTCGGCCCCTCCGGTGCCGGCAAGTCCACCCTGGGCCGGCTGCTGGCGGGCATCCACCCGCCCGGCGGCGGGTCGGTCACCGTGGGCGGCGTACCCCTGGTGGAGCTGCCGCTCGACGACCTGCGCGGCCACGTCGCGCTGGTCACCCAGGAGCACCACGTGTTCGTCGGCACGGTGCGGGAGAACCTCGCGCTCGCCGCGCCGCCAGGCGCCGACGACGACCGCATCCGGCGGGCGCTCGACGCGGTGGACGCCCTCGACTGGGTGGACGCGCTGCCCGACGGTCTCGACACCGTGGTGGGCTCGGGCGGCCGCGCCGTCACCGCCGCCCAGGCGCAGCAGATCGCCCTGGCCCGGCTGGTGCTCGCCGACCCGCACACCCTGGTGCTCGACGAGGCCACCTCCCTGATCGACCCGAGAGCGGCCCGTCACCTGGAGCGCTCGCTGGCGGCGGTCCTGGAGGGACGCACCGTCGTGGCGATCGCCCACCGGCTCTTCTCCGCCCACGACGCCGACCGGGTGGCGGTGGTCGAGGACGGCCGGATCACCGAGCTCGGCTCCCACGACGAGCTGGTCGCCGCCGGCGGCGCCTACGCCGCGCTGTGGGACTCCTGGAACGGCCATCAGCCCGGCTGAGGAGAGTCCCGGCAGTCCCGCGAGAAAGCAGGAATTCGACCGGGGGTCGGCTATCGTGAAGCATCCGGCCCGGCGCTCATCGTGGAGCACCGTCAGGGCCGGGTTCGTCTGTCCGCCCACGGTCGAGATCGGGAGTTCGCCGCATGCGTCTGGGCACGATCGCCCGCGTGGGCGCCGGCCTGCTGGCCGCCGCCTGCCTGATGGCGCTCGCCTCCCCCCAGACCCGCACCGAGGCGCAGGAGTCGCCGCCCGACGAGCGGCCCAACATCATCCTGATCAGCACCGACGACCAGACGACCTACGACATGCAGTGGATGCCGATCACCCGCGAGCTGATCGGCGGACACGGGGTCGACTTCCCCGACGGCCTGTCGCCGCACTCGCTGTGCTGCCCGGCCCGAGCCGAGATGGTCACCGGTCAGTACGGCCAGAACAACGGCGTCCACCACAACACCGGCGCCAACGGCGGCTACCACGCGCTGATCGACCGCGACAACACGATCGGGCGGTGGCTGCAGGACGCGGGCTACCACACGGGCATGGCCGGCAAGTACATGAACGGCTACAACGAGACCTACGGCGCCCCCGAGGGCTGGGACCACTGGAACCCCTACGTCCGCGGCACCGACTTCATGAACACGCGCTACTACAACGACGGCGACCTCGTCGAACGGCACGGCTACGTCGACGACATCACCAACGAGTACGTCCGGTCCTACATCGACGAGTTCGCGAAGGCCGAGCAGCCGTTCTTCGTCTGGATCTCCAACTACGCCCCCCACCGGGCCAAGAAGCGCACCGGCGAGACGGAGTACTCCGTGCCGGCGCCGCGCTTCCGCGGCACCCTGGCCGACGTCCGGCTTCCGGCGCTCGACAAGCCATCGTTCAACGAGGACGACGTCTCCGACCAGCCCAGCAACACCCACGTCGCGAAGGTCTCGCCCGCCGAGATGCAGAAGCGGTTCACCTCGCGGATCGAGGCGTTGCAGGCGGCCGACGAGAACGTCGCCAAGCTCGTCGACCAGCTCGACCGGCTCGGCGAGCTCGACAACACCTACATCTTCTTCGTCTCCGACAACGGCTACCTGCTCGGCGAGCACCGGCTGTCGCACAAGAACTACATCTACCGCGAGTCGATGGCGGTGCCGTTCGAGGTGCGCGTCCCGACCGCCACCACGGGCACCACGTCCCAGATGCCGGTGACCCTGGCCGACCTCGCACCCACCATCTCCGAGCTGGCCGGGGCGACCCCCGAGCGCCTGGTCGACGGGGTCTCGTTCGCGCCGCTGCTGCGCGGACAGCCGATGACCTGGCGCGACACCCAGCTCATCCAGACCGGCAAGGCGTCGCCGTCGCTGGAGGGCTGGCGGATCCGCGGCGCGCGCACCGACCGCTACACCTACGGCGTCGACGTCACCGACAACTTCGAGCAGCTCTACGACCGGCTCCGCGACCCGTTCGAGATCGACAACGTGGCCAAGGACCCGCGCTACCGACCCGTGCTGCTCGACATGCGCAACCGGATGGAGGCCCTCCGCGACTGCGCCGGCGCCTCGTGTGCCCAGAACTTCGGGCCGTCCGTCGACCCGAACTGACCCGCCCGGCCGGCCCGCCCGGCTGACCCGGTCGCCCGGCCGGAGGACGGCGGGGCCCGGTGCTAGCGTCACCGCGTGAAGCTCTTTCACCCGTTGATGTACGCCGGCAACCCCCGCGAGGCCGCCGACCAGGTCGTGGCCCTGGAGAGGGCCGGGCTCGACGGAGTCTGGGTGGCCGAGGCCTACGGCTTCGACGCCCCGACGCTGATGGGCTACCTCGCGGCGCGCACCGAGCGGGTCGAGATCGGCTCGGGCATCCTCAACATCTACTCCCGCACCCCGGCCGCGCTGCTGCAGACGGCCGCCGGCCTCGACAACGTCTCCCAGGGCAGGGCGATCCTCGGTCTCGGCGCCTCCGGTCCGCAGGTCATCGAGGGCTTCCACGGCGTGCCCTACGACAAGCCGCTGGCCCGGACCCGCGAGATCGTCGACCTGATCCGGCGCGGGCTGCGCCGCGAGACGCTCACCAACGACGGGCTCTATCCCCTGCCGCTCACCCGGGAGCAGGGCGGTGTCACCGGGCTCGGCAAGCCGCTGAAGATCCTCACCCGGCCCGAGCGCGACCGGGTGCCGATCTTCCTGGCCACCCTCACGCCCAAGAGCGTGGCGCAGACCGCCGAGATCGCCGACGGCTGGCTGCCGCACCTGTTCCACCCCGAGCGGGCCGGCCAGGTGTGGGGAGCCGCTCTCGCCGACGGCGCCACCCGACGCTCCCCCGACCTCGGCCCGCTGCAGATCGGCGCGGGCGGGATGCTGGCCATCGGGGAGGGACCGGAGACCGCCCAGCTGCTCGACCTGGTGCGTCCGCTGTTCGCGCTCTACGTCGGCGGCATGGGCGCCCGCGGCAAGAACTTCTACAACGACGTGGCCAAGGCCTTCGGCTACGAGAAGGAGGCCGCGGAGATCCAGGACCTCTACCTCGACGGCAAGCATCGCGACGCGGCCGCCGCGGTGCCGCAGGACTGGCTGGAGGCGGCCAACCTGGTCGGCCCGCCGTCGTACGTCGCGGAGCGGGTGGCCGCCTTCCGCGAAGCGGGGGTGACCCACCTGTCGGTCTCGCCGGTCGGCGAGGACCCCGCTGCCTTGGTGACCCAGGTCAAGGAGATGATGACGTGACCGTGGTGCCGCGCCCGCCCCGCACGGTCTTCGAGCCCGAGCACGAGTCCTTCCGGGCCACCGTCGCCGCGTTCCTCGATCGCGAGGTCGTGCCCCACCACCGACGGTGGGAGGAGGCCGGCGTCGTCGACCGCGAGGTCTGGGCGAAGGCCGGCGGGCAGGGGCTGCTCGGCCTTCAGCTCCCCGAGCGGCACGGCGGCGGCGGGGTCGACGACTTCCGCTTCAACGCGGTGATCACCGAGGAGATGGTGCCGCGCGGCATCCACGGCTGCTCGTTCCCGCTGTTCAACGACATGATCGCCCCCTACTTCGCGCAGTCGGCGTCCGACGAGCAGGCCGAGCGATGGTTCCCCGGCCTGTGCTCCGGCGAGCTGGTCGCGGCGATCGCGATGACCGAGCCCGGCGCCGGGTCCGACCTCCAGGGCATCCGCACCACCGCCCTCGACCGCGGCGACCACTACCTCCTCAACGGCCAGAAGACCTTCATCTCCAACGGCATCCTCGCCGACCTGGTGATTGTGGTGGCCCGCACCGACCCCGACGCCGGCCACGCGGGCATCTCGCTGCTGGTCGTCGAGCGTGGCATGGAGGGCTTCGAGCGCGGCCGCAACCTCGACAAGATCGGCCAGCACGCCCAGGACACCGCGGAGCTGTCCTTCACCGACGTGGTGGTGCCGAAGGCCAACCTGCTCGGCCGCGAGGGCACCGGCTTCGCGCAGCTGATGACGAACCTGTCCCAGGAGCGGCTGTCGATGGCGGTCTCGGCCGCGGCGGCCTGCGAGTGGGTGCTCGACGAGTCGGTGGCCTACGCCCGCGACCGGCAGGCCTTCGGGCGGCCGATCGGCCGCTTCCAGCACAACCGGTTCCTGCTGGCCGAGATGGCGACGGAGGCCCGGGTGGCCAGGGTCTTCGTCGACGACTGCCTGGCCAAGCACGTCCGCGGCGAGCTCGACGCGGCCACCGCGTCGATGGCGAAGTGGTGGACGACCGAGCTGCAGGTCAGGCTGGTCGACCGCGGGGTCCAGCTGCACGGCGGCTACGGCTACATGACGGAGTACCCCATCGCCCGGGCCTACCTGGACTCCCGCGTGCAGACTATCTACGGCGGCACGACGGAGATCCAGAAGGAGATCATCGGGCGGTCGCTCGGGCTCTGAGCGGGCCGCGCTCCGGCGTACGACGGCTGCGCGGCGGGCGGTCCCGACCCGGGGTCGGGTCGGGGACAACCCGGATGCGGGATGTCGGCGACTTCTGGTCCACTAAGGGCCATGCATCGACAGATCGCCGGCCGACTGACCGGTCCCGTCACCAAGTGGCTCGTCCTCGTCTTCTGGATCGCAGCGCTGGTGACCGCTGGGGCCTTCGCCTCCAAGCTCTCCGACGTCCAGAACAACGAGACCTCGTCGTGGCTGCCGTCGAGCGCCGAGTCGACCAAGGCGCTCGACAAGCTGGCCGCCTTCCAGGACCCCAACGCCATCCCCACCGTGGTGGCCTACGAGCGCACCTCCGGGCTGACCGAGGCCGACATGGCCGCGGCGGCCGAGGACGCTCAGCAGCTGGCGCAGCTCGACGGCGTCACCGGCGAGGTGCTGGGGCCGTTCCCGTCCCCCGACGGTCAGGCGATGCAGACGGTCGTCACCTTCGACCTGGGCAAGAACGGCTGGAACTTCATGCCCGACAAGGTCGACGAGATCAAGAAGATCGCCCCCTCGGGCGACGGCCTGACGGTCTACGTCACCGGTCAGGGTGGCCAGGCCGCCGACCAGGCCACGGTCTTCGAGAGCCTCGACTCGACGCTGCTGTTCACCACGGGTGGCGTCGTCATCCTGATCCTGCTGCTGACCTACCGAAGCCCGCTGCTCTGGCTGCTCCCCATCATCTCCGCGGTGACCGCGCTGACGGTGTCGCAGGCGGTGATCTACTTCCTCGCCAAGGACGCCGGCCTGACCGTCAACGGTCAGAGCCAGGGCATCCTCACCGTGCTGGTGTTCGGCGCCGGCACCGACTATGCGCTGCTGCTGGTCGCGCGCTATCGCGAGGAGCTGCGCCGCCACGAGGACCGGCACGAGGCGATGGCCTTCGCGCTCCACCGCGCCGCCCCGGCGATCGTCGCCAGCGCCTCGACGGTGGTGCTCGGCATGCTGTGCCTGCTCTTCGCGGAGATGAACTCCACCGCCGGCCTCGGCCCGGTCGCGGCCATCGGCGTGGCCGTCGCGCTGCTCGTGATGATCACCCTGCTGCCCGCCCTGCTGGTGATCTTCGGACGCTGGATCTTCTGGCCCAAGCGCCCCTCGTTCGGCTCCCACGAGCCGACCTCGACCGGTGTCTGGGCCCGGGTCGGCACCGCGATCAGCCACTCCCCGCGACGGGTCTGGATCGTCACCTCCGTGCTGTTGGCCATCGCCTGCCTCGGCGTGGTCAAGCTCGACGCCAACGGCCTGACCACCGAGGAGTCCTACACCAAGGACTTCGACTCGGTGATCGGCCAGCAGATGCTCACCGACCACGGTCTGGCCGACCAGTCCAACCCGGTGATGGTGGTCGCCAACGCCGACCAGGCCGACGCGGTGGCGACGGCGCTCGGCACCGTCGACGGCCTCGGCGAGGTGAGCCAGCCGGTCGTCAAGGACGGCGTGGCCTACGTCAACGCCCCCATCGAGGGCGACGCGACCTCGCAGACCGCCTTCGCGACGGTCGACCGGGCCCGCGAGGCCGTCCATGCGGTGCCCGGGGCCGATGCCCTGGTGTCCGGCACGACGGCCATCTTCGACGACATCGAGCAGGCGTCGGCCCGCGACAACAGGGTCGTGATCCCGATCGTGCTGCTGGCCGTGATGCTGATCCTGGTGCTGCTGCTGCGGGCCCTGGTGTCCCCGATCCTCCTGATCGCGACCGTGGTGCTCAGCTTCGGCGCCGCCCTGGGGCTGTCGGCGCTGCTGTTCCACTACGTGTTCGGGTTCGCCGGCGCGGACGCGTCGTTGCCGCTGTTCGTGTTCGTCTTCCTGGTCGCCCTGGGCATCGACTACAACATCTTCCTGATGACCCGGGTCCGCGAGGAGACCCAGGTGCGCGGCACCCGCCAGGGCTCGCTGGTGGCCCTCGCCGCGACCGGCGGTGTGATCACCTCCGCGGGCATCGTGCTGGCCGCCACCTTCCTGGTCCTGACCACGATGCCGCTCGTCGCCTTCGCCGAGATCGGGATCGCGGTGGCACTCGGCGTGCTGCTCGACACCCTGGTCGTGCGGTCGGTGCTGGTCACCGCCCTCAACCTCGACCTGGGCAACCGCATCTGGTGGCCGAGCCGGCTCGACCGGGACCCGCCCACCCAGGAGTCGCTCGACGCGCCACAGGCGGCAAACGTCTCCTGAGGCCCGGCTGCGTCGGCCGGGCGACAGCCGGCGCGGCAGGCGGCCGCCCCGCGATCGGCTGGGACGGGGGTCGTGTGTCCCAGCCGTCGTACTCCCCGCAGGGCCACCCACACGACCCACCCGGGCACGCGGTCGTGTACTCCCCGCCAGGCCACCCACACGACCCACCCGGGCACGGGGTCGTGTGCCCCAGCCGTCGTACTCCCCGCAGGCCACCCACACGACCCACCCGGGCACGGCGGTCGTGTGCCCCAGCCGTCGTACTCCCCGCAGGGCCACCCACACGACCCACCCGGACACCCGACTGCGCAGGCTCGGGTGGCGCGCCGCTGCACGACTACTGGTGCGTACGACGCACCTCGCGCGCCGTACGCACCAGTAGACAACGCCCCGGCGCCGGCCCCGTCAGCCGGCCACCGCAGCGACGGTGGCCCGCAGCGCCTCGTCCCACGGAGTGGCCCGGAAGCCGAAGGTGCTCTGCGCGGCGGAGGAGTCCAACACGAACGGCCGCTCGAACTGGTGGGCGGTCTCGTCGAGCTCCCGCACCACCGGCGCGACCCGGGCGACCAGCTTGACCAGCCGCGGGAGCGGCACGACCCGCGGCTCCGGGTGGCCGGCCAGCGCGGCGGCGTCGCGGGCGACCTCACGCATCGTCCGCGGCGGCTCGGTCGGCACGTGCCAGGCACGTCCCCAGGAACGGTCGTCGGTGGCCAGGGCCGCGGCGAACCGGCCGATGTCGGGCAGGTAGGTCCACGAGTGCGGCGCGTCGGCGACGCCGGTGACCAGCCGCACCGTGCTGCCGGCGGCGGCCCGAGCGACGACGTACTGGTTGAGCAGGCTGGTGCCGGCGCTGGACCCCGGCCCGAAGTAGTCGGACGCCCTCAGCTCGGTGGCCCGGACCCGCCCCTCCTCGTGGGCGGCCAGCGCGTCGGCCCACATGCGGGCCCGGACGCGTCCCTTGGTGCCGTTCGGCGCCACGGGGGTCCGCTCGGTCATCGGCGCGTCCACCCGGCCATAGAGATAGAGGTTCGACGCCGTCACGAGACCGGCCCCGGTCGTCTCCGCCGCGGCCAGCAGCGCCGCCGCGACCGGCGGCCAGTCGCGCTCCCAGGTGTAGTAGCGGGAGGGGTTCATCGCGTTGACGATCGCCTGCGCCCCGTCGGCCGCGCGGACCAGTGCCTGGGCGTCGGCGGCGTCGGCCGCCACCGCCCGGACGCCGGCGAGTCCCGGGTCGGTGCCGCTGCGCGTCACCATCGTCACCTCGTGCCCCTGCGCGGCCAGGGCCGCGGCCGCACCGCGCCCGATCCCACCCGCTCCGACCACCACGAACCCGGCCATCTCGCTGCTCCTTCTGTGAGCACTGCTCTCGTTTAGGTCCAGTGAACACGTTCTCGAGGACAAATGCAAGAGCACTGTTCTCATTTCGGACGCATGCTCGCGTTCTGTGGCAGGATGGCCCCATGCCCGACGCTCCCGGCATCCGCGCCCGCAACCGCGCCGCCCTCGAGGCCGAGATCATGGCGGTGGCCGGCCGTCATCTGGCGTCCTACGGCGCGGCCGCGCTGTCGCTGCGCGCGATCGCCCGCGAGCTGGGGATGGCCTCCTCGGCGATCTACCGCTACGTCGAGAGTCGCGATGAGCTGCTCACCCGGCTGATCATCGCCGCCTTCGACAGCCTGGGCGACGCGGTCGACGCCGATCTCGAGGCGTTGCCCGCGGAGGCCGCACCCCTGGACCGCTTTCGGGCCATCGCGAGCGCCACCCGTCACTGGGCGATCCGGCATCCGCACGAGTTCGCCCTGATCTACGGCTCACCGGTGCCCGGCTACCACGCCCCGCCGGAGCGGACCCAGGCAGCCGGGACCCGCGTGCCGCTGCTGCTGCTCGGCACCTTGAGCGACGGCGACGTTCCGGAGCCCACCGAGGCCGAGATCCGCGCGCTGGGCCGGATGGCCCAGGACGAGCAGCTCGCCACGTTCGCCGTCGGACCGGGGCAGCTCCGCCGCGGGGTCACCGCGTGGATCCTGGTGATCGGGGCGATCACGGCCGAGCTGTTCGAGCAGTTCGGCCGGGACACGTATGAGCCCGACGCCTTCTTCGACCTGATCCTCGACGACGCCCAGCGGATCGTGACGGGCTGAGCGCCGGCCGCACCCGTCCGCCAGCCTCGATCAGCGCAGGCCGACCTGCTCACACCGGGACAGCAACGCCCCGGCGCAGAGCTCCTCGAGGTCGACCACGCCGTCGCGGACCACGGTGTCGGCGAGGTTGTCGAGGGTCACCACCTGCGGCCGGAAGACCCAGCCGGGCACCCCCTCCACGGGTTCGGACCCGGTGGGACGCCCGCCGGTCACCAGCGTCACCGCGATGTCGGCGGCCTGCACCGCCTCCTGGGGGAAGGACTTGTAGACGGTGAGCGTCTGGCGCCCGGCGACGATTCGCCGCAGCGCCTCGAGGTCGGCGTCCTGCCCGGTGATCATCGGCCAGGAGGCGACCGGCACCTTCGCCGCGAGCAGGGCCTGGGCGGCGCCAGCGGCCTGGGTGTCGTTGCCCACTACGATCGCGTCCAGCGTGCGCGCCGGATGACGCGCGAGCTGGGCCGTGACCCAGGTCTGGGCCTCCTCCGCCGACCAGGAGTCGGGGTCCTTCTCCGCCACGACCCGGACGCCGGCCGTGTCGAGCACCTGGTGGATGGCGGCCTTCATGGCCACCCCGTTGGCGTCGGTCTGCGCACCGTTGAGGAGGAGGATCGAGCCGTCGCTGCCCACCCGACGTACGACGGCGCGCGCGACGAGGCTCCCCGTCACCGAGGCGTCGTAGGAGACGTAGTAGTCCGCGCCCGCGACGAACCGGTCGTAGGCGACCACGGGCACCGCGCCCGCCCTGACCACCAGGTCCTCGCCGGTCTCGGCCGTGACGGCGTTGAGCACCACGACGTCAGCGCCCTGCTCCAGCACCTCGTCGAGCTGGCGGCGCTGCAGCTCCGGGTCGCCGGCGGCGTTGCGGGTGACGTACTCGCAGCCCGGACAGATCCGCGCGACCTCGTCGCGGAACGCCGGCTCGTCGGCATCGGTCCATCGCGGCGAGCTGTTGCTGCCGAGCAGGAACGCCACCAGCGTCGGGTCCGGGGGCGCCGAGCACGCCGCGAGCCCGCCGAGCGAGCCCCCCAGGGACAGCGCCGCCAGGCAGGCGGCGACGAGGAGACGCCGCATGCGCCCACCCTAGGCGAAGGGGTACTCCAGGCCATCCAGCCAGGTCTCCCAGGCGCCGCGCAGGCGACCATCGGCGATGATCCGGCCGAGGGCGGCATCGAGGTCGGCGAGCGTGTCGCCCTGACCGGGGGGTACCGAGATCCCCCAGCGGTTGCCGGTGCGCACGACGAACGCCAGCTCGAAGTCGGGGTGCTGCTCCCCGAGCGGCACGAAGACCACGTCGTCGTCGACCACGGCGTCGACCTCCCCCGCCAGCAGCGCGGCCAGCATGTCGGCGTAGACGTCGTCGGAGCCGGCTCCGAAGGGCACCGGCCTCGCTCCGGCGAAGGTCTCCGCCAGCGCCATGTTGGTGCTCGCCTCGATCGCGGCGACCCGGCGGCCGGCCAGGTCCGCGGCCTCGCGGATCGGGTCCCCACGACGGATCAGCACCCTCGTGGAAGACGGCGTAGGGCCGGGTGAAGGCCATCACCTGCTGCCGCGCGGGCGTGATGCCCTGTCCGCAGAGCACGGCGTCGGCCTCGCCCCGGAGCGCCGCCGGCACCATGTCGACCCAGGGCACCCGGACCCACTCGAGCGGCCGGCCGAGCTCGTCGGCGAGGAGCTGGGCGACCGCCGGCTCGTAGCCGCGCCGACCCTCCTCGGGGGTCCACAGCGAGAACAGCGGGGGCGCCTCGGAGTCCAGGCAGGCCAGCCGCAGCGGGGCCGGGGTCACGGGGTGTCCTCCCAGTAGGTGGCCTGCTCCCAGTCGGTCACGGCGCCGCAGAACCGAGCCCACTCGTCCCGCTTGTACTCCACCAGCAGGTCGGCCAGGTCCGGACCGAGCGTCTCGCGCATCAGCGGGTCGGCCTCGAAGGCCTCGATGGCCGCGCCCAGCGTGAGCGGCAGGGCAGCGAAGCGGGCGTCCTGCTCCCCGTCGTACGACGAGCCCTGCCACGGCTCTCCCGGGTCGGTCCGCTGCGCCAGACCCTCGGCGCAGGCGGCGATGAGCAGCGCATGGGAGAGGTAGGGGTTGACGGCCGCGTCCGGGAGCTTCAGCTCCAGCCGGCCGTTGGCCGACAGGCGCACCGTGCAGGTCTTGTTGTCGAGTCCCCAGTTGATCTTCGAGGGCGCGAACTGGCCGGCATCCCAGTAGCGCTTGTAGGAGTTCACCGTCGACCCGAAGACCAGCATCGACGCGGCGGCGTGGGTGAGCACGCCGCCCAGCGCCCACCGGCCCTCCTCGCTGAGGTGCAGGTCGGCGCGACCGGGGTCGGCCAGCACGTTCACCCCGTCACGCCAGAGGCTGAAGTTGTGGTGGCAGCCGTTGCCCATCATCCCGGTGGCCGGCTTGGGCATGAACGAGGCCTCGACCCCCAGCTCCCGAGCGACCTGCTTGCAGACCTGGCGATAGGTCACCAGCCGGTCGGCGGTCAGGTCCGCGTGGTCGAACATCCAGTTGAGCTCGAACTGGCCGGCGTCCTCGTAGTCGCCCTCGATCATGTCGAGGCCCATCGCCTGTGCGTAGGCGATGACCTTCTGCACGATCGGACGTCCTCGCTCGAGGTGCTCGATGTGGTAGGCGGGGCTGGACTCGGGGCGGAACGACGCCTCCAGCCCCGGCCCCCGCCAGGTCATCTCCGGCTCGGTGCCGGACCGCAGCTCCAGACCCGTGCGCTCGGTGAAGTCCGCGTGCACCCGCCGGAGCACGCCGCGCGAGTCGCAGGCGTACGGCGTCCCGGCACCCTCCGCCAGGTGGTCGGGCTCGTAGAGGCGACAGAAGACCCGCGCCATCCGGGTGTCCCACGGGAGCACGGCGAAGGTGTCCAGATCGGGGAGCGCGGTGTACTCCGCGGCGTTGACGCCGCCGCCCATCAGCACGCCCTCGCGGGTCGACTGCAAGTTCGCCGCAGCCGTCCGGTGCTGTTGGATCCCCTTCCCCGCCACCCGCTCGAGGTGCCGGGCCGGCATCACCTTGCCGAGCACTCGGCCGGTGTTGGTCACCGACTGGGAGTAGTCGAGCTCCACGCCCTGCTCCTTGATCGTGGAGAGCACGTGCTGGAGCTGGTCGCCGCGGAGGTTGTCCTCCCGGTGGTGGTCCAGGGCGGAGGTGGCCATGCGGTTCCTCGATTCGGTCGGGCGGTGGGGTCGCCGGGAAGGGTCGGTCAGGCGGTGCTGGGCAGGTGCACGGCGGCGTCGCGCAGCTCCCGCTGGCGGGCCGCGGACAGGTTGACGGCGAGGGTGCCGACCTGGCGGCCGTCGCGGTGATAGCTCACCAGCACGCCGCCCAGCGGGTCGCTCGGGTCGCCCTCGTCGACCCGGGGGACGCCGAGGGCCGGCATCCCGGAGCTCTGCAGGCGGAGCTGCCCCTGGTCGCTCCAGAACGACGGCACGGGGGCGAACGGCGTCGGGTCGGGGGCCGCGTCGGACAGCCGGGCGACCAGCGTGGCCGCCGCCCGCCGGGCGGTGTCCGCCGGCATCGACCAGTGCTCGACCCGACGGGGCACGTCGTCGAAGAGCGGGTTGGGGAACCGCGCCACGTCACCCACGGCCACCATCGCGTCGGCCCCAGGCACGGACAGGTCGTTGCGACACAGCACGCCGTCGGTGAGGTCCAGCCCCGCCCCGGCCAGCCACTCGACGTTGGGCAGCGAGCCGACCGCCTCGACGACCACGTCGGCGTGGAGCAGCGTGCCGTCGTCGAGCACGACCCCCGTCACCCGCTCGGTCCCGGCGACGCCCTCGACGCCGCGGCCGATGACGAACTCGACGCCGGCGCCCTCGTGCCACGCCTGGATCGCGCGGCCGGGACCGTCACCGATCACGCGGCTCATCGGCGGCCCCGCCGGCTCCACCACGGTGGTGTGATGCCCGAGCCCCCGCAGGGTGGTCGCGGTCTCCACGCCGACGAAGCCGGCGCCGATGACCACCACCCGGGCCGGCCCACCGGCGAGCAGGGCGCGCAGCTCGGCGCAGTCGTCGACGGTGCGCAGCGCCACCCGCCCGCGCTGTGGACCGGGCAGCGGGAGGCGACGCGGCCGCAGTCCGGTGGCCGCGACGAGCCCGTCGAAGCCGGCCGCCCGCGTGGCCGAGCCGGCGTCCGCGCTCCGCCAGGTCAGCCGCCCGGCGGCGGGATCGGCCTCGACGACCCGGCTCCCCCAGCGGAAGTCCACGTCGCCGACCGTCGACCGGCGACGCAGCTCGACCCTCCCCGCCAGCGCCTCGGCATCGAGGACGTCGGGGTCGGCGAGCAGCTCCTTGGACAACGGCGGGCGGGTGTAGGCCGGGTGGGGCTCAGCACCGTAGACCGTGATCGGACCCGCGTGGCCGGCACGGCGCAGCTGCTCGGCGGCACGCAGGCCCCCGAGCGAGCCGCCGACCACGGCGATCCGGCTGTCGGTCATCGGCGCTCGTCAGTCCTCGACGAGGATCGCCTGGACCGGACAGACGTCGGCCGCCTCCTCGACGTCGTCGCGTCGGTCGTCGGCCGGCTCGCCGTCGTACTCCAAGCGACCCTCGTCGTTGATCCGGAACACGTCGGGCGCGGCGATGGCGCACTGGCCGTGGTCCTGGCACCGGGTGAGGTCGACGGTCACCTTCATCGGGGTCTCCTTGGCGTGGGGTCTGCTGGGCGGCCGGTCGGCACGGCCGACCGGGTGGTCATGCGGGACCTGGCGTGAAGCCGATCGGCAGCCGGATCGGACCGGTGTTGCCCGAGTCGGGCAGCCAGCTGGCGCCGGGGAGCGGCCGGGGGTCGCGAAGGCGGCGGGCCAGCAGCGGCAGTGCCTCGCTCATGTCGGCCCGCGCCACGAAGTGGCCCAGGCAGTGATGGGCGCCGCCCCCGAACCCGAAGTGCGGCTGACGCTCGGCGGTCAGGTCGAACCCCGGCTCGAAGACCCGGGGGTCGGTGCCGGCGGACTCGCTGTAGAGGTGCACGGTGGTGCCAGCGCGGAGACGTACGCCGCCGAAGTCGAAGTCCTCGAGGACCTCACGGGTGACCCAGCGGACCGTCGGGTTCACCCGCATGACCTCCTCGACCGCCGCCCGGCCGAGCTCGGGCCGCTCGGCGAGCAGGGCCCACTGGTCGGGGTGGTCGAGGAAGGTCTGCATCGCGAGGCCCAGCTGGTTGCGGGTGGTGTCGAAGCCGCCGAAGACCAGGAGCACCAGGCCGTCCCGGAGCTCGTCGTGGCTGAGGCGGCCGTCCTCGGCCCGGGAGGCGTTGACCAGGGCGGTGACGAAGTCGTCTGCCGGCCGGCGGCGGCGGTCCTCGATCAGCTCGTCGGCGTAGTCGTAGAGCCGGGCCAGCGCGCCTTCGATCCGCGGCAGGTCGTCGCGGATCGTCACGCTCAGCGCCAGGCCGACGGTGCTGGCCTCCTTGGCGATGATCGGCCACTCGCTCTCGGGGAGGCCGAGCATGATCGCGATCACCCGGGCCGCGTAGGGCTCGGCGAACTCCGACACGAACTCGCACGAGTCGGGATGCCGGAAGGAGTCGACCAGCTCGTGGGCGAGGGCCTGGAAGCGCGGCACCAGCCCGCCGATGAGCTTCGGCGAGAAGGCGGGGTTCATCAGCCGCCGCAGGCGGTGGTGCTCCTCCCCCTCCTTGTTCAGGATCCAGCTCGCCCACCAGCGTGCGAACGGCCCCTCACTGACCCCGTGGTGGGCCGGCCAGGCCACGCTCCCCTGGCGCAGCTTGGGGTGCTTGAGCAGGCGGCTCATCTCCTCGTAGCGCAGGACCGCCAGCCCGTACGGCGTCGTCGCGCACCAGCTCTGCTCCCGGGCCCGGTGCACGAGGTCGGAGGTGATCGCGAAGCCGGGGTCGGTCACCGGCAGCGCCGGGAGTCCGGTCGGATCGGCACCGATCGTCGACGTCATGCCCGTCACCCCTTCACGAAGACCTCGTCAGGGGCGTAATACTCCAAACTTAGAGTTTTTTTGTCAAGGGGTGCTCACGCCGGTGGACGCCAGCACCCACCCGGGGCCGCCCGGGACCGCGACCACCTCGGTGAAGCCGTCGCGACCCGGTTGCGGCGCGCGCAGCTTGGCGGCGGGGACCCACCGAGGCGTGTTGGCCGCGATCACCCGCGGCTCGTCGTTGACGAGCACCATCTCGGCCCCACCCGAGAGCAGGGTCCGGGTGAGCAGCGGCTCCAGGAGAGCCATCGCCAGGTCGGCGCCGGCGACGCCCAGGAACGACGCGCCGTCGACCACCGGAACACTGGCGGTGATGACGTACTGGCCGGCCCCCGAGTAGTCGACGTAGGGACCGAAGGCGTTGCGGGGCCCGCCCCGCTCGGCAGCGCGGTACCACTCCATGTCGAGGTAGTCGTAGACGTCGACGCTGGCCGGGTCGAAGTTGAGCTTGAGCCGGGCCCGCTCCTGCCCCGCGCGGTACCACCACAGCAGGTAGCGCTGCTGCTCGCCGACGGAGCCGGGCGCGGCGACGTAGCCGAGGCCGGCCATGGCAGGATGCTCGTCGAGCCCGGTCATGATCGCGTCCTCGAGCCCGACCAGGTCGCGCTCGGTGCAGTGCCCGTGCCGGGCACCGGTCCGGCAGGCGACCACGCGGGTGGCGAGCTCCTCGAGGGCCGCGAACAGCGGATCGACCACGGCCCCCACGTCGGCGGCGACGGCGGCCAGGCTCCGGTCGTCGCCCCGTCGCGCCTCAGCCATCGGCCGGCCCTCCGTCCTCGTCCACCTGCAGCCGCAGGGCCAGCATGCGGGTGAGCTCGGCGTCGACGTGCTCCTCGGCCAGCCGCCGGGCCTTCTCGGGGTCCTCCGACACCACGGCCGTGGCGATCGCGTGGTGCTGGGCGACCACGGTCTCGACATCGACCGGCGGCCCGAGCGGCAGCCACAGCAGCCCGGAGACCTCCGCCTGCAGCGAGACCTCCCGCCGGGTCAGCCGTTCCGAGTGCGACGCGATGCTGACCTCGATGTGGAACCGGCAGTCGGCCCGGATCCGGTCGCCCAGCGAGCTGGAGGTGCGCAGCTGGTCGGTGAGGGCGAACAGCCTGCGCATGTTGACCTGGGCCGCGCGCTCCGCGGCCAGTCGCGCCGCCTGGCCGGCGACGGCGCGATGCTCGTCGACGAGATCGCGGAGCTCCGTCAGCGTCATCGCGGCCAGCCGCTGACGCAGGAAGTCGACGGGCGGCCCGGCCGGCCGGCGCACGAACGAGCCGCCGGTGCGTCCTCGGCGGGTCTCGACCAGTCCCTGGTCGCGCAGCTCGGCCAGCGCCTCGCGCGCGGTCATCGGGGCCACCCGGAACAGCCGCGCCAGCTCGACCTCGACGGGCAGCTGCTCGCCGTCGCCGAGCAGCCCGAGATGGATGGCCTCGGTGACGCGGTCGACGACGTCGGCGGCCCGGCTCTGGGGCGGCAGGGGGCCGATCAGCTGTGTCAGCGCGCTCACGCCGTCATCGTCTCCCCTCTCCCCCGCTCATGCGCGAGTCGACTCGAGCCGACCCTTGACGCTTTATCCCATAGAATTGTAGTTTTTCGCCACGCCTGGTCCGTCTCGGTCGCGTGGCCGGCGCGCCGACATCCGTCGCCTCACCTTCGGGAGTACCGAATGGACACCTCCGCCCCGTCCCCCCACGATGCCGATGGGTACTACGAGTACCACGACCACGACGACGCCGCGCACCTGCACGCGCTGGGCTACGAGTCCGAGTTCCGCCGGGACATGAGTCCCTGGGCGAACTTCTCGCTCGGGTTCACCTACCTGTCGCCCGTCGTGGGCATCTACACCCTCTTCGCGTTCGCGCTCGCCACCGGCGGGCCGCCGATGATCTGGAGCCTCGTGATCGTCGGTGTCGGACAGCTGCTGGTCGCGCTGGTCTTCAGCGAGGTCGTGGCGCAGTACCCCGTAGCCGGTGGCGTCTATCCGTGGGCGCGGCGGCTGTGGGGGCGCCGATACGCCTGGATGACCGGCTGGGTCTACCTGGTCGCGCTGTTGACCACGATCGCGTCGGTGACCTACGGCGCCGGCTTCTACATCGCGCCGTTCCTCGGCATCGAGGCGACGACGATGAACGTGATCTGGGGCGCGCTGGCGACCATCGCGATCGCGACCATCATCAACTTCCTGGGCACCAAGGTGCTCGCCTGGGCCGCGATCTTCGGATTCACCGCGGAGATCGTCGGCGCCCTCGCCGTGGGCGGCTGGCTGCTCATCGCACACCGCGAGCAGAGCTTCGGCGTCCTCTTCGACACCTTCGGGACCGGGGGCGGCGGCAGCTACTTCCCCGCCTTCGCGGCGGCGGCGCTGATCGGCGTCTACCAGTACTACGGCTTCGAGGCCTGCGGCGACGTGGCCGAGGAGGTGCCCGACCCGGGCCGGCTGATCCCCAAGGCGATGCGTCGCACGATCTACGTCGGCGGCGCAGCGGCGACCTTCGTCTGCCTCGCGCTCATCCTGGCGGTCTCCGACATCCCCGCGGTCATCGCCGGTGACGACGTCGACCCGGTCAGCACGCTGCTCTCCGACGCCTTCGGACCCACCGGATCCCGGGTCGTGCTCGCCGTCGTGCTGATCTCGTTCGTGTCCTGCGCGATGAGCCTGCAGGCGGCCGCCAGCAGGCTGGCCTACTCCTACGGCCGCGACGACATGATCATGGGCTCCTCGCTGCTGCGGCGGTTCTCCCAGACCCGCCACGTGCCGCCGTTCGCGCTCCTCGTGGCCGCGGCGATCCCGGCCGTGATCGTGCTGGGCTCCTACTTCTCGGCCAACGCGGTCGTGAAGATCATCAGCTTCGCCGCCGTGGGCATCTACATCGCCTTCCAGATGGTCGTGCTGGCCGCGCTGCGGGCACGACTCAAGGGCTGGGTCCCCAGCGGGAAGTACACCCTCGGCAGCTGGGGCCTTCCGGTCAACGTCGCCGCGTTGGCCTACGGGGTCATCGCCATGGTCAACCTGGCCTGGCCACGCACCCCCGACGTCCCGTGGTACGACAACTGGATCGTGCTGCTCTCGGTCGTCATCGTGGTCGGGGTCGGCGTGGTCTACATGGCCCTGCACCCGGCAGCGGACCGCTCCGACGCGCCCTACGACGACGCGATCCCCCGGACCTGACCCTGACGACCCGAGCCTGAGGACCCGAGCCTGAGGTCAGCGGAAGGCGGCGTGGCCGGTGAGCGCCTGGCCGAGCACCAGCGTGTGCATCTCGACGGTGCCCTCGTAGGTCAGCACGGACTCGAGGTTGTTGGCGTGCCGGATGACGGGGTACTCCAGGGAGATGCCGTTGGCGCCGAGGATGGTGCGGGCGGTGCGGCAGATCTCCAGGGCCTCGCGGACGTTGTTGAGCTTGCCGATGCTGACCTGCTCGGGCCGCAGCGTGCCCGCGTCCTTGCGGCGGCCGAGGTGCAGCGCGAGCAGTTGCCCCTTCACCAGCTCCAGGGTCATGTCGGCGAGCTTGGCCTGGGTCAGCTGGAAGCCGGCGATCGGCCTGCCGAACTGCTCGCGCGCGCCGGCGTACTCGAGAGCGGCGTGGAGGGACGAGCGCGCGGCGCCGAGGGCGCCCCAGACGATGCCGTAGCGCGCCTCGTTCAGGCAGGACAGCGGGCCCTTGAGCCCGCGCACCTCGGGCAGCACCGCATCGGCGGGCAGGCGGCAGCCGTCCAGCACCAGCTCGCTGGTCACCGAGGCGCGCAGCGACATCTTGTGCTTGATCTCCGGCGCCGAGAAGCCCGGGGTGTCCGTCGGCACGACGAAGCCGCGGATGCCGTCCTCGGTCTGCGCCCAGACCACGGCCACGTCGGCGATCGAGCCGTTGGTGATCCACATCTTGCGGCCGTCGAGCAGCCAGTCGTCGCCGTCGCGGACCGCGCGGGTGCGCATGCCGCCGGGGTCGGAGCCGTGGTCGGGCTCGGTGAGGCCGAAGCAGCCGATGGCCTCGCCGGCCGCCATCCGGGGCAGCCACTCCTGCTTCTGCTCCTCGGACCCGAACCGCCAGATCGCGTACATCGCCAACGATCCCTGCACCGACACCATCGAGCGGACCCCGGAGTCGCAGGCCTCGAGCTCGAGGCAGGCCAGGCCGTAGTCCACCGCGGACATGCCGGCGCAGCCGTAGCCCTCGAGGTGCATCCCGAGCAGCCCCATCTCACCGAAGCTGCGCATCAGGCCGCGCGGGTCGTCGATCCGGCCCTCCTCGAACCACCCCGCCACGTGCGGCTGCGCGACCTGATCGACCAGCTGGCGGACGGAGGCGCGGACGTCCCTCTCCTCCTGACTGAGCAGGTCGTCGATGCCCGCGGGGTCGGCCGGGTCGAACGGGGGAAGCTGGTCGGCGGTGCTCATCGGTGCTCCTGGAGGTGGGATCGGATCTCGGTCGTGTGCTGGCCGAGCGTCGGGGGTGGGGTGGGTGGGGGTAGCGGGCTGCGGCCCCAGCGGATCGGGTGACGGACCTGCCGAGGATGCCCGTCGCCCACCTCGACGGTGGGGTCGAGCCCGAGCCGGTCGGCGTACTCGAGGGCGTGGGCGACGTCGTTGACCTGACCGGCCGCGACGCCCGCCTCGGTGAGCCGGCGTACCCAGGTCTCCGCGTCGTCGGTCGCCAGCGCGCGCTCCAGCACCTCGACCAGCGCCGCCCGGTGCTCGACCCGGTCGCGATTGTGCAGAAACGACATGCCCGGGTCGCCGTTTGATGACGTTTGTGCCGAAACGACAGCCACGGCGCCCACCCCCAGCACCCCACACAACCGCCGGAACTGGTCGTCGTTCCCACACGCCACGGCGACCAGGCCGTCACGACAGCGCAGCGTCTCGTACGGCGCGATGGAGGGGTGCTGGTTGCCCATCCGTCCGGGCGCGACGCCGGTCGTCAGCGTGGCGGAGGCCTGGTTGACGAGGGAACCCAGCAGGCTGGTGAGCAGCGACACCTCGATCCGCTGCCCCAGGCCGCTTCGCTCCCGCTCGCGCAGCGCGGCGAGGATGCCGATGACGGCGTCCTTGCCGGTGAGGACGTCGACGAGCGCCACGCCCACCTTGGTGGGCTCGCCCCCGGCCTGCCCGGTGATGCTCATCAGCCCACCGACGGCCTGCACGACGAAGTCGTACCCGGGCAGCGTGGCCCCCTCGCCGCTGCCGAACCCGGTGATCGAGCAGTAGACCAACCGCGGGTTGTCCGCGGCGAGCGCGTCGAAGCCGAGCCCGAGCCGGTCCATGGTGCCGGTGAGGAAGTTCTCGACGACCACGTCGGCCTCGGCCGCCAGCCGCCGGGCCACCGCCAGGTCGCCCGCGTCGCGCAGGTCGAGGGCGACGCTGCGCTTGGACCGGTTGACGCAGGCGAAGTACGACGACCCGTGGGCGTCCCAGGGTGGACCCCACTGCCGGGTGTCGTCCCCGGTGCCGGGCCGCTCGACCTTGACCACCTCGGCGCCCAGGTCGGCGAGCGTCATGGTGGCCAGCGGGCCGGCCAGCACCCGGCTGAAGTCGGCGACCTTCACCCCCGCCAGGGGTGCCTCGTTCACGCCAACCTCCCGTCGACCCGACGCGGCAGCCGCCACGGGCTGTCCTCGCGCAGCGGCGGGGGCAGGGCGGGGCCCGGCACGCTCTGCCAGGTCACCGGACGGGTGAACCGACCGAGGGCGGCGGCGCCCACCGAGGTCGCGGTGGGCTGGGTCGTCGCCGGCCACGGGCCGCCGTGCTGCTGTGACCAGGTGAGTGCGACGCCGGTCGGCCAGTCGTCCACCATCACCCGGCCGACCCGGCGACCGAGGTCGCGCACCAGCGCGGGCACCTCGGGGTCGTCGGGACCGCCACTCTGCACGCTCGCCGCCAGCGCGCCCGGCAGGCCGGCGAGCAGGCCCTCGAGCTCGGCTCGGCCGTCGTACTCCACGACCAGGGCCGTCGGCCCGAAGCACTCCTCGAGGAGCGGCGAACCCGCGCGCACGTCGCTCGCGGCGGCCGCGAACACGGTCGGCTCGGCGCCCCAGCCGCCCGCCGGCGCGGCCGCCCGGCCGACCTGCCGGGCACCGGCGTCGGCGAGCCGGGCCCGCCCCCGGTCGTAGGCCTCGGCGATCGACTCGGTCAGCAGCCACCCGGAGGGCGACGCCGCCTCGAGGGCGGCCACCACCCGATCCGCCGCGCCGTGGCCCGCCGGGACGAGCAGCAGACCCGGCTTGGTGCAGAACTGGCCCATGCCCAGGGTGTACGACGCCACGAAGCCGGCCGCGACCTCGTCCAGGCGGTCGGTCCCCCGACCGGTGACGACGACGGGGTTGACGGTGCCCATCTCGGCATAGACGGGGATCGGCACCGGGCGACGCTGGGCGGCGCGCCACAGCGCCATCCCGCCGGCCTGCGAGCCGGTGAACGCCACCGCGGCCACCGGCGCAGCCTCGACCAGGGCAACCCCCGCCTCGAAGCCCGAGACGGCGGCCAGGGTCCCCTCGGGGGCGCCGGCCGCGGCCAGGGCCGTCGCGGCGACCTCGGCCAGCCGGCGTCCGGTCTCCGGGTGTGCCGGGTGGATCTTGCCGAGGACGGGGCATCCGGCGGCCAGCGCCGAGGCCGTGTCGTGGCCGAGCGTCCCGAACGCGAACGGGAAGTTGCTGGCCCCGAGCACCGCCACCGGGCCGAGCGGCACCTGCATCCGGCGCAGGTCCGGCGTCGTCTCGGTCCGGTGGTCCACGGTCAGCTCCAGCCAGGAGCCCTCGGCGGCGACGTCGCCGTAGAACCGCAGCTGCTGGGCGCATCGCGCCAGCTCACCGGCGAGCCGTTCCTCGCCGAGCCCGGTCTCGGCGTCCGCGACCCGCACCAGCAGGTCCGCAGCCGCGTCGAGGGCGTCGGCGAGCGCCCGCAGCCACCCTCGGCGCTCGTCCGGGTGCCGAGCGGCCACGTCGTCGGCGGCGGCGGCCGCGGCGGCGACCTGGCGCTGCAGCTCGTCGGCCGTGGTGGTCGGCAGCTCCTCCCGCCGCGCACCGGTGCGGGCTGCATAGCTGGTGTCCAGGGACATGGTCGGCCTCCTCCGCCGGTCAGGATAGGCCCGCGGAGGAGCGCGGGAACACTACACTTCGGCGCATGAAGCGCCTCTCCTCTGCCACTATGGCCAGCCCCGACGCCGAGCTGGTCCCGCTGCGGTGGCTGGTGGAGCGAGCCGACCTGGCCCTGGTGCCACACCATCTGCCGGACCCCGGCCTGGCCGTCGGGTGGGCGCACGCCATCGAGCTCGACGACCCGGCTCCCTGGCTCCCCGCTCCGCACCGCGCCGGGCCGGGCCTGGTGCTGACCACCGGACTGCGGCTGCCGCGCACCAAACAGGGTCAGGAGGCCTACGTCGCCCGGCTCCACGAGGCGGGGGTCGGCGCCCTCGGGGTCGGGACCGGTCTGCGGTTCGCGGCGATGCCCTTCGCGGTGGCCGCCGCGTGCCGCGACCGGGGACTTCCGCTGCTCGAGGTCCCGCTGGAGACGCCGTTCCTGGCGGTGGTCCGCGCCGTCGCCGACCGGGTGGCGGAGCTCCGGGCCGAGCGGCTGCGCGCCTCCGTGCGGGCCCAGCAGCGGCTGACCCGGGCGGCCGTACGACGCGGCGCGGCGGGCGTCTGTGCCGAGCTGGCGCGCGCCGTGGGGGTCGCGACGCTCGCCCTCACCCGCGACGGGCTGGTCCTCGCCCGGGCCGGTGCCCCGGCCGTTCCCGTGGCCGAGGTCCTCGAGGCGGTCGCCGCAGAGGGCGCACCGGGGCCGGTGGTCGTGAGCGACGCCGCGCGGACCCTGGAGGTGCAGCCCCTCGGACCAGCGCCCCGCGAGGTGACCGCCTGGCTGGCGGTGGCCCGAGCGACCCCGCTGGATCCCACCGAACGGCTGGTGGTGAGCCATGCGGTCGGCGTCCTCACGCTCGAGGTGGAGCAGTCGGGGCGGCCGGACGACACGCTGCGGGAGCGCATCCTCGACCAGCTGCTCAGCGGCAGGACGAGCGACCCGGCCGACCTGGCGCGGGCCGCCGGCCTCGACCCGGACGACCTGCTCGTGCTCACCGGGCTCAGGGTCGACGACGACGCCGTCGCTCGCCGGGTGGTCAGCGCCGCCGTGCGGACGCAGGCGCTCCTCGCCGCCCCGGAGCCGGGCGGTCACTCCGCGTGGCTGCTGCTGACGTCACCTGCCGGCGCCAGGGCGCTGGCCGCCTCGCTGCCCGAGGTCGCCAGCGCGGTGCTGTCGCCGCCGGTGTCGCTGGCCGCCCTGCCGACCATGGTGCCGCTCGTGCGGCGCGCCCTCGCCGCGGCGCCGCCGGGCTCGGTGGTCCCGCTCGCGACCGATCCCGCCGCCCTGGTCGCCGCCGACCCGACCGTGCTCTCCGTGGTCGATCCCTGGCTCACCGCCCTGCGTGAGTACGACGCGGCGCACGGCGCGGATCTCGTGCCCAGCCTGGCGGCCTACCTCCGGCATCACGCGGTCTGGGACCCGGCCGCCCAGGCCGTGGGCGTGCACCGGCACACCCTGCGCCACCGGGTCGGACGGGCCGCGGACATCGCCGGGTTCGACCTCGACGACCCTCGCCATCGGGCCCTGCTCACGCTGGCGCTCACGACCCCCACGTGAGAGCCGGACGCCGGTCACTCCCACTCGATGGTGCCCGGCGGCTTCGAGGTGACGTCGAGGGTCACCCGGTTGACCTCCGGGACCTCGTTGGTGATCCGGGTCGAGATCCGCTCCAGCACGTCGTAGGGGACCCGGGCCCAGTCGGCGGTCATCGCATCCTCGGAGGTCACCGGGCGGAGCACGACGGGGTGACCGTAGGTGCGTCCGTCACCCTGGACCCCGACCGAACGGACATCGGCGAGCAGCACGACCGGCATCTGCCAGATCTGCCGGTCGAGGCCGGCGCGGGTCATCTCCTCGCGGGCGATCAGGTCGGCAGCGCGCAGGATGTCGAGACGCTCGCGGGTCACCTCCCCGATGATCCGGATGCCCAGCCCGGGGCCGGGGAACGGCTGCCGCCACACCATCGTCGAGGGCAGCCCGAGCTGCTCGCCCACCTGGCGCACCTCGTCCTTGAACAGCGTGCGCAGCGGCTCGACCAGCGCGAACTGGAGGTCGTCCGGGAGGCCGCCGACGTTGTGGTGCGACTTGATGTTGGAGGTGCCGGCACCGCCGCCGGACTCGACGACGTCGGGATAGAGGGTGCCCTGCACGAGGTAGGCGGTGGTGCCGGCGGCCGCGTCGCCGAAGACCCGCGCCTCGGCGGCCTCGAAGGTCCGGATGAACTCCCGACCGATGATCTTGCGCTTCTCCTCGGGGTCCACGATGCCCTCCAACGCTCCGAGGAACGTCTCCGAGGCGTCGACCACGTCGAGGGTGTCGAAGACCGCCTCGAAGTCACGGCGTACCTGCTCGGTCTCGCCGGAGCGCATCATGCCGTGGTCGACGTAGACACACGTGAGCCGGTCGCCGATGGCCCGTTGCACGATGGCCGCGGCGACCGCCGAGTCGACACCGCCGGACAGCGCGCAGAGGGCACGACCGTCGCCGACCTGGGCTTGGATCTTCTCGACCTGCTCCTCGACGATGTTGACCATCGTCCAGGTCTGCCGGCATCCGGCGATGTCGTGGAGGAAGTGCTCGAGCACCTGCTGCCCGTGCTCGGTGTGCAGCACCTCGGGGTGCCACTGCACGCCCGCGATCCGCCGGTCGAGGTCCTCGAACGCGGCCACGGGGGTCACGTCGGTCGCTGCCAGCACGGTGAAGCCGTCGGGCGCCTGGGCCACCGAGTCGCCGTGGGACATCCAGACCTTGTGCTCGGCGGGCAGGTCGGCCAGCAGCACTCCCGGCGCCGAGACCCGGACCTGGGTCCGGCCGTACTCCCGGGCACCGGTGTGCTCGACCCGGCCCCCCATCCCCTGCGCCATCAGCTGGAAGCCGTAGCACATGCCGAACACCGGCACCCCGGCCTCGAAGACGGCGGCGTCGACGGCCGGCGCTCCCGGCTCGTAGACCGAGGACGGGCCCCCGGAGAGGATGATCGCGCGTGGCTCGCGGGCCAGCATCTCTGCGATCGGCATCGTGTGCGGCACGATCTCGGAGTAGACCCGCGCCTCGCGCACGCGCCGCGCGATCAGCTGGGCGTACTGCGCCCCGAAGTCGACCACCAGGACCAGATCGTGTGCCACCTCTTGCACTCGCGCGGCCTCTCTTCTCGCAGGCGTCGGTGAAGCCGCGAGTCTATCCGGCCGCGGGTGTCGAGCACGTGGCGCCTCACCCGTCGCCACACGCCAAGATCGCGGTGGCCGACGCCTCCACCGCCTCGTCGACGACCTTCGGGACGGCGCGGCCGAGATGGGGACGGACCAGGCCGTAGGGAGCGACCCGGGTGGCGAGCCCCACGAGCTCCGTGTGCCGCCGGTCGGCGCGGCCGTAGCGCTCCCGTGTCAGCCGCCGGGTCAGGGCCAGGAGATCGTCGTTGACGTGGGCGACCTGGTCCTCGAGCTCGGCGGGGCAGTCGTCGAGCAAGCGGGTCTGCCGGAACAGCGTCAGCGCTCTGGCCTCGTCCGGATGGGCCCGGCAGTAGCGCGGGACGTGCAGTGCGCACTCGACCAACGCGGTGCCGGCCGGGCCCGACGCGGCCAGCTCGAAGAGGCCGGCCTGGAAGCGCTGCACGCTGCGCAGCCAGAGACTGGCCAACAGCACGTCCCGGGAGCTGAAGCGGTGGTAGATCGAGCCGACCGGCCCGCCGAGCTCCCCCGCCACCTCGGTGACCGTCACCGCGTGGCCGGAGCGGGCGACGCCCGCCAGGGCCGCGTCGAGCACCTGGTCGTCGGTGAACTTGGCAGGTCGAGCCACGGGTGTCATTCTAGAGGAACTGTTCTAGAATTCCGATTCACTTTGAAGGGAGCGGTCCATGGGCACACCGATCACCACGCTGGCCGCCGCACTGCCCGCGGCGGAGTTCGTCGAGCACCACTGCACGGTCGTCGAGGCGCCACCCGATCGGGTCTGGGACGCCCTCCACGCCACCACCTGGGCCGAGCTGCGGCTCACCCGCCCCCTGATGCTCGCCCGCGGGCTGGGCCTGCGACGCGGTCGCCCCGTGCCCCTCCTGGGGCCCGGCGGGCCCGTCGAGACGGTGCGATCCGACCCACCGCACTACGCAGCCGGCGTCCGGGTGGCACGCCCGTGGCAGCCGGTCCCCGATCGGGGCCCGGACATGGCGACCCTGGACGAGATCGCTGCGTTCTCCGGTCGCGGCTGGCTGAAGTTCGGCATGGACTTCCGCCTCCACGAGCTCCCCGGGGGGCGCACCCGACTCGAGACCACCACCCTCTGCGAGCCGACCGACGGACATGCCCGCCGGGCCTTCGCACGCTACTGGCGGGTCATCCGGCCCTTCAGCGGGCTGATCCGGCGCGAGATGCTGCGCGCCGTACGCCGTCGCGCCGAGCGCTGATCGAGGTCACCGCGGCGCGTCCTCGCCGACCCGGCCGTCGACCGCCTCGCGGAGGATGTCGGCGTGGCCCAGGTGTCGGGCGTACTCCTCGACCATGTCGACGACGACTCGCCGGGTGGACGGTCGCCGGCCGTCGGGCCATGTGAACGCCGCCGGCCCGTCAAGGCCGCCGCCGGCGAGCGCCTCGGCCAGGCAGCGCCGAGCGCGGTCGGTGGAGGCCCACCACAGGGCGTAGAGCTCGTCGGGTGAGTCCTCAGCCGCCGAGTGCCACTCCCAGTCGGGGTCGGCATCCCAGTCGGCGGTGGCCCACGGCTCGCCGTGCTTCTCCCCGCGCAGCCTGGCGGCGAACCAGTCGACCTCGACCAGGGCGAGATGCTTGACCAGGCCACCGAGCGTCATCGACGAGGCGGCCGTGGTGGCGCGCAGTCCGGCGGCGTCCAGGTCACCGGTCTTCCACGCGAAGGTGCGCCGGAGCCGCTCGAGCTCGCCGAGCAGCGAGTCGACCTCGGAGCCACCCATCGGTGGCTCGACGGGGAGCCCGGTCACGCTGTCGGTCGTGTCTTCCTCGTGCATGGCCGAGAGCCTAGGCTCCTTTCCGGACGGTTCCCGACCGCAGAGGGCGCGACGATGACGCTGATGGACGATGCCTCTCCGACCGCGAGGTCGCTGGCCCTGCTGGAGCTGGTGCAGGCTCGGCCCGGGATCGCGGCCGCCGACCTGGCCGAGCGGCTGGGCGTGTCCGAGCGAGCGGTCCGCCGGCACGTCGAGACCCTGCGCCGGGCCGGCATCCCGATCGAGTCGACCCGGGGCCGTTACGGCGGCTACCGCGCCGGCCGCGGACTCCGGCTGCCACCGCTGATGTTCACCGGTCCGGAGGCGCTGGGCCTGGTGATGGCGGTGCTCGAGGGGCGGGGCGACACGGCCGCCGACCCCGACGCCGACGAGCCGGTGGCCACGGCCCTGCACAAGATCGTCCGGGTGCTGCCCGCGTCGCTGGCGACCGCGGCCCGGGCGGTGCGGGAGGTGTCGACGGCCTACCAGCCGACCGGCCCGCGGGTGGACCCCGAGACGGTGGCCGCACTCGTGCAGGCCGCGGCCGCCGGGCGGCGGGTCCGCATCGGCTACGCGCCCGAGGCGCGGCCGGAGCGGCCCATGGAGATCGACCCGTGGGCCGTCGTGCTGCGCCGACAGCGGTGGTACGTCCTCGGCTGGTCGCACACGGTCAGCGCGCGCCGGGTGCTCCGCATCGACCGGGTCGGGAGCGTGCGCGAGCTGGACGAGCCCTTCGAGCCACCGGCCGGCCTCGACCCCGTCGCGGTGGTCGACGAGCACCTGTCGGAGGGGTGGGCGCACGACGTGGAGCTGGTCGTCGACGCCCCGCCCGCCTACGTCGCCCGGTTCCTGCCGCGCACCCACGGCCGGCTCGAGCCGCTCGGCGGCGACCGCACCCGCGTGGTCGGCTCCACCAACGACCCGGGCCACTACGCCGCCCGCCTCGCCTTCCTCGGCGTGCCGTTCCAGGTCGTCTCCCCCGTCGAGCTGCGGGACGCCTGCCTGCGGCTCAGTGAGACGTTCCGGGCCGCCGCCGGCTGACGGCAGCGGTCCCCTCGATCCACGCGTGGGCGGCGACCAGCTCGCCGACCAGCGTCTCGGTCAGCAGCCGCACGTCGTCGACCTCGTCGTGGCGGAAGCGCAAGGTCTCGGTGGCGCCGGCCACGTCGGCGCCGACGGCCACGACCGTCGACCCGCGCCGGCCCGTCCAGTCGAGCAGCTGCGGCTCCCAGCGGGAGCCGGCGAGCAGCAGCATCCGGTAGTCGGTGGTCTTGGTGAGATAGACGTCGACGTGGCTCCAGTCACCGGTCTCGCACCCGACGGCGGGGAGCCGCGGGCCCTCCCGCAGCATCAGCGCCGACTGCAGCGCCGAGGACAGCCGCCGCGCGGGTGCGACCACGTGGGTGCCGGACGGCCCGAGCAGCAGCTCGGCCAGCCGCGGCCGCCAGTGGGCGGCTCGCGACAGCAGGTCGGCGGTCGCGTCGGCCGCCAGCCCCACGGGCGGCGGCGGCCCAGCGGTCAGCCGGGACTCGAGGGCCAGCAGCAGCGCCAGCGTGTGCTGGAACGAGCGGCAGGCCACCCCGCCGCGCTCCTCGCCGGCCTCCATCCACACGGTGCGCGAGGCGCGCTCGGTCAGCGGGCCGGGCCGGTTGGCCAACGCCACGAACGGCGCGCCGATCCGGTCGACGGCGTCCAGGGTCTCCACCGAGCCGGCGGACGCGGAGACCGCGACGACCAACGTCTCGGCCGAGACCCGGGGCAGCAGGTCGCTGCTGGCGAGCTCGGCCACCGCCGGCACGCCCCCGGCGCGCAGCCGGGCGGCAGCCACCAGGTTGGCGTAGTGCGAGGAGCCCATGCCGAGCAGCAGCACCTCGGCAGGTGACCGCACGAAGCCCCACGCGTCGCCCACGTCCAACGACCGCAGCGTCTCGGGCTTCGCCTCCAGGTCGGCCAGGAACAGCTCGGGACTCACGACAGCCCCCGGCGCCGCAGCGCGGCCTCGGGCACGTAGCGCCAGCGCGGCAGGTGGGAGTCGGCATAGGCCAGCTCGCGGTGGATCTGGTCGAGCATCAGCGGCTCCAGCAGGTCGAGGTCGAGCAGCGCGTCGGCCACGCTGCGGTAGCCGTCCAGGAACTCGCCCTGGACGCGATCGGTCCAGGCCACCACGTCGGCCTCGGCCAGCTGCGGATCGTAGCGCCGGACCACGTGGCCGACGTTCTCCAGCGAGACCAGCATGCCCGCGACGTCGTACGCCGCCGGGCGGTGGGCCGCTCGCTGCTGCGGTGTCAGCGTCGGGTTGCCGTCGAAGTCGATGACGAAGAGTCGGCCCGCCGGTGTCCGCAGCACCTGCCCGACGTGGAAGTCGCCGTGGTCGGCGATCGGCCCGGTCGGCCCGTCGGCGAGCGCCTGGTGCATCACCCCGGTCAGCTCGCCCAACGCCGTGGCGAAGGGCTGGGACGCCCCCGAGCGCAGACCCAGCGCGACCCGCGCCTCCTCGAGACACCACGTCCAGCCGTCGGTGGCCTCGGGCACCAGGTCGGAGGCCACCACGACCGGCACCCAGTGACCGTCCGGGGTGGACCACTCGGCGAGCCCCCGGAGGCGCGGGGTGGCCGCGAACCCGGCCTCGGCGAGCCGGCGCAGCCGCTCGGCGGCGGGCTGCGGCCCGACCAGCGGCTCGGTGATCCACTTGACCACGACCGCCTCGCCGACCACCCACGAGGAGTTCGTCTGGTCGACCTCGATCCGGCGCTCCACGGGGTCGGCGTCCGCCGGGTCGCCGCGGGTCAGCCGGAACCCGTCGGGCACCCCGTCGCCACCGGCCAGCAGCGCGACGAAGCGCGTGCTGTCACCGGGTGTGGGCGATGGCTGCCGCCACTCCCCCGAGACCTCCCGGACGCGTAGCGGGAACGACGCGACCACCGGCGCGTCAGCGCCCGGCGCGGTGCTCGAGGCCGACCCGCTCGATGACGTCGGCGCCGACCCGCAGCCCCTCCTCGGAACGGATCTGCGCGCCGACCTCCGCGCAACGCTGGCGCAGCGCGCTGTCACCGAGCAGCTCCTCGACCGCCGCCAGCAGCTCCTCGTCGGCGAAGTCGTAGGTCGCGAGCCGGCGCCCGAAGCCCCGCTCGTGGACGCGCTGGGCGTTGTCGTACTGGTCCCAGAACAGCGGCAGCACGATCATCGGCTTGCCGAAGTGCATCGACTCGGTGGTGGTGTTGTTGCCGCCGTGGGTGATCACCAGGTCGACCTGCGGGATGATCTTCGTCTGCGGCACGATGGCGTCACCGGTCATGTTGTCGGCGAGCCGGATCTCGTCCGAGCGCGGCCCCATGCTGACGATCACCCGGTGCCGGGTCGTCCCGAGCAGGTCGACCAGCCGCTGCAGCAGGCCGATGTCGGCGCCGCCGAGCGAGCCGAGGGAGAGGTAGATCAGCGCGGAGTCGGCGGGCCGGTCGCGGACGTCGTCGGGCAGCCGATAGTCCTCGTCGGTCTCCCGGACGCTGGAGGACATCCGGTGCCAGGTGTCGTCGAGCGGGCGCGCGGCGACGTAGTCGAGCGCCTCGGGATAGACGTAGAGGTTGGCGGCGGCCGAGGTGTGGATGAAGTCGCGGCGCGGCAGCGCCGGCGTCCCCTGCTCCTGCACCCAGGCGTTGAACGACGCCCAGGTCTCGCCGTGGGTGCGGTCGAACTCCTCCAGGAACGCCGCCCACGGTCCGTGGTCGTCCTCGGCGTAGCCCGAGAAGACGGGCGCGATGTCGTCGCCGCGGACCTCGAGCGGGTTGCACGACACGATCCGGACGTACGGCGCGCCCGAGGTGAGCAGCGCCGGGAAGGCCACCACGTTGTCCTCGACCAGCACGTCGGGCCGGTGCTCCTCGATGATCGCGCGCAGCTGCGGCTCGCAGTACCTCGCTCCGTCGATCAGCGCCTGGTAGGTCGGCTGGATGAACGACGCCAGCTGCTCGATGGTGGGCTTGCGGAACTCCGGTGCCGTCTCGTTGATGAAGTCGATCCAGAACTGCCCGGCCGCCTCCTCCGACGCGTCGGGGTCGGGCTCGGCCAGGTCGACCAGGGCCTCCACG
Source organism: Nocardioides sp. (assembly GCF_041393715.1). Classification (GTDB taxonomy): domain Bacteria; phylum Actinomycetota; class Actinomycetes; order Propionibacteriales; family Nocardioidaceae; genus Nocardioides. The sequence continues at coordinate 285,458 of NZ_JAWKJQ010000001.1, read as the reverse complement.
AAGCCCAGCGGGGCCAGCCTGCCCTCCCAGGACCGTTCGGCCGCGAACACCACCCGGTGCCCGCGGTCGAGCAGCACCTTGCCCAGCCCGATGCACTGGTTGGTCGGGCCGTAGGCGGACTCGGGCATGAACAGCACCGTGAGCCGGTCGGTCTGGTCGGTCATCCGGGCTCCTTCCGGAGGGGGCGGACGAAGGCTACCGGCCCCAGGGGCGCCGTGGGGTCCCCTGGGCAGCCATGGTCAGGAGACGCCGACGATGGGCAGCCGCAGCGCGCCCGGCGCGTCCTCGGGAACCACGGGAGCGCGCGGCGCGACGGCCGGCACCGGGGCATACGCCTCGCCCAGGGCGGGGCGCGGGTCGGGCTCCCCCTTGTTGGGCCAGAACGCCATGGCGCGCTCGGCCTGGGCGGTGATCGTCAGCGACGGGTTCACCCCGAGGTTGGCCGAGAGCGCGGTGCCGTCGACCACGTGCAGGCCCTCGTGGCCGAAGACCCGCTGCCAGCCGTCGACCACACCGGAGTCGGCGTCGGCGCCGATCACGGCGCCCCCGATGAAGTGGGCGGTCAGGGGACGGTTGAACGGCTCGCCGATGGTGCCGCCGGGGCGGCCGCCGATGATCCGGGCCATGATCCGCACGGCGCGGTTGGCGACGGGGATCCACGTCGGGTTGGGCTCGCCGTGCCCCTGGCGCGACGTGAGCACCCGCCGGCCGGTGGCCCGGGACCGCGTGGTGTAGGTGGTGATCGAGTTGTCGCGGCTCTGCATCACCAGGGCGATCACCGAGCGCTCCGACCAGTGCTTGAAGTCCCAGAAGTCGCGCAGGCCGCGGCGTTGCCGCCACATCTCCTTGGCCCAGGTGCGCCAGCGCGGCTCCGGACCGTCGCCGTCGGTGAGCACGGTCTGCAGGAGCGACATCAGGTTGCTGCCCTTGCCGTAGCGCACCGGCTCGATGTGGGTGTCCTCGTCGGGGTGGAACGACGAGGTGATGGCGACCCCCTGGCTGTAGTCGGCTCCGGTGTCGACGGCCCCGACGGCGCCGAGGATCGACTCGGAGTTGGTGCGCGACAGCTGGCCCAGCCGGGCGGAGAGGTGTGGCAGCGACCCCTCGTCCCGCATCGCGTGCAGCAGCCGCTGGGTGCCCAGCGCGGAGGCCGCGAACACGACCTGGTCGGCGCTCAGCACCCGGGTGTGGGCCCGGCGCCGACCGGCCAGCGAGGTGGTCGGCCGGACGTGGACGGCGTACCCGCCGGTGGTGCGGGGCACCACACGCGTGACCGTGCTCAGCGGAAGGATCTCCGCTCCGGCCGCCTCGGCCAGGTGCAGGTAGTTCTTGACCAGGGTGTTCTTGGCGTTGTGACGGCAGCCGGTCATGCACTCGCCGCAGTTGCGGCAGGGGTTGCGGTCGGGGCCGAGCCCGCCGAAGTAGGGGTCGGCGACGGTGTCGGTGGGCTGCTGCCCGGGACCGCCGAAGAACACGCCGACCGGTGTGGGGTGGAACGTGTCGGCCACACCCATCTCGTCGGCGACCTGCTGCATCACCTCGTCGGAGGGGGTGTGCACGGGGTTCTCGACCACGCCGAGCATCCGCTTCGCCTGGTCGAAGTACGGCGCCAGCTCGGCTCGCCAGTCGGCGATGTCGCGCCACTGCGGGTCGTCGTAGAACGCGGGCCGCGGCTCGTAGAGGGTGTTGGCATAGACCAGGCTGCCGCCGCCGACACCCGCGCCGGAGAGGATGAGGCAGTCACGCAGCAGGTCGATGCGCTGGATGCCGAGGCACCCGACCTCGGGCCGGAAGAGGAACCTCCGGGTGTCGAACGAGGTCGCCGCGAACTCGTCGTCGGCGAAGCGGGCGCCGGCCTCCAGGACCCCGACCCGGTAGCCCTTCTCCGTGAGCCGCAGCGCGGCCACCGAGCCGCCGAAGCCGGAGCCGACGACCAGGACGTCGTAGTCGGTCATCGTTCGCGCTCCTCCCCGGCCCCGCTCACCCCGCGCGACCGAGCTTGTGGGAGACCCGCATGTAGGCCGTCATCACCTTGGCGTAGGCCTCGTCGGACATGCCGAGCATCGGCGAGAGCCGCAGCAGGCGCTGGGTGGCGACCGTCTGCGGTTCGGTGTAGCGGAGCAGCCCCTCGGCGCCCTGACGGCGTCCGAGGCCGGAGTCGCGCATGCCGCCCATCGGCGCATCCATGCTGCCGAACGTGGCTCCGAACGCCTCGTTGATGTTGACGCTGCCGCAGCGGATCTGCGCCGCCAGCGCCCGGGCCCGGGAGCCGTCCTGGCTGTAGATCGCTGCGTTCAGGCCGTAGTCGCCGTCGTTGGCGCGGGCGACGGCCTCCGCCTCGTCGTGGAACCGGTAGACCGAGACCACGGGCCCGAAGGTCTCCTGGCCGAAGCAGACCATGGAGGGCGTGACACCCTCGAGGATGGTGGGCTCGAAGAAGAACGGCCCGAGGTCGGGTCGGTGCCGGCCGCCGGTCAGCACGCGGGCGCCCTGCGCCACGGCGTCGTCGACGTGCGCCTGGACCGCGTCGAGCTGTCGCTGCGAGATCAGCGGGCCCATGTCGACGCCCCAGTCGAGCGAGGCGCCCAGCGACATCGCCTCGGTCCGGGCGACGAACCGCTCGACGAAGCGGTCGTAGACCTGGTCGGCGACGTACATCCGCTCGGTGGAGACGCACAGCTGGCCGGCGTTGGAGAAGCAGGCGCGGACGGCCCCTTCGGCGGCCCGCTCGACGTCGGCGTCGCGCAGCACCAGGATCGGGTTCTTGCCACCGAGCTCCAGCGAGCAGCCGATCAGCCGGTCGGCGCAGGCCTTCGCGATGGAGCGGCCGGTGGCCGTGGAGCCGGTGAACGCGATGTAGTCGGCATGCCGGATCACCTCCGGACCGATCTCCTGCCCGGGGCCGGCGACCACCTGCCACAGGTCCGCGGGCAGACCGGCCTCCTCGAGCAGCTCGGCCCCGAGCAGGGCGCTGAGCATCGTCTGATGATCGGGTTTGGTGACCACCGCGTTGCCCGCGAGCAGCGCCGGCAGACCGTCGGACAGCGCCATCGTGAAGGGATAGTTCCACGGCGAGATGACGCCGACGACGCCCTTGGGGACCCGGTTGACCTCGACCCGGGTGAGCACCGGCATCACGCCGGGCCGGCGGGAGGGCCGCAGGTGGCGATGCGCGGTGCGGGCGTAGTAGCGCGCGGTGAGCGCGACGTGCAGCGGCTCGTCGAACGCGTGCTTGCGGGACTTGCCGGACTCCCAGCCGATCAGGTCGAGGATCTCGTCGAGCCGGTCGAGCACCAGGTCGTGGAGCCGAAGCAGCACCTCGGCCCGATCGTCGAGGTCGACCCGCATCCAGGCCCGTTGTGCCCTGCGAGCCCGGGCGAACGCGTCGGCGACGTCCTGGCCGGTGGACTGCGGGAGGTGGGCCAGCGGTTGGTCGTTGAGCGGCGACCGCACCTCCTCGGTCCGCCCCGAGGTGGCGGCGATCCGGTCGGTGAGGGCAGCGACATAGGACCGGTCGAGGGCGTAGGACGCCGTCGGGTCGTGTTCGGGATCGCGGGGGCCGACCGCCGGGTCGGCAGGGTGCTGCGACGTCATACTGCCGAGACTAGGCCAGGGGTGGGCCGGCTGGTGCTGCGGTGTGGTCCAATTCCGCACCCATCGCCGGCCGCACCATGCGGTTCGTGCCCCTTGGGTGGCGACTCAGGCCGTCTCGACGATCTCCGGAGCGGAGACCCGGGCCTCGTCGGCCTCCTGGTCGGTCATCTTCAGCTGGCTCTGCCGCTCGGCCTCGACCCGGCGGAGGTAGTGGTCGACCTCCTCGTCGATGCGCGCCTGGTCCCACCCGAGGGGTCCGGCCATCAGCTCGGCGGTCGGCCGCGCGGCTGCGACGCCGCGGTCGAAGGTCTCGATGGAGACACGGGTACGCCGGGCGAGCACGTCGTCGAGATGGCGCGCGCCCTCGTGGGTGACGGCATAGACGATCTCCGCCGAGAGGTAGTCCTCGGCACCCGGCAGCGGCGTCGCCAGCTCCGGCCGGTCGCGGATCAGGTCGAGCACCTCGTCGACCATGCCGCCGAACCGGCCCAGCAGATGGTCGATCACACCGACGGGGACGCCGCTCTTGCGCGACAGCATCACCCGCTGGTTGGTCCGGGTCTCGAATCCCTGCGAGCCCACCAGCGGCACCCGGTCGGTGATCGACTCCCGGGTGGTGGTGGCGGTGAGGTGCCGCAGGGTGGGCACCGCGGCGTCGACGGCGTCCTTGGCCATCACGCGGTACGTCGTGAGCTTGCCGCCGGCGATCATCACCAGGCCGGGCACCGGAGTCACCACGGTGTGCTCGCGCGAGATCTTGGAGGTCGCCTCGTCCTCGCCCTTCAGCAGCGGTCGCAGGCCGGCGTAGACCCCCTCGACGTCGTCGTGGTCGAGCGGGTCCTTGAGGATCGTGTTGACGTGGGTGAGCAGATAGTCGATGTCGGCCTTGCTGGCGGCCGGGTGGGCCTTGTCGAGGTCCCACGCCGTGTCGGTGGTGCCGATGATCCAGTGCCGCCCCCACGGGATCACGAACAGGACGGACGTCGAGGTCTTGGTGATGAAGCCGGCCTCGGAGCGGATGCGGTCGCGCGGCACGACCAGGTGGATGCCCTTGGAGGCCTGCACGTCGAGCGAGCCACGACCGCCGACGAGCTCCTGGATCTCGTCGGTCCAGACCCCGGCGGCGTTGACGACCACCCGGGCCCGGATCTCCAGGTCGGTGTCGGTCTCGAGGTCGCGGGCGCGAACGCCGACCACCCTCTCCCCCTCGCGGAGGAAGCCTGTGACCTTGGTGCGCGTCGCGACCACCGCGCCGTGCGACTGGGCGGTCCGGGCGATCGTCATCACCCAGCGGGCGTCGTCGACCTGGCAGTCGTAGTAGCGGATCGCGCCGACCATCTCGTCGGTCTTCAGGTCGGGTGCGATCCGGGCGACCTGCTTGCGGAAGAGGTGGCGGTGCTTGGGGACGCCCATGTCGTACTTGCCGGCCATCGCCATGCCGTCGTAGAGCGCCAGCCCGGCGCCGACGTAGGGCCGCTCCCAGGTGTGGTGCAGCGGGTAGAGGAACGGGACCGGCCGCACCAGGTGGGGCGCCAGCCGGGTCAGGTGGAGCCCGCGCTCCTCCAGTGCCTCGCGGACCAGCCCGAAGTCGAACATCTCGAGGTAGCGCAGCCCCCCGTGCACCAGCTTGGAGCTCCGCGAGGAGGTGCCCGAGGCCAGGTCCCGCTGCTCGACCAACCCGGTCGAGAGCCCGCGGGTGACCGCGTCGAGGGCGACGCCGGCACCCACCACCCCCGCACCCACCACCAGCACGTCGAGCTCGGCCGCCGGCTGGCTCGTGGCCCGGAGGACGGTGAGCGCCTCGGCACGGGCGGCGGGGCTCAACGCGCTGCTCTGCGTCATGACGCCATTGTGCCCGGGGCCCGACGGCCCGACCGAGCGGGCATGATGGACGCGTGGACGAGCTGGTCGCGCTGTACGACGACTCCGGGCGGCCGGTCGGGTCGGCGCCGCGCTCGCGGATGCGCGCCGAGAACCTCCATCATGCGGCCACCGGCGTCGTGGTGGTGGACGGGCACGGACGCGTCTACGTGCACCGACGGACCCCCACGAAGGACGTCTATCCGGGCCGCTACGACTTCGCGGCCGGCGGCGTGATCGCGGCCGGCGAGGAACCCGCGCTCGCCGCGGAGCGCGAGCTCGCCGAGGAGCTCGGCATCACCGGCGTGCCGCTGCAACCCCTGCCCGGCGGGGACTACCGCGACGACCACACGTCGTACCACGCGTTCTGCTTCTGGGCGCGGTGGGACGGGCCGGTGACCTGGCAGCCGGAGGAGGTCGTCTGGGGCGACTGGGTCGCACCGGCAGACCTGGTCGCCTGGGTGGCGCGCGAGCCCGACGCCTTCATGCCCGACACCGTGGCGCTGCTGCTGGGCTGGGTGCGGGGGCTGGCGGCTACTCCGCCACGACCTCGATCCGCTGGAACTCCTTGAGGTCGGTGTAGCCGGTCATCGCCATCGCGCGCCGGAGGGCACCGATCAGGTTCATGGTGCCGTCGGCCACCCGCGAGGGGCCGAACAGGATCTCCTCCATGGTGCCGACCGGCTCGAACGCGACCCGCTCCCCCCGGGGCAGGTCCCGGTGGTGCGCCTCGCCGCCCCAGTGGAAGCCCCGCCCGGGCGCGTCGGAGGCGCGCGCGAACGGCGACCCGACCATCACCGCGTCGGCACCGCAGGCGATCGCCTTGGCGATGTCGCCGGAGCGGCCGATCGACCCGTCGGCGATGACGTGGACGTAGCGGCCGCCCGACTCGTCGAGGTAGTCGCGGCGCGCGGCGGCCACGTCGGCGACCGCCGAGGCCATCGGCACGGCGATGCCGAGCACGGTGCGCGTCGTGTGGGCCGCGCCGCCGCCGAACCCGACGAGGACGCCGGCCGCGCCGGTCCGCATCAGGTGGAGGGCGGCCTGGTGGGTGGCACAGCCGCCGACGATGACCGGCACGTCGAGCTCGTAGATGAACTCCTTGAGGTTCAGCGGCTCGGCCTGTGAGGAGACGTGCTCGGCCGAGACCGTCGTCCCGCGGATGACGAACATGTCGACGCCGGCGTCGACCACGGTCTTGGCGAACTCCTTGGTCCGCTGCGGAGACAGCGAGCCCGCGACGGTGACACCGGACTCGCGGATCTGGCGCAGCCGCTCGGTGATCAGCTCGGCGCTGATCGGCGCGCTGTAGATCTCCTGCAGCCGCGCGGTGGCGTCGGTGCCCTCGAGCCGCGCGACCTCCTCGAGCAACGGCTCGGGGTCGTCGTAGCGGGTCCAGAGGCCCTCGAGGTTGAGCACCCCGAGCCCGCCGTGCCGGCCGAAGTCGATGGCGGTGCGCGGCGACATCACGGAGTCCATCGGCGCGGCCAGGACGGGCAGCTCGAAGCGGTAGGCGTCGATCTGCCAGGCGACGCTGACCTCCTCGGGGTCGCGGGTGCGACGGCTGGGCACGATGGCGATGTCGTCGAACGCGTAGGCGCGGCGGGCCCGCTTGGCCCGGCCGATCTCGATGTCCGTCACAGGGGAAGGCTATCGAGTGCGGGCAGCGGGCACACTGGAGCCATGCTCGCCCTCGACCTGGCCCACGCACTGCGCGACGCCGGCCTGACCTGGCAGCCGCAGAACGGCGACCGGTTCGCCATCCCCGACCGCGAGATGGACGACCAGGTCTTCGTGGTCAGCAACATGGTCATCGAGCGGCTGCAGCTCCCGGCGGGCGAGGTCCTCGCCTTCAACGGCACCACGGAGTGGGCTCTCGACAGCCTCGAGGCCGGCGAGGCGCTGTGGCTCCCGCGCGAGGACCAGCTCCGCGACGAGCTCGGCGAGGCGTTCCTCGCGCTGGAGCGGCTGGCCGGGGAGCCGGCCGGCTACGCGGTCACGGTCAGCATCGGCGGCGACACGCGACGATACGTCGACATCGACGCCGAGTCGGCCTACGCCCGGGCACTCCTGGATCTGCTGCGCCGCTGATCGTAGGCGACCGCCGACGGTGCCGGTGGGGCTCAGCGGCCGGTGTAGTTGGGCGCCTCGACGGTCATCTCGACGCCGTGCGGGTGGCTCTCCGACAGCGAGGCGGAGGTGATCCGCACGAACCGGCCCTTCTCCTTCAGCTCCGGGACGGTGCGCGCGCCGACGTAGAACATCGACTGGTTGAGCCCGCCGATCAGCTGGTGGGCGACCGCCGCCAGCGGACCGCGGTAGGCCACCTGCCCCTCGATGCCCTCGGGGACGATCTCGTCGTCGCTGGACACCTCGGCCTGGAAGTAGCGGTCCTTGGAGTAGGACTTCTTGCCGCGGCTCGACATGGCGCCGAGCGAGCCCATACCGCGGTAGGACTTGTACTGCTTGCCGTTGACGAAGACGAGGTCACCGGGCGACTCCTCGCAGCCGGCGAGCAGCGAGCCGACCATCACGGAGTCGGCGCCGGCGACGATCGCCTTGGCGATCTCGCCGGAGTGCTTCATCCCGCCGTCGGCGATCACGGGGCAGCCGGCCGGGCCGGCGGCGAGCGACGCCTCGTAGACCGCGGTGACCTGCGGGACGCCCACGCCCGTCACCACGCGGGTGGTGCAGATGGAGCCCGGCCCCACCCCGACCTTGACCGCGTCGGAGCCGGCGTCGATGAACGCCTGCGCCCCGGCCCGGGTCGCGACGTTGCCGCCGATCACCTGGACGTGGCGGGTCGCCGGGTCGGTCTTGAGCCGCCGCACCATGTCGAGCAGCATCCGCACGTGGCCGTGCGCCGTGTCGGCGACCAGCACGTCGACGCCGGCCTCGATCAGCCGGGTGGCCCGTTCCCAGGCGTCGCCGAAGTAGCCGATCGCCGCCCCCACCATCAGCCGGCCGTCCGCGTCATAGGAGGCGTGGGGGAACTGCTCGCCCTTGACGAAGTCCTTGACCGTGATCAGGCCGGTGAGGCGCCCTGCCTCGTCGATGATCGGGAGCCGCTCGCGCTTGTTCTGCCGCAGCATCGTGATCGCGTCCTCGCGGGCGATGCCCTCGGGCGCGGTGAACAGCGGCATCGGGGTCATCACCTCGTCGACCTTGGTGCTCGCCCATTCCGCGACCGGGGTGAAGCGGAGGTCGCGGTTGGTGATGATGCCGAGCAGCCGGTCGTCGGTGTCGACGACGGGCAGCCCGGAGATGCGGTACTCCCCGGCGATCCGGTCGAGCTGCTCGAGGGTCGCGTCGGGACCGATGGTCACCGGGTTGGAGATGATGCCGGTCTGGGTCCGCTTCACCAGGTCGACCTGGTAGGCCTGGTCGTCGATCGACAGGTTGCGGTGGAGCACGCCGAGACCACCCTGGCGGGCCATCGCGATCGCCATCCGCGACTCCGTCACGGTGTCCATCGCCGCCGAGACCAGGGGCACCTTGAGCGAGATCTCGCGGGTCAGCCGGGTGGTGGTGTCGATGTCCTGGGGCGCCAGGTCGGTGTCGCCGGGGAGCAGCAGCACGTCGTCGTAGGTCAGCCCCATCGCCGCGAACTTCTCCGGCACACCCTGCTCGCTCTCGCCCCAGTCACCCATGCGCGGATCCTACCGGCGGGTCCACGACGTAGCATGCTCGGCATCGACGGACGGGGGCACCGATGAGTCGACCTGCCGGCGCCAGGGCGGTGACCCTGACCGCCCTCCTGCTCCTCGCCGCGACCGCGGCCTGCAGCTCGCCCGTCGACAGCGAGCAGGTCACCACCTCGCTACTCGAGCCGGCCACCGTGACCCTGCCCGAAGGCCCCGCCTACGTGTGGGAGCAGCTCGGCGAGCGACGCCCGGCCTCCACCGCGGTCGTCGGCGGCCACTCGACCCCGATCGGCCGGGTCGCCGACGTCACCTGGCTGCCCGACGGCAACCTGCTCACCCGAGGAGCGACCACGCAACGCGGCCAACGCGACGGCGCGGACGTCGGGGGCGTGAGCCACGGCCTTCGGGTCCTCGACCCCAGCACCGGTGAGGTGATCCGGGCGCGCCGGGGCAGGGGCGACTGGGGGGTCACGCCCGAGGCGGTGACGTTCCGGAGCGATACCCGCAACCGGATCACGGTCTACGACCTCGACCTGTCCCACCCACGGACGTTGGACGTCCCCGACAGCGCCGTCGAGACCGACCAGCTCGAGGAGGGGTGGGCCACGTTCCAGCTCTACCACCCGGCGTACACGCTCGACGGGGTGACCTGGGCGCTGTGGGACATCAACAGCGAGGACGACTTCCGCACCGACCACGGCGCGCTGCGCCTCGAGGACGGCGAGGCGGTCGAGGTCCTCCGCGACCAGCCCGTGGTCGACTTCCTGCCCAGCAGCGACGGCGCCGCCCTGCTGATGCTGACCCAGGACAACGGCGACGACGAGACCTGCGGCGGCTGCGTGGTGCGACAGCGGGTCGTCGAGCTCGACCCCGCCACCGGCGACGTGGCCCGGGAGTACCCCATGCCGCCGGGCTACACCGAGGCCTGGCGGGTCGACGACGTCGACAAGATCGCAGGCACGCTCGTCGTGCGCTTCGAGATCTCCGCGGCCAGCGAGGTCCGCACGACGGGCACGCGCTTCCAGACCTGGACCTACGACGGCAGCTGGGTCCACCTCGAGGAGCTCGACAACACCCGGACCTGGTGGCAGGGCGGCGGCCGCCTCACCTACGAGCCGCAGGAGCCGCTGCGTCGCCTGGGCGTCAACCCGCCGTACCAGCTGACCTGGCACCCCGACGACGGCCCGGACCAGGTCCTCGACATCGGGTCCGACTGCCCGAGGTCCGAGGGAGGGACGCAGTTGTGCCCACCCCTCACCGTCCCCGGCTCCCTGCTCCCGCCGGACCCGTCGAGCTGACGCGTCAGCGCGCCGACGCGAAGTCGCGCACCGGCGCGCGGACGATGAGCCGCTCGGCCGACATCCGGATCCGGCCGCGAAGGCCGGCCGCGAGCACCAGCGGCAGCACCGCCTGGTTGTCCGCACGGGTGTTCATCACGATCTCCGCGGCCCCCTCGATGGCGGCGAGCCGGGACGCCTCCACCAGCAGCCGGGTGCCGATGCCGCGACGCTGCCAGGCCGGGTCGACCTCGAGCACCAGCTCGCGCACTCCGGGCTCGGTCGCCTCCGGGCGCAGCCGGGCACTGCCCACGAAGAGCCCGTTGACGGAGGCGGACACCTCGCCGTCGCCGACGACGTAGGTCGGTGCGGAGGAGCTGCTGGCAGGGACGGCCCCCGCGGGGGCACCGACCGCCTCCTGGCGGGACCGGGCCAGCACGTCGGTGACGAGGTCGGCCATCGCCGCGCCGCGGGCATGCTCGGTGGGCGTGAACGGCGCCGCGCGGCGTACCTGCACCTGCACCTCGCCGACCGACATCTCCATCACGTCCTGCGTCGGCCCGCGGTCACCGGGGGCGGGGTCGGCCTCCGCGTCGAAGAGGGTGGCCACGACCTCGGGGAAGGACGCCGGCTGAGCCAGGATGGTGCGCGCCGCCTGCACGTAGCGGGTCGGCTGGTCGACCAGCGCGGCCTCCGAGCAGGGGGTCGCGGTGACCCGCCCGCCGCCGGCGCGCTGGATGAGCCGCTCGATCTCCTCCTCGCCCCAGTCGCTCGGCGTGCGCAGCACGACCTCGTCGGTGACGGCCTCCACGCCGGGGAAGATCTGCAGGCCCAGGATGTTCACGTCCGCCCGGCCGCACTGCTCGGCCAGCCGGGCCAGTGAGCCGGGGCGGTCGGGCAGGGTGGTGCGGACGCGCCAGAGCATCGGCGGCCCCCTCTCGTCGACGGAGACTGTGGTTCGAAGCGTGCGCCGACCCGGTTTCGCCGCGTGGTCCCCCGTGTTTCGCCGAGGAAAACTCTCCTGACGGCCGGCTTCCGGCCGGGTGTCCATCGACGGCCGCAGGCGAGGCCTCAGGCCGGGTCGGGAGGTACGCCGTCCGGCACCGGCGCCGGTTCGCGCTCGGGCATCCGGACGGCGAGGTAGGTCGCACCGAGGCCGGTCACGGCGGCCATCACCGCGAAGATCAGGTGGTAGTCGAGCACCGAGACCAGCGCGGCGCCGGCGGCCAGCGAGATGGCCTGCGGCGTGCCGAGGAGCACCTCGAGGGTGGTCGAGACCCGACCCATGATCCGCTGCGGGGTGCGCACCTGGACCAGCGTCGTCAGCGCCACCAGCAGCAGCGGCAGCGAGTAGCCCAGCAGCACCAGGCTCGCGAACAGCAGGGCGAGCACCGAGGTGGCAGCGACCAGGCCCAGCGAACCGACGATCAGCAGGAGGCTGACCAGGACGGCCCGGGGCTCACCGATGCGACGGATCACCCGGCTGGCGGTGAGGCCGCCGACGACCGCGCCGACGCCCTGCACCGTCACCAGGATGCCGGCGTAGGTCGCGGCCAGCCCGAACCCGTCGAGGATCGCGAAGATCGACGCCTCGGCGAAGCCGATGACCAGCATCATGGCGGCCAGTCCGACCAACACCGGCTGAAGGACGGGGTCGCGGACCAGATGGCGCATGCCCGCCGTCAGGTCGGCGCGCCAGTGGCTGGGCTCGGGCTCGGGCGGCTGCTCGGCTACGACGATCCGCGCGATGAGCAGGGCCGCGACGAGGAACGTCGCGGCGTCGACGATCGCCACCGCCCAGCCTCCGGCGGCGGCGTACAGCCCGGCCCCGAGGAGCGGGCCGACCAGCCGGAAGCCCTCGCGGACGGTCTGCAGCCCGCCGTTGGCCTCGACCAGCAGGTCCTCCGGCAACAGCTCCTTGAGCAGCCCGTTGAGACCGGCCGGCAGCACGATGAAGGAGATGCCGTAGAAGAACGCGACCACCCAGATGATCCAGACGTCGCTCGCGTCGCGCACCAGCAGCAGCGGCAGCACGACCACCGCGGAGGCGACGTTGCCCCACACCAGCAGCGGACGGCGGCGGACCCGGTCGATCGGACCGCCCAGCACCGGGGCGGCCAGGCTCGGCAGCACCATCCAGAAGAAGGTCAGCCCGGCCGCACCGTTGGAGCCGGTCAGCTCCTTCACCCAGATGCTGAACACCAGCAGCATCACCGAGTCGCCGAACATCGACGTCGCCGTGGCCCAGAACAGCCGGCGGAAGCCGGGTCGCGCCATCGCCGCGCGCATCAGCCCACCCCGGGCGGCACGTCGGCACCCGGTGCCGGCTCCCCCAGGTCGTACGTCGGCACCCCCCAGGCCACCATCGCGCAGAGCCGCGCCCCGGCGGGACGCCGCTCCGGGTGGTCGTGCCGGTCACGGTGCCGCAGCAGCACCTCGCGGACCTGATCGTTGACCTCCCGCAGCTCCTCGGCGGTCAGCCAGAGCAGCGACTGGGTCATCGTGGCGGCGTCGCGCCACACCTCGCCCTCTCCCGCGAGGCGGGTCCAGGCCTCGTGGAGCCTGCCCACCTCACGCTCGAGGACCATCCGGGCCAGGTGCTCGCCGGCGGCGCGACTCTCGGCCTCGGTGCCCGGGGTCCCGTCCTCGTCGCGGTCTCCCCAGCGCAGCGCGCGCACCGCGGCCCGCCAGGGTCGACGCCGACCGGGCCCACCGGCGGGGTCCTCCTCGACGAAGCCGTGCTCGGCCAGCTTGCGCAGGTGCCAGGAGCAGTTCGACGGGGAGTCGTCGACCCGCTCGGCGAGCTGGGTGGCGGTGAGCGGACCGAACAGCACCAGCTGCTCGAAGAGCCGCTGGCGCAGCGGATGGGCCAGCGCCCGCAACGCCGCTGCCTCGGAGATCCGGGTCGGCTCGCCGAACCCGTCGTCCTCCGTCACCGCCTCCGGAGCGCCCACCTCGTCGACCATATCTCGAAACTACTCTTTCGAAAGAGTCATTTCAACGGTGGGTCGCCCGAAATGCGGTTGACCCGGCAGAAGTTCGTGAACTTCTGCCGGGTCAACGCGAGGTTCTGCCGGGTCAACCCGAACTTCTGCCGGGTCGGGCTCGGGGGCGGCTCAGTGGCCGTGACCGTGGCCGTGACCGGCGGCGGCCGCAGCCTCCTCCTCGTCCTCGGGAGCCTCGACCACCAGCGTCTCGGTGGTGAGCAGCATGCCCGCGATCGAGGTGGCGTTGACCAGCGCGGAGCGGGTCACCTTGACCGGGTCGAGGACACCCTGGGCGACCAGGTCGCCGTACTCCTCGGTGGCCGCGTTGTAGCCCGTGCCGGGGCCGGCCTCGCGCACCTTGGTGACGATGACGTAGCCGTTCTCGCCGCCGTTCTCGGCGATCCAGCGCAGCGGCTCGTCGACGGACTTGCGCACGATCCGCACGCCCATCGCCTCGTCGCCGGTGAGCCCGAGGTCGCCGTCGAGGACCGCGCCCGCGTGGATGAGGGCCGAGCCGCCACCGGCGACGATGCCCTCCTCGATCGCGGCCCGGGTCGCCGAGACGGCGTCCTCGATGCGGTGCTTCTTCTCCTTGAGCTCGACCTCGGTGGCCGCGCCGACCTTGATCACGCAGACGCCACCGGCCAGCTTGGCCAGCCGCTCCTGCAGCTTCTCGCGGTCCCAGTCGGAGTCGGTGGTCTCGATCTCGGCCTTGATCTGGTTGACCCGGCCCTCGACCTCGGCCTTGTCGCCACCGCCGTCGACGATGGTCGTGGCGTCCTTGGTGACCACGACACGACGCGCGGAGCCGAGCACCTCGAGGCCCACCTGGTCGAGCTTGAGCCCGACCTCGGGGGCGACGACCTGCCCGCCGGTCAGGGTCGCGATGTCCTGCATCATCGCCTTGCGGCGGTCACCGAAGGCCGGGCTCTTGACCGCGACCGCGGTGAAGGTGCCGCGGATCTTGTTGACCACCAGCGTCGACAGCGCCTCGCCGTCGACGTCCTCGGCGAGGATGAACAGCGACTTGCCGGTCGCGATGACCTTCTCCAGCAGCGGCAGCAGCTCGGCGACCGAGGAGATCTTGCCCTGGTGGAGCAGCACGTAGGGGTCGTCGAGGGCGGCCTCCATGCTCTCCGGGTCGGTGACGAAGTAGGCCGAGATGTAGCCCTTGTCGAACTGCATGCCCTCGGTGAACTCCAGCTCGGTGCCCATGGTGTTGGACTCCTCGACGGTGATCACGCCGTCCTTGCCGACCTTGTCGAAGGCCTCGGCCAACAGCGCGCCGATGTGCTCGTCGCGGCTGGAGATGGTGGCGACCGACGCCATGTCCTCGCGGGTCTCGACCTCACGGGCCGACTCGCGCAGCGAGTCGCTGACCGCCTCGGCCGCGGCGTCCATGCCGCGCTTGAGGCCCATCGGGTTGGCGCCGGCGGCGACCGCCCGCAGCCCCTCGTGGACCATCGCCTGGGCGAGCACCGTCGCGGTGGTGGTGCCGTCACCCGCAATGTCGTTGGTCTTGGTGGCGACCTCCTTGGTGAGCTGCGCCCCGAGGTTCTCGAACGGGTCGTCGAGCTCCACGTCGCGCGCCACCGTGACGCCGTCGTTGGTGATCGTGGGGGCGCCCCACTTCTTGTCCAGCACGACGTAGCGGCCCTTGGGGCCGAGCGTCACCTTGACCGCGTTGGCGAGCGCGTCGACGCCCCGCTCCAGCGACCGGCGCGCCTGCTCGTCGAACTCCAGGATCTTGGGCATGACAATGGCCTTTCTCGTGACTCAGGGGTGATCTGGCGCCCGGCTGGCAAGACGGGCGAGCGAAGGCGACCTCAAAGGCGCAGCGGTCGTCGAGCGAGCCCGACGCCGCCAGCCGGGGATGCCAGGTCAGTCAGGAACGACGGCCAGGACGTCGCGGGCGGAGAGGATGAGGTACTCCGAGCCGGCGTACTTCACCTCGGTGCCGCCGTACTTGCTGTAGATGACCTTGTCGCCGACGGCCACGTCGAGCGGCACGCGGTTGCCGTTGTCGTCGATGCGGCCCGGCCCGATCGCCACGACCTCGCCCTCCTGGGGCTTCTCCTTGGCGGTGTCGGGGATGACCAGACCCGAGGCGGTGGTCTGCTCGGCGTCCAGGGGCTCGACGACGATCCGGTCCTCGAGGGGCTTGATGTTGACCGACACGATGTCGACCTCCACTTTCTCCACTAGTCGTGGTGGGCGCCACGCAGGCGTCCACCCAGCTGGTCGTGCAACGTCTGGGCTTGCGGGGAGGTACGCCGTCGCGGGGGTCGCACCGACTCGCAAGCGCTGGCACCCTCAGGGTGAGAGTGCCAAGTCAGACGTTAGCACTCACCCCCAGGGAGTGCCAGGCGGGTGGTGGCGGGTCCGATAGTCCGCTACGCAGAGCACCAGTCGGAGGCCCCGAAGTGGTGCCGAACGTGGCGGACTATCGGGGTGGGCGGCCGGCGGCGAGCAGGCGCGCGGTGCCTCCCCGGCGTCGACCCAGGCCCCCGGGAGCTCGAGGACGGCGAGGGCGGAGGTGGGCATCGCGACCCACTCCCCCGTGAGCTCCTCGACCAGCTCCTCCAGGGCCGGGTTGTGGCCGACCAGCGCGACGGTCGTGGCCTCCCCCGGCAGCCGGCGTACGACGGCCAGCAGGGGCCCGGCGCCGAAGGCGTACAGGTCGTCCTCGACCCGGACCGGCGGCGCGAGCGGCAGCTCGGCGCCCACCAGCTCCCAGGTGGTGCGGGCCCGCTGCGCCGGCGACACCACGGCGAGGTCGATGGCGGGCAGGTGCTCGGCCAGCCAGCGACCCGACTCGGGCGCCTGCCGGCGCCCCGCGGACCGACCGGTCGCGCATGGTCGGGATGGTCGCCCGACCAGTCGGACTTGGCGTGCCGGACCAGCACCAGGGTGTGCGCCACGAGACCCATCATGGCGTGCGCAAGGATGCACGGGTGGAGCTGGACACCTTCCGATGGCTGCTGACCGCCGACGGTCAGCAACTGCTGCTGACCGCGGCCCAGGCCTACGCCGACGCCGACGGCGACCCGGTCCGCTCGGCCGCGCAGGTGCGCAGGCAGGAGCCCGACGCCGATCGCGCCGCCGCGGCACTGACCCAGGTCGAGCTCCGCGTGAAGGCCGTGCCGAAGCTCGGCGAGGAGGCGCTCCGGCTCTACTTCACCCCCGACGCGCTGGAGCAGGCCACCCGACGCCGAGTGGCCGACCACCGGGCGGCGCGGGTGGCGGCCGCCGAGCCGGGGTCGGTCGTCGACCTCGGCTGCGGGATCGGCGCCGACCTGATGGCGTTCGCGCGCGCCGGGCTCACCGCCGCCGGCGTGGAGCTCGACCCGGTGCGAGCCGCCATCGCCGAGGCCAACCTGGCCGCCCTCGGGCTGCCCGGCGCGGTCGCCGTGGCCGACGCCACCACCGTCGACGTGAGCGGCTTCGGCGTCGCCTTCGCCGACCCGGCGCGGCGGACCGGGCGAGGCCGCACCTTCGACGTCGCCGACTGGTCGCCGCCGTGGGCCTGGGTGGAGGAGCTGCTGCGCGGGCGGGCGCTGGTCAAGGCCGCGCCCGGCATCCCCCATGACCTGGTGGCCGACGGCGTCGAGGCGGAGTGGGTCAGCGAGCAGGGCGAGGTGAAGGAGGCCGTGCTGTGGTCGCCGTACCTCGCGACGGCGCGGCGCCGGGCGACCGTGCTGGCCCGCTCCGGGCTGGCCACCCTGACCGAGGAGGACGACCCCTTCGACGGCGAGCCGCGCCCGGTCCGCGGCTCGGCGGGTTCCTCTACGAACCCGACGGCGCGGTGATCCGGGCGGGCCTGGTCACCGCGGTCGCGGCCGGCGTCCAGGGCGGGCTGCTCGACGAGCACATCGCCTACGTCACCTCCGACGCGTCGTTCCGGACACCGTTCGCCCGGGGCTATCGGGTGGTCGAGACACTGCCCTACCGCGAGAAGCAGCTCCGGCTCGCGCTGAAGCAGCGCGGCATCGGCACGCTGACCATCAAGAAGCGTGGCGTCGACGTCGACCCGGCCGCGCTCCGGAAGCGGCTGCACCTCGCCGGCGACGACGAGGCCACCCTGGTGCTGACCCGCATCGACGGCCACGGCACCGCCCTGCTGGTGAAGCCCTTCTGAGACCGAGACCGAATCGAGACCCCCGCACGCGCAACGCTCCGGGCCCCGACCGCGTCTCTCTCCCAACGCACGTCACACCACTCCAGGGGGACCACCATGAACACCACACGCATCGGCCGAGGGACGCTGGCCGCCGCCGCGATCTGCCTCGCCACGTCGGCCCTGGCCGGCTGCGGCACTCGGGGCGCCACGGCTCCGGAGACGTCGGGAAGCCCGTCCGCCGCCTCGTCCTCCACGCCCACCGACACGCCCACCGAATCCCCCTCGGCGAGCCCGGCCGACCCCGACCGCGGCGCGCTCGACGTGGCCGGTCTGGCGCAGGGCGCGACGCCCGGCGTGGCCCACGCGACCCTGACCTACACCGGCACCCTCGCCACCGGCGGCACCATCCACGGCACCGACGGCAGCACGACGCCGCTCCCGGCGGGCAGCCTGACGCAGTTCGCCGCGCTCGGCGACGGCTGGGTGGCCGACGTGGTCGACCCCGACACCGGCGAGGAGATGGTCTTCGTGCTGAAGGCCGACGGCAGCCACGGCACGCCGTACGCCGTCGAGGGCGGGCTCGCCGTCTCGCACGGTGGCAACGTGGTCGCCTGGACCGGCGTCGACGGCACCGTCTACACCGCCCACGCCGAGACCGACGAGATCCTCACCATGCCGAAGGTGCCGCAGGGCGCCGGCACCTATCGCACCGTCGGCGTCACCAGCGAGGACTGCAAGGAGGGTCGCTCCAGCGACGCCGGCTGCACGGTCTACGTCAACAGCGGCGGCAAGGTCTACGCGGTCACCTCGCACGGCATCGTCGACCAGCTGCCGAAGATGCTGGCGGCCACCACCTCGGAGGGTCCGCTGCTGGGCGGGATGTACTCCGTCAGCGAGGACCCTGCCGGCAGCTGCAGCCGGATGCTCCAGGGCTGGCGCAAGACCCTCTGGAGGACCTGCGACCACACGCTCGACGTCATCGCACCCGACGCGGCCCACCTCGTCGGCCTGCCGGCCTATCTCGACGGCTTCGGCCCCAAGACCCTGGCGATCCTCTCCATGGAGGACGGCTCGGTGGTGCGGTCGTGGTCCGGCACCGCCCGCTCGGCGACGTACTTCGACCAGGTCTGGGAGGACGACGCGCACCTGCTGGTCCGCACCTTCCAGGGACGGCGCTGGGCGGTCGTGCGGGTCGGAGTCGACGGCTCCCTGGAGTACGCCGTGGCCCCGGTCAAGGCGGACTCCCTCGAGTCGCCGTGGTTGCTGGAGACCCGCTGACTGCGGCGCAGGCGTGCCGCGGGCCCGACGGCGGTCAGCCGCCGGGCCCGCGGATGGGGGACCGGTGTCGTCAGGCGTCCGTGGTCGCCTGCTTGGCGTGCCGCAGGCCCATGAGGCCGAGCAGCAGCATGACGACGGCACCGACGAACGCCGCGATGGCGGCGTACATCGCGATCATCCCGATGGTGCCGAAGGCATAGGCGTTGAGCAGCAGACCACGCAGCGTGCTGCCCATGAACAGGGTCTGCCGCTGGCCGCCGAGGGTCTGGCAGTCCTCGTCCGACGCCTTGGCCGGGTCGCTGCAGCCGGCGGCGATGTAGGCGCCGCTGACCTCGGAGTAGGTCTTGCCGTCGGCCACCTCGTCCAGGTGGGCGAGGATGTAGTGGTCGGCGTAGGCCTTCGCCTGGGCGCCCGTGGTCATGTCCTCGCCGGCGTACTGCGCGAGGGCGTCCTTCTGGTCGGCGGTGGTGAGCTGGTCCTCCGCCGGCATGGTGATGTGCTGGTCGGACAGCTGCTGGCTGACCTGGTCGCCGACGAAGACGCTGGCCCAGGTGAGCAGGCCTCCGGCGACGAGCAGAACGAGCGCGAGCACGAGCCCGGTCCATGAGATGAGCTTGTCGAGAGTTGCACGCATGGCGGTCGAATGCCTCCTCCAGTGGGGGTTCGGGACCATCCCGCACCCCGTAAGAGAAACTTTAGAGTTCAATCATTCGGACCCGTATGATCCCGCGCACAGAAACGGCATGCGCCTCGTCACGCAGGGTTGCCTGCCCTGCCCCGGACGCGGGCCGCCAGCCCCGTCGCCGGGTGTCAAGAGCACGCTCGGGCGGTCCACGCCACCCCGCGACTGCGGCATCCTCCGACGCGACACCGACCCCCACCAGGAGCCCCGATGCACCCCGGACCGGGTCCGGCCGCTCAGCCGTCGAGCAGCGCGCGCTCGGCGCCGATCGTGGTGTCGGCGCCGTGGCCGGTGTGCACGACCGTCTCGTCGGGCAGTGCGAAGAGACGGGTCCGGATCGACTCCTCGATCGTCGGCCGGTCGCTGAACGAGCGACCCGTCGCCCCGGGGCCTCCCTGGAAGAGCGTGTCACCCGTGAAGACACAGCCGAGGTCGGCGGCGTAGAGGCAGACCGCCCCCGGCGCGTGGCCGGGCGTGTGCAGCACCTCGAGCGTCGTGCCGCCGACCTCGATCCGCTGCCCGTCGGCCAGGTCGACGTCCCAGAGCAGGTCCGGGTGGGTGAGCTCCCACACCGGCTGGTCGTCGGGGTGCAGCAGGATCGGCGCCCCGGCGGCCTCCCGCAGCGCCGGCGCCACCCTCACGTGGTCGTCGTGGGCGTGGGTGCACACGATCGCCTTGAGCGTGCGGTCGCCCACCGCGGCGAGGATGGCGGCGGCGTCGTGCGGCGCGTCGATCACCACGCACTCGGTGTCGTCGCCGACCACCCACACGTTGTTGTCGACGTCGAAGGTCTCGCCGTCGAGGCTGAAGGTCCCCGACGTCACGGCATGGTCGATGCGTGCGCTCATGTCGGACATCGTGCCAGTGCGTACGCCGGCCGCGCGGGGCGGCTCAGCTCAGTGACCGGCCTCAGTGACCGGCGGCCTACTCGCGCGCCCGGGCGGGCAGCCGGAAGGTCAGCACGAAGGCCACCGCCATCAGCCCCACCGCCAGCCAGCTCGCCGCGGCCGCCCCGTTGCGGAACGCCTCCACGGAGCTCGCCGACGTCGAGGTGGCCACCACATGGAAGAACGTGGTCCCGAGCGCCGCGATGCCGACCGCGCCGCCGAGCTGCTGCACCGAGCTGAGGACACCGGAGGCGGAGCCGGACTCCCGCTCGTCGACGCCGGCGAGCACCAGGTCGAAGAACGGGGCCATGGTCAACCCGAGGCCGACCCCGGAGACCAGCAGCGAGGGCTGCAGGTCCCAGCCGGAGAGCCCGTCGCCGGCCGCCCCGACGGTGACCAGGAACCCGACGAAGCCCGCGATCGCGACCGCCTCACCGAGGTGCATCACCCGTCGTCCGCCCCGCTTGGCCATCAGCGGCTGCGACGCGATGAAGCCGACCACCATGCCGGCCGCCTGGCCGACGCTGGTGAGTCCGGCGTGGAGTGGGGAGTAGCCCATGCCGACCTGGACCAGCAGGGTCAGCACGATCGAGAGACCGATGAGCGCCGCGAACAGCGCCATGCCGGCGACCATGCCGGTGGTGAAGGCGCGGTTGGTGAACAGCGACGGCGTGATCAGGGTGACCTTGCCGGCGCGGTCGCGGGCCTGCTCGACGTAGGCCAGCAGGCCGAGCCCGGCGAGACCCGCCGCCATCATCGCGAAGACCCACGCGGGCCACCCCAGCTCCCGCCCCTGGATCAGGGGATAGACCACCAGGAACATCGACGCCGACGCGATGACCGCCGAGGTGAGCTCGAGGTGCAGGCTGCGGTCCGGCCTCGACGCCGGCAACAGCATCCGTCCCGCGACCAGCGCGGCGACCCCCAGCGGAAGGTTGATGGCGAAGATCGTCCGCCACGACCAGCCGAAGAGGTCGGCGTCGACGAGGAAGCCGGCCAGGATCGGCCCGCCGACCGCGGAGAGTCCCATCACCGGGCCGAACGCGCCGAACGCGGCACCCATCTCGTCGGGCGGGAACATCTCCTTGATCAGGCCGAGCCCCTGCGGCAGCATCACCGCGCCGATCCCGCCCTGCAGCACCCGGAAGGCGACCAGCATGCCGGGGTCCTGGGCGAGCGCGCAGGCCAGCGACATCAGCGTGAAGCCGGCCATCCCGACCAGGAAGACGCGGCGGCGGCCGTAGATGTCGCCCAGCCGTCCGCCGATCAGCAGCCCGGACGCCATCGCGAGGGTGTAGGCCGCGGCGAGCCACTGGATGAGCGTCTCGCCGCCACCCAGGTCGCGGACGATCGTGGGGCCGGCGACCGAGGTCACCAGGGCGTCGAGGAGGTCCATCACCTCGGCGGTGAGGACGACGAAGAGGGCGGGCCAGCGCAGGGCGTAGCCGACAGCAGGAACGGAGGTGGCGGTCATCATGGGCCCTTCGCTGCGAACAGTGTTCGTTGACGAACACTGTTCTACGCGCGAACGGTGTTCGTGTCAAGCCGTCGGCGGCCGCGCCCTAGACTGGCCTCATGGCCCGCACCTCCCCCAGCGAGCGCCGAGCGGTCGTTGCCACCCGCCGGCGCCGCCCCACACTCGGGGTCGAGGCGATCGTCGAGGTGGCGCTGCGGCTGGTCGACACCGAGGGCGTCGAGGCGGTGACGATGCGGCGGGTCGCCGCGGAGTTCGACACCGGCCCGGCGAGCCTCTACGCCTACTTCCCGCACAAGGAGGCGCTGCTGTCGGCGGTGCTCACCCGGGTCCTCGAGGAGATCCCGGTCCCCCGGGGCGACGACTGGCAGGACCTGCTGCGCCGTCACATGCACACCACTCGCGACGTCTTCGCCCGCCATCGTGACGTCGCCCGGCTGTCGTTCGGCACCGTGCCCACCGGCGAGCACTTCGTGGACATCGCCGAGGCGCTGCTCGCGGGCCTGCTGGCCGGCGGCGTCCCCGCCCAGGTCGCCGCGTGGGCGATGGACGTGGGCGCGCTCTACGTCGCCGCCGACGCCTTCGAGGGCTACCTCCAGGGCCAGATGTTCGACGACGGCTCCGGGCGACCCCCGGAGGAGGTCGGGATGGAGTTCTACGCCGGCTTCGCCGACGCGATGCGCGCGCTGCCGCCCAGCCGCTACCCCGCCATCACCGGCCACGTCGACGAGCTGGTCAGCGGCGACGGCGACGACCGGTTCGGGTTCGGCGTGGACATGTTCATCGCGGGGATCGCGGCCCAGATCCCCCGCTGAGGCCGGCTAGAGGATGACCACCGAGCGCAGCACGTCGCCGTGGTGCATCTTCTCGAACGCCGCCTCCACGTCGCCGAGGCCGATCTCCTCCGACACGAACGCGTCGAGGTCGAGCCGGCCCTGCTGGTAGAGGTCGACCAGCATCGGGAAGTCCCGCGAGGGCAGGCAGTCGCCGTACCAGCTGGACTTGAGGGCGCCGCCGCGACCGAACACGTCGATCAGCGGGATGTCGGGGATCTTCATGTCGGGTGTGGGTACGCCGACCAGGACCAGCGTGCCGGCCAGGTCACGGGCGTAGAAGCCCTGCTGCCAGGTCTCCGGCCGGCCGACCGCGTCGATCACCACGTCGGCGCCGTTGCCGTCGGTGAGCGCCTGGATGCCCTCGACCGGGTCGGTGCCCTTGCTGTTGATCGTGTCGGTGGCGCCCATGCCGCGCGCCCACTCGAGCTTGCGGTCGTCGATGTCGACGGCGATGACCCGGCTCGCCCCGGCCAGCGCGGAGCCGGCGATGGCGGCCATGCCGACGCCCCCGCAACCGATCACGGCGACCGACTTGCCGCGGCCGACGTTGCCGGTGTTGATCGCCGCACCGAGGCCCGCCATCACGCCGCAGCCGAGCAGGCCGACGGCGGCCGGCCGCGCGGCGGCGTCGACCTTGGTGCACTGCCCCGCGGCGACCAGCGTCTTCTCCGCGAACGCCCCGATGCCCAGCGCGGGCGAGAGCTCGGTGCCGTCCTCGAGGGTCATCTTCTGGGTCGCGTTGAAGGTCGCGAAGCAGTACCACGGCTCACCGCGCAGGCAGGCCCGGCAGTTGCCGCAGACCGCGCGCCAGTTGAGGATCACGAAGTCGCCGGGGGCCACGTTGGTGACGCCCTCGCCGACCGACTCGACGATGCCGGAGGCCTCGTGGCCGAGCAGGAACGGGAAGTCGTCGTTGATCCCGCCCTCGCGGTAGTGCAGGTCGGTGTGGCAGACGCCGCAGGCCTGGATCTGGACCACCGCCTCGCCCGGCCCGGGGTCGGGCACGTTGATCGTCTCGACGGTGACCGGCGCGCCCTTGCTGCGCGCGATGACGGCCTGGACCTGCTGCATCGGCTCTCCTCCACTCTGGCGTCGTCGGCCTCGACGATCGGCTGCCCGAAGACTGGCACACGCGGAGGAAATTGCAACCCACCACCCACCGATCCCGTCTTGAGGACGTCAGGATGGGAGGGACCGATGCACACGACGGCCGACACGGGGGTCACCCTGATGGCGTCTCGGAGCAGAGACGACGACTTCACCGACTATCTCACCGCCCGCCAGCCGGCGCTGCTGCGGACGGCGTACCTGGACCGGTGACAAGGCCAGCGCCGAGGACCTGCTGCAGACCTCGCTCGCCAAGCTCTACCTCGCCTGGGACCGGGTCCAGCAACGCGACTCGGTCGACGGCTACCTGCGCCGGATCATGGTCAACGAGAACAACTCGCTGTGGCGCCGGCCTTTCAAGAGGCGCGAGGTCGTCACCGACGAGATCCCCGAGGGCCGGCACGGCGTCTCCGACGAGTACGACGACGGCGAGGGCGCCCGGCTCTGGGCGTTCGTGCAGACCCTCCCGAAGCGGCAGCGGGCCGTGATCGTGCTCCGCTACTACGAGCAGCTCAGCGAGGCCGAGATCGCCGACGCCCTCGGCTGCTCGGTCGGCACGGTGAAGTCGCAGGCCAGCCGGGCGCTGGCGCGCTGCGCGCCCGTGCCCCAGTCCTTGGACCCCGCCACGACGACTCCGAGGAGGAGAGCCGATGAACAGCACGACGCCGCCCGAGGACGAGGTTCTCGCCCGTGCGCTGCGCGGCCAGGTGGACGGGATGACCGAGGCGCCCTTCACGGTCGGCGACATCGCCGGCCGGGCCGGTCGGATCCAGCGTCGCCGCCGGGTCGCGGTCGTCGCCAGGCGTGGCCGCCGCCGTGGCCGCCATCGCGCTGCCGGCCGCCGTGCTGTCCGGCGGACTGCTCAAGCGCTCCGACGCCCGCAGGTCGCCACCGGCGGGCCGTCGCCGACCGCCGCCGTCGAGCCCAGCGGCCGGTGCCCGGTGTGCTGGACTTCACGCTGACCGGGCTGTCGACCGGCGCCGCTCCGCGCGGTGGGGGTGGGTCGCGGACGGGACAGCCACCTGACCGACGGGACCGAGGTCGACGCTCCGATGTTCCTCCGCTCCTCGTTCCTGACCGCCATGGCACTCGACGACAACCTGATCGTCACCAGCAAGCGACGAGCAGGGGAACTTCTCCCTCGCCGTCGTGACCCCGGACGGCGCCGTGGTCGGCACCGACCGGGCCACCGGCATGCCGGTGCTCTCCGCCGACAGGCAGCGGTGGCCGCCTACGTCCGCCCGGACGGGACTCCGGTGCTGCTCACCCGGAGGTGAGGCCGGACCAAGGCTGTCCGCCCGTCGATCGGGCTGTCGTGGTGGGCGTGACCGGTCCGCGCCGTGCGACACGGGCTGCGCGGTCTGGGTCAACGACGCCGGCCGCGAGCGGCCTACCGCATCGAGGTGGACGCCGGCGAGCAGCTGGGCACCACCGAACGTGCGCGCGGTGCACGGGGACCGCTACCTCGGCCAGGTCGACCTGCAGGACGACCTGTTCCCCGTCGACGGCCTCTTCGTCGGCGACCAGGTCCGAGCCGGCCTGGACGGCCGACACGGCACTGACCGGCTTCTCCCCCGACGGGCACTGGGTGGTCGGGCAGTTCTCCGACGGCCTCGGCCCGACCGAGCTGCAGGTCCTGGACGCGGAGACCGGCCAGCCTCAGGTCGTGTGGCAGCGTCGCGCGGCCGAGGGTGCGTCCGCGCTCGGCCCGGTGGTGTGGGAGGACGACACCCACCTGCTCCAGGTGCTCGCCCAGGGTCGAGACGTCGAGATCGTCCGGTTCGGGCTCGACGGGAGCATGGAGCTGACCGGGGTGTCCCAGCGGATCAACGACCCGACCCTGAGCACGCTCTCGCTGATGGGGCGCTGACCCTCAGGCCACCACCGTGGTGATCGGCTGGGAGGAGTCGGCCGGCAGGTCGAGTGCCGACGGCTCACGCCCCCTCGCCACCAGCTCCGAGCCGAGCGCGGCGATCATCGCGCCGTTGTCGGTGCACAGGCCCGGCCGCGGGACCCGGACGCGGATCCCGAGCCGGGCCGCCCGCTCCTCGGCCATCGCCCGGAGCCGGCTGTTGGCCGCCACGCCCCCGCCGATCAGCAGGTGGTCGATCCCCCGGTCGGTCGCCGCGTCGAGCGCCTTGCGCACCAGCACGTCGCAGACGGCCTCCTGGAACGACGCGGCCACGTCGGCCACCGGCACCGGCTCACCGGCCCGCTCGCGCGCCTCGACCCACCGGGCGACGGCGGTCTTGAGGCCGGAGAAGGAGAAGTCGAAACGATGCCGCTCCAGGTCGCGGCGCGAGGTCAGCCCGCGCGGGAACTCGACGTACGCCGCGTCCCCGTCGCGCGCCACCCGGTCGACGTGCGGCCCGCCGGGGAACGGCAGCCCGAGCAAGCGGGCCACCTTGTCGAAGGCCTCCCCCGCGGCGTCGTCGATGGTCGCCCCCAGCGGCTCGACGCCGACGGTGACGTCCTCGACCTCGAGCAGGCTGGAGTGGCCGCCGGAGACCAGCAGGGCCAGGCACGGCTCCGGCAAGGGTCCGTGCTCGAGCTGGTCGACGGCGACGTGGCCGGCGAGGTGGTTGACGCCGTAGAGCGGCTTGCCGAGACCCAGCGCCAGCGCCTTGGCCGCGGCCACCCCGACGAGCAGGGCGCCGGCCAGGCCGGGGCCGCTGGTCACCGCCACGGCGTCGACGTCGTCGAGACGGACGCCGGCGGTCTCGGCCGCGCGCTCCAGGGTCGGGACCATCGCCTCGAGGTGGGCCCGGCTGGCGACCTCGGGCACCACCCCTCCGAAGCGCGCGTGCTCGTCGACGCTGCTCGCCACCGCGTCGGCCAGCAGCGTCCGCCCCCGCACGATCCCGACTCCGGTCTCGTCGCAGGAGGTCTCGATGCCGAGCACCAGGGGGCCGTCGTCCACGGTGGTCATCGTGCCAGGTCGGGTGGGGGCCGACGCGGCAGACTGGCCCGGTGCCCGCTCCGCTCGACTCCCCCGCCGCGCTGGCCGCGGCCCTGGCGGCGATCGGCTGCGTGGCCGCCGCCGAGGAGGCGGCCCTGCTGTGGGAGGCCTCGGGACCCGGGGCCGACCTGGCGACCATGGTCGCCCGGCGCGCCGAGGGGGTCCCCCTCGAGGTCCTGCTGGGGTACGCCGACTTCGGCGGCGTCCGCCTGGCCGTGGCGGACGGGGTGTTCCTCCCCCGCCCGCGCAGTGAGCTGCTGGCCCGGTTGGCGGTGGAGCGGGCGCGACTCCGCGGCCCGGGGGCCGTGGTGGCCGACTTGTGCTGCGGCACCGGCGCCTTCGCCGCCGTGGTGGCGTCGTCGCTCCCGGAGGCGCGGGTGGTCGCCACCGACGTCGACCCGACGGCGGTCGCCTGCGCGGCGGTCAACGGGTCGGCGTACGGCTTCGAGGTGGTGGCCGGAGACCTGTGCGCCGGCCTGCCCTCGGAGCTGCGCGGGCGGATCGACGTGCTGGTGGCCAACGTCCCGCATGTGCCCACCGGCGACCTCCCGCTGATGCCGCGCGACACCCGCGCCCACGAGCCCGCCACCGCCCACGACGGCGGCGACGACGGGCTCGACGTCCTCCGCCGGCTGGCCGAGGACGCCCGGCCTTGGCTGCGCCCCCGCGGCGTCCTGCTGATGGAGGTGGCCGAGCGGCAGGCGACCGCGGCCGCGACGGCGCTGGAGGAGCGCGGCTACCAGGTCAGCACCGCCCACGACCCCGACGAGCGGACGACCGTGGTCGAGGCGACCGCGCCGGCTCGCAGGTGAGGCTCAGGGCTTGACGCTGAACGTGGTGAACCAGTCGTAGGCGCTGCCGCCGGAGGTGTAGTGCGACACCGCGGACTGGACCTTGACGTAGGTCACGCCCTTCTTGTTCTTGGGCGCGAGCTTGGTCGGCACCGACAGCTTCACCTTGTTCTGGCCGGTCATCACCTTGCAGGTGACCTTCTTGCTGACGTCCTTGGTCGGTAGACGGTCCCGTAGCAGCCGCCCTGGCATCCCACCCGATGAGCAGGAAGACGGTGTTCGACTTCAGCGTCTTGGTCGGTGCGAGCTGGACGTTGTAGTGCTGGCGATAGGTGCTGCTCTTGACGACGTCCTTGGCGGTGAGCACGAAGGTGGCCTGCTTCCCCTTCACCACCTGGTAGGTGAGCTTGCGCAGATCGATCTTGTTGGCCTGCTTCTTCCCCAGCGGGTCGAGGATGAGCACGTCACCCTTCGGGTCGCTCTTGGAGCCCGCTGCGGCGGCGGCGGGCCGCCGACAGCGATCAACGAGCCGGTCAGCAGCACGCACGCGATGGCTGCCGGATCAGTGACGTCCGTTGTGTCATCTACCCACCCCATGGTCGCGGGGACCGTCCAGCGGACGATCCGCGTCAACGGGCGTTCTGTATCCGGGACCACGGTCCTGCTCTCCTGGGAGACGACGCCGGTCCGCCGGCGTTCTCTCGGAAGGAACAATGCCCACGGCCAGCAACCAGGCAGACGACCGGCCGCCAGCCAGGAGGCCAGCGCCGGGCAACAGCCAGCCCTCAGTTCCTCGACGCCAGCGACGGCGCCGACGAGGGACGGGCCTCGCTGCTCGAGACCACCAGGCGGAAGGGCCGCCAGCGCACCATCGAGAAGGCGAGTACCAGGACCCCGAGCTCGGCCCGCTCGACGCTCCCCGGCACCTGGAAGGAAGGGGACGGCAACGTCGCGCTCCGTTCGCGGGCGAGGACGGTTCGGCGCAACCAGTACGACGAGACGCTGATCTTCAGCCTCGTCGACAAGGGCGTGCCGAACCGCGGGGTCACCCGACCATCACACCGACCAGTTCCTGGTGGCGCTCGACTGAGCAGAGCATCCCCAGATCGCCGTGGTCGACCGCCCGAGAGCAACGTCCACGGCGAGGTGCCGCCATCCACCACGAGCCGGGCCTGTTCCTCAACATGCTCAACCGCATCCCCGAGGGTTCGACATCGCCAGGCTGGCCACCACCCCACGGTGACTCCGTGCTGGCGCTCGGCAGAGCCGACGGCGCAGGGCCTGGCACCGATCCCGCGGATGTTCGGCAGATCGGCGAGACGGCACCATCGAGGACGACGACTACCCAGCCCTAGTACTTCCACGACCACCGTTCAAGGGCGTCGAGACCGATGCCGGGTTCCCGGCTTCGACCAACGGCGCCCACCTGCTGCTGCGCTTCGCGAACCACGGCCTGGCCAGCCAGGTGAAGCGGACGCGATCTGGGTTCGTCGACCACCCCGGCGGCATCTCGAACTCCCGTTCGTGGTGCGCCAGCAACGCCTCTCGATGACGACGTTCTGGATCCGAGATGAAGGACGGGTCGCTGCGTACAGTACCTGCAGGTCGTGATGCTCGACTTCTTCCGGCGCGAGGACGGGCTGCCCGGGCGCATGCAGTGGCCGCACGTCAGCCTCAACACGCTGACCCGCCACCCGGACGTCGAGCCCACCCCGGACGTCCTGACCACCGACGCCCAGGACGGCTGACAGGCCGCGGCACCGCCCGGGGGACGCCCGGGCGGTGACCGCCTGACGCGGTCACCGCCACCCGCGGCCAGGCCCCAGGACGCCTCCTGGCTAGAGGTCTCGGGCGAGCACCAGGGCGTCGGCGCCGGAGCGGTAGTAGCGCACCCGCCGGTCGATCTCCGTGAAGCCGGCGGCGGCATAGAGCGCCAGTGCGGCCTCGTTGTCGTCGGCCACCTCCAGCAGCATCCGGCTGGCCCGGGCGTGCTTGGCCTCGCGCATCGCGGCGGCCAGCATCGCGGTGCCCGCGCCGGCTCGGTGCCGGTCCGGCCGGACGCCGATCCGCAGCAGGTCGGCGGTGTCGGCGACCACGACGGAAACGGCGTAGGCCACCAGGCCGGCGCCCTCGGAGTCGGAGTCGGCCTCGTCGTCGTTGACCCAGAACTGCCGCCCGGGACCGGTCAGCTCCGACTCGAGCTGGCCGCGCTGCCAGGCGTCGCCGCCGAACAGCTCCTGCTCGAGCGCAATGAGCTGGGCGAGGTCGTCGGCGGTGGCGGCGCGGATCACGAGACCGGCTTCGGACGGTGCGGCTCGGCGGCGTCGGGACGGCGGAGATAGAGCGGCTCCGGCGGGAGGAGCGGCTCACCCGCGGCGAGTGCGCCGGCCACCAGCCGCGCCAGCCACCCGGCGCTCGGGAGCACGGGCGGTCGCGAGTGCGGGAACGCCTCGGGGTAGAGCTCCGCGCCCTGACCCACGACCGGTCCGTCGGTGGTCAGCTCGGCGGGGCGGGCCACGTGCGGTCCGTCGAGCCGCCGGCCCTGGGCGTCGTACGACGCGTGGTACACCTCCTTGCGGCGGGCATCGGTCGCGACCACGAACTCCCCGCCGGCCCCGGCCTCGGCAGCCTCCGCGGCGAGCACATCGAGCGTGCAGACACCATGGACGGGGATGCCGAGCACGAGACCCAGCGTCCGGGCGGTCACCAGCCCGACCCGCAGCCCGGTGAACGGCCCGGGGCCCACGCCCACCGCGATGCCGGCGAGCGCGGTCCGGTCGACACCGGCGTCGCCCAGCACCGCCTCGATCAGCGGTGCGAGCTGCTCGCCGTGTCGCATCGTCTGCTCCGAGCGCCGCTCGGCCAGCACCGTGGCGCCGTCGGCCACCGCGACGGTCACCCGCGGGGTCGCGGTGTCGAAGGCGAGCAGCACGGTCAGAGCGTAGTCGCGGACCGCGTCGGGGATGGCTACTGGTGCGTACGACCTGCCAGCTGCGTCGTACGCACCAGTAGACCCGCCACCACACGGGTGCCATGCTCGGCCGAGGACAGCGACGAGACGAGGGGGCGCCGTGTTCGGCAGGAGCGATGACCGGGATCCGTTGGACCGGGCACTCGAGGCGGCGGCCGGGCTCCGCGTCGGCTCCTGGGAGAGCGTCCAGGCCTACGCCATGCTGGCGATCGAGGCGCGTGGCCGGCCGGAGGCCGGCCAGCTCTACGACCAGGCGCTCGAGGCCTCCCGCAAGCTCTCCTCCGGCTCCTGGGAGAGCATCCGCGCCCTCACCTGGCTGACCCGGGCCCGTCGCGAGCTGGGCAGCTAGACACGCCCGCTCGTCACCCGGGCGGTCCATCGCCGAACACGGCACACAGGGTGCCCAGGATCGCCGCGCGGTGGCAGGATCCGACCATGGCGACGACGCAGATGCTGCGCGACCTGGTGGCGGCGTTCAACGACCACGACCTCGACCGGGTGATGACCTTCTTCACCGACGACTGCGTCCTGGAGATGCCCCGGGGAACCGAGCCGTGGGGCACCCGGTTCGAGGGCAGGGACGACGTGCGCGCGGGGCTCGCGCAGCGGTTCGCCGGGCTGCCCGACGTGCACTACGGCGACGACCAGCACTGGCTGTACGGCGACCACGCCGTCTCCACGTGGTTGCTCACCGGGACCAGCCCGGCCGGCGAGCGGGTCGAGGTCCGCGGCTGCGACCTCTTCGACCTCGGCCCCGACGGGCGCATCCAGCGCAAGGACTCCTACTGGAAGATCGTCGAGTGACCACCCCGGCACCCCGCTCCGTCGAGTTCGACACCACCATCGAGGCCCAAGGCAACAAGGCGGGGATCGTCGTCCCTCCCGAGGCGATCGACGCACTCGGCGCGGGCAGTCGGCCGGCCGTCCTCGTCGACCTCGACGGCCATGCCTACCGTTCCACCGTCGCCGTGATGGGCGGCCGCCACCTGATCGGCGTGAGCGCGGCCGTCCGCGCGGAGAGCGGCCTGCGCGGAGGCGACGACGTCCACGTCACCCTCACGCTGGCCACCGAGCCGCGCCCGGTCGACGTCCCCGACGACCTCGCCGAGGCCCTGGCGGCGTCGGGCACCCGGACCTTCTTCGACGGTCTCGCCAACAGCCTCCAGCGCTACCACGTCGACCTGGTCAACGGCGCCAAGCAGCCCGAGACCCGGTCGCGACGCATCGCCAAGGCGGTCGAGCTGTTCCGCGCCGGGAAGAAGCGCTGAGCCTCAGCCCACCCAGCGCGGCCCGAAGCCGCGAACGGCGACCCGCCGCGGGTCGGCGACCTCCGGGGACTCCAGCGGGTCACCCTCGCCGGTGGCCCGGTCGATGCGCACCTCCAGCCACGAGTCCGACAGCGCCTCGGCCAGACCGGCACCCCACTCCACGACCGTGACGGCGTCGTCGAGGGAGGCGTCGAGGTCGAGGTCGTCGAGCTCGGCGAGCCCACCCAGCCGATAGGCGTCGACGTGCACCAGGGCCGGGCCCTCGCCGAGGGAGGGGTGCACGCGCGCGATCACGAACGTCGGCGAGGTCACCTCGCCCCGGACACCCAGGCCGGCGCCCAGACCCTGGGTGAGCGTGGTCTTGCCCGCGCCGAGACCGCCGACCAGCACCACGAGGTCGCCGCGCCGCAGGCCGCCGGCCAGCCGCTCGCCCAGCGCTCGCATCGCCTCGCCGTCCACCACGGTGCTCCGGGTGACCAGCCGCCGGCGCAGCTCGACGTACGGCGCGTCGCGGGCGATCTCCTCGAACCCGCGGTCATGCCAGAAGCCCACGGTGGTGGGCAGCTCCTGACGGGCCAGCACCGCGACCTCGTCGGTCCGGACGGCATCGAGGGCGGCACCGACGAGCGTCCGCGCCACCCCGTGCCGCCGGGCGCCCGGGACCACGCCGAAGCGGCGCAGGTAGGTCACGTCGTCACGGGGGTCCAGCAGCACCGCGCCGGCCGGCGTGCCCTCGATCTCGGCCAGCAACCCGCCACCCGCGGCCAGCGCGGCCGCGATCGACTCCTCGGTCTCCTGCAGCGCGTCGGCGGGCGGGTCGAGGGCCGGACGTGACCCGAACGCCTCCCTCACCACGGTGAGCACCGGTGCCGCGGCCTCGGGGCCGACCCGGCGGATCACCGCCGTCATCCGGCCGCCGCCGTGTCCACCGCGTGCGCGACCAGCTGGCCGAGCTCGGCGTTGACCTCGTCGGGACGCTCCAGGATGACCATGTGGCCGGCGCCGTCGCACTCGAGCAGGTCGGAGCCGTGGATGCGGGCGTGCAGCTTGCGGGAGTGGCCGATGGAGGTGATCCGGTCGCCGGTGCCGCAGATGATCGCGGTCGGCACCGAGGCGACCACCGGGCAGGCCGCCCACAGGTCGAGCGAGGCGAAGGCGGGGTAGAAGTCGGCCACCACGTCGAACGGCGTCTGGTTGAGCATGTCGTAGAGGAACTCCACCAGCTCGCCGGGCGCCTCGGGGCCGAACGCGTAGGCGTCGGTGATGCTGAGCGCGATGTCGTGGCTGCGGGTGCGCAGGGCGTCGACCGCCCGGTGCCCGCGGGACAGCGCGCCGACGACCCGGCCGACGACCCCGCTCCCGACGCCGGCCGGCATCATCGGGAACAGGATCCGTCCCGGGTCGAGTCCGCCGGCCGTGGTCGACACCAGCGAGACACCGACCACCTTGGTGCCGAACAGCTCGGGGTGCTGCTCGGCGAGCTGCATGATCGTCATCCCGCCCATCGAGTGCCCCACCAGCACCACGGGGTCGTCGTGGGTCAGGTCGTCGAGCACCCGCTTCAGGTCGCGGCCGAGCTGGTCGAGGGTGGCGTCCCCGCTGGGTGAACGACCGGAGCGCCCGTGCGAGCGCTGGTCGTAGAGCACGGTGCGGACCAGACCGCGGAAGGCCGCGCGCTGGTAGTGCCAGCAGTCGAGGTTGAGGGCATAGCCGTGGCAGAACACCACGGTCACCGGTCGGGCGCCGGATCGACCGCGGCGCCGGGTCGAGCCCGCCGGGGCCGCGACGTCGTCGACCTCGGCATAGAGCGGGACACCGTCGTCGGCGACGACGGTGATCGGGTCGGAGTGCAGCGAGCCGAACGGGGTGGTGTCGTCGATGTCGCGAGCGACCAGCATCCGGCGCTGCTGGGCGGCGCGGACCGCACCACCGGCGACCGCCACCCCGGCGGCGCCCGCGGCCGCGCCCAGGGCGACGCCCAGCACCTTGCCCGCGACGCCCACTCAGCCCTCCTCGCCGACGTGGCGGCGGCCCAGCCGGCCGCCGATCCTGCTCACGATCTCGTAGCTGATCGTGCCGCATGCCTCTGCCCAGTCCTGCGCGGTCGGCTCCCCTCGTGTGCCCGCACCGAACAGCACCACCGGCTCACCGGGCTCGGGCAGGTCGCCGTCGAGGTCGACGACGAACTGGTCCATGCAGACCCGGCCGCGGATCGGCCGCCGTCGGCCCGCGACCCACACCTCGGCCCGGGAGCTGGCATGCCGCGGCACGCCGTCGGCGTACCCGACGGGCACCAGGCCGACGGTGGTGTCACGGTCGGCGACCCAGGTGTGGCCGTAGGAAACGCCCTCGCCCGCGCGGAGGTGCTTGGCCATCACCAGCGGCGCTTGGACGGTCATGGCGGGCAGCAGGCCCAGCTCGGGCGTGTGCCCCGGCGCCGGGTCGAGGCCGTAGGCCGCCAGCCCGACCCGCACCAGGTCGAAGCGCGAGCGCGGAAGCAGCAGGGCGCCCGCCGAGTTGGCCAGGTGCCGGTGCCGGGGCCGCAGACCGGCATCGGTGGCGACCTCGACGGCCTCGGCGAAGCGTCGACCCTGGAGCTCGTTGGCCGGGTGCCCGGGCTCGTCGGAGGCCGCCAGGTGCGACCAGACACCGGTCACGGTGACCGACCCGCCCCGCTCGGCGGCCAGCGCCGCCGCCACCAGGCCGGGCCAGTCCTCGGGGGCGCAGCCGCCCCGGGACAGCCCGGTGTCGACCTTGAGCTGCACCCGGGCGGTCCTGCCGGTCGCGGCCGCGGCCTGCTCGACCAGCGCCAGCTCGCGCCGGGAGTACGCCGTCACCTCGAGGTCGGCCGCCAGTGCCTCGGCGTAGCGCTCGCTCCCCGGGAGGTCGAGCCAGGTCAGGATCGGCCCGGTGTCGCCGGCCGCGCGCAGCGCGAGCCCCTCGGCGATCGTCGCCGCACCGAGCCAGGGGGCCCCGGCGTCGCGGGCCGCGCGGGCCACCTCGACCGCCCCGTGGCCATAGCCGTCGGCCTTGACGACCACCATCAGCTCGACCGGGGCGAGGTGGGCGCGGAGCACGCGCACGTTGTGGCGGATGGCGGCGAGGTCGACCACGATCTCCGCGGCCGTGCCCCGGGGTTCCATGCCTCGATTCTCCCATCCGGGCCGGCCGCCGACCCGGCAACCCCCGAGCCGGGGCCCGATCCTGGACCGGCGCTCAGCCCAGCAGGTCGCCGACGACCACGGGCAGCGCGGCCGCCACGTCACCGGCCACCACCGGGCCGCCGGCGCCGGCGAGCCGCGCTGCGGACCCGTGCAGCCAGGCGCCCACCGAGGCCGCGTCGAACGGGTCCAGCCCGGCGGCGAGCAGCGCCCCGACCAGTCCGGCGAGCACGTCACCGGCCCCGGCCGTCGCGAGCCACGGCACGCCCGTCGTGTTGGCGCGGACCCGGCCGGACGGCTCCGCCACCAGGGTGCGGCGACCCTTGAGAAGCACCACCTGGCCGAACCGCGCGGCCGCCTCGCGGGCGTGCCGCAGGGGCGCCGCCTCGATCTGCGCCCGGTCGACGCCGACCATCCGGGCCAGCTCACCGGCGTGCGGCGTCAACACCAGCGACGATGTCGTCGGCGCGAGCTCCACGCACGGCAGCAGCGCGTCGGCGTCGACCACGACGGGCACGTCGTCGCCGAGGCAGGCCTCCAGCGCCGACGCGGCATCCTCGCCGCCACCGCAGCCGGTGACCCAGGCCTGCACCTGGCCCGGCCCGACGACCTCCGGATGCGCCCGGCGTACCTCGTCCAGCGCGCCGCCGTCGTAGCGCACCATCCCCGCGAACCCGCAGCTCGCTCCGTGGACGGACAGCACCGCGGCGCCCGGGTAGCGGGTCGAGCCGGTGCGCAGCCCGACCACCCCGCGGGAGTACTTCTGGGCGTCGGGGTCGGGCACCGGCAGCAGCGCCGCCACGTCGCCGGCCCGCAGCGCCTCGACGTCGGCGGGAGGGAGGTCGAGCCCGAGGTCGACCAGCTCCACCACGCCGCAGGCCCGGGCGCCGGGGTCCACCAGCTGGGCCACCTTGTGGGTGCCGAAGGTGACGGTGAGGTCGGCGACCACGTGCGCACCGTCGATCTCGCCGGAGTCCACGCCGACCCCGCTCGGCACGTCGACGGCGACCATCGGCACCTCGGCGAACGCGGCCACGGCAGCGGCCGCGTCGGGCCGCAGCGGTCCGGTGGCCCCGATGCCGACGATCCCGTCGACGACGACGTCGGGTGACGCTGCCTCCGCCACGGACACCACCCGGCCACCGGCTCCCCGCAGCGCGGCCAACCCACCCGCGTGGGCCTTGTCGGGGGCCAGCAGCACCGCCTCCACCGCGGCACCGCGCCGCGACAGCAGCGCGCCGGCATGGAGCGCGTCGCCGCCGTTGTTGCCCGCACCGACCAGCAGCAGCACCCGCCGGCCGTACGCCGACCCCAGCAGGTCCGCGACCGCGGCGGCCAGCCCCGCCGCCGCCTGTGCCATCAGCGCGCCCTCGGGCAGCCGGGACATCCGGGCCTCCTCAGCCGCCCGGACCTGGGCCACGGTGTGGGCGCTGCGCATGCTGCGACCCTAGTCCTGCCCGATAGTCCGCTACGTAGAGCACCACCTCAGGGCCCACCACTGGTGCTTTGCGTAGCGGACTATCCCCCAGACGTCTCAGCGCTCGAGGATGACCACCGCGGAGGCGATGCCGGCGTCGTGGGAGAGCGAGACGTGCACGTGGGCGGCCCCGAGCGCGGCGGCCCGCTCGGCGACGGTGCCCGACATCACGAACCCGGGGTCGCCGGAGTCCTCGGAGACGATCTCGGCGTCGTGCCAGGCCAGCCCGGCCGGTGCGCCCAGAGCCTTGGCCAGCGCCTCCTTGGCGGCGAAGCGGGCGGCCAGCGAGTTGATCGGCTTGGCCGCCTCGGCCGGCGTGAACAGCCGCTCTCGGAGCCCGGGAGTGCGGCGGAGCGACTCCTCGAACCGGCTGACGTCCACGACGTCGATGCCGACGCCCACGATGGCCACGGGTGTCCTGGGCTACTCGACGGTGACGGACTTGGCGAGGTTGCGCGGCTGGTCGACGTCGTGCCCGAGCAGGGTGGCCAGCTCGCACGCGAACAGCTGCAGCGGGAGCACCGCCAGCAGCGGCTGGAGCAGCGTCGACACGCGCGGCAGCCGCAGCATCTCGTCGGCGTAGGCCACGACCGACTCGTCGTCCTCCTCCGCGAGCACGATGGTGCGGGCACCGCGGGCACGGATCTCCTGGATGGCGCTGACCATCTTGTCGTGCAGGAAGTCGCGACCCTGCGGAGGCACCACGCAGAAGACCGGCAGCCCGGGCTCGATCAGCGCGATCGGGCCGTGCTTGAGCTCGCCGGCGGCGAAGCCCTCGGCGTGGAGGTAGGCGAGCTCCTTGAGCTTGAGCGCCCCCTCCAGCGCGACGGGATAGCCGGCGTGCCGGCCCAGGAACAGCACCGAGCGCGACGCGCGCATCCGCTCGGCGAGCGCATAGATCTCATCGGCCCCGTCGAGCACCCGCTGTACGGCGGCCGGCATGGCTTCGAGCTCGGCGGTGATGGAGGCGATCTCGTCGCCGAACATGCTGCCGCGCACCTGGGCGAGGTAGAGGCCGAGCAGGTAGCAGGCGATCAGCTGGGTGGTGAAGCCCTTGGTCGAGGCGACCCCGATCTCGGGCCCGGCGTGGGTGTAGATCACGGCGTCGGACTCACGCGGGATGGTCGAGCCGTTGGTGTTGCAGATCGCGAGCACCTTGGAGTGCTGCTCGCGCGCGTGCCGGATCGCCATCAGGGTGTCCGCCGTCTCGCCCGACTGGCTGATCGCGACCACCAGGGTGGTCCGGGTGAGGATCGGGTCGCGATAGCGGAACTCGTGGGAGAGCTCGACCTCGCACGGGATGCGGGTCCAGTGCTCGATGGCGTACTTCGCCACCAGGCCGGCGTAGAACGCGGTGCCGCAGCCCACGATGATGATCTTGTCGATCGAGCGCAGCTCGTCGACCGACATCCGCACCTCGTCGAGCTGCAGCTTGCCGCCGGTGTCGCGCCGGCCGAGCAGCGCGTCGGCCACCGCGTGCGGCTGCTCGAAGATCTCCTTGCGCATGAACCAGTCGAAGCCGCCCTTCTCGGCGGCCGACAGGTTCCAGTCGACGTGGTAGGGCCTGCCCTCGGCCACCTCACCGTCGAACGTCGTCACGGTGACGCCGTCGCGGGTGAGCGTGACCACCTGGTCCTGGCCGAGCTCGAGCGCGTCGCGGGTGTGCTCGATGAACGCGGCGACGTCGGAGCCCAGGAAGTTCTCACCGTCGCCGAGGCCGACCACCAGCGGTGAGTTGCGGCGAGCGGCGACCACCCGGTCGGGGTCAGCGGCGTCGACGGCCACCAGGGTGAAGGCACCGGTGAGCCGCCGGCACACGCGCTGCATGGCGGTGGTCAGGTCGGCGCCGGCGGCCACCTCCTGCTCGAGCAGGTGGGCGGCCACCTCGGTGTCGGTGTCGGAGCGCATCACGTGACCGGCCGCCTCCAGCTCGGACCGCAGCTCGGCGAAGTTCTCGATGATGCCGTTGTGGATCAGCGCCACCCGTCCGTCCTGGCCGAGGTGAGGGTGGGCGTTGCGGTCGGTGGGCGCGCCATGGGTGGCCCAGCGGGTGTGGCCGATGCCGGTCGACGACGGCGGCAGCGGGTGCTCGGCGAGCGCCTTCTCGAGGTTGGCGAGCTTGCCGGCGCGCTTGTCGGTGACCACCGATCCGTCATGCACCAGGGCGATCCCGGCGGAGTCGTAGCCGCGGTACTCCAGCCGGCGCAGCCCCTCGATCACGACGCCCTGGGCCTGCTGGGGCCCGACGTACCCGACGATTCCGCACATGGCGGCGAGTCTAGTCGGCGTCAGGGTGCCGCCCGGACGCCCGACGCGGCCCTGCAACAATGCTCCGCATGGCAGGCCCCGGCGCGGAGAACGGCCGCGAGCCCTCGCCGTACGTCGAGCTGGAGCGGGCCGCGTGGGCGGCGCTCAGCCAGGCCACCGAGAGCCCGCTCAGCCCCGAGGAGATCAGCCGCCTGCGCGGTCTCGGCGACGCACTGGACCTCGACGAGGTCGAGCAGGTCTACCTCCCGCTCTCCCGCCTGCTCAGCATGTACGTCGGCTCCGCCGGCGCCCTGCACCGCGAGCAGGAGGCGTTCCTGCACCGGCCACAGCCGCCGCGCACGCCGTTCGTGATCGGCCTCGCCGGCTCGGTCGCGGTGGGCAAGTCCACGACCGCGCGCGTGCTGCAGCAGATGCTCGCCCACTGGCCGGAGCACCCCCACGTCGCGCTGGTGACCACCGACGGCTTCCTGCTGCCCAACGCCGAGCTCGAACGCCGCGGGATCATGCACCGCAAGGGCTTCCCCGAGTCCTACGACCGGCGCGGGCTGCTCCGCTTCGTGATGGACATCAAGTCCGGCAAGGACGAGGTGCTGGCGCCGCGCTACTCGCATCTCGTCTATGACGTGCTGCCGGACAACCCCGTGGTCATCCAGCGTCCCGACATCGTCATCGTCGAGGGACTCAACGTGCTCCAGCCGACGCGCGGCGGGGCCGACGGCCGCAGCAGCCTCGCGGTGAGCGACTTCTTCGACTTCTCGGTCTACGTCGACGCCGCGATGTCCGACATCCGCCGGTGGTACGTCGAGCGGTTCCTGAGGCTGCGCGAGACGGCGTTCCGCGACCCGGCGTCGTACTTCGCGAAGTACGCCTCCCTGACGGAGGCGGAGGCGGTCGCCGAGGCCAGCCGGATCTGGGACGAGATCAACGGCCCCAACCTCGCCCAGAACATCGCGCCGACCCGCTCCCGCGCCACGCTGGTGCTGCGCAAGGACACCGACCACTCGGTGCGCTACATCCGCCTGCGCAAGCTCTGATCCGGGGCGACGGGCAGCGGCTTGGCCGGCGTGGTGGGCCGCCCGAGCATCGACGCGGGGAAGCCGAGCGCCTTGCTCGGCAGCGGCCGGGTGGTCTGGTGCAGCCAGGCGTCGAAGAAGTCGGTGAGGTCCTTGCCGGAGACCTGCTCGGCCATCGCCTCGAACTCAGCGACCGAGCCGTTGCCGTACTTCTTCACCCGGGCCCACTTGCGCAGCAGCTTGGTGTGGGCAGTCGCGCCGATCCTGTTGCGCAGGGCCTGCACGGCCATCGCGCCCCGGTCGTAGACCGCCCAGTCGAAGACGTCGTCGGGGCCGGGGTCGTCGACGCGGATGGTCCAGAACGCCGCGTTGCCGCGGTAGTAGCGGTAGTAGCTGCGGAAGATGCCGTTGAGCGTCACGCCCTTCTGCCGCTGGGCCCACAGCCAGCTCGACCAGGTCGCGAAGCCCTCGTTGAGCCAGATGTCCTTCCACTGGCTGACGCTCACCGAGTCTCCCCACCACATGTGTGCGAGCTCGTGGGCGACCACCTCGGTGTTGGCTCCGGCGGCGCCGGATCCGAAGAACACCTTGGAGTAGATCGGGCGGGTCTGGTTCTCCAGGGAGAAGCCGAACGACGCGTTGCCGATGATGCCGCCGGTGATCGAGAACGGGTAGGCGCCGAACTTGCTGCTGTAGAAGTCGACGATGGCGGGGGTCTTCTCGAGGCTGAGGACGGCGGCCTGGCGCTGGCCCTTCGAGATCTTGGTGGTGACGGCGTTGAGCCAGGGCACGCCCTTCTTGGTCCGGCCCCGGGTGATGCGGTAGTCGCCGATCACGACGGTCGCCAGGTAGGTCGTCATCTGCTCGGCGGTCTTCCAGTGCCAGCGCTTCTTGGCGCCGAGCTTCTTCACCCCGCGCAGCACGCCGTTGCCGATCACCTTCTTGGTGGCCTTGGTGGTGACATAGACGTCGAAGCTCGCCTTGTCGCTCGGGTGGTCGTTCGACGGGTACCACACCGCCGCCACCTCGGGCTCGCCCGCGGCGATGGCCCCGTCGCTGGTGAGGAACCAGCCGCCCAGGTTGGCGTCGGAGTGGGCCGCCGGGTTGCCGGCGTACGTCACGGTGACGGCGAACGTGTCGTCGGTGAGGATCGGGTCGACCGGGGTGACGACCAGCTCCTGTCCGCTCTGGCTGAAGCCGGCGTCGACACCGTCGACGGTGACCTTGCTGGCCTTGAGCGCCAGGTCGAGGTTGAAGCTGGAGAGGTCCTGGGTCGCCGTCGCCTTGACCGTGGTGACGCCCTTGAGCTTGTGAGTGGCCACGCCGTAGTCGACGTGGATGTCGTAGTGGCCGACGTCGTACCCGCCGTTGCCGTACGTCGGGAAGTACGGGTCGCCCGCGCCGTCCGCGCCCGGCGACGGCACGGCGTACGCCGCACTCGGCAGCGCGACCGCAGCCGTCGCCGCGATCGCTGCGAGTCTGGTGACGGTGCGGGTCGTGCTCATGCTCCCTGCTTCTCCCCCGTGCTCGGTGCAGCCCTCCCCGGGCTCTCGGCGACTCTACGTCGTGCTGGCGCGAACCGCGGGGTTCACGAAGCCTCCGATGGTCGAGGAGCTCGCGGAGCGAGCGTCTCGAAACCACGCGTCTGGCGGGCGCAGGGTCCGCTGTGGTTGCGGTGCCTGGCAGTGACGAGCGGGGGTCCGCTGGTTGTTGCTGTGGTACGGCGGCTGCCGGGTCTGCTTCGCGCTCCGGCCCATTGCGGTGGTGGTTTCCGACCCAGGAACCGGTCCGAGAATTTCTTCGATTGTTGTCTCACGAGGTGGGACAGACAGGGTCTGAGCAGGCGTGATTGTCGGTGGTGCCTGGTTGGCTTGGGGTATGAGTCAGTCAGCCAGCGCGTTCGCGGAGGTCCCGGTGCCGGGGTCTCCGGATCGGGTGTTGGCGACGGCTCGGGCGGCGATGCGTGCGGAGCAGGCGGCTGCGGCGGCGAAGCTGGTGGCGGCGGTGGAGTGGGCGGCGCTGCACGAGCCGACGGACACGGGGATGCGGCGTACTGGTGGGAGTCCGGCAACGTCGTGCTCTTGGCCGGTGTGGGTGCCCCGGACATCGCGGAGTTCGCGGTGGCGGAGTTCGCCACCGCGCTGGGGCTGACCACCGATGCCGGGCGTCGGTTGGTCGGGCGGGCGTTGGAGCTGTGCTACCGGCTGCCGGAGCTGTGGGCGCAGGTGCAGGCGGGTGCGGTGCCGGCGTGGCGGGCGACCTTGGTCGCCGATGCCACCCTTCCGCTCTCCGGCTGCGGCGGGGTTCGTGGATCGTCAGGTCGCGATCGTGGCGGGGCGGGTCTCGACCGTCAGCTCGACCAGCTGATCCTGGAAGCGAAGATCCGCTGTGACGGGGTGGAGCGGGAGGACCCCGAGAACCCCACCCCGAGGTGCGGACACCCGGCGGGTGGACGTGCACACCGATCAGGTGTCCTTCACCGGCACCGTCGCCGTCTCGGTGAGCTGGACCTGGCCGACGCCCTGCACCTCGACCAGGCGCTCGCTGCCGGTGCCGAGCAGCTGAAGATCGCCGGGTCGACCGAGTCGTTGGATGCCCGCCGGGCGACCGCGTTGGGGGAGATGTCCCGGACCCAGCTCGCCCTCTCCTACGACAGTGACCCCGGGGGCGACCGCTGGCCCGCGGCGGCCGGTGACGTTGTTCCTCCACCTCTCCGAGCAGGCACTCACCGGCGAAGGGCGGGGTGGGGCGGTGTGAGAACACCCGCACCCCGATCGACGCCGACGCCATCCGGGCGTGGTGTGGCCACCCCGACGCGACGGTGACCGTCAAGCCGGTCCTGGACCTGGCGGGGCATGTGCGGGTGGATCAGTACGAGGTCCCCGACCGCCTCAAGACCCTGGTCGACCACCGCG
This sequence comes from Nocardioides sp., assembly GCF_041393715.1. Classification (GTDB taxonomy): domain Bacteria; phylum Actinomycetota; class Actinomycetes; order Propionibacteriales; family Nocardioidaceae; genus Nocardioides. The sequence goes on along the minus strand of NZ_JAWKJQ010000001.1, from coordinate 242,889 downwards.
ACGGGCACTGTGTGTTCCCGTGGTGCACCAGACCAGCCCGACGGTGCGACCACGACCACGTGGTCCCGTTCGACGAGCTCCGACCCCGACCGGGGCCGACCTGCTCTGCAACATCGCCCCACTCTGCCGGAGCCATCACCGGTTGAAGACCCACACCCCGTGGCGCTACGCCGTCATCGAACCCGGGACCTATCTCTGGTCGACCCCGCACGGCTACCGGCTCCTCGTCGACCACACCGGCACCCGCGACGTCACCCCCGCCCACCCTCGGCCGGCGGCTGCCTCCACCTCATCGACAGCGACGACAACAGCGACCCCGACCCACCCGACCAGTAGCCACCCCGCCCCGACACCCCGCCGCACCCAGCCGCCGCGGGGTCATCGGCACGCCCGAGGACGCTACGGGTTCGGTTCCAGGGTGAGAGAGTCGGCAGCCATGGAGCTCTTCCTGGTGCGCCATGCCATGCCCGAGGTGGATCCCCACCGATCCCCGGACTCGTGGCGACTCTCGCGGGAGGGGCGCATCGCGGCCCGCGCGCTGCGTGCCGACCTGCCCCGGACGCCCACGGCCGTGTCGAGCCCGGAGATCAAGGCCGTGGAGACGCTCGCCCTCGGCATCGACCGACCTGCCGACCGGATTGTCACCGACGACGGCTTCGCTGAGGTGCTCCGCCCTGGTGAGCCCTTCGACGACGAGGTGGCCGCTCGCAGGCGCGCGTGGGTCGAGGGCCGCCTGGATGGACGGCACGACGGCTGGGAGACTCCCGGCGAGGCCGCGACCCGGATGCAGTCGGCGATCGACCGCCACCGACCGGAGCGGGCAGCCCTCGTCGTCGCCACCCACGGCATGGCGATGACCGCCTGGCTGACCGCCTGCGGCCACGTGGCGGACGGAGCCGCGGCCGGCGAGTTCTGGAGCCAGCTGCGCTTCCCCGACGTGATCCGGCTCGGGATCTAGCGCCGGCTCACAGCGCCAGCTGCGCCCGCACCACGCCGGCCAGCCGGTCGGCGACGGAGCGCGCCTCGTCGTCGGTGGGCGCCTCGACCATCACCCGCACCAGCGACTCGGTGCCGGAGGGGCGCAGCAGGATCCGGCCGCGGTCGCCGAGCGCGGCCTCCTCCTCCGCGACGGCGGCGGCCAGGACGGCGTCCTCGTCGGCACGAGACTTGTCGACGTCGGCGACGTTGACGAGCACCTGCGGCAGGCGGGTCATCACCGACGCCAGCTCCTGCAGCGACCGCCCGGTGGTGGCCATCCGCTCGAGCACCTGGATCGCGGTGAGGATGCCGTCGCCGGTGGTGGCGTGGTCGGACATGATCACGTGCCCGGACTGCTCGCCGCCCAGCGAGTAGCCGGACACCTTCATCGCCTCGAGCACGTAGCGGTCGCCGACCTTCGTCCGGCGGACGGCGACCCCGTGCTCGCGCATCGCCTGCACGAAGCCGAGGTTGCTCATCACGGTGGCGACGACGGTGTCCTTGACCAGCCGGCCCTGCTCCTTCAAGGACAGCGCGAGCACGGCGAGGATCTGGTCGCCGTCGACGACGTTGCCCTCGTGGTCGACGGCCAGGCAGCGGTCGGCGTCGCCGTCGAGGGCGAAGCCCACGTCCGCGCCGTCCTTGATCACCGCGGCCTGGAGCGACTCCAGATGGGTGGAGCCGCAGCCGTCGTTGATGTTGAGCCCGTCGGGCATCGCGTGGATCGCGGTGACGTCGGCACCCGCATCGGCCAGCGCCCGGGGCCCCGCGTCCCACGCGGCGCCCTCGGCACAGTCGACGACCACCCGCAGGCCGGCCAGCGGATGGTCGATGGTGCGCACCAGATGGGCGGCGTACTCCTCGACGGCGCTCTCATGCGCCTCCACCCGCCCGACGCCGGCGCCGACCGGGCGCTGCCACTCCTCGCGCATCCGCCGCTCGATCGCGATCTCCACGGCGTCGTCGAGCTTGTGGCCGCCTCGCGCCAGGAACTTGATGCCGTTGTCGGGCATCGGGTTGTGCGACGCCGACAGCACGACGCCCAGGTCGGCCCCGAGCGTATCGGTGAGATAGGCGACACCGGGGGTCGGCAGCACCCCGAGCAGGAGTACGTCGACTCCGGCAGACGCCAGCCCGGCCACCACCGCGGCCTCCAGGAACTGTCCGGAGACCCGGGTGTCGCGACCGACGACCGCCCTCGGCCGGTGGCCGGCGAAGTCGCCCCGATCGCCCAGCACCTGGGCGGCCGCAGCGGAAAGGTCCAGGGCCAGCTCCGCGGTGAGATCACCGTTGGCCAGGCCCCGGACCCCGTCCGTGCCGAACAGTCGCGCCATGCTCGCCGTGCTCGGCAGCGATCAGCGCTTGCTGTACTGGGGCGCCTTCCGGGCCTTCTTCAGGCCGGCCTTCTTGCGCTCGATCACGCGGGCGTCGCGGGTGAGCAGCCCGGCCTTCTTCAGCGTCGGCCGGTTCGCCTCGGCGTCCACGTCGTTGAGGGCCCGAGCCACACCGAGGCGCAGCGCGCCGGCCTGGCCGGTGATGCCGCCGCCGTGGATGCGGGCGATGACGTCGAAGCGTCCCTCGAGGCCGAGCGCCGCGAACGGCTCGTTGACGACCTGCTGGTGCAGCTTGTTGGGGAAGTAGGAGTCGAGCGTGCGGCCGTTGATCCGCCAGCTGCCGGAGCCGGGCACGATCCGGACCCGGGCGACAGCCTCCTTGCGACGGCCGGTGGCCGCGGCGGGGGCGATGGTCGCGGGCTTGGCCGGGCCGTCGGAGGCCGAGCTCTCGGAGGTGTAGGCCACGCCCTCCTCGTTGACCTCGAAGGTCTCCTCAGCGGCGTCGTTCATGTCGTTGGTCATCTCGGTCACTGATCGAAGTCCTTACTGGGAGACCCGGGAGATCTCGAACGGGGTGGCCTGCTGGGCCGCGTGCGGGTGGTCGGGGCCGGCGTAGACCTTGAGCTTCTTCAGCATCTGGCGGCCGAGCTTGTTCTTGGGGAGCATGCCCCAGACGGCCTTCTCGATGGCCTTGCGCGGGTCCTTCTCCAGCAGCTCGCCGAACGGCGTGGCGGAGAGGCCACCCGGGTAGCCGGAGTGACGGTAGGCCATCTTGGTGACCTTCTTGTTGCCCGACAGGGAGACCTTGTCGGCGTTGACGACGATGACGAAGTCACCGGTGTCGACGTGGGGGGCGAAGATCGCCTTGTGCTTGCCGCGGAGCAGGTTCGCGACCTGGACCGCGAGCCGGCCGAGGCGGACGTCGGTGGCGTCGATGACCAGCCACTCACGGGTGACATCGCCAGGCTTCGGGCTGTACGTGCGCACGATGGAGCCTCACTTGTTCGTCGGACCCGGCCAGGCGGTTGCACCGACCGGGGTGATGGAGCCGCGACCTCTGACGAACACTGCCCGGCTTCTCTTCATCCGGGTCTGCACCCACCCTCGTGCGAGGCGTGGGCGCGGCAGGAGTCGCGACCGCTCAGACTACCGGCGTGGCGCTGGGAGGGTCAAAACGGCAGCACCGCTGGTCGCACGTGGACGACCACCCAGCGAGCACCGGGTTCGCACGCCTTCTGGACCGGGTCTAGGTTAGAGGTCGATGACCTCGACCCACGAAGGAGCCGACGTGACCGACGTACCGGCTGCCGGAACCTCCTCCCTGACCGTTCGCGACAACCGGACCGGCCAGGAGTACGACCTCCCGATCGTCGACGGCGCCATCAAGGCCGGCGACCTCGGAGCCATCCGCGCCGACGCCGACGAACCCGGGCTGAGCGTCTATGACCCCGGCTTCGTCAACACGGCGTCGTGCCGCTCCTCGGTGACCTTCATCGACGGCGAGAAGGGCATCCTCGAGTACCGCGGCTACCCGATCGAGCAGCTTGCGGAGAAGTCCACCTTCCTCGAGGTCGCCTACCTGCTCATCTGGGGCGAGCTCCCACCAAGGAGCAGTACGACGAGTGGGTGCACCACATCACCTACCACACGTTCGTCCACGAGAACGTCAAGGGCTTCATGCAGGGCTTCCGCTACGACGCCCACCCGATGGGCATGCTGATGGCCTCCGTCGGCGCGCTCTCGACGTTCTACCCCGACGCCCGCAACATCTCCGACGCCCACTCCCGTGAGATCCAGATCATCCGGATGATCGCGAAGATGCCGACCCTCGGCGCCTGGGCCTTCCGGCACGCGCAGGGCAAGCCCTACGTCTACCCCGACAACGACCTGGGCTACACCGCCAACTTCCTCTCGATGCTCTTCAAGATGAGCGAGCAGAAGTTCGAGGCCGACGAGCGGCTGGTCAAGGCGCTCGACGTGCTGTTCATCCTGCACGCCGACCACGAGCAGAACTGCTCCACCAACGCCGTCCGCTCGGTCGGCTCCAGCCAGGTCGACCCCTACTCCGCCGTCGCGGCCGGGGTCGCCGCGCTCTTCGGGCCGCTGCACGGCGGCGCCAACGAGGCGGTGCTGCGGATGCTCCGCCGGATCGGCTCCATGGAGAACATCCCGGCGTTCATCGAGGGCGTCAAGAACGGCAACGAGCGGCTGATGGGCTTCGGCCACCGGGTCTACAAGAACTACGACCCGCGCGCCAAGATCATCAAGAAGGCCTGCGACGACGTCTTCGAGGTCACCGGGGTCAACCCGCTGCTCAAGATCGCCCAGGAGCTGGAGAAGATCGCCCTCGAGGACGACTACTTCGTCTCCCGCAAGCTCTACCCCAACGTCGACTTTTACTCCGGCCTGATCTACGAGGCCTTCCAGTTCCCGCCCGAGATGTTCACCGTGCTGTTCGCCATCGGCCGGACCCCCGGCTGGCTGGCGCAGTGGGAGGAGCTCGTGCAGGACAAGGAGCAGAAGATCGCCCGGCCCAAGCAGATCTACACCGGCGACCGCACGCTCGACTTCACGCCCGCCTCCGAGCGCTGGGCCTGAGCCTCAGACCACCGCGGAGTCCCGGCCCTCCCAGTAGGGCCGGCGCAGCTCCCGCTTGAGGATCTTGCCCGTCGGGTTGCGCGGCAGTGCCTCGATGATGTCCACCGAGGTCGGGCACTTGAAGGCCGCGAGCGACTGCTTGCACCAGTCGATCAGCTCGGCCTCGGTGGCCTCCGTGTCGGGCTTGAGCGAGACGACCGCCTTGACGGTCTCGCCCCAGCGGTCGTCGGGCACCCCGATGATGGCGACCTCCATCACCGACGGGTGCTCGGCCAGCACCCGCTCGACCTCCGGTGAGTAGATGTTCTCGCCGCCACTGATGATCATGTCCTTGAGGCGGTCCTGGACGAAGACGAACCCCCCGTCGTCGACCCGGCCCATGTCGCCGGTGCGGAACCAGCCGTCGTCGGTGATCACCTTCGCGGTCTCCTCGGGCTTGCCGAGGAAGCCCTTCATCAGCTGCCGGGTCCGCAGCCAGATCTCGCCGTGCTCCCCGACCGGCAGGTCCTGCAGCGAGGCGGGGTCGACGATCCGCACCTCCACCCCCGGCAGCGGCTGCCCCGCGGAGACCAGGCGCTCCGGATGGTCGGCGTCGCGGTGCGCCTCGGGCATCAGGTGGGTGGCGACGCCGGCCACCTCGGTCAGCCCGTAGACCTGGATGAAGTCCGTCTCCGGCCAGGCCGCCATCGCCGCACGCAGCAGCGGCAGCGGCATCGGTGCCGCGCCGTAGGTGTAGGTCTTGAGCCGGCCGAACAGCGCGATCGCCTCGGGGCCGCTCTGCAGCACCTGCGCGAGCACGGCGGGCACCAGGAAGGTGACGTTGGCGCCGGCCATGATCGCCCCGGCCAGCGAGGCAGCGTCGGGCTCCCGGGTCATCACGCTCGGGATCCCGTCGTGGATGCCGAACAGGACGTACGACGACCCGCCGACGTGGAACAGCGGCATCGACACCATCGACCTGTCTCCGGGCTCGAAGTCCCAGCCGTCGTGGGCGTTGATCGTGTGCTCGACCATGTTGGTGTGCGTCAGCATCACCCCCTTGGGGTGGCCGGTGGTGCCGGAGGAGTACATCACCAGGCAGACGTCGTCGGGCTCCACCTCGTCGGGGCGGGACAGCGGCGTGGCGGCCGCGAGCAGCGCCTCGTAGGCGTCGCCGTCGGCTCCGTCGGGGGTGACCTCGACGACGTGCTCGACCTTCGGGAGTCGGTCGCGGAGCGCCTCCACGGTCGGCATCAGCTCGCTACCGACGAACAGCACCCGCGCCCCGGCGTCGTTGACCGCGTAGTCGACCTCGGCGCCGGCCAGCCGCCAGTTGATGATCGCGTTGGCGGCTCCGAGCGAGCCGGCCGCCAGCGAGACCTCCACGCAGGCCGGGTGGTTCTTGTCGAGGAAGGCCACGACGTCACCGCGGCCGACGCCGAGGTCGCGCAGGGCGCCGGCGGCCCGGCGTACCCGTTGGTTCCACTCCGACCAGGTCCAGCTCCGGTCGAGATAGGCCATCGCAGCGGCGTCGGGCGTGGTCTCGGCCCACCAGGCGAGCCGTTCGTCGACGAACTGGGGCGTGGGGGCAGGCTCGGACATGGCACTCCTCGGGCTGCGGGGTGCTCCCGAATCTGGCACGGGCCGACCGGGGTGGCAAGGCTCGGGTTGCGGGGTCCGCCCGCGGCGGCCGGGGGTACGACGTACCGTAGGAGTGCCCGCGACCGAGGAGACCCGATGCCCGACCAGACCCGGACGACGCGCCGCGGCCTGCTCGGGTACGCCGGCGCCGGCGGCCTGGGCCTGGCCACGGGGGCGATCGCCGCCACCCAGCTCGAGACACCGGCCTCGGCCGGTCCGCAGCCCACCGTGCCCGGCACCATCAGCCCCTTCGGCACCCACCAGCCCGGCGTCACGGCGCCGACCCCGCGGGCCAACCGCATCGTGGCCCTCGACGTGCACGACGATCTCGACGCCGCCGCGCTGGGCCGCCTGATGCGACTGTGGAGCGGCAGCATCGCCGCGGCGACGCAGGGCCGACCCGCGCCCGGCGACACCGCCCGTGACCTGGCCCAGGGCAACGTCGACCTGTCCGTGGTCGTCGGGTGGGGCTATGCCCTGTTCGACAAGGTCGGTCTGGCCGACGCCCGCCCACCTGCCCTGGTGCGCATCCCCGCCTTCGACCACGACCGGCTCCAGCAGCGCTGGTCCGGCGGCGACCTGATGGTCATGGTGGGCGCGGCCGACGACACCACCGTCACCCACACGCTGCGCCGGCTGCTGCTGGATGCCGAGCCGTTCGCGACGCTCCGCTGGGAGCAGGACGGCTCCTGGCGCGGGCTCGACTCCCATCAGGCCCCCACCACCGGGCGCAACCTCTTCGGTCAGGTCGACGGCACCGGCAACCTGCTCCCCGACGACCCGCTCTTCGACGCCACGGTCTGGACCAAGACCCCCGACTGGTTCGCGGGCGGCACCACGATGGTGGTGCGCCGGATCAGCATGGACCTCGACACCTGGGACACCCTCACCCGCGCCGAGCAGGAGGCCTCGGTGGGCCGCGACCTCGATGTCGGCGCGCCACTCACCGGCGCCGCCGAGCGAGACCTCCCCGACTTCGACGCGACCGAGGACGGCCGCCCGGTGATCGCGTCCGACGCCCACATGCGTCTCTCCCACCCGCAGCAGAACGGCGGCCGCCGGATCCTGCGCCGCGGCCTCAACTACACGACCTACGACCCCGAGACCGGCGGCCGCGACTCCGGGCTGGTCTTCTGCTCCTTCCAGGCCGACCTCGGCGACCAGTTCGTCCCGATCCAGCGCCGCCTCGACCGCGGCGACGCCCTCAACGAGTGGACCACCGCGATCGGCAGCGCCGAGTTCGCGATCCTGCCCGGCTTCGCCGAGGACGGCTGGCTCGGCGACACCCTCCTCACCTAGCCGAGGCGTCGCAGACGGTGGGGTGAGGCGTCGCGGACGGGGAAACCCGCTGGACAGGGGTGCCAGACTCGACCCATGACCGCGACCGCCACCGAGCTGACCGCCGCCCTCGACCACCTGCGCGCCGCGCCCGCCGCCGAAGGCACGCTGGCCCTCGTCGTACGACGGCCCGCCGTCGACCAGCGCGAGATCCTGGCCGAGGGCCGTCTGGACCCGGCCGACGGGCTGGTCGGCGACAACTGGCTCTCGCGGGCCACCTCCCACGCCATCGCCGAGGGTCGCCATCTGGAGGCCCAGCTCAACGTGATGAGCGCACGGATGGTGGCGCTGCTGGCCGAGCGCCCCGAGGAGCAGGCGCTCGCCGGCGACCAGCTGTTCGTCGACCTCGACATCTCCCACACCAACCTGCCCACCGGGACTCGGCTGGCGATCGGCGACCCCGACGCCGGCGGCGCCGTCATCGAGGTGACCAAGAAGCCGCACAACGGCTGCGCCAAGTTCCGAGCCCGGTTCGGCGACGACGCCGTGGCGTTCGTCAACTCCGAGGAGGGCAAGGAGCTGCGGCTTCGCGGCTTCAACGCCCGCGTCGTGCAGCCCGGCAGCGTGCGACCCGGCGACCCGGTGCGCAAGCTCTGAGATCGGCCGCCCGCACTTCTTCACCCGCCCCCAGCACCGTCTCAGACAGTTCACAGCCTGACCCACCACGCTCGGAGGCATGGAGCACGAACCAGGCACCCCTGCCCCTCGGGGCACGATGACAGACCCCGCCGGCTCACCCGAGCCGACGACCCCGCTTCCCCCGCCGGTCCACGGCATGTACGGCCAGCCGCCGTACGTCGCCGGCCCGGCAACGCCGCCCACGGAGCGGCCACGGCGAGGGGCCTTCGCTGCGACGGTAGTGGCGGCCTCCCTGCTGGTCGGCGGCGGCGCCGGGGTGGGTGGTGCGGCGCTGTGGACCGCGACTCATGACGACCCTTCCTCGTCCGCGTCCACAGCCCGCACCACCACCCCCGTGGTCGACCAGGGCGACAACGCGCCGGCCCAGGGGTCGGTGGAGGCGGTGGCCGCCGCCGTGCTCCCCTCGGTGGTCAAGATCGACGTCTCCGGCTCCCAGGGCGCCGGCTCCGGCTCGGGCATCATCCTCAGCGCCGACGGCCAGATCCTCACCAACAACCACGTGGTCGAGCTGGCCGGCAACGGTGGCAGCATCCGGGTCTCCTTCGACGACGGGTCGCACGCCGACGCCAAGGTCCTCGGCACCGACCCGCTCACCGACACCGCGGTGATCCAGGCCGAGGGCGTCTCCGGCCTGACGCCCGCCACGATCGGCAAGTCGAGCAACCTCGACGTCGGCCAGGAGGTCGTCGCGATCGGGTCGCCGTTCGGGCTCGAGTCCACCGTGACCAGCGGCATCGTCAGCGCCCTCAACCGGCCGGTCAACGTCGGCTCCGACTCCCAGGGCAACTCCACGACCTATCCCGCGATCCAGACCGACGCGGCGATCAACCCCGGCAACAGCGGTGGCCCGCTGGTCGACATGAGCGGCGCCGTCGTCGGCATCAACTCCTCGATCCGCACCGCCTCCGACAGCACGACCGGCGAGTCCGGCTCCATCGGCCTGGGCTTCTCGATCCCGATCGACGAGGTGATGCCGATCGTCGACCAGATGATCAACGGCGAGACCCCGACCCACGCCCGGATCGGCATCGGCGTCGGCGCGCTCTCCGGGAGCAACCAGAGCCTGATCGACGGTGCCCAGGTGAGCCAGGTCAACGACGGCTCGCCGGCGCAGAAGGCCGGCATCCAGGTGGGCGACGTGATCACCAAGGTCGACGACACCCTGATCACCGGTCCCGACTCGCTGGTCGCGACCGTCCGGTCCTACCGACCCGGCGACAAGGTGGAGATCACCTGGTCGCGCGACGGGCAGACCGAGACCGCCACGGTGACGCTGGCGTCGGACGCGACGACCGGCTGACAAGACGTCCGGCCGGGGGCGGCTCGGTGCCTGCTGCCCCTGGCCGGCGACCATCGTCGGCTAGCCGGAGCCGACGAACCGCACGTGCTCGCAGCCGTGCGGGTGCACCTCTCCGGCCGGCTTCACCAGCACCAGCACGTCGACCCCCGGCCCGCAGCGGTACGACGTCCCGACGGCGCTCCGCACGGCGATGATCCGGTCGTCGCCACTGCCCGCGACGGCCACGTCGGGGCCGCGCACGAACAGCCGGTCGTCGCCCGGCCCGCCGACCACCCGGTCGCGGGCGTCGTCGTCACCTCCGTCGAGGCGGTCGTCGCCGGGCCCACCGCGCAGCTCGTCGGCGCCGGCGCCGCCTCTGACCGCATCGTCGCCGGCGCCCGCGAGCACCACGTCGTCGCCCTCACCGGCAACGATCCGGTCGTCGCCGGCCTCCGCCACGATGACGTCGTCGGCGGACGAGCCGCCCAGATGCTCGGCGCTCGGGTGCCCGGCCAACACCGCGTCGTCCCCACCCCACACGCCCGTGGCGATGACCGTGCCGGCGACGGCCAACGCGATCATCGCGAGCTTCATGGTGGGGTCCTCCGGTTGCCCGCCGACCCGTCCACGAGCCGGTCGATCCCCGAGAGAGCATCCATTGCACACCGCTGGGCGCGCGAGGCGCAACTGTCAGCGGGCGCGCTGGACCCGCCCCTCGGTCCACACGGGCCCGTCGCTCTCGTAGACCTCACCGTCCGCGCCGAACACCAGGAACCGGTCGAAACCGCGGGCGAACCACCGGTCGTGGGTGACCGCGAGCACGGTCCCCTCGAAGGCCTCGAGGCCGTCCTCGAGCGCCTCGGCCGACTCCACGTCGAGGTTGTCGGTCGGCTCGTCGAGCAGCAGCAGGGTCGCCCCCGAGAGCTCGAGCAGCAGGATCTGGAAGCGCGCCTGCTGGCCGCCCGACAGCGACTCGAAGCGCTGCTCGGCGGCGACGCTCAGCTCATAGCGGTCGAGCACCCGGCTGGCCTGCTCGCGCCCCATCCCGTCGCGGTGGTCGTCGCCGCGGTGCAGGATCTCCAGCAGGGTCCGGCCTTCGAGCTCGGGATGCTCGTGGGTCTGCACGAACCATCCGGGTCGCACCCGGGCCCCCAGCTTGGCCCGGCCGGTGTGGTCGACCGGGGCGATCGGCACCTCGCCCACCGGCCGGTGCTCCACGTCGGGGTCGCTGCCGCCGCCGGCGAGCAGCCGGAGGAAGTGCGACTTGCCGGAGCCGTTGGAGCCGAGGACCGCGACCCGCTCGCCGTACCACACCTCCAGGTCGAAGGCCCGCATCAGCCGGGTCAGCTCGAGGTTCTCGCAGACCACGGCGCGCTTGCCGGTGCGGCCGCCCTGGAGCCGCATCCGCACCTGCTGCTCCCGGGGCTGCTCGGTCGGCGGGCCGGCCTCCTCGAACTTCCGCAGCCGGGTCTGCGCCGCCTGGTAGCGGCTGGCCATGGCGTCGTTGTAGGCAGCCTTCTGCTTGTACATCAGCACCAGGGCCTTGAGCTTGGCGTGCTCCTCGTCCCAGCGGCGGCGCAGCTCCTCGAAGCGCGCGAACCGGTCGCGGCGCGCCTGGTGGTAGGACGCGAACCCACCCGGGTGCGTCCAGACCCGGTTGCCGGCGCTGCCGAGCTCGACGGTGACGATCCGGGTGGCGGTGTTGGCGAGCAGCTCGCGATCGTGGGAGATGAACATGATGGTCTTGTCGGACTCGCGGATCCGCTCCTCGAGCCAGATCTTGCCCGGCACGTCGAGGTAGTTGTCGGGCTCGTCGAGCAGCAGCACCTCGTCGGGGCCGCGCAGGAGGTACTCCAGCACCAGCCGCTTCTGCTCCCCTCCGGAGAGGGTGCGCAGGCTGCGGTGCTTGGCCCGGTCGAACGGCAGCCCCATCGATGCCGTGGTGCAGACGTCCCAGGTCACCTCGAGGTCGTAGCCTCCCGCGTCGGCGTACTCCGCCAGCGCGCCGGCGTAGCGCATCTGGGTGGCCTCGTCGTCGGCGTCCATCAGCGCCAGCTCGCAGGCGTCCACCTCGGCGTGGGCGCGCCGGACCCGCGCCGGCGCCACCGAGAGCAGCAGGTCGGCCACCGTCGGCTCGGCGCTCCCCTCGACCACTCCGTGCCCGACGAACTGCCGCATCACGCCGAGCCCGCCCGACCGGGTCACCGCGCCGGCATGCGGGGCGAGATCGCCGGTGACGATCCGCAGCAGCGTGGTCTTGCCGGCGCCGTTGGCCCCGACCAGCGCCACCTTGGCGCCCTCCCCGACCCGGAAGGACACGTCATCGAGCAGCACCCGCCCGTCGGGGAGCTCGAAGCGCACACCGGCGACGTCCACGTGACCCACGGGGCGCCATTCTCCGGTACGCCGCCCGGTCGGCGCATCCGGATTAGGCGGCCCGGTCGGCGCCGACCACGGCCAGCACCTCGCGGACGTACGCCGGATGCTGCATCACCTGCTCCCAGGTGAACCGCAGCACCCGCCAGCCGGCCAGGGTCAGCTCGGTGTAGCGCACGCAGTCGCGGGCATGGGCGTCCTTGCCGGTGTGGAACTCCCACGAGTCGGCCTCGAGGGCCAGCTGTAGTCGGCGGACGAGCAGATCGGGGTGGTAGGTGCGATGTCTGGTCACGACCGCGCCCTGCGGCTCGGCCCGGAGGTGGGGGAACTCCAGCACGATCGCCCGCAGCACCGACTCGAACGGGTTGGCGGCCAGGTGGGTGGCATGGCCGGCGACCTCCCGCGACTGCGCCGAGCCGGGGCCTCGCTCGTGAGCGGCCGCGGTGCGGAGCTCCTCGGCGCAGTCGAGCACCGTCCGCAGGGGGCTGGTGACGCCGTCGGTCACCTGGTCCGGCGCCAGGTCGGCGAACACCAGTCGCACCCGTCCGGACCTGAACGCGCGCGGATGCCGCGTGCGCGGAACCGTGACCCACACGAGCTCCGGCACCCACGCCACCTTCCACCCCCAGTGGAGCGCCGCGCTCAGATGGGAGACGACGCCGCTGACGGCCGCGGCGTCCTTGCGGGCGGTTGCGGCGCTCGCGAGGGCAAGGCGGCCACGGTGGAGCCGGACGATCTCGCCCCGCGCCACCGCACTGCGCACCCGCTGTCGCGAGCTGAGCGCGGCGACCTCCCCGGCGGTCGCGACGCCCCCCAGCCGCTCCAGGGCCGACGCCGCTTCCATCTCTTCATCGTCGCGCTCACTCGGCCGGGGCGGGCGTCCTCATCCACAGCAACCACTCGGACAGACAATCGAGCTCCCGCTGCTCACCTCCACGCGCGCGTCGCCGACATACGGGGCCGATTGTCTGTCCGAGTGGTTGATCGGCGCGGGAGCTCAGCGCCGGCGCAGGTGGTCGGGCAGCGGGACGTCGCCGGGCAGCCCACCGGACCAGCCGGGTGAGAGCGCCCAGTAGAGGACGTCGGCAGTCAGCTGGCGGCGAACCCCCGACAGGAAGACGCCGTTGTTGCCGGGACAGTCGGACTCCCAGACGACGCGGGCCTCACGCAGCGCATCGTCTCCCAAGCGCAGCACCACCGTCGACCAGCGGACGGGTGCCTGCGGACAGTCGTAGTCCGCGCTCGCGAGAGGTGCCGCCCGCACCGCGTCCAGCGCCCGCGCGGCCTGCCCGGCCGACAGGTGCTCGCTCTGCACCAGCCAGCCGTCGGCGTCATAGCGACACACGGCGCCGCCGCGGACGACGTCCGCAGGCCCGGCTCGGTTGCCGTCGCGCAGCTCCGCAGTGGTCCAGCAGCCGTTGCGGTCCTCGCTGACCGCGCGGGCGGAGCCGAGGATCTCCCGGCCGAGCTCCTCGGTCGGGGCGATCACGAACGCCGACCCGTGGCCTTCCGTCACGCTGCCGGTCCAGGCGCCCTCCGGGAAGGGACCGGCGGGAACGTCGTCGGTGCCGAACACGAGGCCGTAGCCGACCTGGGGGACGCAGCCGACATCGGTGCTGGCGCCCTCGGGTCGCTGCACGACCGGGCGAATGTCGCTCCCGTCCCGAGGGCTGCCGACGCACCACTGCGTCACGTCGCCATAGCCCCAGTCGGCAGGCACCCGCATCGTCAGGTCGCGCCACGTCTCCACCCGCCAACCGGAAGGCACCGAGCCCAGCGGTGAGTCGAACGTCGTCGGCACCTCCCGGTCCGCCGCCGGCGGACTGCTGTTCACCCAGACGAGCCCCACGCTGACCGCCGCGACGGCCGCCCCCGACCCCACCACCGCCCGGACCGTACGCCGGCGCCGCGAGCGCCGCTGGGCGGCCGCCGCCAGGCCGGCCACCTCCGGGGCCCCCTCGCCGGCCGCCGAGAAGGACTCCCGCAGCAGCGTCTCCAGGTCAGCCATCGTGCACCTCCATCTCGGACTCGGCGAGCGCCGCGCGCAGCGCAGCCAGGCCGCGCGACACCCGGGAACGCACGCTCCCCTCCCGGACACCGGTCAGCGCGGCGATCTCGGCGTACTCCAGGCCCTCGTAGTAGCGCAGCACCAGCGCCACCCGCTGGTCACGAGGCAGCTCGAGGCTGGCCCGCCACAGCCCCAGCTCGTCGCCCACCGACGCCTCCACGCCACGCTCCGGCAGCTGCGGCACCGGGCGCTCGCGTCGCCGGCGCCGCCACCACGAGGTGTGGGTGTTGAGGATGATCCGCCGGACGTAGGCCTCCGGGTGCTCCATCGCGGAGATGCGCCTCCAGCGGGGATAGGCCCGCGAGAGCGCCTCCTGCACGAGATCCTCCGCCTCGGCGGCGTCACCGGAGACGACGAAGGCGAGGCGGAGCAGGGCCGGTCCCCGCGCCGTCACCCAGGACTCGAAGTCCGGCTCCGCCGTCACGCTCACGACCCTAGAACGCGCGAGCGCCGGATCTGTTGCGGCGCAACCTCAGAAGATGACCACACTGATCGCCAGCGCGGCGAGCAGCAGCGTGACGGCGACGACGGCGACGGCCACCAGCAACAGCTGCCGCTTCGAGGGCGGCGGCTCGAACTGCCCCTCCGGGGGCCGGACCTCGCTCACCCCTCGACTGTAGGACCCGCCCGGCGCCGAGCCCGCGCCGGGGTCTCAGTGATCCCTCAGCGAACCGACAGGGCGACGCACAGGCCCTCACAGGTAGCACACAGGCAGCGGGCGGAGCGTAAGGGACATGAGACAGAACCAGCTGAGGACCACCCGGGTCGCCACCGTCGCCGTGATCGGCACCGGCGTCGTCGCCGCCCTGGGCACCGCCACCGTGCTCGTCATCCCCACCCTCCACCTGGGCGACCAGCAGGACGCGCTCAACGGCGGGACGACCGGCCAGAGCCAGTCCTTCCAGCAGCCGCAGCAGGGCGGTGACGACGGCGGGCGCGAGTCCGACGACGACGGCGGGTTCGGCGCCGCCAACCCGCCTCAGCAGGGCAACCTCGCCCCTCCGCCCGGCCAGAGCAGCGGCCAGAACAGCGGCCCCTCCACCCACAGCTCCGGCTCCTGAGCAGACCCACCCCCGACCTCGGCACCGAAAGAAGGCACTCACCATGACCCCGATCCCGGCTCCCCAGCCACCCGAACAGAGCCCCCGTCGCCGCTCGACCCAGGCCCGCCGCACCAAGGCCGTCGCCGGCGCCATCGTCGCCGGCGCGCTGGTCACCTCCGCCGGCGCCACCGTGGCGCTGGCCTGGCCGAACACCGACACCACCGCCGCCAGCAGCGAGTCGACCAGCCAGTCGTCCAGCAGCCAGTCCACAGGCGTCTCCACCGGCAGCACGTCCACCGCCAGCCACGCCACCAGCTCGGGCTCCTGACATGTCCGCCACCGAGCCCTGCTGGGCGAGCGCCGACTGGGAGCTGTGGTCCACCACGGCGCGCCTGGTCGTCACCCGCGCCGAGACACTCCCGGCCGCCAAGGACATCGTCGACGAGATCCTCGACGAGGTGGAGCTGGCGGCGAGCCGGTTCCGCCCCGACTCCGAGGTACGCCGGCTCCGGGGCGGCCGCCCGACGGCCGTGTCGCCCATGCTCGCCGACCTGCTGACCGAGGCACTGACCGCGGCTCGGCGTACCGGCGGCGCGGTCGACCCCACGGTGGGCGGCACCATCGCCGACCTGGGCTACGACCGCGACATCACGCTCCTCGACCTCACCGGCGACCGGCCGGTGGCGCGGGTCCGTCGCACTCCTGGCTGGCGCACCCTCGCCTTCGACGGCGCCACGCTCACGCTCCCCGAGGGCGCCGAGCTCGACCTCGGCGCCACCGCCAAGGCCGTCGCCGCCGACCGCTGCGCCGCCGCGGTGGCAAGCCGGCTCGGCACCGGTGTCCTGGTCAGCCTGGGTGGCGACATCGCCACCGCGGGACCGGCGCCCACCGGGCTCTGGCAGATCGTCGTCCAGGACACCCACGACGACCCGGCCGCCCATGTGGCGCTCGACGCAGGTTCGGCGCTGGCGACCTCCAGCGCCGTGCGCCGGACCTGGCGTCGCGGCGACCGGACCGCGCACCACGTGGTCGACCCCACCACCTCGCGGCCGGCCCGCACGCCGTGGCGCACCGTGAGCGTGGTGGGGGCGACCTGCGCGGAGGCCAACGCCGCCGCCACCGCCACCCTGGCCAAGGGCGTCGAGGGCGCCGCCTGGCTGGCCGCCCAGGGGCTGCCGGCCCGGCTGGTCGACCAGGACCGACGGGTCCGCCTCCTCGGCGGCTGGCCCCACGAGGTGGCGGCATGAACGAGGCACTCTGGGCCCTGGGCCGCGGCACCGGCATCGTCGCCCTGGTGATGTTCACGATCTCCCTGGTCCTCGGGATCGTCACCCGCTCGGGGCGACCGCTGCCCGGACTCGGCCGCTTCGGTGCCGCCGACCTCCACCGCACCACGGCCCTCACCGGCACCGCGCTGGTGGTCGCCCACGTGGTGACCCTGTTCTTCGACCCCTACGCCCAGCTCAAGGTGGTCGACGCCGTGATCCCGTTCCTGGGCAGCTACAAGCCGGTCTGGCTCGGGCTCGGCACGCTCGCCTTCGACCTGCTCGGCGTCATCACCGTCGTCAGCCTGCTGCGCCACCGGGTCGGACCCCGCGTCTTCAAGGCGGTCCACTGGGCGACCTACGCGCTGTGGCCGATCGCCCTGGTGCACGCCCTCGGCAACGGCACCGACGCCTCCTCGCCCTGGATGATCGGCACCGCTGCGGTCTCCGTGGCCGCGGTCGCGTCCGCCGCGATCTGGCGGCTCACCCCGTCGTACGCCGGCCGCGGCTGGCGGCGCACCCCCCGCTCGCTGGTCGGGAGGCCGTGATGACCGTCCTCGACCCGCCCGTCACCACCCAGCGACTGCTCTCGCCCGGCCCGTTCGGTCCGCTGCCCACGCTCTCCCTGGACCAGCTGGTCCGGCTCGCCGAGGAGACCGGCCTGACCGGCCGCGGTGGCGCCGGCTTCCCCTCGGCCATCAAGCTGCGCTCGGTCGCGGAGGCCGGCAGGGCTCCCGCGGTCGTCGGCAACGGCATGGAGGGGGAGCCGCTCAGCCACAAGGACGCCGTGCTGCTGACGCAGGCCCCGGGCCTGGTCCTCGACGGACTCGAGCTCGTCTCCCGAGCACTGCGGGCCAAGCGCACCCTGCTGGCGGTCGGCCCCGAGATCGACCCTCGACCGGCACAGGCGGCGGCCCGCTCACGCGGCGTCGACGTCCAGCACCTCTCCGGCGGCTTCGTCGCCGGGCAGGAGACCGCCCTGCTCAACCAGCTCGAGGGGCGGCCGCCGGTCCCCCGCGACCCCCTCACCCGCGTCACGACCCGCGGGCTCGACGGGCGGCCGACCCTCGTGTCCAACGTCGAGACCCTGGCCCACCTGGCCCTGGCCGCGCGCTTCGGTGCCGGCTGGTTCCGCTCGGTGGGGCTGGCCGACGACCCGGGGACCTCGCTGTTCACGATCACCGGCGCCGTCGACCACGAGGGTGTGGTCGAGGCCGCCCGCGGCACCACCATCGCCGACCTGATCGCCGCTGCCCGCCCGCACCCGGGGGTGCAGGCGGTGCTGGTCGGCGGCTACCACGGGGCCTGGGTGCTCGCCTCCGACTTCGGCACCCGGCTGACCAGGGCCGACCTGGCACCCCACGGCGCGTCCGTCGGCGCGGGCATCGTCCACGTCCTGAGCGGAGACGCCTGCCCGCTGCGGGCGGCCGCCGACATGGCGTCCTACCTCGCCGGCGAGTCGGCCGCGCAGTGCGGTCCCTGTCTCAACGGGCTCCCGCGGATGGCCGACTCCCTGCAACGGCTCGCCCACGGAGCCCGCGACGCCCGGCTCCCCGCGGAGATCGATCGGCTGCGTGGCCTGGTCGTCGGCCGCGGCGCCTGCGCCCACCCCGACGGCACCGCCCGGCTGGTCGGCTCCACGATGCGCGTGTTCGACGCCCACGTGGCGGCCCACCTCGCCGGCTGGTGCCCCACCGAGCTCAGCGGAGGCCCGCGATGACCCGGCTACATGTGGACTGGACCCGCTGCGACGGGCACGGCTCGTGCGCCGAGCTGCTGCCCGAGCTGTTCACCGTGGACGACTGGGGGTTCCCCGTGTCACGCACCGGCGAGCGCGACCCGGTGGTGCCGCGAGGGCTGGGCGAGCACGCCGAGCACGCGGTGCGGTCGTGCCCGCTGATGGCCCTGCGGCTGGTTCAGTCCTCGTCGTCGTAGGCCTCGGCCGACCTGGCCCACAGGTTGACGCCCGACTCGACGGCGTCGCGGTCGATGAGGGCCAGCTCCTCGTCGGTGAGCGGCGCGAAGGACAGCGCGTCCAGGTTGGTGTCGAGCTGCTCGACCGACGAGGCCCCGATCACCGCGGAGGTCACTCGCGGGTCGCGCAGCGCCCACTGCAGCGCCAGCTGGGCGAGCTTCTGCCCGCGCGCGGCCGCGACCTCGTGGAGCCGGCGTACCCGGGCCAGGACGTCGTCGTCCAACCCGGTCAGCGACGAGTCCTCGCGAGCCGCACGCGAGTCGGCGGGGATGCCGCTCAGGTAGCGGTCGGTGAGCAGGCCCTGGGCGAGCGCGGTGAACACGATGCAGCCCATGCCCTGGGTCTCCAGCTCGTCGAGCAGGCCGTTCTCGATCCAGCGGTTGAACATGGAGTACGACGGCTGGTGGATGAGCAGCGGGGTGCCCAGGTCGCGGGCGATCGAGGCGGCCTCCCGGGTCCGTTCGGCGGAGTACGACGAGATGCCGACATACAGCGCCCGACCGGAGCGCACCGCCTGGTCGAGCGCCATCATCGTCTCCTCGAGCGGCGTCTCGGGGTCGAAGCGGTGGCTGTAGAAGATGTCGACGTAGTCGAGCCCCATCCGGCGCAGCGACTGGTCGAGCGAGGCCAGGACGTACTTCCGCGAGCCGCCACCCTGCCCGTAGGGCCCTGGCCACATGTCATAGCCGGCCTTGGTCGAGATGACCAGCTCGTCGCGGTAGGGCGCGAAGTCGTCACGCAGGTAGCGCCCGAAGTTCTCCTCGGCCCGGCCGTAGGGGGGACCGTAGTTGTTGGCCAGGTCGATGTGGGTCACCCCCCGGTCGAAGGCCCGCCGGAGGATCGCGCGCTGGGTCTCCTCGGGGCGGTCGGTGCCGAAGTTCTGCCACAGTCCCAGGGACAGCGCGGGCAGCTGCAGCCCACTGCGCCCGGTGAAGCGGTAGTCCATGGTGTCGTAGCGGTCCGGCGCGGCGTCGTAGGTCATGGGGCCATCCTGCCGTGGTGGGGGCACTCGAGGCACCGGGCCCCGGTGAGTCTCGCGGGCCCCGCCGACCCGCGCTAGCGTGACCACTCATGCGGCTAACCCATGTCGACCCGCTCGCGCGCAAGAGCACCCTGCAACGACAGTGGGAGCGCCTGGCCCGCACCCCGTTCGGACGGTGGTACGGCATCCACCTGGCCTCGCCCGTCGACGCCATGTTGCTGCGTGCCAGTGGCGGCCGGCTGCGTCTGGTGGGCCCGCTCCCCACGGCCACCCTGACGACGACCGGTGCTCGGTCGGGGCGGCTGCGGGAGGTGCCGGTGGTGTACTTCCACGACGACAGCGACGTCATCGTGGTGGCGTCGAGCTTCGGCCGCGACCGCCACCCGGCGTGGTACCACAACCTCGTGGCTCACCCCGACTGCCGGCTCAACGACCTCACCTTCACCGCGGCCGAGGTCACCGATCCCGACGACTACGAGCGGCTGTTCGGGCTGGCTGAGCGTGTCTACGCCGGGTACGCCGACTACCGCGCTCGCACCGACGCGATCGGGCGCCACATTCCGGTGCTCCGGCTCACCCAGACCTGACGTCCAGCGCGGGGCCGGACCTCAGCCTCCCTTGCCGGCCCGGCGGACCTCGAGCACCCGGAAGCCCTTGGCCGAGGCGAGCCGGACCGTCGGCCACCCCTGCTCGCCGAGCCAGCGCTGCAGCGAGTCGGCGCCGAGGTTCTTGCCGACCACCAGCACCGCGCGCCCACCCGGCGCCAGCCGCGGCAGCCAGGTCAGCAGCAGCGCATGGAGCGCCTGCTTGCCGATCCGGATCGGCGGGTTCGACCAGATCTCGTCGAACGCCGCCTCGGCGGCGACCTGCTGCGGCGGCGACGCGGTGAAGCGGGCGGCCACGCCGAGCCGGTCGGCGTTCTCGCGGGCCAGCCGGAGCGCCCGCTCGTTGACGTCGACACCCGTGACCTCGGCCGAGGGCCGGGCCACCGCCAGGGCCAGACCGATCACCCCCCAGCCGCAGCCCAGGTCGAGCAGCCGGCCACCCGACGGAGGCTCGGTCTCGCGGAACAGCACCGCCGTGCCGGGGTCCAGCCGCCCGTGCGAGAACACCCCCGAGCCGCTGTCGAGGGACAGCTCGTGGCCCCAGACCGTGCAGGTCACCCGGGTGCGCTCGAACGGCGTGCTCGGGTCGGCGGAGAAGTAGTGCTCGTCGCTCACGGCGCCTCCACGGACCGCATCCGCCGGGACGCCTCGGCTCGAGCGCCGAGCTCGTCGTCGGCGGGATAGCCGACCTCCTCGAGGGTGAGCGCGTGTGCGGGCAGCACCGGGACCGCGGAGTCGCGCACCCCGGCCCGCAGCACGCCGGCGGGCCAGTCCGGTGGCCGGCGTCCCTCCCCCGCCGCGAGCAGCGCGCCCATCAGCGAGCGCACCATGTGGTGGCAGAAGGCGTCGGCGCGCACGGTGGCGACGGCGACGCCCGACGCGTCGCGAGCCCACTGCAGGTCGAGCAGGGTCCGCACCGTCGTCGCCCCCTCGCGGCGCTTGCAGAACGCCGCGAAGTCGTGCTCGCCCAGCAGCGCGCCTCCCGCGAGGTTCATCGCCTCCAGGTCGAGGGGGTGTCGCCAGCTCAGCACATGGCCCCGGGTGAGGGGGTCCACGGTGCCCGGGTCGTCGGCGACCCGGTAGGCGTAGCGCCGCCACAGCGCCGAGACGCGCGCGTCGAAGTCGTCGGGAACGCCGCGCAGCGCGCGCACGCGCACGTCGGCGGGAAGCAGTCCGTTGAGCCGGGTGGCCACCGCCCGCGCCGGGGCCCCGGTGGACCGGCCGGCGGCCCCCGTCAGCGCGTCGTCGGCCACGTCGAGGTGGCAGACCTGCCCGCGGGCGTGCACGCCGGTGTCGGTGCGACCCGCGCAGGTGACCGACACCTCGGGCACCCGCAGCACCGTGGCGAGGGCGGTCTCCAGCTCGCCCTGGACGGTGCGGAGGCCGGGCTGCCGCGCCCAGCCGTGGAACCCGGCCCCGTCGTAGGCCAGGTCGACCCGGACCCGCACCGTCAGTCCAGCTCGTGTCGGTGCGGCGGGTCGGCGCCGGGGCGCGACACGGTGACGGCGGCCGCGCGGACGGCGTACCCGATGAGCTCGCGCCAGGCGTCGCCCGGCAGTGCGGCCAGCTCGTCGCGATGGGCGGCGCCGGCGAGCCCGCGCTCCCACAGCGCGTCGAGCAGAGCCGCACCGAAGGTGTCGCCGGCGCCGATGGTGTCGGCCACCGCGACGGCGACCGCAGCCACCGTCCCCTCCTCGTCGCGGGTGAACCAGTCGGCACCGTCACCGCCCCGGGTCACCACCACCACCGACGGCCCCAGCGCCAGCAGTGCGCGGGAGGACTCGGCGACGGAGCGCTCCGGGTAGAGCGCCTCCAGGTCCTCGTCGGAGGCCTTGAGGACGTCGGCGACCGCGGCGAGCCGCTCGACCTTGGTGACCACGTCGGGTCCGGTGCCGGTCACCGCCGGACGGGCGTTGACGTCATAGCTGACCAGCGCGCGGTCGCGCAGCCCGGTGACCACGCCGAGCACCTCCTCGGCGCCGGGCGAGAGCACCGCCGCGAGCGAGCTGGTGTGCAGCATCACCGGGTCGACGTCGTCCGGCAGGTCGAGCGGGTTGAGGTGCCAGCTGATGTCGAACACGTACGACGCCCCGCCGTCCGGACCGATGGTGGCCACCGCGGAGGAGGAATGGTCGATCGCCGCCGGGTCGCTGGCCAGCTCGACGCCCGCGGACTCGAGGTGGCCGCGCAGCATCCGTCCGTAGTGGTCGTCCACGAAACAGGTGTGGAACCAGGTGGCTCGGCCCAGCCGGCTGAGGGCGACGGCCGCGTTCGCGGCACTGCCGCCGGGGAACTCGGTGACGCTGTCGTCGCTTCGGTGCACGACATCGACCAGGGCCTCGCCCACCACCAGCGCCACGGGTTGCATGGGAGCAGTCTGGCGCATGGCTCGGAGATCCTCGACCGGGCCTCGGACCGCGGTCCGGGCTGCACGCGCGACGGCCCCGCGCCGACCGTGGTCGGGGCGGGGCCGTCACCGTGAGTGACTCAGGCGTCCTTGGAGTCGTCCTCGTCGGCGTCCGTGGCGTCGTCCTCGGCCACCGGCTCGGCCTCGTCACCGTCGGCCTCCACGGCCTCGGCCTCGGGGGCCACCTCGACCTCGGCCGCCTCGTCGGCGTCCGCCACGGCCTCCTCCGCCGGCTCCTCCACGACGGGCTCCTCCACGACGGGGGCAGCCTTCGGGGCCTCGACCTTCGTCTTGGCGCGCGCGGGCTTGGGAGCGTAGGGCTCGGTCACCAGCTCGATCACGGCCATCGGCGCGTTGTCGCCCTTGCGGGGCCCGATCTTGGTGATCCGCGTGTAGCCACCCGGACGGTCGGCGAACATCTCCGCGATCTCGGTGGAGAGCCGGTGGGCGACGGTGTTGTCGCGGCGCGGCACGCCGAGGTCCTTGGAGTAGAGCACCGCCTCGATCTGGCGACGGTTGTGCAGGCCGCCCTTCTTGGCCTTGGTGATCAGCTTCTCGGCGTAGGGCCGCAGCATCCGGGCGCGGGTCTCGGTGGTGGTGATCGAGCCGTGCTCGAACAGCGCCGTCGCGAGGTTGCGCAGGATCAGCCGCTGGTGGGCCGGGCTGCCGCCGAGGCGGGGGCCCTTCTTGGGGGTAGGCATCGCTTCTTCTCGTTTCTCCCGGGCCGTGTCAGGTACCCGGGTAGATGTTCTGCTTGGTCACGGTGGATCTGAGCGTGGGGATGGTGCGTGCATCGCAAGGCGGAGGAGGGAAGGCGGCCCGGGTCTGGCCGTCGACCGACGACAACGCCGCGAGGTGCGTGCCAGCTCCGCGCTCAGTACTGCTCGTCCTCGACGAAGGCGTCGTCGTCATCGTCGCTGTAGGCGGCGAGCACGGCGTTGGGGTCGAAGCCGGGGCCGCTGTCCTTGAGCGAGAGGCCCATCTCGACGAGCTTCGCCTTGACCTCGTCGATCGACTTGGCACCGAAGTTGCGGATGTCGAGCAGGTCCTGCTCCGAGCGGGAGATGAGCTCACCCACGGTGTGGATGCCCTCACGCTTGAGGCAGTTGTAGGACCGGACGGTGAGCTGCAGGTCCTCGACCGGCAGCGCCAGGTCGGCGGCCAGCTGCTCGTCGACCGGCGACGGGCCGATGTCGATGCCCTCGGCCTCGACGTTGAGCTCGCGAGCCAGACCGAACAGCTCGACCAGCGTCTTGCCCGCCGACGCGATCGCGTCACGCGGCCGGATCGACGGCTTGGTCTCGATGTCGATGACCAGCTTGTCGAAGTCGGTGCGCTGCTCGACACGGGTGGCCTCGACCTTGTAGGTCACCTTGAGCACGGGGCTGTAGATCGAGTCGACCGGCATCCGGCCGATCTCGTTGTCGGCGCCCTTGTTCTGCGCCGCCGAGACGTAGCCGCGGCCCCGCTCGACCACGAGCTCCATCTCGAGCTTGCCCTTGTCGGAGATCGTGGCGATCTTGAGGTCGGGGTTGTGCACCTCGACCCCTGCCGGGGGCGCGATGTCGGCGGCGGTCACGTCACCGGCACCCGACTTGCGGAGGTACATGGTCACGGGCTCGTCGTGCTCGGAGGAGACGACCAGGCCCTTCAGGTTGAGGATGATCTCGGTGACGTCCTCCTTGACGCCCTCGATCGTCGAGAACTCGTGGAGCACGTTGTCGATCTTGATGCTGGTCACCGACGCCCCCGGGATCGAGGAGAGGAGGGTACGACGCAGCGAGTTGCCGAGCGTGTAGCCGAAGCCGGGCTCCAGCGGCTCGATCACGAACCGGGAGCGGAACTCGTCGACGGACTCCTCCGACAGGGTCGGACGCTGAGCGATAAGCACTGTTTCTGTCCTTTCCGGGCCGACCACTATTTGACGGACCCGAACTACGCGAGCGGAAAAGAGGGTGGGGCCGGACGGCCCCGGGGGTCACTTCTTCGAGTAGTACTCGACGATGAGCTGCTCCTGGACGGGGATGTCGATCTGCTCCCGGGTCGGCACCTGGTGGACCAGGACCCGCATCCGGTTGGGCAGCACCTGGAGCCAGGCCGGCACGATGCGCTCGCCGTGGGTCTCGCGGGCGACGATGAACGGCGTCATCTCCAGCGACTTCTCGCGGACGTCGATGATGTCGTACTGCGTCACCTGGAACGACGGGATGTCGACCTTCTTGCCGTTGACCAGGAAGTGACCGTGGGTCACCAGCTGGCGGGCGTGCCGCCGGGTCCGCGCGAAGCCGGCGCGGTAGACGACGTTGTCGAGGCGGCACTCGAGCAGCTGCAGCAGGTTGTCACCGGTCTTGCCCTGGCGGCGCGACGCCTCGGCGTAGTAGCGGTGGAACTGCTTCTCGAGCACGCCGTAGGTGAACCGCGCCTTCTGCTTCTCGCGCAGCTGGAGGAGGTACTCGCTCTCCTTGATGCGGCCGCGGCCGTGCTGGCCGGGCGGGTAGGGACGACGCTCGTAGGCTGCGTCGCCGCCGACCAGGTCGACGCCGAGACGGCGCGACTTCTTCGTCATGGGGCCGGTGTAGCGGGCCATGTCAGTGGTTCTCCTTCAAGTCCTGGGTGTGGTCGCCGTTGCCTCGTCCGAAGCGCGTCCGGGTCAGACCCGGCGCCGCTTCGGGGGCCGGCAGCCGTTGTGGGGCGTGGGCGTGACGTCCTGGATGGTGCCGACCTCGAGGCCGATGGCACCCAGGGAGCGGATCGCCGTCTCGCGGCCCGAGCCCGGACCCTTGACGAAGACGTCGATCTTCTTCATGCCGTGGTCCATCGCGCGGCGGCCGGCAGCCTCGGCGGCCATCTGCGCGGCGAACGGGGTGGACTTGCGGGAACCCTTGAAGCCGACGGTGCCGGCCGAGGCCCACGAGATCACCGCACCGGTCGGGTCGGTGATCGTGACGATGGTGTTGTTGAACGTGCTCTTGATGTGGGCCTCGCCCTGGACGACGTTCTTCTTCTCCTTGCGGCGCACCTTCTTGGCGCCGGCGGCCTGACGGCTCTTGGGAGGCATACGGTGTTCTCTCCTGAGGTTCTGGTCGAAAGCTGGGGGTCGGGATCGATCTCAGCGGCGGTCGGCCGGCACGCGCGCGTGCGACGTCACGCCACCGGTCACTTGGCCTTCTTCTTGCCGGCGACCGTGCGCTTGGGCCCCTTGCGGGTGCGGGCGTTGGTCTTGGTGCGCTGACCGCGGACCGGGAGGCCCTGGCGGTGCCGGCGGCCCTGGTAGCTGCCGATCTCGATCTTGCGGCGGATGTCGGCCTGGACCTCGCGACGGAGGTCACCCTCGGTCTTGAAGTTGGCTTCGATCTCGTCACGGAGCTTGACCAGCTCCTCGTCACCCAGCTGGTGGACGCGGAGGTCCGGGCTGACGCCGGTGGCGGCGAGAACCTGCTGGGCGCGGGTACGGCCGATGCCGTAGATGTAGGTGAGTGCGACCTCGATGCGCTTGTCACGCGGGAGGTCCACACCAACGAGGCGTGCCATGTGGCTGTTTCCTTTGCGGTGATGCGGGGGTGTCGGTCGTGTCGCGTCCCTCCCGCCTCGGGTGGGCTCCGGCCGTCCGCTCCGGAGGTGGTTCACCGGGGTGTCCCGGCTAAGCGACCACGATGTGTGGGTTGTTCAGTTGTGTGCGCCGATCGGCAGGCTCAGCCTTGCCGCTGCTTGTGGCGCGGGTTCTCGCAGATCACCATGACGCGGCCGTGGCGACGGATCACCTTGCACTTGTCACAGATCGGCTTGACGCTGGGGTTGACCTTCACGGGGAGGGCCCTTTCTGATGGCGGCCGGACTCACTTGTAGCGGTAGACGATCCGACCTCGGGTGAGGTCGTAGGGCGAGAGCTCCACCACCACGCGGTCCTCGGGGAGGATCCGGATGTAGTGCTGGCGCATCTTGCCGCTGATGTGGGCGAGAACCTTGTGTCCGTTGCTGAGCTCGACCCGGAACATGGCGTTCGGGAGCGCCTCGACGACGGTGCCCTCGATCTCGATCACGCCTTCTTTCTTCGGCATGTCCTCCACAATCTGTTGCTGGTTGCCTACCGGTCGGGCCCGGGAACCTCTCCCCGGCAAGCCGGAGAGTGGACCTCGTCGAGTGGTGGCGTGGTCCTCATCCCCGGGCGCACGACGAACCCTCCCTGACGGGACGGGCACGAGGTGAATCCGGGCAGCCGCGAGGAACCGCGACACGCAACCCACGTTGGGCCGACACGCCAGTCTAGGGGGGTGGCCCAACAATTCCCTAATCGGGACGGCCGGAGCCCATCGTGGAGTCGCCGCCACGGAACGACGCGAGGCTCACCCTCGCCCACCAGCGCCGCCACCGGCTCACGCCGGCCGACATGGCGCGCCGCTCCGCCGTCACCGAGTCCCAGTACGCCGCCGCCTCGTCGACCTCCGGAACGGCCGGCCCGAAGACGTGGGCGTCGGCACGGCGAGCCAGCGCCGGCGCCGCCGGGGAGAGCACCGTGGCGCCCTGCTCGCGCCGCGTCACCGCCGCGGCCACCGGGACCGGCTGCCCGAGGTCGCGGGCATGGTCGACCAGCTCCCGCCAGGCACCCACCACCCGGGTCGACGCCGCGCCCGCGGAGCGCCGGCGGGCCCGCCGCCACCCCTTGATCAGCATGATGGCCGCGAGCACGGACAGCACCACCAGCAGCGGCACGCCGCCGTAGACGAGCACCGTCACGAGCCAGGCGGGGAGCAAGGACCCCATCTCGGGGCGGTCGGAGGAGTCCTCCCCCTTGCGGGCCTGCAGCTGGGTGTCGGTCTGGTCCTGGATCACCGACGGCGGCGGGATCGGCGCCGCCGGCGGCACGTTGGCCCCCGTGCGGTTGCGGTCGGACTCCGGCGGCAGCTTGGCAGGGTGCTCGTCGCCCATGAACTCCTCGGTCGGCAGGGTGCGCCAGGACCCGTCGGCGGCTCGGACCTCGACCCAGGCCGAGACGTCGCTGCCGCGCACCATCCCGTCGGCGGGGACCACGGCGCCCATCACGACCCGGGCCGGCACGCCGACCCGGTTGGCGAGCAGCGCCATCGTCGCGGCGTACTGCTCGTCGTTGCCGGCCATGATCCGGGCGTTGACGAAGCCGTCGAGCAGCCGGCCGAGGTAGTGGCCGGCGGGGTAGACCTTCTCCGCCTGGGTCACGCCGTCGGTGTACTTGCCCTCGTCGCGCAGGTGGTGGGCCAGGGCATAGACCGAGGCCATCGGAGTGGCCTCGCCCTCCGTCCACTCCCGGGCCTGGGTGTCGAGGAAGGCCGCCGCGTCGTAGGCCGGCCCCACGGCGCTCGAGGCGAGGGTCTCGGGCGTGAGCGCGTCGTCGGGCAGCACCGCGTCGAAGGAGTAGCGGTCGCCCGGCCGGATCCCGGAGGGCACCACGGCCGTCGAGGTCGCCAGGTTGTAGCGGAAGGTGTCGGCCTTGGCCTGGGTGTCCCCCGCGTCGAAGTGCAGCGACTGGAGGGCGCCGACGACCGGCAGCCAGACACCGGAGTAGCCGTCGGCGACGGTGACGGTCGCTTCGACGGAGCGTCCGGTGACCGGGTTGTCGATGGTCGAGGAGACCCGCTGGTAGGTGTCGTCGTTGGCGCCGGGGATCGCGTTGTTGGAGGCGCCCCACACCACTCCGTCATAGCTGTCCAGGGTGGCGAAGCGGACCCGGGTCCCGGCCGGGACGCCCTCGATCCGGAACAGGTCGTGCTCGTAGAGGTTCTCGGGGTCCGGGTGACTCATCATGTCGACGTAGCGCCGGAACGACGCGAGCGGCGAGGGGTACTTGCCGACGTCGAACGGCGGCACCACATGGTCGCGGAGCACCACCCGCTCGTCGTCGCGGCCGGCCGAGGCCACGCTGGCCAGCGGCATCGCGAGCAGCGCCGCCAGCCCGACCAGCGTCGCCCCGACGAGCAGCCGTGACCCGCGCCCGGCGTGCCCCTGGGCGGCTCCGGCAGCGGCGACGTTGCGCACCGCGAGCCAGCCGAGGGCGGCCGCGGTGAACAGGGCGCCCTGGACCCACAGCGACTGCGGGGCGTGGGAGCCGAGCAGGATGACCAGGCCGAGCGTGGCGACGGCCGGCAGCAGCGGGAGAAGGACCCACAGCCAGGTCGGACCGGACCGCACGCCGGCGAGCATCACGCCGAGCACGCCGAGCAGCAGGCCCAGCAGCCAGGGCAGCACCAGCAGCACGCCGTCCCCGTCGACGGGGGGCAGCGTGGTCAGCAGGTCCTTCCAGCCGAACAGCGCCTGGTCGGTCAGCGTCGACCAGGTCGCCGGCGTGGGCAGGAGGAGCCCCTCCGATCGCAGGGTGAGGGCCCCACCGAGCAGGTAGAACACCACCGCGGCCAGCAGCACCGGCGCGACGATCGGCCAGTCGAGCCGGCGGGCGACCCAACCCAGCAGGGCACCGATCAGCAGTCCCGTGACGCCGACGACGAGGAACTGCCACCCCGTGAAGGTCGCCGCCAGGCCCGCGAGGGCGGCCGTCCCCAGCACCAGCACGAACGCGGTGTCGACGGAGGCATGCTGGTCGCGGAGGCCCCGCTCCGCCGGCGGTGACTCGGGAGCCTGGGTCGCGGTGGAGCTCATCGCACGCTCCAGCGCAGCAGGGCCGGGAGGTCGGGCTTGCGCGACATGTGGAGCACCGGCATGCCGTCGACCTCGGCGGCCCGGCTCGGCGCCGAGGTGTCGACGAACAGCGCGATCCGGCGTACCTCCGGCCCGAACGCCGCCGCCGCGCGGGCTACGTCCTCGAAGGCCGACTCGGCGCCCGTGACCAGGAACAGCAGGCTGGTGTCCGGAGCGATCGCCTGCGCCCGGCGTGCCGAGGCGACCAGGCCGACGGAGCCGAGCCGAGCCCGGCAGATGGCGTCGAGCGCGAGGTGACCGTCGATCCCGGAGGCCGCCTGGTCGCCGCACATGAACGACGTCTCGAAGTCGTCGAGGATCGCCCGGACCGCGAGCGAGGCGGCCATCGACATCGCCGTCTCGAAGTCCTCGGGGTCGGCCCAGGCCGCCGCGCGGTCGTCGACGACCACGGTCGCGTGGCTGCGCCGGGTGTCGAGGTACTCACGCACCAGCAGCTCGGTCTGCCCGGCCACCCCCATCGCCTTGGCCGAGGAGCGCCAGTGGACGTGCCGCAGCTCGTCGCCGGGGACGTACTCGCGCAGCGTGTGGAAGGCCAGGTCGCTCTGCGAGACCGCGTCGATCGGCACACCCTCGAGGTCACGGAGCAGGCCGGCGCCCAGCGAGCTGAGCGGCAGCATCGGGGGTCGGACCAGCACCTCCTGGGCCTTGGTCCAGGCCAGGTCACGGGAGAACACGCCCAGCGGGTCGCCGCGCCGCGTCTTGGCCGGTCCGACCCGGATCACGCCGCGCCGCTCGGTGCGGATCGTGAACGTCTCCTCGTGTGCGGCGTCCGGCGCCAGCAGCGGGACGCCGTAGCGGTGGACGGCCTGGCCGACCGGCAGCAGCAGGATGGTGGGCAGCAGCCGGCCGGTCGCGACGTTGGTCACCCGGATGTCACCGGCCACCGTGTCACCCGCGATCACGCGCAGCGGCTCCAGTCGCAGCTCGACCTCGACCTTGGTGCGGCCGAACAGGAACGGGAACGTGAGCGCCAGCAGCACCAGACAGGCGGTGGCCAGCACGGCCAGCTCCGCCCACCCGGCCACACCCGCGCCGGCCAGCCCCCCGGCACCCAGCGCGAACAGGGTCCAGCCCAGCGGGCGGACCATGCGTACGCCGGAGCGGAGCCGGCGCCACAGCTTGCGGCGCATCGTGGGCTCAGGCCACCCGGTCGGTCGGCGGCGCGACGGAGTCGAGCAGCCGGGACACGATGCCCTCGACGGAGACGCCGGTGAACTGCGCCTCGGCGTCGAGCAGGATCCGGTGCGCGAGCACCGGCTCGGCGAGGTCCTTGATGTCGTCGGGCACCACGTGGTCACGGCCGTCGGCAGCGGCCCACGACTTGGCGACCCGGATGAAGGCCAGGCAGCCGCGCGCGGAGATGCCGAGCTTGACGTGGGGCAGCCGCCGCGACTCCTCGGCGAGCTCGGCGACGTAGGCGACGATCGCCGGGTCGACGTAGACGTCGTCGGCGAGCCGGCTCATCTGGGCGATGGTCTCGGCGGTGATCACCGGCTTCACCAGGGCCGCCCGGTCGCGGACCTTGGCCTCGGTCAGCAGCTCGACGGTCGCCGCCCGGTCGGGGTAGCCGAGCGAGGTCTTCATCAGGAAGCGGTCGAGCTGGGCCTCGGGCAGCCGGTAGGTGCCGGCCTGCTCGATGGGGTTCTGGGTGGCGATCACCATGAACGGGCGACCGACGGCGTGCGGCTCGCCGTCGACGGTGACCCGGCCCTCCTCCATCACCTCCAGCAGCGCCGACTGGGTCTTGGGCGAGGCCCGGTTGATCTCGTCGGCGAGCACGATGGAGTGGAAGATCGGGCCCGGGTGGAACTCGAACTCACTCTTGTGCTGGTCGTAGACCGTGACGCCGGTGACGTCGGAGGGCAGCAGGTCGGGGGTGAACTGGATGCGCGCGTGGCTGCCCTGCACGGTGTTGGCCAGCGACCGGGCCAGCATCGTCTTGCCGGTGCCGGGGAAGTCCTCGAGGAGCACATGGCCCTCCGACAGCAGGCAGGTCAGCGTCAGCCGCACCACGTGGCGCTTGCCGAGCACGGCCAGCTCCATGTTGTCGGT
Organism: Nocardioides sp.; assembly: GCF_041393715.1. Lineage (GTDB taxonomy): Bacteria > Actinomycetota > Actinomycetes > Propionibacteriales > Nocardioidaceae > Nocardioides. The sequence continues at coordinate 211,643 of NZ_JAWKJQ010000001.1, read as the reverse complement.
CAGCTTGTCGAAGGTCTTCTGGAACCAGGCTGCCTGTTCGGGGGAGATCGTCATGGGGTCGCTTTCGTGATGAGTGGCACCAGGCTACGGCCAGGTGAAGGTCTTGCCGGCGGACTTGCCCGAGTCGGTGCCCTGACAGTCGACCGGTGACCTTCTTGCCCGACTCGCCGTAGAAGTACCCGGTCTTCTCCCACGAGCCCTGGGAGAAGGGCCGTCGGTCCCGACCGGCGGCATGCCGGGGCGGTTGATCGTGCACGACACGGGCGAGCCGAAGTACGTCGCCCGGAGCTGGATAAAGCCGCACAGCTGTCGTTGTTGCAGTCGTCCTGTCCGTCGCCGCCGGGTGGCAGGGCGGACGCCGCCTCGTCGTTGCACGGACCATAGGTGTCCACCTCGATCAGGGCATGGGGCCGAGGTGTCGTCCTGCATCCTGGTTGCTCACCGGGTCACGGCTCTGGTCGGGGTCGTGGACCACGACCGTGATCTTCTCGGTCACGTCGTAGTCCAATGGCTCGACGGGGATGTTGATCGTCCCCCAGTCGGGGCCGGGCACGCGGGACGCTGCGACGGTCGCCGCTCCGCCGAAGGTGATGTCGACGTCGACCGGGGCGCCGTTGGGATCCACCGTCACGGTCCAGCCGAGGTTGATGCCCTCGGCATCGCCGGTCTCGTGGCGTCACCGACGGCGGTGATCTCGATGAAGGCTCTTCTGCGGGACCATAGGTCTGCACCGGCTGATGGCTGCTTAGGTGCAGCGGTCCTCCTCGTTGCAGACCTTCAGTCTCCACAGTGTGCGGCCCGCGTTGTCGCCGACCGAGAAGCTTCTCCTGGTGGTCGGACCGTGACCGAGCCACGTCGAGGGCGGTGCCCCCCACCGGTCAGGGCGCGGACAGTGGATTCGCTGCCCCGGGCGTCGGGCACGTGAACCTGGCCTCGACCTCGCCGCTGACCCCGGTCGCCTGCAGGACCAAGCGCCCCACGCCAGCGGGTTTGCGACGGCACGCCACGCGGGCGGTGGTGCTGCCCGGGCCCGCCGACTTGTCGCCGGTGGTCGCCTGGACGTGAATTCGTGGTAGACGCCGTCGTAGTGCAGCCCACCGATGATGCACGTGGTCGACTCGCGATGCCGACGCACGGGGCATAGGGGCCCGTTGTAGGTCACGATGTAGTTGACCGCGGGCCCGCCGTGGAGTCCACCGGCTTCCAGGTGACCGTGACACTCGGTGGTCGAGCCAGTGGGTCGTCGGGATGTCCGAGGTTCTTGGGCCGCCCGATCGAGCCCTGGACTCTGGGGGCCGGTGACCGCGACATCTCCCCAGCCCTGCGCGTTGTGCGCTCGGATCTTGACCTTGTACTTCTGCTGTTGGAGAGCCCGGTGATCACGATCGCTGCGCTGGGGCCGGTCTTCGTCGTGCCGCCGGGCCAGTCTGACCTCGTAGGTCGACCTGGGAGGCCGTCTTGGCCGGCGGGTCCCATGCGATGCTGATCACGCGGTCGCCGGTCTTGACCTGGTGGATGTTGCTGACCCGCCCCGGCACCTCGTCGGGCTGCGCCGGCGCGGAGGCGGGGCTCCAGTCGGACCAGCCGATCGCGTTGCGCGCCCGCACCGTGAAGGTGTAGCTCTGGCCGTTGGCCAGGCCGGTGATGTCGCAGCCCGTCGACGCGCACTTGACCGAGTGGCCGTTGCTGGCCCGGAGCTCGTAGAGGTCGATCGGCGAGCCGTTGGCGTCCGGCGCCGCCCAGGTCAGGTGCACCGCGTTGGCCTGAGGGCTCAGCCCCGGCACCGGTGCGGCCGGCCGGTCGGGCACGCCGAGCAGCTCGAGGCTGAGGATGTTGGCGGCCTGCCGATCGCGGGCACCTCCGGCGACGTCGCTCATCACGACCCTGAACCGCGCCTCGCCATGAGCCTTGGCGCCCGCCGAGATCCGCACCGACGAACCGCTCGGGTCCACCCGCACCTCGGTGCCGTTGAGCCGGGTCACCTTCACGACCGTGGGCTGCGGCCTGGGGAGCTTCGAGCTCAGGTAGGGGGCCAGGTCGACGGTGCGGGACTCACCGGCGCGGAGGTCCGTGACCCGGATGGGCGCGAGCACCGGACCGGTCGCCTTCACGACGCGGACCCGCAGCTCGCCGGGGTCGCTCTTCCCGGCACGCACCTGCAGAACGGCCTCGCTCCCCGCCTTGGCGTCGCCGCTCGCACGCAGCTCGACCGGCATCGACGTCGGGTCGACGATCTCGAGACCATCGACGCCCTTGCGCCAGCGCGAGGTGTAGGCCAGGTCGGCGAGCGCGTCGGGGTCGGGCGTCCAGACGTTGCACAGCGCGGCGATGTCGAGCTGCACCGCGCTGCCCTGGGGCACCTCGATGGTGTCGGTCGGGCAGGTGAGGATGGGCTTGTTCTGGCCGACCTGCACCGGGATGCTGACCCAGGCCCGCGGCGCGTCCTGGTCGTTCTGGTCGGTGCCGGCCATCACCTGGAGCGTCACCGCACCCGGGCCCTGGTAGGTCTTGGCAGCGGTGATGCTGAGCGCGGACACCCCGGTCGGGACCACGTTGACGCCAGCCTTGGGCGAGCCCGCGACCTCGGTGCCGGCGACCAGGCGCAGCGGCAGGTCGCCGGGACTGACGATGTAGTCGTCGAGCCGCACCCGCCCCGATTGGCCGGGCGCCAGCCTGATCACGGCGTCGGCCTTGACGAAGGGCAGGTTGCCGGCCCGTGGGGGCACATAGAGCTGCGCGATGGCGGCACCGCCGTCGGCGTCGACGACCCGGAACGGCACCACCATCGGCACGTCGCCCCGGGTCACGGTGATCTTGCCTCCGTCGACCGACGCGACGGCTCCCGGCGGCGTGAAGACGTCGGTGATCCGCAGCTCCTCGGTCGGACCGTCGGGATCGTACGCCGTCCGCAGCACGTCGACCTTGACGGCCGGCGAGTCGTTGCTGGCGCCGTAGGCGTCGAAGACCACCGGCGGGTTGTTGAACGGCTCGGCGGTGCGCAACGTGATCGTCGACTGGCTGGTGGTCAGGCCGTTGTCGAGCAGATAGACCACCTCGATCGTGCGACCGTCGGCCTCGGCCGGCGCCTGGATGGTCACCGGTCCGTTGGGAGACTCCAGGTGCACGCCTTCCGGTGGGTCGACCAGCTCGATCGCGGGCCGGTCACCGGGGGCGATGAAGTCGTTGGCCGTGGGCGTCACCGTCGCGACGCGGCCGGGCTCGACGGTGATCGTGTCGGGGACCGCGAGCGGCGGCTGCGGAGGCCCGGCCGGCGCCACCGCCACCCGGGCGGTGCCGGTGGCCTGCAGACCGAACGTGTCGGTGACGGTGTACTCGAACTCGTCGGTGCCGGAGCTGTCGGGGAAGGCTTGGTACTCGATCGTGTTGGCACCCAGCTTGGTGACCCGGCCGAGGCCCGGCGCCGAACCGAGGCCGACGAGGCTGACGGCGTCACCGTCGGGATCGACGCCCGCGCCCGGGAGCTTCACCACCACGGTGCCGCCCGCGACGGTGCGCGCCTCGAGCACCGGCGGCTCCGGTGGGCTGTTGTCATCGGACAGCGGGACCACGGAGATCGAGACCTGCCCCTGGCTGGTGGCCCCGGCGGTGTTGGCCGCGACGTAGTCCAGGGTGAAGACCGTCGGGTCGGTGATCTTCTCGGGGGCGACATAGCGGACCAGTCGCCCGGCCACGGTGGCCGTGCCGGTCATCCGGGTGCTCCCGTCGGGCCCGACCACCGTGAGCTGGCCGGCCTTCTCGCCCACGATGTCCGTGACCAGGCTCAGCGGGTCTCCGGACGGGGCATAGTCGTTGTCCAGGACGGGGATGCTCACGCTGGCGCCGGCACGCACGGTCACCTCGTCGGCAACGGTGACCGGGGCGTCGTCGTCGGGTGCCGGTCGCTGGTTGACGGTGACCTCGCCGACCACGGTCGCGGAGCCGTTGCTGACGGCGTAGCGGACGATCTGGGGACCGCGCAGCTGTCCCTGGCGGGCGCTCACCCGGACCCACCGACCGTCGATGATCGCGACGTCGACCTGTTCCTCGTCGAGCGCCCAGGCGCGCTGCACCATCAGCAGGCCGCCGGCCGGGTCGTGGTCGTTGGCCAGCACGTCGGCGATCCCCGGCGCGGTGCCATAGAGGGTGAGCGAGTCGGGCATGGCCACCGGCTGCCGACGCTCGCGCGGCCGCACGTCGATCCGGATCTTGCCGTGGGCCAGCGGAGCGGTGCCGAAGCCGGCGTCGTAGTCGAGCGTGTAGGACTTGGCGACCGAGGCGCGGAAGGAGACCGTGCCGTCGCTGAGGTCGGTGCGCACCTGGGCACCGCCGGTCGCCCCGACCTTGCCGGCGAGCTGCAGCTGGGCACCCGGGTCGAGCGGGTCGGACCCAGGCAGGTCGTTGGCCAGGGGGCGGACCGTGACCCAGCGCCCGGTCTCCACCGAGGTGATGTCGGGCTCGGCGTCGGCCGCGACCGCGCGGTCCCGCTCCGGGTCCTGGACGTTGAACGTGAGATCGGTGGGCACCGGCTCCGAGCGGCCGTCGGTCACGGCGTACTTCACCGTCACCTTGCCCGGCTGCGGCGGAGCGATGAACCGCACCCGCCCGGACGCGGTGGTGCGCGCCGCCGCGCCGTCGGCCTTGCTGGTGACCTGCGCGGAGGCGAGGGCCAGGGCGTCCCCGTCGGCCCGGTCGCGCCAGTCGGGCAGCACGGGCAGCTCCAGGGAGCCGCCCGCGGGCACCGCCCAGGTGCGCGGCTTGAACCCGTCGCGCAGCGTCGGCTGACGGTTGGCGTCGTCGCGGCGCGTCGTGACGGTCACCCTGGCGTGCGCCGAGATCTCCCGTCCGTCGTCGATGAAGTACTCGAAACTCGTGGGAGCGGTCGTCCCCGGGCGGAGCTTGAGCTGCACGGTCTGCCCGTCGGGGCCGATCGACAGCTTCGCCCCGTTGCGGGTGATCGGCTCCACCGAGCGGATCGCGAGCACCCGCCCCGCGGGAGCGGAGTCGTTGTCGAGGGGGTAGAGCGTGGTCGTCCGGCCGGGCCGTGCACCGAAGGTGTCGGCCACCGCCTTCGGAGGCCGGCGGTCTCCGTCGTTGCTCTTCTCGGTGTCCTTGTCGTCGCTGTCGTTGTTGTCCTGCTGGTTGAACGCCGGCCAGTCGTCGAGGGTGCGCGGCTCGTCGCTGTCGATGTTCCACACCCGGCCGGAGAAGCGGTCGTTGAGCACGATCTGGCCGCGGTTGACCCGGAACACCAGGTCGTTGGCCTCGCCCTGGAGGAACGCCGCGTTGGCCGGGTCGCTGCCGCACTGGGTCACCACCAGGCCGCGACCGCCGGACCAGGCGGCATAGCTGCACGCGCCGAGGCGGACCGGGGGCGTCGGCCGCCCGCTGGCGCCGTCGTAGACCGTCGTCAGGCTGCCCGTCGTGAGGTCCACCGAGAGCAGCGCGGTCGGCGTCGCCACCAGCACGGCGCCGGCGTCCGGTCCGGGCGCCTGCAGCACCGCGTCCTCACCGACGACGGCGCGCGCCTGGCCCTGGGCGACCAGCGTGCCCGACTCCCCGTCGAGCACGACGGGGACCTCGCCGACGGCGGTCAGCGCGAGGTCCTCCCCCAGCTGCTCGTCGAGCGTCGTCGTCGTCGGGTCGACGAACTCCCCACCGGCGGGAGCGAGCCGGGTCACGGTGTCGTCGGCGGAGGCCACCAGGACGGTTCCCGACTGGGTGACCGCCAGCGACGCGGGCGTCTTCACCGTGGCGAGGGGGCTGGCGTTGGTGTCGACGGCCGTGAGCTGGGGGGCGTTGAGGTCGGGGTCGACACGCTGGGCGCGCACCGCGCCGGTGGTGGTGTCCAGCACCGCCAGCGACCCTCCGGCCAGCTGGACGCTGGCATAGCGCGGCAGCCTCGCCGCGGCGTCGTCGGCGGCGGTGGCGGTGGCCGGGTCGAGCGGCCGCAGGCGGTGCCCGGTGCCCTCGACGCCGACCACGACGGAGTCCTCCTGGACCAGGTCCAGCTCGTCACCGAGGGCCGCGAAGGTCGAGGCGTCCTGCTGACCGATCGGCTTGTTGATCCTGCCGTAGTAGCCGCTGCGGGTGTTGGTGACCCAGATGCCGCCGTCGTTGAGCTCCGCCTCGTGGGAGTCGAAGCCGTGCGCCTGGACGGCATAGACGACCGCCCCGCTGGCCGTCGCCAGCAGGGTGAGGTTGGCGACCACACCGGCGGTGCGCCGGCGCCACGCCTTGCCGCGACCGCTCATCTACTCCCCGAAGGCACCATGGATCTCCCGTGCGAGGGTAAACCAGGCGGCCGAGAAGTTCGGCAAATCATGACGAACAGCGCAGACTCGGTGAACAATGGGCCACGTCGCCGGTGGTCTGGACCGGTCGGCGAACCTCCGCGCCGGACGCGCACGCCAGTCGAGAGGAAGTGGTCGTGGACACCAGCTACGTCGCTGGGACGGGCCTCCTACTCACCCGCAGCCGCCGCTGGCTGCTGCTGGACGACGACCCACCGAGAGATCGCGTCGAGGAGTGGTGGGACCTCCTCGGCACCGCCGGACCGGTCCGCGACAAGCTGGTCGCGGCCCTCGAGGTCGCCTACCCCCTGCACGAGGTGTCGCTGGTGCTCGTCGACCTCGACGACGCGACCACCACCCTCACCTGGGGCAACGGACGTGTCGACGCCGACGCCGGCGGCCAGCGCCTGAGCGTGGGGCTCGCCGGCGAGGGCAAGGCGCTCCCGCTGCTGGCCGGCGTGGTGCCGGCCGCGACGGTCGAGGTGCGCACCGCCTCCTTCGGGGGCGCCGGGACGCTGATCGACGGCATCCCCGCCGACATCCTCGAGAGCAGCAGCTCCTCGCCGCCGCCGACCAGGCCGATGTTCCGGCCGGCCGACGCCTCCTCCCGCGACGAGGAGGTCGAGATCACCGTGCCCCGCCGGGTCTCCGACGTGCTCGGCGACCCGTCGTTCGCCGCCGACACCGCGGAGCCGGTGACCACCTCCGAGCTCAGCGACCACCTGCGGCAGTCCTCCCAGGAGACGGTGCTGGCGGTGCAGTGCCCGCACGGCCACGTCACGCCCGCCTACACGCCGACCTGCCGGGTCTGCAACGCCGCGGTGGAGCCGCAGGAGCCGCGCAGCATCCCACGGCCCAACCTCGGCGGTCTGCGGCTGCCGTCGGGCGAGCTGGTGCCGCTCGACCGCGGTGTCGTGTTCGGCCGCAAGCCGACGCCGGTCCCGGGCAGCAGCGACTGGCCGCACCTGGTGCACCTGCCGCAGGACTCCACCTACGTCAGCCGGATGCACCTGCAGATCGAGCTCGACGGGTGGCTGGTGCTGGCCCGCGACCTCGGTTCCCGGGGCGGCACCACGCTGCGCATCCCGGGCCGGCTGCCGCAGCGGATCCGCGCCAACGAGCGCTACGTGCTGGAGCCCGGCCACGCGCTCGACCTCGCCGACACCTACGAGATCACCTACGAGGTCTCCTCGTGAGCGCTCCCCGGATCCCGGGGTACCGCTATATCGACCACCTGGGAAGTGGCGGCTTCGCCGACGTCTTCCTCTACGAGCAGGAGTGGCCCCACCAGCGGGTCGCGATCAAGGTGGTGCGCCCCGACGTACCCCTCAACGAGCGGGAGAAGTCGCTGTTCACCAGCGAGGCCAACGCGATGGCCCGACTGGCCGACCATCCCTACATCGTCACCGTGATGACCGCCGGTGAGACCGAGGACCACCGTCCCTACCTCGTGATGAGGTTCTGCCCGCCGCCGGACCTCGGGGTGCGGGTGCGCGCCAACCCGATGCCGGTGGCGGAGGCGATCTCCACCGGCATCAAGCTCGCCAGCGCGATCGAGACCGCCCACCGGTCCGGCATCCTGCACCGCGACATCAAGCCCAGCAACGTGCTCGTCACCAGCTACTCCGAGCCGGCGCTCACCGACTTCGGCATCGCCGGCGGCATGCACGAGGTCGAGGGTGACACCGACGTCCGGATCTCCTACCCCTGGTCGCCACCCGAGATGCTCGACGGGCGATCCAACGGTTCGGTCGCCTCCGACGTCTACTCCCTCGGCGCGACCATCTGGCACCTGCTGGTGGGACGCTCCCCCTTCTCGATCCCCGGAGGCGACAACTCCACGCGGGCGCTGAGCGCCCGGATCCTGCACGCCGACCCGCCGGCCACCCGGCGGCCGGACGCCCCGCCCGGGCTCGACCGGCTGCTCCAGCAGTGCCTGGCGAAGGAACCCTCCCACCGCCCGCAGTCCGCTCTCGAGCTGGCGCGCAGCCTGCAGCGCATCGAGGCGACCGCCGGCTACGCGCGGACGGCGATCGCGGTCGAGGCCGACCTGCCGGGCACGCCGGTTCGCGACTTCCACCTGGACTCCGACTCCGACGCCACCCGGCTCAAGCCGCCCACGCTCGTCTCCGGGTCGGCGCCCCGGTCGACCACCGGAGTCGCGGAGGCGCCCGACACCGAGGACCGCGCCCCCCGGGTCAGCGGCACGGTCTGGGCGGTGCTCGGCACGGTGGCCCTGGCCGTCGTCGGAGGTCTGCTGATGTTCAGCCTCGGCCGCGGCGACGCCGGCGACAACCCCGACGACGGGCCGACCTCCCGGCCCCCGAGCACGCCCGCGAGCCTCGACCCCGGCCTGCTCACCGAGCCGGTGCTGAAGGCCACCCGACGCGGCAAGGTCGTCACGGTCACCTGGACCGCCGGCGACGGCGGGCAGCCGGGTGACACCTGGCAGTGGCAGCGCGCCGACAGTGGCGAGGTGCAGCGCACGGCGGACTCCTCGGTCACCCTGCGCACCAGCAAGCCGGTGTGTGTGCAGGCGCGACTGATCCGCGCGGGCTCGCCCTCGCCCTGGTCCGACGTGTGCGCCGACTGAGCACGCTGCGACCGGCCGGACTCAGGGTCCCGCTGGGCCTGATGGCGCTGGGCCTGGTCGCCGGCTCGATGCTGAGCGGGTGCAGCGCCGCTCCCGCGCGAGAGCCCGCCGACCCGACCGGCAGTGCCGGGACTCGGCCCTCGACGCCGGCCTCCGCCGCGAGCTCCCCTCCGTCGTCGACCACGCTGGAGCGGCTGCTGGCGCGGGTGCGGGTGGTGCCGGAGCCGACGTACCGATCGGGGTATGACCGCAGCTGCGAGGCCGGCCACGCCTGCGTGTTCGGCCCGCTGTGGACCGACGACCACCCCGGTCCGTTCGGGCACAACGGCTGCGACACCCGACAAGACGTGCTGCTGCGACAGCTCAGCGACCTCGAGATGCGGTGGGGCTCTCGGTGCCGGGTCTTCGACGGCACGCTCCCGCGACCCCTACACCGGGCGCCGCCTCACCTGGCGACAGGACGGCTTCGCCATCCAGGTCGACCACGTCTATCCCCTGGCCGCGGCCTGGGCGGCCGGTGCCTGGGCATGGCCGCAGCGTCGTCGGCTGCGCTTCGCCAACGATGTACGCCGGGAGCTGCTGGCCGTCTCGGCCGACGCCAACCAGGCCAAGGGTGCGGCCACGCCGAGCCAGTGGCTGCCGCCGCGCGGCCGATGCGGCTACCTCGGCGCCTACCTTCGGGTCGCCGTCGCCTACGACCTCCCGATCACCGCGGCCGACGCTCGCGTGGTCCGCCGGGTGGCCACCCGCTGCTGACCGCGCCGGCTCAGCCGTCGGAGCGCTGACCTCGCTGCACCCGTCGCTCGTGGACCAGGCTGGCGACGGCGGTCGCGGCCAGGGTGCCGACGATGGTCACCAGCGAGGCCCAGATCGGGATCTCCGGGGCCCACTCGACGTGCTCCCCGCCGTTGACGAACGGAAGCTCGTTGTGGTGCAGCGCGTGCAGGATCAGCTTGACGCCGATGAAGAAGAGCAGGAAGGCCAGGCCGTAGGCCAGATAGACCAGCCGCTGCAGCAGGCCACCGATCAGGAAGTACAGCTGTCGGAGGCCCATCAGGGCGAACACGTTGGCGGTGAAGACGAGGTAGGGCTCGCGGGTCAGCCCGTAGATGGCGGGGATCGAGTCGAGGGCGAACAGCAGGTCGGTCATCCCGAGCGCCAGGATGACCAGGAACATCGGCGTCATCATCCGCTGCCCGCCGACCCGATGCAGGAGCTTGGTGCCGTGCCACTCCTCGGTCACGGGGAAGTGCCGGCGCACGTAGCCGACCAGCCGTGGCTCGTCGTACTGCTGGTCCTCCTCCGCGCCCTCGCGGGCCAACGACACCGCGGTCCACACCAGGAAGAGCCCGAACAGGTAGAACACCCAGCTGAACTGGTTGATGGCGGCCGCACCGACGGCGATGAAGGCACCACGGAAGACCAGCGCCAGGATGATCCCGACCAGCAGCGCGGTCTGCTGCAGCTCGCGGGGCACCGCGAACTTGCTCATGATGATGATGAAGATGAACAGGTTGTCGATGGAGAGGGAGTACTCCGTCAGCCAGCCGGCGAAGAACTCGCCGGAGTAGCGCGGGCCGCTGACGACGTAGATGCCCACGCCGAACGCCACCGCGGCCAGCAGGTAGCCCACGAGGTGCCGAGACACCTCGCCGGTGCTCGGCTCGTGCGGTCGGCGGCCGATGACGAGCACGTCGATGGCGAGCGCCGCCACGGTGGCGACCATCGTGACGACCCAGACGGTGGTGGTGACGTGCACGCTCAGCGCCCGCCGAACGGGACGCCCAGCTCCCGGAGTCGGGCCTCCCCGCCGTCCAGTGCGGTGAGCACCCACGCTCCGTCGGGGGTCAGCGCGAAGCTGTGCTCGAAGTGCGCGGCCCAGCTCCCGTCGTCGGTGACCACCGTCCAGTCGTCGTCGAGGACGCTGGTCAGGTGGGTGCCGAGGGTGACCATCGGCTCCACCGCCAGCGCCAGCCCGGTCACCAGCTTGGGGCCGCGCCCCGGGCGGCCGTAGTTGGGGACGTTGGGCGGCTGGTGCATGGCGGTGCCGATGCCGTGCCCGGTGTAGTCCTCGACGATGCCGTAGTCGCCCTGGCCGCGGACGTAGGTCTCCACGGCGTGCGAGATGTCGGTGACCCGGCCGCCGAGCCGCGCGGCCGCGATCCCCCGCCACAGCGACTCCTCGGTGACCTCGAGCAACCGGGCCAGCTCCGCCGGCACCTCGCCGACGGCCACGGTGAACGCGGCGTCGCCATGCCACCCGTCGACGATGGCGCCGCAGTCGATCGAGACCACATCCCCCGCGCCGATCACCCGGTCGCCCGGGATGCCGTGGACGACCTCGTCGTTGACCGACGCGCAGATCGACGCCGGGAAGCCGTGGTAGCCCAGGAAGGAGGGCGTCGCTCCGGCCCCCCGGATCGAGTCCTCGGCGATGGCGTCGAGCTCGGCGGTCGAGACGCCCGGAGCGATGGCCGCGCGGACCCGCTCGAGGGTCTGGCCGACCACCAGGCCGGCTCGACGCATGGCGTCCAGCTGGCCGGGGGTCTTGATCTCGACCCCGCGGTCACGCAGCCCCACGGCGCCCGCGTCAGCTCTCGGGGACGACGTCCAGCGCGGTGAAGATGCGCTGGGTCACCTCGAAGACCTCGCCCAGCCCGTCGACCTCGATCAGCAGGCCGCGCTCGCGGTAGACGTCGATCAGCGGAGCGGTCTGGTCGGCGTAGACCTCCTGGCGGCGCCGGATGACGTCTTCGGTGTCGTCGGCCCGCCCCTCGGTCTCCGCGCGCTGCAGCAGCCGCTGCACGATGGCCTCCTGGTCGACGGTGAGCACGACCACGGCGTCGAGGCGATGTCCGGTGTAGCGGATCATGCCGTCGAGCTCCTCGACCTGGGCGAGCGTGCGGGGGTAGCCGTCGAGCAGGAACCCCGGCTCGGCGTCGGGCTCGTCGATCCGGTCGCGCACCATCCGGTTGGTGACCTCGTCAGGGACGTACTCGCCCGCGTCCATGTAGCGCTGGGCCTCGACGCCCAGGGGCGTGCCCTGCGAGACGTTGGCGCGGAAGATGTCGCCGGTCGAGATGGCCGGGATCGAGAAGTGGTCGGCGATGAACTTCGCCTGGGTGCCCTTGCCGGCACCGGGCGGACCCATGATCAGGAGGCGCATTAACGGAGGAACCCTTCGTAGTTGCGCTGCTGCAGCTGGCTCTCGATCTGCTTCACCGTGTCGAGCGCGACGCCGACCATGATCAGGATGGAGGTGCCACCAAACGGGAAGTTCTGGTTGGCGTTGATCAGCGCGAACGCGATCAGCGGGATCAGGGCGATGGTGCCGAGGTAGAGCGAGCCGGGCAGCGTGATGCGGGACAGCACATAGGCCAGGTAGTCCTCGGTCGGCTTGCCCGCCCGGATCCCGGGGATGAAGCCGCCGTACTTCTTCATGTTGTCTGCGACTTCCTCTGGGTTGAAGGTGATCGAGACGTAGAAGTAGGTGAAGAACACGATCAGCGCGAAGAAGCCGATCATGTAGAGCGGGTGGTTGCCGCGCACGAGATAGTCGTTGACCCAGACCACCCAGGCCGCGTCGCTGCCGGAGTTGAACTGGGCGGCCAGCGCGGGGAGGTACATCAGGGACGAGGCGAAGATGACCGGGATGACACCGGCCTGGTTGACCTTCAGCGGGATGTACGTCGAGCTGCCGCCGAACATCTTGCGACCGACCATCCGGCGGGCGTACTGGACCGGGATCCGGCGCTGGCCCTGCTCCATGAAGATGACGGCGGCCACGACCGCGAGGCCGACCGCGATCACGACGCCGAAGACCCACCAGCCGCGGCTGACCCGGACCGCCCACATCGACGACGGGAAGCCGGAGATGACCTGGGTGAAGATCAGCAGCGACATGCCGTTGCCGACGCCGCGCTCGGTGATCAGCTCGCCGAGCCACATGATCACGGCGGTGCCGGCGGTCATCGTGACGACCAGCACCAGGAACGACACGGTGCCCTGGTCGTAGAGCAGGTCGAGGTTGCAGCCCTGGATCAGCCGACCCTGGGTGCGGGCCAGCGCGACGATGCCGCTGGCCTGCAGAACCGCGAGACCCAGGGTGAGGTAGCGGGTGTACTGGGTGATCTTGGTCTGTCCGGCCTGGCCCTCCTTCTTGAGGGCCTCCAGCCGGGGGATCACCACGACCAGCAGCTGCAGGATGATCGAGGCCGTGATGTAGGGCATGATCCCCAGCGCGAAGATCGTCAGCTGGAGCAGCGCGCCACCGGAGAACAGGTTGATCAGGCTGTAGAGGCTGTTGTCACCGACGCCGCTGAGGCACGACTGCACGTTGCGGACGTTGACCCCGGGAGCGGGGATCTGCGAGCCCAGCCGGAAGATCGTGATGATGAACAGCACGAACAGCAGCTTGCGTCGCAGGTCCGGTGTCCGGAACGCGTTGGCGAACGCCCTCAGCACGACATCCTCTTTCTTGGCTGTTGCTCGCGGCTCTGGCCTACGGCGGCACCGGTGCCGACCCGTCCCTGGGCCGGTCCCGAGCCGGCGGCGGGAACGCCGGGAAGCCTAACAGGCACCCCGTCGTCGCCCGCCGGTGCGGCGAAGGGCGCGGGCCTTCCGGGAACCATGGCTCCCGGTGGCACGCGCCCCGCCGCTCTCAGCGCACCGTGACGGTGCCGCCGGCGGCCTCGATCTTGTCCTTGGCGGACGCGGAGAAGGCGTCGGCGCTGACCTGGACGGCGACCGACAGGTCACCCTGGCCGAGCACCTTGACCGGCTGGTTCTTGCGCACCGCGCCGCGCTCCACGAGCTGCTCGACGGTGACCTCGCCACCCTCGGGGAACAGCTCGCCGATGCGGTCCAGGTTGACGACCTGGAACTCCACCTTGAAGGGGTTCTTGAAGCCCTTCAGCTTCGGGAGCCGCATGTGGATCGGCATCTGGCCACCCTCGAAGGCGGCAGGGACCTGGTTGCGGGCCTTGGTGCCCTTGGTGCCGCGGCCGGCGGTCTTGCCCTTGGAGGCCTCACCGCGACCCACGCGGGTCTTGGCGGTCTTGGCTCCGGGCGCCGGGCGCAGGTGATGAAGCTTGAGCGTCATCTCACTCGACCTCCTCGACCGTCACGAGGTGACGGACGGTCTGGACCATGCCCCGGATCTCGGGCCGGTCCTCCTTGACGACCACGTCGCCGATCCGCTTCAGGCCGAGCGAGCGCAGGGTCTCGCGCTGGTTGGCCTTGCAGCCGATCGAGGACTTCTTCTGCTGGACCTTGAGCTGCGTCATCAGGACGCACCTCCGGTGGCGGCCGCGGCGACGGCCGCCGCCTTCGCCTCGGCCTGGGCCTTCAGGAGGGCGGCCGGAGCCACGTCCTCCACCGGCAGCCCCCGACGAGCGGCGACGGCCTCGGGCTCCTCCAGCATCCGCAGCGCCTCGACGGTCGCGTGGACGATGTTGATCTGGTTGGACGAGCCGAGCGACTTGCTCAGCACGTCGTGGATGCCGGCGCACTCCAGGACCGCACGCACCGGGCCACCGGCGATGACGCCGGTACCGGGAGCGGCCGGCCGCAGCAGCACCACGCCGGCGGCCTTCTCACCCTGGACGGGGTGCGGGATCGTGCCCTGGATCCGGGGGACCCGGAAGAAGTGCTTCTTGGCCTCCTCGACGCCCTTGGCGATCGCGGCCGGCACCTCCTTGGCCTTGCCGTAGCCGACGCCGACCATGCCCTCGCCGTCACCGACGACGACCAGGGCGGTGAAGCTGAAGCGCCGACCACCCTTGACCACCTTGGCGACACGGTTGATCGCGACGACGCGCTCGATGTAGGCGCTCTTCTCGGCCTGGCGACGGTCGTCGCGGCCGCGACGATCCGATCGCTCGCCACCCGAGCGCTGTCCGCGCTGGGCTCCGCTCATGAGTCTTCCTCTTCTCTCTGCTGTGTCGCGCTCAGAAGGACAGTCCGCCCTCACGGGCGGCGTCGGCGAGGGCCGCGATGCGGCCGTGGTACTTGTTGCCGGCACGGTCGAAGACCACGCCGTCGATGCCGGCCGCCTTGGCCCGGGTGGCGACGAGCTCGCCGACCTTCTTGGCCTTCGCGGTCTTGTCACCGGCGACGCCGCGCACGTCGGCCTCCATCGAGGACGCCGAGGCGAGGGTCCGGCCGACGGTGTCGTCGACGACCTGCACCGAGATGTGCTTGGCGGACCGGGTGACGACCAGCCGCGGACGGTCGGCGGTGCCGGAGATGTGCTTGCGACCGCGCAGCTGACGGCGCAGCCGCGACTGCACGCGGCCCGCGGTGTGCTTGCGGTGCTTGAGGGACACGGCCATGGGTTACTTACCAGCCTTTCCGACCTTGCGGCGGATGTGCTCGCCGGCGTAGCGCACGCCCTTGCCCTTGTAGGGCTCGGGCTTGCGGAGCTTGCGGATGTTGGCGGCGACCTCGCCGACCAGCTGCTTGTCGATCCCCTGCACGCCCAGCTTGGTGGGGCTCTCCACCGTGAAGGTGATGCCCTCGGGCGCGTCGAAGGTGATCGAGTGGGAGTAGCCGAGCTGGAACTCCAGCTGGGTGGGGCCCTTCGACAGCACGCGGTAGCCGACGCCGACGATCTCGAGCTTCTTCTCGTAGCCGTCGGTGACCCCGACGACCATGTTGTTGATGAGGGTCCGGGTCAGCCCGTGCAGCGAGCGGCTCTTGCGCTCGTCGTCGGGCCGCTTGACCTCCAGGGCACCGCTGTCACCCTTCTCGACGGTGATCGGAGCGGCCACGGCGTGGGTCAGCGTGCCCTTGGGGCCCTTGACCGTCACCACGCTGTCGTCGATCGCGATGTCCACCCCCGAGGGGACCGCGATGGGCAGCCTGCCAATGCGCGACATTGTTCAGTCTCCTTCGCAGCTCTCGGTCACCAGACGTAGGCGAGGACTTCTCCGCCCACGCCCTTCTGGTTCGCCTGACGGTCGGTGAGCAGGCCCTGGCTCGTCGAGATGATCGCGACGCCCAGTCCACCGAGCACCCGGGGCAGGCCCGTGTGCTTGGCGTAGACCCGCAGGCCCGGCTTGCTGATGCGGCGCACGCCAGCGATCGAACGCTCGCGGTTGCGGCCGTACTTGAGGGTGATGGTCAGCGTCTTGCCCACGGCCGGGGAGCCGTCGGCGGCCACGTTGTCCGCCACGTCGAAGGAGGTGATGTAACCCTCCTGCTTGAGGATCTCGGCGACGCCCACCTTCAGCTTGCTGTAGGGCATCGACACCGAGTCGTGGTACGCCTGGTTGGCGTTGCGCAGACGCGTGAGCATGTCCGCGATCGGGTCGGTCATCGTCATGGTTGCTGTGTTTCTCTTTCTGCTGCGGTTTCCGGCGGCTCATCCGGCCGGCGGACCTTCAGCGATGGGTGTGGTGGGTGCGGCTCACCAGGAGGACACGGTGACGGGTGTCACCACGAGGACTTGGTGACACCGGGCAGCTCGCCGCGGTGCGCCATCTCGCGCAGGCAGATCCGGCACAGGCCGAACTTGCGGTAGACGGCCTTGGGGCGGCCGCAGCGCTGGCAGCGGGTGTAGCCGCGCACCGCGAACTTCGGCTTGCGAGCGGCCTTCACCTTCAGAGCAGTCTTCGCCATGTCAGTTCTCCTTGAACGGGAAGCCGAGCTGCTTGAGCAGCGCGCGGCCCTGGTCGTCGTCGGTGGCCGTGGTCACGACGGTGATGTCCATGCCTCGCTGGCGGTCGACCCGGTCCTGGTCGATCTCGTGGAACATCACCTGCTCGGTGAGCCCGAAGGTGTAGTTGCCGTTGCCGTCGAACTGCCGCGGCGAGAGGCCACGGAAGTCGCGGATGCGGGGCAGCGCCAGGCTCAGCAGCCGGTCGAGGAACTCCCACATCCGGTCACCGCGCAGCGTGACGTGCGCGCCGATCGGCATCCCCTCGCGCAGCTTGAACTGCGCGATGGACTTGCGGGCCTTGGTGACGGCCGGCTTCTGGCCGGTGATCGCGGTGAGGTCGCGGATCGCGCCCTCGATCAGCTTGGAGTCGCGGGCGGCCTCGCCCACACCCATGTTGACCACGATCTTCACCAGGCCGGGGGTCTGCATCACGTTGCCGATGCCGAACTCCTCGCGCAGCGCCGGCGCGATCTCCTCGCGGTAGCGCGTCTTGAGGCGCGGCGTCGGCCGGGTCTCGGTGGCGGTCTCGCTCATCTCAGATGTCCTTCCCGGTCTTCCGCGACACGCGCACGCTGCGGAACCCGGCGTACTGCGACCCGTCGGGGCGGGTCTTCAGCACCTCGTCGCGACGGAAGCCGACCCGGGTCACGCCCTTGCCCTCGACCAGCATCACGTTGGACACGTGGATCGGGGCCTCGGTCGTGATGATGCCGCCGGTGTTGCCGGCGCGCCCACCCTGGTCGACCACCTTGGTGTGCTTCTTGATGCGGTTGACGCCCTCGACGATCACCCGCTGCTCCTCGCGGAGCACCTGGATGACCTTGCCCTCGGCGCCCTTGTCCTTGCCGGCGATCACCTTGACGGTGTCGCCCTTCTTGATCTTCATTCCCTTGGCCATGGCTCAGAGCACCTCCGGCGCGAGCGAGATGATCTTCATGAACTTCTTGTCGCGCAGCTCGCGGCCCACGGGGCCGAAGATGCGCGTGCCGCGCGGCTCGCCGTCGCTCTTGAGGATCACTGCGGCGTTCTCGTCGAAGCGGATGTACGAGCCGTCGGGCCGGCGCCGCTCCTTGGCGGTGCGCACGACGACCGCCTTGACGACGTCGCCCTTCTTGACGTTGCCGCCGGGGATCGCGTCCTTGACGGTGGCGACGATGGTGTCGCCGATCCCGGCGTAGCGACGGCCGGAACCGCCGAGAACACGGATGCACAAGATCTCCTTGGCACCGGTGTTGTCGGCGACCTTGAGTCGCGACTCCTGCTGAATCATCGGTTTCTCCTGGTTGTCGTGCCGGTTCTCGGCGCCTCAGGGGCGGCGAGCCTGGCCGAACGGGTGATTACTTCGCGCGCTCGAGGATCTCGACCACGCGCCACCGCTTGGTGGCGGACAGCGGCCGGGTCTCCATCACCAGCACCCGGTCGCCCACGTGGGCGTCGTTCTGCTCGTCGTGGGCCTTCAGCCGGGAGGTACGCCGCATCACCTTGCCGTAGAGGGCGTGCTTGACGCGGTCCTCGACGGACACGACCACGGTCTTGTCCATCTTGTCGCTGACCACGACACCCTCACGGAGCTTGCGAGCGTTGCGCTCGACGGTCTCCTGCTGCTCGCTCATGCGTCAGCGCCTTCCTCGTTGGCGCCCGGAGCGACGCGGATCCCGAGCTCGCGCTCGCGGACCACGGTGTAGATCCGGGCGATGTCCTTCTTGACGGTGCGGAGCCGGCCGTGGCTCTCCAGCTGGCCGGTGGCCGCCTGGAAGCGCAGGTTGAACAGCTCCTCCTTGGCCTCGCGCAGGCGGGCCTCGAGGTCGACGCTGTTGAGCTCGTCGAGCTCGTGCGCGCTCATCTTGCCTGCCATCAGAACTCACCTGCCTCGCGGGAGACGAACCGGCACTTCATGGGGAGCTTGTGCATCGCCCGGCGCATCGCCTCACGGGCGACGTCCTCGGGGACACCGGAGAGCTCGAACATGACGCGACCGGGCTTGACGTTGGCGATCCACCACTCGGGCGAGCCCTTGCCGGAGCCCATCCGGGTCTCGGCGGGCTTCTTGGTCAGCGGGCGGTCGGGGTAGATGTTGATCCACACCTTGCCGCCACGCTTGATGTGCCGGGTCATGGCGATACGAGCGGACTCGATCTGCCGGTTGGTGACGTAGTGCCCCTCCACGGCCTGGATGCCGTAGTCGCCGAAGGCGAGCCGGGTGCCGCCCTTGGCGGCGCCGGTGCGCTTCGGGTGGTGCTGCTTGCGGTGCTTGATGCGTCGCGGCATCAACATGACGCTCAGCCCTCCTGTCCGGTGGCGGCGGGCGCCTCGGCGGGAGCCGCGGCCGCAGCGTCGGTGGCGGGAGCCTCGGCCGGGGCCTCGGTGGTCTCCTGGCGGGGACCGCGCGAGCCGCGGCTGGGGCGGTCGCCGCCACGGCCGGAACGGCCGCCGCGACCGGGAGCCCCGGCGCGGGCCGCGGCCTGCGCCTGACGCTCGGCGCGGGTGCCCGCGACCTCGCCCTTGTAGATCCAGACCTTCACGCCGATGCGGCCGAAGGTCGTGCGGGCCTCGTAGAAGCCGTAGTCGATGTCGGCGCGCAGCGTGTGCAGGGGCACCCGGCCCTCGCGGTAGAACTCCGTGCGCGACATCTCGGCGCCGTTGAGGCGGCCCGAGCACTGGATCCGGATGCCCTTGGCGCCCGAGCGCATCGACGACTGCATCGCCTTGCGCATCGCGCGCCGGAACTGGACACGACCGGACAGCTGCTCGGCCACACCCTGGGCGACCAGCTGGGCGTCGATCTCGGGGTTCTTCACCTCGAGGATGTTGAGCTGGACCTGCTTGCCGGTGAGCTTCTCGAGCTCGCCCCGCAGCCGGTCGGCCTCGGCGCCGCGACGGCCGATGACGATGCCCGGCCGAGCGGTGTGGATGTCCACCCGCACCCGGTCCCGGGTCCGCTCGATCTCGACCTTGGCGATGCCGGCCCGCTCCATCCCCTTGCTGAGGAGCTTGCGGATGGCGACGTCCTCACCGACGTAGCTCTTGTAGAGCTTGTCGGCGTACCAGCGGCTCTTGTGGTCGGTGGAGATGCCGAGGCGGAAGCCGTTCGGGTTGATCTTCTGGCCCATCAGGCGTCCCGTCCCTTCTTCTGGTTCTTGCTCGCAGTCACGACGTCGGCCGGCTGGACGGCCAGCGTGATGTGGCTGGTGCGCTTGTTGATGCGGGTCGCGCGGCCCTGGGCACGCGGCCGCCACCGCTTCATCGTCGGGCCCTCGTCGACCATCGCGACCGAGACCACCAGGTCCTTGCGGTCGAGGTCCTCGGTGCCCTCGGCGTTGGCGATGGCGCTCTCCAGCACCTTGTAGACGGTCTCGGCGGCCGCCTGCGGCGCGAACGCCAGCAGCGACAGGGCCTCGTCGACCGGAAGGCCGCGGACCAGGTCGACGACCCGGCGCGCCTTCATCGGCGTGATCCGCACGAAGCGTGCGCTCGCGAAGGCTCCCGGCTGGTCGCCGAGCAGCGACTCGCGGCGGGCGCTGACGCGCCGGCGCTCGGTAACGCTCATTGCTCGTTCTCTCCAGTTCCTGTGACTCAGGCGCCCCGCGTCAGCGGCGGCGGCCCTTCCGGTCTTCCTTCACGTGCCCGCGGTAGGTGCGGGTCGGCGCGAACTCCCCGAGCTTGTGGCCGACCATCGAGTCGGTCACGAACACCGGGACGTGCTTGCGGCCGTCGTGCACGGCGATCGTGTGGCCGATCATGGCCGGCACGATCATCGAGCGCCGCGACCAGGTCTTGATGACGTTGTGCGAGCCCTTGTCGTTCTCGGCGTCCACCTTCTTCATCAGGTGGTCGTCGACGAACGGGCCCTTCTTCAGGCTGCGAGGCATGTCAGCTCTTTCCTCTGTCCTCAGCGCTTCTTGCCGGTCTTGCGGCGGCGGATGATCTGGGCGTCGGAGGCCTTGCGCTTGCGCGTGCGACCCTCCGGCTTGCCCCACGGGGACACCGGGTGGCGACCACCCGAGGTCTTGCCCTCACCACCGCCGTGCGGGTGGTCGACCGGGTTCATGACGACACCGCGGACGGTCGGGCGCTTGCCCTTCCAGCGCATCCGGCCGGCCTTGCCCCAGTTGATGTTGGACTGCTCGGCGTTGCCGACCTCGCCCACCGACGCACGGCAGCGGACGTCGACGAAGCGCATCTCGCCCGACGGCATCCGCAGCGTGGCGCGGGAGCCCTCCTTGGCGACCAGCTGCGCGCTGTTGCCGGCGGAGCGGGCGATCTTGGCGCCACCACCGGGCCGCAGCTCCACGCAGTGCACCGTGGTGCCGACGGGGATGTTGCGCAGCGGCAGGTTGTTGCCGGGCTTGATGTCGGCGTTCGGGCCGGACTCCACCGCGGTGCCCTGGGACAGGTCCTTGGGCGCGATGATGTAGCGCTTCTCGCCGTCGGCGTAGTGCAGCAGCGCGATCCGGGCGGTGCGGTTGGGGTCGTACTCGATGTGCGCGACCTTGGCCGGGACGCCGTCCTTGTCGTAGCGACGGAAGTCGATGATGCGGTAGGCGCGCTTGTGGCCGCCGCCCTGGTGCCGGGTGGTGATCCGGCCCTGGTTGTTGCGACCGCCCTTCTTGGGCAGCGGACGCGTCAGCGACTTCTCCGGCGTGGTCCGGGTGACCTCGACGAAGTCGGCGACCGACGAGCCGCGACGGCCCGGGGTGGTCGGCTTGTACTTGCGGATTGCCATGGTTCTCTCGTCCTCTCTCCGGATCCGGTCAGGAGACCGGGCCTCCGAAGATGTCGATGCGGTGGCCCTCGGCGAGGCTGACGATGGCGCGCTTGGTGTCCTTGCGCTTGCCCACGCCGTTGCGGGTGCGGCGGGTCTTGCCCGGGCGGTTGAGCGTGTTGACCGAGGTCACCTTGACGTTGAACACGCTCTCGACCGCGATCTTGATCTCGGTCTTGTTGGCGTCGGGACGCACCAGGAAGGTGTACTTGTTGGCGTCGAGGAGGCCGTAGCTCTTCTCGGAGACCACCGGCGCGATCAGGATGTCGCGCGGGTCCTTGTGCAGGGTGCTCACTTGTCAGCCTCCTCGTCCTTCGCGGCGGCAGAGCCGCCACCGGCGCGCTTGAAGCCCGCCGCCTCGGCGTCCTCGGCGGACTTGAAGTAGAACTCCGCCTCGGTGGCGTCGTACCACTGGCCGTCGGGCTCGTGGTAGAGGCCGGAGTCGGCGTTGCCCTTGACGTCGTAGCCCTTGGGCGCCTTGCCGCTCTTGAGCGGGGCCTTGGCGCCCTTCGGGAGCGCCGGGGCCTCGTCGGCAGCGTCGGCCTCGGGGGCGACGTCGGCGAACGCCGCGGGGGCGGTCGCCTCGGGCTCCTCGGCCTTGGCGGCCTTCTCGGCCTTGGCCGGCTTGTCCGCCTTGGCGGGCTTCTCGGCCTTCGCCTCGGCGGGCTTCTCGGCGGCCGGGGCCGCCTTGCCGCGGGCGACGGAGCCCACGAAGGCGTCGTAGGCGCCCTTGGTGAAGACCACGTCGTCGCTGGCCAGCACGTCGTAGGTGTTGAGCTGGTCGACGGCGACGATGTGCACCTCGGCCGCGTTGCGCAGCGAGAGCCAGGTCAGCGCGTCGGTGCGCTCGAGCACCACGAGGAAGCGGGCCCGGTCGGCGACGCCGGACAGGGCGGCGAGGGCGGCCTTGGTCGAGGGCTTGTCACCGGCGACCAGGGACTCCACCACGTGGACCCGGCCGTTCCGGGCCCGGTCGGAGAGGGCGCCACGCAGGGCGGCGGCCTTCATCTTCTTGGGGGTGCGCTGGTCGTAGCTGCGCGGCTGCGGACCGTGAACGGTGCCACCGCCGGCGAACTGCGGCGCCCGGGTCGAGCCCTGGCGGGCCCGTCCGGTGCCCTTCTGCTTGTAGGGCTTGCGGCCACCGCCGCGGACCATGCCGCGGGTCTTGGTGGCGTGGGAGCCCTGGCGGGCGGCGGCCTGCTGGGCCACGACCACCTGGTGGATCAGGGGGACGTTGACCGCGACGTCGAAGATGTCGGCGGGCAGGTCGACCTTGAGGGTCTTGGTGCTCACTGGTCCTCCCCAGACTTCTTGGCGGCCGAGCGCAGCACCACGAGTCCGCCCTGGGGGCCGGGGATGGCGCCCTTGACCAGGATCAGGCCCTTGTCGGCGTCCACGGCGTGGACGACGAGGTTCTGCACGGTGACCGTGTCGTTGCCCATCCGGCCGGCCATCCGGGTGCCCTTGAAGACACGACCCGGCGTGGCGCAGGCGCCGATGGAGCCCGGCTTGCGGTGGTTGCGGTGGGCACCGTGGGAGGCGCCGACGCCGGAGAAGCCGTGACGCTTCATGGTGCCGGCGAAGCCCTTGCCCTTGCTGGTGCCGGTGACGTCGATCTGCTCACCCGCGGCGAACATCTCCGGGGAGAGCTCCTGGCCGACGGTGTAGGTCGCCGCGTCGGCGGTGCGGATCTCGACGAGGTGGCGGCGCGGCGTCACGCCCGCCTTGGCGTAGTGGCCGGTGGTCGGCTTGTTGACCTTGCGGGCCTCGATCTCGCCGTACCCGACCTGGATGGCGTCGTAGCCGTCGGTCTCGGGGTGGCGGACCTGGGTCACCACGTTGGTGCCGGCCGCGATCACGGTCACGGGGACGACGCGGTTGTTGTCGTCCCAGAGCTGGGTCATGCCGAGCTTGGTGCCCAGCAGCCCCTTCACGTTGCGTTCCCTGGTCATGTCTGCCTCAGAGCTTGATCTCGATGTCGACGCCGGCAGGCAGGTCGAGGCGCATCAGCGAGTCGACGGTCTTCGGCGTGGGGTCGATGATGTCGATGAGACGCTTGTGCGTGCGCATCTCGAAGTGCTCGCGGGAGTCCTTGTACTTGTGCGGCGAGCGGATGACGCAGTAGACGTTCTTCTCGGTCGGCAGCGGCACCGGGCCGGCGACCTTGGCACCCGTGCGGGTGACGGTGTCCACGATCTTGCGCGCCGAGGTGTCGATCACCTCGTGGTCATAGGCCTTGAGCCTGATGCGGATCTTCTGTCCCGCCATCTGTCTCTCTCGTCCGTTCGGGTCGTACCCGGGGTGGGTACCGCGTGCGCTGCTGTCTCGAGGGATCCCCGGGTGAGGATCTCCCGCCCCGCTCCACCACCCGCTCCTCGCCGACCCCCGCGGTCGGGCGTGTCGCGTCATTTCGACGCACCACGAACCAGCGCGGGGAATCGCATGTCGCTGTGGGTGGCACCCGACGGGGCTGTCGGGGTGATCGGGTCTCCAGGTGCGGTGCGGCCACACGCCACCACCGAATCCACTCAGCCGGGCAGGCCCGGAGGGAGACACGATTCAGTAGTCAAGGTGGGTCGCACCCCGGCAACCCGCCGGAGCAACCTGACTATCTTGGCAGAGAACCGCAGTTGCGCAAAATCCGGTGCGGCTACCTGACAGGATGGGCGGGTGCGCCCCGAGGGGGCCACCCGCTGCCCGCGCGGCAGCCGGAGCCGACCGGGCGACAGGGGGGCGTATGTCGGGGACCGAGGACCCGTACGCCGGGCCCCCCGCGCCGCCGGCGTACCCACCGCCGGGCTGGGCCCCGCCACCCCCCGGCTCACCGCCCCCCGGGTCACCGCCGCCCGGGTCGGCCGCTCCCCCGCCACCGGGGTGGGGCGCCGCGCCCACGGCGCCCGGCTGGGGCCAACCGCCGGTCGGTCCGCCGGTCGGCCCGCCACCACCGGGCTGGGGACAGGCACCGGGCCCGGCGGGACCGATGCCGCCGGCCCCCGGCTGGGGGGCCGCGCACAAGCCGGGCGCGGTGCCGCTGCGCCCGCTCGGCCTCGGCGACATCTACGGCGCGGCGTTCAAGATCATCCGGGTCAACCCCTCCGCCACCGTGGGCTCCGCGGTGCTGGTGGCCGCGGTGAGCATGCTGCTCCCGGTGCTCGCCACCGCCGCGCTGGCGCTGTTCACCGACTTCACACTCCTGGACCCGGCCACGATCGACACGGCGAACCCCGACAACGTGACCACGAACGCCGAGATCTTCGCGGCGCTCACGCCGCTGATGCTGCTGAGCGTGGGCAGTCTGCTCTCGGCGTTCGGGCTGATCTTCGTCACCGGCATGGTCACCCACGTCACCGCCGCGGCCGCGGTGGGTCGGCGGGTCGGCCTCGGCGAGGCCTGGGCCGCGACGCACGGCCGCCGGTGGCGGCTGGTCGGACTGTCGCTGACTCTCGCCCTGATGTGGTCGTTGGTGATCGGGATCTATCTGCTGATGGTGACCGCCGCGCTCCTCGGTGGCGGCGACGTCGGCACCGTCGTGGCCGTCGTCCTGATCGGTCTGCTGGTGTCCGTGCCGGTCTGGTTCTTCCTGTGGATCCGGGTCTCCTACCTCGCCGTCCCGCCGCTGATGCTGGAGAGGGTCGGCGTGTTCGGCGCGATCGGGCGCGGGTGGCAGCTGACCCGCCGGCAGTTCTGGCGCACCTTCGGCATCGCCCTGCTCACCGTCCTGGTCACGGGCATCGCCAGCAACGTGCTGGGGTTCCCCCTGGGGCTGATCGGTGGGGCCATCTCGGCGGCCGTCCCCGACCCGCAGACCGCGGTGCTGGTGTCGGTGGCCGTGCAGGCGCTCGCCTCGGTGCTGTCCTCCGCGTTCACGGCCCCGTTCACCTCGGCCGTCACCTGCCTGCAGTACGTCGACCAGCGGATCCGCAAGGAGGCCTACGACATGGAGCTGCTCGCCCAGGCCGGAGTCCTCGCTCGGTGATCCTGCCGCTCTCGGAACCACCCCTGACGCCGTCGCCGGACCAGGCACGGCTGTGGCTGCGTCGTGAGCTGGTCAACCCGGAGTACCAGCGCGAGAGCCCGCTCGCGCGTGCCTGGGCATGGATCCAGGACGCCCTCGCGCGTGCCGCCGAGGGGGCCGCCTCGGTCGGGCCTCTGGTCACCTTGCTGTCGCTGCTCGTCTTCGCGCTGCTCGCGGTGGCGCTCGGGCTGCTGGTCGCTCGCGCCCGTACCAACCGCCGTGCGGCGCGCGCCGAGCGCCCGGTGCTCGACGACCCGGCCGTCACCGCCGCCGAGCTGCGCCGGCGGGCGCGGGCGGCCTTCGCCGACCAGCGGTGGGACGACGCCGTGGTCGACGGCTTCCGCGCGGTCGCCGCCGGTCAGGTGGAGCGCGGCCGGCTCGATGACCTGCCGGCCGCCACCGCCCACGAGGTGGCCGCCGTGCTGGAGCAGCAGTTCCCCCGGCGCCACGACGAGGTCGCCCGGGCGGCGTACCTCTTCGACCTCGTCCTGTACGGCGACCGGCGCGCGACGCAGGAACAGGCGGCCGCGGTCCTCGCGCTCGACGACGAGCTGGTGGCGGGCCGATGAGCGCCGTCGTGTCCACGCCGGCCGCCCGCCGGCTGCGCACCCCGATCCTGATCGGCGTCGTGCTGCTGCTCGCTGCCGCCGCGGTGGCCCTGCTCGGCGGGCGGGTGGCCACCTCCACGCCTCTGGACCCCGACAACCCCGCCCGCACCGGCGCCCAGGCGGTGCGCAGGGTGCTCGAGCAGCAGGGCGTCGACGTCACCGTGGTCCGCTCGGCGGCGGCCTTCGACGAGACGGAGATCGGCGCCGGCACCACGGTGCTGGTCACCTCGGCCGGCAACCTGGGCGGCGACACCACCGAGCGGCTGTGGAGGCACAGCGCCACCGGCTACCTCGTGCTCGTCGACCCGCCGCGGGCGGTCGCCGAGGTGGCCGGCGTACCCGAGGGGGCGCCGGACTTCGTGGGAGGTGCGGTCGCGGCCGACTGCGCCGACCCCGACGTCACCGACCTGACCATCAGCGGCCTGCAGGGCACGTCGTACCCGACCACCTTGGGGTGCTTCCCCACCCAGGGCGGCTACCTGCTCGCCAAGGCGCCTCGACGGGTGACCGTTCTCGGCGCCCCCTGGGTGCTGGCCAACGGCACCATCACCGACGCCGACAACGCCGCCCTCGCGTTGCGCCTGCTCGGCGGCCACCGCGAGCTCGTGTGGTACGTCCCCGACGCCGCCGACGTCCCGGCGGGCGAGGGCGTCGGGGTCGGCGAGCTGATCCCCGACTGGGTGAGCCCCGGGCTGTGGCTGCTCGGGGTGACCGTCGTCGGCCTGATGCTGTGGCGCGGCCGCCGGCTCGGACCGTTGGCCAGCGAGCCGCTGCCGGTCACCGTCACGGCCATCGAGTCGACGCTGAGCCACGGCCGCCTCTATCGGCGGGCCCGCGACCGGGCCCACGCCGCCGGGGTGCTGCGCGAGGCCAGCCGGGTCCGGCTGACCGAGCAGCTGGCGCTTCCCGGCCGCCTCGAGCCCACCACCCTCGCGCAGGTCCTGAGCTCGCGGACCGGCCGGCCCACGGCCGAGCTGCAGGCGCTGCTCGACCCCAGCTCCCCTCCCCCACCGACCGACCGCGACCTGGTCGAGCTGGCCACCCGGCTCGCCGAGCTCGAGAGAGAGGTACGCCGCCCATGAGCGACCCCACCCCCGGACCTGCCGACGGCACCGCTGCCGCCGCGCCCCCGACGCCAGCCCCGACGCCAGCCCAGCCAACAGCCCAGCCGACGGCCCCTCCGTCGCCCGCGCCCACACCTCAGCCGGCCGCGGCGCCGCCCGACCCGGCCCGCGAGCGCCTCGGGGCCGTGCGCGCCGAGGTGGCCAAGGTGGTGGTCGGCCAGGACGCGGCCGTGTCGGGGCTGCTGGTGGCGCTGCTGTGCGGCGGCCACGTGCTGCTCGAGGGCGTGCCCGGGGTGGCCAAGACGCTGCTGGTGCGCACCCTCGCCGCCTCCCTGTCGGTGGAGTCCACCCGGGTGCAGTTCACGCCCGACCTGATGCCGGGAGACATCACCGGCTCGATGGTGATCGACTCCCACCGCGGGGAGCTGTCCTTCCGCGAGGGCCCCCTGTTCACCAACCTGCTCCTCGCCGACGAGGTCAACCGGACCCCACCCAAGACGCAGTCGGCGCTGCTGGAGGCGATGGAGGAGGGGCGGGTGTCGGTCGACGGGGTGACCCGTGACCTGCCGCGACCGTTCCTGGTGGCGGCCACCCAGAACCCCGTCGAGTACGAAGGCACCTATCCGCTCCCCGAGGCGCAGCTCGACCGGTTCCTGCTCAAGCTCACGCTGCCGGTGCCGCCGCGCGACCAGGAGCTGGAGATCCTGCGTCGGCACGCCGCCGGGTTCGACCCGCGTGACCTGGCGGCCGCCGGCGTCACCGCGGTCGCCGGGCCGGCCGACATCGCCGCCGGACAGCACGGGGCGCGGCAGGTGCAGGTGTCGCCCGAGGTGACGGCGTACGTCGTCGACCTGGCGCGCGCGACCCGGGAGTCGCCGTCGCTCAGCCTGGGCGTCAGCCCCCGCGGCGCCACCGCGCTGCTGCGCGCCAGCCAGGCCTGGGCCTGGTTGGTGGGCCGCGACTTCGTGACGCCCGACGACGTGAAGGCGCTGGCCCAGGCCACCCTGGCGCACCGGCTCGGGCTGCGGCCGGAGGCCGAGCTCGAGGGCGTCGAGGTCGGCCAGGTGCTGCAGTCGGCGCTGGCCGCCGTGCCGGTCCCCCGGTGACGGGAGGCGGGTGATGGCGGTCAGCGGTCGGGTGCCGCTGCTCCTGCTGCTCGGCATGGTGCCGCTGGTGCTCCGGCCGAGCCTGGGCACGGTGTGGATGTGGGTGGCGGTGGTGGTGACGCTGGTGGTGGCCGACTGGGCGCTGGCGCCACGGCCGGCGGCGCTCTCGGTCACCCGTCGGTCGACGGCCCCGGTCCGGCTCGGCGAGCCGACTCACTCCGACCTCCTGGTCGAGAACACCGGCCGCCGCACGGTGACCGGCGTGCTGCGCGATGCCTGGCAGCCCACGGCCGGGGCGACCGGCAACCGGCACCGGCTGCGGCTCAGTGCGGGCGACCGCACGCTGCTCTCCACCTCGCTCGTCCCCCGGCGGCGCGGTGACCTGCGAGCGGCCGGCGTGACGCTGCGCAGCCGCGGCCCCCTCGGCCTGGCCGCGAGGCAGACGACCCGCGAGGTGCCGGGACGGGTGCGCGCGCTGCCGGCGTTCGAGTCGCGCAAGCATCTGCCCTCCCGGCTGGCGCGACTCCGCGAGCTCGACGGCCGGGCCGCGGTCCGGGTGCGCGGCCAGGGCACGGAGTTCGACTCGCTGCGCGAGTACGTCCGCGGCGACGATGTCCGGTCGATCGACTGGCGGGCGTCGGCGCGCAGCCGCTCGGTGGTGGTCCGCACCTGGCAGCCCGAACGCGACCGCCGGGTGGTCATCGTGCTCGACACCTCTCGCGTGTCGGCCGGCCGGGTGGCCGACGTACCTCGGCTCGACTCGGCGATGGACGCGGCCCTGCTGCTCGCCGCGCTGGCGGCGCGTGCCGGCGACCGGGTCGACTTCCTCGCGGGCGACCGGACCGTGCGGTCGCGGCTGCGCTCGGCGGGCGGCCGCGACATCGCGGCCCGCCTGCAGGACCAGATGGCCGACCTGGAGCCGGTCATCGCCGAGGCCGACTGGAGCGCGCTCGGCAGTGCCATCGCCGGGCTCGGGCGGCAGCGGGCGCTGCTGGTGCTGCTCACTCCCCTGGAGCCCGCGGCCGTCGAGGAGAGCCTGCTGCCGGTGCTGCCGTCGCTGACCCGCCACCACCAGGTGGTGCTGGCCTCGGTCCGCGACCCCGCCCTGGAGGAGATCGCGGCCGAGCGGGGCAGCGTGGCCGACGCCTATGCCGCCGCGGCCGCGGAGCGGGCGCTGGCCCGGCGCCGGCACACCACCGAGCTGCTGGCCGCGCTCGGGGTGTCGGTCGTCGACGCCGACGCCGAACGGCTGCCGCCGGCCCTCGCCGACCACTACCTCGCGCTCAAGGCCGCCGGGCGACTCTGAGCCGCGGCCTCGCGGCCCGACCCCGGCTCAGGCGGCGGTGGCCACCCGGTCCTCCAGCAGGGAGGCGTCCAGGTCGCCGGTCTCCCCCCGGAGGTACGCCGACCGCCCGAGGACGAACACGTAGGCGAGGAACGTCGCCTCGGCCAGGATGCCGATGCCGACCCGCGCCCAGGTGGGCAACGGCGAGGGCGTCACGAAGCCCTCGATCATGCCGCTGACGAAGAGCACGAGCACCAGCCCCAGGGCCACGGTGCCCGCGGTCCGGCCCTCCTGCGCCACCGACCGGACCCGGGTCTGGTCGCCCGGGGCGACCCAGGACCAGAACAGCCGCAGCCCGACGCCGGCGGCCACGAAGACCGCCGTGAGCTCCAGCAGCCCATGGGGCAGGATCAGCCCCCAGAAGTGCCCGCCGTGCCCGTGCCGGGTCATGATCGAGCCGAGGATGGCCAGGTTGAGGATGTTGTTCCACAGCAGGTAGACCACGGGCAGCCCGAAGATCCCGAAGGCCAGGCAGAGCGCGGAGACCCACGCGTTGTTGACCCACACCGACAGCGCGAAGTGCGAGGCGGCGAACTCGCTGTAGTAGCCCTCGATGTCGTGGTTGACGAGCTGGTCGACCTGCTCGGGCGTCAGCAGCGACTGCTCGACGGCCGGATGCTGGAGCAGCCAGACGATGAGCGCGCCGGCGACGACCACGTTGGCCGCCATCGTGCCGAGCCACCACCACCGCAGCCGGTAGAGCGCGGCCGGGAATCGGGCGAGCAGGAAGTGCCGCACCCCGGCCCAGGCCGTCGTCCGGGTGCCCACGGCGCGGTTGCGGGCGCGGGCGAGCAGCGCCGACAGATAGGCGATGACCTGGCCGTCGGGCGCCTGGGTGCGCACGACCGAGAGCTGGGTGGCGACGGTCTGGTAGCGGTCGACGAGCTCGTCGGCCTCCGCGCCCGTCAGGGAGCGGCGGCGCGTCAGCTCCTCGAGGCGCCGCCACTCGGGGTGGTGCGCCTGCACATACGCGTCCAGATCCACGCCGAGAAGCCTATGCTGGCCGGCGATGGCTGCCAGCGTTTCGGGGCCTTCGGGCGGTCCCCCGGGACTGTCCGGCTATGCCTCGCTCACCGACGACGACCTCGTGACCGGCGAGGCCGTCGCCCTCGACCTGCCCGCGGCCAACTTCGGGCACCGGGTGGTGTCCGGCGTGATCGACGTCGTGGTCACCATGGTGCTGCTGATCGTGGTCCTGTGGGTGGCACTGACCATCACCCTGCCGGTCGACGAGGCGGTGCTCCGGATCGGGCTGATCGGCGGCCTGGTCGCCGCCCTGGTCGGCTTCCCGACCACCCTCGAGACGCTGACCCGCGGCCGCTCGCTCGGCAAGCTGGCGATGGGGCTGCGCGTGGTGCGCGACGACGGTGGACCGATCTCCTTCCAGCACGCCTTCGTCCGGGCGCTGCTGGGCGTGGTCGAGATCTACGGTCTGAGCGGCTCGATCGCGGTGCTGTCGTCGATGCTCAACACCCGCGGCAAGCGGCTGGGCGACTTCGTCGCCGGCACCTACGTCGTCCGCGACCGGGTCTCGCTCCAGCTGACCCGACCCGTCGACGTCCCGTTCCCGCTGCGGGGCTGGGCGCAGACCGCCGACGTGGCGGCGCTGCCGACGGGGCTGGCCCTGGCGGTGCGCCAGTTCCTGGCCCGCGCCCACGCCGTGGACCCGGAGGCGCGCTGGCGGCAGGCGAGTGCCCTCGCGGCCCAGGTGCAGGGCTACGTCGCGCCCCCTCCGCCGGCGGGGACGCCACCGGACGCGTTCCTCGCCGCCGTGGTGGGCACCCGCCGGGACCGGGATGCCCGCCGGCTCCAGCGCGAGGCCGTGCTGCGGCACCGACTCGCGACCCGCCGCTGAGACGTCCGACCACCGATCCGGTTGCCGCTGGCGACCATCCCTGTCGATACCGTCGCGCAGCCACTACATTGCCGCCATGATCGATCGTTCCCGGCTCGCCGACCTCCTCGCCGGCGAGGAGCGCCGCTTCGCCGACACCCATCCACGCTCCGCCGAGCTGTCCGCGGAGGCGAGCAGGTCGCTGCTGGGCGGCGTCCCGATGCCGTGGATGACCCGCTGGCCGGGCTCCTTCCCGCTCTTCTTCGAGACCGCCGCGGGTGCCAGGTTCACCGATGTCGAAGGCCGGGAGTACGTCGACCTGTGCCTGGGCGACACCGGAGCGATGACCGGCCACGCGCTGCCCGCGGTGACCGAGGCGGTGACCGCCCGAGCGAGCACCGGGATCACCACCATGCTGCCGTCGACCGACGCCGCGTGGGTCGGCACCGAGCTGGCCCGCCGCTTCGGCCTGCCGCAGTGGCAGATGGCGATGACGGCCACCGACGCCAACCGGTTCGTGCTCCGGTTCGCCCGGAAGCTCACCGGCCGTCCACGGATCGCCGTGATGGACTGGTGCTACCACGGCACCGTCGACGAGACCCTGGCGATCCTCGGCGACGACGGCACCGTGGTCTCGCGCCCTGGCGCGATGGGCCCGCCGGTCGATGTCGCGGTGACGACCGCGGTGGTGCCGTTCAACGACCCGGACGCCCTGGACCGCCGCCTCGCCCAGGGCGACGTGGCGGCCCTGCTGATGGAGCCGGCGCTGACCAACATCGGCATCGTGCTGCCCGATGAGGGCTACCTCGCCCAGGTCCGTGAGATCACCCGACGACACGGGGTGCTCTGGGTGATCGACGAGACCCACACCCTGTGCGCGGGTCCGGGAGGCTGCACCGCGGCCTGGGCGCTGGAGCCCGACTTCGTGGTGATGGGCAAGCCGATCGGCGGCGGGGTGCCGGCCGCGGCGTACGGCGCCAGTGCCGAGGTCGCCGAGAGACTCAACGTGCACATGCTCGGCACCGAGATCGACGTGGCCGGCGTCGGCGGGACCCTCACCGGCAACGCGCTCGCGCTGGCGGCGGTGCGCGCCACGCTGTCCACGACGCTGCGCGAGGAGGACTACGCCGTCGCGATCCCGCTGGCCGAGCGGTTCACCGCCGGCGTGGCCGACGTCATCGCACGGCACGACCTGCCCTGGCACGTCCAGCGGCTCGGCTGCCGGGCGGAGTACTGGTTCTGCCCGCCACCGCGCAACGGCGCGGACGCCGCGGCCGCGGTCGACGAGGATCTCGACGCCTTCATGCACCTGTGGGCCCTCAACCGGGGCATCCTGCTGACGCCGTTCCACAACATGGCTCTCTTCTCCCCCCACCACACCGAGGCCGACGTCGACCTGCACACCCAGGTGTTCGGCGACGCCGTGCAGGCGCTGCTCGGCGACTGACCCTTGATCGACCCGGAGGCCGGGGCTACCGTCGGAGGATGAGCGGGCTGCTCCTCGCGGGTGCCTGGCTCCTCGCGCCGTTCCTGCCGTGGCGGCGGTCAGCCAGGTTGGTCGCTCGCGTCCGGGCCCGGCTCGCCGAGCGGCGCCGGCCGGCCCACGGACGGCCCGTCGAGCGGATCGCCGCCGACGCTCGCCGGCTCTCGGTGTGGTACCGCACCTGCCCGCGGGGCCAGTCGTTCGCGAAGTACGAAGCCCATCGTCGGGCCTACGACGACGTGCTGGCCGAGGCCTGCACCGCCCTCGGGATCGACCACCTGCTGGGCGTCCTGGAGCCCGGTCCGGAGCTCGACCTGGAGCGGGCGCGGGTCGAGGCCCGCCTGGAGCAGTCGGGGCTGCCGCTGGGACTGCCCCTCTAGGGCTCCACGCGCTGGTACGCCAGGTCGACGATCTCCCGGCCGGCCGCGAGCCCCTTCCGCTCGAACCTGGTGACCGGCCGCTCGTCCCAGCGCGGCACGACGCCGCCGGCCAGCCGCGGCTCGGCGCCCAGCACGTCCTGCATCTGGGTGGCGTAGTCCCCCCAGTCGGTGGCCAGCCGCCACCATGCGCCCGGCGTCAGCCGGTCCGCGGCCAGCGCGGCGAACCGGGGCGAGACCAGGCGCCGCTTGTGATGCCGCGACTTGCGCCAGGGGTCGGGGAAGAACGTCCACAGCTCGTGCAGCATGCCCTCGCCGACCAGGTGCTCGAGCGACCAGACCGCGTCGACCGAGCACAGCCGCACGTTGCCGACATCCGCCTCCGCGAGTCGCTGCAGGGTGGCGGCGACGCCCGGCCGCCAGACCTCGAAGGCGACCACGTCGACATCAGGGTGGCGGGCGGCCAGCGCGACGGTGGCCTCCCCGACGCCCGAGCCGATCTCGACCACCAGCGGAGCGGTCCGGCCGAAGCGCTCGGCCCAGGAGAACCCGGGCTCCTCGACCGCCTCGTCGGGGATCACCCACGCGTCGTGGTGCTCCGCCCAGGCGGCGGCCTGGGCGGGGGTCAGCCGGCTCCCCCGTCGCGAGTAGGACAGCACCTCGCGGACCGGGCGACCGTCCTCGGTGAGCCGGTGGTGCGGGCGAGCCGGACGGGACGGCAGAGCGACCCGGCTCAGCCGGTCGACGTGGTGGTCCCGGCAACGGCGACCAGCACGACGAAGAGGATCAGGGCGAGGATGCCGAGGATGATCAGCACCGAGCCCACGATGCCGAGGATCCGGCCGATGTTGGCCTGGTCGCGGCCGCCGTAGGCGCCCGGCGAGGCGTCGATCTCGGCGACCACCCGGTTGCCCATGACCCAGGCGAAGGGTGCCGCGACACCGCAGACCACCAGACCGACGATCCCGAGCACGAGCACCGTCGTGGCCTGGGGGTGGTTGGGCACGGGCTGGTACGACGGCGGCGGAGGCGCGCTGTAGCTCATGGGCCGAGAGTAAACCAGACAGCACGACGGCCCCGGACCAGAGGTCCGGGGCCGTCGTGGCTGAGCGTGCTCACCCCGCGGGCAGACCCGTGGGGTGGTGGATCACTTCGTGATCTTGGTGACCCGGCCGGCGCCGACGGTGCGGCCACCCTCGCGGATCGCGAAGCGCAGACCCTCGTCCATCGCGATGGGCTGGATCAGCTCGACGGCCATCTCGGTGTTGTCACCGGGCATCACCATCTCGGTGCCCTCGGGCAGCGTCACCACACCGGTCACGTCCGTGGTCCGGAAGTAGAACTGCGGACGGTAGTTGTTGAAGAACGGCGTGTGCCGGCCACCCTCGTCCTTCGAGAGGACGTAGACCGACGCCTCGAAGTTGGTGTGCGGGGTCGTGGTGCCCGGCTTGATGACGACCATGCCGCGCTCGACGTCCTCGCGCTTGGTGCCACGGAGCAGCAGACCGACGTTCTCACCGGCCTGGCCCTCGTCGAGCAGCTTGCGGAACATCTCGACACCGGTGACGGTGGTCTTCTGCGAGGTCTCGCGGATGCCGACGATCTCGACCTCCTCGCCGACCTTCACGATGCCGCGCTCGATGCGGCCGGTGATGACCGTGCCGCGCCCGGTGATGGTGAAGACGTCCTCGACCGGCATCAGGAACGGCTTGTCGATCTCGCGCTCGGGGGTCGGGATGTAGTCGTCGACGGCCTGCATGAGCTCGAGCACCGACTCGCCCCACTTGGCGTCGCCGTTGAGGGCCGGGAAGGCCGCCACGCGAACCACGGGGATGTCGTCGCCGGGGAACTCGTACTCGGAGAGGAGCTCACGCACCTCCATCTCGACGAGCTCGATGAGCTCCTCGTCGTCGACCATGTCGCACTTGTTGAGCGCGACCACGATCGAGGGCACGCCGACCTGGCGAGCCAGGAGCACGTGCTCCTTGGTCTGCGGCATCGGGCCGTCGGTGGCGGCGACCACGAGGATCGCGCCGTCCATCTGGGCCGCGCCGGTGATCATGTTCTTGATGTAGTCGGCGTGCCCGGGGCAGTCGACGTGCGCGTAGTGGCGCGCCTCGGTCTGGTACTCGACGTGCGCGATGGAGATGGTGATACCGCGCTGCCGCTCCTCGGGAGCCTTGTCGATCTCGTCGAACGGCGTGAACGGGTTCAGGTCCGGGTACTTGTCGTGCAGCACCTTGGTGATCGCTGCGGTCAGCGTCGTCTTGCCGTGGTCGATGTGACCGATGGTGCCGATGTTGACGTGCGGCTTGGTCCGCTCGAACTTCGCCTTAGCCACTGGGGGCTCCTCCTGGTTGTTTTCTGACTGACTCGTGTGGATGGTGTTGCTGGGCCGAGGGCCCGTGGCGACTACTCGCCGCGGACCTTCTTGATGATCTCGTCGGCGATGCTCTGCGGAACCTCGGCGTACGAGTCGAACTCCATCGAGTACGACGCCTGACCGGAGGTCTTGGACCTCAGGTCGCCAACGTACCCGAACATCTCTGACAGCGGCACCAGCGCGTTGATGACCATGTCACCGTGACGCTCCTCCTGTGCCTGGATCTGGCCGCGCCGGCTGTTGATGTCGCCGATCACGGTGCCGAGGAACGGCTCCGGCGTGGTCACCTCGACCGCGAACATCGGCTCCAGCAGCACCGGCTTGGCCATCCGGGCCGCCTCCTTGAACGCGGCCGATCCCGCGATCTTGAAGGCCAGCTCGGAGGAGTCGACGTCGTGGTAGGCGCCGTCCTCGAGGGTGACCTTCACATCGACCATCGGGTAGCCGGCGAGCACGCCGAACTCCATGGCCTCCTGGGCGCCCTGGTCGACCGACGGGATGTACTCCCGCGGCACCCGGCCACCGGTCACGTTGTTGACGAACTCGTAGCCGGCACCGGAGCCGGTCTCCGGGTCGAGGTTGGGGCCGATCGTGATGATGACCTTCGCGAACTGGCCCGAGCCACCCGTCTGCTTCTTGTGGGTGTAGCTGTGGTTGAGCACCTCCTTGCGGAGGGTCTCCCGGTAGGCCACCTGCGGCTTGCCGACCGTCGCCTCCACGCGGAACTCGCGCTTCATCCGGTCGACGAGGATCTCCAGGTGGAGCTCGCCCATGCCGGCGATGATGGTCTGGCCGGTCTCCTCGTCGGACTTGACCGTGAAGGTCGGGTCCTCGTCGGAGAGCCGCTGGATCGCGGTGCTGAGCTTCTCCTGGTCGCCCTTGGTCTTGGGCTCGATGGCCACCTCGATCACCGGGGCCGGGAAGCTCATCGACTCCAGCACCACGGGGTTCTGGATGTCGCTGAGCGTGTGGCCGGTCTTGGTGTCCTTCAGACCCATCACGGCCACGATCTGGCCGGCGCCCACCGACGCGATCTCCTCACGCTTGTTGGCGTGCATCTGGTAGACCTTGCCGATCCGCTCCTTGCGGCCGGTGACCGAGTTGAGCACCGTCGAGCCCGCCTCGAGCTTGCCGGAGTAGACGCGCACGTAGATCAGCTTGCCGAGGTGCGGGTCCGAGGCGATCTTGTAGGCCAGGCCGGAGAACGGCTGCTCGTCGGACGGCATCCGCTCGATCTTCTCCTCCTCGTCGTTGACCTTGTGGCCGACGATGGCGTCGATGTCGAGCGGGCTGGGCAGGAACTTCACGACCGCGTCGAGCAGGGGCTGCACGCCCTTGTTCTTGAACGCCGTGCCGCAGAGCACCGGGTTGACCAGGTCGGCGAGGGTGGCGCGGCGGATGCCGGCCTCCAGCTCCTCGACGCTGATGTCCTCGCCCTCGAGGTACTTCTCCATGATGGTGTCGTCGGCCTCGGCGAGCGTCTCGAGCAGCTTCTCGCGGTAGTCGGCCGCCTGGGCCTGCATCGACTCCGGGATCTCCTCGACCTCGTAGTCCTCGCCCATCTTGGTCTCGCCGCGCCAGGTGAGCGCGCGCATCCCGACCAGGTCGACGACACCGAGGAAGTCGGCCTCCGCGCCGATCGGCAGCTGGAGCACCAGCGGCGTGGAGTTGAGCCGCTCGACCATCATGTCGACGCAGCGGAAGAAGTCGGCACCGGTGCGGTCGAGCTTGTTGACGAAGCACATCCGCGGGACGGAGTACTTGTTGGCCTGCCGCCACACGGTCATCGTCTGCGGCTCGACGCCGGCCACGCCGTCGAAGACGGCGACCGCGCCGTCGAGGACGCGCAGCGAGCGCTCCACCTCGGCGGTGAAGTCGACGTGACCCGGGGTGTCGATGATGTTGATCTGGTGGCTCTTCCACCAGCAGGTCGTCGCGGCGGACGTGATGGTGATGCCGCGCTCCTGCTCCTGCTCCATCCAGTCCATCGTGGCCGCGCCCTCGTGGACCTCACCGATCTTGTAGGTGATGCCGGTGTAGAAGAGGATGCGCTCGGTGGTGGTGGTCTTGCCGGCGTCGATGTGCGCCATGATGCCGATGTTGCGGACCTTGGTGAGGTCCGTGGTGATGTCAACGGCCACTGAAAGTCAGTTCCTTAGGTCGAGAGTCAGCCCCTGGCTGCGGGCTCGCGCCGGGGGGCCGGTGGGCCCCCGCGACGCGGGCGCTCACCAGCGGTAGTGGGCGAAGGCCTTGTTGGACTCGGCCATCTTGTGGGTGTCCTCGCGCTTCTTCACCGCGGCACCGAGGCCGTTGGAGGCGTCGAGGATCTCGTTCATCAGACGCTCGGACATGGTCTTCTCGCGACGGTCACGGGCGTAGCCGACCAGCCAGCGCAGAGCGAGGGTCGTGCTCCGGTTGGGCTTCACCTCGATCGGCACCTGGTAGGTCGCACCGCCGACGCGGCGGGACTTGACCTCGATGGCCGGCTTGACGTTGTCGAGCGCACGCTTGAGCGTGACGACCGGGTCGGTGCCGGTCTTCTCGCGGCAGCCCTCCAGCGCGGTGTAGACGATGCGCTGGGCGACCTGCTTCTTGCCGTCGCGGAGCACCTTGCTCACCAGCTGGGTGACGACCTGCGAGCCGTAGACCGGGTCGACGTCGAGCGGACGCTTGGGGGCGGGACCCTTGCGCGGCATCAGCCCTTCTCCTTCTTCGCGCCGTAGCGGCTGCGGGCCTGCTTGCGACCCTTCACACCCTGGGTGTCCAGGCTGCCGCGGATGATCTTGTAGCGGACCCCGGGGAGGTCCTTGACCCGACCGCCACGCACGAGCACGATCGAGTGCTCCTGCAGGTTGTGGCCGACGCCGGGGATGTACGCCGTGACCTCGACGCCGCTGGAGAGACGCACGCGGGCGACCTTGCGCAGGGCGGAGTTCGGCTTCTTGGGAGTCGTGGTGTAGACGCGCGTGCAGACGCCGCGTCGCTGGGGCGAACCCTTCAGGGCAGGCGTCTTGTTCTTCGACACCTTGTCCTGGCGGCCCTTGCGGACCAGCTGCTGGATGGTGGGCACCGGGTGGTTCCCTCTCTGTCGGCTCTCACGGCCCGGCGCGGTGCCGGACTCGGGTGGTGGATCGGTGGTGCTGTGCCTTGACCATGCGAAACCTGCGTCGGGTGGGCCGAGGGCCCAGAGGTCCCACACGCGGGCGCGCGCAACGGCCTGGACGTGCCAGACACAAGGGTCGAGATTACTCCTCGGCCAAGGCGGGGGTCAAAACGCGGCGGGGGGTCCGCTGGTGGGCCAGGAACACGGCGGCCGAGGCGGCCACGCCGGCCATCGTCAGGGCCCCGCCCCCGATCAGCGTCCAGCGAGCACCGAAGGTCTCCCCCACCCAGCCGATCAGGGGCGACCCGAGCGGCGTGCCGCCCATGAAGATCATCATGTAGAGCGCCATCACCCGGCCCCGCATCCCCGGCGCCGTGTGCAGCTGCATGAAGGCGTTGGCGCTGGTGATCATGGTGAGCGCCGTCAGCCCGAGCAGCGGGACCACCGCCCCGTAGACGGCGTACGACGGGGCGAGGCCGGCGCCGATCTCGATCGCCCCGAAGACCAGCGCGGCCCCGACCACCAGCCGGTGCCGCACCCGCTCGCGACGGGCGGCGACCAGGGCGCCGGCCAGCGAGCCGACTGCCATGAACGTGCCGAGCAGGCCGTAGGCGGTCGGGCCGCGGTCGAAGACCTCGGTGGCCATCAGGGCCGAGGTCATCTGGAAGTTGAGGCCGAAGGTGCCGGTGAAGCCGACGATGCCGAGGATCAGCAGCAGGTCGGGCCGGCCCCGGACGTAGGCGAAGCCCTCCCGGATCGCCCCCGGCATGCGCGGCGAGGGCTCCGGACTGTCCAGGAGGGCCGGGTCCATCCGGCGCAGCGCGGCGATCGGGCCGGCGTAGGACACGGCGTTGAGCAGGATCACCCAGCCGGTGCCGACCGCCCCGCCGCCGAAGGCCGCGATCAACAGGCCGGCCAGGGCGGGGCCGACGATCCGCGCCGCGTTGAACGAGGCGGAGTTGAGCCCGACCGCGTTGGACACGTCGTCGGGGCCGACGATCTCGGAGACGAACGACTGGCGCGCCGGCGCGTCGAACGCCGCGGCCGTGCCCAGCACGAAGGCCAGCACGTAGACATGCCAGATCTCCACCAGCCCGGTCACGGTCAGCAGCCCGAGCAGCGCCGCCGGGACCGCCATCCCGACGTTGGTCAGCTGCAGCAGCCGACGCTTGGGCATCCGGTCGGCGACCAGCCCCGCCACGGGGGCGAGCAGCAGGAACGGCAGGAACTGCAGGCCGGTGGTGATGCCGATGGCGGTACCCGAGTTGCCGGTCAGCTGCAGGACCAGCCAGTCCTGCGCGACCCGCTGCATCCAGGTGCCGGTGTTGGAGACGACGCCGCCGACGGCGTAGCGGCGGTAGTTGGCGTTGGCGAGAGAACGGAAGGTGGGGCTCACGTGGTCCTGGGCTCGATGGAACTGCCGGCGCCTGGCGCCGGGTGGATGGTGGTGCGTCGCGGGGTTGGCCGGGCGGCCGGGTCAGTCGTCGTTGGCCAGCCGGTCGAGGATCGGCGCCGCGGCCCGGAGGATGGATCGTTCGTCCGCGGTCAGGTGGATCAACGCCTGGGTGAGCCAGGCGTCCCGACGTTTGCGGTCGGCCAGCAGGGTCGAGATGCCGCGCTCGGTGATCGTGATCAGCTGGACCCGGCCGTCGGTGCTGCTCTGGTGGCGACGGACGTAGCCGCCCGCCCCGAGCACGCCGACCGTCCGGGTCATCGACGGCGGCTGCACCCGCTCGTGAGCGGCCAGGTCGCCGAGGGTCATCTCACCGTGACGGTAGAGCGTGCCGAGCACGGTCATCTGGCTGAGGCTGAGCGGGTTGCCGGGGTGCTGCTCCAACGACAGCCGGCGGCGCAGGCGCAGCACGGACAGGCCGAGCTCCGAGGCAAGGCCCGCGACGGTGCGGGAGGCGCTCTCGGTGGTGGGCATGACGTAATCCTAACTGATTACTTAGCCTAAGTATTCCCGATCCCGACAACCCGTCGCCGGCTGCGCCCGGATCGCTCGCGACCAAGGGTCCATGGTAGCCCGCGCCGCGCTCCTTGTCCGGCCCTCAGGGAACTCCTTCCCGCCCGCGACCTCGACGGATCAGGTGATCCAGGCGGTGATCGGGTGGATCGCGAAGTAGACGAGGAAGAGCGCCGCGACCAGCCACATCAGGCCGTGGATCTGCGCGGACTTGCCGCGCACGAGCTTGATCAGCACGTAGGCCAGGAAGCCGGCGCCGATGCCGACGGTGATGGAGTAGGTGAACGGCATCAGCACGATGGTCAGGAAGGCCGGGATCGCGATCTCGACGTCGTCCCAGTCGATCCCCTTGACCTGCTGCATCATCAGGAACCCGACCAGCACCAGGGCCGGCACCGCGGCCTCGCTCGGGATGATCTCCACCAGCGGCGCGAGGAACATCGTCAGCAGGAAGAGCACGCCCGTCACGACCGAGGCGAGTCCCGGTGCGAGCGCCCTCGCCGACCCCGAGGCCGACTCGATGTACGACGTGTTGGAGGACACGCCCGCGGCGCCGCCGGCCGCGCCGCGATCGAGTCGACGACCAGGATGCCGCTGGGTGTTGGGCGGCATGCCGTCCGGTCGAGCAGACCCGCCTCGGCGCCGATGGCGGTCATCGTGCCCATCGTGTCGAAGAAGTCGGCCAGCATCAGCGTGAAGACCAGAGCAGGGCCGCGACCACACCGACGCTGGAGAAGGACCCGAAGAGGCTGAACTCGCCCAGGGTGCCGAAGTCGGGCATGCCCGCCAGCTTGTCCGGCCACTTCGGCACGTTGAGGTTCCAGCCGACGGGGTTGAGCTGTCGCCGTCGACCATCGGGCCGGCCGAGACGATCGCCTCGACGATGATCGCGAGGATCGTGGTGAGCACGATCGAGATCAGGATCGCGCCGCGCACCCGGCGTACCCAGAGCGCGATCACCAGCATCAGCCCGACGGCGAACACCAGCACGGGCCACCCGGCCAGCTCGCCGGTCCCGACGCCCAGCTGCACCGGCACCGGCGGGGCGCCGGTGCGCCGCACGAAGCCGGCGTCGACGAAGCCGATCAGGGCGATGAACAGGCCGATGCCCACCGAGATGGCGACCTTGAGCTGCGAGGGAACCGCCTGGAAGACGGCCTTCCGGAAGCCGGTCAGCACCAGCACCAGGATGATCACGCCTTCCAGGACCACCAGACCCATCGCGTCGGCCCAGGTCATCTGGGAGGCGATCCCGAAGGCCACGAAGGCGTTGAGGCCGAGCCCGGTGGCGAGCGCGAGCGGGAAGTTGGCGACGACTCCCATCAGGATCGTCATCACGCCGGCCACCAGCGCCGTGCCGGCGGCGATGGCGGCGATGTTGGGCGCGTCGCCGCCGCCGAGGAACTTGCCGTCGGCGTCCTGGACGTAGCCGAGGATGACGGGGTTGAGCGCCACGATGTAGGCCATCGTGAAGAACGTGACGACGCCGCCGCGGATCTCGCGCTCGAACGTCGAGCCGCGCTCGCTGATCTTGAAGAACCCGTCGAGCCCACCGGGGCCGGTGGCCTTGGGCCTGCCGGTCGGACTGCCGCTGACGCCTTGGACGGGGCGGTTCTTCGAGGGGCGCTTCTGGTTGCTCACGGCCGGCAGTCTGGCAGAGCCGGGGAGCGGGTGACAGCACGGGTTCTCGCAGTGGACACCGGTGTCGTACGGTGAGCGCGTGGACCGCCACGACGAGCAGCCGACCCGGCACGAGATCGGCAAACGCACCTACCTCGTCGCGGATGTCGAGCCGCTCGACGTCGACGGCGTCCGGACGGTCGCCGTCGGGTGCGCGCTGTGGGTGGTCGGTTTCCTCGGGCTGCTGCCGTTCTACGGCCAGCTCCAGGACTCCGGCCGC
Source organism: Nocardioides sp. (assembly GCF_041393715.1). Classification (GTDB taxonomy): domain Bacteria; phylum Actinomycetota; class Actinomycetes; order Propionibacteriales; family Nocardioidaceae; genus Nocardioides. Next base: position 169,154 of record NZ_JAWKJQ010000001.1, on the reverse strand, counting down.
GGCTGGTGGGTGTGGACGTGTCTGGCCGGGCTCGGGCTGGGCCTGCTCGGCTGGGAGTACACCCGGCGCCGGCGTCAGCAGCGCGCTCGCGGACCGCGGCAGTCGGCCGGCGGCCGCCGCCGCGCCTGAGCCTCAGAACTGCTCGAGGTCGTCGACCGTGTCGAGCACGTGGTCGGGCAGCGCCCGCGGCCGCTGCCGCCGGGTCAGCGTCACCTCGGAGTGGGCGCCGCACCCGTGGTCCAGCGAGACGACCCTGCCGTCGTCGTTGGCGTTGCCGTTGGCACAGACGCCGAACATCTCCGAGAGCGGTCCGGCCAGCCTCATCAGGAAGCCGCAGCCGGTGCACCGCTGGGGGCGGCCTGCGCCAGCGCCGACCCGGGGCCGGCGTCGCCGTCGTACCACCGCTCGGCGGCCTGGTCGCGCCCCTCGAGCGACAGCGTCCGGACCCGGCCCAGGCCCAGCTCCGCAGCCACCGACCGGATCTGCGCCTTGTCGTCGGCGCTGAGCGGGTCGTCACCGAAGGAGTACGTCGGCACCAGCCGCGGGTCGTCCTCCTCGACGGGCAGCAGGTCGCCGGGCGACAGGTCGCCGGGCTGGACCCGCTCCTTGTAGGGAACCCAGGCCGGGGCGACGATCGCTGCCTCACCGGGAATGAGCACGACCTCGTCGACGGTCACGTGCTTGGCCCGGGCGGCCCGCACGACGGTCACCGACCAGCGCCAGCCGTGGTAGCCCGGTCGCTCGCAGGCGAACAGATGGGTCACCACCCGGTCGCCCTCGGACTGCGCCACGAGGTGCTCGCCCACATCGGCCGCGGGGACCTCGGCGGCCAGCGCGGCACGGGCGTCGTCGACGGCGCCGGCCGCGACGGCGTCGAGCTTGGCGGTCAGAGTCGGGGGCACGCAGGTCATGATGACGCATCGGCCCGGGTTGTGTCAGACCGAGGGGCCCACCAGGCAGGATGGAGCTCATGACGTCGACCGGCCCCGGAGATCCCTCCGCGGGCGCACCGGACCCCGGGGGCGACGATGTCCACGTCGGCCTGGGCCGCACCTCCTCGGGGCGCAGCCAGACCTCCCAGGCGCTGGGCGCCGGTGCGCGAGCCACCGCCCGCGGCGCCCGCGGCATGGCCCGAGCCACGTCGCGCTTCTCGACCTACACGTTCCGGCAGGCGCGCCGCGCCGCCCACGCCGAGGGAGCCGGCGACTCCGGGTTGTCGCGCCTGATCGAGCTGCACGCCTTCAACACCGCGGGTGACGCGGCGGTGGCCGTGTCGCTGGCCGGCACCCTGTTCTTCCAGGTGCCCACGGGGGAGGCGCGCACCCAGGTCGCGCTGTTCCTCGGGCTGACCATGCTGCCCTTCGCGATCGTCGCGCCGCTGATCGGTCCGTTCCTCGACCGGTTCAGCCATGGCCGCCGATGGGCGATCGGGGCGACGCTGGCGCTGCGCGCCTTCCTGGCCTGGAGCCTGGCCAGCTCGGTCGCCTCGGAGTCCGCGTGGATGTTCCCAGCGGCCCTGGGGACGCTGGTCGCCTCCAAGGCCTACACCGTGACCCGGGCGGCCGCCGTACCCCGGCTGCTGCCCGACTCGCTCACCCTGGTCAAGGCCAACGCCCGGGTGCTGTTGGCCGGCGTCGTGGGGGCGGCCATCTCCGCGCCGATCGCCGCGCTGGCGAGCCTGGCCGGGGCGGAGTGGTCGCTGCGCTATGCCTTCGTGCTCTTCGTGATCGCGACCGTCCTCGCGATCCTGCTGCCGGCCCAGGTCGACTCCAGTGTCGGCGAGGGCATGATGACCCTCACCGGCGACGACGGCGCGACCCGCAGCGGCCGGCTGCGGATCCGCATCCCCGGTTCGGTGGCGTTCGCGCTGCGGGCCAACCTCGGGCCCCGGTTCCTCTCGGGGTTCCTCACCATGTTCATGGCGTTCCTGCTGCGTGAGGTGCCGATCGGCGACTGGCGGCCCGAGGTGCTGCTGGCTCTCGTGATCGGCGCCGCCGGGCTCGGCAACACGCTCGGGATCGCCACGGCGTCACTGCTCAGACGGGTCAACCCGCGGCTCACGGTGCTGCTGGCGGTGCTGGCCGGCGCCGTGATGTCGGCGCTGGCGGCGTTGTTCTACGGCGTCGTGACCGCCACCCTGCTCGGCCTGACCGCGGGACTGGCCCAGTCGCTGGCCAAGCTGTCGCTGGACTCGCTGATCCAGCAGGACGTGCCCGAGCGGGTGCGCACCAGCGCGTTCGCCCGGTCCGACACCACGTTGCAGCTCGCGTGGGTGATCGGCGGCTTCATCGGCATCGGCATGCCCCTGATCCCCCAGCTCGGGCTCGGGGTCGCCGCGATCGCACTCGCCGCGTGGCTGGTGTTCGTGCTGGCGACCCGTCCGGGCCGGCGGACGCCGGCCTCCGACATCTGAGCCCGGGCCGGGTCGAGGCTCAGAGCTCGAGCTCGTCGGCGAGCGCCCGCAGCAGCTTGGCGGTGGGCCGGGCCGTCTTGGCCTCGGGGTGCCGGCCGTGCCGGTAGGTCTCGCCGACGTTGTCGAGCAGCCGGATCAGGTCCTCCACGATCGGGACCATCTCCTCGGGCTTCTTGCGCTTGGCGTGGGCGCGGTTGCGCTGCACCGAGGCCGGCGAGTCGAGCACCCGCAGGGACAGGGCCTGGTCGCCCCGGCGGCCCTGGGCGATCCCGAACTCGACGCGGGTGCCGGGCTTGAGCGAGGTCATCCCCTCGGGAAGCGCGTCCGCGTGCACGTAGACGTCGGGCCCGCTCTCCTGGGAGAGGAACCCGAAGCCCTTCTCGGCGTCGAACCACTTCACCTTGCCACTGGGCACGGCTGGACCTTCCTTGCGTTCTCGATCATGGGGACCGGTGGGCGTACGCCGACCGGGACTCAAGCCTAGGGACCAACACCGAGGTGCTGCCAACTCATTCCGGCCTGGTGGCCGGCTCAGGCGGTCACACCGGAGCGGGTGAGGTAGCCCTCGAGCCACGCCGGGAAGGCGGCCAGGTCGTCGAGGACCACGTGGGTGCCCGCGGCGACCAGCTCCTCGCGGGTGCAGCCTCCGGTGAGCACCGACACGCTGAGCACCCCGGCGGCCAGCGCGCCCTCGACGTCGTGGACGTGGTCTCCGACGTAGAGCTGGGCGCCCTCGCGGCGCAGCACGTCGGCCTTGCCCACGCCCCAGACCCAGCCCTCGAGGTGGTCGACGTCGAGCCCCAGATGGTCGAGATGCAGCTGGGCGTTGCGGGTGAACTTGCCGGTGACGACGACCACCCGGCCTCCCTGCCGACGCACGGCGTCGACCGCCTCGCGAGCGCCCGGGAGCAGCGGGACGGGGTGCACGGCGTGGTCGGGGTAGAGCTCTCGGAACCGGTCGCCGGCCGGCGCGATCTCCTCCGGGGCGAGGTGGTCGGCGAGCATCATGTCGAGCGGCGGACCGAGCCGGTCGGTCATCTCGTCGACGGGGAAGTCGACGTCGAGCTCGGCGCCCAGCGCCGCCAGCACCGCCACGAACCCCGGGACGGTGTCGATCAGGGTCATGTCGAGGTCGAAGCCGACGACGAGCTGCGGCGCAGGCGAGGTCACGGCGTGAAGCGTACGTCGGCCCGCCGACGCTGGCGCCGGGCGACCCGGTGGGGTCTCGGTCAGGCGAGCCCGAGTGCCCGGGCCGTCTCCTCGCGCATCTGCACCTTGCGGATCTTGCCGGTGACGGTCATCGGGAACTCCTCGACGACCATCACGTAGCGCGGGATCTTGTAGTGCGCCAGCCGGCCGGAGGCGAAGTCGCGCACGGCCTCGGCGTCCAGCGGCTCGCGGTCGGCGCGCATCTTGACCCAGGCGCACAGCTCCTCGCCGTACTTCTCGTCGGGGACGCCGATCACCTGGACGTCCTCGATGTCGGGGTGGGTGTAGAGGAACTCCTCGATCTCCTTGGGGTAGATGTTCTCACCGCCCCGGATCACCATGTCCTTGATCCGGCCGACGATCTGGCAGTAGCCGTCCTCACGCATCACGGCCAGGTCGCCGGTGTGCATCCAGCCGTCGGCGTCGACGGCCTCGGCGGTCTTCTCGGGGTCGTCCCAGTAGCCCAGCATCACGGAGTAGCCGCGGGTGCAGAACTCACCGGTCGCGCCGCGCTCCACGGTCTCGCCGGTCAGCGGGTCGATGATCTTGATCTCCACGTGCGGGTGCACGCGGCCGATGGTCGAGGTGCGCCGGTCGAGGTCGTCGTCTCCGCGGGTCTGGGTGGACACCGGCGAGGTCTCGGTCATGCCGTAGGCGATGGCGACCTCGCTCATGTGCATGTCGTCGATGCAGCGCTTCATCACCTCGACCGGGCAGATCGCGCCGGCCATCACGCCGGTGCGCAGCGTGGACAGGTCGTACGACGCGAAGTCGGGTGCGTGCTGCATCGCGATGAACATCGTCGGGACGCCGTAGACACCGGTGCAGCGCTCGTCCTGGACCGCCCGCAACGTCGTGGCGGGGTCGAACCCGGGGGCGGGGATCACGATGGTGGCGCCGTGGGTGGTGCAGCCCAGATTGCCCATCACCATCCCGAAGCAGTGGTAGAAGGGCACCGGGATCGCCAGCCGGTCCACCTCGGAGAAGCCGATCAGCTCGGTGGTGAAGTAGCCGTTGTTGAGGATGTTGCGGTGCGAGAGCGTCGCGCCCTTGGGATAGCCGGTGGTGCCCGAGGTGTACTGGATGTTGATCGGGTCGGTCGGGGCGAGCCCGGCCATCCGCTCCGCCACCGCCTCGGCGGGGACGCCCGCCCCGTCGGCCACCAGGCCGGCCCAGTCGTCGGTGTCGAGATAGACCACCCGCTCCAGGGTCCGGCACTGGTCGCGGGTCTCCTCCACCATCGCCCGGTAGTCGCTGGTCTTGAAGCTGCTCGCCGCGACCAGCAGCCGCAGCCCCGACTGGTTGACGGCGTAGGAGAACTCGTGGGTGCGGTAGGCCGGGTTGACGTTGACCAGGATCGCCCCGATCTTGGCGGTGGCCAGCTGGACCAGGACCCACTCGGCGCAGTTGGGCGCCCAGATGCCGACCCGGTCCCCCACGGCGATGCCGGCGCCGATCAGCCCGCGCGCCAGCGCGTCGACGTCGCGGTCGAGCTCGGCGTAGGTCCAGCGTCGGCCGGTGGCGCACTCCACGAGCGCCTCGCGGTCGGCGTGGGCGGCCACGGTGCGCACGAAGTTGGCACCGATGGTCTCCTCCAGAAGCGGCGGGCTGGTCTCACCGGCGGCGTAGGACTCCATGTCCAGCGACGCTAGCCCTCGGGACCGCGCCTCACCAGAGGTGAGACCGTCCCTGGGCGGGCGGCGTACCCACCCCGAGGGGTGGGGCGCCGGATCACAGTCTGGTCACGGTCCTCGCTCTCGCCCGGTATGGCTTGCCCACGGGCCCGGACAATGACAACGTCCGGGCCGACAGGACGCCCAGGGAGATGAAGATCGGGGATCCCATGCACGCCAGTCGCGCCACCGTCGGCCGCGCCCGGGCCCGGTGGCTGACGTACGCCGCGCGCGGGCGCCGCGGCACCGTCCTGGCCGTCGCCGGGCTGCTGCTCGCCGCGCCCGTCGCCCACGCCGACGGCGGGATCGACATCGCCTCCACGAGCCGCTACGAGCTGCAGGCCAAGAAGGAGGTCGTGGCCGCCTCGATGACGATCACGGTGCGCAACGAGCGACCCAGCGTGCGCAGCGGCAACTACATCCAGTACTTCTACCTGCCCTACATCACGATCCCGGTGCCGGCCGACGCCCAGGAGCTGACCGCCACCTCCAACGGCGCGGCCCTCTCGGTCTCGCGCAAGGCGACCGAGGACCCGAGCACGGCGATCGCCACCGTCCAGTTCCCCTCCAACCTGCTCTACGGCCAGAGCCGCACCATCGACATCCGCTTCGTGCTCGAGGGCGAGGCACCGCGCTCGGAGGACCAGACCCGCGTCGGCCCCGGCTACGCGACGTTCGCGGCCTTCGGCCCCGGTGACGCCGGTCAGAACACCGTCGAGGTGGTGCTGCCGGAGACGATGACCTTCGACGCCACGACCGACGACTTCACCGAGCAGGACGCGGACGGCACGACGACCTACACCTTCACCCAGAACACCGACAGCTCCGGCTTCTGGGCGGTGATCTCGGCCCGCGACCCGGAGATCGCCCGCACGAAGACGGTCGACGTGGGTGACCAGCAGGTCGACGTGATGGCCTATCGGGACGACCCGCGGTGGCTGCGCTTCGTGGTCCGCCGGATGAAGAAGGGGGTGCCCGCGCTCGAGGAGCTGCTCGGCACACCGTGGCCGGGGGGCCTGACGACGGTCCGCGAGGACCGTGCGGTCAACGTGCGCGGCTACGACGGGTGGTTCGACTGGCGGGCCGACGAGATCGTGATCGGCGAGGAGCTCGACCAGGAGCTGCTCTACCACGAGCTCACGCACGCCTGGGCCTCCTCCGGCTCCCTCGACGAGCGCTGGCTGTACGAAGGGGTCGCCCAGGACCTTGCCGCTCGGGCGGTCGCCGAGCTCGGAGGCAAGCCGCGCAAGATGCGGCCGGTCTCGGCCCAGGGCAAGCGGGCCATCCCGCTCAACTCGTGGACCGCCGACGCGGGCGGTCGCGCCCAGCCGGACGACGGCTACGGCTACCCGGCGTCGTACGTGGTGATGAAGACGCTGATGGACGACACCGCGGCCGACGCCCGGAGCACAGTGCTGGCCGCGGCCATCGCCGGCGAGAGCGCGTACGCCGCTCCCGGGGAGCCGCGGCTGACGGTCGGTCACAGCGGCTGGCAGCGGTTCTTGGACCTCGACCAGATCGTCGGAGGCAACGACAAGGCGGTCAAGACCTTCAAGACCTGGGTGGTCACCCGTGACGAGCGCAGCCAGCTGAAGGACCGGCGCAAGGCGCTGCGGAAGTACCAAGCGGTCGACGCGGCGGACGGCACCTTCGCCCCGCCGCTGGGGCTGCGCCGGGCGATGACCGCCTGGGAGTTCGACACCGCCACCCAGGTCGTCGACGACGTCGCCGGGCTCGGCCCGGCCGCGGTGGCGGTGCAGGAGGCGGCGCAGCGCCACGACATGGACGTCCCGGAGAAGGTCACCGCGCTCTACCAGAGCGCCGACGACCAGGCGGCCTACGACGAGCTCGCCGACCTGCTGCCCCGGGCCGCGACCGCCGTCGACGCGGTCGGGGCGGCCGACGAGGCCGCGGCGGGCCGCAACCCGCTGGCGGCCCTCGGCGCGACGGTGCTCGACGTGGACGGCAAGGCGGCGCAGGCCGACCAGCTGCTCGCGGACGCCGACCTCGACGCGGCGACGACGGCCGGCGAGTCCGCCAGCGCGGCCGCGCGGTGGAGCACCTGGGTCGGTCTCGCCATCGTCGTCGGTGGCCTGCTGCTGCTTGCCGCGCTCGCCCTCCTGGGGCGGTGGCTGACGCGGCGACGGCGCCGACGCCGGCTCCTCCGGGCGGAGGCCGCCGCAGCCGAGACAGCGGCCGCGACCGGGCCGCCCCCGGCCGTCGACGACGGCGCCGCGACCGTGGACGTGGGGGTCGCGCCGGCCGTGGACGCGAGCGGTGGTGAGGTCTACGCCTCGACGCCGTCCTCGGGCGCCCCCTGGGTGCCGGGAGCCCAGGACGGCCCGCCGCCACCTCCCGGCGCCCTTCCGGCCGACCCTGGCCCGACCGGCCCGCCCCCCGCGTCGCGGCCACCCGCCGGGAGCTGAGCGGGCAGGTCCGGTGAGCCGGTGGGCGATCCGTCCACGACCCCTCGATCACCGTTAGATTGGGCACCGTGGAGACCGCCGAGGTGCTGCGCCTGCTGCAGGACGTCGCCGCGGAGGTCATCACGCCCCGGTTCAGGTCGCTGCGCAGCGGGCAGGTGCACGAGAAGAACCCCGGCGACCTGGTCACCGTGGCCGACCACGAGGCAGAGGAGCGGATCACCGAGGCACTGCTGGCGGCCTATCCCGGCGCCGTGGTGCTCGGCGAGGAGGCGTCCGCCGCGGACCCCACACTGCACGACCGCTTCGTCGCCGCCGACCATGCGTTCACCGTCGACCCCGTCGACGGCACCAAGAACTTCGTCCACGGCAGCCCCGACCATGCGGTGATGGTGGCCGAGCTGCTCCACGGCGTCGTCCAGCGCAGCTGGATCTGGCAGCCGCAGCACCTGACGGCGTACGTCGCCGAGCGCGGTCGGGGCGCCTTCCGCGACGGCATGCAGATCTTCCGGCCGACGCCGTCGCCGGTGCCGCGCGAGTGGCGCGGCGTCACCTCGCGGCGCGCGTGGGTCGGCCGCGAGCTGCCCGGGCTGCGCCCTCTCGAGCTCACCTGGGTGTGCTGCGGCGTCGACTACCCGCAGCTGGTGCGTGGCTACGCCGATGTCGTCATCTATGCCCGGACGCAGGCCTGGGACCACGCGCCCGGCTCGCTGCTGCTGACCGAGGCCGGAGGGTTCGTCGGCACCGTCGACGGCCAGCCCTACGACCCGCGGCGCCGCTCCGCCGGCGGCGGCCTGGTGGCTGCCGCCCGCCGCGAGGTCTACGACACGGTCACCCAGCTGCTCGGCAGCGAGGTCTCCGCCGCCGACCCGATGTGACCAACCGGGCACCGCCCAGGCCTGCGCACCGGCCCGGCTCGGGACTAGCGTGAGGTCCAAGCGCGGGAGAAGGGGGCCCGATGGACCTCACCACCACCTACCTCGGTCTGTCGCTGCGCAATCCGCTGGTGGCGGCGCCGTCGCCGCTGCAGCAGACGCCTGGCGGCGTGCTGACCCTGGTCGACGCGGGCGTCGGCGCCGTGGTCCTGCACTCGCTCTTCGAGGAGCAGGTACGCCGCGACCTCGACCCCGACTTCGAGCGGGACCACTGGTTCAGCAACCCCGCCGGCCCGGGAGCGCCCGACCGCTACCTCGACCTGATCGAGCAGGCGGCGAGCAGCGTCGACGTCCCGGTCATCGCCAGCCTGAACGGCACCGGCAGCGGCGAGTGGACCGCCTTCGCCGGGCGGGCGCAGGACGCCGGTGCCGCGGCGGTCGAGCTCAACTTCTACGTCGTCCCCGGGCAGTTCCGCGGGCACGGCGAGGCCGTCGAGGACGCCGTGCTCGACCTGCTCTCGGCGGTCCGCGACGTGGTCACGGTCCCGGTCGCGGTGAAGCTGCCGCCGTACTTCTCCTCGCTCAACGACCTGGCGGTCCGGCTGGTGGAGAAGGGCGCCGACGGGCTGGTGCTGTTCAACCGCTTCCTGCAGCCACACATCGACGTCGGCGAGCGCACCGTGCAGCCCGAGATCGAGCTGTCCTCCCGCAGCGACGCGCGGCTGCCACAGACCTGGATCGCGGTGCTGCGCGAGCAGGTGGAGTGCTCGCTGGCCGGCACCGGCGGCGTCGAGACGGCCGACGACGTGGCGGCCTATCTGCTCGCCGGCGCCGACGTGGTGCAGTGCGCGTCGGTGTTCCTCCGGCACGGTCGCGACCACGCCCGGGTGCTCCTCGACGGGCTGGAGGCCTGGGGTGACGCGCAGGGGTTCGCCTCGGTCGCCGACGCCCGCGGGCTGCTGGCGGTGCCATGGCGGGTGCCGAGCGAGGACTACCAGCGCGACGGCTACGTCAGCGCGCTCCAGATCGCCCGGCGCACCTACTGGTGGAAGTGACGCCACCGGCCGGGCCCCGACCCACCGGCTCCCCGGCTCTCCCTCGGCGCGGGGATCGCTGGAGGCGGCTCAGAGCACGGGCACCAGGGCCGCACCGAGCGCCCCCAGCACCGCCCGGTCCGGCGCCAGCTCGACCCGGTCGGCCAGCCCGGCCGACGCGAGGAACGGCGAGCCTGCGGCCCACCGGTCGAGCTGTCCGGCCACGGCGTCGCGGAGCCGGTCGCCCAGCGAGCTGACCCCGCCGCCGAGGACCACCACGTCCACGCCGGTGGTGAGCACGAGCAGCCGCACCGCCGCCGCGACGCCCGCCACCAGCTCGTCGCGGAGCGCAGCCGCCTGCCCGTCGCCGTCGTCGGCCGCCCCGAACAACGCCGCCACGCCGGGTGCCACGCCGGCGGGCCAGCGCCGGGCGAGGCCCGAGCCGGACGCGACGGTCTCGAGGCAGCCGCGCTGTCCGCACGGGCAGGACCTCCCGGCCGGGTCGACCGGAACGTGGCCGATCTCGCCGGCCAGGCCAGCGGCCCCGCGCCAGAGGAGCCCGTCGAGCACCAGCCCCGCCGCCAGGCCGGTGCCGAGGTTGAGATAGGCCATCGACCCGCGTCGCCCACCGAGGTGGTAGGCGCCGAGGGCGGCCGCCTTGACGTCGTTCTCGACGACGACGGACCGGCCCAGCCGCCGCGCCAGGTCCTCACCGAGCCGCAGCTCCTCGACCCCGAGGTTGACCGCATGGGTGACCCGGCCGGTGACCGGGTCCACCGAGCCAGGCACGCCGACCCCGAGGGTGAGCGCGGCGTCGGGCTCACGGTCGACGGCGGCCGCGACCGCGCGGACGGCGGCCTCGGCGGCCGCCACGACCTGGGCCGCCCCCTGGCCGGTCTCGAGCACGTGCTCGGCCAGGATCCGGCTCTCCCCGTCGAGCGCGACCGCGTGGGTCTTGGTGCCCCCGATGTCGACGCCGAGCCGGATCACGACCCCTCCCCCGCGAGCAGCCGGAGCAGGGCGGCGCCCAGCAGCGCCGAGCCGCCGTACGTCGTCACGTCGGGGAGCAGCGCTCCCGGGTGTGGCGTCCCCATCTCCACGACCAGGCAGTCGTCTCGCTCGGCGCGCAGCCGCCCGACGAGCGCGGCCATCCAGCCGTGTCGGTGGAGGTCCCGCCCGACCAGGACGAGGGGGCCTCGCGGCAGCGTTGCCGGGTCGGTCAGCTCGTCGACGTGGGCGACGTCGGCGACCGCCCCCGGCCCCCACGGCACCGAGCCGACGGCGATGTTGGGCCGGTCCTCGAGCTGGACGACCCGCCAGCCTCCCGCGTGGAGCGACAGCAGGTGCCGGGCCGCGGGCGTGACCACGAACCCGGCGGCGGCCGCCACCGCGTCGACGCGACGCCGCCGCGCCGGCGTGGCGTCGACATCGCGCGGGACGAGCCGGGCCACCCGGGCGGCGGCATCCTCCAGCCGGGCCCTCGGCAGCCGCCCGTCGGCCACGGCCGTCTCGATGGCCGCGACGACCTCGTCCAGGAGGCCCTCGGTGATCCGGGTGCCGAGGCAGAGCAGGTCGCATCCCGCGGCCAGCGCCCGGACCGCTGCGGACGGGATGCCGGTGTCGGCGCTGGCGCCCGCCATGTCGAGGGCGTCGGACACCACGACGCCGGCGAAGCCCAGCCGCTCCCGGAGCAGGCCGCCGAGGATGGTCGGCGAGAACGTCGCCGGCCGGTCGTCATCGAGCGCCGGGACCCTCAGGTGCGAGGTCATCACGGTGGTCGCTCCGGCCGCGATGCCGGCCGCGAACGGCGGCAGGTCCCGCTCCTCGAGGGTCTCGACCGACGCGTCGACGACCGGAAGCGCGAGGTGGGAGTCCTGGTCGGTGTCCCCGTGCCCCGGGAAGTGCTTGAGACAGGTCGCGACCCCGGCCGCCTCGTGGGCGCGCACCCAGGCGGCGGTGTGCCGGGCGACCAGGGCGGGGTCGCCGCCGAAGCTGCGCGTCCCGATCACCGGGTTGTCCGGGTCGGCGTTGACGTCGGCGGTCGGGGCCAGGTTGAGGGTCACTCCGCCGGCGGCGAGCTCAGCGGCGATGCCGGCGGCGACGACGGCGGTGACCGCCTCGTCGTCGTGGTGGCCCAGCCACCCGTTGCCGGGGTCGGGCGCGCCGGAGCGGGCGTACAGGCGGGTGACGTCGCCGCCCTCCTCGTCGGTGGCGATCACGGCGCTGGGCCGGTGTGAGCGGATCTCGGCGGTGAGGAGCCCCAGTTGCTCGGGCGACTCGATGTTCTCGCCGAACAGGCACACCCCGGCCAGCCCGTCGTCGAGTCGGCCGGCCACCCAGCCCGGCAGGGTCGGGCCGGCGAACCCGGGGAGCAGCACGGCCAGCGGGGAGGCGGTCATCCCTTCACCGCCCCGGCCACCAGCCCGGTCGTCATCCGCCCCTGCACGAACGCGAAGAACACGATGACCGGGATGGTCATCAGGGTGGAGCCGGCCATGATCGCGGCCCAGTTGGTCGCCTGGGTCGCCTGTTGGAAGGTGCGCAGCCAGACCGGCAGCGTCATCATCTCCGGTCGCGAGTTGACCACCAGGGCCAGCAGGAACTCGTTCCACGCCTGGATGAACGCGAACACCCCGGTCGCCACCAACCCGGGCGCGAGCAGCGGGAAGGTGACCCGCCAGAACGCGCCGGCCCGGCTGCAGCCGTCGATCATCGCCGCCTCCTCGAGCTCGATCGGCACGCCGTGGACGAAGCCGCGGAGCATCCAGATGGTGAAGGGCAGCACCGTCGCGATGTAGACCATCGTGAGGCCGGCGATGGTGTTGAGGAGGTGCCAGCCGTCGAGGATCTGGTAGGTCGACACGATCATCGCCTCGCCCGGGATCATCTGGACGACGAGGATCAACAGGATGAAGGAGCGCCGCCCCCGGAAGCGGAAGCGGGTCAGCGCCAGCGCGGCGACGAAGGCGAGCACCACGGCCACCAGCACCGTGAACCCGGTGACCATCAGCGAGTTGCGCAGCGCGGGCAGGAACGGCGCCTTGGACTCGTCGAAGAGGACCGTGTGGTAGTTCGAGAGGGTCGGGTCGCTGGGGTAGAAGTGCGGGGTGACGCCTCGCGTCTCGTTGTTGGGCAACAGCGAGGTGTTGACCATCCAGTAGACCGGGAAGACGCACCACAGGAACAACAGCCCCGCCAGCAGGTGCAGGGTGACCGAGCCGATCCGCTGTCGGAAGCCGCGCCTCACAGCTCCTCCTCCCGCAGCGTCGAGCGCACGTAGCCGATCGCCAGGCCGAGCATCATCACGACCAGCAGGACGGCGATCGCGCCGCCGCGGCCGAAGTCACCGGAGCCGACGGACACCTGGTAGATGTAGACGCCGAGCGTCGAGGTCTTCTCCCGGATTCCTCCGATGCCCTGGAGCGCATAGATCTGGGTGAAGACCCGCAGGTCCCAGATGATCTGGAGCATGGTGAGGATCACCAGCACCGGGCGGAGGAACGGCGTGACGACGTAGCGGGCGCGCTGCCACCGCCCCGCCCCGTCGAGCTGGGCCGCCTCGATCAGGTCGCTCGGGACCTGGGTGAGGCCGGCGTACACGCTGAAGGCGACGAACGGCGTGGACTGCCAGACGATCACCACGCTGGCGACGAAGAAGAACGACAGCGGGTCGATCAGCCAGGAGTGGCCGGTGTAGTCGGCAGGGGTCAGGGCGGTGACGACGTAGTTGACGACGCCGAACTGGGTGTCGAACATCCAGCCCCAGATGATGACCGCGGTCAAGGGTGGCATCGCCCAGGCGACCAGCAGCCCGATCGAGGTGACGAAGCGCATCGCCTTGTGCAGCTTGGTGAGCAGCACCGCGACCGCGATCCCAAGGCCCATGGTCGCCACCACGTTGACCGCGCAGAAGACGAGCGAGCGCCAGAACACCCGCCAGAACTGCGGGTCCTGAAGGATCGCGCGGTAGTTGTCGAGGCCGACGAACACCGGTGGTCTGCCGAAGACCTGGGCGCGGCCGTACTCCTGGAACGACGTCCACACCAGACGCACCAGCGGGTAGCCGATCAGCACCCCGAGCACGACCAGGGCGGGGACCAGCATCAGCGGCGGGCCGAGGCGTCGCGACCAGGGGACGTACGGCGCCGGAGGGGTCGCCGCCGGCCTGGTGGGCGCCGCGTCCGCGGTGCTCGTGCCAGCGCTCATGGTGCGCTCCTCCCGGTAGAGTGACGGTCAGCCCGGGCGTCCTCAGGCGTCGGGCGAGGAGAGGGTGGTGGCCCGCCCAGAACGGGCCACCACCCTCTCGCGGTTCCTGGCTCAGGTCAGCCGTTGAGGATCGACGAGATCTTCTCGTCGGCCGCGGCCGCCAGCTCCTTGACGTCACCACCCTGGGCGATCTGCACGAACAGGTCCTGCAGGATGCCCTGGGCCTCGACATCGGCCCAGTGGGGCGAGGCCGGGGTGAGCTTGGCATTGCTCGCCGCCGCGATCGCCGCCTTCGCCGCGTCGTCCGTGCCGATCGTGTCGGCCAGGGACAGCTTGGCCGGCACCAGCCCGATCTTGCCGAGCATCGTCTGGTAGTCGTCGCTCAGCATGATCTGGAAGGCGTCGTAGGCGAGGTCCTGATGCGCGGAGTTGGCCGAGATCGCGATGTTGGAGCCGCCGGCGAACACCTGCGCGGCGCCGCCGTTCTTGCCCGGAAGGGCGAAGACCCCGAGGTTCTTCTCCATCTTCGGGCAGCCCGGCGCGTCGGCGTCGGCGGGCGCGAGGATCGACCACTTCACCCACGACGGCGCGGAGAGCTGGCCGATCTTGTTCTCACAGAACGGCACCTGGGCGTCGGCCTCGTTGCCGTCCTTGGGAGCGACCGAGGCGTTGGTCATCACGTCCTGGATCTGCTCCAGCCCGGCGATCGACCCGGGCGTGGACAGCGCGCCGGCCCAGCTGCCGTCGTCGCCCTGGACGGCGATGTCGCCGCCGTTCTCCCAGAGGTAGGGAAGTGCGTTGTACCAGTCCTGGCCGGGGAAGTAGATCCCGCTGGTGCCGGGGAACTTCTTCGCGAGGGCCTTGCCGTTGGCGACGTACTCGTCGAGCGTCGTGGGCACCGACAGGCCGGCCTTCTGGTACATGTCGGTGCGATAGAACACCAGCCTCGAGCCCGAGTAGTACGGCGCCGCGTAGAACTTGCCGTCATAGCTCCCGATGGCGACGAAGCCGGGCAGCAGGTCGTCGCCGCCGAGGTCGTCGTACTTGTCGGTCAGGTCCATGAAGGCGCCGGCCGAGGTGAAGGCGGGAGCCTGCGTGTTGCCGACCTCCACGATGTCGGGGCTGTCGCTGCCCGACAGGCTGGTCGTCAGCTTGTCGACCAGGCCGGTCCACGACTGCTCCTCGATGACCAGCGTCGAGCCGGGGTGCTCGGACTCGAAGGTGGTCTTGAGGTAGTCGCGGGCCTCGTCGGGCGTGTCGGTGCCGTTGAGCCAGACGCGGATCTCGGCGGTGCTGCTGCCGTCGTCACCGCTGCTGCTGCCGTCGTCGCCGCCGTCCGACCCGCAGGCCGACAGCGCGAGACCGGCGGCCGCCAGGGCGACGACCCAGGTGCGTGTCCTCATCGTTCTTCTGGTTCCTTTCCTCAGGCGTCGGTGTCGGCGGGAGCCGGCACCGGGCGGTTGCTAGGAGACCCCCAGCTGGCCGGACAGGACCATGACGGCCGCCCCCTGGACGACGATGTCGTCGCCGAGCCCGCTCATCCGCACGGTCAGGTGGCCGTGGAAGTCGGGCATGGTGCGCTCGTGCAGGGTCTGGATCGCGGCCCCGGCCAAGTCGCCCTCGAGCAGGTCCGGCGGCCCGCTCAGGACGATCTCGGCCAGGTCGAGAGCGCCGACGATCGGGGCGAGGGCGACTCCCAGTCGTCGCCCCGCCTCTCGCAGCACGGCCCCAGGGTCACCGGAGCCGTCCTGGTCCATCTGTGCGTGCAGGTTGGGTGTGGAGAGCCAGGTCTCCAGGCACCCGTGCTTGCCGCACGCACACAGCCGGCCGCCGTCGGTCCCGACGACGACATGGCCGATCTCACCGGCAGCGAAGTGGCTGCCGAAAAGCGGAGTGCCTCCCACGAGGAGGCCGGCGCCGACACCGTGACCGATGCGCACCACCATCAGGTCACCCTCGCCGGCACCGAAGCTGTGCTCGGCGAGCGCGGCGGCGTTGGCGTCGTTGGCGACCCGGGTGGGGACGCCGCCGAGGGCCGAGCTCACCTCGCCCCGCAGGTCGAGGTCGCGCCACCCGAGGTTGGGGGCGCTGCGCACGACACCGGACAGGTCCACGACGCCGGGGCTGCCGATGCCGACGCCCAGCAAGGGCCGGCCGGCGAGCGCCGCCAGCTGACCGGCGAGGTCGAGCACCAACGCCAGGGCATCGTGGCCTGTGGCCCCGTCGAGCGGGACCTCGCGCCGCTCCAGCACCCGGCCCCGCAGGTCGAGCAGGGCTCCTCGGAAGCTGGTGGCGCCCGAGAGGTCCAGGCCGACGACCTGCCGGGCCGCGTCGTCGAAGACCAGCATCGTGGCCGGCTTGCCCGGGCGGGCGTCGGAGCTCGGGCCGGTCTCGACGACCAGCCCCTCTCCGAGCAGCCCGGCGACCAGGTCGCTCACGGTCACCCGGGTCAGCCCGGTGCTCCGCGCCAGGTCGGCTCGACTCTGCTGCTCGCCGGCGTAGAGCGTCTGCAGCACCAGCGACCGGTTGTGCCGCCGCGCGTCCTCCGGCAGCACCTTGGCCCGGGGCCGCAGCGCCCGCCCCAGCGAGGGACGCGGCGCGGTAGGAGTGGTCGACACGTTTGTTAGTAGACTATACGAACTAACTCAGGGCAAGGCTCGCCCGGCTCTGTGACCAACTCGTGACCTCCGTCCCCGCGAGATGCGGGACATGGTCACGCCACATGCGGGACATGGTCACGCCAGATGCGGGACATGGCCGCCCGACAGCCCAGCGGACGCCAAGTCCCGCACGTCGCGGGGCCATCTCCCGCAGGTCGGCCTGGCGGCCGCGGGGCGGGTCAGGAGATGGCGGCGGCGCCGGCCGCGGCGACCGCCTGGTCCTGCTCGGCGGTGCCGCCGGACACGCCGACCGCGCCCACGGTCGCGCCATCGGCGAGGACCGGCACGCCGCCGGCGAAGATCACCAGCCGGTCGCGGTGGACGATGCCCTCGCGCACCGCGGGCTCCTGCTCGATCATCGAGAACCAGCGCTCGGTGGGGATGCCGAGGAAGGCGGCGACGGTGTAGGCCTTGTCGCGGGCCACGTCGGCCGACAACAACGCCGCGCCGTCCATCCGGACGAAGGCGATCTCGTGCCCTGCCACGTCGCAGACCGAGACGTTGACCGCGACGCCGAGCTCGCCGGCGTGGGCGAGCGCCGCGTCGAGGACCCGCCGGGCGCCGGCGAGGGTGAGCGACGCGGAGGCGGCGACGTAGTCGCTCATCGTCAGGTCCGGTCGGCGGGGGTGGCGTTGATCTGCATCACGACGGCCTTCGGCTCGGTGAAGAACTCCCGGCTGAAGGTGCCGCCCTCGCGGCCGACACCGGAGTGGCCGACGCCGCCGAACGGCGCGCGCAGGTCGCGGATGAAGAAGCAGTTGACCCAGACCGTGCCGACCCGCAGCCGCGCGGAGACCCGGTGCGCCTTGTGGAGGTCCTCGGTGAACAGCTGGGCATCGAGGCCGTACGGCGTGTCGTTGGCCATCGCGACCGCCTGGTCCTCGGTGTCGAAGGGCTCCACGATCGCCACCGGCCCGAAGATCTCCTCGCACAGGTGCGGGGAGTCGGCCGGCATGTCGACGAGGACCGTCGGCCGGATCGACCAGCCCTCCCCGATCCCACCGGTGAGGATCCGGCCGCCGACCTCCTCGGCGGAGTCGACGTAGCCCTTCACCTTGGTGAAGTGCTCCTCGCTGGCCAACGGCCCGAACTCGGTGGCGGGGTCCATCGGGTCGCCGAAGCACATCGCCTCGGCCGCGGCGACGAAGCGCTTCAGGAACTCGTCGTAGACCGAGCGCTCGACCAGCACCCGACTGCCGGACAGGCAGATCTGGCCGGCGTTGCGGAAGATCGACTGGATCGACCAGGACACGGCGTTGTCGAGGTCGGCGTCGGCGAAGACCAGGTTGGAGTTCTTGCCGCCCATCTCGAGCGAGACCGGCACCAGGTTCTCGGCGGCCGCCGTGCTGATGATCGAGCCGGTGCGCGACTCGCCGGTGAAGGTGATCCGGTCGACCCGCGGGTCACGGGTCAGCGCCTCGCCGACCGAGTCGGGGCCATAGCCGTGGACGACGTTGAAGACCCCCTCGGGGATGCCCGCCTCGAGTGCCAGCCGGGCCATGATCGTCGCGGACACCGGAGTGTCCTCGGCCGGCTTGAGCACCACCGTGTTGCCCCACGCCAGCGCCGGGGCGACCTTCCACGACTCGAGCATCATCGGGAAGTTCCACGGCGCGATCGCGACGACGACGCCGGCCGGCTCGTAGCGGGTGTAGGCGTGGTGACCGGAGTCCATCGGCAGCGTCTCGGCCATCGCCATCACGGCGTGGTCGGCGAAGAAGCGGAAGTTCCACGCGGTGCGCGCGACGTCGTGCCGCACCTGCGCGGCCGGCTTGCCCATGTCGTGGGTGTCGGCCTCGCCGAGCTCGTCGCCGTGCGCCTCGATCAGGTCGGCGAACCGGTGGAGCAGCTTCTGGCGCTCGGCGTACCCCATCCGCGGCCAGGGGCCCTCGTCGAAGGCGGCGCGGGCGGCGCCGACCGCTGCCTCGGCGTCGGCGGCCGAGCCCAGCGCGATGTCGGCCCACGGCTCACGGGTCCACGGGTTGACGCTGGCGAAGCGGGCGCCGTCTGCGGACTCGACCTCCTTGCCGCCGATCACGTGGCCGAAGAAGGGTACGGCGGTCATGAGGGGTCTCCTTGCTGGGAAGCGGCTTCTCGTTCGGCGATGGTCACGCCGCCGGCGGACCAGTGGGTCTTGGGCACCTCGCGCAGCACCACGCGGATGCTCGGCACCGGGGCACCGATGCTGTCATGGCAGGCCTGCGTCACCGCGGCCATCAACGAGCGGAGCTGCTCGGGGCTGCGGCCCTCGGCCAGGGTGATCTCGACCAGCGGCACCTCAGGCCTCCCCACAGGAGAGCTCGACGTCGCCCAGCGTCGAGAACCGGCAGACCACCGTGGACCCGGGCGTGGCGAACACCGCGTCGGTGATGCCGCCGGTCAACACCGTCCAGCCCGCCTCGATGGCGTGGCCGCGACGGGACAGCTCGTTGACCGCGAGCGCCAGCGCCTCGGCAGGGTGGCCGAGGACGTCGGCGCCGGTGCCTTCGTAGACCAGCTCGCCGTCGACCTCGACCCGGACCGCCTCGCCGGCCAGGTCGACCTCGCCCGGGGCGACGCCGTTGGGAGAGACGACGTAGGCGCCGGAGGAGGCGTTGTCGGCGACCACGTCGCCGGCCGTGAACTTGAAGTCGCGGTAGCGGCTGTCGATCACCTCGGCGCCGGCGGACACGGTCGCCACCGCCGCCAGCGCCTGCTCGGCGGTCACGCCGGGGCCCGCCAACCGCTCCCCCATCACGAACACGATCTCGGGCTCGACACGGGGGTGGATCAGCGCGTCCTGAGGCACCGGGTCGCCCGGCTGGAGCACCATCGCGTCGGTCAACCACGCCACGAGGGGCGTGTCGACGCCCATCCGCTGCTGCTTGGCGACGCTGGTGAGGCCGAGCTTCACCCCGGTCACGGTCTCCCCCCGGGCGAGCCGGCGGCGCAGCGTCTCGTCCTGGATGCGGTAGCCCGTGTCGAGGTCGAGCTCGGGCCACTCGTCGGTGAACTTCACCCGGTCGCGCCGGTCGGCCTCGCAGGCCAGCAGCTCGGTGGCGACCGCATCCTCGGTCCAAACGGGCACGGGCTCTCCTGACACGTCGAGGGCTCCCCGGCACGGGAGCAGCGGGACTCAGGCTAGGCCGTCGCGCCACGACCACGAGCCGAGCGTTCTCCTTGACGGAACGTCCGCGGGGGTCTCGCCAGACGGCTCCTCACAGCGGCCCGGACAGCGTGCGCGCGGCGGCCACCACCAGCTGGAGGTAGTGGCTCCCCTGCTGGCGGAACGCCTCGGTGGGCCCGACCAGCGAGACCGCCGCGATGGCCTCGCCGGCGGGACCGTGCAGCGGTGCGGCGCACGAGGAGATCCCGATCCGCGCCTCGTCGTAGGACAACGCGCCGTGCTGGCGACGGGTCTCGTCGAGCACCCGGTCGAACTCCTCGACCGTCGTCAGCGTGGCCGCCGTCCGCGCCGGGAAGCCGAGCCGCCGCCGGGCGTCGGCGAACGCCGGGTTGTAGGCCGCGATCGCCTTGCCCGAGCTCGTCGTATGAGCCGGCAGCCGCAGCCCGGTCTGCTGCATCAGGGTGACCCCGAGCGTGGTCTCCAGTCGCTCGGTGTAGAGCACGTCGGCGCCGTCGGGCACGGCGAGCTGGACGGTCAGCCCGGACCTCCGCCGCAGCTCGGCCAGCACCGGCAGCGCCACGGACCGCAGCCGGTTGCCGGTCATCGCCTGATGACCGAGCTCGTAGAGCCGCATGCCGAGGCGGTAGCGACCGGTCTCGGGGCTCTGCTCGACCAGGCCGTGATGGCGCAACGTGGTGAGCAGCCGGTGGGAGGTGCTCTTGGCCACGCCGAGCTCACGGGCCAGCGCGGAGACGCCGAGCTCCTCGTGGCGGGCCAGCACCTCCAGCGCCTCCAGGGCGGCGCCGACGGACCGCACCGTGCCGGCCACGGTCACGCCTCGCGCGCGACGGAGAGCTCCCGGTCGCCGAGGCGCACCCGGTCTCCGTGGAGCAGAGTCGTCGGCCGGCCGTCGGCGAGGTCGCGCGACACTCCCTGGCGGACCAGCACCGACCCGTTGGTGGAGCCGCGGTCGGTCACCACCAGGCCGCCGTCGACGAGGTCGATCGCGGCGTGGGTCTTGGAGATGCTCATGTCCCGCGACTCCAGCGGCAGCAGGTGGCGGACCTGCTCACCCGGCCGCGCCGCGGGAGACCGGCCGAGCAGCGCCAGCCCCTCCACGACCACGGACTCGCCGCTGTCGAGGGTCAGCCGCCACCGCTGCTGCGGCCGCGAGGCGCGCAGCGCCGTCCGGTCGGGCACGACCGGGGCCGGCGGCGGTGGGCCGGCGGGGGTGTGACTCTCGGTGGCCGGCACCAGCCGCGCGGCCGTCAGGTTGACCATCGGGGGCGGTCTCGGTGGGTCGAGGGACTCCGGGGCGGCGGGCTCCGGGCGGATGTCGTAGACGACGGTGCCGGCCAACCGGTCGTGCCACCCGCGCCGGCGACCCTCGGGGTCGGCCACGGCGGTCATCGCCAGGGTGGCCATCCCGAAGCCGAACGTCGGAACCCCGGCCAGTGCCACCACGACGGTGCGGAGCAGCGCGTGGCCGACGCCGATCGGCGCGGCGTCCTGCTCGCCCAGCGCGCCCAGGCCCAGCGCGGCCTTGCCAGGGGTGCGGCCCGTGGTGCCGAGCGCGACGGCGTACGCCGTGACGACGGCGACCGTCGCCCCCAGCATCACGGCCAGCCGCCACACCCAGCTGTCGAGGAACGACGCTCCCAAGGCGGCGATCGCGAGCACGGCGGCCCCGAGCAGCTGGTCGACGACCTGCGCATAGAACCGGCGGTCCAGGTCGGCCACCGGCGGCAAGGCCCCCATCCGTGCATCCACCGTCGGTTGCAGACGCCTCTCAGACCCGAGTGACCTGGATGGTCACCCCGTCGCCGAGGTCGATGATCGCGCCCGGGACCAGCTGCACGGCGATGCCGGGCTGCAGGTCCTCCGGAGGCAGGCCGGGCTGGACCAGGACGGTGCCGTTGGTGGAGCCGAGGTCCGTGACCACCGCGGAGCCGTGGTCGGCGCCGACGCCGGGGCGCACCTCGAGGTGGGTCGCGGAGATCTCCTGGTGCGGGCTCGGGACCGGCACCAGCCGGGGCTGGTCCTGGGCCCCGAAGCGGCGCACCTCGGGGGCCCGGCCGACCAGGACCGGGCGGTCCACGTCGACGGACTCGCCGCTGGAGAACACCAGCCTGGCCACCGGACCCGCGGACGCCGGCGTGCTCGCCGCCGGGGCTGCCGGGGCCGGGTCGGCCTCCCAGCCGCCACGAGTCAGTCCGTCGTGGTCGTCGTCGGCCGGCGCGGAGGCGCCCAGCGGGTCGGCGCCCGCGACGGGGTAGGCCGGCGCCGGGGCGCCGAAGTTGCTGGCCGCGGGCTGCCACGGCGGCGGGAGCTGCTCCCCGACCTGCTCGTCGGGGACCTCCTCGTCGGACGGCGCGGCCGGCATGTCGGTCAGCGTCTCCCGCACGTCTGCCGACTGATCGGCCGACGACTCCTCGTCTCCCGCCACGTCGACCGACGGCGCGTCGATCATCGGGGCGTCGATCTTCGGGGCGTCGACCACCGTGTCGTCGGCCTCGTCGTGACCGAGGTCGGCCACGGACGGCTCGGCCGGCGCGCCGGCCGCCTCGGCCGCACGCTCCCAGGGCGCGGGCTCGGCGGCCTCCGGCTCCTCGTCGGGCAGCTCCTCGACCGGCTCCTCGAAGGCGGCGACCTCGTCGGGCTGGACCGGTTCCTCGGGCTGGACCTGCTCGCGGGGCGCCCACGGCGGAGGCTCGACGGCGTCCTCGGTCGGCGTCTCGTCGACACCGACCGGCTCCTCAGCGGCGAGCGGCTCGTCGTGCTCCGAGGCGGCGGGCTCGGGCTCCGGCGGGGAGGCCCAGGAGATCGGCGCGGCCTGCTCCTGCTCCGTGGCCGGCTCGTCGGCGCCGTCGTCAGTCGGCTCCTCACCCGCCTGGTCGCCCGGCTCGTCGCCCGGCTCGTCGCCGGGCTCGTCCATGCCCTCGGCGCCGGCATCCTCGGCGTCGCCGTCAGCCTCCTCGCCGTCAGCCTCCTCGCCGTCAGCCTCTCGACGTCCGAGTCCTCCGGCCGCTCGTCGGGCTCGCCGGCGAGGTCGTCGTGGTCGTCGGGCAGCTCCTCGGCAGCCGCGTCGTCCCCTCGGCCGCCTCGCCCTCGACCGCGCCCTCGTCGACGCGTCCTGGCCGACGGCGTCCTCGGTGTCGCCGTCCTCGGTGTCGCCGTCCTCGGTCTCGTCGACGTCCTGAGGCTCGTCGGCGGCCTCCTCCGTCGCCTCGCCGGCGGCCTCGTCAGCGGCCTCGGCCTCCGCCTCACCGGCGGGACCCGGCTCGTCGGGCAGGCCCGCCTCGTCGTCCGGACCGGGCCCGAGCAGCTTGCCGCCCGCGAACCCACCCATGGCGCCGACGCCGGCCGCGACACCGAGACCCAGGGGGTCGGCGTCGGAGCCGCCGCTGCCGGAGCCGGCCTCGTCGATCGACGCCCCGGCCGCCGGCAGATCCGCCTCGTCGGCGTCGTCGAGCCGGAACGGCGGCTGGTCGACCCGGCCGAGCCGGACCAGCCCGTTCTCGATGAGCAGGTCCTCGCCCTCGTCCTCGTCGGTCGCCTCGACCTGCACGAACATCTGCGTGACGCCGGTCAGGGACCGCTCGACCCAGGTCGTGTCAGTGGAGCCGGCCAGCTCGACCATGTCGCCGTCGACCACGAACGCCGCGACCGCGGCACCGCGCAGTACCACCTTGGTCAGCCCGGGAGTGTCGCTCACCAGCACGAAGCCGGGCAGGTCGCGCAACCCGTTGGCCAGCAGCCCGTCGAGCACCTCGTCGAAGCCGGCACCGTCGTCGATGAGCTCCCACAACGACGTGACCCGGTGCTTCTCCGAGGGCGGCAGCAGCACGGAGGCGTGGTCGCCGAAGATGCCGAACCAGCCACCTGGGCGATAGGACCGGCGCCGGTCAACGTTGGTCATGGGGGGTCACCTTTCACGGCTGGGAGTCGGGGAGGGCTCCCAGCTTCTCCTCGAGACTGACCTGCTGCGGCACCTCGCCGCCAGCGGCTGCTTCCCATCCCACCACATCGACGACCACGGCGGTGGCGTTGTCGAGACCTCCGGCCCGGACGGCGTCCGCGACCAGCCTGTCCGCCGCGGCGCGCGGGTCCTTCTCGGCGCCCAGCACCGCGGCGATCTGGTCGTCCTCGAGCATTCCGGTGATCCCGTCGGAGCAGAGGAGCAGGCGATCGCTGCGGTCCAGGAGGAAGAAGTCGGGCTCGGCGGCGTCGGGCCCGCCGAGGGCCCGCGTCACCACGTGCCGCTCCGGGTGGGTCGCCATCTCAGCCACCGTGATGGCGCCGGCGTCGACCAGCTCCTGGACGACCGAATGGTCGACGCTGACCTGCTCGAGCCGTCCGTCGAGCAGCCGGTAGGCCCGCGAGTCCCCGAGGTTGGCCACCAGCCATCGCGGTCCCCCGTCGGCGTCGACGAGGACGCCCGCGACGGCGGTGGTGCCGGCGAACCACCCGGGGAACCCGCGCGGCGATGGTCCTCGGCGTAGGCGTTGATCCGCTGTTGGGCCGCCACCAGGGCGTCGTAGACCGCGGACCGCGCCTCGTCGGTGGTGTACGACGACCCGCCGAGGCGCGCGAACTCCTCGACCACCAGCCGGCTGGCCACGTCGCCGCCGGAGTGCCCGCCCATCCCGTCGGCGACGACGAAGACCGGCGGCGCCGCCAGCAGGGAGTCCTCGTTGACCGTGCGCACCAGTCCCACGTCGGTGGCCGCACCGTAGTCCACCTCGGGATGGCTCATCCTCGTCCTTCGCTCGGGCCTGGAGGGGTGGGGGTTGCTCCTCCGAGGAGCGACAACGCAGAAACTCGAACCGAAAACGTTCATCTCGCTCCTCGGAGGAGCAAACCAGACACCCGGCGCGCCGCCGGATGGGTCCACCCTGGGGCCCCGAGGCACCGGGGGGCAAGCGGCTCGCCGAACCGCGGGCCACCGGGGGCTCGGTAGCGTGGGAGGGATGGCCACCCCCACCCCGCCGAGGACGCTCGCCGACCAGCTGCGCCGCTGGCCCGACGAGCTGGTGGCCTCGCTGCTCAGGTCCCGCCCCGACCTGGTCTCGCCGACGCCGCAGGACTCCGCACAGCTGGCCTCGCGGGCCGCCGTACGCTCCTCGCTGCTGCGCGCCATGGACGGCCTGACCCGCCTGGAGCTCGCCGTCCTCGAGGCCCTGGTGATCACCGGGCCCTGCTCGGCGACCGAGCTGGAGCACGTCGTGCGGGCAGCGCCCGACGCGACGGCCGAGGCACTCGACCGGCTGACCCGCCTCGCGCTGGCATGGGAGTCGCCCGAGGGCCTGCGGGCGCTGACCGGCGTGGCCGACGGGCTGACCGGCACCGGAGCGATCGGGCGGCTGCGCCCCTGCTCGCCCGAGGCCGACGCCACCGCCGCCACGACCCGGCTGGAGGCC
This sequence comes from Nocardioides sp., assembly GCF_041393715.1. Classification (GTDB taxonomy): domain Bacteria; phylum Actinomycetota; class Actinomycetes; order Propionibacteriales; family Nocardioidaceae; genus Nocardioides. Next base: position 144,135 of record NZ_JAWKJQ010000001.1, on the reverse strand, counting down.
GCTTCCGCACCGGCGAGGGCGCTTCTGGAGCACCTCGACGAGGCGGGCGGCGAGGGCACCTCCGCGGCCCGCACCCCGGTCAGTCCCGACGAGGCCGCGACGCCCGCCGAGGAGCTCCTCGCCCGGCGCCTGGTGGTGGCCCGCCCGGGCGGGGTCGTGGTCGTGCCCGGCGAGGTCTCGCTCGCGCTGCGGGGTGGCACCACGACCCGCGAGCCGGTGGACGACCTCCCCGGCCTGGCCGCCTCGGCCCGTGACGCCGCGGTCGTCGCGAAGGCTGCGGCGGGCGCAGCCTTCGAGGCGGTACGCCGCACCGAGCTGCTGCTCGACCATTGGTCGACGGCACCACCCACGGCGTTGCGCAGCGGGGGCCTGGGGGTGCGCGACCTCAAGGCCGCGGCGACGCTGCTCCACGTCGACGAGCGCGAGGCCGGGCTGCTGGTCGAGGTGGCGGCCGCCGCGGGCCTGCTGGCCACCGGCGCCGACCTCGAGGGCGACCTGGCCTGGCTACCCACGGACGGCTACGACGCCTGGGCCGCCCGACCCACGGCCGAGCGGTGGGCCGCCCTCGCCGTTGCCTGGCTCGACACCTCCCGGCTGCCCGCGCTGGTCGGCAGCAAGGACCGGCGCTCCGGGAAGGGGCTGAACGCCCTGACCCCCGAGCTGTCGTCGATCTACGCCGCCGAGACCCGGCGGATGGCCCTGGACGAGCTGGCCGCCTTGCCCGACGGCGAGGTGCTGGCGGCCGGCACCGGCGTGCCGTCGGTGGTCGCTCGGCTGGCCTGGCTGCGCCCGCGGCGGCCCGCCTCGCGCGGAGAGCTCGTCACCTGGGCGCTGGACGAGGCCGCGATGCTCGGGGTCACCGGCCTCGGCGGACTGCCGGCGTACGCCCGGGCGCTGCTCGGCGGCGGCGACCCCGCCGCCGCGCTGACCGCGCTGCTGCCCGAGCCGGTCGACCACGTGCTGCTCCAGGCCGACCTCACCGCGGTCGCTCCGGGACCGCTGGAGTCGAGCCTCGCCCAGCGGCTGCACGCGGTCGCCGACGTCGACTCGCGCGGCGGCGCGACGGTCTATCGGTTCACGCCCGACTCGGTGCGCAGGGCGCTCGATCTCGGATGGACCAGCGCGGAGCTGCACGACTTCGTCGGGTCGGTGTCGCGAACCCCCGTGCCACAGCCGCTGACCTATCTCGTCGACGACGTCGCCCGGCGGTTCGGCACACTCCGGGTGGGCGCGGTCGAGGCGTTCCTGCGATCCGACGACGAGACCGCGCTCACCGAGCTGATGCACCACCCCAAGGCGGCCTCGCTGCAGCTGCGACGCCTGGCACCCACCGTGCTGGTCACCACGCTGCCGGTCGACCTGCTGCTCCCCCGGCTCCGCGAGCTGGGGGCGGCGCCGGTTGTCGAGGCCCCCGACGGGTCGGTGCACATCGCGCGCCCCGACCGGCAGCGTGCCCGGCTGCCGCGCTCCCGGCCCACCGGGCTGTCCGACGCCAAGACCGCCGCTCGGCTCACCGCGGTGGTCACCGCGATCCGCGCCGGTGACAAGGCCGCGGCGGCCCGGCCCTCGCGGCCGACGACGGCCAACCCGGCGGAGGTCCTGGCCCGGTTGCGCGAGGCCGTCGAGGCACGTCGTACGGTCTGGATCGGCTACGTCGACAACGCCGGCACCACCGTCGAGCGGATCATCGACCCGGTGTCCGTGGAGGGCGGTCAGCTGGTCGCCTTCGACCACCGCACCGACGACGAGCGCGTCTACGCCGTCCACCGGATCACCGCGGTGCGGGGTGTGGCGGCGGGGTGAGGCGGGGCTCCCCCGCCACACGAACCACCCTGTCGGCGCCCCTCCGTAGACTCGCCGGGTGAGCACCGGCCCGCTGATCGTGCAGAGCGACAAGACCCTGCTGCTGGAGGTCGACCACCCCCAGGCGCAGGACTGCCGCAAGGCGATCGCCCCGTTCGCGGAGCTCGAGCGCAGCCCCGAGCACATCCACACCTACCGGCTGACCAACCTCGGCCTGTGGAACGCTCGCGCCGCCGGCCACGACGCCGAGCAGGTCATCGACGCGCTGCTGACCTACAGCCGCTACGCCGTGCCCCACGCGCTGCTGGTCGACGTCGCCGAGACGATGGCGCGCTTCGGGAGGCTGCGGCTGGAGAAGCACCCCACCCACGGGCTGGTCCTGGTCTCCGCCGACCGACCGGTGCTCGAGGAGGTGCTCCGCGCGAAGCGGGTCGCCGGCATGCTCGGCAACCGGATCGACGCCGACACCGTCGTCGTCCACGGCAGCGAGCGCGGCAACCTCAAGCAGGCACTGCTCAAGCTGGGTTGGCCGGCCGAGGACCTGGCCGGCTACGTCGACGGCGAGGCCCACCCGATCGCGCTGCGCGAGGACGGCTGGTTGCTGCGCGACTACCAGCGCGAGGCGGCCGAGGGCTTCTGGCACGGTGGCTCGGGCGTGGTGGTGCTGCCCTGTGGTGCCGGCAAGACGATCGTCGGCGCGGCCGCGATGGCGACCGCGCAGGCGACCACGCTGATCCTGGTGACCAACACGGTCTCGGCCCGTCAGTGGAAGGACGAGCTGGTCCGGCGTACCTCCCTGACCGAGGACGAGATCGGGGAGTACTCCGGCGCCGTCAAGCAGATCCGTCCGGTCACCATCGCGACCTACCAGGTGATGACCACCCGCCGGAAGGGCACCTACAGCCACCTGGAGCTGTTCGACGCCCGCGACTGGGGGCTCATCATCTACGACGAGGTCCACCTGCTCCCTGCGCCGATCTTCCGGATGACCGCCGACCTGCAGGCCCGCCGGCGGCTGGGGCTGACCGCCACCCTGGTGCGCGAGGACGGCCGCGAGGGCGACGTCTTCTCCCTGATCGGCCCCAAGCGCTACGACGCTCCCTGGAAGGACATCGAGGCCCAGGGCTGGATCGCGCCGGCGGACTGCATCGAGGTCCGGGTCACCCTCGACGAGGGCGAGCGGATCGCCTACGCCACCGCCGAGCCCGAGGAGCGCTACCGCCTCGCGTCGTGCACGCCCGCCAAGACGGCCGTGGCCGAGGCCCTCGTGGAGCGACATCGCGGCGAGCCGACGCTGGTGATCGGCCAGTACCTCGACCAGCTCGACGAGATCGGCGCCGACCTCGACGCGCCCGTCATCAAGGGCGACACCACGGTCAGGGAGCGGCAGCGGCTCTTCGACGCCTTCCGGGCCGGCGAGATCTCGCTGCTGGTGGTCTCCAAGGTCGCCAACTTCTCGATCGACCTGCCCGAGGCGGCGGTGGCGATCCAGGTGTCGGGGTCGTTCGGCTCCCGCCAGGAGGAGGCCCAGCGGCTCGGCCGCCTGCTGCGCCCCAAGGCCGACGGACGGGCAGCGAGGTTCTACGCCGTGGTCGCCCGAGACACCGTCGACGCGGAGTTCGCCCAGCACCGCCAGCGGTTCCTGGCCGAGCAGGGCTACGCCTACACCATCACCGACGCCGACGAGCTGCTCGCCTGACGTCCGCCCGGAAAGCCCTCCGGCCGGTCCCAGGGCACGTAGGCTGCGCGCATGCTCGACATCCTCGGCCTGCTGGTCCTGATGCTCTTCGGCTTCGGGTCGGGTGCCATCGCGCCCTCGGTTCCAGCCGCATCCGCCGAGGCCACCGTCGTCCCCGGCGGCTCGGTCGCGGAGGAGTTCTACAGCTCCTGGCCCGACGACTGCGGCGTGGCGCCGACGGGCGAGACGTCGGTCCCCGGCACCGACGACCCCTGGGGTTGCCTGGCCGAGCACCGCGACGCGGGCACGGCCGCCCAGGTGACGGTCGTCCGCCAACAGTCCGTGGACTACTACCGCATCACCGAGGACGGCACGCTTCGGGTCTATCGCGAGAGGTTCGCCGGCCGCGACATGCGGGTCACGGAGTGCCCGGCGCCCGAGGACCTGTCTCGCGGCTGCCGGTGACCGGACCGGGCTGGGTCGGCCAGGCCGACGCCTACGCCGACACCTTCGGGCGTCTGTGCGCGGGAGCGGTGCCGGCGCTGATCGAGGCGCTCGGGCCGGCACCCGACGACCGTGCCCTCGACATCGGCTGCGGCACCGGGTCGGCCGCCGTCGCACTTCGCGATCGGACCGCGTGGGTCGTCGCGACCGACCCGGCGCCCGACATGGCCGCCGCGGCACGCGGCCGCGGTCTCGCCGTGGCCCGAGCGGCGCTGCCGCATCTCCCGCTGGGCGATGCCGCCGTCGACGTCGTGGTCGCGAACTTCGTCGTCAACCACCTGCCGGACCCGCGGGCCGGGATGCGCGAGCTGGCGAGGGTCACCCGACGACGGGTCGCGGTGACGATCTGGCCCCCTGGAGACCGGGCGAGCAACGCCCTGGTGGCGGCGGCGTTCGACCGGGTCGGCGTACCCGTGCCGGCCGGGGAGCGACTGCCCGCCCACCTCGACTTCCCGCGCTCCGTCGACGGGCTGGGCGCTGTGGCGGAGGAGGCGGGGCTCCGCGGCGTCGACTGTCGCGAGGTCACCTGGACCTGGGAGGTCTCGCCGGCCGACCTGTGGCGCGGGACCGAGGCGGGCCTCGGGGTCCGCGGCCGGGTGCTGCTCCGGCAGCCGCCCGAGGTGCGCGCGGCGCTGACGGCGGCGTTCCACGACGCGGCCTCCGGGCTGGTCGACGACCGCGGGCTCATGGTGCTGCGCGAGACGGCCGTGCTCGCGGCCGGGCGACCGGGTTGAGCGGCATCCTAGGCTCGACGACGTGACCCCCGGATCGCTGCGAGAGCGCCTCGGCGACGCGGTGTTCCGTCGGGTGGCCGGTGCCGACGGCGAGGCGGAGCGGGCCCGGATCCATGGCACTCCCGGCCCCCGTTGGTTCACCCAGGACAGCGCCATCGCCCGCGTCCACGGTGATGCGTCGATGTTCGTCGGCGGTCTGCGCGCGGTGCTGCTGCAGACCCTGCACCCGGCCGCGATGACGGCGGTGGCCGAGCACTCCGGCTACCAGGGGGACCTCTGGGGTCGCCTCGCCCGCACCAGCACCTTCATCGCCACGACCACCTTCGGTCCCGACGAACACGCACAACGCGCGATCGACGTGGTCCGCGCCGTGCACCGCCGGGTCGTCGGCACGCTCCCCGACGGGACGCCGTACGCCGCCGACGACCCGCACCTGCTCCGCTGGGTCCACGTCGCCGAGGTGGAGAGCTTCCTGCTGGCCCATCAGGTCTATGGGCTGCGGCCGCTCGACGCGGCCGGACGCGACGCCTACGTCGCCGAGGCGGGCCTGGTGGGGGCTCGGCTCGGGAGTGCTCGAGCCGCCGCGGACCGAGGCCGCGCTGGCCGCCGACCTGGCGGCGTTCCGTCCCGAGCTGCGCGCCGTCCCCGCCGCCCACGAGGCGCTGCGACACCTGCGCCACGAGGCGCCGCTGCCACTGCCCGGCCGGCCGGCGTACGCCGCGCTCTGGCTCGCTGCCATCGACCTGCTGCCGGCGTGGGCGCGCGCGGAGCTGAGGCTCCGCGACCACCCCTGGCTGGCGCGCCGGGCGGGCCACGCCGCCACCCGTGCCGTCCGCTGGGCGCTGACACCCGGTCAGCGCCGCACCCGCCGGCTCGAGCAGGTCACCGGCGTCTGGGAGTCCTGAGCTGCTCCGCATCTCGCGGGGCCGTTTCCCGCATCTCGCGGGGCCGTTTCCCGCACCTCGCGGGACCATTTCCCGCATCTCGCGGGGCCGTTTCCCGCACCTCGCGGTGGGGTCAGCAGCCGCCGTCGTAGGTCTGCTGCCACATCTGCTTGGCGTCGATCGACTTCGCGTTGGGCCGCTTGAGCGTGTAGTAGCGGACCCAGTCCATCTGCATCCACGACTCGTTCATCGTGGCGTCGGGGTCACCCTCGATGACGAACTGCGGCCGGAGCTTGGCACCGGACAGCGCGTCCGTGCGGGTCTCGGTGCGCATCACCTTGGTGTCGACGAACCACGAGATGTGGTCCTTGGTGATCTCGACGGCGTAGGTGTGCCAGGCGCGGGAGCGCAGGTCGCGCTTGCGCGAGAAGCGGAAGTCGTTGTTGTCGAGGGTGCGCACCGAGCCGCGCGCCCGGGCGTCACCGGGCACGTAGCTGGCGAGGGTGACCTGGCTGGCCCCGCAGTGGTCGCCGTCGACCGGCACCAGCTGCCAGGTGAAGCGGTAGGGCTGGCCGTTGGTCTTCTTCTCGACCGCCCGGACCCGGGCCTCCCAGCGCCCGTACTTGGCCGCCTGGTCGTCGGGCCACACCGTGATCGAGCCCGTGTCGGCGTAGGCCTTGATGGTGAGCATGCCGTTCTGCTGGCCGATCTGCTTGGGCTTGTCCGACTGCCAGCGGCTGCTGAAGGGGTCGACCTCGAACTCGTCGCGCCAGGCCTCCAGGCCCCACTTGAACACCTTGGCGGCGTTGGTGGGGTGCTTGCAGTAGCCGATGCAGGTGTCCGCGAAGGCCGGGCGTACGTCGGGCTCGGCGGTCGGCGCGTCGGGAGCGGAGAGCCCCGCGGCGGCGAGCGCGGCGCCGGTCAGCAGGACACCGCCGAGCAGGCTCGGCAGCAGGGGGCGACGACGGGGGCTGGTCACCCCGGCAGGCTAGGGCGACGGCCGGGCGCCCCGTGGCGAAACCGGAGAATTGGCCGACCGGGCGCCACCTGGCTCAACAACCGTCGGCGTAGGTCTTCGAGGTCATCTGCGTCGCCTTGGTCGACTTCGCGTTCTTGCGCTCGAGGGAGTAGAAGCGCACCCAGTCCATCTGCAGCCAGGTCTCACGCATCTCGGTGTCCGGCAGGCCGGCGAGCACGAACTGCGGCCGCAGCTTGACCCCGGACAGCGCGGCCGGGCGCTTCTCGGTGCGCAGCACCTTGGTGTCGCTGAACCAGGAGATCCGCTTCGGCGTGATCTCGATGGCGTAGGTGTGCCAGGCGAGGTTGCTCAGCCTCGTGGCCCGCGAGTAGCGGAACTCGTTGTCGTCGAGGGTGCGCACCCACCCGGACACCCGCGCGTCGTCGACGGCGTACTGCGCCAGGGTCACCTCGCTGGCCCCGCAGTGGTCGCCGCCGGTGGGCTCCAGCATCCAGCTGGCGACGTAGTGCTCGCCCGTGGCACCGGGCCGCTCGTGGATCCGGACCCGGGCCTCCCAGCGGCCGTAGCGGGCGGACTGGTTGCCCCAGGTGGTGATCTGCTGCTGGTAGCCCTTGGCCTTGATGGTCAGCATCCCGCCCTTGCTCAGGATCCGCTTCGGGTGGTCCGATCGCCACTTCTTGCGGTTGAGCTTGGACACCTCGAACTCGTCTCCCCACTTCGGGGAGCCCCACTTGAACACCTTGGCGGCGTTGGTGGGGTGCTTGCAGTAGCCGGTGCAGGTGTAGCCGCCCGAAGCCAGCCGGGGGGAGGCGGTCACGGGGGTCGGTGCGGCCGAGCCGCCGGACACGACGGGGGCGGCCATCGCGGCCGCCGCCAGGACGCCGCCGAGCAGGCTCGCCACGGCGCCACGACGCAAGGGGAAGGTCATGCCTCCGCAGAGTAAAGCGATCGGCGCGGTTGCGTGGCAGAACGGCGAAACTCGGTTCGCTCGGCGCATCGAGTTGAATGGCCCCATGCCCGAGGTGCTGGCTTCCCGGTGGCCGCTGTCCCCGTCCGTGGAGGGGAACTCGCTGCGCGACGCGCTGCTGGCCGCGTGGGGCGCCGCCGACCGGGGCTACCACGACCTGCGACACCTGTCCGAGGTGCTCGACCGGCTCGACGAGCTGGCCGCCGCCGAGGTCGGGTTCCCCCCCCTGTCGACCCGGTTGGCGGCCTGGTTCCACGACGCGGTGTACGCCGGGGCGCACGACGACGAGGAGCGCTCCGCCCGCTGGGCCGAGCGGGCGCTGGTCGGTCTCGTGCCCGACGACGTGGCGGCCGAGACGGCCCGGCTGGTGCGGCTGACCGCCGACCACCGGCCCCGGCCGGGTGACGCGGCGGGCGAGGCGCTCACCGACGCCGACCTGGCGATCCTGGCCAGCGGGGCCGCCCGCTATGCCGACTATGCCGCCGGGGTGCGCCGGGAGTACGCCCAGGTGCCCGACGAGGCGTTCGCCGCCGGCCGCGCCGAGATCCTGGGGTCGCTGCTGGCCAAGCCGACGCTGTTCCACACGGCGTACGCCCGCGAGCGGTGGGAGCCGGTCGCCCGCGCCAACGTCACCGCCGAGCTGGAGCGGCTGGCCCGACGCCCCTGATCTCGGCGCGGGTCAGACCATCACTCCGACGGCCTTCTGGGTGAGGCCCGGGAAGACCTTCTGGCGGTCGGCGTTGCCGAGCGCCTGGCGCTTCATGATGACCTCCCACAGCACGTGCCGGTAGTCGTTGACCAGCGGGACGTCGCCCTGGTTGAGCGAGGTGTCGGAGAGCGGGAGCCACGGTCCACCGCGCACGTCGCCGCCGTTGACGCCGGCGCCGAGCACCAGCATCGCGTTGCCGTATCCGTGGTCGACGCCGGCCTCGCCACCGGAGCCGTTCTGGGCCACCCGGCGACCGAACTCGCTGATCGTCACCACGGTGACCCGATCGGCGTCGGCGCCCAGGTCGTCGAAGAACGCCTTGACGGCCTTGGCGAAGTGGTCGAGGTGGTCATACATCCAGCCGCCGGCCTGCGGCTTCCCGAGGCCGGTGTGCATGTCCCAGTCGCCGTAGTCGACGGCCACCATCTTGGCGCCGACCTTCGCCTTGATCAGCCGGGCGGTGTTGGACAGCACGCCCTTGAGCGGCCCGTCGGGGTAGCCCGCGTCGTTGTTGGCCAGGTCGACCGCCGGCGCCAGCCGGCTCACGGAGGCGAGCGCGGTCTGGAAGCCGCGGTTCATGGCGGTGCCCTTGCCGCCCCAGATCTTCTTCTGCGACTTCTTCACCTGGCTGCTGGACTCCATCCAGCTGCCGATGCTCGGGATCTGGAAGTCGTCGACCACGCGGGCGCCGAGCGCGGCGGCGGGACCGGCCAACGCGGTGGGCAGCATGCTGTTGCCGAGCTGGATCTGCTCCTCGGGCAGCGCGTTGGTGTCGAGCCCGATCATCCGGTTGATCCAGCCGACCCGGGCGTTGGAGCCGGGGTTGGCCTCCTCCACGACCTCCATGGCCTCGAAGTGGCTGCGGTTGGGCTGCGGCAGGCCGGCGCCGTGCACGGCCCCGAAGGTGCCGGCGTTCCACATCGGGACGAGCGGGGCGAGCGCCGGGTGCAGGCCCCAGCTGGCGTTGCCGCCGACCAGGGCGGCGTTGGGCACCACCAGGTCGGGACGGACCTTGGTCAGGAAGGTCAGGTCGTCCTTGGGGACGACGATGGACAGGCCGTCGGAGCCGCCGCGGAAGGACAGCACCACGACGACGTTGCCGTCGGGCGCGGCGCCGTAGGACACCTGGCGGAAGGCGTCGCCGAACAGCTGTCCGGCGGCGAGCGTGCCGGTGCCGGCCGCGGCGCCGGCCAGCAGTCGCCGACGGCTCATCGTGAAGTCGGGGCAGCCGCACCGTCGCGGGTCGGCACCGGTCGTCGTCTGGGTCGTGGCAGTCTCGGTCATCGCGGGGTCCTCAACGGGTCAGGTGGGCCGGGGTGCCGAGCAGCGCGATCAGGATCTGCTTGACGCGGTTGTCGTCCATGGCGGAGCGGCCGACCCTGCGGTTCAGGCCGATGCCGGTGCGCAGCGCGATGCCGTCCTTCATCCGCGGCGTGGCGGGCTCCCCGAGCAGCGTGATGCTCACGTGGTTGATCACCGAGCCGAAGCGCGCGGGCAGCGGCGGCAGGAAGCTGTGGTAGCTCTTGAAGCCCACGTCGGTGGTGAGCCAGCCGCCCGTGCCCCACGAGGCCAGCGAGGCGTAGCGCAGCTGGGCGTTGAGCGAGTCGAGCGCCCGGCCGGGGCTGGACCAGGCGACGTTGACCTCGGGGAAGCCGTTGGGCGCCGGCCAGCCGTAGGGCGTCATGCCCTGGCCGCTGACCGACCAGTAGAGCGCCCTGGCGAAGGCGTTGTCGTCGGTCGGCTTGTGCGGCTTGATCCCGAGGGCGCGGATCGTCGCGAGCGTCTCCTCGAGCGGCGAGCGCACCTTCTGGTTGGCCGAGCCGAGGAACTCCGGGTGGCTCACCATCGCCCGCAGCGTCGCCTTGATGTCGGTGCCGCTGTGGGTCCACGCGGCGGCGACGTGCTTGACCAGGCCGGACGAGGGGTTGTCGTGGACGAACTTCACGCACAGCCGCTGGGCGATCCGCTTGGCGGTCTTGGGGTGGTGGGCGAGGTAGCGGAGGTACTTCTCCGTGGCCTTGCGCCCGTCCTTGCTGCGGTTGGTGGACTTGAACCCCAACACCTTGATGGTGCCGGTCCAGTGGTCGTCGGGCTCGTAGTGCTTCTTGTACGTCGGCCACATGTCGACGCGGTAGCCGGTGAGCATCCGGCTGGAGTTCTTGACGTCACGCTCGGTGTAGCCGCCGTCGACGCCGACGGTGTGGAGCTCGAGCAGCTCGCGGCCGAGGTTCTCGTTGGGCGCGTCCTTGGTGGAGAACGCGTTGTCGAGCGACAGCCCCATCGCCGGGTGCGTGATCGCCTTGACCAGCATGTCGTCGAACTTGCCGAGGGCGTGCTTGCGGATCAGCTTGTCGTAGTCGACGCGGCCCACCCAGGCGTAGTCGTCACCCAGCGGGACGTGCAGCAGGTTGGACCAGAAGTCCACCATCACCTCGTGCAGCTGATGGCTGGAGTAGACCCGCCGCATCATCGTCCAGCGCGCCAGGTCGGGCATCACCTCCCACCAGTTGGCGACGCCCGACTCGTTGCGCTCGTAGAGCTTCGACGGGGAGTACCACACGTCGGGGAACCAGGCCTTGACCTGGTTGCCCTTCGTGTCCTTGATCGAGCCGGGGTGGAGCTGCTTCTCGAACCAGGCCCGCCCGCCGCCGGCGCTGTGCACCTGCTTGGCGAGCTGGTTGGTGTGGCCGAAGCTGAACCGGTTGAGGAACAGCCGGTCGCGGGCTCCGAGTGGCGTGGCTGACACGGGGGGTTGCCTCCTCGGCGAGGGTAAAGAACGCGCGCGACCCTAGCGAAGATCACGAAAGGGTCACAACCCGGTCGCCGACGACTGGGCGAGCCGCCGTTCGTCCGGGTGCCCTCGATCGTGGCGGACCCCGGGTCAGGCTGTCGGCGAAACGGCCAGATCCTGGGTCACCCGTCCAGACCGCCCGTCGAGCCGGGCCCGCCGACCCAGCACGACGCTCCGGGTGGCGTCGAGGTGGCCGACGGGCAGCCCCCCGACGATCGGGACGCCGAGCGGTCCGAGCCGGTCGAGGAGCAGCCGGCGTACGTCGTGGTCGGGGGCGCCGCAGTCGGTGAAGCCGCCCAGGGCCACACCGCGGACACCCTCGAACCAGCCGCTGCGGAGCAGCTGGGTGAGCAGGCGGTCCAGGCGGTAGGGCGCCTCGTTGACGTCCTCCAACAGGGCGATCGAGTCGCGTGCCGGGTGCACTCCCCGGGTGCCGGCCGCGGCGGCGAGCACCGTGAGGTTGCCGCCGACGAGGGGGCCGGTGGCCTCCCCCGGCGCCAGACCCTCGCCCTCCAGCGGCAGGACCCGACCCTCGAAGAGGAGCGCGTGCCACGCCTGGCGGGCGTCGTCGGTGAGCTGCGGCAGGGTGGCGACGCCGGGTCCGTGCATGGTGGCGACCCCGAGCGCGGCGGCGAACGCCTGGTGCAGGGCGGTGACGTCGGAGTAGCCCACCAGCCAGGCGGGCGGCCCCTCGCGCTCCCGAGCCAGGCGCCGCCAGTCGACCAGGTCGAGCAGGCGCTGGGAGCCGAAGCCCCCGCGGGTGGCGACCACCGCCCGCACGGTGGGGTCCAGCCAGGCCTCGGTGAGGGCGGCCGCCCGCGCCTCGTCGCTGCCCGCGAGCCACGGCTGGCCCGCCGTCGCCAGCGCGGCCGGCGGTGGCACGTCGAGGCCCCAGCCGCGGAGCAGCGCCAGCCCCGCGTCGAGTCGGTCGACGTCGGCCGGACCGGCGGGCGCCACCACGGCCACCCGGTCACCGGGCCGCAGCCGCGGCGGCAGCAGCAGCGTCCGCCCCGGGCTGCGCGGGCGCATCAGGTCGCGCTTGGGACGGCGCAGCCCGGCCGCGCCGAGCCGACGGATCAGCTCGCGGGTGCTGACGGGGACCGCGCCGGCCGCGACCAACCGGTCGTAGAGCTCCTGCGGCGCGTCGTAGTGGTCGCGGTCGAAGCCGCGGGCCGGGATGCCCGCGGCCCGGGCGAAGGCGTGCAGCTCGTCGTACGACGTGTCGCTGGCGAGGTGTGACCAGACCCGCCCGTGCCGGGCCACCTGGGGCGGGTCGATCAGGATCATCGGACCAGGCGGTCGACCGCGCTGTCGACCAGGGTCCGCCAGGAGCGCACCAGCGCGGCGTCGACGTAGGCCTTGGCCGAGCCGCCCGGCCGGGCCTGCTCGTCGATCTGCAGCTGGCGGACGCCGGCGCGGGCCAGCCACGGCACCTGCTCGGCGACCAGGCCGCCGCTGGGCATCAGCAGCGCGGCGACCGACGGGCTGGCCTCGGCGAGCGCCAGCAGGTCGTCGTACCCCTGGGTGAGGCCGCGCGGGGAGCCGCCCGAGCTGACGGCGCTGAGACCCGGCAGGTCGAGCAGCCGACGCCAGGAGCGGCGGGCGTCGAGCGTCGCGTCGACGGCCCGGCTGAAGGTCCACGGCACGCCGGGCAGCGCCTCCGCGAGCGCGCGACAGATGCCGGTGTCGACCTCGAGGTCGGCGTCGAGGAAGCCGAAGCAGACGCCCTCGGCCCCGAGCGCGAGGTACTCCTCGGCGAGCCCGACCAGCCGGGTGAACTCCCCGCCGGTGGTCGTGTAGCCGTCGTTCAGCCGCAGCACCACACGCACCGGCACCGGGCTCTCACGCAGCACCGGCGACGCGACGGCCAGGTCGGGCGAGGTGCCGACCACGTCGTCTGGCTGGGGGACCGCGAGCAGCAGCCGGTCGGCACCGCCCTCGACGGCCCCGGCGACGTCGCGGTCGGAGAGGACGGCGACCTCCAGGACGGCCCGGTTCATGCCGAGCAGCCTAGTGCCGCTCGAGGTTGTCCGGCGCCGCCGGCGCGACGCACCATGGGGGCATGGACGACGCCACGCTGCTTGCCGCCCGGGCCGCGATCCTTGCCGACCTCCGGGCGCGAGGACTGGCGGACGCGGAGGCCGTCTCGATGCTGGAGGAGGCGATGTCCCAGCGCCGCTGGTGGGTCGGACAGTGGCCCGACGGGCTGACCTACGCCGCCGGGCTGGTCGCCCAGGACGTGCAGGACGCGCTGCTGGACGCGGGCCGGCGCTGGCCCGAGTGCCGGCTGTGCGACGCCGACGGCCCGCTGCACACGCTGGCGATCGAGCCCGACCTGGGCGGTCCGGACCCGGTGTGGGTGTGCGAGGAGGCCGGCGCCGAGGTGGCGGCGCTGGGCGAGCTCGGCTGACCCGGTCCGCGCGGGTACGACGACCCGACAGGGTCGGTCAGTCCTCGCAGCCGACCTGGAGCCACATGGTGTAGCGGTCCGCGCGATAGACGGTGCGGGACACCTCGACCGCGACGTCGCCGGACAGCGACCGGCGAGCCACCCGCAGGACCGAGGCCCCCGGGTCGACCTCGAGCAGCTCGGCCTCGGCCTCGCTGGCGACGTCGGCGTTGACGGAGTCCTCGGCCCAGGTGGGTCGCAGGCCACGTCGGGCGAGAGCGTCGAAGAGTCCGGTGGGCATGTGCTTCTCGAGGAAGCCGGGGAGCAGCACCTCGTTGAGGTAGGCGTCCTGGATGCACATCGGGGCGCCGTCGGCCCGGCGCAGCCGACGCCAGTGCAGCACGGCGTCGCCCTCGGTGATGCCGAGCGCCCGGGCGACCCCCGGACCCGCCTGCTCCAGCCGGGAGAGCAGCGTCTGCGACTCGGGCTGCAGCCCGCGCCGGTGCATCTCCTCGGAGTAGCTCAGCGGACGGTCGGCACGACGGCGCGGGCGTGCGACGAAGGTGCCCTTGCCGGGCATCCTCTCCAGCAAGCCCTCGCCGACCAGGGCGTCCATCGCCTGCCGCACCGTCATCCGGGCCACCCCGAACCGGGTCACCAGCTCCCTCTCCGAGGGGGCCGGGTCACCAGGCTGGAGCCCGTCGACCAGCGACCGGACGTACTCGCGCACCTGGACGTGCTTGAGCTCGCGGCCTCGCGAAGTCAGCACATCGTCCACGGCGGGAACGATAGGTGGCCGGGCGGGCCCGTGTACGCGGAATCGGAGAACCCTTTACCTAATCGAGGCCGCCGGTGAGCCGGCTCACTCGGTCGCGATCGCGTCCAGGACGTCCAGCTTGGCCGCCCGGCGCGCCGGGAACACCGCCGCCAGGACGCCGACGACCACCGCCGCCACCGCGAACAGGCTCAGCTGCAGCACGGGGATGGCCAGCTCGGTGAGCCCGTCGTCGCGGAACGCCCGCCACACCGCCACCCCGAAGAACAGCGCCAGCACCAACCCCATCGCGGTGCCGAGCAGCGACATCGCGACCGACTCCAGCGTGACCAGGCGCCTCAGCTGCCCCCGGGTCATGCCGACGGCCCGCAGCAGCCCGATCTCCCGGGTGCGCTCGATGATGGAGAGCGCCAGGGTGTTGACGATGCCCAGCACGGCGATGATCAGGGCCAGCGCGAGCAGTCCGTAGATCATCAGCAACCCCTGGTCGGCCTGGTCGTTCTGCTGCTGGACGAGGCCGGCGCGGTCGTTGACGGTGACGAAGGGGTTGTCGCCCACCGCCGCCTCCAGGTCGTCGACGCTCGCGGTCGGGCCGGCCACGAAGACCGTGGCGTCCTCCTGCGGGAAGCCGAGCCGGGCGAGCCCGTCGAGCGTGGTGGCCGGGAGCGCGAGCAGCGGCGCCGGCTCGATGACGGCGGCGACCTCGAGGTCCTCCTCGCCCTGGGCGAGGGTGTAGGTCACCGGATCACCCACATGCAGGTGATGACTGTCGGCGAAGGAGGAGTCGATCACCACGCTGCCGGGTCCGAGATCGGCGAGGTCACCCTCGACGACATCGACCTTCACCACCGGTCCGAGACCCGCCGGGTCCAGGCCGCCGAGCACCGCGAAGTCGCCGTCGATCGAGCCGATGCCGAAGCGCTGACGCATCACCTGCGTCACGCCGTCGACCTCGGCCACCCGATCGGCCACGGCCGACGAGAACGGCTGGTTGCTGACGTTGCCGATCACGAAGTCGCCCGCAAAGGTGTCTTCGATCACCGTCGCCGTCGTCGCCTTGCCGGAGGTCGCGAGGATCGCGACCGCACCGGCGAGGGCCAGGCCGATCATCAGCGCCGAAGCCGTCGAGGCGGTACGCCGCGGGTTGCGCCTGGTGTTCTCCCCGGCCAGCTGGCCCACGGTGCCGAAGCCGGCGCTGAAGAGCCGGCGTACGCCGTCCAGGAGCGGTCGGCCGAGCACGGGCGAGGCGATCGCGGCGCCGAGGAGCACCGCGACGGCGCCGGCGAGCGTGATCCACCCCGCGCGCGGCACGTCTCCCAGCAGTCCCAGCGCCATCAACGCCACGCCTCCCGCCAGCAGCACCAGCCCGCCCACGAACCGGCGCAGCAGCGACGACTCGGGCAGGGCCACGGTGTCGCCGAGGGCCTGGACCGGCGCGATCCGGCGGGTCCGCCAGGCCGGCATGACCGCGGCCAGGACGGTGACGAGGACGCCGATGACGTAGGACGCCACGATGGTCGCCGGCGAGACCACGAGGGACTGGCCGGCGAGGTCGAGACCGACCAGGCCGAACAGCGCCTGGAGCCCCTTGGCGAGCAACAGCCCGAAGGCCAGCCCCAGGGTCGACCCGATCAGGCCGACCACGACGGCCTCGGCGACCACCGAGGCGAACACCTGCCTTGTCGAGGCGCCCAGTGCGCGCAGCAGCGCCAGCTCTCGGCTGCGCTGCGCGAGCAGCATCGCGAAGGTGTTGACGATCAGGAAGGCGCCGACGAACAGCGAGATGGCGGCGAACACCAGCAGGAAGGTGCGGATGAAGCTGAGCGCCTGGCCCAGGCCCTCCGCGTTGTCCGCGGCCTCCTGCTCGCCGGTGACGGCGACGTCGCCGGCCGGGAGCGCGGCCGCGACGGTGTCGCGCAGCTGGTCCTGGCTGACGCCGGGCTCGGCGGAGACCCAGATGTCGTTGAACTCGTCGCGGCCGCCGAGGAAGAGCTGCTGCGCGGTCTTGGTGTCGAACGCCGTGAGCGAGGCCCCGGCGAGGGTGCCGCCGTCGGCGAACTCGAAGGTGCCGACCAGCGTGGCCTCGAGCTGGTCCTCGGTGCTGGAGGAGGTGACCAGCTTGAGCTGGTCGCCGACGTCGTAGCCCGCTCGCTCCGCGGTGCGGGTGTCGAGTGCGACCTCACCCGCGCGCTCCGGGGGCCGGCCGTCCACCACGCTGACCACCGGCTGGCCGCCCTGGCCGGGCGCGTCGTTCCAGTTGAGGCCGAGGCCGGGCGCCCCCTGGCCGCCGATCGCCTTGCCGTCCCTGCCGATGACGAAGGTGCTCTGGTTGCTGACGTTGCCATCGGCCCGGGCCACCCCCGGCAGCGCCGCCAGGTCGGCGACGAGCGAGGCCGGCACCGTCTTGTCGGTCGTGGTCCCGAACTCGCCGACACCGGCCTTGTCGCGGACCACCACGTCGCCGACGGCGCGGCTGAAGATCTTGTCGAAGCCCGACTCGAGCATGTCCGTGAACACCAGCGAGCCGGCCACGAAGCCGACGCCCAGGATGATCGCCGAGGTGCTGAGCAGCAGCCGGAGCTTGCGGTCGAGGAGGCTCTTGAGCGCCACGCGGAACATCAGTCGGCCGCCCGGTCCGGGCTCGGCGCGGTCATCCGGGTCATCACGTCGAGCACGACCTCGCGGGTCGGTCGGCGTACCTCGTCGACGACTCTGCCGTCGGCGAGGAACACGACGCGGTCGGTGTAGGCCGCCGCCACCGGGTCGTGGGTCACCATCACCACGGTCTGCCCGAACTCGTCGACCGACCGGCGCAGCAGCTGCAGCACCTCGGCGCCCGAGTGGGAGTCGAGGTTGCCGGTCGGCTCGTCGGCGAACACGATCATCGGCCGGCTGACCAGCGCCCGGGCCACCGCTACCCGCTGCTGCTGGCCGCCGGAGAGCTCGTTCGGCTTGTGGGAGAGCCGGTCACCGAGGCCGACGGCGCCGACGACGGTGTCGTACCACTCCTGGTCGGGCTTGCGGCCGGCGAGGGCGAGGGGCAGCGTGATGTTCTCGTGGGCGGTGAGCGTCGGCACCAGGTTGAACGCCTGGAAGACGAAGCCGATCTGGTCTCGCCGCAGCTGGGTGAGCGCCTTGTCCTTGAGGCTGGTGAGCTCGGCCTCGCCGACGTACACCTGGCCGCGGTCGGCGCGGTCGAGGGCGGCGCAGCAGTGCATCAGCGTCGACTTCCCCGAGCCACTCGGCCCCATCACGGCCGTGAACTCGCCGGCCCGGATGTCCAGGGAGACGTCGTCGAGCGCGACCACGCGAGCGTCGCCGGTGCCGTAGGTCTTGGTGAGGTTGGCGACCCGGGCGGCGGGAGCCGCGCCCGGCGGCGGCCCGGAGGCCTCGAGGGCGGAGTGCGTCATGGGCCCCACTCTGGCAAGCCGAAGCGGCCGAGGGCCAGCGGGTTCACCAGACCTTCACCCCTGGGGCCACCCTGACTGGTCCCCGAGGGGTGGCCCCGGGTCGGCGCCTGCCGCCCACGTCCTGCCGTCGTCGAGGTCGACGTTTGGCCCACAACGACATGACCTGGGCGCGAAATCCCGTCGTTTGTGCCCAATCGTCGTCCCCCGAGATGTCGAACATGTGTTCGATCCGAGGTACCCTCTGCCCATGGACTTCCAGGCAACGCTCTTCGAGCCGGACGCAGCGCTCGGGCCGTTGGCCCCGCTCACCGGGGCAGTGGAGCGGGTCCGGCTGCCGCACGGCGCGTGGGTCGACCTGCGACCCGGCTGGGTCCTGGACGCCGACGAGGTCCTGGCCACGATGCTCGGGGAGGTCCCGTGGAGGGCCGAGCAGCGACCGATGTACGACCGGGTCGTCGACGTGCCGCGCCTGGTGTCGACGTACGCCGAGGGTCAGCCACTCCCCCACGCCACGCTCGCCGCTGCCCGCGACGCGCTGTCGGAGCACTACCGCCCCGAGCTCGGCGAGGGCTTCGTGACGGCCGGCTGCTGCTACTACCGCGACGGCCGCGACTCGGTCGCCTGGCACGGCGACCGGATCGGCCGCGGCCGCTCCGCCGACACGATGGTCGCGATCGTCTCGCTCGGCGACCCGCGTCGCCTGGCGCTGCGTCCGCGCGGCGGCGGCGAGTCACGCAGCTTCACGATGGGCCACGGCGACCTGCTGGTGATGGGTGGCAGCTGCCAGCGCACCTGGGACCACGCCGTCCCCAAGGTCGCCCACGCCGGGCCGCGGGTGTCGGTGCAGTTCCGGCCACGACACGTGTTCTGACGCGGTCAGGCGCCACCCGGGGTCCACGATTGTGCTGAATCTGCAGGCCCGCGTCGCGAATTCGTGACGTTTGTGCCAAAACGGCAGCCCTGGGCGACGACCCTCAGAACTGCACCTTCGGGGCCTCCTCGTGCCCCGTGGGAGCGTCGTAGAACTTCCGGGCGGTCACGCCGGCCATGGCGGAGAAGAACATCCAGGGGATCGTCTGCACCAGCTTGTTGAGCGTGGCCACGGCGTCGTTGTAGTACTGCCGGGCGAAGGACAGCTGGTTCTCGGTGTCGGCGAGCTGCTTCTGCAGGTCCTGGAAGTTGGCGCTCGCCTTGAGGTCCGGATAGGCCTCGGCCACCGCGTTGACCCGGACCAGTGCCTGCTGCATGGCGGCGTCGGCAGCGGCCTTCTCGGCCACGTCACCGGAGGCGGCCGCGTGCTGCAGGCCGGCGCGCGCCGCGGTGACCGCCTCGAAGACGTCCTTCTCGTGGGCGGCGTAGCCCTTGACCGTCTCGACCAGGTTGGGGATCAGGTCGGCCCGTCGGGTCAGCTGGACGTCGATCCCGCCCAGCGCCTCCTGGGCCGAGATGTCGGCCGTGCGCAGCTTGTTGAAGCCGGTGATGGCGAAGGCGATGAGTGCGAGGACCAGCGCCCCCACGACGCCGAGTGCGATCAGCATGGACTCTCCCTTTCTGTCACCAGGTGCTCCCGGTGATGGTCATCGTGCCCGGTCGACGGGCGCGACCGCGAGCCGGGTCACCACGAGCCGCCACCTCCGCCGCCGCCCCCACCGCCTCCGGAGAACCCGCCGCCACCGCCTCCCGAGGACGACTGGCTGGACTCGTAGGACGAGATCGCCGAGCTCAGCGTCGAGGAGAAGTCGCCGACCATGGAGTCGACCGAGCTCCCGCCCCAGCCTCCGGCGTACCCCCCGAGGTACGCCGGCGCCGGCGGCTCGCTGCCGGTCTCGATGCGGAACTTCTCCGCCCACTCGTCGGCGCAGTCGAAGGCCACCGCCCAGGGGAGGTAGGCGGTGTAGAGCTCCTCGCGGCCGGAGAACCCGAAGCGCTCGACGCTCGACGGCGTCGACAGCACCCGGCGGAAGCCACCGAGCCGCGACCACATCTCGCGACCCGCGCGGGTGCGGATGGTGCCGGCGCCGGGCAGCACCAGGCTGGCGGCGCCGATCGCGAAGAGTCCGGGCACCAGGGCCATCGCGGTCATCGAGAACGGGTCCCAGCTGCACAGGACGGCGGCCAGCACCGCCGCGACGAGCACCAGCAGCCCGCCGAGAGCGCCCGGGCCGCTCGGCACCACGAGCCCCTGCCGCGCACCCCAGCTCGTGGTGGTGCCCTTGAGCTTCTCCAGCTGCTTCTGGAGGGCCTCGCCCGAGGTGACGTCCTTCTTGCTCGCCACGAACGCCGCGCCCGGTCCGGGGATCAGCCCGGCAACGGTCATCGTCGAGGAGTCCAGGCCGCGCCAGCCCTCGTTGCCGCGGGCGTCGGCGATGGTCCAGCTCTTCCCGCTCCGCTCCAGCGACACGGCGCCGTGCTCGGCCGCCTGCAACAGCGACGCCACGAACGACCGCTTGCCGACCCGCTCGGTCAGCACATAGACCCCCTGGGCGGGACCGACGCCGTCGGGGGGCGCGTACTGCAGCGGGAACGGCGGCTGCGGCTCCCGGGCGCGCAGGCTGGCCACCGCGCCGGCCACCAGCGCGCCGAGTGCGGCCAGCAGGACGACGACCGCGAGCGGCACCGACCGCCCCAGCAGGGGGTCGAGCCGCTGGGTCCACGGCAGCGTGTGCCCGGCGGGTGGCGTGGCGAGCGTCAGGTCGGTGGCGAGGGTGACCGGAGTCATCGGGGGCAGCGGGCCGGTGCGGACGACCAGGGTGTCGGTGCCGGCTCCCCGGGCCCGGCACCCGTCGGTGGCGCCCCAGCCAACGGCGCAGCGGACGTCGTCCCCCGGCACCGGCAGCCGCACCTGGAGGCGTGCGGAGGTGATCGGCTGCTGCCAGCCCCCGGGGATCAGGTTCCAGTTGAAGGTGCTGACACCCTCGCTCGGACCGGGGAGCAGGACGCCGTCGATGCGGTAGCGGATCTCGTAGACGTGGGTGCCCGGCAGGACCGTCCGGTCGGGCGAGCCGATCCTGGCCACCACGTAGCGGCCGCTGCTGCGCCGAGACAGGTCGACCGGCTCGATCGAGCCGTCCCGGGTGACGGAGATGTCCTCGGGCACCCGTCGCGCATGCAGGTCGTTCTCGTCACGGGTGTCGAAGAACCGGAAGATGCCGTGCTTGCCACTGAACGGGAAGTCCACGGACAGCCGCTCGACCACGCTGAGGTTGCCCTGGTCGTCGACCGTGAAGTCGGCGCGGTAGTCGGAGATCGTGGTCTCGTCGTACTCCGGGGTCTGCGCCCGATCGGGGGTGGGCGCGACCCGGGCCAGCACCCCGATCGCGAGCAGGACAAGGCCCGCCAACCGCAGCAGCCACCCCAGCATGCGGGGGACTCTACTGCCGGCGGGTCAGCGCGGCATACCACTCGGCGGACCGCTTCGGTGTCCGCTCCAACGTGTCGTAGTCGACCCGCACCAGGCCGAACCGCTTGCCGTAGCCGAGCGCCCACTCGAAGTTGTCCATCAGCGACCAGGCGAAGTAGCCCCGCAGCGGCACGCCCCGCGCGATCGAGGTCGCGCAGGCGCGCAGGTGGCTGTCGAGGTACGCCGTCCGGTCGTCGTCCTGGACGCGCCCGTCGACGACCACGTCGTCGGGGTAGGCCGCGCCGTTCTCGGTGACGTAGAGGGACAGGTCGGGCGCCAGGGCGTGCACCGACTCGAGCACCTCCGACAGGCCGGTCGGGTCGACCGGCCAGCCCATGTCGGTGACGGGGTAGCCCGGGTTGACGAACCGCACGTCCGCGCTGCCGGGGTAGGCCGGCTCGGAGCCGGGCTCGCCCCCGGCAGCGACCGTGTGACGGGAGTAGTAGTTGATGCCGAGCGCGTCGAGCGGGGTCGACGCCAGCGCGAGGTCCTCCTCGGGCGTCGGCCCCCGCAGCTCGTCGCCGAGGCCCACCGCGTCGAGGTCGGCGAGCACGTCGTCGGGCCACCGACCCAGCAGCAGCGGCTCGAGGAAGATCCGGTTGGACATGCCGTCCATCCGGCGTCGGGCGTCCACATCGGCGGGATCGTCGCTCGCGGCGCTGACGGCGTAGAGGTTGACGGTGATGCCCAGTGACTCCGCACCCGCCTCACGGAGCGCCCGGGTCGCCAGGCCGTGCCCGACGAGCAGGTGGCGAACCGCACGCAGCGAGGCGGCCGCGTCACGACGCCCGGGGGCGTGGATGCCGGCCGCGTAGCCCAGGAAGGCCGACACCCATGGCTCGTTGTGGGTGGTCCAGTGCCGGACCCGGTCGCCGAGTGCGGCGTGGACGGTCTGCGCATAGTCGGCGAAACGGAGGGCGGTGTCGCGCTCGGGCCAGCCGCCGGCGTCCTCGAGCGGCTGCGGCAGGTCCCAGTGGTAGAGCGTCAGCCACGGCGTGATCCCCGCCGCCAGCAGCTCGTCGACGAGCCGGGAGTAGAAGTCGAGGCCACGCTGCTCGACGGCGCCGGAGCCGGTGGGCTGGATCCGTGGCCACGCCACCGAGAAGCGGTAGGCGTCGAGCCCGAGGTCCTTCATCATCGCGACGTCCTGCGGCATCCGGTGGTAGTGGTCGCAGGCCACGTCACCGGTCTCGCCGCGCTCGACGGCGCCCGGGGTGTGGCTGAAGGTGTCCCAGATGGAGGTGCCGCGGCCGTCCTCGTCGACCGCCCCCTCGATCTGGTACGCCGCGGTGGCGGCGCCCAGCCAGAAGTCGTCGGGGAGTCCCAGGGCGGTGCGGCCGGCGGGGTTCTCGAGGGGCGTCATCGGGCTCCTTCTCGGGTCGGGCCTCGATCCTCCGGGGCGGGTGACCGGGCGGTCAAGACCGCTCGCCGGGCCGACCCCGCTCCGGGCCCGAAGACGCCACCGGACCCGGGTCTGCAGACCCGGGTCCGGGGCGGGGGGGTGCGTCTCGCGTCAGAAGAGCCGGCGGACCAGCCACCGGAGGACGACCAGCGCGACCACCAGCCCGGCGGCCTGCTTCCAGTAGCTCTTCACCAGCACCGGCAGCACCGCGGAACCGAGGTCGAGGGCGTCGTCGTGGTCGGGCGCTGGCCGGGCAGCCGCCGCGGGCGGCGGTGCCGCGTGCTTGGGGGCGGCCGGCTCCGACGCAGCGGTCGGGGCCGGTCCGTCGGCGACCGCGGCCTCGGACACCGCAGCCGGCGCCGGCTCCGGCGGCTCGGCCGCCTCGGCCGGCGTGGCGTCGGCGGCCAGCCGCTGCTCCAGGCAGGACACGAACTGCCCGAGCAGCTTGTCCGACACGTCCTGCATGACGCCCCGGCCGAACTGCGCCGGCTTGCCGGTGATCGCCAGGTCGGTGACGACCTCGACGTCGGTCGCCGAGCCGTTGCCCTCCATGCTGAGCGTCACCGTGGCGCCGGCGGTGCCGTTGCCCCGCTTGTCCTTCCCCTTGGCGTCGACGACGAAGCGGTGCGCCGCCTCGTCCTTCTCCACGAAGGTTCCCGAGCCGTTGTACTGCAGGGCGATCGGGCCCAGCTTGACCTTGACCGAGCCCTGGAAGGAGTCGTCCTCGACGGAGGTCACCTGGGCCCCGGGGAAGCACTCCGCCACCGACGCGATGTCGTTGAAGTGCGCCCAGGTGTCCTCGACCGAGGTGGGGACGGTGAACCGGTGGGTCAGGTCCATGCGGTCAGGCCCCCGCCGCCGCGAGCACGGCCCGCCGGGTGAGGATCCCGGCCAGGTGGCGCCGATAGTCGGCGTCGCCGTTGAGGTCCGAGGGCGGGTTGGTGCCCTCGGCGGCGCGGGCGGCCGCGGCCGCCACCCCGTCCTCGGTCGCCGCCGCTCCGGCCAGCGCCTCCTCGACACCGCGCGCACGCAGCGGGGTCGAGCCCATGTTGGTCAGCGCGATCCGGGCCTCCGCGATGCTCCCGCCGTCCGTTCGGCAGGCGGCGCCGACGGCCACGATCGGCCACTGGTGGGCGACCCGGACGAACTTCTCGTAGTGCGCGCCCCAGCCGGTGTGCTTCGGCACCCGGACCTCGGTGAGGATCTCGTCCTCGCCGATCGCGGTCTCGAAGAGGTCGACGAAGAAGTCGTCGGCCGCCACCGTCCGGGTGCCCCCGGAGCCGGCGATCACGAACTCCGCGCCGAGCGCGAGCGCCGGGGCGCCCAGGTCGCCCGCCGGGTCGGCGTGCGCGAGGGCGCCGCCGAAGGTGCCGCGGTGCCGGATCTGCGGGTCGGCCACCTCCGCGGCGGCCTTGGACAGCAGCAGCGCGTGCTCCCTGACCAGGTCGCTGTCACGGACCTCGTGGTGGGTGGTCATCGCACCGATCACCAGCGAGTCGCCGTCGTCGCGGATCCCGCGCAGCGAGTCGATGCGACCCAGGTCGATCACCATCTCCGGCGCGTTCAGCCGCATCCGCAGCACCGGCAGCAGGCTCTGCCCGCCGGCGATGATCTTGGCGTCGTCACCGTGCTCGGCGAGCGCGGCGAGGGCGTCCTCGACCGAGGCCGGGGCGACGTAGTCGAACTTGGCGGGGATCACTGGGCTGCTCCCTTCGAGCTGTTGATCGCCTTCCACACCCGTTCGGGGGTGGCCGGCATCGTGATGTCGTTGATGCCCATCGGGCGCAGCGCGTCGACGATCGCGTTGATGACCGCCGGCGTGGAGGCGATGGTGCCCGCCTCGCCGACGCCCTTGGTGCCGAGCGTGTTGCTGGTGCACGGCGAGGTGGTGTGGTCGACCTGGAAGGAGATCGTGTCGGCCGCGGTCGGCAGCAGGTAGTCCACGAACGAGCCCGAGACCAGCGTCCCGGAGTCGTCGTACACCGCGTCCTCCCAGAGGGCCTGGGCGATGCCCTGCACCAGTCCGCCGTGGACCTGGCCCTCCACGATCATCGGGTTGATGATGTTGCCGATGTCGTCGCAGCAGACGTAGGACCGCATCGTCACGGCGCCCGTCTCGGTGTCGACCTCCATGGCGCACAGGTGGGTGCCATGGGGGTAGTTGAAGTTCTCCGGGTCGAAGGTCGCATCGGAGTCGAGCCCGAGCTCCATGCCCTCGGGGTAGTTGTGACCCGTGAACGTGGCGGTCGCCAGCTCGCCGATCCCGATCCCCTGGTCGGTGCCCTTGACGGTGAACCGGCCGCCGCCGAACTCCAGGTCGTCGGCCGAGGCCTCGAGCAGGTGGGCCGCCAGCGGCTTGGCCTTCTCGATCACCTTGTCGGCCGCGCGGACCAGCGCCTCACCGCCGACGACCAGCGACCGCGAGCCGTAGGTGTCGAGACCGCGGGGCGACACCTGGGTGTCGCCGTGCAGCACCTCGACGTCCTCGAACGGCACGCCGAGCCGGTCGGCGACGATCTGGCTGAACGCCGTCTCGTGACCCTGGCCGTGGGCGCTCGCACCGGTGATCACCTCGACCTTGCCGAGCGGGGTCATCCGCACCGTGGCGGACTCCCACCCGCCGGCGCCGTAGTCGAGGCTGCCCAGCACCCGGCTCGGGGCCAGGCCGCACATCTCGGTGAACGTCGAGATGCCCAGACCCAGCTGCACCTTGTCGCCGTTGGCGCGGCGCTCGGCCTGCTCGGCCCGGAGAGCGTCGTAGCCGAACATCTCCTTGGCGCGCGCGGTCGCGGCCTCGTAGTTGCCGGAGTCGTAGGTCAGCCCGGCCACCGTGGTGAACGGGAACTCCTCGTGCTTGATCCAGTTCTTCTCGCGGATCTCCAGCGGGTCGACGCCCACCTCGGCGGCGAGCTCGTCCATCAGCCGCTCGATGGCGTACGTCGCCTCCGGGCGGCCGGCGCCACGGTAGGCGTCGGTCCAGGTCTTGTTGGTCAGGACCGTCTGCACCCGCCAGTGGTAGGCCGGGAACTTGTAGATCGAGTTGAACATGAACGCACCGAGCACCGGCACACCACCGCCCACGAGCGAGATGTAGGCGCCGAGGTCGGCCAGCAGGTCGACCTTGAGGCCGGTCACGGTGCCGTCCTTGGTGGCCGACAGCGTGAGCCGCTGCCACTGGTCGCGGCCGTGGTGGCCGGAGACCAGCGACTCCGAGCGGGTCTCGGTGTACTTCGCGGGCTTGCCGAGCCGCCGCGCCACCGCCCAGACGATCCACTCCTCGGGCGTGGTCTGCAGCTTGCCGCCGAAGCCGCCGCCGACGTCGGGCGCGATCACCCGGATCTTGGACTCGGGCACCCCGGTCGTCGCGGCCAGCGCGAAGCGCAGGATGTGCGGGATCTGGGTGGCCGACCACATCGTCAGCTGCTCACCGGTGGGGTCCACGACCACCGAGCGAGGCTCCATGAAGGCGGGGATCAGCCGCTGCTGGCGGTACTCCCGCTCGATGACGATGCCGTCCTCGCGGGCCTGGGCGATGGCCTCCTCGACGTCGCCGCCGGTGCCGGCCTCGCCCGAGTCGAACACCCAGACGGCGGACTTGTTGGTGCCGAGGTCGGGGTGCGCGAGCACGGTGTCCTCGGCCGCTTCCTTGAGGTCCAGCGCGGCCGGCAGGTCGTCGTACTCGACATCGACGAGCTCGGCCGCGTCGCGGGCCTCGGCGGCCGAGCGGGCCACGACGACGGCGACGATCTCGCCGGCGAAGGTGACCCGGTCACTCGGCATCGGCGGGTGGCCGGGGGTCTTCTGGTCGGGGCTGATCGGCCACGCGTTGATGCAGACGCCCATCTCCTCGCCGAAGTCGGCGCCGGTGAGCACGGCGACGACGTTGGTCGCCTCCTTGGCCGCGGCGGTGTCGATGGAGGTGATGGTCGCGTGGGCGAACGGGCTGCGCACCATCGCCAGGTGCAGCATGCCGGGCAGGTTGAGGTTGTCGGTCCAGCGGGTCCGGCCGGTGATCAGCCGCTGGTCCTCCTTGCGACGTCGCGCCTGACCGATCTCGGCGGCCGGGGCGTCCTGGGTGGCGGTCACTGGGCACCTCCTGCGGCGTGGAGGACCGACTTCACGATGTTGTGGTAGCCGGTGCAGCGGCACAGGTTGCCCTCGAGGCCCTCGCGGACCTCCTGCTCGGTCGGGTGGGGGTTCTCGGCCAGCAGGTCGACGGACTGCATGATCATGCCCGGCGTGCAGAAGCCGCACTGCAGGCCGTGGCACTCGCGGAACGACTCCTGGACCTGGTGCAGCTGGCCGCCCTCGGCGAGCCCCTCGATGGTGACGACCTCGGCGCCGTCGGCCTGGACCGCCAGCACGTTGCAGGACTTCACGCTGCGACCGTTGAGGTGCACGGTGCAGGCACCGCAGTTGCTGGTGTCGCAGCCGATCACGGTGCCGGTCTTCCCGAGCTTCTCGCGCAGGTACTGCACCAGCAGCATCCGCGGCTCGACGTCGTCGGCGACCTTCGCCCCGTCGACGGTGAGTTCGATCTTGGTCATCCTCTTCGCTCCCCTGTCCTCTCCGACAAGCAGTGGTCTGACAAAGCAGTGGAACCCGACTGTGACGTGGGTCTCAGGCGAACCTAGACGGCCAAGGTTGGCGGACGGTTGGGGCGCGAGATGCGCCGTTTGGTGGTCCGACGTGCGGGAAATGGCTCCACCACATGTCGGAAGAGGCACGCCCCGAACCCGCCCATGCCGTTCTTGTCTCTGGGGCCGCCGGAATCGACATCTCGGCACGCCGGATCACGCACGTCGTGCCGCCGGAATCGACACGTGGCGGGGGTGTCGGGTCAGGGCTGGGTGACGGCCTCGCCGTCGGCGTACGCCGCGGGGTGGGTGTCGCCCGCCGCGTGACCGGGCGCGCCGTGCGTCCCGACGAGCGGCATCAGGGCCAGGTCGGCGAGCGAGAGGGCGAGCACCGCGAGCACCGTCACGGTGACGGTGCGCAGCACGGTCGCCACGGACTCGACCGTCAGCGGAGGCAGGGCGGTGGTGAGTGTTCGCACGTGCCCCAGCGCACCGGCTCCGGGTGAACGAGCGGGGGCAACCACGGTGAACGGCGAGCGAAAACCGAGCCGACAGCCCGGGGCGCCGTCTCGCCGGACACGACCGCCGTCTCGCGGTCAGTGCTGAGCGGCGGCGAGCTTCCCCTTCAGCAGGGGTACGGCGGGGTGCCCGGCGCCGCCGAGGCGGGCCAGACAGACCTCCACGACCTCGGTGTCGTAGGGCGCCAGCTCGGTGTAGCGGAGCACGGCGGTCGGGTCGGGAGCGGCCAGCAGCGCCTCGCGCACCGCGACGGCGACGTACTCGGCGAACTCCGCGAGCGCCGGTGAGTTGGTGCCGGGCAGGAGGTCCCCGCCGTAGGCCGCGACGGCGGCGGCGACCCGCCCCTGCTTGAGCAGCCCCAGGACCTCGTCGACATCGGTGGCCACGGGGAGCGTCAGCCGATAGGGGCGCGAGGCGAGGGCGCCGCCGAGTGCCGAGCGCAGGTGGGACACCTCCGCCTTCAGCGTCGACAGCGTCACCGACTGGTCGCCGTAGACCAGCGCGTGCAGCTGCTCCAGCCCCAGCCCCTCGGGGTGCAGGGAGAGCAGCGCGAGCACCTCGGTCTGCCTCCGGTTGAGCAGCAGCCGTCGACCGTCGAGCCGCGCCTCGGCGTTGCCGAGGAGGGTGAGCGAGAGCCCCGGCGTTGTCGCCTCGTCCTGGCCGCCGGCGCTCATCGCGGTGGACGCCGGCATCGCGGTCTCGATCAGCCGGGCCAGCACCCGCGCGGTCGCCAGGCCGATCGGGTGGGTGCGGTCCCAGGTCGTCGACAGGTCGACGACACCGAGCCGCTGGCCGGTGGTGGGGTCGCAGACGGGCGCCGCCCAGCACACCCAGTTGTGCACGATCGGGGCGTAGTGCTCGGCGCTGAAGACCATCGCCGGCTCACCGGTGCGGGCCGCGATGGCCAGCGCGTTGGTGCCGACCGACGCCTCGTCCCACTGCCCGCCGGGGACGAAGTTGACGGTCTCGGCCTTGCGGCGCATCACCCGGCCGCCGTAGGTCCACAGGATCCGCGTCTGCTCGTCGGTGACCGCGAGCACCAGGTCGCCGTCCTCGGCGGTACGCCGCAGCTCGGCCTCGACCCGCGCCACCGCGACCTGGAGCGGTGACTCCTTCCAGAACTCCGCCGTGTCGGTCTCGTCGGCCAGCGGCGCCTGGGTCACGTCGGGGCGGATCGCCGCCGACGAGACCTCCCACGAGCGCAGGATCTCGGGGCGCACCAGACCGGCGGCGTCGTCGCCGTGCTCGACGAACGACGTCCAGGCCTGGACCGCCGCGAGGCGGCGCTCCTGCAGCTGATGACGTGTGGCGGCCATGCGTCTCCCGGTCCGGCGGGGAAGTGACGGTGGTCACGGTAGCGCGCCGGGGCAACCGACACGAGAGGTGACGGCTGCCGACCTCCGACGGGCCTACCGAGCCACGTCGTGGTGGATCCGGCCCTCGGTGTCCGCCAGACTGCGCCCGCTGCCGCCCCACCGCCGCCCGATGATCTCCGCCGCGATCGACACGGCGGTCTCCTCCGGGGTGCGCGCGCCGATGTCGAGACCGATCGGCGAGGAGAGCCGGGCGATCTCCTCCTCGGTCATCCCCGCCTCGCGGAGTCGGACCAGCCGGTCCTCGTGAGTACGACGCGAGCCCATCGCGCCGATGTAGGCGACCTCCGGCAGCCGCAGCGCCACCTGGAGGACGGGCACGTCGAACTTCGGGTCGTGGGTGAGCACGCAGAGCACGGTCCGCGCGTCGATCTGGCCGGCCTCGACCTCCTTGCCGAGGTAGCGGTGCGGCCAGTCGACGACCACCTCGTCGGCATCGGGGAAGCGGCTGTGGGTGGCAAAGACCGGCCGCGCATCGCAGACGGTGACGTGGTAGCCGAGGAAGGACCCGACCCGAGCCACCGCCGCGGCGAAGTCGATCGCGCCGAAGACCAGCATCCGCGGCTTCGGTGCGAACGCCCACACGAACACCTGCATGCCCTCACCGCGCCGCTCGCCGTCGGGGCCGTAGGTGACGGTCGCGTTGTGGCCGAGGGAGAGCAGCCCGAGCGCGTCGTCGCGCACCGCCTGGTCGGCGCGCACGGAGCCCAGCGTCCCCGACGAGGGCTCGGGCTCCGGGCGGACGACCAGCCGGCGGCCGACCCAGGCGGGGTCGGGGTGGGCGATCACGGTGGCGAGCGCCACGGGCCGACCGGTCTCCACGTCGTCGGCGATCTCGCCGAGCTCGGGGAAGGTCTCCCGGCTGACCTTCTCGACGAACACGTCGAGGATGCCTCCGCAGGTCAGCCCGACGGCGAAGGCGTCGTCGTCGGAGACGCCGTAGCGCTCCAGCACGGGGGCGCCGGAGGCGACCACCTGCTCGCCCAGCTCGTAGACCGCGCCCTCGACGCACCCGCCGGACACCGAGCCGACCGCCTCGCCCCGGGGCCGACCAGCATCGAGGCGCCGGCCGGGCGCGGTGCGGACTGGAACGTCGCCACCACCGTGCCCACACCCACGGTCTCGCCGGCCCGCCACCACGCCATCAGCTCGGGAAGCACGTCACGCACGGGAGATCACCTCGGTCAGCTCGTGGAAGGTCGCCAGCGAGTGGCCGGCGACGAAGTCGTCGATGTGCGGGAGTGCGGCCAGCACCCCCGACTGGATCGGCTGGTAGCCCGCCTTGCCGCGGTGCGGGTTGACCCAGACGACCCGGTGCGCCATCCGGTGCAGCCGGGCCATCTGCTCGGTCAGCAGTGCGGGGTCGCCGCGCTCCCACCCGTCGCTGAACACAACGACGACGGCCCCGCGGGCCATTCCGCGCTGCCCCCACCGGTCGTTGAACGCCTTGAGGTTCTCCCCCAGCCGGGTGCCGCCCGCCCAGTCCGGCACCGCCTCACCGGCGGCGACCAGCGCCCGCTCCGGGTCGCGATGGGCGAGCGCCCGGGTCACCCGGGTCAGCCGGGTGCCGGTGGTGAAGACCTCCACCGCGCCCCGGTCGGCCGCCACCACGTAGCGGTGCGCGAGCCGCAGCAGGGCGTCGGCGTACTTGCTCATCGAGCCGGACACGTCGACGAGCAGCACCACGCGGCGGGGACGGGTCCGCCGCCGACGCCACGCGATGTCTGCGGGCTCACCCATCCGCCGCAGGGTGAGCCGCAGGGTCCGCCCGGCGTCGACCTCCCCGCGCCGGAAGGCGGTACGCCGGTGCGCGCGACGCCGCGGCGACACCGGCCGCAGCGCGGTGAACATGGCGGCGAGCAGCGCCTTCTGCGCTCCGGTCACCTCCGCGATGTCGCGATGGCGCAGCACCTCGGTGGCCGACGCCAGCGCCTGCACCGTGTCGGCGTCCTCGGCCCCGGCGCCGCCCTCCTGCTCGGAGTCGGGCAGCGGCGAGCTGACCAGCTCCGTCTGCCGATCGCGCGGCTTCTGCCGGGGCAGCCCCTCCCTGGCGAGGAAGAACGCCTCGAACACCTGGTCGTAGCGGTCGAGGTCGTCGGGACAGGAGCACAGCGTCGCCCGACCCGCCCAGTAGGTCGCCTCGCGGTCCCCCAGGTCCACCAGCGCCGCCGCCTCCAGCCAGGCCCGCGACCGGTCCAGTGTCACCGGCACCCCCGCCGCCCGCAGCGCCCGGGCGAAGGCCAGGAGCAGCTCGTCGGGGGGGTGTGGGGTTGGTGCCGTTTCGGCACAAACGTCATGATCTGGCGCCGCCGCCATGTCATTTCCGCACAATCGCAGCCATCCGGAGACCCCTCAGACCGCCAGCAGCCGGTCGAGGGCGTGCTTGATCCGATCGGTGTCCTCGCGGTACTTCACGACCGCACCCAGCGTGGCGGCCGCGGTCTCGAGGTCGAGCTCGGTGGCGCCGAGCCGCCCCAGCGCGCGCACCCAGTCGAGGGTCTCGGCGACGCCGGGCGGCTTGAGGAGGTCGTCGCGCGCGCGCAGCCGCTGAGCCACCTCGACCACTTGCCGGGCGAGGGTCTCCGACACCGAGGGCTCCCGCGACCGCACGATCTCCACCTCGCGCTCGAGCCCGGGGTGGTCGATCCAGTGATAGAGGCAGCGCCGCTTCAGCGCGTCGTGCAGCTCGCGCGTGCGGTTGGAGGTGAGCACCACCACCGGCGGCCGCGCGGCCGCGACGGTGCCGAGCTCGGGGATCGTCACCTGGTAGGTCGACAACACCTCCAGCAGGAACGCCTCGAACTCGTCGTCGGCCCGGTCGACCTCGTCGATCAGCAGCACGGCCGGGGCCTCGCGCAGCGCCCGCAGCACCGGCCGGGCCAGCAGGAACCGCTCGTCGTAGAGGCTCTTCTCGGTCTCCTCGACGTCGCCGCCTGCCGCCCCGCCGAGGGCCTCCAGCGTGCGCAGGTGCAGGATCTGCCGCGGGAAGTCCCAGTCGTAGAGCGCCTGCGTCGCGTCGATGCCCTCGTAGCACTGCAGCCGGATCAGCGGGCACCCGAGCCCGACTGCCAGCGCCTCGGCGAGCGAGGTCTTGCCGGTGCCGGGCTCGCCCTCGAGCAGCAGCGGACGCTGCATCGCCAGCGCCAGGTAGGCGATCGTCGACAGCGCCGGGTCCGCGAGGTAGCCGGTCGAGCCGAGCAGGTCGGCCACCCCGGCGGGGCTGCTGGGCAGCGCGGGCCGCCCGTCCTCGGGCGCGCTCGGGCTCTCGTCGGCCGACATGCGCTCAGGGTACGACGACCGGGGTTGCCCGATGGTTGGCCGCGGCACGGCAGCCGCGGCTACGAGGAGGCCGGGAGGTGGTCGACGTCGACGCCGGTGGCGAGATCGCCGCACTCGACCAGCTCGGGCGGGTGCTCGGCGAGATAGCGACGAGCTCCCTGGTCGCCCGCGGCGCTGCTCAGCACCCCGGGCCAGTGGTGCCGGCCGAGGAGCACCGGGTGCCCCGGCACCCCGGCGTACGCCGCCCGCGCGAGGGCCGCCCGCGGGTCGCCGGCCGGCGTGGCCGTGAGCACCCGCGCGACGACCTCGGACCCGACGTCGGGGAGGTCGACCAGGTGGAGCAGGGCGGCGTCGCCCTCGACCAGGAACCCGAGGCCCGCCCGCAGCGACGCGGACATGCCCGACCTCCAGTCGGGGGCCACGATGACATCGACCGGCACGTCTGCCAACAGCTCGCGCGCCTCGGCCGCCGCCGCTCCCAGCACGACCGTGACGGCGTCGCACCCGCCGACGTCGAGGGCGGCGCAGGCCCGCAGCAGCCACGACGTGCCGTCGGGGTCGCTCATCAGCGCCTTGGGGCGCCCCATCCGTCGCCCCTCACCAGCGGCCAACAGGATCCCGACCGTGGAACCGCCACGCGTGTCGCTGGAGAGGGTCATCGAGACGGGTCAACCTCCGAAGGCGGCGGTGTAGAGGGTGGAGCGATCGCTGTCGAACGGTCCGCTGAAGCCGCAGACGACCAGCTGCCCGTCGTTGGCGGCCAGCAGGTAGCGCTGGCCGACCTGGAGGTCGGGAGCGCCGACGAGCTCGGCCAGCGACGGCGCCGGCGCGGTGAGCACCACCTCGTCGGTGGGCGTGCCGGCGAACCACTCGTTGACGGTGAGGGTCACCTCGGTGCCGCTGACGTCGGTGACCGTCGCGTCGACCGCGAGCTGGACGCCCGCCAGCACCTCGGGTGACGGCGGCACGCAGCGGGCGGGCACCTGTGCCGGGGCGCCGATCGAGGTCGAGGTGACCTCGGGTGCCGCGGCGGGAGGCTGCTCGGTGGTGGTGGTGCGCTGGTTCATCACGCCGATGCCGGCGATCACCACCATCGCGGCCGCGGCGGCACCCGCGAGCACCGGGGCCCAGCGGACCCGACGCCACAGCGGCGTGGCACCCGGCTTGGTCTCGGGGGCCTTCGGGGTCGCATCGTCGGCGCCGGCCCCCTTCGTCGCCGCCGCACCCTTGGTCGCGGCGGTCTTGGGGTCAGCGGTCCGGGGGTCAGCGGTCTTCTCGGCCACGTCGGTGGGCTGCTTCATGACGTCCTCCAGCATTCGGCTCACCGTCTCGGTCGAGGCGGGCTCCAGGTCGCCAGCGGGATCGACGGCACGCAGCCGTGCGAGCAGGTCGCGGTCGTCGTCCATCACTGTCTCCCTTCTGCTGGTTCATGTCCGGTGCCGGAGGAATCCTGACGCGATCGGGCCAGCTCCTTGCGCAGCGCGGCCTTGGCCCGGGTGAGCCGGGCGCTCACGGCGTTGGGGGTCAGGTCGAGCACCACGGCGATCTCGGCGGGCTTGAGCTGCTCCCAGGCCCACAGCCGCAGCAGCTCGGCGTCGGAGGCCGACAACCGGCCGAGTGCCTCGTGCAGCGCCGGGTCGCCCTCGGGGACCGGCGCCGTCTCGCGGGGCGGGTCCAGCGCCGCGACCTTGCCGGCCACCCGGCGCTGCCGCCGGGCGCTGCGCTGCGCATTGGCGAGACAGCCCTTGGTCACGCCGTAGGCCCACGGCAGTGCGCCGTCGCCGGCCGGCACGTCGTCGAAGCGCCGCCAGCACACGAGCAGCGTCTCGGCCAGCACGTCGGCGGCCGTCTCGGGGTCGGTACGGCGGGCGAGGTAGCGCCGCAGCGGCTCGATCAGGTCCCGGGCCAACAGCTCGAACCGCGCCGCGACCTCGGCGCGCTCGTCGTCGTGCTGCTCGCTCACCGGCACCAGGGTACGGGCCGGAACCACGAGGCTCCGGGAGGCCCCGGCGGCGAGGCGCCCGGCACGTCGCCCGGGAAGCGCAGCAGGGCCCCGCCGAAGCGGGGCCCTGCTGGGTGATGCTGTGGTCGGCGTCGGTGCGACGGACTCAGAAGTCCATGCCACCCATGCCGCCGTCGCCGCCGGGCATGGCCGGCGCCTTCTCCGGCTTGTCCGCCACCACGGCCTCGGTGGTGAGGAACAGCGCGGCGATCGACGCGGCGTTCTGCAGCGCCGAGCGGGTCACCTTGGCCGGGTCGATGATGCCCTCGCCGATCATGTCGACGTAGTCGCCGGTGGCCGCGTTGAGACCGTGGCCGGCCTCCAGGCCGCGCACCTTCTCCGCGATGACGCCACCCTCGAGACCGGCGTTGACCGCGATCTGCTTCAGCGGGGCCTCGGTCGCCTTGCGCACGATCTGCGCGCCCACGGCCTCGTCACCGGACAGCTCGAGCTTCTCGAACGCCGAGTCGGCAGCCTGCAGCAGGGCCACGCCACCACCGGCGACGATGCCCTCCTCGACGGCGGCCTTCGCGTTGCGCACGGCGTCCTCGATGCGGTGCTTGCGCTCCTTGAGCTCGACCTCGGTGGCCGCGCCGACCTTGATCACCGCGACGCCGCCGGCCAGCTTGGCCAGCCGCTCCTGCAGCTTCTCGCGGTCGTAGTCGGAGTCGGACTTCTCGATCTCCGCGCGGATCTGGTTGACGCGACCGGCGATCTGGTCGCCGTCACCGGAACCCTCCACGATGGTGGTCTCGTCCTTGGTGATCACGACCTTGCGCGCCGAGCCGAGCATGTCGATGCCGGTCGACTCGAGCTTGAGGCCGACCTCCTCGGAGATGACCTGACCGCCGGTGAGGATCGCGATGTCCTGCAGCATGGCCTTGCGACGGTCACCGAAGCCCGGGGCCTTGACGGCGACGGACTTGAAGGTGCCGCGGATCTTGTTGACGACCAGGGTGGACAGCGCCTCGCCGTCGACGTCCTCGGCCAGGATCAGCAGCGGCTTGCCGGACTGCATGACCTTCTCCAGCAGCGGCAGCAGGTCCTTGACCGAGCTGATCTTCTGGTTGGCGATGAGGATGTAGGGGTCCTCGAGGACCGTCTCCATCCGCTCCGGGTCGGTCACGAAGTAGGCCGAGATGTAGCCCTTGTCGAAGCGCATGCCCTCGGTCAGCTCGAGGTCGAGCCCGAAGGTGTTGGACTCCTCGACGGTGATGACGCCTTCCTTGCCGACCTTGTCCATCGCCTCGGCGATGATCTCGCCGACGGTCTCGTCGGCGGCGGAGATCGACGCGGTCGACGCGATCTGCTCCTTGGTCTCGACGTCCTTGGCCATCCCGAGCAGCTGCTCGGAGACCGCCTCGACGGCCTTCTCGATGCCGCGCTTGAGGCCCATCGGGTTGGCGCCGGCGGCGACGTTGCGCAGGCCCTCACGGACCATCGCCTGCGCGAGCACGGTGGCGGTGGTGGTGCCGTCACCCGCGACGTCGTCGGTCTTCTTGGCGACCTCCTTGACCAGCTCGGCGCCGATCTTCTCGTAGGGGTCCTCCAGCTCGATCTCCTTGGCGATCGAGACACCGTCGTTGGTGATCGTGGGAGCGCCCCACTTCTTCTCCAGGACGACGTTGCGGCCCTTGGGGCCGAGCGTCACCTTGACGGCGTCGGCGAGCGTGTTCATGCCACGCTCCAGGCCGCGACGGGCCTCCTCGTTGAAAGCAATCAGCTTCGCCATGTTGTGCGCGATCCTTCGCTTCGACACGTGTGTGGACGGACCCGGCCGCTGCCCGCGACGGACGACCCCCGCTGACCCGACGGACCCTTCCCGCCGGCGCCCGGGGCCTCAGCTCGCCGGTCCGTTGGTTTTGTCACTCTCACGCGGAGAGTGCCAACGTCATGTTTAGCACTCGCCTGGTGAGAGTGCAAACAGCATCGGGCCGGTCCGGACCGGGCTGTCGATCGGGGCGTTCCCCGTCCGTCATCGCGATGACAGACTCCACCCGAGCCCTGGAGGAACCCATGACGGAGTACGCCATCCTGATCCCCGGCGACGAGGCCCGCTGGGCCGCGGCCAGCGACGCCGACAAGCGGGCGATGTACGACCGCCACAACGCCTTCGCCGCGATGCTCGCCGAGCGCGGCCACACCATCACCGGCGGCGCCGAGCTGACCCACTCCTCGACGTCGCGGCTGGTGCGCCTCGACGGCGACGCCGCCCTGGTCACCGACGGCCCCTATGCCGAGACGACCGAGCAGCTCACCGGCTTCTACACGGTGCGCACCGACGACCTCGACGACCTGCTCGAGTGCGTGGCGTTCCTGGCCGGCGGCGAGGGTCCGCTCGAGGTGCGCGCCTGCGTCGACCACTCGGTCGGCCAGGCATGAGGTTCCTGCTGCTGAGGGCACGGCCCGAAGAGGTCGGCCCCTGACCGCGGCGGCCGCGCTCGAGACGGCGCTGCGTGAGGACTGGGGCCGCCTGCTGGCGCTGCTCGTCGCGCAGTACCGCCGCCTCGAGATCGCCGAGGATGCCCTCGGCGACGCGTTCGAGGCCGCCGCCCGCACCTGGCCCGAGACCGGACCCCCGACCAACCCGCCCGCCTGGCTGCTGACCACGGCCCGGCGGCGCGCGATCGACCGGCTCCGCACCGAGGCGGTCGCCGCCCGCCGGCTGCCCGAGCTCGCCGTCGAGGTCGAGCTCGCCGAGGAGGTACGTCGCGTGAGAGCCGATCCCGCCACGTCGACGGCCGCCGACGGCGGCCTGCCCGACGAGCGGCTGCGCCTGGTGCTGCTGTGCGCGCACCCGTCGCTGTCCCGGGAGGCGGCCGCGGCGTTGACACTGCGGCTGGTGCTCGGCGTGCCCACCCCCGACAT
Organism: Nocardioides sp.; assembly: GCF_041393715.1. Classification (GTDB taxonomy): domain Bacteria; phylum Actinomycetota; class Actinomycetes; order Propionibacteriales; family Nocardioidaceae; genus Nocardioides. Next base: position 107,092 of record NZ_JAWKJQ010000001.1, on the reverse strand, counting down.
CGGCCGGCTGTTCCTGGTCAGCACGCCCACCATGGCCGCCCGGCTGACCCGGGCCCGCAAGCGGCTGTCCGGGGCCCGCTTCGACCTGCCGACCGGCCCCGACCTCGCGGAGCGGGTCGGCCTGGTCGCGGAGGTCGCCTACCTGACCTTCACCGCCGGCTATGCGCCGGCCACCGGCACCGAGGTGGTGCGCGCCGACCTCGCCGGCGAGGCGATCCGGCTGGTGCGTGTCGTGCGCGGCCTGCTGCCCGGGCATGCCGACCTCGACGCGCTGCTCGCGCTGATGCTGCTGCAGCACTCACGGCGTGACGCCCGCGTCGCCTTCGGCCGGCTGGTGCTGCTCCCCGACCAGGACCGCACCCGATGGCGGGCCGAGGAGATCGACGAGGCGCTGGCCCTGCTCCGGCCGCTCACCGCCACCGAGGCCACGCCCTACCTGCTGCAGGCACTGATCGCCGCCGAGCACGCGATCGCCCCGAGTCCGGAGCTCACGGCGTGGACCCGGATCGCCGACCGCTACGCCGAGCTCGAGGCGCTCACCGGCTCGCCCGTGGTGCGGCTCAACCGAGCCGTCGCCGTCGCAGAGGCCGACGGCCCGCTGGCTGGACTCGCGTTGCTCGCCGACCTCGACCTGCCGGGGCACCGGCTGCCGGCCACCCGCGCCGAGCTGCTGGCCCGGGCCGGCCGGGTGGCCGAGGCCCGGTCGGCGTACGACGACGCCCTGGCGCGGTGCGACAACGAGGCCGAGGCCACCCACCTGCGTGGCCGGCGCGCCGCGCTCGACACCCCGCCCGGGTAGCCCACCCGGACCACCCGGCGACTGTCGCCGGGCTCACTCCTCGATTGAGCATCCGTGCGGATGTGCGAATGCCCGCACGGGAGCACGCTGGAGGTATGACGACCTCCCTGACGTCTCCGACGGCGTCCCCGCCTCCGGCCGGGATCGCCGACCGCGTTCCGCTCACGCCGCGCAGCCTGGAGTGGCTCACCGGCGAGGTGGCCGCGTGGCGACGCGAGGGCCTGGTCTCGGACACGCAGGCCGACCAGATCCTCGGCCGCTACCAGGCCTCCCGCCGCTTCAGCCTGGCCACGCTGGTGCTCACCCTCGGCGCGGCGTTCGTCGGCGTCGGCCTGATCTGGTTGGTGGCCGCCAACCTCGACCAGCTCGCGCCGACCGCCCGCTTCCTGTTCATCGCCGCCCTGTGGGTCGCGATCACCGTCGCCGCCGAGGCGCTGGCCGGCCGCCGCGAGCACGGCGGCGCGGTCCCCTCGCCGGTGGTGGGGGCCGTGCGGACGCTCGCCTCGCTCGCCTTCGGCGCGGTCGTCTTCCAGGCGGCGCAGAGCCTCCAGGTGACGGCGTACGAGCCGAAGCTCGTGGGCCTGTGGGCCGCAGGCGCGCTCCTCTACGCGTACGCGGTCCGCGGTCGGGGTCCGCTGGCGGTCGGGCTGAGCACCGGCGTCGTGTGGTTCCTCTGGGCCATCCTGTGGGACCAGGCCAGCGGCCTGACCGTCGTCCTGGGGCTGGCCATGGCGGCCGTTGCGGCCGTGGCCGTCGGCTCGCTGCACGACCGGTGGGAGCCGTCGTTCGGCGTTCCGTGGCGTGAGCTCGGCACCGCCCTGGCGCTGGCCGCGCTCTTCGCCGCGGCGATCCCGGCCGTCACCACCAGCGACTTCGCGTGGTCCCCGGTGCTGCTCGTCGGCACGGTCGTCGCGGCGCTGCTGGCCGCTGCGGCCGCCGTCCTCGTGCCCGGCTGGCGACGCCTGGAGGTCATCGGCGCCGCAGCCGTGGCCGCCGTGGCCCTGCTGCTGGTCTGGTGGGACACCGGCTCCGACACCGCTCACGTCGACCTCGCCGACTGGGCACACGCGGCGACCGCGATCGTGGTCTACGTCGCGGCGGCCGCCGGCGTCGCGGTCCTCGGGGTGCTGCGCGACTCGTGGCGGCTCACCGCGCTGGCCACCGGCGCGCTGGTGCTGTTCGCGACGTTCCAGAGCTTCGCCGTCTTCGCCGCGATCCTCTCGGGTGCCTGGCTGTTCATCGCGCTCGGCCTGGTGTTCCTGGCCACGGGGTTCGGCTTCGACCGGGCCCGTCGCCGGCTCGCCCATGAGCTCGCCGACGAGCTCGCCACTCAGGAAGGAGCGTCGTGATGACCGCCTGGATGAAGGTCGCGGCGGTGCTGGTCGTGCAGCTTGGGCTGGTCGCAGTGGGAGTGGCGCCGCAGGTGTCGGCCCGCACCACCGGCGAGGAGTACCTCCTGCGGGTGCAGCCCTACGACCCGATCGACCCGTTCCGGGGCGCCTACGTCGACCTGTCCTACCCCGACCTGGCCCTCAACGTGCCCGACGAGGGTGACCTCGAGGCCGACGGCACCACCGTCTATCTCGTGCTGCGCGAGAAGGACGGCGTGTGGGTGTCCGACGGCGCAGTCACCGAGCGCCCCGACGACGGGCCCTACCTCACCTGCGACCACCACTCCTGGCGGCTGCGCTGCGGCATCGAGAGCTACTTCCTGCCGCAGGACCAGGCGGCGTCGTTCGACGAGCTGGTCGGCTCCGGTCAGGCCGTGGCGGTCGTGCGCATCGACGGCCGCGGCCACGCCGCCCTGGTCGACGTACGCAGCCGCTGAGCCTGAGCGTCAGCCGCCGGCGACGGCCGGGATGACGGAGATCTGGACGCCCTCGGGGGTGGGGGTCGCCAGGTCGTCGAGGAAGCGGACGTCGTCGTTGCCGACGTAGACGTTGACGAATCGGCGCAGCGCGCCCGCCTCGTCGACGACGCGCGCCTTGATGCCGGGGTAGGCACCGTCGAGGTGGTCGAGCACCTCGAGCAGGGTCCCGCCCTCGGCCGAGACCTCGGACTCGCCGCCGGTGTAGGTCCGCAGGATGGTCGGGACGCGCACGCTCACGCTCATGCCGGCCAGCCTCTCAGGAGATGCCGGTTGCCGCGAACGCGGCGTACGACGGCTCGATGACCGCCGCCGGACCGACCCGGTCGGACACCGCGTCGAGCGTCTTCAGACCCATGCCGGTGTTGATCACCACGGTCTCCAGCTCGGTGTCGAGCTGGCCGGTCTCCACGAGCTTCTTCAGCACGCCCACGGTGGTGCCGCCGGCGGTCTCGGTGAAGATGCCCTCGGTGCGGGCCAGCAGGATGATCCCCTCGCGGACCTCCTCGTCGGTGATGTCCTCGACCGCCCCGCCGGTGCGGCGGCAGATGTCGAGGACGTAGGGGCCGTCGGCCGGGTTGCCGATCGCCAGCGACTTGGCGATGGTGTCGGGCTTGACCGGGCGGACCACGTCGTGGCCGTCCTTGAAGGCCGCCGAGACCGGGCTGCAGCCGGTCGCCTGGGCACCGAAGATCCGGTAGGGCTTGGCCTCGACCAGCCCGAGGGCGATCAGCTCCTGGAAGGCCTTGTCGACCTTGGTCAGCTGCGAGCCCGAGGCGACCGGGATGACCACCTGGTCGGGCAGCCGCCAACCGAGCTGCTCGGCGATCTCGTAGCCCAGCGTCTTGGACCCCTCGGCATAGAACGGCCGCACGTTGACGTTGACGAACGCCCAGCCCTCCTCCTCACCGGCGATCTCCGAAGCGAGCCGGTTGACGTCGTCGTAGGTGCCGTTCACGGCGACCAGCTGCTCGGTGTAGACCGCGGAGTTGACCTGCTTGGGGTGCTCGAGGTTGCTCGGGATGAAGACCACGGTCTTGATCCCGGCCCGGGCACCCGCGGCGGCGACGGCGTTGGCGAGGTTGCCGGTCGAGGGGCAGGCGAACGTCGTGGCGCCGAGCTCGCGGGCGGCCGACAGCGCGCAGGCGACCACGCGGTCCTTGAAGGAGTGGGTCGGGTTGGTCGAGTCGTCCTTGACCCAGAGCCTGGCCAGGCCGAGCGCCGCCGCGAGGTTGTCGGCCCGGAGCAGCCGGGTGAAGCCGGGCTCGGTGTTGGGGCTCTCGGTGATGTCGGTCGGCACCGGCAGCAGCGCCTGGTAGCGCCAGATGTTGCGGGGGCCGGCCTCGATCTGCTCACGGGTGATCGCCGGGAACTCGTAGGCGACCTCCAGCGGGCCGAAGCACTCGGGGCAGGCGTAGTGGGGCCCGAGCTGCTCGAGGTGGCCGCACTCGCGGCAGGACAGCCCCACCGCGTTGCCGAAGGCGCCGGGCCGCAGCGCGCCGGGAGCGGGGGCGGTGACGTCGGCGTCGAGCACGTCGGGACAGACAGGCCGCTCGGCCAGGGATGCGCTCATGGGGAGACCTCCTCCTCATCTCTCCCACGGCGGACTTCGTCGTGGGCCGGATTTGGCACCGTCTCCACGTCCAGCCGGAGGCTTCCGGTGGGAGGTTCGTGGCGGTTGCCGGGACGTCGTCGGGCCGTTCCCTCAGTCCCTCGTGATGAGCTGCGCTCAGCCTACGTCCCCCGTGTCTCAGGATGCGAATCGACCATCCACGATGTGGACACCGGCACCCGGTCGAACCTCGGCGCCCGCTCGTGGTGGGATGGAGGGCGTGGACGGCTCACCGGACACCCGATCCGGCCGCGGAACCGCGGCCCCCTCGCGGACGGCGTACGACGCGCTGGTGGCGGCCGCCGACCGGCTCGTCGTCGGCCTCGACATGGACGGCACCCTGTCGCCGATCGTCGAGGACCCCGAGCTCGCCCACATCCACCCCGAGGCACCCGACGTCCTCGTCGACCTGGCCGAGGTGGTGCGCGCGGTGGCGATCATCACCGGCCGCCCCGCCCGCCAGGCGCTGGCGCTCGGTGGGCTCGACGAGGTCGGCGACGAGATCGGCGGGCACGGACGCGAGCTGTTCGTGCTCGGGCAGTACGGCCACGAGCGCTGGACCTCCTCCGAGCGCCGGGTGATCACCCCGCGTCCGCCACACGGGCTCTCGACGTTCCTGCGCGACCTGCCCCGGCTGCTGCGTCAGGCGGACGCGCTGGACGCCCATGTGGAGGAGAAGGGGCTCGGCGTGGCGATCCACACCCGCCGGCTGCCCGACCCGGGAGCGGCCCAGGCCCGGCTGCTGGAGCCGGTACGCCGGTCGGCCGAGGCCCACGGGCTGATCACCGAGCCGGGCCGGCACGTCGTGGAGGTGCGCACGCCGGGTATCGACAAGGGCGTGGCCGTGCACCGGCTCGCCGAGGAGCTCGACGCCGGTGGCTTCCTGTTCGCCGGCGACGACCTCGGCGACCTCGAGGCCTTCACCGCGGTCCGCGACCTCGGGGAACGGGGACTGGCGGCCTACCTCGTGTGCTCGGCCTCCGACGAGGAGAGCGCGCTGCGCGACCTGGCCGACGAGGTGGTCCCCGGGCCCGACGGCGTCCTGGAGCTCCTGCGCCGGCTCACCGCCGACATCCGCGCCTCCCGATAGTCCGCCACGTTCGGCACCACCGGAGACCGCTCGACCGGTGCCGAACGTCGCGGACTATCGCGGGAGGCCTAGCCCAGGGGGCCGGTGAGGATGACGGTCAGCCGGTCGCCGCGCATCGGGTCGACGGCGGGCAGCACCCGCTTGATGCCGAGGTCGAGCGCCAGCTGGCGCGCCTGGACACGCAGCCGCGCCGGGAAGTAGACCGTGGAGGCGGGGACTGTGCCGTACCAGCCGTCGGTGCCGAACACCACCTGCCAGCCCAGACCGCCGGCCCGGTCGCCGACCTCCGCGGCCAACCCCTGCTCGCCGGAGTTGTTGTAGACCTCGACGAGCACCTTGCTGCGGTCGAGGGTGGGCTGCTTCGTCGGGTCGGGCTTGATGGTCGGGGCCGTCGTCACCGAGGGGGCGGTGCCGGTGGGCAGCGCGACCTCCCGCTCGCCGGGCCCCTGGCCACGGGTGGCGACGAACGCGATCGCCGCCATCGCGACGGCGAGGATGCTGATCATGACGACCGGCGACGGAAACGCCGCCAGGCCGCGCCCCCGCTGCGGCGCCACGTCCACCCCCTCCGTCGAGCTGCGGCTCAGATCTCGAAGCCGAGGCGGCGCGCGGAGCGCTGCCGCTGCCGGGTGGCCCGCAGCCGCCGGAGCCGCCGGACCAGCAGCGGGTCGGCCTCGAGCGCCTCCGGGCGGTCGATCAGGGCGTTGAGCACCTGGTAGTAGCGGGTCGCGCTCATGTCGAACTGCTCGCGGACCGCGGTCTCCTTCGCGCCGGCGTACTTCCACCACTGCCGCTCGAACTCGAGGATGTCGCGATCGCGGTCGCTCAGGCTCGGCTGGTCAACGGCTGGGCCGGTGAGGGCGTTCGCGGCGTCCATGGTGGCGGGCTCCCCGTGGTGCGATGATGGGTACGTCGACCCCCACTGTAGGCGACGAATCACAACCCTGTCATTCGCTCGGCCGTTCGGCCCCGGCGAGTCGCGGATCCGGCCCCCGTAGGGTGGCCCCGTGAGCGCCCCCACGACCGCCGACCTGGTCGTCGTCGCCAACCGGCTGCCGGTCGACCGCATCGTCGAAACCGACGGCTCCATCGGCTGGCGGCGCTCGCCGGGCGGCCTGGTGACGGCGCTGGAACCGGTGATGCGCGCGCACGACGGCGCCTGGATCGGCTGGCCCGGCGGCACCGACGAGGAGAGCCCCGAGCCGTTCGTCGAGGACGGCATGACGCTGGTGCCGATCTCGCTGAGCGCCGAGGAGGTCGAGGACTTCTACGAGGGCTTCGCCAATGGCACCCTGTGGCCGCTCTACCACGACCTGGTCGCCAAGCCCGAGTTCCACCGCGAGTGGTGGGACGCCTACGTCGCCGTCAACGAGCGGTTCGCGCGGCGGGCCGCGGAGGTGGCCGCCGAGGGCGCCGCGGTGTGGGTGCAGGACTACCAGCTGCAGCTGGTGCCGCAGATGCTCCGCGAGCTGCGGCCCGACCTGCGGATCGGCTTCTACCTGCACATCCCGTTCCCGCCGGCCGAGCTCTTCCAGCAGCTCCCCTGGCGCCGGCAGATCCTCGAGGGTCTGCTGGGCGCGGACCTGATCGGCTTCCAGCTCGGCGGCGGAGCGGCCAACTTCGTCCGCCTGGTCCGGCAGCGCGTCGGTCACAAGACCCACCGGGACACCGTCCACCTGCCCGACGGCCGGGTCGTGCGCGCCGCCCCGTTCCCCATCTCGATCGACGCCCGCGGGTTCGAGGAGCTGGCCCGGACGCCGGCGGTCGAGGCCCGGGCCCGCGAGATCCGGACCCAGCTGGGGGACCCCAAGACGGTGTTCCTCGGCATCGACCGGCTCGACTACACCAAGGGCATCTACGCCCGGCTCCGGGCCTTCGGCGAGCTGCTGCGCGACGAGCGCCTCGACGTCGAGGACGCGACGTTCGTGCAGGTCGCGACCCCGTCGCGGGAGCGGGTCGAGCAGTACCGCCAGCTCCGCGACGAGACCGACCGCCTGGTCGGCCGGATCAACGGCGACCACGGGCGCCTGGGCCACCCGGCCATCTCCTACCTGCACTCCTCCTACCCCCGCGAGGAGATGGCCGCCCTCTACCGCGCCGCCGACGTGATGGTGGTGACGCCGTACCGCGACGGCATGAACCTGGTCGCGAAGGAGTACGTCGCGTGCCGCCTCGAGGAGGACGGCGCGCTGGTGCTGTCGGAGTTCGCCGGGGCGGCCGACGAGCTGCGGCAGGCCTGGCTGGTCAACCCCTACGACCTCAACGGGATGAAGGACACCCTGGTCGAGGCCGCCACCGCACGCCCGCGCGAGAAGCACCGGCGGATGCGCGCGATGCGTCGTCAGGTGATGGAGAACGACGTCAAGCGCTGGGCCGACGCCTTCCTCGAGGAGCTGCTCTACGACGGCGAGCACGACCCGAGCCTGCGCCCGCCCGTCCGGTTCTGAGCGCGAGGCGTCGCAGACGGGTTGGCGAGGCGTCGCAGACGGGGCTCCGACGCGTCGCAGACGGGGCTCCGAGGGCACCCGGGCCGCCCCGTCCTGGCGTCCTCGCTAGATTCGGAGCATGGATCTGGTCCCGAAGCCCGGTCAGGTCATCGCGGCCGCACAGAACCTCACCCACCAGGCGTTGTACGGCGGCCTGGCCGACCTCCGCCCGATGCCGCGGTCGCTGATCGCCGAGGGGCCCAGGCGCGACGTCTACCACTACCGACCCACCCCGGGCACCGTCCCCGACGGGGACCCGATCCTGCTGGTGACCCCGCTCGCCGCCCCGCCGATCTGCTTCGACCTGCGGCGTGGCTGCTCGCTGGTCGAGCACCTGGTGCGCGCCGGGCACCCGACGTACGTCGTGGAGTACGGCGAGGTGTCGTTCAAGGACCGCAACCTCGGCATCGAGCACTGGGTCGACACGGTGGTGCCCACCGCGATCCAGGAGGTCTCCGACCATGCCGGCGGACGACCGGTCCACGTGGTCGGCTGGTCGCTGGGCGGGATCTTCGCGCTGCTGACGGCCGCGGACCGGCCCGATCTCCCCCTGGCCTCGGTCGTCTCGCTAGGTGCGCCGTTCGACGTCAGCGAGGTGCCGATCGTGGCGCCGCTGCGGCCGCTGCTGACCCTCTCCGACGGACTGCCGGAGGGCTGGGGTGCCGTCACCGCGGCGTACCGCCTGCTCGGCGGCGCGCCCAAGCCGGTCGTCGGGTGGGCCTTCAACCTGGCGTCGGTGCAGAAGCTCGTGACCAAGCCGCTGGCCATCGCGACCCACCTCGACGACGCCGACTACCTCGCGCAGCTCGAGGCGGTCGACCGGTTCCGGTCGCAGATGATCGCCTATCCGGGCCGGACGTTCGGCCAGCTCTACCACCGGTTCGTGAAGCGCAACGCCCTCGCCGGCGGCTCCTTCCGGCTGGGTGACCGCAGCATCGACCTGGCCGACCTGAGCGCGCCGGTGCTGGTCTTCGCCGGCGCCACCGACGGCATCGCGCCCGTGGCGTCGGTGCGGGCCGTCGTACCCCTGTTGGCGTCGGCACGGGAGGTGCGCTTCGAGATCGTGCCGGGCGGTCATCTGGGCATGCTGACCGGGCGCGCGGCCCGCACCGGCACCTGGGCGGTGCTCGACGCGTGGGTGCGGGAGTGGGCGAGCAGGCTCGAGCCCGCGGCCAAGGCCCCGGCGGCGTCGACGCGCCCGACCGCGAAGGCAGCCGGCAAGAAGGCAGCGGCGAAGAAGACCGCCGGCAAGAAGGCAGCGTCGAGGAAGACCGCCGGCAAGAAGGCAGCGGCGAAGAAGACCGCCGGCAAGAAGGCAGCGGCGAAGAAGACCGCGACCAAGGCGGCAGCGAAGACCGCGACGCCCAAGAAGGCCACCGCAAAGAGCACGCGCACGCCGACGAAGCGGACCTCGACCGCGAAGAAGGCCCCCGCCGCCGACGCCCCGGCGATCGGCGCCAACCCGCGCCGCCGCTACGGCTCCGCGTCGTCCCGCTCGCTGTCCGGCTGAGCAGCGTCATCCGGATCGCGCGCTCCGACGACCGAGTGGGATGACGTCCGGGAGCAGCGCGCCGCCCCAGCGATGTCTACTGGTGCGTACGACGCACCTACTGCGTCGTACGCACCAGTAGACATCGCCCCACGGGAAGCCCCCCGCCACCATTCCCGACATCTCGCACCACCATTCCCCGCATCTCGCGCGACCATTCCCGACATCTCGCACCACCATTCCCGGCATCTCGTCGATAGCCTGCGGCCATGGCGGGAGAGGGCGCGCTGCCGCGGAGGGTGCGGATCGGCTACGGGTCGGGGTCGGTGGCGACCGGGGCGTTCGGGACGGTGCCGGGCCTGATGCTGCTGCCGTTCCTCACCGACAGCCTCGGGATCGCGTCGCTCGCGGCGGGGCTGATCGTGTTCCTGCCCAAGGGCTGGGACGTGATCCTCAACCCGATCGCGGGCCGGATCAGCGACCGCACCATCGACCCGCGTGGACCGCGGCGACCGTGGCTGCTGCGGGCCGGCCTCGGCCTCGCCGTCGCGTTCGCGCTGATCTTCGCCGGCCCGGCCACGGGCTCCCAGGGAGCCGACGCCGCCTGGGTGCTGGTGTTCTTCCTCGCCGCCGCGACGGCGTACGCCTTCTTCCAGGTGCCCTTCGTCGCGATGCCTGCCGAGATCACCGACTCCTACGACGAGCGCACCCGGCTGATGACCTGGCGGGTCGCGCTGCTGGCGCTGACGATCATGCTGGCCGGCGCGACGGCGCCGCTGATCCGCGACGCGGTCGGCGGGCGGGCCGGCTACCGGGCGATGGGCGTGGCCATGGCCGCGCTGATCCTGGTCGGGGTGGTCTCGGCCTACCGCGGCACCCGCAGCGCACCCGTCGGCGCCGTCGAGCCCGGCCCGGGCAGCCTGCGCGACCAGCTGCGGATCGTGGCGACCGCGCGGGACTTCCGGCACCTGCTGACGACGTTCGTGATCCAGGCCCTCGCGACCGGCAGCATGCTCGCGGGCGTCGACTACCTCGCCCGTCAGGTGCTGCAGGACAAGGGCGCGAGCACCATCCTGTTCCTCTGCTTCGTCGGGCCGGCCCTGGTGCTGACGCCGCTGTGGGCGCGCGCCGGGGAGCGGCTGGACAAGAAGCGCGGCTACGTCCTGGCCAGCCTGGTCCTCGCCGCTGGGGCGCTGCTGCTCACCACGGCGCGGGTCGCGCCACCGGCGGTGGTCTTCGCGGCGACGGCCCTGGTCGGGGTGGGCTACGCCGGCGTCCAGGTCTTCCCGCTCGCGATGCTGCCCGACGCGGCGGCGGTCGACGCCCGGCGTACCGGCGCCAACCGCGCCGGCGTCTACACCGGCGTCTGGACGGCCGGCGAGACCCTCGGCCTCGCCCTCGGGCCGGCGCTGTACGCCGTGGTGCTGGCGCTCGGGGGCTACCGCTCCTCCACCACCGGCGACGTCGCGCAGCCCGACTCCGCGCTCACCGCCATCGTGCTCGGCTTCTCGCTGCTCCCAGCCCTGCTCACGCTGGGCAGCCTGTGGTGGCTGCGCCGCTACTCCCTCGACGCTCGCACCGTCGACGCCCGCGCCGACGACTCCCTGGCAGGGTGAGCCCATGACCGACGTGACCGCACGCCTCGAGGAGCTCCGCGCCGGCGACCTGCCCGTCCACGGCGGGCGGACGCTGGCCTATGTCTACGACGCCGGGCTTCCCGAGCTGGACGCGCTCGCGCGCGACGCCGTCGCGGCGTACGCCGGCGCCAACGGGCTCGACCCGACCGCCTTCCCCAGCCTGCTCTCCATGGAGAACGAGCTGGTCGGCTTCGCCTGCGGGCTGGTCGACGCGCCTCCCGGGGCGGTCGGCACGGTCACCTCCGGGGGCACCGAGTCGTGCCTGCTGGCCGTCCAGGCGGCCCGCGACGGCGCCCCCGAGGTGACCCGCCCCAACATCGTGCTGCCGAGCACCGGCCACGCGGCCTTCCGCAAGGCGGCGCACTACTTCGGCGTGGAGCTGCGCAGCGTGGCCGTCGGCGACGACTTCCGCGCCGACGCCGACGCGATGGAGGCGGCCCTCGACGACGACACGGTGCTCGTGGTGGCCTCCGCGCCGTCGTACGCCCACGGCGTGGTCGACCCGGTGACCGAGATCGCCGCGGTCGCCGCCGCGCGCGGCATCCGCTGCCACGTCGACGCGTGCATCGGCGGCTGGGTGCTGCCGTTCGCCACCCGCCTCGGGCGCCAGGTCCCGCCGTGGACCTTCGCCGTCGAGGGCGTCACGTCGATCTCCGTCGACACGCACAAGTACGCCTATGCCCCCAAGGGCACCTCGCTGCTGCTGCACCGCACCTCGGCGCTGCGCCGACCGCAGTACTTCGCCTCCGCCGACTGGCCGGGCTACACGATGATCAACTCGACCATGCAGTCGACCAAGTCCGGCGGGCCGCTCGCCGGCGCGTGGACGGTCGTCCAGTCGCTGGGCGAGGCGGGCTACCTCGACCTGGCTCGCCAGGCGTTCGAGGCGACCGACGCGATCGTGGCCGGGGTTGCCGCCCTCGACGGCCTCGAGGTGCTGGCGGCACCCGACTCGACGCTGGTCACCGTCGTGACCGACGGCTCCTGCGACCCGTTCACGGTGGCCGACGAGATGAAGCTGCGCGGGTGGTACCTCCAACCACAGCTGTCGTACGCCGGCTCCCCAGCCAACCTGCACCTCACCGTCAGCGCCGCGACCCTGGCCCCCCTCGACGAGCTGCTCGCGTCGCTCCGGGAGGCCGTGGCCGCCGCGGTGGCCGCGGGGCCGGTGGCCGTCGACCCCGAGGTGGTCGCCTTCATCGAGGCCCTCGACCCCGCCGCGCTGAGCGACGACGACTTCGACGGGCTGCTCGTCGCGTCGGGGCTGGTCGGCTCCGACACCCCCGGGCTCGCGCTGCCGGAGCGGATGGCCGAGGTCAACGCGATGCTCGACGTCGCCTCGCCGGCGATGCGCGAGGCGCTGCTGGTGGCCTTCCTGGACCGGCTGGCCCGACCCGCGCGACCGGGCGGCGCCGCGTGAGCGCGCTGGCAGGCCTGGCCGACAAGGGCCTGGTCGCATCCGACTGGGCGGCGGCGCTGGCGCCCGTCGACGAGCGGATCTCCGCGATGGGCGTGTTCCTGCGCGAGGAGCTGGCCGCCGGCCGGGACTACCTGCCCGCCGGCGACCGGATCCTGCGCGCCTTCCAGCGGCCGCTCGCCGAGGTCCGGGTGCTGGTCGTCGGCCAGGACCCCTACCCCACCCCCGGACACCCGATCGGGCTCAGCTTCGCCGTCGCTCCCGACGTACGCCCGCTCCCCGGGTCGCTGCGCAACATCTATCGCGAGCTCCACGACGACCTCGACGTCGAGCCGCCCGCGCACGGTGACCTCACGGGGTGGGCGGACCGCGGCGTGATGCTGCTCAACAGGGTGCTCACGGTGCGCCCCGGCACTCCGGCCTCGCACCGCGGCCAAGGCTGGGAGGACGTCACCCAGTGCGCGATCGAGGCGCTGGTCGCCCGCGGCGGCCCGCTGGCCGCGATCCTGTGGGGCCGCGACGCGCAGTCATTGGTCCCGATGCTGGGCGCGGTGCCCAGCGTGCAGTCCGCCCACCCCTCGCCGCTGTCCGCCTCGCGTGGCTTCTTCGGCTCCCGCCCGTTCTCCCGGGTCAACCAGCTGCTGGTCGACCAGGGAGGCGAGCCGCTTGACTGGTCGCTGCCGGCCTGACTGCCGCGGCGTACGGCGCACTGCCGCCGCCCCACCCGCGGCCCCGGAGGCCGAGCACGATGGAATAAAGTTGAAAGTGAAACTATTCTGATGACCATGGACACCACGACCCGGATGCCCGCGCTCTACATCGGCCACGGCGCGCCCCCGCTGCTGGACGACCCGATCTGGTCGGGCCAGCTGGCCGCCTGGGCGGGCGAGCTGCCCCGCCCGAAGGCCATCCTGATCGTCAGCGCCCACTGGGAGTCGGCCCCGCTGTCGCTGAGCGCGCAGGGCGTCGAGCTGGTCTACGACTTCGGCGGCTTCGCGCCGAGGTACTACCAGATGCGCTACGACACCCCCGACGCCACCGCCCTGGCGCGGCGGGTGGCGAGCCTGATGCCCGACACCGAGCCGGTGCACCAGCACACGAGCCGCGGTCTCGACCACGGGGCCTGGGTGCCCCTGAAGCTGATGTACCCCGGCGCCGACATCCCCGTGCTGCAGATGTCGATGCCCACCCACGACCCGCAGCGGCTGATGGCGATCGGCGAGCGGCTGCGCCCGCTCCGCGACGAGGGCGTGCTGATCATCGGGTCCGGCTTCCTCACCCACGGGCTGCCGTTCCTCACCGAGTGGAAGATCGACGCGGCCGTGCCGGGCTGGTCGGCCGACTTCGACGCCTGGGCGGCCGACGCGCTCTCCCGCGGTGACATCGACACCCTGGCCGCCTACCGCTCCAAGGCTCCGGGCATGCCCTACGCCCACCCCACCGTCGAGCACTACAGCCCGCTGTTCGTGACCCTGGGCGCGGCCACCACGCCCGACGAGCCGGGGGTCCAGGTCGTCGACGGGTTCTGGATGGGCCTCTCCAAGCGGTCGCTCCAGGTGGCCTGACCGATCCATCGCCTCGGGCCGCCCACCGGCGACCCGGCATGATGGGCGCATGCGTCGTGCCTGCGCCGTCCTGCTCGCCGCCCTGGTCGCCCTCGGGCTGCTCAGTGCCCCGGCCGCCGCCGGACCCCCGGCCCGGGCGCGCGCCAAGCACCCGCTGGTGGTCACCGGCTATGCCCTGCCCGGCCTGAAGGCGAGCGTGCTGCGCCGCGACCGACATGCGCTCGACATCGTCGGCGCCGACGGGCTGTCGGTGAAGGCAGACGGGTCCGGAGTCACCTCGTCCAACGCCGCGCTGCGCCGGCTGAAGCGACTGGCCCACCGCCGCGGCCTGCGGGCCGAGCTGCTCGTCAACAACTACGCCGGCAGCCTGGGCGACTTCGACCCGGTCCGGGTGAGCAGGCTGCTCGGCAGCAAGGCGCATCGCGGGGCCGCCGTACGCCGGCTGGTGAGGACCGTTCGCCGGGAGAAGTGGGACGGCGTCACCGTCGACCTGGAGGCGATGCGACGCCGCGACCGCGACGGCCTGGTGGCGTTCGTGCGCGAGCTGCGGGCCGCGCTGCCGCGCCGGGTCGAGCTGTCCATGGACCTCGGGGCGCGCACCAGCATCCGGCAGTACCGCGACGCCGGGTTCGACCTGCGCCGGCTGGCCCGGCACGTCGACCGGATGGTGCTGATGACCTACGACCAGCACGGCCCGGGGTGGAGCGGCCCCGGTCCGATCGGTGCGATCCCCTGGCAGCGGCGCACGATGAAGGTGCTCCTCGGCCGGGTCCCCCGGGCGCGCGTCGACCTGGGCATCGCCGGCTACGGCTACACCTGGCCGACCTCCGGCACCGGCCACACCGTCAGCCCCCGACGGGCCCGAGCGATGGTGGAGGCCGACGGCGCCACCGCGGTGTGGCACCCGAAGATCGGCGAGTGGAGCACCGAGCTCTCCGACGGGACCGTGATGTGGTGGTCCGACGCGCGGTCCTACCGACGCCGCCTCGCCGTGGCCCGCGACCTCCGGGTCCACGGGGTAGCCCTGTGGGTGCTCGGCACCGCCGACCCGCTCCCCTGAGGTCTGGGGCACGGCCCCTGCCAGGATGGCCCGGTGCGCGTCCTCTCCATCCAGTCCCACGTCGCCTACGGTCATGTCGGCAACTCCGCCGCGGTCTTCCCCCTCCAGCGCCTGGGTCACGAGGTCTGGCCGGTGCTCACGGTCAACTTCTCCAACCACACCGGCTACGGCGCCTGGCAGGGGCCGCTGATCGCGCCCGGCGACGTGCGGGCGGTCGTGGCCGGGATCGAGGACCGCGGCGTGCTGGCGACCTGCGACGCGGTGCTGTCGGGCTACCAGGGCGGTCCGGCGATCGCCGACGTCATCCTCGACGCCGTCGCCCGGGTCAAGGCGGCCAACCCGGAGGCGACGTACACCTGCGACCCGGTGATGGGCAACGCGACCTCGGGCTGCTTCGTCGACCCCGCGATCCCGCCGGTGATCCGCGAGCGGGTGATCCCGGCGGCCGACGTGGTCACCCCCAACCAGTTCGAGCTGGGCTTCCTCACCGACACCGAGCCGGAGACCCTCGACGAGGTGCTGGCCGCCGCCGACCTGCTCCGTGAGCGTGGGCCGCGGACCATCCTGGTCACCTCGGTCGCCCGTCCCGACCGGCCTGCCGACACCATCGAGATGCTGGCGGTGACCGACGACGGCGCCTGGATCGCGCAGAGCCCGCTGCTGCCGATGAAGGCCAACGGCTCCGGCGACCTCACCGCGGCGCTGTTCACCGCCCACCTGCACGAGTCCGGCTCGCCGGCGGACGCGCTGGCCCGCACCATGTCCTCGGTCTACGCCGTCCTCGCAGCCACCCTGGCCAGCGGCGAGCGGGAGCTGCGCCTGGTCGCGGCGCAGGACGCCATCGCCGACCCCGCCTGCGAGTTCGAGGTCCGCCGGGTCCGCTGACGGGCACGTCTCCCCAGCCACCGGCCGACCCGGCTAGCCTGATCGCGCCCGCCGCCTCGGAAGGACCCCGTGACCGCACCCTCAGCCTCCGTCCGTCGCCCCGCCCGCCCGGCCAGCCGGATCGTTCGGGTCGCCGCGGCCCTGGCCGTCGTGGCCGGTGTGCTCTCACTCGTGCCGACCCCTGCGCACGCCGCCGACACCGACGAGCAGACCCTGGCCGAGCGCTATGCGCCGATGGTCCGCCTGGTGCCGCAGGCCGAGGCGTGTGGACCCGGCGAGCCCTACCGCCCGGTGTCGGTCGACCCGCTGTTCGACAACCCGGGCGTGGCGCTGCGCGGACCGTGGGCACAGGACAACCTGGTCGAGGTGGGCCCGAGCGCCGACGACCTCTCGACCAGCCTCGACGGCTACGCGCTCGACCTCCCGGGCACGCCGCTGGACCCCGGCTGCGGCTACGAGGAGTGGTTCGACCGGGTCTGGGGCGACCAGCCCACGACGGTCTACGCCCACGTGGCGACCGAGGAGGGCAGGCCGGACCAGCTGGCACTGGAGTACTGGCTCTACTACCCCTTCAACGACTTCAACAACAAGCACGAGAGCGACTGGGAGACCGTCCAGCTCGAGTGGGACGTGGGCACCGTCGCCGAGGCGCTGGAGACCGAGCCGGTGACCGTGCTCTACAGCCAGCACGAGGCCGGCGAGGAGGCGGCCTGGGACGACCCCAAGCTCAAGCTCGACGACGGACCCACCCCGAGGTCTTCGCCTCCGCCGGATCGCACTCCAACCACTACGACTCGGGGCTGTTCCTGCTGCGCTCGAGCAGCCAGGGGCTGGGCTGCGACTCCACGTTGGACGCGGCGCCCGGCGTGAGTCCCGAGGTCGTCGTCATCCCGAGCGACCCCGTCCAGGCCGAGCGGGAGTTCCCCTGGATCGCCTACCAGGGGCAGTGGGGCGAGAGGCTGTCGCCGGCGTTCTACTCCGGTCCCAGCGGCCCCAGCGCCAAGGAGCGCTGGACCGAGCCGTTCACGGCCACCGAGCGGCGCAACGAGATCAGCTATCAGGTCCCGGCCGGCGAGGTCTACGGCGTCAAGACCACCGACGCGTTCTGCTCGGTCGTGGAGCGCGGGTCGGTGATCTTCCTGCGCTTCTCCAACAACCCCGTGCCGGTGCTCGCGGTGCTGGTCGTGCTGCTGGGGCTGGTGCTGTGGCTGGTCCGGCGTACGTCGTGGGGCTCCACGCGGGCGTTCCCGCTCGCCCGGCAGCGCACCTTCGGCCAGATCCTGTCCGACGCCTGGGAGGCCTACCGCTCCCGGCTGCTGCTCTATCTCGGCATCGGGGCGCTCGGCGCCACCGTGGCGCTCGCGCTCTCCCTGCTCCAGCAGGCGATCGGCGGCGGTGCCCTCACCAGCAGCACCCCACCGCCGGCCACCGGCTGGTCCGCGGCGGTCGCGCTGCTGGCGCCGGTGCTCCAGGGCGCCGTCGCACTGTTGGCGACGACCGCCTGTGTGCAGACCATGGTCGACCGTGCCGAGGGGCGCACGGTGACGGCGGCCTCGACCTACCGCGCCGCCGCCTCGAAGTACCCCGTCGCCCTGTGGACCGGCCTGCTGGCGATGTCGCTCGGGGTGGTCCTGGTCTTCACGTTGATCCTCGCACCGCTGGCCCTGGTCCTGCTGGTCGCGGTCTCGCTGTTCGTGCCGGTCGTGGTCCTCGAGGACCTCTCGGGCGCCGCGGCGCTGCGCCGCAGCGCCCGCCTGGTCAACACCCAGAAGATGAAGAACATCGCGCTGCTGGCGTTCGGTGGGCTGATCGGCTCGGTGGTCGGCGGGTTCGTCGGGGTGCTGCTGCTGGCGCTGTTCCAGCTCCCGTTCGTGCTGGTCAACGCGATCCCGGGCGTGGTGGCCGCGCTGATCGCCCCGTGGTACGCCCTCGCCCTGGTCTACGCCCATCAGGACGCCGTGCTGCGGCTGCCGGTCGAGCCGGACGAGCGGACCGACGACGACCCCGACGACGAGCCGAGCCGCGTGTCAGGATCGAACTGACGACCGTCCGCTTACAAGGCGGGTGCTCTACCACTGAGCTAACGCGGCCTGCGCCCGCGCGCCGCGACGGCGCCCACGAGCGGCGACCCATGGTAGCCGCGCGGCGCCCGGGTGGCGCAGCGGCGACGCGATCTGCCGGGCGCAGGGGCGCCGTTCTGACGCCACGCTGAGGTGCTCCGGGTCTGGTGGTGTCCCGGTCGACCGCAGGGGTCGGCCCGGAAGGGAGACACCTCATGAAGATCCCGCTCGCCCTGGCCTCCCTGGTGGGAGCCGGGCTCACGCCACGACAGCGCGCCCGACGGTCCTCGCGCGAGGACTCGCCACCGGAGGTGCCGGCGCAGCGCCGTCCCTCGGAGACGCCCCGGGGAGCGGAGCCGGCCAGCTCGGAGGAGGCGCCGACGCGCCACCGCGAACGGCGCCCGCAGCGCTGATCGGGCCCGGACGTGCCCTGCACCCGCCTCTCGCGAGAGACTGGCCCGCATGGACCATCCCGGAGACGGCGCCGCCGCCGACGTGAGCTCGTGGCCGGCACTGCAGGAGCTCGCCCAGCGCTACGGCGTGGGCACGGACTACTGGGACTGGCAGGGTCAGCACACCACCGTGAGCGTCGCGACGGTGCAGGCGGTGCTCGCGGCGTTCGGGGTCGACGCCTCCTCCGCGGACGGCGTGGCGGCCGCGCTCCGCGAGATCGACGAGCGGCCCTGGCGACAGACCCTGCCCCCGGTCGTGGTGATGACCGAGGGCGCCCCCGGCTCGGTGCTGGTCCACGTGCCGCACGGCTCTCCGGTGCGGCTGCGGGTGCGCACCGAGGACGGGTCCCTCGTCGACGCCGCCCAGGCCGAGCACAACGTGGCGCCCCGCGACCTCGACGGCGGGCTCGTCGGACAGGCGCGATTCGAGCTCCCGGCCGACCTGCCCGCCGGCTACCACCGGCTGGTCGCCGAGGGAGGTGCCGAGAGTGACGCCCTGCTGGTGGTCGCGCCCGCCCGTCTCGAGCTTCCGCCCGCGCTCGACCGGCAGGTCTGGGGCCTGATGGCCCAGCTGTACGCCGCCCGCTCGCGGGCCTCCTGGGGGGTCGGCGACTTCGCCGACCTGGCCACGCTGGCCGACTGGGGCGCCTCCCTCGGGGCGGAGTTCGTCCTGGTCAACCCGCTGCACGCGGGCGAGCCGGTGCCGCCGTTGGAGCCGTCGCCCTACCTCCCCACCTCGCGGCGCTTCCTCAACCCCCTCTACGTCCGGGTGGAGGAGGTCCCGGAGGCCAAGAGCCTGGCCACCACACCCCAGGTGATCGTCGAGCGGCTGGCGGAGGACGCCCGCGCCGCCGGCGCCGAGGGCCTCATTGACCGTGACGCCGCCTGGCGGGCCAAGCTCGACGCTCTCGAGCTGGTGCATGCCGCTCCCCGCAGCGCCGCCCGCCAGGAGCGGCTCGACGCGTTCGTGGCCGAGCAGGGCGAGCCGCTGCGGCAGTTCGCGCTGTGGTGCGCGCTGTCGGAGCTGTTCACCGAGGCGGACGGACCGGGAGTTCCCTGGCCGGCATGGGCACGCGACCCGGGCTCGCCCGCGGTGGCCGAGCTCGCCGAGGACCTGGCCGACCGGGTCGACTTCTTCTCGTGGCTGCAGTGGGTGGCCGACGACCAGCTCCGCGCGGCGCAGGCGCGGGCCCGCGCGGCGGGGATGTCGGTCGGGCTGGTCACCGACCTCGCCGTCGGCGTGCATCCCTCCGGCGCGGAGACCTGGACCCTCGGCGACGCCCTGGCCACCGGCGTCACCGTCGGCGCGCCGCCCGACGCGTTCAACCAGATCGGCCAGGACTGGTCGCAGCCCCCGTGGCGCCCCGACCGGCTCGCCGAGCTCGGCTACGCGCCGTACCGCGACATGTTGCGCACCGCCTTCCGGCACGCCGGCGGGCTGCGCATCGACCACGTGATGGGGCTGTTCCGGCTGTGGTGCATCCCGGCCGGCAACCCACCCAGCCAGGGCGCCTATCTGCGCTACGACCACGAGGCGATGGTGTCGATCCTGCTGCTCGAGGCGCAGCGCGCCGGCGCCTTCGTCGTCGGCGAGGACCTGGGCGTGGTCGAGCCGTTCGTCCGCGACTACCTCCGCGAGCGCGGCGTGCTCGGCACCTCCATCCTCTGGTTCGAGTGGGAGGACGGCGCGCCCAAGGCACCGGAGACCTACCGCGAGCTCTGCCTGGCCTCGGTCACCACCCACGACCTGCCCCCGACCGCCGGCTACCTCGCCCAGGAGCACGTCGGCCTCCGCGAGCGGCTGGGCCTGCTCACCCGCTCCGTCGAGGAGGAGCTCGCGGTGGCGGAGCAGGAGCAAGGGGCGTTCCTCGCGATGGCGCGTGATCGCGGCCTGCTGCCCGAGGGCGCCGGCGAGCAGCGGACGGTCGAGGCGCTCCACGAGCTGCTGACCCTCGCCCCCTCACGCCTGCTCGGCGTGGCGGTACCCGACCTCGTCGGCGACCGGCGTACCCAGAACCAGCCGGGGACCCACCGCGAGTACCCCAACTGGTGCATCCCGCTGACCGGGCCCGACGGCGCCCCGGTGCTGCTGGAGGACCTGCCCGACAACGAGCGCGCCCGCAGCCTGGCCGCCCGGCTGCGGCCGTAGCACCTAGGGCACGTCGCGACGCCGGAACGACCCGATGCTGAGGCCCAGCCCGAGCAGTGTCGGCACCGCGAGGTAGCCCAGCCCTCCCCAGACGGACAGCACCTGCCGCCCGCTGCAGCGTTCGTCGAAGGCCCGGGCGGACTCACCGTCCAGCCGGACCGGCCCGCCCGTACGACGGTCGAAGCACTCCTCCGGCGGCTCCCTCCAGTAGACGTGCTGACCGGAGACGACCGCGTTGACGTTGGCATGGACCATGTAGCGCTCGTTGTTGCCGCCCAGCGGGAGCACGGCGACGGCGAAGGTGCCCGCCACGGCCACGGCGAAGAGCAGCCCCAACGTGGCGACCGTGCTGCGGAAGAGCATCGTCAGGGCGAACCCGCCCACGGCGGCGAGGGCCACGACGAAGCTGCCACGCGCGATCAGCCAGGCGACGTCGTCGCGGAGCGCGGCGGGCGGGTCGATGCCCCGCTGGGCGGCGACGAGATAGATGCCGGCCCAGTAGAGCAGCTGCGACACCAGCGCCACCACGGTGGCGCCGAGGCCCACCGCGACGGCCTTGGCCACCCAGACGGCGGTCCGGCGCGGGTCGAAGAGGAGCTGGTTGCTCATCGAGCCGCTCGCCCAGTCGGCTCCGGCGAACGTGGCCCCGGCCAGCAGCATCAGCACGGCCACCGTGACCACGACGCCCGGTCCGTTGCCGCGGACCTCACGCGCGACCGACAGGCGCTGGCGGTAGAGCCCGGACCAGCTGGTGACCATCTGCTCCTCGCAGTCGGCCGCCGAGTCGGCGCCGTAGCGGTGCGGATGGCGCTCACAGCGGGCCACGTCGCGCTCGAACCCCGGCTGGCTCAGCGCCTGCTCGCGGGCCCGCTGGATCTCGGCGTCGGAGTAGGGCCTGGTGCTCCACACCGACGTCGCCCAGACCAGCCCCGGGATCACGATCGCGGCAGCGACCAGCAGCAGCACCGCGCGCCGCCACCGCAGCCGCCGCAGCTCGGTGCGCGTCAGCCTGAGCAGGTCCCCCATCACCGCTCACCCGGCCCCGGAGTCGCCGGCGCCGCGGAGCCCATCGCGTCGCCTTCGGTGAGCCGGAGGAAGAACGACTCGAGGTTCTGGCGCTCGATCCCGATCTCGGAGGCCCAGACACCGGACTCGCCGAGCAGCCGGTTGAGCTCCTGCGGTGGCCGGTCGCCGGTCGCGAGAAGGGCGCCCTCGCTCGTCTCGACCTCGACGCCCGCGGCGGTCAGGGCGGTGCGCGCGGCCTCGAGCTGGGCCGGGTCGACGACGATCCGGACGCCCCCGGGACCCTCAAGCAGCTCGTCGACCGTGCCCGAGGCCAGCATCCGCCCGTTGCCGATGATCGTCGCCGAGGTGCACACCTGCTGCACCTCGGCCAGGATGTGTGAGCTCAGCAGCACCGTGACCCCGGAGTCGCCGAGCGACCGGATCATCTCGCGGATCTCCCTGATCCCGGCGGGGTCGAGGCCGTTGGTGGGCTCGTCGAGGATCAGCAGGCTGGGCTGCTTCAGCAGGGTGGCCGCGATCGCGAGCCTCTGTTTCATGCCGAGGCTGTAGCCCTTGTAGCGGTCCTGGTCGCGACCGGTGAGGCCGACCGTCTCCAGGGCCGCGTCGATCACGGCGGCCGGCGCGCCGATCGTGTCGGCGAGCATGCGGAGGTTCTGCCGCCCGGTGAAGTTGGGCAGGAACTTGGGCATCTCGACGACGGCTCCGACCTTGTCGATGACCTTCGGCAGGTGCCGCGGCACCGGTTCGTCGAAGAGCCGCATCTCGCCCCCGGTGGCCGAGGCCAGGCCCAGCAGCATCCGGATCGTGGTGGTCTTGCCCGACCCGTTGGGGCCGAGGAAGCCGTGCACGCCCCCCGCCGGCACACGCAGGTCGAGGTCCTTCACGGCGACCTTGTTGCCCTTGCGGAGACTCCGGAACTCCTTGAGCAGCCCCCGGGTCTCGATGACCAGCTCCGACACGTGTCCCCCTGACGTCGAGAGCGTCGCCATGACGCTCGCCGGTGTCGGTCATTGTCGGCCCGCGCCGCGCGCTCCGGCGTACGACGCGCCGCCGGAGGGGGTCGCCGGAGTGCGTAGGCTCTGCGGCATGGCCCTGCGCATCGCGGCGAGCCGGCCGGACCCGGCCATCGTCACCCTGCCCTGGTCGACGCCGCTGGAGGACTGGGACGAGCAGCTGCTCGTGCCGCTCCCCCGCGGCCTGTCTCGGCACACGGTGCGGATCGTGCGGCTGCGCGACCAGGTCTATGCCGTGAAGGAGACGCAGGAGGAGATGGCCTGGCGGGAGTACCGCCTGCTCCGCGACCTCCAGCGGATCGGGCTGCCCGCGGTGGTGCCGCAGGCGGTGGTGACCGGACGCGTCGACGCCGACAAGGAGCCGCTGCCCTCCGCGCTGGTGACCCGTCACCTCCGCTTCTCGCTGCCCTACCGCAGCCTGTTCAGTCACGGCGTGCGCGTCGAGCACCTGCCGTCCCTGGTCGACGCGATGGTGGTGCTGCTGGTGCGGCTGCACCTCGCCGGGTTCTTCTGGGGCGACGTGTCGCTCTCCAACGTCCTCTTCCGCCGCGATGCCGGCGCGTTCACCGCCTATCTCGTCGACGCCGAGACCGGCGAGCTGCGGCCGGCGCTGTCGGCGGAGATGCGCGAGCACGACGTCACCGTGGGCTCGGAGAACATCTTCGCCGAGCTGCTCGACCTCCAGGCCTCCGACGAGGAGGTCTACGCCGAGGTCGAGGCGCACCAGATCGTGGACCTGCTGGTGGGGCGCTACCAGGCACTGTGGGCCGAGCTCACCGACGAGGAGCAGTTCTCGGCCAACGAGATGTGGCGGATCGAGGAGCGCATCGAGCGTCTCAACGAGCTGGGCTTCGACGTCGACGAGCTCGACATCGTGACCGACCTCGACGGCGACCGGCTGGTGATCCGCCCCCGGGTGGTGGAGCTGGGGCACCACCAGCGCGAGCTGCGCGACCTCACCGGCATGACCGTCGAGGACAACCAGGCCCGCCGGCTGCTCAACGACCTCGCCGGCTTCACCGCCTCCGCCGACCTCGGGCGCGAGGACCGCGCGCTGGTCGCGGCGCGCTGGATGGCGGAGTTCTACGAGCCCGTGACGATGATGATCCCCGCCGAGCTCCGCGGCCGGTTGGAGCCGGCCGAGTTCTACCACGAGGTCCTGGTGCACCGGTGGTACCTCTCCGAGCAGGCCGGCCGGGAGGTCGACATCTTCGACACCGCACGCGACTACATCGACACGGTGCTCACCCAGAAGCCCGAGGAGGCCATCGCCGAGTGAGCACGACATGTCGGAGATGGCGCCACGAGATGTCGAATCCGGTTGCCCGAGCGGTGCGGAACGGACCGGCGAGAGCGGCGGAGCGGCCGACGAGCCGGCCGTCCGGGGGCTGCGTGAGGAGGGGGTCATGACGCTGTTGACGCCGACGGCCTACCTCGGACACGTGCGCCGCGACACCGACGCCTTCGCCGGGGTGCTCGACGCGGCCACCGCCGACGGGTCGCTCCTCGCCAGGCCGGTGCCGAGCTGTCCCGGCTGGACGCTGCTCGACCTCGCCCACCACCTCGGCGAGGTGCACCGCTGGGTGTGCGGGGCGGTGCGGGAGGGGCACGGCGAGACGGAGGTCTCCGCCGCCCCCACCGAGCCGGCAGCGCTGGCCACCTGGTTCCGGGACGGGGCGGCCGACCTGCTGAGCGTGCTCGACGGCGACCCGGCGCACGGCGTGTGGACCTTCCACCCGCCCGCGACGCTCGGCTTCTGGCAGCGCCGTCAGGCCATGGAGAACGTCGTGCACCGCTGGGACGCCGAGGCGACCCTCGGCCCGCCGGCGCCGGTCGAGGTCGCGCTCGCCGCCGACGGGGTCGCCGAGGTCCTCGACGTGTTCATCCCGCGGCGGCTCGGCCACGGGCGCCTCGCACCGCTGCCGCACGCGGTCTCGCTGCGCGCCTCCGACACGGGCGACCGGTGGGTGATCGGACCCGGCGACCCGGTCGCCGAGCTGACCGCGCCGGCGGTCACCCTGATGCTGCACCTGTGGAAGCGGATCCCCGCCGAGGACACCGGGCTGGCCTGGTCCGGCGACGCCCCGGCCGGCGAGCGGCTGCTCGCGATGCCGCTGACCTCGTGAGCCTCGGCCTCGGTCTGCGCGACCTCAGGCCAGCAGGTCGCGGGCGATCACCATCCGCTGGATCTGGTTGGTGCCCTCGAAGATCTGGGTGACCTTCGCGTCGCGGAACAGCCGCTCGACGGGGTAGTCGCGGGTGTAGCCGTTGCCGCCCAGCACCTGCACGGCGTCGGTGGTCACCCGCATCGCCGCATCGGTGGCGGTGACCTTGGCGATGCTCGCCTGGCGGGTGAACGGGCGGCCCGCGTCCTTGCGCCGCGCGGCATGGAGGTACGCCGCCCGCGCCCGCTCGACGTCGGCGGCCATGTCGGCGAGCAGGAACTGCAGCCCCTGGAAGTCGCCGATGGGCTTGCCGAACTGCTCGCGCTCGCGGGCATAGGCCACGGCGTGGGTCAGTGCCGCCTGCGCGATGCCCGTGGCGACGGCGGCGATCCCGAGCCGACCGGAGTCCAGCGCACCGAGGGCGATCCGCATCCCGGCACCCTCGTCGCCGAGCCGCTGGGCGGCGGGGACCCGGGCACCCTCGAGCAGCACCGGCGTGGTGACGTCGCAGTGCAGGCCCATCTTCTTCTCGGGCGGTCCGAACGAGAGTCCGTCGGTCTCGGCCGGGACGATGAAGCAGGACAGCCCCTGGCGCGGGTCGTCGGAGGTGCGCGCGAACAGGATGTAGTAGTCCGCGCACGACCCGTTGCTGATCCACTGCTTGGCGCCGGAGACGGCGTACTCGTCGCCGTCGCGGACGGCGCGGGTGCGGATGGCGCTGACGTCGGAGCCGGCCTGCGGCTCGGACAGGCAGTAGGCGCCCAGCCAGTCGCCCGAGAGCATCCTCGGCAGCCAGGCGTCGAGCTGGTCGGGGGTGGCGTGGGCGGCGACGACCGACGCGGTCAGGGTGTGGACGGACAGGCCGACGCCGACGCTGGGCCAGGCGGCGGCGATCTCCTCGACGACCTGGAGGTAGACCTCGTAGGGCTGGGCGCCGCCGCCGTACTCCTCGGCGAAGGGGAGCGACAGCAGCCCCGAGCGGCCGAGCAGCCGGTAGGCCTCGGCGGGGAAGTCGCCCGCCTCCTCCGCGTCGTGGACGTGCGGCTCGAGCTCCTTCGCGGCGAGCTCGCGGGTGAGCTCGAGGAGGGCTTCCGCCTCCTCGGTGGGCAGCAGCCGGTCCACAGTCGTCGACATCGTTCGATCCTAGGGTGTGGCCGGCTCGGTGGGACTGCCGGCGGTGCCGTCGGTCGGGCTCTGCGTGGGGCTCTGCGTGGGGCTGGCCGCGGGCGTGGGCGCCACCCCGGGCGGCTGCGTGTAGGTCAGGTCGACGTAGGGCTTGACGATGAAGCGCCCGTCGGTCTGCAACACCACGGGCTGCAGGCCCACGGGCCGCCCGTCGCGGTAGGTGATCAGCGTGACCTCCGCCTGCCGACGCAGCTTGCTCCCGACGGCGATGGCATAGGCCGCTCCGCCGGTGGTGCCGTTGGTGTAGCGCCATCCGTCGAAGCCGTTCTCGCCCGCCTCCCTGGTCGGGCCGACCTGGACGTGCAGATGTCCACCCACCACCAGGTCGACACAGCCCCGCCGGAGCGCCTCCGCCCCCATGGCGGCGTCGTGGACCAGCAGCGTGTTGACGCGCTCCTCGGAGGCGCACACCTCGTCGGCCACCAGCGTCACCGTGTCGGCGAACGACAGGCCCGGCTCGTCACGCCAGTTGCCGAGCCCGCTCGAGCGCGGGTCGTCGAGTCCCCAGATGACCGAGCCGTCGGGACCGTCGACGGCCGTGCCGTCGGCGCGGGTCCAGCCGAGGTCGGCGAGGTAGTCGCCGACGAAGCTGCCATGGTCGTGGTTGCCGGAGATCGCGACCTTGTCGTAGCCGTCGAAGGCCGAGTCGAGCGAGTCGAGGCTGAACGCCTCCCACTCCTCGCCGGCCGAGGTGTCGTCGCCGGCGTCGAACACCCAGCTGGCACCGCCCGCGTCGCCGACCGCGCGGGCCACCTGGTCCATGCCGATGTTGTCGTGGCGGTCGGAGACCAGGATCGCCACGGTCTCCTCCGGTGCCGGCTGGTGCAGCACCAGGTCGGCGGCGGCGGTCTCGGCGGCGGCGTACCACGTCTTGCTGGCGCGGTAGGTCGAGACGGCGCTGGCGATCAGGCGTTGCGACTCGGCGCTGGTCAGGTCGGTGCGGACCTGGACCTCGTCGAGCTCGGTGGGCAGGGTCAGCCCGGAGCCGACGTAGGTCTGCAGGGAGGTCCACTCCCCCGGCGGCCCGCTGTCGCCGCGTGAGGTCAGCCAGGGCACCGCCCCCACGACCACGGCGCAGGCCAGCGCGACGACGCCGACCAGGCCGAGCGGGCGACGGGCGGCGGCAGCGAGCTCACGCCGGCGCGCTCGGCCCACCAGCAGCCAGACGGCCACCGGCGCGGCACCGACCAGGGCCCCGAGCAGCAGGGCGTCGACGAGCATCTCGACGACCGCGGACTGCACCACCGCGAGCTGACCACGCGGCTGCGCGGCGATGAAGCCGTAGCGCTGGACCAGCTCGTCGAGGGTCCGGGCCTGGGTCTTCCCGAGGGTGAGGTCGGCGCCGACCATCGACCCGGACGGCACCCGGAGGTCGGGCAGCAGCGGCCCGGTGTGCAGCTCGATCTGCCGGCTCAGGGTCGGCCGGACGATCGTCTCGTGGCTGGCCACCACCACCGTCCGGCTGGAGCCGAGGAAGATCACCAGCGACGCCACCGCGGTCACCAGCAGCCAGACGAGACCGAGTACGACGGCGTGCACCACCGTCCCGCGTGTGGGCCTCCGCACCGGCATCTCCCCTGCATACCACCCCCCTCCACCCCGAGATGCGGGAAATGGCCGCGCGACGTGCCGGTCTTGGTCCCCCGAGATGCGGGAAATGGCGCCACGACATGCGGACCGGGGACACTCCACCGGCGCGACGCGCCCGACAGTGTGCACAACCGCCCACCGCGACCACCTTCTCCACAGACTCCCCCGTTGCCGGAGGCAGCTCCGCCGCCGCGGGGCGACCATGCGGAGATGCTGATGCCCTCACACCCCTTCACCACGTCCGAGGCGGCGGCCCTGGGGATCACCCGATCTGCGCTGCGCTCCGCCGTCGCCCACGGCCAGATCCGACGCGTGCTCCACGGCGTCTATGCCCTGACGTCCCTGAACGACACGCCGGAGACGCGAGCGAGCGCGGCGGCGCTGGTCGTGCCCGCCCACTGCGTCGTCGTGGATCGCACCGCGGCGTGGCTGTACGGCGTCGACTGCTGGCCGGCCGGCTGGCTCGACCTGCCGCCTCCGCTCGACATGGTGTCTGCGGGCCACGAGCCGAGCCGACGATCCGGCCTGCTTGGCGGGCGCCGCGACCTACAGCCGGAGGAGATCACCACCATCGGCGGGGTGCGGATCACCACTCCGCTCCGCACCGCCTGCGACTGCGCACGGCTTCGTGGACGTTGGGCGGCCATCGCGGCACTCGACGGGTTCATGCGCCACCACGGCCTGACACAGTCGGATCTGGCGCTTGCCCTGCCCCGCTTCAAAGGTCGGCGGGGCTGCATCCAGCTCCGGGAGCTTGTGTCGCTCGCCTCGCCACTGGCGGAGTCGGCCGCTGAGTCCTGGGTGCGGCTGGCCATCCACGACGCTGGCCTGCCGCCACCGTCTCCTCAGGTCGTCGTCGACGTTACGGGCTACGGCGTCGTTCGCCTGGACCTCGCCTATCCGCATCTGCGGGTGGCCGTCGAGTTCGACGGCGAGGCCTTCCACTCGCTCCCGGAGCACCGCAGGCGCGATGCCGCCCGGCGGGAGGCTCTTCGCGAGGCCGGCTGGCGGGTTCTCGTGCTCAGGAAGGAAGATCTCGTGGCCGGACGCCTCGACAGCCGGTTGGCCGAGCTCCGACGAGTTCTCGAGGATCGCGCACCGGTGGCTCGGAGGCGCTACTCACGCTTCGCGGGCTGACCAACGGCGCGGTGACCGATCCACCGCTGCTCGACGCGCCACTTCCGGCATCTCGCAGGACCCTTTCCCGCATCTCGCGTGGCCATGTCCCGCATCTCGCGTGGCCATGTCCCGCATCTCGCGGGACCATTTCCGGCATCTCGCGGGACCATTCCCGGCATCTCGCGGTCAGGCGCGGGAGCGGGCGACGGCGTAGAGGGCGATGCCCGCGGCGACGCCGGCGTTGAGGGACTCCAGGGACGACGACATCGGGATCGACACCAGCTGGTCGCAGGTCTCGGCGACCAGCCGGGACAGCCCGTCGCCCTCGGAGCCGACGACCAGCACCAGGGGGCCGTCGCCGAGCTCGAGGTCGGGCAGCGACACCTCACCCTCGGCGGCGAGGCCCACCACCATGCAGCCGGCGTCCTGGTAGGCCTTCAGCTGCCGCACCAGGTTGACCGCCTGGGCGACCGGCACCCGCGCGGCGGCACCCGCCGAGGTCTTCCAGGCGGCCGCCGTCATGCCGGCCGCCCGCCGCTCCGGGATCAGCACGCCGTGCGCGCCGAAACCGGAGGCAGACCGGATCACGGCACCGAGGTTGCGGGGGTCGGTGATCGAGTCGAGCGCCCCGATCAGCGGCGGCTCGCCGGCCTCGGCCGCGCGGGCGAGCAGGTCGTCCGGATGCGCATACTCGTACGCCGGCAGCCGGGCGGCCACGCCCTGGTGGACCGCGCCCCCGGTCATCCGGTCGAGCTCACCGCGCGGGACCTCCAGCAGGGCCAGCCCACGGTCGGAGGCCACCCGGAAGACCTCGCGGAGCCGCCCGTCGCGCTCGGCCCCCTCGGCGACGTAGATCGTCGTCACCGGCACGCCCTCGCGCAGCGCCTCGACCAGCGAGTTGCGGCCGGCCAGCCACTCGGCGTCCGACGACTTGGGCGATCGCCGCGCCGGCCGCTTCCCGGCCTCACGCTCCGAGCGCGTCTTCGCCTTGTGGGCCTTGTGATAGGGCCGGTCGACGGCCTTCGGCGTCGGCCCCTTGCCCTCGAGCCCACGACGGACCCGCCCACCGGACCCGGCCGCGGGCTTCTTCGAGGTCTTGCGCACCGCGCCCTTGCGCGAGGAGTTGCCGGCCATCAGGACACCCCACCCACGGACCACTTCGGCCCCGTCGGCGTGTCCTCGATGACGACCCCGGCGGCGCCCAGGCGGTCGCGGATCGCATCGGCCCGCGCGAAGTCCCGCGCCGCGCGCGCGTCCGCGCGCTCCTCCAGCAGGCCCGCCACCAGGTGGTCGACCACACTCGCCAGCCCGTCGTCGCCGGAGCCTGCCGGGCCCCAGGCCGGGTCGGCGGGGTCGAGGCCGAGCACGCCCAGCATGGCGCGCACCGAGGCGGCCAGTTCGGCGGCAGCGGCGTCGCCCGCGGCGAGCGCCGAGTTGCCCTGCCGGACCGTGTCGTAGACGACGGCGACCGCGGCCGGCGTCCCGAGATCGTCGTCCATGGCCGCCACGAAGGCCTCGGGCAGCGTGGACGCGACCGACGAGCCTCCGGCGCGCTCGAGGAAACCCTCGATCCGTCGGAACCCGGCGGCGGCCTCCTCCAGCGCGTCGAAGGAGAACTCGACGTGCGAGCGATAGTGCGCGGCGACGATGTAGAACCGCAGCTCGATCCCGCGCACCCGCTTCAGCACCTCGGGGATCAGCAGCGAGTTGCCGAGCGACTTCGACATTTTCTCGCCGGCCGTGGTGATCCACGCGTTGTGGAGCCAGTACGCCGCGAACGGGCGGCCCGCCGCCTGGGACTGGGCCATCTCGTTCTCGTGGTGCGGGAACCGCAGGTCGACCCCGCCGCCGTGGATGTCGAACGCCGGGCCGAGGTACTTCCCCGCCATCGCCGAGCACTCGATGTGCCAGCCGGGCCGCCCGGGCCCCCAGGGCGACGGCCACGACGCGGTCTCCGGCTCGGACTCCTTCTTCCAGCCCTTCCACAGCGCGAAGTCGCGCGGGTCGCGCTTGCCGCGCGGGTCGGCGTCCTCGGCCGGCTCCATGTCGCCCAGGCCCTGCCGGGTCAGCGAGCCGTACGCCGGCCACGAGTGGACGTCGAAGTAGACGTCGCCCGACCCGTCCTCGGCCGGGTAGGCATGGCCGCGCGCGACCAGCTCGGAGATCAGCTCGACGATCTCCGGGATGTGCCCGGTGGCCGCCGGCTCGTAGGTCGGCGGCAGCACGTTGATCGCGGCCAGCGCCCGGTCGAGCTCCCGGTGCATGACGTAGGCCAGGTTGAACCACGGCCGCCCCTGCTCCGCCGACTTGACCAGGATCTTGTCGTCGATGTCGGTGACGTTGCGGATGAACGTGACGTCGTACCCCTGCGCGGTCAGCCACCGGCGCAGCACGTCGAAGTTGACCGCCGACCGCACGTGGCCGACGTGCGGCTCGGACTGGACGGTCAGCCCGCAGACGTAGATGCCCGCCCTGCCCTCCTCGAGGGGGACGAAGTCGCGGACCTCGCGGGTGGCGGTGTCAAAGAGGCTGAGCGTCACAAGGCCCGAGTTTAGGGCCCCGGGCCTCCGGTCAGGACTCGGCGACGAAGTCGACGGAGTGCCAGCCGGTCGCGCCGTCGGGCACCACGTCGACGCGGACCCCCGTCTGCACCTCGCCGCGCTTGTCGATCGCGCGCACACGGAGCTCGTGGTCGCCGGGCGCCAGCGTCAGCGTCGCCGCCCACTGGACCCAGGTGTCGTCGTTGGGCGCGGTGGCCAGCTCGGCCTGCTGCCACGCGCCGCCGTCGAGCTGCACCTCGACGGCGCGGATGCCGGTGTGCTGCACCCAGGCGGCGCCGCCCGCCCTGAACGTGCCTGAGGGCACCTTGGCTCCCGAGCTCGGCACGTCGATCCGCGAGGCCATCTTGACCGGGCCACGCTCCGCCCAGCCGCGGTCGGTCCAGTACGCCGTGAAGTCGGCGAACCTGGTCACCTCCATGTCGACCACCCACTTGCAGGCCGAGACGAAGCCGTAGAGCCCCGGGACGATGGTCCGGGCCGGGAAGCCGTGCTCGATCGGCAGCGCGCGCCCGTTCATCGCGACCGCCAGCATCGCCGCGCGACCGTCGGTCAGTGCGGTCAGCGGAGTGCCGCAGTTCCAGCCGTCCTGCGAGGTCTGCAGGACCGCGTCGGCCCCGGGCTTGACGCCCGCCTCGGCGAGCAGGTCGGCGACTCTGACCCCGCTCCACCAGGCGTTGCCGACCAGGTCGCCACCGACCGGGTTCGAGACGCAGTTGAGCGTGATCCACGACTCGGTCAGCTGGCGGTCGAGCAAGTCCTGGTAGGTCACCACGACCTCCCGGTCGACCATCCCGTGGATCCGCAGCTGCCAGGTGCTCGGGTCCACGGCGGGCGGGAAGATGACCGTGTGGATGGTGTAGAAGTCGGCGACATCGGTGCGCCAGGGCGCCACGCCGTCGATGTCGACGCTGGCGCCCCGCGGCACCTTCGGCATCGTGACGCCGTCGAGGCGGACCAGGTCGCGCGCCGCCTCCACCCGCTCCCGCTCCCGGCCCAGCCAGCGGCCGACGACGACGGCGACGACCGTGCCGGCGCCCACCGCCGCCAGCCGCACCAGGAAGGTACGCCGGCCGGCCCCGGCCCGGGCCGGATCCTCCGACCCGTCGTCCGCACGACGGGGACCGGCGGCCAGGGCCGCCGCCAACCACGCGAACACCAGCTGCCAGGTGAGGTAGCCGACCAGGACCGGCAGCAGCCTGGTCGGCGTGGCGCCCTTCGCGCTCAGCACCGCGAACGCGCCCACCCCCGCCAGCACGGTGAAGACCGCGGTCGCCAGCCACGGGCGCCGCTGACCGAGGATGCCCGCCAGCGCGAACCCCGCGAGCAGCAGCGCCAGGATCGACCCGATGAGGAACGGCTTGTCATAGAACTGCAGGGTCGCGATCGCCTGCTCGGCCACCTGCCCGGGGGTGTGCCGGATCACCAGCTCGGCCACGGCGATCACCGGGCTGGCGCGGATCGACAGCATCGCCGCCACCGCGGCGCTGGTCGCCAGGCCGCTGAGGCCGGCCACCAGGCCGGCGAGCAGCCACGGGAGACGCGATCGGGTCACCACAGGATTCTGCCTCGGGCATGATCGGGCTGTGAATGACGAAGCCCTTACGTCCCGGATCGGCATCGGCACCGACGTGCACGCGCTCGCGGCCGGCGTACCCCTGTGGGTGGCGGGGCTCTCCTGGCCCGACGAGCCGCGCGGGCTCGCCGGCCACTCGGACGGCGACGTCGCCGCCCACGCCGCCTGCGACGCGCTCCTCTCCGCGGCCGGTCTGGGCGACCTGGGCTCCCAGTTCGGCACCGCGGAGCCCGAGTGGGCCGGCGCCTCGGGGGCCCGGCTGCTCGCCGAGACCGCCCGTCGGGTGCACGACGCGGGGTTCACGATCGGGAACGTCGCGGTCCAGGTGATCGGCAACGTGCCCAAGCTCGCGCCCCGCCGCGCCGAGGCAGAGGCGGCGCTGAGCGCCGCCGCCGGGGCACCCGTCTCCGTGTCGGCCACCACCACCGACGGTCTCGGCCTGACCGGCCGCGGCGAGGGCGTCGCTGCGATCGCCACCGCACTCGTCGCTCGGGCCACCGAGGTGCGCGATGGGTGATGCCGCTGTGGTGATCCTCGCCGCCGGGTCCGGGACCCGCATGGGAGGCGACCGCAACAAGATCCTGTTGCCGCTCAACGGAGCCGCCGTCGTGACCTGGTCGGTGCGCGCAGCCCTCGCCACGGCGGGCGTACGCCGGGTGGTCGTGGTGGTCCGACCCGGCGAGCAGCCGTTCGTCGCCGACGCGCTGGCCAAGGCGGCCATCGACGACGAGCGGGTCGGCTATGTCGACGGCGGCTCGACCAGGCATGAGTCCGAGCGTCTGGCGCTCGCCGCTCTCGCCGCGGAGATCCGCGCCGAGCTGGTCCGGATCATTGCCATCCATGATGCCGCTCGACCCTGGGTGGAGCCGGAACTGTTCTCGCGGGTGATCCTGTCGGCCGCCGAGCACGGCGGAGCGCTCCCCGTCGTGGACCTCGACTGCGTCGTCTCGAAGGACGGCTCCGCGCTGCCGACCGGACTGGTCGCGGTCCAGACGCCTCAGGCGTTCCGGGCCGGCGCGCTGTTGACGGCCTACACCGAGGCCAAGCGTCATGGATTCGAGGGCACCGACACAGCCGCCTGCATCGAGAGGTTCGTCGACCACCTGCGCATCGCCGCGGTCACGGGGTCCAGCACGAACAGCAAGATCACCGTGGCGGCGGATCTTCCGCGAGCGCAGCATCCATCCACGTGACCCGAGTCCGCTGAGACAGCTGCGCGACCCAGCTGCAGAACTCGGCGGCGGTCGGGGCCGGGAGCGTCTGCGCGACCTCTGCCGGCAGGACAACGGGCGGTCGCAACCGGACCAGCCGCTCCCGGTCGAAGGTGGAGACGACGAGACCTTCGGTGACCTGCTTGACCGTATCGGTCACGGGGCTCGCCACCACGACTGCCCCGCCGACCCGACGCTGCTGCGAGAGCACCCCGCCGACGGCTGAGCCGACGACTGAACGGCCCCCGGCATCGCCCGCGCCCTCGGAGGCGGTGAGCACCACCACGACCTCTCCTGGCGGGGGCCAGTCGCCGTCGCCGCCAAGGAAGTACCGACCGACGTCCACAGATGGCGAAGCCCCCGGGTGAGACCCGGGGCTTCGTCGAACGGTCCGGTCAGGAGGCCAGCACCTCGTCGAGGATCGCCTCGGCCTTGTCCTCGTTGGTGTGCTCAGCGAGCGCCAGCTCGGAGACCAGGATCTGCCGTGCCTTGGCCAGCATCCGCTTCTCTCCGGCGGACAGGCCACGGTCACGCTCACGACGCCACAGGTCGCGGACGACCTCGGCCACCTTCATCACGTCGCCGCTGTGCAGCTTCTCGAGGTTGGCCTTGTAGCGGCGCGACCAGTTCGTGGGCTCCTCCACGTGCGCGGCGCGGAGCACGTCGAACACGCGGTCGAGGCCCTCCTTGTCCACGACGTCGCGGACACCGACCAGGTCCAGGTTGCACGCGGGCACGCGCACGACCAGGTCCTGCTGAGCGACGATCCGGAGGACGAGGTACTGGCGGTCCTCACCCTTGATCTTCCTCATCTCGATGTCTTCGATGACGGCAGCGCCGTGGTTCGGGTAAACAACCGTTTCGCCGACGGTAAATGTCATATGTCAAGTACCCCTTCCTGGTGACCAGTCTAACACGTCCCCACACCGCGCCGGAAAGCGTTTGCGCAGGTCAGAGGCGGTATCGGGGCTTGACAGACCGGGGTTCTTGTGCAGTACGCCGGCCGAGCAGGACCGCGCCCGACGCCCGGGTGGCCGGCCGCTAGGCTAAGGCCGACGCCCGGGCACACCGCCGGGCCACCCGACGAAGGTGAGGACGACATGCAGGTGCGACGCTCGACGGCGATGCTGGCAGGCATGCTCCTGCTCGCCGTCCCGGTGACCGCCTCGTGTGGCATGAGCGGCCTCGACGCCGCGACCAACCGCGACTACACCCCGGCCGCCGGGGCCAACGACCGCGACGCCTCGGTCGACGTGCTCGGCGCCGTGGTGGTGTCCGCCCAGAAGGGCTCCGGCACCTTCCTGGCCACCTTCGTCAACAACGACACGACCGAGGACGCCACGGTCACCGGCATCGGCTCCGCGGCCGGCGGCACCGACCTGACCGTCGGAGACTTCGCCCCGATCACGGTGCCCGCCCGCGGCATGGACAACCTGGCGGGCGAGGGCAAGGCCGGGATCCCCGTCTCGGGCGACTTCGAGGCCGGCGACTTCCTCGCCATGCAGATCACCCTCGGGACCGGTGAGACCGTCGACATGAAGGTGCCCGTCGTGCCCGACGACGAGCAGTTCGACAACGAGTTCCAGGGGCTCGACACCTCGGGCGAGTCCTGACCCGCGACGCACACCCGACCGGAGGACGCGATGACCTACACGCTGGTGCTGCTCCGCCACGGCGAGAGCGACTGGAACGCCAAGAACCTCTTCACCGGCTGGGTCGACGTGGCCCTCACCGACAAGGGCCGCGCCGAGGCCGTGAGCGGGGGCGAGCAGCTCAAGGCGGCCGGCATCCTGCCCGATGTCGTCCACACCTCGCTCCAGCGTCGCGCGATCAACACCGCCTGCCTGGCGCTCGACGCCGCCGACCGGCACTGGATCCCGGTCCGCCGGTCGTGGCGGCTCAACGAGCGCCACTACGGCGCCCTGCAGGGCAAGGACAAGAAGCAGACCCTGGAGACCTACGGCGAGGAGCAGTTCATGCTCTGGCGCCGCAGCTTCGACGTGCCGCCTCCGCCGCTCGACGACGACGACGAGTTCTCCCAGGCCCACGACCCGCAGTACGCCGACCTCGGCGAGGAGCTCCCCCGCAGCGAGTGCCTCAAGGACGTCATCGCCCGCATGCTGCCCTACTGGGAGTCCGGCATCGTGCCCGACCTCCGAGCCGGCAAGACGGTGCTGGTCGCGGCCCACGGCAACAGCCTGCGCGCCGTGGTGAAGCACCTCGACGGGATCAGCGATGCCGACATCGCGGGCCTCAACATCCCGACCGGCATGCCGTTGGTCTACCGGCTCGACGAGTCGCTCTCGCCGACGGTCGCCGGGGGCGAGTACCTCGACCCCGAGGCCGCCGCCGCCGCGGCCGCGGCGGTCGCCAGCCAGGGTCGCTGAGGAGACCAGCACAACAAAACCGCCGGCCCGCCGTGGGGTGGCGAGCCGGCGGCCGAGCGAGCGCTGCGGCGGCGCTCAGCTCTCGGGTTGCTCGCCGGTGACGATGAAGACGACGCGGTTGGCCACGGTCACGGCGTGGTCGGCGATCCGCTCGTAGTAGCGCCCCAGCAGGGCGATGTCGACGGCGGGCTCGACGCCGTGGGTCCAGCTGCCGCTCAGCACCTCGGTGAAGGTCTGGCGCCGGAGCCGGTCCATGTCGTCGTCCATCGACTCGAGCTCCTTGCACTGCTCGACGTCGCGGGTGTCGATCACCCGGGTCACCGCGCCGACCATCTCCTTCGCGATCCGGCCCATCTCGGCGAGGATCGGGCGCTCGGACTCCGGCACCGCCACCTCGGGCACCCGCAGCCGAGCGATCTTGGCGACGTGGACCGAGAGGTCGCCCATCCGCTCCAGCTCGCTCACCATCCGCAGCGCCGCGACCAGCTTGCGCAGGTCGCCCGCCACCGGCTGCTGCAGGGACAGCATGGTGATCGCGTCGTTCTCGACCTTCTCGGCCGCCATGTCGATCTGGCTGTCGGCGCTGATCACCTGCTCGGCGGTGGCGGCATCGCCGCTCAGCAACGCGTTGGTCGCGTAGTGGACGGCGTTCTCCACCTCTCGGGAGATCGCCGCCAGGTCGGAGAAGAGGTCTTCGAGCTGCTCATGGAACGCCTCACGCATGACCCACATGCTAGGCGGTGCAGGTGAACCGACGGCGTCACGCGGTGAACGCGGCGTGAACAGTCGGCGCCGGGCGCGGCGGGAGCGAGGTCTCGGGGCCTGCTGCTGCGTACCATCGAACATGTGAGCCCGACGACCCAGGCCGCCGTGGCCGCGCTCGTCGGCGCCCTGGTCACAGCCGGCGCCTTCCTGGCGTGGTACGTCTCGGAGCGCCAGCTGAGGACGATGAGTGCGCCCGTCGAGCCGGCCGTGCCGGCCGGCATCGCCACCGTCCTGTCCGTGCTGCGCAGCAGCGCGGTCGTCGTCGACGCCGACGACACGGTGCTGAAGGCATCGGCCCCGGCCTACGCCCTGGGTCTGGTCAGCGGCAGCGAGCTCGCGCAGGCCGAGCTGGCCCAGATCGTGGCCGAGGTGCGGCGTACCGGCCAGATCGAGCAGACCGAGCTGGTCATCGCCGCGCCGACGGGGGCGCCGCGCCACGTCAGCGCCCGGGTGGCGCCGCTCGGCGCCCGGCAGGTGCTGGTCCTCGTGGAGGACCGCACGCGCGACCGCCAGCTCGAACGCATGCGCCGCGACTTCGTCGCCAACGTGAGCCACGAGCTGAAGACGCCCGTCGGTGCGATCCGGCTGTTGGCCGAGGCGGTCCAGGACGCCGCCGACGACCCGGAGGCGGTGACCCGGTTCAGCGGCCGGATGCTGACCGAGAGCGAACGGCTCACCCGGCTCGTGCAGCAGATCATCGACCTGTCGCGGCTCCAGGACGACGATCCGCTGGAGTCGCCGGTCTCGATCTCCGTCGACAAGGTCATCGCGCACGCCGTCGACACCAGCAGCACCGACGCCGAGTCTCGTCGGATCGACGTCGTCGTGACCGGCGAGGCCGGCCTGACGATCCCCGGCAACCAGGAGCAGATCCGCACGGCCGTCGCCAACCTGGTGGCCAACGCGGTGGCCTACTCCGGCGAGGGGACCACGGTCGTGGTGTCGGCCAAGGCCGTGCCCGACGCCGTGGAGATCAGCGTCATCGACCAGGGCATCGGCATCCCCGCCGGCGACCTGGACCGGATCTTCGAGCGGTTCTACCGGGTCGACCCGGCCCGGCACCGCTCGACCGGCGGCACCGGTCTGGGCCTGTCGATCGTCAAGCATGTCGCCGCGATCCACGGCGGCGAGGTCTCGGTCTGGTCCGTGGAGGGTCAGGGGTCGACGTTCACCCTGACCTTTCCCACCCGCAACGAGGAGGAGCAGTCGTGACGCGAGTACTGGTCGTCGAGGACGAGGAGAGCTACAGCGACGCCCTCGGCTACCTGCTGCGCAAGGAGGGGTACGACGTCGCGATCGCCGCGACCGGACCCGACGGGCTGACGGAGTTCGACCGCTTCGGTCCCGACATCGTGCTGCTGGACCTGATGCTGCCCGGCCTGCCGGGCACCGAGGTGTGTCGGCAGATCAGGGCCGTGTCGAGCGTCCCGGTGATCATGGTGAGCGCCAAGGACGACGAGGTCGACAAGGTGGTCGGGCTCGAGCTCGGCGCCGACGACTACGTCACCAAGCCCTACTCGCCACGCGAGCTGGTGGCCCGCATCCGCGCGGTGCTGCGCCGCGGCGGAGGCGAGCCCGACCTGCTCGCCGACGTGCTCGAGGTCGGTCCGGTGCGGATGGACGTCGAGCGGCACGTCGTCACCGTCCGCGGTGCCGAGCAGCGGCTGCCGCTGAAGGAGTTCGAGCTGCTGGAGATGTTCCTCCGCAACCCGGGCCGGGTGCTCACCCGCGGGCAGCTGATCGACCGGGTCTGGGGCTCCAACTACGTCGGCGACACCAAGACCCTCGACGTCCACGTGAAGCGGCTGCGCGCCAAGCTCGAGGAGGACCCATCCTCCCCCGCGCTGCTGGTCACCGTGCGCGGGCTGGGCTACAAGCTGGACGCCTGAACCACCTCTGTCGTGAATTCGCCGCCGGGGTCGTCGTGGTGTTGACGTTTGGCCCCAAACGTCGCAAATTCCGGCCCCAAGCCTGCAGTTTCTGCACAATCGTCGACCCATGAGCAGGTCCGAAACCCGCGAGACCGGTGTCGGTGGCTTGCCCTAGGTTCGTGCGGTGACCACGTCCCCCCGGGAGCCGGCCCTCGCGCCCAGCCCACCGTCCCACGACGACACACCCGCCTGGCTGCCCGTGGCCGCGGTGGCGCTGACGCTCACGCTCTGGGCGTCGGCGTTCGTCGCGATCCGCTACCTCAAGGATGACTTCTCGCCCGGGTCGCTCTCGCTGGGACGGCTGCTGATCGGGTCGGCGGCGCTCGGCGCGGTCGCGATGACCAGGCCGCGGACCCGGATGAGCGGTCGCGACTGGGCGGCCGTGATCGCCGGGGGCGTCCTCTGGTTCGGCATCTACAACGTGGCCCTCAACGCCGGCGAGCAACGGGTCGACGCCGGCACCGCCGTGATGCTGATCCAGGTGTCGCCCCTGCTGATCGCGCTGCTGGCGGCGGTGTTCCTGGGTGAGCGGTTCACCCTCTTCCTCGGCGTGGGGTTGGTGCTCGCGTTCGCCGGGGTGGCGATCATCGCGCTCGGCAGCAGCCGGAGCGGCGAGCACGACGTGGTCGGGGTGGCGCTGTGCCTGGTCTCGGCGTTGGCCTACTCCGTCGCGCTGGTGGCCCAGAAGCCGGTGGTGGGGCGGGTCCCCGCGCTCCAGGTGACCTGGCTCGCCTGCACCGTCGGGGCCGTCGTCTGCCTGCCCTTCCTCGGCGACCTGGTGCGCGACATGCGCGCCGCGTCGGCCTCCTCGGTCGCCTGGGTGGTCTATCTCGGCGTGTTCCCCACGGCCATCGCGTTCACCACCTTCGCCTTCGCGCTGCGCCACATGGGCGCGAGCCGGCTCGGCGTGACGACCTACCTCGTGCCGCCCCTGACCATCGTGATGGGCCTGGTGTTCCTCGGCGAGGCGCCACCCACGCTGGCCTACCTGGGCGGCATCCTGGCGCTCGTGGGCGTCGGAGTGGCCCGGCGCCGCCCGAAGGAGGCAGGCTCGTGACGGTCGTGGCGCAGGTGCTGGTGGGACTG
Organism: Nocardioides sp.; assembly: GCF_041393715.1. GTDB lineage: Bacteria > Actinomycetota > Actinomycetes > Propionibacteriales > Nocardioidaceae > Nocardioides. The sequence goes on along the minus strand of NZ_JAWKJQ010000001.1, from coordinate 66,912 downwards.
GTCGCGCTGCTGCACGCGTGGTTCCTCGTGCTGGAGATGTTCCTCTGGACCACGCCCACCGGCCGTCGTACGTTCGGCCTGGAGCGCGACTTCGCCGAGCAGACCAGGACGCTGGCCGCCAACCAGGGTCTCTACAACGGCTTCCTCGCCGCCGGACTGGTCTGGGGCCTGGTCCGCGGCGACACTGCGACCCTGGTGTTCTTCCTGCTCTGCGTGGTCGTGGCGGGTGGCTACGGCGCTGCGACGGTCAACAGGAGGATCCTGCTCGTCCAGGCGCTGCCGGCGGTGCTCGCGCTGGTCGCGGTCCTGCTGGCCGACTGATCGACGCTCAGTCCTCCCCGGCCTCCAACCAGCCGCGGAACGCCTCCAGGTTGGCGGTCGACTCGCCGCGGTCGCGCCGCCACTTCCACTCCGCCCTGATCGACGACTCGAATCCCAGCTCGAGCAGCGTGTTGAACGACTCGTCGGCGTTGGTCAGCAGCGCGCCGAGCAGCCGGTCGAGCTCGTCCTCGGTGACCACCGAGAGGGGCAGCCGACCGGTGAGGTAGATGTCGCCGAGCCGGTCGACGGCGTAGGCGGTGCCGTAGCCGCGCAGGTTGCGTTCGAGCAGCCAGCGATAGACCCGCTCGTGACCCTCGTCGGGGTTGCGGCAGACGAAGGCCTGCACCGACAGGTGATGGTGGCCGACCTGCAGGCGCACCGGCGTCGACAGCTTGGTGGTGCCAGGCAGCCCGAAGAAGAACACCCCGTCGTCGGGCTCCTCGAACTCCAGCTCCTGGGCGCCCAGGTAGCGCCGGATCGCGGCCGCAGCGGCGGCCCCGTTCGCCTGCGTCACACCAGCTCCGCCGACATCAGCTCGCGGGCCTGCTCGTAGACCGCCAGGGTGGCCTCGGCGGTCCGGTCCCAGGAGAAGAGGGCGGCCTGCTCCAGGGCGCCCCGGCCGAGCCGGGCGGCGTACGCCGGGTCGCGCAGCACCCGGTCCAGCGCGTCGGCCCACGCCTCCGCGCCGTGCCCGTCGACCAGCAGGCCGCTGACGCCGTCGCGCACCGCCGTGGTCAGCCCGCCGACCGCCGCCGCGACGACCGGGGTGCCGCTGGCCTGCGCCTCGACGGCGACCAGCCCGAACGACTCGTTGTAGGAGGGTACGGCGACCACGTCGGCGGCGGAGTACCACCGAACCAGGTCGGCCTGCGCCACCGGCGGGACGAAGCGGACGACGTCGGCGAGACCGAGCTCCCCCGCCAGCTGGGCCAGGGACTCGGGGTGCTCGAGGCCGGTGCCGGACGGCCCGCCCACGACGGCGAGCACCAGACGCTCGCTCAGGGACGGGTCACGGCGCAGCAGCACCGCCGCGGCGCGCAGCAGCACGTCGGGCGCCTTGAGGGGCTGGATCCGGCCGGCGAACAGGAGCACCCGCGCGTCGAGCGGCACGCGCAGCGCGGCTCGCGCCAGCTCCGTCGGCATCGGCGAGAAGACGTTCAGGTCGACACCGGGGTGCACGACCTCGACACGACCGGCCGGCGCGTCGTAGAGCTCGATGAGCTGCTTGGCCTCCAGGTCGGTATTGGCGATCAGCATGTCGGCGGCAGCCACCACCTGGTCCTCCCCGATCTCCCGGATCATCGGGTCGGGGGTGTCACCGTCGGCGAGGAAGGCGTTCTTGACCTTCGCCATCGTGTGCATCGAGTGGATCAGCGGCACCCCCCAGCGGTCGCGGGCCAGCGCCCCGACCTGCCCCGAGAGCCAGTAGTGCGAGTGCACGGCGTCGTAGTGCCCCGCCGGCTGCGCCGCCTCCGCGCGCAGCACCGCCCGCGCGAAGGTGCACATCTGACCGGGCAGCTCCCCCTTCGGAAGCCCTTCGAAGGGGCCGGCGACGACCTGTTTGACCAGCACCCCGGGAGCCGCCTCCACCACCGCCGGCTGCGCCGAGGAGGTGGCCCGGGTGAAGACGTCGACCTCGAGGCCGCGAGCAGCCAGCCGCCGGGCGAGCTCGATGACATAGACGTTCATCCCGCCCGCGTCGCCCGTGCCGGGCTGGTCCAGCGGGGAGGTGTGCATGCTGATCATCGCGAGACGCCGCAGCGTGGAGCCCACGTGTCACTCCTCCCGTCGAGACCGCTCGTGAGTGCCAACCGTGGCGGCGGCCCGGTGATTCCCACGCGGCGGCTCACCCATCGGCGGCGTGGCTGCCGTGCGGATGGTGGTCGCGGCGCCGGCCGCGCCACCACACCACCAGCGAGACCAGGATCGTGACGCCGCCGAACAGCGCGTCGCCGAGCGACTCACCGGTCGCGGGGTAGAGCAGGGACAGCGCGGTGTAGCCGAGCAGGGCGACACACACGCCGACCACCAGCCGCAGCGCCAGCATCGAGCGCGCGGTCAGGCCGACGCCGGCCGCGAACAGCGCGAGCGCCAGCCAGGTCAGCCCCGCCCAGCGCAGCGCCGTACCGATCTGACCGTCGGCGGCCACCACCCCGGCGTCGTCGAGCGCGAAGCGAGCCACCCAGCAGGCGCCGCCGAGGATGCCGGAGAGGCAGGCGGGCGTGCGCGAGATCATCCTGCTCCTGACGAGTACGACGGCCGGCCGGGCGGCGTGGGGTCCCCGCCGAGTCTGCCAGACTGCCCCTGTGCAGACCATCGGACTCGTGGGCGGGATGAGCTGGGAGAGCAGCGCGGTCTACTACCGCGACCTCAACCTCGGCGTACAGCAGCGGCTGGGCGGGCTCTCCTCGCCCAAGGTGGTGCTGAGCACCGTCGACTTCGCCGAGCTCACCCACCTCGAGGACGACCAGCGCTGGGACCAGATCGGCGAGCTGCTGGCCGACGCCGGACGAGGCGTCGAGCGGGCCGGCGCCGACTTCCTGCTGCTGTGCACCACGACGTTCCACAAGGTCGCCGACCAGGTACAGGACGCGGTGTCGATCCCTCTGCTCCACCTCGGCGACGTCGTCGCCCAGGCGTGCGTCGAGCAGGGCGTCACCAGGGTGGGCCTGATCGGCACCACCGTCGCCATGTCGGACCCGTTCTTCAGCGACCGGCTCGCCCGCCACGGCGTAGAGACGATCGTGCCCCCCGACGCCGAGCACGAGTGGGTCAACAGCGCGATCTACGACGAGCTCGTGCACGGCCGGGTCGAGGACGCCACCCGGCGCCGGGTCGTGGGCCTCTCCGAGGAGCTGTGGGACCGCGGCGCCAAGGGACTCCTGCTCGGGTGCACCGAGATCGAGCTGCTGATCAGGCAGGCCGACGTCGAGCTGCCGGTGTTCCCCTGCACCACCCTCCACGTTGAGGCGGCCCTGGACCGCGCGCTCGCCTGAGCGTCGACGTCAGCCCTCGTCCGACTCCAGCACCAGGTCGGCCAGCTCGCGCAGGTCGGGGGTGAGGTGCTGCTCGGGGACGTCCACGTCGGCGCAGCCGGGCAGGCAGAAGGTGTAGGAGTAGCGGTCGGGCTGCGGCTCCCCGCCCCCCACCGAGGCCAGGTCCACCCGGTCGACCAGCTCGCGTACCCGCGCGGTGCGCGGCGAGGGCACCGCCAGGTCGACGGAGCCCGACCTCGTGAGGCCGGCGAAGCCGCCGGTGCGGCGGACGGCGACCTGCGTCGCCGCGGCGGAGGACCCTCGGCTGTCCGCGGGCGCGTCCTGCGCATCGACGGCGACCCCGACGGCCGTCCAGGCGGCCCTCACTGCCTCGGCATGCTCGCCGGCGGCGGCGACGGTGGCCGCGGCGAAGCCGGCGAAGTCGGTGGTCGGCCCGACGTCGGGTCCGGTGAGGGCGGCGTACCAGATCGCCCCGGCGCCGTCCCAGGACGTGCCGCCGATGCCGGTCGCGGCGAGGTGGAAGGCTCGGTTGGGGATGCCGGAGTTGAGGTGCACCCCGCCGTTGTCGTCGGTGGTCTGGACGTAGTCGTCCAGGTGCCCGACCTGCGGGTCCCGGCCGAGCATCGGGTCGTCGTAGGCGGTGCCGGGGTTGGCCATGTCGCGCAGCGCGCGCGCCCGGATGCCGGGGAGGAACAGGCCGGCGCCGATCAGCCAGTCGGCCTGGGTGACGTCCTGGCCGAGCATCCGCTGCTTGGCGCAGCAGGCGAAGACGTCGGACATCGACTCGTTGAGGGCGCCCGGCTGGTCGCGATAGACGAGGCCGGCGGTGTGCTCGGTGACCGCGTGGGTCAGCTCGTGGCCGAGCACGTCGACCGGCTTGGTGAACCGGTCGAAGACCTGACCGTCACCGTCGCCGAAGACGAGCTGGGTGCCGTTCCAGAAGGCGTTGTCGTAGTTGCGGCCGTAGTGCACGGTCATCACGACCTCGGCGCCCTCGCCGTCGAAGGACTCGCGCCCGTAGACCTCGGCGAACAGCGCGAGAGCGCCGGCGCCGCCGACCGCCGCCTCGTCCACCGCGGCGTCGCCGGTGGCCGGCTCGCCCGCTCCGCGCACCCGGAGGCCGGGCAGCGTGGTGCCCTGGTCGGCGGTGTAGACCGTCCAGGCTCCGTCGACCGCCTCGACGTGGGGCGCGTCGTCCGGGGCGGCCCGTCCGGTGCGGATCCCCTCGTCGAGAGCCAGCGACTCCGCGGCGGCCGCCGCCGCGGCGCCGCCGCCCCTGCTGGCCTGACCCGCGTCGGCGATCTGCCGCAGCACGAACGGCGGGACGAACTGACAGCGTGTGTGCTCTCCGAGACCCATGGCTGCTGGTCTACCACCCGGGGCCGACGCTCCACCATGGGTGAGGGTGGGGCTTGTCGTGGTGGAGGTTCATCATGTGAAGCAGGTGAGTTGTCACTTCCCACGGTGAGCTCACCGTGGGAAGTGAGTGTTCACCCACTGAACATGGTGAACCTCCGACCCCTCACCCCCGGTCGAAGTGGGCCACGATCCGCCGGTCGACGGCGTCGACGGTGACCCGGCCGCCGTAGGGCAGCAGCCACTGGGGGCAGGTGTGCCCGAAGTCCACGTCGAGGACCACCACCATCTCCGGGTGGTACGCCGACACGGCACGCAGCACCGCCTCGCGCTGCTCGGCGCGGACCCTTGCGGCGTCGGCCGCGGACGGGCGCGGCTCGCGGTCGCCGGCGTGCGGGCGCGCCCAGAGCAGCGCCGGGCACTCCGCGAGGATGCCGCGCTCCCCCAGGCTTCGGAGGATGTAGAACACCTCGGCGGCAGACGGCCGCTCCTCGCTCGCCTCGAGCAGCAGCACGTGGCCGGCGTACTCCTCGACGGGGCGGACGTAGCGCGAGACCGACAGCGTCCACTGCAGGATCTCGATGTTGCCGCCCCAGGTCGGGCCGGTCACGACCCGCGACGGCCCTGCCCAGGTCCACGGCTCGGCGGGCTCGACGGCGGGCCGGGCGGTGAACACCTCCGGACTGTCCCAGGGGACCCCGTTGTCCCAGGTGCCGGCCACCGGCGCCAGCTCCACGTCGCCGCCGAAGAGCGCCGCCCGCAACGAGGTCATCTGCTCGTGGTCCACCGCCGGGCCAGGTCCGAGGTGCACCTGCGTCGAGCCCCCGTGCACCGCCTCGACCCCGTGGAACGACAGCCAGGTGAGCAGGTTGGTGTTGTCGCTGTAGCCGAAGAACGGCTTGGGGTCGGCGGTCATCACCGCCGGATCGAGGTGGCGCAGCACGGTGATCTGGTCGTCGCCCCCGATGGTCGCGAAGACCGCCCGGATCGATGGGTCGCCGAACGCGCGGTGCAGGTCAGCGGCGCGATCCTCCGGGGTCGCGTCGCGCCGGGTGGTGGCGTACTCCACGGGCACCAGCCCGAGCTCGTCGCGGATCCGCTCCAGGGCGCGCTCGTGCACGTCCGGGAAGTACGCCGGCGCCGGCCACGACGGCGACAGCACCGCAACCCGGTCGCCCGGTCGCACCGCTCGGAGTCGCTCCATCGCGTCATTGCAGCACGATCGCGGCACCGCCCGCACCGTGGTTTCGCCCGACGGCGCAATCAGCCGTCGCCCCGCACCGCGTGCGCCCGCGCGCTCAGCGTGATCGAGCCGTCGGGGTCGGCCGGCAGGTCAGCGCGGAGCCGTTCGCGCAGCGCGTCGCGCACCTCGGACGCGAGTCCGGCCAGATAGCCCGGAGCCGGGCCGGTGCCGCCGAGGAACGGCGTCCACAGCTCGTCGAAGTCGGCGTACGTCTGCTCGGCGACGAGCTCGCTCGTCTCGACCCGGGTCAGCCCCGCCGACCGCCACAGCTCGGCGAGCGGTCCAGCCGCCGCGTCCGGGAAGCGGAGAGCCTCGTCGCGCCCGGCCGCCGGCGCGTCGACGGCGACGGCCGCGGTCCAGAAGTGGTGCAGCAGTCCCATGCCGCCGGCGTAGTCCCAGACGTACGCCGCCACGGTTCCGCCCGCCGCTGCCCGGGCCATCGCCGCCACCGCCGGGACGGGGTCGGGGAGGAAGTTCACCACCAGGCCCGACACCACGGCGTCGGCACAGCCCTGCTCCAGTCCGCCCGCGTCGCCCACCTCGAAGCTCGCCCGCGGGTCCGTGACCTGGGCGGTGGCCCAGCCGACGAACCCCTCAGCAGGGTCGACACCCCGCACCGACGCGGGCGCGGCGGTGCCGAGGATCGTGGAGGCGAGGGCGCCGGTGCCGCAGCCGATGTCGACCCAGCGCAGCCCGGCCGGAAGGTCGAGCCACGCGACGAACAGGGGGGCCACCGCCCTGCTCCAGCGGCCCATGTAGGGGTCGTAGCGGTCGCCCGCCACCCAGGCGTCGTCGCCCATGTGGCCCACCGTGGCCCTCGACCAGCGCTTCGTCAAGGTCGCCGTCGAGCGGTGTCGCCGGAGCCCGCGATGCTCGAGTGGGCACGCTGAGTCAGAGCAGCGAGAAGCGGTCGGGCAACGGCCGTCTCCCGGTGAGGGCGAGCAGGACGTCGCCGGCCGTGCCGTCGGCGGCGGCCACCTGGCCGAGGACGGCCAGCGTCTCGGCCGCCGCGGACGCGGGAACCTCGGCCGGGCATCCCAGCGCCGCGGCCAGGTCGGTGGTGTGCACGGCGATCTCGAAGGTCCGCGTCGGCAGATAGTCGGCCAGCCGCATCCCACCCACGATGCTGGTCAGCAGCTCCTCGCCGCTGCACCCGTCCACCAGCGTCAGCACCCGGTCGGCCATCTCGTGCAGCGCCGCGACCGGGTCGTCGCCGAGCGCCCGCCCCGCCTCGATGCCGCGATGGGCCACGCTCGGGCCGGCGACCTCGCGGGCCACCAGGTAGTAGCTGGCGGCGCTGTCGATCTCCACCCGGTCGGGCGTCTGCGCCAGGTAGGACTCCACGGTCACGAACGACCGGCTGGTGTGACCGACCAGCGCCCGGATGTCCCACTCCCCGAGCCCCGGCTGCTCCCAGCGGTCGCCGACCTCGCCGGCCGTCTCCAGGAACCACGCCGCAGCGTCGGCGTACGCCTGGACCGACTGCCGCCAACCGGTCATCCCTTGATCTCCGGGAAGTCCTCGTCGCGCCACTCGCCGGCGATCCGACCGGAGGCTGTGTCCTCGCGGCCGCGGAGCTCGACCCGGCGGATCTTGCCCGAGATCGTCTTCGGCAGCTCGGCGAACTCCAGCCGGCGGACCCGGAGGTACGGCGGCAGGTGCTCCCGGGCGTAGCCCAGGATGTCGCGGGCCGTCTCGGCGGTCGGCTCGTGGCCGGGCGCGAGCACGACGTAGGCCTTGGGGACCGCGAGGCGGACCGGGTCGGGGGCCGGCACCACCGCGGCCTCGGCCACGGCCGGATGCTCGATCAGCACGCTCTCGAGCTCGAACGGGCTCACCTTGTAGTCGGAGGCCTTGAAGACGTCGTCGGTGCGGCCGACGTAGGTGATGTAGCCGTCGGCGTCGCGGCTGGCGATGTCGCCCGTGTGGTAGAAGCCGCCGGCCATCGCGTCGGCGTTGCGCGCGTCGTCGCCCTGGTAGCCGGTCATCAGCGTCAACGGCTCGGCGGCCAGGTCGAGGCAGATCTCGCCCTCTCCGACGCCGTCGACGAGCTCGCCGGAGACCGGGTCGACCAACACGACGGGGACCCCCGGCAGCGGCCGGCCCATCGAGCCGGCCTTGACGGTCTGGCCGGGCGGGTTGGCGATGGAGGCGGTGGTCTCGGTCTGGCCGAAGCCGTCACGGATCGTCAGCCCCCAGTGCTTCTCGACCTGGCTGATCACCTCGGGGTTGAGCGGCTCGCCCGCGGCGATCGCCTCGCGCAGGCTGCCGCGCCCGGCCGAGAGGTCGGCGTTGATCAGCATCCGCCACACCGTCGGAGGAGCGCAGAACGTGGTGACGTGCTCGTCGTGCAGCTGACCCAGCAGGGCGGCGGCATCGAACCGCGAGTAGTTGTAGACGAACACCGTGGCCTCGGCCAGCCAGGGCGCGAAGAAGTTGGACCACGCGTGCTTGGCCCAGCCTGGCGAGGAGATGTTGAGGTGGACGTCGCCGGGTTGCAGCCCCAGCCAGTAGACCGTCGACAGGTGCCCGACGGGGTAGGACCGGTGGGTGTGCTCGACCAGCTTGGGTCGGCTGGTCGTGCCGGAGGTGAAGTAGAGCAGCAGCCGGTCGGTGCTGGCATTGCCCGGGTGCGGGACCGGCGCCGGCTCGGCGTCGTAGGCCGCCGCGAGGTCGAGCCAGCCGTCGGCCTCCCCGACGCTCACCTTGAGGTAGTCACCGGGCACCCCGGCGAACTTCTCGGTGTCGGCCGGGTTGGCGATCACCGCGCGGGCCTCGCCGCGCTCCATCCGGTCGAGCAGCTCGGTGGTGCCGACCGCGGTCGTGGTCGGCATGATCACCGCGCCGAGCTTGAGCAGCGCCAGCATCGAGACCCACAGCTCGACCTGGTTGCCCAGCATCACGATGACGCTGTCGCCCCGCGTCACTCCGTTGACGCCGAGCCAGCGGGCGACCTGGTCGGAACGGTCGACCAGCTCGCCGAAGGTGTACGACGCCCGGTCACCGCCCTCCTCGACGATCACCAGCCCGGGTGCGTCGTTGCCGCGCGCCCAGGTGTCGAACCAGTCGTGGGCGAAGTTGAAGGCGTCGCCCACGTCCGGCCACCCGAACTCGGTCATCGCCCGCGGGTAGTCCTCGCGCAGGCTCACCACCTGGTCACGGACGGTCCTCATGCTCTCGGCAGGGGTCATGCGGCCATCATGGCGCGCGGCGCCACCCCATGCGACGCCGCGCGCCTCGCCGCCCCGAGCGCGACATGCCGGAAATGGCCCGCCGACATGCCGGAAACGGCTCCCCGAGATGCGGGAAATGCTCAGGTGAGGATCAGGCCGTCCTGCCAGTCGTGATGCTCGACCTGCGGGTCGTCGAACCATGCGCCACCCTCGCCCAGGTAGCGGAACCGGAAGGCCCCTCCCGCGGGCAGCGCGACCTTCACGCTGCGGGTGCCGTTGCTGCGGCGTACCAGCGTGTGGACGCCCGGCGTCCAGTCGTTGAAGTCGCCCACGACCGACACCCTGCCCGCGGGCTCGGCATCGGACAGGACGAAGGTCACATCGGCGTTCCCGGCCTTGCTCTGCTGCTTGATCATCGGCACTCCCTCCGAAGAATTTGATCGTTCCAATTGTCGCGCACGACCACCTCGAAGCCTGGCGCCGCGCCGAAGCATGAGACGCCCAGCACCCCGAACCGGTGCTCCCCGAAACGGCGCCGGTGTCCCGCGAGACGGCAGTGCTGCCAGCCGAAACGGCACTTCCGACACGTCGGCCGGCCCGTTCCCGCATCTCGGGCGACCATTCCCGACATGTCGGCCGACCAGTTCCCGCATCTCGCGCGACCATTCCCGACACCTCGGGCGACCATGTCTCCCGACACGTCGGGCGACCATCGGTCGGGCGACCATTTCGGCATGTCGCGGAGCGGGAGGGTCAGCAGGGGCCGAGCGTGATCGGAGAGGTCCTGCCAGCAGCCGGGCTCGGTCTGGCGTCCTGCAGCACCAGGTCCGAGCCGTCGATCACCCAGAGCCGCACCTCGAGGGTGGACGGGGACGGGAACGGCTCGAGCGTCCGGTACGACACGAAGCCCTGACCGTCGACCAGAGCGATGCGCCTCTCGTCGGCAGGCCTCGCTGGCCGCGAGCCAGTGGCTCGTCGGCCCCGACTGAGCCGTTCTGGGTCCGGCAGCGGCGTGTGCCCTCGGCGCGTACGCGATAGACTCGACAGCGCCGTCTCACCGCCGCTCCCTTCGACACGACGACCTCCGCGCCCGTCGCCGTCGAGGTCGCGGACCGCGGCTCGAGGCCCCATTCAGCATGGTGTTCGGCAGCGGCTCGTCCTGCGCCACCCCGTCGGCCCAGGTGACGCGCACCTGCTGGTCGGCGTCGGTCCCCGCCGGCGGCATCAGCAGCTGGATCGACTCGTCCGCCCCGTCACCGTCGAGGTCGGCCCGGGTCTCGTCGACGACGTCGAAGGCCGTGTCGGTCGTGGCCAGCACCGTGGCCACCGACTCGAACACCTCGCCGTCGGCACAGTAGGACGCCCGCACCTCCACGCGGTGCTCCCCGGCACCCTCCACCGGAACCGCGAAGACCGACGAGGCACTGCCAGTGGGGAAGCGCGCTACGTACGTCGACACCTCTCCGCCCGGTTCGCAGGAGGCGTCCTTCGAGGCCGGGATCCCCGCGACCTCCTGGCCGTCCACGCTGAGGCGGACCACCGCGGGGCCCGCCGCGACCGGGCGCCCGGAGGCGTCGGTGTAGGCCGACGACCTGCCGGTGATGGTGACTCGGATGTCGAGCACCCCGGGCGCCACCGAGGTCACCTGCGGATGGACCGTCTGCGAGATCCCTGCCGGAGGCTGGGGCGCCGGCTGTGGCTTGTCGTCGACGGGCAGCACCCGCCACACGCCGAGGCCGACGGCCACCGCCGCCACGGCCGCCACGCCGATGGCGGCCACGCGGCGCTGCCGGGCCACCCGCACCCGCCGCCGGATGTCGGGCATCCGGTCGCCGGCGACCTCGCGGTCGGCGAGTCCGGCCAGCCGGTCCAGGCCCTCGAAGATCGGGTCGCGATCCGCGCCACTCATGACGCCTCCCCTTCGGCCTGCCCCAGCGCGGCGCGCAGGTGGGCGAGGCCCTTGCTCGTGTTGCTCTTCACCGTCCCGAGCGAACAGCCCATGATCGACGCCGTCTCCGCTTCGGACAGGTCACACCAGTGCCGCAGCACCACCGCTGCCCGCTGCCGGTCGGGCAGCGACCGCAAGGCCCCGAGCAACGCCTGGCTCTCCACCACGTCCGCCCCGTGGTCGGCCGCGCCGCTGAGCTCGGGGAGCTCGTCGGTCGCCCACTCCCGGTTCTTGTGCCGCCGCCACCAGGAGGTGCGCACCGAGACCATCACCTTGCGCAGGTAGGCGTCAGGGGCGTCGTAGGTCCGGACCTTGTCCCAGCGCGGATAGAGCCTCGCGTACGCCGACTGCACCAGGTCCTCGGCCGCTGCCAGGTCGCCGGTCAGCAGGAACGCCAGCCGCTGGTGCTTGCGCTCGCTGGCCCGCACGTAGGCCTCGAAGTCGACCAGCGGGTCGACCGCGGCCAGCGCAGCTCCGCCGGCGCTCGCCCCCGTGTGCTTCTCCATGTCCCCTGACACGCAGCCCCCGAGCCTTTGGTTGCCCGACGCCGGCGAGTTTCTCCCGCTCCCGGCGGATTCGGGCGGCGACACCCCGCGCGGATAGACTCGAGCCGCCGCGGCGCGGAGCGATCCCCGCGGCGCGCCACCACCCGTCGTACGCCGCGCACCCGGCGTCACCTCCGCACGAGCAAGGACACCCATGCCCACGACCCGCACCGACCTGCGCAACGTCGCCATCGTGGCCCACGTCGACCACGGCAAGACCACGCTGGTCGACGCGATGCTCCACCAGGCGGGAGCGTTCTCCGCCCACCAGGAGGAGGTCGGCGTCGCCGACCGGGTGATGGACTCCGGCGACCTGGAGCGGGAGAAGGGCATCACCATCCTCGCGAAGAACACGGCCGTGTCCTACGCCGGCCCAGCCGCCCTCGACATCGCCGGCGGCCCGGTGACCGTGAACATCATCGACACGCCCGGCCACGCCGACTTCGGTGGCGAGGTCGAGCGCGGGCTGTCGATGGTCGACGGCATCGTGCTGCTCGTCGACGCCTCCGAGGGGCCGCTGCCGCAGACCCGGTTCGTGCTGCGCAAGGCGCTCAACGCCGACATGCCGGTGGTGCTGGTGGTCAACAAGGTCGACCGGTCCGACGCGCGGATCGCCGAGGTGGTCGACGAGACCTACGAGCTGTTCCTCGACCTGCTCGACGAGAGCCACAGCCAGGACGCCCTCGACTTCCCGGTCGTCTACGCCTCCGCCAAGGCGGGCCGCGCCTCGCTGGAGATGCCCGACAACGGCGGGCTGCCCGACTCCCCCGACCTCGAGCCGCTGTTCCGCACCATCCTCGAGACCATCCCCGCGCCGACGTACGACGAGGGAGCGCCGCTGCAGGCCCACGTCACCAACCTCGACGCCTCGCCGTTCCTCGGCCGGCTGGCACTGGTGCGCGTCCACCAGGGCACCCTGATGAAGGGGCAGACGGTCGCCTGGATGCAGCGCGACGGCTCGACCTCCAAGGTCCGGGTCTCCGAGCTCCTGATGACCGAGGCGCTGGAGCGGGTGCCGGCCGCCGAGGTGGGACCGGGCGACATCGCCGCGATCGCCGGCATCCCCGAGATCATGATCGGCGACACCCTCGCCGACCCGGACAACCCGGTCGCGCTGCCGCTGATCACCGTCGACGAGCCGGCCATCTCGATGACGATCGGCACCAACACCTCACCGCTGGCCGGCCGGGTCAAGGGCGCGAAGGTCACCGCCCGGCTGGTCAAGGACCGGCTCGACCGCGAGCTGATCGGCAACGTCTCGCTGCGGGTGCTGCCCACCGACCGGCCCGACGCCTGGGAGGTGCAGGGCCGCGGCGAGCTGGCGCTGGCGATCCTCGTGGAGCAGATGCGACGCGAGGGCTACGAGCTGACCGTCGGCAAGCCGCAGGTGGTCACCCGTGAGGTCGACGGCAAGCTGCAGGAGCCCACCGAGCGGCTCACCATCGACGCCCCCGAGGAGTACCTCGGCGCCATCACCGAGCTGCTCGCCCTCCGCAAGGGCCGGATGGAGCAGATGACCAACCACGGCACCGGCTGGGTGCGGATGGACTTCGTGGTGCCGAGCCGCGGACTGATCGGCTTCCGCACCGAGTTCCTCACCGAGACCCGGGGCACCGGCATCGCCCACCACGTCTTCGAGCGCTACGAGCCGTGGGCCGGCGAGATCCGCTCCCGCTCCACCGGCTCGCTGGTGGCCGACCGCGCCGGCGCCGCGACGGCGTACGCCATGACCAACCTGCAGGAGCGCGGCGTGATGTTCGTCGAGCCCACCACCGAGGTCTACGAGGGCATGATCGTCGGCGAGAACTCCCGCGCCGACGACATGGACGTCAACATCACCAAGGAGAAGCAGCAGACCAACATCCGCTCCTCCACGGCCGACAACTTCGAGAAGCTGGTCCCGCCGCGCAAGCTGAGCCTCGAGCAGTGCCTGGAGTTCTGCCGCGAGGACGAGTGCGTCGAGGTCACCCCCGAGACGGTGCGGATCCGCAAGGTCAACCTAGACCAGAACGAGCGCGCCAAGGCCGCCGCTCGGGCCCGGCGGTCGCAGTAGCCACCGCGTAGTTTGACGCCATGGCCGAGGTCACGATGCAGGTGAACCTGTTCTGCCGCGACGTCGAGCGGACGCTCGCGTTCTTCGTGGCGCTCGGGCTGCCGGAGGCGTTCCGAGCACCCCACGAGGGCCAGGTCGAGCACGCCGAGGTCCAGGCCGGCAGCGCGCGGATCGGCCTCACCTCGATCGAGGCGCTGAGACGGCACACCGGCCTCGAGGCCACCAGCGGAACGACCGCCTCCAGCGAGGTCGTGCTGTGGTGCGACAGCGTGGACGACTGGCACGCCCGTGCGCTGGCGGCCGGGGCGACCAACCTGCGCGACCCGGCCGTCTCGCCCGACGGTCGGCTCCGCTTCTCCTGGGCGCAGGACCCGGAGGGCCACCAGGTGAAGTTCGTGGAGGAGGCCTGACGCCGAGCAGCCCCTCAGCCGGCGAGCGCCTGGCGGACCAGGCCGAGCAGCAGCAGGTCGAGACCGGCGCTGAACTGCGCCACGTCGTCGTGGTGGACGAACTCGTCGGCGACCGAGCGGACCCAGGTGAGCTCCTCGGGGGCGTCGGCCAGCCAGCCCTCCACCACGTCCTCGAGCTGCTCCTCCTGGGACCGTTCGCGGTCGGCACCTGCACCCTGCTCCGCCATCACCGAGGCCACGCCCAGCACGTAGCCCATCAGGGCGGTGCTCCCGTGGAACTGCTGGCGCGGCGTCAGGCCGAGGTCGGCCAGCGGCCTGCCGAGTCGCTCCCAGACCAGGAGGCCGTTGGACCCGCCGGCGAAGGCGGCCTGCGACTGCACGGCCAGCCACGGATGCCGGTCGAGCTGCCAGAAGAGCGCCATCGCCATCCGGCGCAGCCGGTCGACGGCGTCCAGCACGACCGGGTCGGAAGTCTCGAGGTCGACCTCCATCGGCGGTGACGGTACGTCGGCCGCGGCGCCGCCGGGCGGACCGGCCGCCTCCAACGCCCTGCCGATCAGCTCGTCGCAGGCCAGCTCGATCAGCTCGGCCTTGCCGTCGACGTGCCAATAGACGCTGCCCAACCCTCCCCCCAGCTCGGCCGCGAGCCCGCGCAACGTCAGACCGCCGATGCCGTCGCGGTCCAGCACCGCGATCGCGGTCTCGACGATCTGCTCGCGCGACAGGGTGACCCGACGGCCGGGTCGACGGTCACTCCGAGGGCGGGGCGGCATGGCCTCACCCTAGCGCCGACTTGCCGGATTTCGAACATCGTTCTATTCTCGAACACAGTTCGACTCGAACAACGTTCGACACCCAGTTCTCGGAAGGGAGGCCCCCGATGACCACCACCGCCTCGTCATCCACCGCCAGCACCACACCCACCACGACGTCCCCGGGCACCACGCCCGGCCGGCGCCCCAGGCCCACCTCCCTGTGGGCCGCCGCCCCGGCCCTGCTCGCCCTCTGCCTGACCATGCTGGTGGAGATGGTCGACAACTCCGTGCTCACCGTCGCGCTGCCGACGATCGGCCGCGACCTCGCCGTCGGCCCCACCGGCCTGCAGTGGATCGTCGGTGGCTACTCCCTCACCTTCGGCGGCCTGCTGCTCGTCGGCGGCACCCTCGGCGACCGGCTCGGCCGCCGCCGGATGCTGCTGGTCGGGCTGGCGGGCTTCGGCCTGTCCTCGCTGCTGGTCCTCGCGGTGAGCAGCGCCGGGCAGCTGATCGCGGTGCGCGCCCTGCTCGGCGTCTTCGCCGCCCTGGTCGCGCCCGGCACCATGTCGCTGACCTACCGGCTCTTCGACGACGACCAGCTGCGCCGCCGGGCGATCGGCCTGATCGTCAGCGTCGCGATGATCGGCGTCATCGTCGGCCCCGCGCTGGGCGGCCTGGCGGTGACCCACCTGCCCTGGCAGGTGCTCCTCGTGGCCAACGCGCCGATCGCCGCCCTTGCCTGGTGGGGGGTCCACCGGGGCATCACCGTCGACGACCCGGCCGACCTGCGACCCGGCGGAGCGGACCTGCCCGGCGCGCTGCTCTCGGTCGCCGCTCTCGCGACCGGACTGCTGACCTTCACGCTGGCCGTCGAGGACGGCTGGCTCGCGGTCACCACGCTCGCCTCCGCGCTGGCCGCGGCGCTGTGCGGCGCCGGCTTCGTGGTCCGCGAGCGGCGCACGACCACCCCGATGCTCGACCTGAGGCTCTTCTCCCGACCCACCGTGCGCGGCAGCGCCATCCTGCAGACCTCGGCGATGATCGCGATGGTCGGCGTCAGCTTCGCGGGGACCCAGCTGTTCCAGTACGCCTGGGGCTGGAGCCCGATGCTCGCCGGCTTCGGCACCCTCCCGCTGGTCGCCGGCATGTTCCTCGCGGGCCCGCTCACCGATGCCCTGGTCGACCGCCTCGGCCACCGGCGTACGGCGCTGGTGGGCGGGGGCTCGCTGCTGGCCGCGCTGCTCGTGCTGATTGTGGCGCTCGGTGCGGGCTATCCGCTCTTCGCGGCGGGCCTGGTCCTACTCGCGGTCGGCATGCGGGTGGTGATGACCACCTCGGCGGTCGCCCTGATCGAAGCGCTGCCCGAGGACCACACCTCCCTCGGGTCCGCGCTCAACGACACCGCACAGGAGATCGGCAACTCCTTCGGCGTCGCGGTGATCGGCACCGTGACCGCGGCCGTCATGGGCACCACGCTGCCGACGTCCGGTTGGTCGCAGCCGGTCGTCGAGGAGTTCCTGCGCAGCCAGCGGATCGGCTTCGCCATCCTCGCCGGCCTGGTGGCCGTGATCACCGTGGTGGGCACGCGGGTGCTGACCGACTCACACGCGACCGAGGAGCACTGACACCTACGTCGCAGCCGCGGCCAGGCTCTCGAGGGTCTGGGCCATCCCGTCCCGGGTGTACGGCGTCCGGTCACCCACCCCGGTGGCCAGGGCCGCGATGGGCACGAACCAGCGCGGCCGCCGGTCGGCCCACGACTCGGTCACCCGGCACCCGGCGGGCACGGCCTCGAGCTCGTAGGTCCACTGCGAGATGGGCACCGGCCCGAGGTCCACCCGGAAGGCGAAGCGTCGACCGGGCTCGGCGTCGACCACCGTCACCAGGGTGCTCCAGGAGTGCCAGCCGTGCCGGTTCCGGCCACGGAACCGGGCGCCGGGGCTGGCCTCGGCGGCACCATCGAGCCAGCGGCCCCCCTGGTTCTCCGGCGACCACTCCCCCATCCGCGGGAGGTCTGCCACCATCGCGTAGAGGGTCTCGGGTGACGCGGCGATCTCCCGACTGACGGACACGCGGTCGCCCATGGTGCGACCCTAGTCCCGAGCAGGTTCGCTGGCTACGACGTGGGCATGCCCTGGTCCACCCAGGCGGCGAAGCCGCCCTCGATGAAGTAGACGTGCTTGAAGCCCGCGTCGTGCATCTGGGTCGCGGCGGCTTCGGCGCCGGTGCCGTCGGCGTCGTAGAGGAAGTAGCTCACCGAGGGGTCCCAGCCGGCCATCGCGTCGGCCAGCCCGTCGCTGCCCACGTCGACCGCCCCGGGCAGGTGTCCTGCGGCGAACTCGTCGGCACCCCGCAGGTCGACGACCACGGCTCCGCTGCCCGACTGGCGGGCGAGCAGCTCGTAGGCGCCCCGCGGGATCAGCGGGATCACCGGCGCACCGAGCTCGGCGGCGTCGGGCGCGTCGACGTCGACACCGAAGTCGTCCTTGAGCCGCTGCTCCAGGTCGGCCTGGCTGAGCATCCCGCCGGCGAAGTCGACCAGGTTGCCGTCGGCGTCGTAGAACGCGGTGACCGGAAGTCCCTGCGAGCCGTACGACGACCACTGGTCCGCCGCGGGCTCCTGGCCGATGTCACGGGCCAGCGCGAAGCCGGCGCCGGCGAGGTCGAACCGACTGGCCATCGCCGCGCCGTCGCCGGTGTCGTTGGTGTCGACGCCGACGAAGGCGACCTGGCCGTCCGTCGCCTGCGCGACCTGCACGAAGCCGGGCAGCTCCTCGTTGCAGTAGACGCACCACGAGGCGAAGAAGTTGACCACGACCGGCGTGCCGGCGTAGTCGCCGAGGTCGACCGGCTGGTCGTCGAGCAGGCCGGGCAGCCGGAACGACTCCCGCGAGGCGTGGTAGGCGCCGTCGACGGTGCTGCCCCCGCCGGCGTCCCGCAGCGCCAGCACCCCCACGGCGGCGAAGACGGCGAGCGCGGCGGCGACCACCGCGACAACCCGGAGGCGCTGTCGGCGCGCGGCCTCGGCCTTGAGGGCGGCGGTCCGGGCCTCACGCTGCTCGGCGCGGGTCTGGGTGGAGGTCATGGGTGGTTCCTTTCGGGGTGGGCGTGGCTCAGCCGAGGCCCAGCAGGCCGTCGAGACCGAGGGCGGAGAGGATCGACTGGGTGGCGGTGGTCACCAGGGACATCCGGTTGAGCGCCAGCAGCACTCCGAAGCCCGCGAGCACGACCGCGGACGCGGCCGTGATCGCCGGGAAGTGCCGTTTCACGAAACCGAAGGTGCCGGCCATCCGGTCCAGCGCCAGCGCGGCGGCCAGGAACGGCACGGCCAGTCCCGCGGAGTAGGCGACCAGCATCAGCCCACCGCGGCCCAGCTGACCGGTGCTCGCGGCGACGGCCAGGATGCTGGTCAGCACCGGCCCGATGCAGGGGGTCCACCCGAAGCCGAACGCCACCCCGGCCACCGGGGCCGCGAACGGGCCGAACCGGTCGAGCTGGGGGTGCCAGCGCTTCTCCTGATAGAGCCACGGAGCCTGCACCGCCAGCGACGCGAGCAGGAACAGCGCCATCGCCAGCACCACCAGCCCGGAGATCCGGGTCAGCAGCACCTTGTTGGCGAGCAGTGCCCCACCGGCGGCCGTGACCGAGAGCCCGAGCAGCACGAACACGACACTGAAGCCGAGGACGAAGCCGAGCGAGGTCTTCAGGACCTGACCGAGGTGCGACCGTCCCCCCTCCTGCACCGAGGTGACGCTGAGCCCCGTCACCACGGAGACGTACGCCGGCACCACCGGCAGCACGCACGGGGACAGGAAGGACAGCAGGCCGCCGACGAAGGCGCCGAGCAGGCTGAGTTCGGCTCCGGTCATGGCGCGGCTGGATCCTCGGGTCGGACGGACGGGGCCCGACCACTATACCCCGGGGGGTATCAAGCGCCGGATCCTGACAGCTCCTCGTCAGCGACCGGCCGGCTTGACGGCGAGGTAGCGGTGCACGCTCCCCCAGCCACCGACCTCCTCCTCGGTGACGTCGAGGCCGGCGTCGGCGAGCAGCGGGGCGACGTCGCGCACCAGGTCGCCGAACGGCTTCCAGAACCACTGGACCAGCGCCGTCCCGCGACGGTTGCCGTCACGCGGGAACGCGATGTCGACGAGCACCAGTCGGCCACCGGGCTTGAGCACCCGGGCGAGCTCCGCCGCGGCGGCCGCGCCGTCGGGGTAGCCCGTGAAGGCCATCGTGTTGACCACCGTGTCGAAGGTCGCCTCGGGGTAGGGAAGGGCCTCGACGCTGCCGAGCCGCAGGTCGGCCTGCTTCCCGGCCCTGGCCAGGTTGCGGGCGGCCACGTCGAGCATCGCCGGGTTGAGGTCGAGCCCGTCGGTGCGGAACCGGTCGGCGTACTGCGTGAGGAGCCAGCCGGTGCCGAAGGAGACCTCCAGCACGCGAGGCCCCTCGATCAGCGGGATGGCCGTGCCGAGCCAGCGACGCCAGACCGGCAGCGACTTGGCGACGACGTCGTAGACGCGGGCGAAGCGGGAGTAGAGGCGGTCGTTGCGACGCGTGTAGGCCCGCGGGTCGGCGGGTTCCTCGGAGTACCTCGGCGCGGCGGGGGGCATCACCGCGATCCTCCCACGCCCGGCGGAAACCGGTTGCCCGCCGTGGGTCGGCGACCTAGCGTGCCGGGATGGGCAGCCGACTGGTCGCACTCGCCTGCGACGCCCGCGACCCCGGGCAGCTGGCCCGGTTCTGGGCCGGGCTGCTCGGACGTGACCTCGTGGGCGACGCCCGCGGTCCGCTGCTGCCGGGCCCACCGGGTGAGGTGGCGCTGCGGTTCGTGCCGAGCGACAGCGTGAAGTCCGGGCAGAGCCGCGTGCACCTGCACGTGACCAGCGAGACTCCCGAGCACCAGGCGGCGTCGGTGACCCGCGCGCTCGACCTCGGCGGGCACCACGTCGACGTGGGACAGCGCCCCGAGGAGGGGCACGTGGTGCTTGCCGACCCCGAGGGCAACGAGCTCTGCGTCATCGAGGCCGGCAACGCCTTCCTCGCGGGGTGCGGCCTCCTCGGCGAGCTGGCCTGCGACGGCACCCGCGCCGTGGGCGTCTTCTGGAGCCAGGCGCTCGACTGGCCGCTGGTGTGGGATCAGGACGAGGAGACCGCGGTGCAGTCGCCGGCCGGCGGCACGAAGATCGCCTGGGGCGGGCCGCCACTGGTGCCGAAGCACGGCCCCAACCGGCAGCGCCTCGAGCTGGCGACCGACGACCTCGACGCCGAGGCCGACCGGCTGGTCGCGCTGGGCGCCACCCGGCTCGCGTCGTACGACGGCCGCGTCGAGCTGGCCGACCCCAGCGACAACGAGCTGTGGCTGACCCGGTCCTGAGGGGCTAGCCCAGTGGCGGCTCGGTCTTCTCGCGCACCTCGTCGGCGGTGACGTCGGGCGCCAGCTCGCGCAGCACCAGGCCGGCGTCGGTGACGTCGATGACGGCCAGGTCGGTGATGATCCGCTGCACCACGCCCAGGCCGGTCAACGGCAGCGAGCACTCCTCGACGATCTTGTAGGACCCGTCGCGCGCGACGTGCTCCATCAGCACGATCACCCGCTTGGCGCCGTGGACCAGGTCCATGGCACCGCCCATGCCCTTGACCATCTTGCCGGGGATCATCCAGTTGGCGATGTCACCCTTCGCCGAGACCTGCATCGCGCCCAGGATGGCGGCGTCGATCTTGCCGCCACGGATCATCCCGAAGCTCGTCGCCGAGTCGAAGAACGACGCCCCGCGGCGCAGCGTGACGGTCTCCTTGCCCGCGTTGATCAGGTCGGGGTCGACCTGGTCCTCGGTCGGGTAGGCCCCGACGCCGAGGATGCCGTTCTCGCTCTGCAGCACCAGCTCGACGTCGTCGGGGACGTAGTTGGGCACCAGCGTGGGCAGCCCGATGCCGAGGTTGACGTAGGACCCGTCGGCCAGCTCGCTCGCCGCCCGGGCGGCCATCTGCTCGCGCGTCCAGCTCATCGGGCCACCCCCTCGGAGACGGTGCGCTTCTCGATCCGCTTCTCGGCCGCCTGCTCCGGGGTCAGCGGCACCACCCGCTGCACGTAGACCCCCGGCGTGTGGATCGAGTCGGGGTCGAGCTCGCCGGGCTCGACCAGCTCCTCCACCTCCGCGATCGTCACCCGGCCGGCCATCGCGGCCAGCGGGTTGAAGTTGCGGCTGGACTTGTTGAACACCAGGTTGCCGTGCCGGTCGCCGCGCCAGGCGCGCACCAGCCCGAAGTCGCAGACGATCGCCTCCTCGAGGACGAAGTCCTTCGCACCCTCGGCCGTGGCGAAGGAGCGCACCTCCTTGGCCGGCGAGGCGATGGCGACGTTGCCCTCGTCGTCGTACCTCCACGGCAGCCCGCCGTCGGCCACCTGGGTGCCGACCCCGGTCGCCGTGAAGAACGCGGGGATGCCCGACCCCCGGCGCGCAGCCGCTCGGCCAGCGTGCCCTGCGGGGTCAGCTCCACCTCCAGCTCACCGGCGAGGTACTGCCGGGCGAACTCCTTGTTCTCGCCGACGTAGGACGACACCATCCGCCGGATCCGCTTGTCGCGCAGCAGCACGCCGAGTCCCCACTCGTCGACGCCGCAGTTGTTCGACACCGCCTCCAGGTCGACCACGCCCGCATCGTGGATGGCCTGGATCAGCACCGACGGGATGCCGCACAGACCGAAGCCCCCCACGGCCAACGACGATCCCGAGGTGATGTCCGCGACCGCCTGCGCGGCCGACTCGACGACCTTGTCCATCGCTCTCCTCCTCCTGCCTCGTCCCGAGGCTAGTGCCGCGCGGCGTGGGTGCCGCGCCGGGGGCCGTCAGTGCGACAGCTCGCGCTCCGGCGCGCCGAGCCCCGGATAGCCGGCGTACGCCGACAGCGCCGGCTGGCCGCCGAGGTGTGCGTAGAGCACCCGCGAGCCCGCTGGGATCTCCCCGGACCGCACCATGCCGATCAGGCCGGCCATCGACTTCCCCTCATAGACCGGGTCGGTGAGCATGCCCTCGGTGCGGGCGGCGAGCTGGATCGCCTCGACGGTCGTCCGGTCCGGCAGACCGTACGCCGGCCCGACATAGCCGTCGACCAGGGTCAGCTCGTCGTCGCGCAGCGGCCGGCCGAGCCCGATGCGCTCCGCCGTCGCCGAGGCGATCCGCCACACCTGGTCACGCGTCTGGTCGAGGGTCCCGGAGGCGTCGATGCCGACCACCCTGCGTCCGGGGCGGTCCGACAGCGCGAAGCCGGCGACCATGCCCGCGTGCGTCGAGCCGGTCACCGTGCAGACCACGACGTGGTCGAAGAAGGTGTCGCGCTCGGCCTCCTGGGCCTCGACCTCGACCGCCCAGTTGGCGAAGCCCATCCCGCCCAGCGGGTGGTCCGAGGCGCCGGCCGGGATCGGGTAGGGCCTGCCGCCCGCCTCGACCACGGAGTCGATCGCCCGCTTCCACGAGTCGCGCATCCCGATGTCGAACCCGGCCGGGTCGATCCGGAGGTCGCCGCCCATGATCCGGGTCAGCTGGATGTTGCCGACCTTGTCGTAGGCGAGGTCGGGGTAGTCGACCCAGCCCTCCTGGACGGTGACCGCCTTCAGCCCGAGGTGCGCCGCGACCCCGGTGACCTGCCGCGTGTGGTTGGACTGGATGCCGCCGATCGAGACCAGCGTGTCGCAGCCGGTGTCGATCGCCTCGGCGGCGAGGTACTCCAGCTTGCGCACCTTGTTGCCGCCGAAGGCGATCCCGGAGTTGCAGTCCTCGCGCTTCGCCCAGATCTCGACGCGTCCGCCCAGCGCCTCGCTGAGGCGCGGCAACGGGTGGATCGGGGACGGTCCGAACAGCAGCGGCTCGCGGCGGAAGTCCGCCAGGGTGGTGGCGCTCATGACCGGACTCTAGTGGCGGCCGAGCGGCGGCCGGGGCCGCCGCCGCGCGAGCCTCAGCTGGTGACCACCTCCAGCGGCCGCATCATGTCGTGGTCCTCGTGGGAGAGGATGTGGCAGTGCCAGACGTAGCGTCCGGGCACGTCCCAGTGCATCTTGATCCGGGTCACCTGACCGGGTAGCGCGGTGACCATGTCCTTCGGGCTGGCGGTGTAGTGGCCCGAGGCGGCCAGCGGCGTCGGGTCCACGACCGTGCCGCTCATCCGTGCGCCGTGCCCCATCGCCCCGTCGTGCTGCATCACCGGCTGGTCGACCAGGTCGGCAGTGAACGCACGCCGGTCGAGCACCTCGAAGCTCACCTGGTGCAGGTGCACCGGATGGGCGTCCATGGTGTTGTTGTAGATCTCCCACACCTCGGTGGTGTCGATCAGCGGATTCTCGGTGATCGGCATGTGCCAGGGCAGGGCGCCGTCGACCATCGCACCGCTGGCGTCCATGGTCGGCTCGGCGGTGCCGAGCATGGGCTGCAGCCGGCCGTACTCGTCGGTGCCCTCGTAGAGCGCGAGCCTGCGGACCTTGGCCACCGGACCGGCGACGCCGGCGTAGTGCCCCGGGTCCGAGGGGTCGAACGAGTCGGGGATCCCCACGCGGAACGGCTGGACGACGTCGAAGGCCAGCAGCCGGTCGGTACGCCGGTCGGGGAAGAAGTCGTCGGGGTCGCCGTCGAGGTCTCCTCCGAAGGGCGCGTCGGCCGCGGTGTTGGCCAGGATCACCCGCTTGCCCTTGAGCCCACGGAAGTCCAGCACCAGGTCGAGCCGCTCGCCGGGGCCCATCAGCACGTGGTCGACCTGCTCGACCCGGCCGAGCCCCTGGTCGGAGCCGATGATGGAGAACGGCAACGGCTCCGAGGCGCCGTCGAGACTGGTGGCGCCCTCGGGGACCACGCGGAGCTGCATCGCGAGGAACCTCGAGTCGCACCCGTTGAGCAACCGGACCCGGTAGTGCCGCGCCTCCACCTCGGCCCGGGGCCAGACCACGCCGTTGACGGTGACGATGTCGCCGAAGAACTCCGCCAGCGCCGAGGGCTGCGGGACCTCCTCGTCGTTGAGTCCCTCGTCGGTGATGAAGTCCGCCCAGGCGGGGTCGCCCGGGAAGGCGGGGTAGAACAGCGAGCCGTTGTTGCGGAACATCCGGTCCTGGATGACGTAGGCCAGCTCGTGCGGACCGTAGGGGAGGCCGCGGGCGTTGCTGCGGCCGCCGGTGTCGACGTCGTCACGCAGGAAGTACATGCCGGCCAGGCCGGCGTACACGTTGAGGCGGGTGATGCCCAGCACGTGGTCGTGGTACCAGAGGAAGCCGCCCTCCTGGTCGTTGTCGAAGATGTGCACCCGTCCCGGGAAGCCGGGCCCGGTGACGCCGTAGCCGCGGGTGTAGAAGTACTCCGGGAAGCCGTCCCAGTCGCTGCGGGTGTGGCCTCCGTGCAGGTGGGTGACGATCGGGACTCCGTCGTCGACGATGGTGCGGTTGCGGTAGCCGTGCAGGGAGTAGGCCCAGTGCCCGGACGTGTCGACGGGCAGCAGGTGCTCCTTCCCGAGGGGAAGCTGGTTCCGGAAGGCCGCGCGGACCTGCCGGTCGCGATGGGCGACGAAGGTCCGGCCCGGCCAGCTGTAGCCGTCGGCGTCGCCGTAGGCGTAGACGGGCGTCGTCACCCGTCGGTGGTTGCGGTTGACCAGGCCGGTGTTGGCCCTGACCTTGCGCAGCCGGACGTCGTAGCGGTCGAAGCCGGGTTTGACCACGGGCTTGAACCGGAAGTCCGGGGCGAGCGCGTTGGGCGCGTCGTAGGCGAACATGCGTTGGCGCGCCGGGTCTGCGAGACCGGCGGCGAGAGGCTCCGCATAAGCGCGGCCCCATCCACCGAGAACGTGGTAGAAGGCTGCGGCGGACCCCGCCCCGAGGGAGGTCCGGAGCAGCGCACGACGGGTGACTTCGTAAGCTGCCATGCCCCGTGACGCTAGGGGCCCGCTACGACGTCCAGTAGTACTACAGGTGAACTGTCACTCCACTGTCTTGGCGATGTCATGGAGTGGTGAGCAGCGCCCACTGGACCTCGGATACCACCGTCACCTCTCCGTCGACGACCTGGATGGCGGTGTCGTCGTCGATGGCGTACGCCGGCCCGTCGATGCCCTCCGCCCAGGCCAGCGCCTCGGCCATCG
Organism: Nocardioides sp.; assembly: GCF_041393715.1. Taxonomy (GTDB): domain Bacteria; phylum Actinomycetota; class Actinomycetes; order Propionibacteriales; family Nocardioidaceae; genus Nocardioides. The sequence goes on along the minus strand of NZ_JAWKJQ010000001.1, from coordinate 41,997 downwards.
AGTTGCCGGGCCTGCCGTCGGGGGCCAGGTGGGGGCAGATCGAGAAGTCGACAAGCCCCAGGGTGCTGAGGTCGCCGCTGGGCGGGCGCCACTGGATGAAGTCCTCGCCGACCTCGGGGGTGAGCACCATGCTGCCGGCGCTGAGTCCGACCCAGACCGTCTCGTCGAGCTCGTCCAGCAGGCCGGCCAGCCCGGACTCGCGCATCCAGTGACAGAGGTAGAGCACGTCGCCGCCCGCGACGAGCAGCGCGTCGGTCCCGCGCACCAGCGGCATCCAGCGTTCCTCGTCGATGCTGGGCAGCGCGGTCAGCTCCAGCACGCCCATCGACCTCCAGCCCAGGTCGACCATCGGCAGCCTCTCGTTGCCGCTGATGAACTCCCAGGGCTTGATGCCCGGTCCGACCATGGGATGGCCGTACTGCGCCGTCGGGATGCACAGCGCGCTCGACTCGCTGATCGGCTTGCCGAGGAGGTCGACCAGGGCCCGCTCGATGCTCGCGTTGGCGACGCCCGCAGAGGTGAGGAGAAGCTTCATGGTGCTCCCGGGTGGCTGGGTGGCTGGGTGGGTGGTCGAGCGTACGCTGGCGCCATGCGGCTCGAGGTCCCGACGCCCGACGGGAGCGCGGAGGCGTGGTTGGCCGTCCCGGGGGACGGCGGCAGTCACCCGGGCGTGCTGCTGTTCATGGATGCGATCGGGCTGCGTCCGCGGATCTTCGAGATGGCCGACCGGATCGCGTCCTGGGGCTACGTCGTGCTGGCACCACACGTGTTCCACCGCGAGGGGACGGCCGCCGAGACCAGCGCCGACGGGCCCCTCGACACCGACGAGAAGCGGGCGTCGTTCTTCGCCGAGGCGATGCCGCGCGTGGGTCGGCTGACGCCCGACCTGGCGCTGCCCGACATCGCGGCGTACCTCTCAGCGCTCACCTCGAGGGCCGACGTCACCGCTCCGGTCGGCGTGGTGGGCTACTGCATGGGCGCCCGGCTGGCGATCCGCGCCGCGTGCGCGCACCCGGACCTGGTGGCGGCGTGTGCCGGCTTTCACGGCGGAGGGCTGGCCACCGACGCTCCCGACAGCCCGCACCTCGGGCTGGGCGCGGCTCGTGCCCGGTTCGTCTTCGGGCATGCCGACCACGATGCCTCCATGGACGCCGAGGCGGTCGCGCGTCTCCACGACGCCCTCGACGCCGCCGGGCTCGACGCCGTCAACGAGGTCTACGCCGGCGCTCGCCACGGCTACACCATGGCCGACACGGCGGTCTTCGACCCGGCCGCCACCGAGCGCCACTTCGAGGCCCTGCGCGAGCTGCTCGACGACACGCTCTAGCCCTGCCTGGCGTTACGGGGTTTGCTCCTCCGAGGAGCGAGATCGCAGATTTCGCGGCTGAAATCAGCGATCTGGCTCCTCGGAGGCGCGAAACCCGGCGACCTGCTGCCGCGCCACGAACCGGAACCGGTCACCGCGGAAGACGGATCGCGTGAACTCCACGGGCCGCCCGGCCACGTCCCACCCGGTCCGGTGCACCAGCAGCATCGGCAGCCCGATGTCACAGCCCAGCATCGACGCCTGCTGCGGGTCGGCGAGCGCGGTCTCGACGGTGTCCTCGACGATGTCGAGCTCGACGCCGTAGGCCTCGCGGAGCGTCGCATAGAGGGACCCGCGGGTGGCGAGCTGGTCGGCGAACCCGGCGAGCGGGCCGGGCACGTGCGCGATCTCGTGGGCGATCGGCTCGTCGGCGGCGGTGCGGATCCTCTCCACGCGGTGGACGGTCTCCCCCGCCCCGAGCCCCAGTCGCGCGGCCACCTCGCCCGCAGCCGGCAACTCGGCGATGTCGAGCAGGACGCTGCCGGGGCGCCAGCCCTCGCTGGTGAGGTCCTGCGAGAACGACGTCAGCTGCCGCACCTGCATCAGCTTCGGCTGCGCGACGAAGGTGCCGCTCCCCTGCGTGTGCACCACCCGACCGTCGGCGACCAGCTCGGCGATGGCGCGCCGCACCGTCGTCCGCGACGTGTCCAGCCGCTCGGCGAGGTCGCGTTCGGTCGGTACGGCGTCGCCGGGAGCCAGGTCCGCGATCAGCGCGAGGATCTGGGTCTTCACGTGGAAGTACTTGGGCACCTTCATGGCGCGACCCAGCCTACCGCATTGGCATAGACCAATTTCCCCGCGCCCCTTGCGCCTCAGATTGGTCTATGCCAATATACCAAAGGTATAGACCAATTCTCGGCACTCCCGCCCCACCGCCGTCACCCCAGGACGGCAAGGAGGAACCATGAGCACCACCTCAGCCACGGAGAGCACCACGAGCGCCGGCCGCTCGGGGCTGCGCATCCCCGGGTTCGCCCAGCTGCAACGACTCGGCAAGAGCCTGATGCTGCCCATCGCCCTGCTCCCGGCCGCCGGCATCCTGCTGCGCCTCGGGCAGCCAGACCTGCTGGGCAAGATCGACACCGCGGTCATCGGGCCGTTCTTCGAGGCGATGAGCGCCGCGGGTGGCGCGATCTTCGCCAACCTGCCGCTGCTGTTCGCGGTCGGTGTGGCCATCGGGTTCGCCCGCAAGGCGGACGGCTCGACCGCGCTCTCGGCCGTGGCGGGCTACCTCGTCATGTCGGCGGTCTTCACGTCCATGTCGCCGGTGGTCCTGGACGGCGTCACCGACGCCGCCGGCAACCAGGCGACGATCAACTACAGCGTCTTCGCCGGCATCGTCGTCGGGCTGGTGACCGCCTGGCTGTTCGACCGCTACCACAACATCCAGCTGCCGTCGTACCTCGGCTTCTTCGGCGGCCGCCGGTTCGTCCCGATCGTCGTGTCCGTCACCAGCCTGGTGCTGGCCTTCGGGATGAGCTGGTTCTACCCGATCTTCAACTCGGGCCTGACCTCGGTCGGTGAGTTCATCGGTGGCGCCGGCGTCTTCGGCGCGTTCCTCTACGGCTTCGTCAACCGGATGCTGATCCCGCTGGGCCTGCACCACATCGTCAACACCTACGTCTGGTTCATCTACGGCGACTACGTCGGCCCCGACGGTCCGGTGTCCGGCGAGCTCACCCGCTTCGCCGCCGGCGACCCCGAGGCCGGGCGGCTGACCGCCGGCTTCTACCCGATCCTGATGTTCGGCCTGCCCGGCGCGGCGCTGGCGATGATCCGGTCGGCCAAGCCGAGCCAGAAGAAGGTCGCGGTCGGCATCCTCTCCGCGGCGGCGCTCACCGCCTTCCTCACCGGCGTCACCGAGCCGCTGGAGTTCGCGTTCATGTTCGTGGCGTTCCCGCTCTACGTGATCCACGCGCTGCTCACCGGACTCTCCCTGGCGATCGCCTACGCCCTGGACGTGCACCTCGGGTTCTCGTTCTCCGCCGGCCTGATCGACCTGCTGCTCTACGGCACCGCGCCCGCGGCCAAGAACATCCCGATCCTGCTGGCGATGGGAGTGTTCTTCTTCTTCCTCTACTACTTCATGTTCCGGTTCGCGATCGAGCGCTGGAACATGCGCACCCCCGGACGCGAGCCCGAGGACGAGTTCGAGGCCGAGCAGGCCGCCAACCTGACCGACGACGGGTCCGGCTCGGTCGCCACGGGTGCGTCCGCCCGCGCCGAGCAGCTGATCACCGCCTTCGGAGGTCGCGCCAACCTCGAGCACGTCGACGCGTGCATCACCCGGCTGCGGATCGAGGTGGCCGACAAGGCACTCGTCGACAAGGCTCGGTTGAAGGCCCTGGGTGCGGCCGGCGTGATCGAGGTCGGCAACAACGTGCAGGCGATCTTCGGCACTCAGGCCGACGCGCTGAAGGAGGACATCAACGCGGCCCTGGCCGCTGCCGCGCCGGTGGCCACCGCGGTGGCGGACCCCGCACCGGCGGCGGCCGAGACGGCCCCGGTCGCGATCTCGGTCAGCGTCTCGGTGCTGGCCCCGGTCCCGGGTCGGGTCGTCCCCCTCGGCGACGTGCCCGACGCCACCTTCGCCGACGGTCTGGTCGGTCACGGCGTGGCCATCGACCCCCCGCGCGAGCGCGTCGACGCGGTGGCCCCGGTCAGCGGGAAGCTGGTGAAGCTCTGGCCGCACGCCTACGTCGTCCTCACCGACGACAACGTCGGAGTGCTGGTGCACCTCGGGCTCGACACGGTGCAGCTCGAGGGGCGCGGGTTCGAGACCCACGTGACCGAGGGCGACCGGGTCGAGGTGGGCCAGCGGATCGTGACCGCCGACGTACCCGACATCGAGTCGACGGGTCGCAACCCGATCGTGCCGGTGGTCGTGATGGACTCCCAGGCGGACCAGGTGTCGGTGGTGGCGGCGGCGTCCGCCCAGGTGGCGGCGCTCGACGGCCTGCTGTCCTTCGAGCGCTGAGCCCGGAAGGAGCCCTCATGGAGATCGTGATCCTCCCGGACGCCGAGGCCATCGGCCGGCTGGCCGCCGACCAGATCTGCGCCCTGCTCGACCGCAAGCCGGACGCCGTGCTCGGACTGGCCACCGGGTCCTCGCCGCTGCCGACGTACGACGAGCTCGTGCGCCGGCACGACGCGGGCCAGGTGAGCTTCGCGGGAGCGCGGGCCTTCACCCTCGACGAGTACGTCGGCCTCGCGGCCGACCATCCCGAGCGCTACCTCCACGTCATCGAGCGCGAGCTCACGGGACGGGTCGACCTCGACCCGTCCCGAGTGGCCGGACCCGACGGGCTGGCGGCGGACGTGCCGGCCGCCTGCGCGGCGTACGAGCAGGCGATCGCGGACGCCGGCGGGGTGGACCTGCAGATCCTCGGGATCGGCACCGACGGCCACATCGGCTTCAACGAGCCGGGCTCCTCGTTGGCCTCGCGGACCCGGATCAAAACGCTCACTCGGCAGACCCGCCTCGACAACGCGCGGTTCTTCGGCGACGACCTCGAGGCGGTGCCCACGCACTGCCTCACCCAGGGGCTGGCCACGATCATGTCGGCCCGACACGTGGTGCTGGTCGCCACCGGCCAGGGGAAGGCGCAGGCGGTGCACCAGCTGGCCGAGGGGGCGGTCAGCGCGATGTGGCCGGCCTCGGTGCTGCAGCACCATCCACACGTCAGCGTGCTGGTCGACGAGGCCGCGGCCAGCCGACTGCAGCTGGCCGGCTACTACCGCGAGACCTACCTCGCCAAGCCGTCGTGGCAGGGGCTGTGATGCTGGTCCGCGCCCAGGAAGTGGTCACCGACCGGGACGTGTTGCGCCCGGGCTGGGTGGAGACCGACGCCGACCGCATCGTGGCGGTGGGCGGCGGCGAGCCACCGCGGCCAGCCGACGTGGACCTGGAAGGGAGCACCGTCGTCCCCGGCTTCGTGGACACCCATGTCCACGGCGGTGGCGGGGCGACGTTCTCCGACGGCACCGCGGAGGCGACCCGGGCGGCCGCGGCGCTGCACCTGGCCCACGGGACCACCACCCAGGTGGCCTCGCTGGTCTCGGCTCCGCCCGAGACGCTGCGCCGGCAGGTCGAGGCGCTCGCGGACCAGGTGCGCGACGGGCTGCTGGCCGGCATCCACCTCGAAGGACCGTGGCTCGCTCCCGAGCGTCGCGGCGCCCACGAGCCGTCCGCGCTCCGCGCGCCGGACCTCGCCGAGGTGGATGCGGTGCTGCGCCTCGGCGGCGGCACGATCCGGATGGTGACGATCGCCCCGGAGCTCCCCGGAGCGCTCGAGGCGATCCGGCGGGTCGTCGACGCCGGGGCGGTGGCCGCCGTCGGCCACACCGACGGGACCTACGACGACGCACGCGCCGCCATCGAGGCCGGCGCCCGGGTGGCGACGCACCTGTTCAACGCGATGCGCCCGGTGCACCATCGGGAGCCGGGCCCGGTCGTCGCCCTGATGGAGGACGAGCGGGTCACGCTCGAGATGATCACCGACGGCACCCACCTGCACCCGGCGCTCTACCGTCAGGTCCTGGCGGCCGCCGGCCCCGAGCGGATCTCGCTGGTCACCGACGCGATGGCGGCGGCGGGCATGGCCGACGGCGACTACCGGCTCGGCTCGCTCGCCGTCGAGGTCGTGGACGGCGTCGCCCGGTTGGCCGGCACGGACACGATCGCCGGCAGCACCGCCACGATGGACCAGCTCTTCCGGTTCGTGCTGTCCCACGGCGGCCTCGAACGGGACGCGGCGCTCCGCGCCGCGGTCCAGCAGACCTCGGTCGGCCCCGCGCGGGCCCTCGGGCTGCCCCGAGCCGACCTCGCCCCGGGGGCCGTGGCCGACCTGGTCGTGCTGGACCCTTCGTGGCGGGTCGTGCGAGTCATGCGGAAGGGCAGCTGGGTGGTCGCCCCCACCTCCGCCGAGGCGGGCTGACCGAGACCTCTGGGGCCTTCCTGGGAGCCGGGGATGTGCGCCTCCGAGGAGCCGGATCGTTGTTCTCGGCCGTGAAATTCGCGATCTCGCTCCTCGGAGGAGCAAACCCACCCCCGCTACGCTCGCCGCCATGCGGATCCTGCTCGGCCTGCCGGGAGCACCGGACACCGAGGGAGCGGCCCTGCCCGAGGGGGCCTACGCGTGGCCCGACGAGACGCCCTGGACGCGGGTGACCATGCTGCGCACGCTGGACGGCGGCGTCGCCGGGCCCGACGGCCGCAGCCGCTCGGTCTCGTCCGACCTCGACCGCGACGTCCTCGCGGAGGTACGCCGGCTGGCCGACGCCGTGGTCATCGGCGCGCAGACACTGCGCGTCGAGCGCTACGGCCCGATGCGGGCTCGCGACGACGCCGTCGAGGAGCGGCGCAGCCGTGGTCAGCACGACGCCCCTCAGCTCGTCGTCGTCAGCGGCAGCCTCGACCTGCCCTGGCAGGAGCGGGTCTTCTCCGACTCCGCCCTGACACCGATCGTCGTCACCGGCGCCGACGCCTCGCCCGACGCTCTCTCCCGCGCCCGCGACCACGCCACGGTCCTCCAGCTCGACGACGAGACGGTGACCGCAACGGCCCTCCTGGCCGCCCTCCACGACCGGGGGCTGCGCCGCGTCGTGTGCGAGGGCGGGCCCGGGCTGCTCGGCGACTTCGCCCGGGAGGACGCCGTCGACGAGGTCTGCCTCACCCTGGCGCCGTACCAACCGGCGCTGGTTCCGGCCGGCGACGACTCCTCCGAGCCGCGCCCCTTCGACCTGGCCCAGCTGCTCGAGCACCAGTCGTTCCTGTTCGCCCGCTATGTCCGCCAGGGCCGCCGTCGTTGACGGCCCTCAGTAGGGTCGCCGCATGATCACGCTGTCCCGGCTGCTCGGGCTGGCCGAGGAGCGCCGTGACGCGCTCGACGCGCCGGTCGCGCCGATCCTGCTGGGCGACCGCGAGGTCGACTCCGACACGCACCCCGTGGTGATGGGCACCGTCAACCTCTCGCGCGACTCGACCTACCGCGACAGCATCGCGACCTCCACCGACTCCGCCGTCCGCCGGGGGCTGCTGCTCGGTGCGCAGGGTGCCGACCTGGTCGACCTCGGAGCGGAGTCCACCAACGGACCGGCCACCCGGGTCAGCGCCCAGCGGCAGGCAGAGCTCATGGTGCCGGTGGTGGAGCGGCTCGCGGCTGAGGGCGTCGTCGTCTCCGCCGAGACCTACGACGCCGACCTGGCCGTCGCCTGCCTGAAGGCCGGCGCGCGGGTCCTCAACTACACCGGCCAGGCGGCCGACGACCAGATCTTCGCCTGCGCCGCGGAGTACGACGCCACGGTCGTGGTCTGCTGGGTCCCCGGCGACGACGCCCGCGACGTGGGTGACGTGCCTCGCGACGAGGACCCGATGCCGGGCTACCTCGAGCACTTCCGGACCCGCGCGACCGCTGCCCGGGCGGCGGGCGTCGGCGAGGGCCGGCTGGTGATCGACCCCGGGCTCGGCCTCTACTACGGCAACCTCACGGACCCGCAGACCCGCATCGACTACCAGACGCGGGTGCTGCTGCGGACCTTCGAGCTGCGCGCCCTGGGACTGCCCGTCTGCCACGCACTGCCGCACGCGTTCGACCTGTTCCAGGAGGAGTACCGCTCCGCCGAGCCGTTCTTCGCGGTCCTCGCGCGGCTCGCGGGCACCGGCATGTTCCGCACCCACGAGGTGCCGACGGTGCGCGCGGCACTGACCGCGATGCAACGGCTCTGAGCCGTCAGCCGAGATAGCCCTTGACGGCCTTGGCCAGCGCGCCGGCGTACTTCACCCGGCCCTTGCGCGTGGTCATCCGGCGGGCGTCCTTGGCGTTGCGCATGTTGCCGCACTCGACCATCACCGCCGGGACGTCCGAGAGGTTGAGCGTCGCCAGGTCGCCGCGGAAGTCGAGCCCGTCACCGCCGGCGATGTAGCCCGCCTTCGGCAACCCGGCGGCCACGAAGGACGCCCGCACCGTCTTGGCCAGCCGCCGAGACGGCTTGAAGATGTCGTGGGTCCACTTCTTGCGGTCGGTGGGCGCGATCACGTGGAAGCCAGGACCGGCGCCGTAGGCACCGTCGCCGTGGATCGAGATCTTCAGGTCGGCCGGGTGCCGGTTGCCCGCCCGCCCGCGCGTGTCCACGCAGGGGCCCCACAGCTTCTGGCTGTTGGCCGTGCGCGTCATCCGCACCGTGGCGCCCGCGGCCTCGAGCCGCTTCTTGAGCAGCACCGCGACCCGGAAGTTGAAGGTCGCCTCGGCGAACCCGCCGTTGGTGGCCGTTCCCGTGGTGTTGCAGGGCTTCTTGAAGCCGCCGGCGGGCACCAGCTTGTTGATCTTCTTCGGGAAGTTGTGGTTGCCGAGCTGGTGTCCCGGGTCGATGACGACGTACTTCCCGGCGAGGGGCGCCTTCGACTCGACCGCGGCCGCGGACCGGGCGGCCGCGGGCGGCACGGATGGCGGTCCCGACGGGGTCGCGGTCGGCGCGTGGGCCAGCGCGGGCACCGTCTGCAGCCCCGCCACCACGACGGCGGCGAGGGTCACTGCGAGAGCGACGCGGGGTGGGCGCACCTGCCCGAGCGTACCGGTCGGCCGATCCCGTACGGTGAGGTTCTTCAACGGCGAAGGAGCACACGGATGACCTGGTTGGTGACGGGCGGGGCGGGCTACATCGGAGCGCACGTCGTGCGCAGCCTCCGTGACGCGGGCATGAGCGCCGTCGTGCTCGACGACCTGTCCAGCGGCTTCTCCGGCTTCATGCCCGACGACGTCCCCCTGGTCCGGGCGACGCTGCTCGACCCGCTCGCCGTCGAGGAGACGCTGCGCGGGCACGGCGTGGTCGGTGTGATCCACGTGGCCGGCTTCAAGTACGCCGGCGTCTCGGTGAGCCGACCGCTGCACACCTATGACCAGAACGTCACCGGCACGGTCGTGCTGCTCCGCGCGATGCTCAACTGCGGGGTCGACAAGCTCGTCTTCTCCTCCAGTGCCGCCACCTTCGGCACCCCCGACACCGACGTGGTGACCGAGGAGACGGCGACCCGGCCGGAGTCGCCGTACGGTGAGAGCAAGCTGATCGGCGAGTGGCTGCTGCGCGACGTCGCCAAGGCCCACGGCCTGACCCACACCTCACTGCGCTACTTCAACGTGGTCGGCAGCGGCTACGAGGACGTCTACGACGCCAGCCCGCACAACCTGTTCCCGATCGTGCTCGACACGCTCTACCGCGGCGGCACGCCCCGGATCAACGGCGACGACTACCCCACCCCCGACGGCACCTGCATCCGCGACTACATCCACGTCTCCGACCTCGCGGCCGCCCACGTCGCCGCCGCCGAGCGGATGCTGCGGGGCGAGCCGGTCGAGCCGGTCTACAACCTCGGCAGCGGCGCGGGCTCCTCCAACAAGGAGATCATGGACACCATCCGCGAGGTGACCGGCATCGACTTCCAGCCCGAGATCGGGCCGCGCCGCCCCGGCGACCCGGCCCGGATCGTCGCGACCGGCGAGCTGGCTGCGCGCGACCTCGGCTGGGCGATGCGCCACGACCTGCGTGACATGGTGTCCTCGGCCTGGGCCGCCCGCCAGCGGGTCGGCGACTCCTACCCCACCGCCTGAGCGACACCTCGCCGCCATGCCGACCGCCCTGATCACCGGCATCACCGGCCAGGACGGGCTCTACCTCGCCGAGCTCCTGCTCGAGAAGGGCTACGACGTCCACGGCGTCATCCGCGGCCAGAACAACCCCAAGCGCGATCTCGTCGAGACGCTGCTGCCGGCGGTCACCCTGCATGCCGGCGACCTCACCGACATGAGCAGCCTGATCCGGGCGCTGCGCGACAGCGACCCCGACGAGGTCTACAACCTGGGGGCCGTGTCGTTCGTGGCCTACTCCTGGGAGAACGCCGCGCACACCAGTGACGTCACGGCCAAGGGCGCGCTGACGATGCTGGAGGCGGTGCGGCTGCACTGCGCCGAGGACCCGGGTCGGGTGCGGTTCTACCAGGCGTCGAGCTCGGAGATGTTCGGCAAGGTCGAGGAGTCGCCGCAGCACGAGCGGACGCTGCTGTGGCCGCGGTCGCCGTACGGCGTCTCCAAGGTGTTCGGCCACCACATGACGATCAACTACCGCGAGTCCTACGGCATGCACGCCTCCTCCGGCATCCTGTTCAACCACGAGTCCCCGCGGCGCGGGCCGGAGTTCGTGACCCGCAAGATCAGCCAGGCGGTGGCGGCGATTCATCTCGGCCGCGCCGACGAGCTGGTGCTGGGCAACCTCGACGCCCGCCGCGACTGGGGGTTCGCCGGTGACTACGTCGAGGCGATGTGGCTGATGCTGCAGCAGGACGAGCCCGACGACTACGTGATCGCGACCGGCGAGGCCCACTCGGTGCGAGACTTCGTGGCGGCCGCGTTCGGGCACGTCGGGATCACCGACTGGGAGGGCTTCGTCCGGCAGGACCCGCGGTTCCTGCGGCCGGCGGAGGTCGACCGCTTGGTCGGCGACGCGAGCAAGGCGCGCGAGGTGCTGGGCTGGAAGCCGCGGGTCGGGTTCCACGAGCTGGTGGCGATGATGGTCGACGCCGACATCGCGGCGCTCGAGGCCGGCTGGTGAGTCCGTCCGCCGCCACCTGGCGCCCGACCCGGGCGCTGGTGACGGGCGTCGGCGGTCAGGACGGCGGCTACCTCGCGGAGCGGCTGGTCGCGGCGGGGGTCGAGGTGCACGGGCTGCAGCCGCCCGGGGAGCCGGCGCCGCCCTGGTGTCCGAGCGCGGTGGTGCTCCACGCGGGCGACCTGACCGAGCACGCGACCACCGACCGGCTGGTGCGCGACCTCGCGCCCGACCTGGTGGTCAACCTCGCCGGGCAGAGCTCGGTGGCCCGCTCGTGGGCGGAGCCGGAGCCGACCTGGGCGGTCAACGCCGCGGCCGCCGAGGCGCTGGTGTCGAGCGTCGCGGCGCTCCCGGGGTCGCCGCGCTTCGTCCAGGCGTCGAGCGCCGAGATCTTCGGCCGGCCCGACCGCTGTCCGCAGGACGAGTCGACCCCGCTGCGCCCGGTGTCGCCGTACGGCCGGGCCAAGGCGCACGCCCACCTGGCCGTCGGGCGGGCTCGCGCCGAGGGCCTGCACGCGAGCTCGATGATCCTCTACAACCACGAGTCGCCGCGGCGGCCCCCGTCGTTCGTGACGCGCAAGATCAGCCAAGGGGTGGCGGCGATCGCGGCCGGGCGCGCAGACCGGTTGGTGCTGGGGACCCTCGACGCCCGCCGCGACTGGGGCTGGGCACCCGACTACGTCGACGCGATGCTGCGCGCCGCCCACGCGGACTCGCCCGCCGACTACGTCGTGGCGACCGGTCGCTCCCACTCGGTGCGCGAGTTCGTCGCGGCCGCCTTCGCCCGGGCCGGGATCGGCGACTGGGCGCCGCTGGTCACGGTCGACCCGTCACTGGCCCGTCCGGTGGACCCCGTCGACTCCTGCGGCGACGCCTCCCGCGCCCGCGACCTGCTCGGCTGGGCGCCCACGGTCGGCTTCCCCGAGCTGGTGCACCGGATGGTCGACGCCGACCTCGCCGCCCTCTCCTGACCGTCCTCCCCGATCGTTGGCAGGAGACAGCACCACGGCCCCGGGACCGTGGTGGTCCCGGGGCCGTGACGTGGTCACCTCGCGCTGGGCGAGGCGGGGGTGGTCAGTCGCCGACCTTCTCGGCGGCGTCGGCAACGGCCTTGGCGGCACGCGACGCGGTCTTCTTGGCGGCGGTGGCGGTGGCCTTCGCGCTGCTCTTGGCCGGGGCGGCCTTCTTCTTGGCGCGGGTGGCGGTGGCCTTGGCGGAGGACTTCGCCGACGACGCGGCCTTCTCGGCCTGGGTCTTGGTGGTCTTGGCCTTCGCCACGGTCACCTTGGCCTCGGAGACCAGGTCCTTGGTCGCCTGCTGGTTGCGGATCCGGGCGACCAGCTTCTCGCCGCGGGCGACCAGGTCGCCGTAGGTGTCACCGGCGGTCTCGACATTGTCGTTGACCAGCTCGGCGACCAGCGCCTGCACGCGGGCGGGGAGCTCGACGGCGTCCTTCTGGAGCTCGGTGATGCGGGACTCGACGAGGGTACGACGGGCCTTGGCGTCCTTGCTCAGCGCCTCGAAGCGGGCGTTGACGGCCACGACGGCCTGCTTGCGGGCGGCCTCGGGCTCGAAGTCGGCGAACGACTTGGCCAGGGAGTCCTGCACGTCGGCGACGCGCTTCTGCATGTCGGTGACGTAGTCGCGGACGGCCTCGACGGCCAGGTCGGTCATGCCGACACCCGCGTAGAACTGCTTGGTCAGCGTCTCCTGGACGTTGGCCGGGAGGGTGGTCTGGGGCATCGTGGTGCTCCTTCTTCTTTCTGGGGTTCTCGCGGGCCGAGGCGGCCACGGGAGGTCTGGGGTCAGTCGTTCTCGGTCTGCTCGCCTGCCTCGTCGATCGCGTTCGTCGCGAGGAACGAGGAGTAGACGTCGAGCAGGGACTGCTTCTGGCGCTCGGTGAGACCGGTGTCCGCGAGGATCGCCAGCTCCACCGACCCGCTCTCGTCGAGGCCGACGATGCCGGCCCGCACGTAGAGCTGCTCGGCGGAGATCCGTAGCGCCTTCGCGATCTGCTGGAGCACCTCGGCGGAGGGCTTGCGCAGGCCGCGCTCGATCTGGCTCAGGTAGGGGTTCGACACGCCCGCCTGCTCGGCGAGCTGTCGCAGCGTGAGCTTCGCCCCGAGGCGCTGCTCCTTCAGGTAGTCGCCGAGATCCTCGACGCGCTTCCCGACCTTGGTCCTGGCCATGCCCCCATTCTTGCTTGCCAGAGTTAGCAAATCAAACCCGGGCGCGGTGAGACGACTCACACGCGATGACGGAACTCCTTGCCTGGCTGCCGAAAGTGACGGTTGCCACGCATCTCGTCGGCTAGCCGGCAGGCAGCACCGCGCGCACGTCGCCGACCACCCGTCCACCACCGCGCAGCTCGGCGACGGCCAGTCGCTCGAGGGAGGCCGCGTCGACCCCGGGGAGATCCCCGACCCCGTCGCGCAGCAGGACGGCCGCCATCGCGACCACCCGGGCCCGGTCCCCGCCGTCGTCGATCTTGAGCGCCCAGGAGCGCCCGTCGGGCAGCGCGGCGACATAGCACGCCTCGGCACCCAGCTTGGCGATCAGCCCCGGCACCGCGCGGAGCAACCGGAGCTCGTCGCGCCCGGTGCCGGAGACGTGGGCCGGGTGCTCGCGGATCGCGTCCGCGACCGCGGCGGCACCCGGGTCGGCGGCCCCGTTGGTCCGCACCCCCCGGGCGAGCAGGCCGAAGGCACGCGCGAGGCCCGTCAGGCTGGTCGACAGGGCGGGCGCCCCGCACCCGTCCACCGCCAGCTCGGGCGGCTCGCCCGTGAGCTCGGCGACGGTCGAGGCCAGCGCCTGCTGCAGCGGGTGGTCGGGGCGCAGGTAGTCGTCGGTCGGCCACTGGCGGAGCACGCAGGTGGCGAGCATCGCCGCATGCTTGCCCGAGCAGTTCATCACCAACGAGGAACGCTCGCCGCCGGCACGCAGGTAGGCCTCGCGCACCGACTGCTCGAGCGGCAGGTCGGGGGGCGTCTGCAGTGCGGACTCGTCGAGCCCCGCGCCGGCGAGGATCTCGCGCACGCCGTCGAGGTGGAACCCCTCCCCGGCGTGGGAGGAGCAGGCCAGCGCCAGCAGCTCGGCCGGCAGCTCCAGGCCGCAGCGCACCATGCCGAGCGCCTGCAACGGCTTCAGGCTCGAACGCGGCAACACCGGCCGGCGTACGTCACCGAGACGCCAGGCCATCTCCCCCGTCGCCTCGAGAGCCACGACCGAGCCGTAGTGGTGGCCCTCGACGAAGCCAGACCGGACGATCTCGGCGACCACCGGCTGCGGTTCCGGCGGCTGCGGTCCGGGAGGGGTGGCCATGCGCGCAGACTACTGACGGCGCCGGCAAGTCGCGGTGGCAGGATGAGCGCGTGCCGACACCGACGCCGCAGTACCACCCGACCCCCCGCGAGCTCGACGATCTCGAGCTGCTCACCAGCGGCGCGCTGCAGCCGATCACCGGCTTCAACGAGCCGGGCAGCCCGGTCACCCTCGAGCTGCCCGCCGCGGCGGTCGACGCGGCCCATGAGTCCGGCGAGGTCGAGCTGGTCGACCCCGAGGGGCTGCCGCTCGCGGTCGTCGACCTCGACGGCCGCGTGCGGGCGCTGACCCACGCGCAGCACGGCCCGTTCCGGCGGCTCTACCTGAGCCCCGCGCAGGCCCAGGAGCAGTACGCCGGCCGGACCTGGGTGCCGGTCGCCGAGCCGCTCACCGACCGCCAGCTCGACCACCTGCGTGAGGTCGGTCCGGTCGTGCTGCTGGCACTCGTCGGAACGGGCACGCCGGCGCTGTCGACCGTCGGCACGCTGCGGGCGACGCTGACCGCCGCCGACCTGCTCGACGACGCCGCCGTGGTCGCGGTGCCGCTCGCCTCTCGTGGCGACGCCGACCTCGACCATCACCTCGGGGTCCAGGTGGTCGAGAACTACGCCGACGGCGACCCCGTCGCCGGCCTGGTCGAGGGCGGAGAGCTGCCCGACGAGGTCGCGGCCGTGGTCGACTTCGACCGCCCCCCGCCCGAGCGCCAGGGGCTGGTGGTCTTCTTCACCGGCCTGTCGGGGTCGGGCAAGTCGACGCTGGCGCAGGCGTTCATGGACCGCCTGCTGGAGCGCGGCGGCCGCACGGTCACCAGCCTCGACGGCGACGTCGTCCGCCGTCACCTGTCCGCCGGGCTGACCTTCTCCAAGGCCGACCGGGAGACCAACATCCGCAGGATCGGCTGGGTCGCCGCGGAGATCTCCCGGCACGGCGGCGTCGCCGTGTGCAGCCCGATCGCCCCGTTCGACGAGACGCGCCAGCAGGTGCGCCAGATGGTCGACGCGGCGGGTGGCGCGTTCTTCCTGGTCCACGTCGCCACCCCCCTGGAGGAGTGCGAGCGCCGCGACCGCAAGGGGCTCTACGCCAAGGCGCGGCGCGGCGAGATCCCCGAGTTCACCGGCATCTCCTCCCCCTACGAGGAGCCCGACGATGCGGCCGTTCGCGTGGACACCACCGGGCGGAGCATCGACGACGCCCTCGGCGAGGTGCTCGAGGGGCTCCGCCAGGCGGGCTATCTGGACCTCCCGTGAGCCAGAATCGACAAAGTCACGTAATTTAGTAGAGTAAGGCGGTCAGCTCCACCGACCACGGGGGTTCCCTCATGCCCGAGCTCTCCACCGGCTTCCTCGCCATCGTCACGGCGGGCTTCGTCGTCGGTGTCGTCGTCGGCCTCACCGGCATGGGCGGGGGTGCCCTGATGACCCCGGCCCTGATCTTCCTCGGCGTCGGCGACGCCGCCACGGTGGTGACCGCCGACCTCACCGCCGCCGCGGTCTACAAGACCGGCGGGGCGATCGTGCACCAGCGCGAGGGCTCCCCCCATCTCCAGCTCGCGAAGTGGCTGATGATCGGGTCGATCCCGATGGCCCTGCTCGGGCCCTACCTGATCGCCTGGCTGGCTCCACCCGGTGAGCTCGACAAGGTGCTCAAGCTGTCGATCGGCTTCGCGCTGCTGCTCGCCGCGGCGACGTACGCCGCCCGGCTCTACCTCAACCTGCGCAGCCTGCGGGGCGGCGGCCACCTCGGTGACTCCGACCCGGCCGTCCGCCCCCTCCCGACCCTGCTGGTGGGCGCGCTCGGCGGGCTGCTGGTCGGCATCACCAGCGTCGGCTCGGGCTCGGTCATCATGATCGCCCTGCTGATGCTCTACCCCGGCCTCTCCGCGGTCCGGCTGGTCGGCACCGACCTGGTCCAGGCGGTCCCTCTGGTGCTCGCCGCGGCGATCTCCAACATCGTGCTGCACGGGCTCGACTTCGCGGTGCTGATCCCCCTGCTGATCGGCTCGGTGCCGGGCAGCATCCTCGGCAGCCGGATCGCGCCGCGGGTGCCGCAGTCGGTCATCCGCCGCGGCATCGTCGTGGTGCTGACGATGAGCGGGGTCGCGCTCCTCGACAAGGCCGGCTGGGCCCCGCTCGGCGCCGGCGAGGACGAGACCCACCCGATGCTGGTGGCCGGCGTCGGCCTCGCGATGGTGGTGCTGGTGCCGCTGATCTGGGGCGTGCTGAAGCGACTCCACGGGCTGCCGATGTTCGGCGCCCCGACCGTCGCACAGCTCGAGGACCCGACCTACCGGCCCGGCATCGTGGGCATGAAGAAGGTCGACGAGCCTCACTGAGCCCAGCCGCTAGAGCGACAGCCGGGCCTCCTCGGCACGGAAGAGCCCGGCCCCGGGCACGGCACGGGCGAGCACCCCGTCGACGATCCGTCGTGAGACGTGCTCGCCGTAGAGCGGCGGCACCTCACCGAGCTCGGGATGCTCCATCGCCAGCTCGATCACCCGGGCCACGAAGGCAGCATCGACCGGCGGGGCGAGCACGTTGCCCCCGGCGAGCAGCGTCTCGCCGCGGTCGCTGCCGAAGCGCAGGGTGACGCAGGGGATGCCGAGGATGTTCATCTCCTCCTGCATCGAGCCGGAGTCGGTGGCGACCACCGCGCACTCGCGCATCGCGGCCACCACGTCGCGGTAGTTCTTCCAGACGGGCGAGGAGATGAAGGTCTCCGGGAACTCCGCCTCCAGCGCGGCCAGCCGCGCCGTCAGGCCGAAGCGCTCCAGCGCGGCGTCGGTGCCGAACAGCCGGATGAACAGGACCTCACGGCCCGCGCGCACCAGTGACTCCATCGCGTCGAACAGGACGCCGAAGCGAGTCGCATCCTCGGTGTTCTCGCGACGATGGATGCAGATCCGCACGAACCGGCCCCCGCGCAGCTGGGGGTAGGTCTCGAAGATGGTCACCGCGTCGGCGTCGGCGTCGGCGGCCCGGGTGGCGTCGACGACGGTGTTGCCGGTGACCTCGACGGTGTCCGCCGGGAAGCCCTCGTCGAGCAGGAACCCGCGGTCGAGCTCCACGGGCGCGGCGTGGAAACCGGACCCCGCGTCGGACACCCGGGTGTTGAACTGCTCGGGGAAGGGCTCGCGGCTGCCGCGCTCGTAGGTGTCCGGGTCGCGGTGCGCGGCGGCGTACGACGACCAGTCGAACGCGCCGCTCCGGAACGCAGCGAGCCACCCCTCGAGCACCTCCGCACGGGGCGTGATGGTGCGGATGCCGGCCTCGACGTGCACACAGGCCACGGCGTTGAGATAGGACGCGACCCCGATCGCCATGGACGTGAGCGTGTCGCCGTGGATGTAGGGCAGCGGCGTCAGCCCCAGGCCACGCAGCGTGTCGATCACCCGGCCGAACCGGTCGACCATCTGCGCCACCTTGCCCGACAGGGTGCCGTCGATCCCCAGGTGGACGTCGACGGGCAGCCCGAACTCCTCGAGCATGCCGCCGCTGTAGTTGTCGTCGTAGTGCTGGCCGGTGTGGCAGACCACCACCAGCTCGCCCCGGCCGACCAGCTCGGGATGCAGCGGCGCCTGCTTGATGATGTCGGGCTTGGTGGCGATCAGGATGACGTGGACGAGCCGCCCGTCGTTGCCCGACAGCGCCTCGAGCACGCCGGGCGTCCACCGCTCGGGCACCGCCGAGCCCGTGGCTGTCGGGGTCACAGCAGGTCGCCCTTGCCGCTCTCGCGGAGCCGGTCGAGCAGGGCCCTCATCCTCCCGGGTGACGACTCGAGCTCCTTGAGCCCGACCACCACGATCGCGTCGTCGGTGCAGATGATGCCGACGTCCTGCATCCCCATCACCACGACCTGACGACCGTCGGTGCTGCGCACGAACACGTTGTGGCTGTCGACGTCGACGTACTGGTTGTCGCCCGAGGTCACCACGTCGGAGCCGGAGACCTCGGCGAGCGCGCGGTGCAGCGAGGACCAGTTGCCGATGTCGCTCCAGCGGAAGTCGCCGGGCACCACGGCCAGCGGATAGGTGGCGCTGTCGATGATGTCGATCTCGTGGAACTCGCCGGGGATCTCCCGGTAGGTCGCCAGGTCGCCGGTCTTGAGGAAGTCGGCCGTCCGCTCGACCAGCAGCGGGTTGGCGTCGGCGTAGGCGTCCAGCAGCGTCTGCGCCCGGAAGCAGTAGTAGGCGGCGTTCCAGAACGACTGCCCGGACTGCACGTAGTCGCGGGCCACCTCCAGCGACGGCTTCTCGACGTACTTGCCGGCGCGATAGACCAACGGGTCGTCCTGGACCGGCTCCCGGACCCGGAGGTAGCCGAGCCCGGTGTCGGCACGGGTCGGGGTGATCCCGACCACCACGATCTCCTCGGGATGGCGCTCGACATAGTCGAGAGAGGTCAGCACCGCCTGGCGGAACTTGTCGACCTCGGTCACGGCGTGGTCGGAGGCGAGGCTGAACACCACGGCGTCGGGGTCGCGGGCCACGATCTCGCTGGCCAGCAGGGCGAAGGCCACGGTCGGCCCGCGGCTCTCGGGCTCGACGATGTAGTTCTCGCGCGGGATGGCGGGCAGCAGCGACCGGATCGGCTCGAGGTAGTTGGCGGTCGTGGACACGAAGATCCGCTCGGCCGGGACCACACCCTCGAGCCGGTCGACGGTCTCGGCGATCAGGCTCTTCTCCGACATCAGCGCCTGCATCTGCTTCGGCAGGGACTGCCGGCTCACCGGCCAGAGCCGGGTCCCGGAGCCGCCGGCCACCACGACGGCGTACTGGTGCGGGTGCGGGTCGCCAGCGGTCACAGCTCGATCCATCCCTGTCCTTCGAGGCTCACTCCGGCCTCGCGCGGCGCCCAGCATAGGCGACGGCTACTGAGGAGTAGCTGTGTGAGAACCAGACCACCGTGGGCGCGATTCTGGCAGAGGGCTACCCCGCCGATACGATGGCAGCGCTGTCACGACGAGAGGCCTGACCATCCGCATGAGCGCGCCACCCACCCACGCCGACTACCAGCTGAGCCAGCTCGACCAGCTGGAGGCGGAGTCCATCCACATCTTCCGCGAGGTCGCGGCCGAGTTCGAGAAGCCGGTCCTGATGTTCTCGGGCGGCAAGGACTCCATCGTCATGCTCCGGCTGGCGGAGAAGGCCTTCTATCCCGCCAAGCTGCCGTTCCCGCTGCTGCAGGTCGACACCGGCCTGGACTTCCCCGAGGTGCTCGACACCCGCGACTCCTGGGTGAGCCGCCTGGGCGCCCGCCTGGTGGTCGCCAGCGTCGAGGAGGCGATCGCCAACGGCGTGGTCGTCGACGACGGCAAGACCTCGCGCAACCGGATGCAGACCGGCACCCTGCTCGAGGCGATCGAGTCCAACGGCTTCACCGCCGCGTTCGGTGGCGGGCGGCGCGACGAGGAGAAGGCCCGCGCCAAGGAGCGCGTCTACTCCCACCGCGACGACTTCGGCCAGTGGGACCCGAAGAACCAGCGTCCCGAGCTGTGGGCCCTCTACAACGGCCGCCTGCACTCCGGCGAGCACATGCGGATCTTCCCGCTGTCCAACTGGACCGAGCTCGACATCTGGCACTACATCGGCCACGAGGGCATCGAGATCCCCTCGATCTACTTCGCCCACCAGCGCGAGGTCATCTCCCGCGACGGGATGCTGCTGTCGGTCGGCGAGGAGATCCAGCCGCGGGGCTCCGAGCAGGTCGAGACCCGCACCGTCCGTTTCCGCACCGTCGGCGACCGCACCCTGACCGGTTGCGTCGAGTCCACCGCCGACACCATCGACGCCATCATCGACGAGATCGCGATCGCCCGGGTGACCGAGCGCGGCGCGACCCGCGGTGACGACCGGTTCTCCGAGGCCGCCATGGAGGACCGCAAGAAGGAGGGCTACTTCTGATGTCTCCCGAGATGTCACCCGTTGCCGAGGCACACACCGGACGGGCCCCCATGGACCTGCTCCGCTTCGCCACCGCCGGCTCCGTCGACGACGGCAAGTCCACGCTGATCGGCCGCCTGCTGCTCGACTCCAAGTCGATCTTCGAGGACCAGCTGGAGGCCGTCGAGGCCACCAGCCACTCCAAGGGCTACGACTACACCGACCTGGCGCTGCTCACCGACGGGCTCCGCTCGGAGCGCGAGCAGGGCATCACCATCGATGTCGCCTACCGCTACTTCGCCACGCCCACGCGCAAGTTCATCATCGCCGACACGCCGGGCCACGTGCAGTACACCCGCAACATGGTCACCGGCGCCTCGACCGCCGACCTGGGCCTGGTGCTGGTCGACGCGCGACAGGGGCTGACCGAGCAGTCCCGGCGCCACGCCGTACTCCTCTCGCTGCTGCGGGTCCCGCACCTGGTGCTGGCCGTCAACAAGATGGACCTCGTCGACTTCTCCGAGGAGATCTACGAGAAGATCCACAACGAGTTCACGCAGTTCGCGACCAAGCTCAACATCCCCGACCTCGAGGTCATCCCGATCTCGGCGCTCCAGGGCGACAACGTCGTCGAGCGCAGCGACAAGATGCCGTGGTACCACGGCCCGACGCTGATGCACCACCTCGAGCACGTCCACGTCGCCTCCGACCGCGACCTGGTCGACGTCCGCTTCCCGGTGCAGTTCGTGGTCCGGCCGAAGTCCGACGAGTTCCACGACTACCGCGGGTACGCCGGCCAGGTCGCCGGCGGGGTGATCAAGAAGGGCGACGAGGTCGTCGTCCTGCCCTCCGGCATGACCTCCACCGTCGAGGCGATCGACATGTTCGACACCGAGATCGACGAGGCCTTCCCGCCGATGTCGGTCACGGTGCGGCTCGCCGACGACGTCGACGTGTCGCGCGGCGACATGATCGCCCGCGTCAACAACGCGCCCAAGCCCAGCCAGGACATCGACGCGATGATCTGCTGGATGACCAACGAGCCGCTGCGTCCGCGCCAGAAGCTCGCGATCAAGCACACCACCCGCACCGGCCGGGCGCTGGTCAAGGACATCCAGTACCGCCTCGACGTCAACACGCTGCACCGCGACCAGGACACCAAGGAGCTCGGTCTCAACGAGATCGGCCGCATCCAGCTGCGCACCACCGTGCCGCTGCTGTGCGACCCCTACTCCAAGAACCGCACCACCGGGTCGTTCATCCTGATCGACGAGGCCACCGGTGTCACCGTCGGCGCCGGGATGATCAACACCGGCGCCTGAGCTCGGCACCTCCGCGCGAGGGCGTTCCTCCCTGGGACGAGTCGGCGCGGGGGTGCTACGGCTCGGCCACCGCGGTGCGCTCCGCGGCGGGTCCGGAGACGTCATACGTTCCGGCTGCCCCGGCGACCGGTTCGGATGACGCTGCCAAACGACGTCATCCGTGGTGCGCGTCCCGGCGGGCGGTTCGCATGACGTCCCCGCAGCGCCTCCGTCGCAGCGCAGCGCAGGGGCGGTGAACGGGCAGTGAACGCTCAGCGCAACGTGGCGCGCACGTGCAGTCCGACCTCTGGGTCGACCACGACCTCCTGGCCGGCGGCGATCCCGTCGACGACGAGCGGCGCGTCGACGGGGGTGTTGCGCTTGAGCAGCGCCAGCGCGATCGGCCCGAGCTCGTGGTGGCGCGCCGAGGAGCCGACGCGGCCGACGACCCGGTCGCCGGCGAGCACGTCGGCGCCGACCGCGGGCAGGGCGTTCTCGGTGCCGTCGAGGTGGAGCAGCGTCAGCCGCCGGGGCGGGCGGCCGAGGTTGTGCACCCGGGCCACGGTCTCCTGGCCGCGATAGCAGCCCTTGTCGAGGTGGACCGCGGAGCCGAGCCAGCCGACCTCGTTGGGAATGGTGCGGTGGTCGGTGTCGAGACCGAGGCGCGGCTCGCCGCGCGCGATCCGCAGGGCCTCCTCGGCCCAGATGCCGGCGGCCGGCCCGTGCGCCTCGGCGTACGCCGGCAGCGCGGCGCGGTCGACGAGCTCGAACCCGCCCCCGGGCAGGCCGACGACAGCGAGGTCGTCGACCAGCGAGACCTCGACCCGCATCATGAACCGCATCCGGTCGAGGAACTCCACCAGCGCCGCCCCGGCGCCCGGCTCGGTGTGGGCGGTGCACGCCTCGCCGTCGTCGACGCCGGTGAACGCATGCTCCACGTGACCCTGCGGGGACAGCACCAGGGCGGTCGTCCAGACCCCGGGCTGGAGACCCTCGAAGGCCTGGGTGGTCAGCGAGTGCAGCCAGCCGAGCCGGTCCGGTCCGGTCACCCGCAGCACGTCACGGTGGGACAGGTCGACGAAGCCGGCGCCCGACTCGAGCGCTCGCTGCTCGCCGTGGAACGAGCCGTAGTGGGCGGCCACCCCGGCATCGACGCCGTCGGCCTCGACGGCGCCGGGCAGCTCCAGCAGCGGGCTGGTTGTCACGTCTCCTCCTCGGGCTCGGCACACTCGACACAGCGGCCGAACATCGTCAGGTGTCCCACGTCGGCGACGAACCCGTGCTCGTCGCGCAGCCGCGCCAGGACGTCGGCCAGGACATCCGGTCCAACAGAGACGATGCGGTGGCAATTCCGGCAGACCAGGTGGAAGTGCTCGTGGTCGACGACGGAGTGGTAGGTCGGCGCGCGGTCGCTCAGATGGGCATGGCGGACCAGGCCGAGCTCCTCGAGCGTCTCCAGCGTCCGATAGACCGTCGAGATGTTGATCGCCTCGGACCGGGTGCGCACCTCGGCCAGCACCTCGTCGGGGGTCGCGTGACCGAGCCGGTCGACGGCGGCCAGGATCAGCTCGCGCTGCGGGGTGCGCCGCAGGCCGTGCTCGCGCAGCCGCTCCGACAGGTCCGACATCGTCTGCCCCGGCCCGCTCAGCCCTGCCGCTTCAGCTGGGCGTGCGTGTGCGGCTGCAGCGGCTGGCCCATCGCGGCCATGTCGAAGGCGTAGAGCAGGTCGCCGTCGACATAGCCGTAGAGGCGCTTGCCTCCGGCGTACTCCTTGGCGGTGGCGGTGCGGGCGACGGCGTCGGTGGCGATCTCGAAGCGCGGCTGCTCGGGGTGGAGCTCGCCGTGCCAGACCTCGACATAGCCGAGGTTGTGGGTCATCACGACCTCGAGGGTGCCGTCCTCCTGCGGGCGGATGAACCCCGTCTCCTGCGCCGCCTGCCGAACCAGCGCACCGGCCTCGTCGACGATCCAGGAGCGCGCGAAGTAGTGGATGAAGGGACGGCCGTCCTGCTGGAAGATCAGCTCCTGGCCGAACTGGAACGGCTCGATCGTGGGGTACTCCCCGTGTCCGTTGCCGGCCCAGGTGCCCAGCAGCCACGCCAGCCGGGCGCAGTGGGGGTGGATGTTCTCGGGGATCTCGAACGGCATGGGGGAAGTCTAGGCGGCGCGCGGGGGTCCTAGATTGACCACATGACCCGTTCCCTCGTCGTCAAGGTCACCTGTGGCGCCGATGACCCCGAGCGCTGCAACCAGGGCTTCATGGTGGCGACGATGGCGGTGACCGCGGGCGCCGAGGTGAGCCTGTGGCTCGCGGGAGAGGCGGCGTGGTTCGCCCTGCCGGGCAAGGCCGAGGAGTTCCGGCTGGCGGGAGCGACCTCGTTGGCCGAGCTGCGCGACGCGGTGCTGGCGGGCGGTCGGCTCACGGTGTGCTCGCAGTGCGCGGAGCGCCGCTCGATCGGTGCCCACGCCGTGCTGCCGGGCGTCCGCGTCGCGGGAGCCGCGACGTTCACCGAAGAGGTGTTGGCCGACGGGGTCCAGGCCCTCGTCTACTGACGCACGTACGCCGACCGGTCGGCCAGGTCTGCCAGCTCACGAGGGTCGGCGTTGCCGCCACTGACGACCGCCGCGACCTTGCGTGCGCTCGACGGGGCGGCCAGGACGCCCGCGAGCGCAGCGGCACCGGCGCCCTCGGCGAGGGTGTGGGCGTGCGTGGCCAGCAACACCCGGGCGTCGTCGATCGCGTCGTCCTCCACCAGCAGGAAGTCGTCGAGCCGCTCCCGGAGCACCCGCTGCGGCAGCTCGAAGGACGCCGCCGTCGCGAGCCCGCTCGCGCGGGTCGTGCACGGCGCGGTCGCCGGCGCCCTGCCGCGCCAGGACTCGAAGGCCGCGGGCGCCTGGGCCGACTGCACCGCGACCACCCGGCACGACGGCGCGAGCTCGTCGCGGACCAGGCAGGCGCCGGCCGCGCTGGTGCCGCTCCCGACGGGGACGTAGATCTCCTCCAGGTCGGGGTGGGTGCGCAGCAGCTCGAGGGTCAGCGTGGCGTGCCCATGGATGATCGCGGGGTCGGCGGGGTCGACGTAGCGCCAGCCGCGGGCGGTCGCCAGCTCACGGGCATGGGCTACCGCCTCGGTCATCGTCGGGCCGTGCAGCACCACCTCGGCCCCGAGCGCCGTGGTCGCGTCGATCTTGTTGGACGGTGCGCTGACCGGCATCACCACCATCGCGGGGATCGAGCGCTGGCGGGCGCACAGGGCGACCGACTGGGCGTGGTTGCCGGTCGACGCGGTGACCAGACCGGGCGTGGCCGGGTCCAGGGTCGCGGCCAGCGCGATGCCGCCGCGGGCCTTGAAGGCACCGGTGGGCTGGACGTTCTCGTGCTTGAGCACCACCGTGCGGCCGGCCGCCTGGTCGAGGAGCGGATAGCTCCACGCAGGGGTGGGCGGGAGCACGCCCGCGATCGCCTCGGCGGCCTCGAGCACGCCGGCGTACGTCAGGTCCTCGCGGATCGCCTCGGTGGTCATGTCGACGAGCCTGCCAGACGACCTGACGCCGTCCGGAGCCGCGTCAGGCGGCGCGGATCGCCAGGAACGTCCGCGCCTCGGCCGGCGTCATCGGAGTGCGCTGCGCGATCCGGGCCAGCTCGACGACCCGGTCGACGAGCTGCTTGTTGCTCTCGACCGGCACGCCCTTCGCGATGGTCAGCACGTCCTCCATGCCCACGCGGAGATGGCCGCCCTTGGAGAGCGAGGCGAGGGCGACGGCGAGAGTGGAGCGGCCGATGCCGGTCGCCGACCAGGAGGTCGTCTGGGCGGGGAGGGCCGCGACGGCGGCGACGAGGGCGTCGGCGGTGCCGTCCATGCCGCCCGGCACGCCCATCACCAGGTCGGCGTGGACGCGGCCGCCGTAGGGCAGCCCGAACCTGTCGAGCAGCCGCCGCATCGCGTGCACCTGGCCGAGGTCGAACAGCTCGAACTCCGGCACGACCTGGCGCTCCTGGCTGAGCTGGTAGAGCTCGGTGACGAAGGGCCAGGGGTTCATGAAGACGTCGTCGCCGAAGTTGGTGGTGCCCATCGTCAGCGAGCAGGAGTCGGGCTCGGCGTCGAGGACCTTCAGCCGGTGGTCGAGCGGGTCGTGGACCGAGCCCCCGGTCGACAGCTGGACGACCAGGTCGGTCGACTCGCGCACCGCCGCCACCCACTCCTTGAGCAGCGGCAGGTCGAGCGTCGGCCGGTGCTCGCGGTCGCGGACGTGGAGATGGATCATCGCCGCGCCGGCCGCCTCGCACTCGCGCGCCGTGGTGGCCAGCTCCTCGGGCGTGGTCGGGAGCTGCGGGCAGTCGGCCTTGGCCGTCTCGGCTCCGGTGGGAGCGACGGTGATCAGCAGGCGGTCGGCAGGCACGGTGACGGCATCGGGCATGGTGTCATCGTGGCATGCTGCTGCCTCCCGCGTCGAACCCCTGAGCAGGAAGATTTCCACATGAGAGCCGTGGTGCAGCGAGTTCTTGGGGCAAGTGTCTCGGTCGACAGCAAGGTTGTCGGTGAGATCGAGGGCCCGGGCCTGCTCGTCTATCTCGGCGTGACGCATGCCGACGGGCCGGACGAGACCTCCTGGATGGCCCGCAAGATCTGGGACCTGCGGATCCTGCGCGACGAGCGGTCGGCCTCCGACGTCGATGCCCCGATCCTGGTGGTCAGCCAGTTCACGCTGTACGGCGACGCGCGCAAGGGCCGCCGCCCCACCTGGCAGGCCGCCGCTCCCGGGGAGCTGTCGGAGCCCGTCTACGAGGCGTTCTGCGTCGAGCTCGAACGGCTCGGGGCCACGGTCGCCCGCGGCGTCTTCGGCGCCGACATGGCGGTCGGCTACCTCAACGACGGCCCGGTCACGATGATCCTCGAACGCTGACGCAAGGCGTCGCAGACGGCTGCGCGGGACGTCGCAGACGGGGACGCGAGGCGTCGCAGACGGCTGCGCGAGGCGTCGCAGACGGCGCGGCCCGCCGCTCGTTGCGTGAACGAGGCGGCGGGCCGGCCGGCGTACCGGCGGGATCAGACGGTGATCAGCGCCTCGACCACCGAGCCCGTGGCGGCGTCGACGACCGTGTCGACCGTGGCAGCGCCGGGCGCGAGGGTGCGCAGCGTCCACGACCCGTCGCCGGCGAAGAAGCGGAAGTGCCCCTCCGGAGAGGTGCGGACCTCGGCGGTGAACTCGCCGGTCCGGTCGAGCAGCCGGACGTAGGCGCCGTCGACCGGCGACTCGTCGGCGCGCACGACCCGGCCCTGCACGACGGCCTCGATCTCGACCTTCACCCCGTCGAGCGGCAGCCCACCGACCGGCGCACCGCAGCCCTGGACCACGGTGCCGGCGCTCACGCCTCGCCCCGCTCGTCGCCGAGGGCCACGGGCACCCCGACCAGGGAGCCATACTCGGTCCAGGAGCCGTCGTAGTTCTTGACGTGGTCCTGCCCGAGCAGCTCGCGCAGCACGAACCAGGTGTGCGACGACCGCTCGCCGATCCGGCAGTAGGCGATGGTGTCCTTGCTCCAGTCGATGCCGGCGTCGGCATAGAGCGTGCGCAGCTCGTCGTCGGAGCGGAAGGTGCCGTCGTCGTTGGCCGCCTTGCTCCACGGGACGTTCAGCGCGGTCGGGATGTGGCCGGCGCGCTGGGCCTGCTCCTGCGGGAGGTGGGCCGGGGCCAGCAACCGGCCGGCGTACTCATCGGGGCTGCGGACGTCGACCAGGTTCTGGGTGCCGATCGCGGCGACGACCTCGTCGCGGAAGGCGCGAAGCGAGAGGTCCTGCTCCTCCGCCCGGTACGACGTGGCGGCGCGCTGAGGCAGCTCGTCGGTGAGCTCGCGGCTGTCGAGCTCCCACTTCTTGCGCCCGCCGTCGAGCAGGCGGACGTCGGCGTGGCCGTAGAGCGTGAAGTACCAGTAGGCGTAGGCCGCGAACCAGTTGTTGTTGCCGCCGTAGAGCACGACGGTGTGGTCGTTGTCGATGCCGCGCTCCGACAGCAGCTCGGCGAACCGGTCCTTGGCGACGAAGTCACGGCGCACCTGGTCCTGGAGGTCGGTCGTCCAGTCGAGCTTGACGGCGCCTCGGAGGTGGCCCTTGTCGTAGGCGGTGGTGTCCTCGTCGACCTCGACGAGGACGACGGTCGGGTCGTCGAGGTGCTCCTCGACCCAGTCGGCGGTGACCAGAGCGGTCTCTCGGGGCATGGCGGATCTCCTGTGCGGTGGAAGTGATGAAGGTGGTGGGTGAAGTTCTGACGGCTGAACCGTCTGCGACGCCTCAGCGCCCCGTCTGCGACGCCTCAGCGCGCCGTCTGCGACGCATCGCGAGCCCCGAACCGGGCGGCCGTACGCCGGCCCAGCAGGTAGACCTCGCAGCCCAAGCACAGCCCGAAGACCGCGTTGAGCAGCGCGGCGACCAGCGCGAACCCGGTGGCGACGAGGCCGAGGGAGGTCGCGCCGGCGAGGAAGCCGGCCAGCCCGACGGAGGCGAAGACCAGCCCGACCGCCTGGGCGAAGCGCGGCGGCGCGGCGTCCTCCCACTCGCGCGGCGGCGCCAGCCGGGGCCGCACGAACGAGCGGAAGAGCCAGGCGTGCGGCGTCTGGCTGACGCCGAGCCCGGCCGCGATGGCGAACAGCGCCGTCTGCGCCGCGAGCAGCGCGACGGCCAGCGGGCTGGGCGACAGTGCCAGCACGACGGCGAGGACGAGGGCGGTGAGCGCGGCGGCGAAACGCTGGCCGCGAGGGTCGATCTGCTTGCTCATGGCGAGCTCCAGGGTCCTGAGGGGTGGCGGTCGGGAACACCTCGGACGCCAGGCAGGCCGCAGCCCTCGAGCGAGGGGCCGCCCCGGAGCGGGGTCAGCGGCGCGGGTGACGTCCGGTCAGGACATTCGACACAGCGACGAGCGCACGCGGCAGTGGTCCACTGCGCGGCGGCGGGTCAGCAGGGTCGAGGACATGCCGAGAACGGTAGGCGGTTCCGGAGTGCTCCGTGCCTGAATCTCGACTGTCGAGATACTCGTCCAAGATGTGGACATCAGACCGGCTCGCCCAGCGCCGCGAGCACCTGGTCGCGCCGAGGAGCCCCGGCCGCTCGGGTCACCTCGCGGCCGGACGCGTCGAGGATCAGCGTGGTCGGCGTCCGCAGCACCCCGAGGCGCCGGACCAGGTCGAGGTGGTGCTCGGCGTCGACCTCGACGTGGGTCACGCCGGGCACCAGGTCGGCGACCTCCGCCAGGGTGCGGCGGGTGACCCGGCAGGGCGCGCAGAAGGCCGACGAGAACTGCAGCAGCGTCGCCCGCTCCCCCAGCTGCTCGCCCAGGGCCGCCAGGTCGATCGCGCCCGGTGCCGTGGGGGCGTCGGCCGCGTCGGCCCTGCCGGGTTCGGCGGTCCTGTCGGCCTCGTGGGCCTCGTCGGCCTCGTCGACGCCACGCACCCGATGGGTGCCTCGGAACCGTCCGTCGGAGAGGGCGCGGTAGCCGCCGATGGCCAGCGCGAGCACCACGCAGGAGAGCAGCACCCACTGGCCGGCGGTCATGGCTGGTGCAACCGGCGTACGACGGCGGTCATTCCCGCGCTCGCGCGACCATTTCCCGCATCTCGCGCGACCATTTCCGGCATCTCGCGGGCGGGGTCAGCCGCCGGCGAAGGGCGGCAGGAACTCCACCGAGTCGCCCGGCTCGACCCACACCTCGGCGCGATCGCCGGACCCGGCGGGCCGGTCGCCGACGAGGACCGAGCAGACGTCGAGGACCGAGCGCAGCCGCGGGCTGTCGTGCCGTTCGACCAGGGCGTCCACCAGCGCTGCCAGGGAGAGCGCCGCCGAGGCGTCCACCTGCTCCCCCTCGAGGCCGGCCGTCGCCCGCGCGGAGGCCCAGTAGCGCACCGTGATCTTGCTCTCGACGGTCTCAGGACCGGTCGACGAGGCGGTCGAAGGCTCCACGACGGGATATCCTGCCCTATCCCTGCAAGCACCATGGCCGCCCACGGGAGGTGCGAGTGAGCACCCTGCTGCTCTTGACGAGCGCGCTCCAGCCGAGCGTGGAGGTGCTGCCTGCGCTCGCGCTGCTGCCGCACTCGGTCAAGGTGCTCCCGGCCGAGGGCAGCGCGCTGCTCGACGCCCCCGAGGCCGACGTGGTGCTCGTCGACGGCCGCCAGGAGCTCGCCGGCGCACGTGACCTCTGCCGGCTGATCAGGGCCACCGGGAGCGACCATCCGGTGCTGCTGGTCGTCACCGAGGGCGGTCTGGCCGTGGTGGCCTCCGACTGGGGGATGGACGACGTCGTGCTCGCCGACTGCGGCCCCGCCGAGCTGGAGGCCCGGATCAGGCTGGCCCTCGGCCGGCTCGTGGAGCGGGCCGCGGACGACCCCGAGGCCCACGTCATCCGCAGCGGCGAGGTGACCGTCGACGACGCGACCTACACCGCCAAGATCGGCTCCCGCGTGCTCGACCTGACGTTCAAGGAGTTCGAGCTGCTGAAGTACCTCGCGCAGCACCCGGGCCGGGTGTTCAGTCGCCAGCAGCTGCTGTCGGAGGTGTGGGGCTACGACTACTTCGGCGGCACCCGCACCGTCGACGTGCACGTCCGGCGGCTCCGCGCCAAGCTGGGCCCCGAGCACGAGACCCTGATCGGCACCGTCCGCAACGTCGGCTACCGCTTCGTCTCGGCCGCCGACCGGGGCCGCCGCAACGAGGCGGCACCGGAGGCCGCCGAGCCGCAGGAGCTGGACGCCTGAGCGTCGAGGAGCTCGCCCCCGCGTCGTACGCCGACCGCGGCGCGCCCGTGGTGGCCGCCGTCCGAGCCGCCTGCCTGGACGGCGACGGCGCCGACCCCCTCGACGAGGCGGCGCAGCTGCGACTCAAGCACCACGGGCTCGATGCCACCCACCGGCTCTGGATCGTCGACGAGCACGGGTTCGCACTCGTCCGCGAGGCGACGCTCGACCTGGTGGTCGCCCCGGGGGCCCGTGGACGCGGCCTCGGTGGCCGGCTCGCCGCCGCCGTGCTCACCGGCGCCCCGGTCGCCACCGCCTGGTCCCACGGCGACCACCCGGCCGCGGCGGCGCTGGCAGAGCGGCACGGCTTCGCCCGTGTGCGCGAGCTGTGGGTGATGCGCCGGCCAGCGACGACCCCGCTCCCGACGCTCGAGATCCCAGCCGACCTGACGATCCGCGGCTACCGGCCCGACGACGCCGCGGCGGTGCTGGCGGTCAACGCCGCGGCCTTCGCCCACCATCCCGAGCAGGGCGGCATGGACGACGCGGATCTCGCGGCCCGGATGGCCGAGCCGTGGTTCGACCCCGCCGGACTGCTGCTGGCCGTCGACGGCGACGGCGCCCTGCTCGGCTTCCACTGGACCAAGCGCCACTCCCCCGACCTCGGCGAGGTCTACGTCGTCGCCATCTCCCCCAGCGCCCAGGGGCGCGGCCTGGGCCGCCTGCTCACCCTCGCCGGGTTGCACCACCTCGCCGAGGCCGGCGTCCGCGAGATCCTGCTCTACGTCGAGTCCGACAACCTGCCCGCCCGCGCGGTCTACGAGCGCCTCGGCTTCACCCACGCGCCCGCGGACACCCACGTGATGTACGCCCGCGCCACCTGACATCCTGCGGCCATGGCCTACGACGTCGCCGCGCTGCGCGCGCAGTTCCCGTCCCTCGCGTCCGGCATCGCCCACTTCGACGGCCCCGGCGGCACCCAGACCCCGCAGGTCGTGGCCGACGCGGTCGCCCGGACCCTGGCCGGACCGCTCTCCAACCGCGGCGGCCTGGTCGCCTCGGAGCGCAACGCCGACGACACCGTCGCCGCGTTCCGCCGGGCGTACGCCGACCTGCTGGGCGTCCCGGCCACCGGCATCGTCTACGGCCGCAGCGCCACCCAGCTGATCTACGACGTCTCGCGGGCGCTGGCCAAGCAGTGGTCCGCGGGCGACGAGGTGGTCGTCACCCGGCTCGACCACGACGCCGACGTCCGCCCCTGGGTGCAGGCCGCCGAGGCCCGCCAGGTCACGGTGCGCTGGGTCGACATCGACCCCGGCACCGCCGACCTCGACCCCACCAGCCTGGCCGAGGCGATCACCGAGAGGACCCGGCTGGTGGCGGTCACCGGCGCGTCCAACCTGCTCGGCACCCGACCCGACATCCCCGCGCTCGGGGCGCTGGCGCACCGGGTGGGCGCGCTCCTCTTCGTCGACGGCGTCCACCTCGCGGCGCACGAGCTGGTCGACGTGCCCGCGATGGGTGCGGACCTGTTCGTCTGCTCGCCCTACAAGTTCCTGGGCCCGCACTGCGGCGTCCTCGGCGGTGACCCTGCCCTGCTCGAGACGCTGCACCCCGACAAGCTGCTGCCGGCCACCGACGCGGTCCCCGAGCGCTTCGAGCTCGGCACCCTCCCCTACGAGCTGATGGCCGGCGCCACCGCCGCCGTCGACTTCCTCGCCGGCCTCGACGGGGGCGACCCGAGCGCTCCGCGTCGCGCGCGGCTGCGGGCGGCCTTCGCCGCGATCCACGGCCACGAGGAGCGACTCTCGGCCCGCCTCGCCGAGGGCCTCGCCGGGCTCGGCGACGCGGTCGTCGTGCACTCCGTGGCGGCGCACCGCACCCCGACCACGCTGCTCACCCTCCCCGGCCGCAGCACCGACGAGGCCGCCGAGCACCTCGCCTCGCGCCACGTGCTGGCCCCCTCCGGCACGTTCTACGCCTACGAGCCGGCCCGGCGGCTGGGCCTCGGTGACACCGGCGGCCTGCGTGCCGGCCTGGCGCCGTACACCGACGACGACGACGTCGACCGTCTCCTCGACGGACTCGCCACCTTTCTCGGTTGACCCGGCAGAACTTCATGAACTTCGGCCGGGTCAACCTGATCTTGTGACGGATCGACGCGAACTTCTGCCGGGTCAACCTCGTGGGAGACCTGACAGACTGGTGCCGTGTCCACCGAAGGCCTGCTCCCCTCCCACGTGACCGCCCCCATCGATGAGGGTCCGGAGGGAAACGACCCGTTCGCGCACCCCTCGGACACCTTCCATGTGCCGCCGCCCTACGAGCCCTCGGAGGAGGCCAAGGCGGCGGTCGAGAAGTTCGCCGACCGGTTCATCGACCGCGAGCTGTCGTGGCTCCGGTTCAACCAGCGGGTGCTGGAGCTGGCCGAGGACGACTCGTTGCCGCTGCTCGAACGGGCCCGGTTCCTGGCGATCTTCGCGAGCAACCTCGACGAGTTCTTCATGGTCCGGGTGGCCGGTCTCAAGCGCCGGATCGCGGCCGGCGTCGCGGTCAAGGCGGCGTCCGGCCTGATGCCGCGCGAGATCGTGGAGGCGATCTGGACCCGCTCGCGTGAGCTGATGGAACGGCATGCCGGGGTCTTCCGCGACGACCTGGTGCCCGCGCTCTCGAAGGAGGGCATCGAGCTGGTCCGCTGGGAGGAGCTCGACCGCGACGAGCAGAAGTACTGCAAGCGGCTCTTCCGCGACCGCGTCTTCCCGGTGCTCACGCCGCTGGCGGTCGACCCGGCCCATCCCTTCCCCTACATCTCCGGCCTGAGCCTCAACCTGGCCGTGCTGGTGCGCAACCCGTCGACCGGCACCGAGCACTTCGCGCGGGTCAAGGTGCCGCCGATCTTCGACCGGTTCGTGGGCCTGGGCAACACCCGGTTCGTGCCCCTCGAGGACGTCATCGGCGCCCACCTCAAGCGGCTCTTCCCGGGCATGGAGGTGCTGCAGGTGCACACCTTCCGGGTCACCCGCAACGAGGACCTCGAGGTGGAGGAGGACGACGCCGAGAACCTCCTCAAGGCGCTCGAGAAGGAGCTGCTGCGGCGCCGGTTCGGGCCGCCGGTGCGGCTGGAGGTCGAGGAGTCCATCGACGCCAAGGTGCTCGACCTGCTCGTCTCCGAGCTCGGCATCTCCGACGAGGAGGTCTTCCGGCTGCCCGGCCCGCTGGACCTGACCGGGCTCCACGTCATCGCCGACATCGCGCGCGACGACCTGAAGTACCCCGCGTTCGTCCCGACCACCCACCGCCTGCTCGCGGAGAAGGAGTCGGCCTCGCCGGTCGACGTCTTCGACGCCGTACGCCGGCACGACGTGCTGCTGCACCACCCCTACGACTCCTTCGCCACCTCGGTCCAGCGCTTCCTCGAGCAGGCGGCGGCCGACCCGCACGTGCTGGCGATCAAGCAGACGCTCTATCGCACCTCCGGCGACAGCCCCATCATCGACGCCCTGGTCGACGCCGCCGAGGCCGGCAAGCAGGTGCTGGTGATCGTCGAGATCAAGGCCCGCTTCGACGAGGAGGCCAACATCCGGTGGGCCCGCAAGCTGGAGCAGGCCGGCTGTCACGTGGTCTACGGCCTGGTCGGCCTCAAGACCCACTGCAAGCTGGCCATGGTGGTGCGTGACGAGCCCGACGGCATCCGCCGCTACACCCACATCGGCACCGGCAACTACAACCCCAAGACCGCCCGCCTCTACGAGGACCTGGGGCTGCTCACCTGCGACCCCGCCATCGGCGAGGACGTGGCCAACCTCTTCAACAACATCAGCGGCTTCTCCCGCAACGCGCAGTACGACCAGCTGTTCGTCGCCCCCGACTCGGTGCGCTCCGGGCTGGTGGGCCAGATCCACGCCGAGATCGCGCATCATCGGGAGGGGCGACCCGCGAGGATCCGGATCAAGGCCAACTCGATCGTCGACGAGGGGATCATCGACGCGCTCTACCTCGCGTCCCAGGAGGGGGTGCCGGTGGAGCTGCTGATCCGCGGCATCTGCGCGCTGCGCCCCGGCGTCCCCGGTCTCTCCGAGACGATCCGGGTGCGGTCGGTGCTGGGACGGTTCCTCGAGCACAGCCGGATCTTCGGGTTCGAGAACGGCGGCCGCCCCCAGGCCTGGATCGGCTCGTCCGACATGATGCACCGCAACCTCGACCGCCGCGTGGAGGTGCTGGTCCGGCTGCCGGGCGAGGACGAGGTGGCCGAGGCCGGCCAGCTGCTCGACCTCGCCTTCGACGAGGAGACGAGCGCCTGGGAGCTCGCGACCGACGGCCGATGGTTCCGCACCGAGGGCTCCCGACACCTGCAGGCCGCCCTGATCGAACGGCAGCGCGCCCGGCGCGGCTGAGCCCGGGAGTCGCCCGGGTGGGGCCGGCCCCAGGGCCGCCGGCCGGCCCGCGGTTGCCTGCTGTTCACCCGGACGCCCTAGCATGTGCACGGTTTGTTCGACCGACCCACGACCGTCACGCCAGGAGTGCCTTCTTGTTCCGGTTCCGCCCCGTCGACGGCGCCTTCTACGACCTCTTCGCCGAGGCGGCCCAGCACCTCGTCGTGGGCGCCGGGCTGCTCGCCGAGATGTTCGACGAGACCAGCGACCGCGAGCTGGTGGCGAAGCGGATGCGCGACGCCGAGCACGCGGCCGACGAGACCGTGCGCGCCGTCGTGCACCGGGTCAACAGCACGTTCGTCACGCCCTTCGACCGGGAGGACATCCACACGCTGGCGAACCAGCTCGACGACGTGATGGACCTGCTCGACGAGGCCGTCGACATGCTGTTGCTCTACGACATCAAGGCGATGCCCGCCGAGGTCAGCGAGCAGGCGCAGGTGCTGCAGATCTGCGCGGAGCTCACGGCCGAGGCGATGCCCAAGCTGCGCAACCCGCAGCAGCTCGGCGACTACGTGTCGGAGGTCAACCGGCTCGAGCGGTCCGGCGACCGGGCCTACCGCCGGATCATCGCCGAGCTCTTCGGCGGCGGCTACAAGGCCCTCCAGGTGCTCAAGGTCAAGGACGTCGTCGAGTGCCTGGAGCGCGCCATCGACGCCTTCGAACTCGTCGCCAACACGGTGGAGCAGATCGCGGTCAAGGAGTCCTGACCCGATGGAGCTCGCGATCATCGTCGCGGTGGTCGTCGTCGCCCTGGCGTTCGACTACACCAACGGCTTCCACGACGCCGCCAACGCGATCGCCACCTCCGTCTCGACCCGGGCGCTGACGCCGCGGGTCGCCCTGGCGATGGCCGCGGTGATGAACTTCGTCGGCGGCTTCCTCGGCCAGAAGGTCGCCAAGACGGTCAGCGACACGATCACCCCGCCGTCGGGCAGCGCGGGCCTGGTGGTGGTGATGGCCGGCCTGGCGGGTGCCATCTGCTGGAACCTCGTCACGTGGTACTTCGGGCTGCCGTCGTCGTCGTCCCATGCGCTGATCGGCGGGCTCGCCGGGGCAGCGTTGGCGGCGGGCGCCTCGGTCAACTGGAACACCGTGGTCGACAAGGTGCTGGTCCCGATGCTGGTCTCACCGGTGGTCGCCTTCGGCCTCGCCTTCGCGGTGATGGTGGCGATCATGTGGCTGTTCCGCCGTGCGCATCCGACGAAGGCGCAGCGTGGCTTCCGGCTCGCCCAGACCGTCTCCGCCGCGGCGATGGCGCTGGGTCACGGTCTCCAGGACGCGCAGAAGACGATGGGCGTCATCTTCCTGGCCCTGCTCACCGGCAACTACGTCAGCAGCGACGACCCGCTGCCGGTCTGGGTGGTGATCGCCGCAGCCACGGCCATCTCGCTCGGGACGCTCTCCGGCGGCTGGCGGATCATGCGCACCCTCGGACGCCGGATCATCGACCTCGACCCCGCCCGCGGGTTCGCGGCCGAGTCGGTGGCCGCCGGCGTGCTCTACACCACGGCGTACGCCTTCGAGGCGCCGATCTCGACCACCCACACCATCACCTCGGCGGTGATGGGCGTCGGCGCCACCAAGCGGCTCTCCGCGGTCCGCTGGGGCGTGGCCCGCTCCATCCTGGTGGCCTGGGTGCTGACCTTCCCGATGGCGGCCGGCGTCGCCGCCGCGGCGTACGCCGTGCTGCACCTGTTCCTGGGCTGAGCGGTCACACCGCCCCACCAGGAGACACCCTCAGCCGAAGCGCCCCGAGATGTAGGCCTCGGTGGCCTCCTCGTCGGGGTTGGTGAACATCTGCTTGGTGGCGTTGAACTCCACCAGATGACCGGGCTGGCCGGCACCCTTGAGGTTGAAGAACGCGGTGTCCTCCGAGACCCGCGCCGCCTGCTGCATGTTGTGGGTGACGATCACGATCGTGTAGCGGTCCTTGAGGTCGTGGATCAGGTCCTCCACGGCCGAGGTCGAGATCGGGTCGAGCGCCGAGCACGGCTCGTCCATCAGCAGGATCTGCGGCTCCACCGCGATCGCGCGGGCGATGCACAGCCGCTGCTGCTGGCCGCCGGACAGGCCCATGCCGGGCTTGCCGAGGCGGTCCTTGACCTCACCCCACAGGTTGGCGCCCTTGAGAGACCGCTCGACGATCTCGTCGGCCTCGGCCTTCTTCATCTTCTTGGAGTTGAGCCGATTGCCGGCGAGCACGTTCTCGTAGATCGACATGGTCGGGAACGGGTTGGGCCGCTGGAAGACCATGCCGATCTGACGGCGCACGGCGACCGGGTCGACCGCCGGGTCGTAGAGCGACTGTCCGCCGACCACGACCTTGCCCTCGACGCGGGCGCCGGGGATGACCTCGTGCATCCGGTTGAGGGACCGCAGCACGGTCGACTTGCCGCAGCCCGAGGGCCCGATGAAGGCGGTGACCGAGCGCGCCTTGATCGTCATGTTGACGCCTTCGACGGCGAGGAAGTCGCCGTAGTAGATGTCGAGGTCGGAGACGTCGATGCTCTTCGCCATGGTTGCTTCTTCTCTCGTTGCCGCTGCGGTCAGCGTCCGGTCTTGGGTGCGAACACCCGGCCGATGACGCGGGCTATCAGGTTGAGGGCCATCACGATCATGATCAGGACGAGGGCGGCTCCCCAGGCTCGCTGGGTCTGCGCCTCGGGGTAGCGACCGGTCTCGGTGATGGAGGAGAAGATGAAGACCGGCAGGGTCGCCATCCGCTCCGAGAACGGGTTCCAGTTCATCGACGTCGCACTGCCGGCGATGATCAGCAGCGGCGCGGTCTCCCCGGCCACCCG
Source organism: Nocardioides sp. (assembly GCF_041393715.1). GTDB lineage: Bacteria > Actinomycetota > Actinomycetes > Propionibacteriales > Nocardioidaceae > Nocardioides. The sequence continues at coordinate 4,569 of NZ_JAWKJQ010000001.1, read as the reverse complement.
GGCGATCGCCAGCGTGATGCCGGTGACGATGCCCGACAGCGCCGTCGGCAGCACCACCTTGACGATCGTGCGCCACTTCGGCACGCCGAGGGCGTACGACGCCTCGCGCAGCTCGTCGGGCACCAGCTTGAGCATCTCCTCGGTGGCCCGCACGACGATCGGGATCATCAGCACGGACAGGGCGACCGAGCCTCCGAAGCCCATCCTGATGCCCGGTCCGAAGATGAGCACGAAGAGCGCGAAGGCGAACAGACCGGCCACGATCGACGGGATGCCCGTCATCACGTCGACCAGGAAGGTCACCGTCTTCGCGACCTTGCCCTCGGAGGAGTACTCGACGAGGTAGACCGCCGCCAGCACGCCGATCGGCACCGAGATGAGCGTGGCGAGGCCGGTCACCAGGAACGTGCCGACGATCGCGTGGTAGATCCCGCCACCTTCGCCGATCACGTTGCGCATGGAGTAGGTGAAGAACTCCACGGACAGGGCCGGGGCGCCCTTGGCGACCACCTGCCAGATCAGGCTCAGGAGCGGCAGCATAGCCAGCGCGAACGTGGACCACACCAGACCCGTGACCATCCGGTCGACGGCCTTGCGGCGCCCTTCGAGCAGCAGCGACCAGGTCGGCAGCACGACGAGCAGCAGCAGCCAGCCCAGGACCACGATCGGGATCAGCGACCACGACAGCAGCAGTCCCACCAGCACGGCCGCCCCGACGGCCATCAGCGCGGAGAGCAACGGGGCGACGGGGGGCAGCTGCGGCGCGGTCAGCGGCAGCGAGGCGCGGTCGCCTCCGGAGGGGCGTTCGAGGGTCGGCGTCGTCACGAGCTCACTCCTTGACCTGGCCACGGGCGGCGACCCACCGGCCCAGGAAGTTCACGGCGAAGGTGGCCACGAACAGCACCAGGCCGCTGAAGATCAGCACGTTGATCTTCGTGCCGGACGCGTTGCCGAAGTTGAGGGCGATGTTGGCCGCGATGGTGGACGGGTTCTGCGTCGAGATCAGGTTGACGGTCACGATGCCGGTTGCCGACAGCACCATCGCCACGGCCATCGTCTCGCCGAGCGCCCGGCCCAGGCCCAGCATGATCGCCGAGACGACCCCCGAGCGGGAGTAGGGGAAGACCGTCATCCGGATCATCTCCCAGCGGGTGGCGCCCAGGGCCAGCGCCGCCTCCTGGTGCATGGTCGGCGTCTGGGCGAAGATCTCGCGGCAGATCGCGGTGATGATCGGCAGCACCATGATCGCCAGCACGATCGACGCGGTGAGGATGGTCCGACCGCTCAGCGCCGGGCCCTTGAAGAACGGCACGAAGTCGAGGTGCGCCCCGAGCCACTCGTAGGACGGCAGGATCCAGGGCGCCAGGAAGCCGATCCCCCACAGGCCGTAGACCACGCTGGGGACCGCGGCCAGCAGGTCGACGAGATAGCCCAGGGTCTTCGCCAGCGGTCGGGGTGCGTAGTGCGAGATGACCAGGGCACCGCCGATGGCGAGGGGCACGGCGATGATCAGCGAGAGCACCGCGGCCAGCAGCGTCCCGAAGAGCAGCGGCCAGACGAACAGGACGATGTTGTCCTTGCCGTAGGCCTGCACGCCGGTGGCCTGGATCGCGGGCCAGCCCTCGAGGACCAGGAAGATCGCCACGCCGGCCAGGGCCACCATGATGAGGTAGCCGGAGGCGGTCGCGAGCCCTCGGAAGACCGAGTCACCGGGTCCGGTGACCTGCCCGAAACCGTCGTCGGCCGGGTCGGCGACCGCCGCGCTCGTCGGGGTCTCGGTCGAGCTCATGAACGCTCCTCCCATGCCTGGTTGATCAGTATGCCTGGACGAGCCCGGGGCCCGTGCCGGTGCCGGCGCGGGCCCCAGGGTCGACCGTGGGCAGAACGGGCTGCTACTTGGCGGCGATGCCCTCGACGAGCGCCTGCGCCTTGGACTGCAGGTCGCTCGGCAGCGGGGCCGAGCCGGCCTCGTCGGAGCCCTTCTGCTGACCCTCGTCGCTCAGGATGTAGGTCAGGTAGCCCTTGACCAGGTCGGCGGTCGCCTGGTCGTCGTACGTCGGGCAGGCGATGAGGTAGGACGTGAGCACGATCGGGTAGACGCCCGACTCCTCGGTGGTGTGGTCCAGGTCGAAGACGATCTGGGAGTCGGTGGCGACCGACGCCTCGGGCGAGACCGAGAGGATCTTCGCCGCGGCCTCGGCCTCGGGCGCGACGAACTCGCTGCCCACACCGATGGAGGCCACGCCCAGGCCACCGGCCTGGCTCGCGTCGGCGTAGCCGATCGAGTTCTTGCCGTTGGTCACCGCGGCCACGACGCCCGAGGTACCCTTCGCGCCCTCACCGCCGTACTCCGTCGGCCAGGTCTCGACGACACCGGCGTCCCAGACGCTGGAGGAGACCGCGTCGAGGTAGGACGTGTAGTTCTCGGTGGTGCCGGACTCGTCGGAGCGGTGCACCGCGTTGATGGCGGCCGAGGGCAGCGACGCGTCGGGGTTGTCCGCCTTGATGGCCGCGTCGTCCCACGTGGTGATCTTGCCCGCGAAGATGCCCGCCAGGGTGTCCGGGGAGAGCTGCAGGCTGTCGACCCCGTCGACGTTGAAGATGATGGCGATGGGGCTGATGTAGTCGGGGATCTCGATGACGTCGCCGCCACACCGGTCCTTGGCGTTGGTCAGCTCACCCTCGTCATCGGTGAGGTAGGCGTCGCTGCCGGCGAACGCGAAGTCGCCCGAGATGAAGCTCTCGCGGCCACCGCCGGAGCCCACCGGGTCGTAGGTCACCGTCGCGTCGGGGTTGGCGGTCTGGAAGCCGGCGATCCAGGCGCCCTGGGCGGCCTCCTGGGCCGAGGAGCCACCGCCGGCGAGGGTCCCGGAGTAGCCGCTGTCGCTGCCGTCGCTGCTGCCGCTGCTGCTCGTGTCCTCGTTGCCCGCTCCACACCCGGCCAGGGCGAGGGCGGCGATGGCGATGCCGGGCACCAGGGCCCGGCTGATGGAAGTGCGCTTCACTTCGTTTCTCCTGAGTCTTCGTCGAGCTGACGACGCTGACGCTAGGAGGGGCAGGTGACCGGATCGGCCCTGCCCGGTGAACGGGGGGTGAACAGCCCCCGAGTATCCGGCACTTCGGCTGTGGCCCCGGTCACGCCCTGGGCACGGTCAGTGCAGCTCGACGGCCACGACGGCGCCCTTGCGGTGATGGATCACCAGCATCCGGCCGGGCTCGAGCTTGGGGTCCTCGATCCCCAGCGCCTGCAGGCGCATCGAGTCGTAGACGGTCGGCAGCACCGGCCGGTGGGTGCACAGCACGGCGCACTCACGGTGGTGCATCAGGTCGTCGACGACCTCCAGCACCGACGCGGCGGTGGCGCCCTCCTCGCTGAGGGCGTCGTACGTTGTCACCGGCCAGCCGCTGCGCTCGGCGTAGGGCGTCACGGTCTGCACGCATCGGGCGGAGCTCGAGGAGGCGACCAGCTCGACGTCGTAGGCCGCCAGCAGCGGCACCAGCCGCTCCGCCTGCTGCCTCCCGAGCGCGAGCAGAGGGCGCTGCCGGTCGTCCTTCTTCCAGGTCTTGCGGGCCCTGGCCTTGGTGTGGCGCAGCACGACCAGCGCCCTGGTGCCGCGCGGGAGCCCGTCGGCATCGGCCAGGGTCTGGCGGTCGAAGTCGTAGCTCAGCAGTCTGCGCGCCTTCTTCCGGGACACCCACCGCACCCGGTCGATCTCGGCATTGGGCTGATAGCCACTCACGTCGTCGCTGCCGACGACGCGGGCGGTCCAGTAGTGCACGACCTTGTGGCGGGTGCGGCCCAGCGGGTAGCGCTGTGTGGGGAGCCGTGGGCCGAGCCGGATCCGCAACCCGGTCTCCTCGCCCACCTCTCGCACCGCGGCGGCGACGACGTGCTCACCGCGGTTGAGCTTGCCCTTCGGGAAGGACCAGTCGTCGTAGCGGGGCCGATGCACGACCAGCACGTCGCCGCCCTTGCGCGTCACCACGGCACCGGCGGCCTGGACGTCGGGTCGCTGCGCCATGACCGCAGTCTTGCACCCCCGATCGGCGCCCCACGACGCCACCTGTCAGCGGAAGCGGCGCAGGCGGAGGCTGTTGGACACCACGAACACGCTCGAGAAGGCCATGGCGGCGCCGGCGATCATCGGGTTGAGCAGGCCCGAGGCGGCCAGCGGGAGCGCGGCCACGTTGTAGGCGAACGCCCAGAACAGGTTGCCCTGGATCGTCCGGAGGGTACGCCGGGACAGCCGCACCGCGTCGGCCGCGACCCGGAGGTCGCCGCGCACCAGGGTGAGGTCGCTGGCCTGGATGGCCACGTCGGTCCCGGTGCCGAGCGCGAGCCCCAGGTCGGCCTGGGCGAGCGCCGCAGCGTCGTTGACCCCGTCGCCGACCATGGCCACGACCTTGCCGTCCTCCTGGAGGCGTCGGACGGCGTCGACCTTGTCGGCCGGCAGCACCTCGGCGACCACGTCCTCGATGCCGACCTCCGCCGCCACCGCTCGTGCGGCCCGTTGGTTGTCGCCGGTGAGCAGCAACGGGGTCAGCCCGAGCCCACGCAGCTCGCGGACG